>CAWHWZ010000009.1:0-34375 GCA_963833205.1 uncultured Solirubrobacterales bacterium | reverse complement strand
AGGCGAAGTTCGCGTACCGCTGCTCAGACCCGGCATGTCCGGGCCACGAACAGTCCCTCATCGACTGGGAGTTGGGAGCGCTGTACCGGAGCCTCGGCGAGAAGGGCGACGACGAGGCAACGATCCATGCGAAGATCCGCCAGAAGTTCTTCGAGCAGTACTGCAGCGACCACTACGACACGCGCTTCATCACCGGGAGTATGCTGAGGCATCCAGGCTCGTTCCTGATCCTCGGGCTCGTGCACCCGAAGCGAGCAGCACGCCCCGGAGGCGTCTCTCTTCTGATGTCGAATATGCCAGCCGTGACGCCGAAACTCTTTACGGTCGGGTACGAGGGGCGCTCGCTCGACGAGCTAATCGCCGAGTTGCTCGACGCCGGCATCGACCGGCTCATCGACGTCCGCGAGCTGCCGCTGTCGCGACGGCGCGGGTTCTCGAAGACGGCGCTGAGCGACGCCCTGCGCGAAGCCGACATCGAGTATGTCCACGTCAAGGCGCTAGGCAACCCGAAACCAAACCGCGAGCGCTATTGGGCGGGCGATGTCGAGGGCGGCGCGGCGGTCTACCGCAAGCATCTGAACAACGGATCGCGATCAGCGCTCGTCGAACTCGCTGACGGCCTCGGCGACGATCCAGCATGCCTCCTCTGCTTCGAGCGCGACCACACCGAGTGCCACCGAGATGTGATCGTCGAGGCGCTCCAAGAGCTGCGACCCCAGCTCACAATCAGCCATCTGTAAAGCGCCCGGCGTCCGACGTAGCAGCAGCGGGACATCTCAAAGCCGTGGCTCCACCAACGCATATCGACCCCTGGCCACTCGGACGAATCGGGGATCAAGTCTGCGAACACCTATCCGCAGGCACCAACTGACGGACTCCATGGACACCGACTGACCGAGCTGACGCTCCATTGCTGCATGAATATCGCCGAGCCTCATCGGCCCGGCTCGATCAGCGAGAACCTGAACGATCGCATCGAGGACCCAGCCTGGCCGCCGAGCCCGACGCCTCCGACTCGTAATCGCACGCGATGGCGCATCGCTGACGCGCAATCGAGCCAACTTCTTGGCCAGATAGCCCAGCGACGACTGGACCTCTTGGTTCGATAGTACTTGCGTCGCCTGCATTTCGGCAGGGTTGAACGTCGTTATTTCGAACCAGACGCGCGGCCGTGCCTGCGGAACGGCGTCTGCTGATAGCTTGAGGTCATGGCCCACCACAAGCGAAGGCGCCCCAAGCAGCGCCGCGCCGGCTGTCTGCTCTGCAAGCCGCAGAAGCTGCCGTCGCTGAAGAAGGCGGAGCGCAGGCGCGGCCGTCGCGACGCGCTTCTCCACGAGTTTCGAGCCACGCAGGCGCGGACTCGGTAGCCGGGACGAAGCGTCTCGGGCAAGCGGTAGCCTATTGGGCATGGCCAAGCCACGGCATACTCAGGTCGGCCGGGATACCTCGCTCACGAGCGCCGCCCGGACGCAGGCCGCCACCGACCGTGCGGGGGCGCTTCGGCCTGCCACGCGGAGCCTGCGCGATGTGCTCGCGGAACGAGGACCTCTGAGCGGGCCCATCACTGACGCCGGCACACGGGCTCTTCTCGCGGTGCGTGGCGAGCGGCCCGACGACGGGCATGGCAACCGCTGAACCGCCCGCGCCACCCCCGGCCATCCTTTACGTCGATACTTCCGCGCTGCTCAAGCTGCTCGTACGCGAGGCAGAGTCCGCCGCGATCGAGCGTGAGCTCCTGGTATGGAAGGAACTCGCAACCAGCGTCATCGCGGAAGTCGAGTTGCCGCGCGCTGTGGCGCGTGCCCGTGAGGAACGGGCCGACGCGGTGATCGATGGCAGCCTGGTGCTTCAGGGAGTGCTTTCCTCGGCCGCGATCGTTCCGCTCAGCGAGGGCGTCGTCGCTGCGGCACGCAAGGTGAAACCGGTACACGTTGGCGCACTTGACGCCATCCACATCGCCAGCGCGCTCGGCCTCGGCAAGCAGCTTGCAGGCGTAGCAACCTACGACAAGCGCATGCAGGACGCCCTCGAACCCCTCGGGGTCCGCGTGATCGCACCCGAGGAGGCCACTCGGAACGCGCCAACAACCGATACATCAACCTCGGACGCTCGTGACAGCAAGACCAACGAGTAGCAGCAGCGCACATCTCAATGCCGTGGCTCCACCAACGCATATCGCCCCCTGGCGACTCGGACAAATCGTGAGTCAAGTCCGCGAGCACCCATGCGCAGGCACCAACTGACGGACTCTATGGACACCGGCTGGCCGAGCTGTCGCTCCATTGCTGCATGAATATCCTTGAGCCTCATCGGCCCAGCCCCAGCCAACACTTCGCGCACGGCATCCGGCACCCAACCCGGACGGCGAGGCCGTAGCCGTCGGCTCGTGATCGCCCGTGGTCGGGCATCGCTCGCCCGCAGCCGCTTGAGCCGCTTGGCCACATAGCTCAGCCGGGAGCGGTCGACGGTCGCCAAGACCTTCGTAACTTCTGTCACAATATTGTTAGAAGCACCAGGACCTTGGTTCGATAGTACTTGCGTCGCCTGCATTTCGGCAGGGTTGAGTGTCGCTATTGGAACCACGCTGGGGCCAATTCCGGCCCGCGCGCAGGAGAGCATGGAGGCACCGAGGTACTCGCCTCCATCTCAGCGTCGGTATGCGCGGCCGCGTGGCCTGACAGCGAGAACATCGATCACCCGGTGGGCGTCCCGACGGTCGAAGATCACCCTCCATTCGCCTACGCGCAGCCGCCACAGGCGCTCGGCACCACGCAGCAGCTTGACGTCCCCATCAGGCAGCACCCCGATCGCGGCGCTGATCCGCTCCCGGTCCCGCCGGCCAAGCCGTCGCAGAGACTTCAGTGCGGCCGGGCGGATCTCGATCCGCCATCCATGCGACTCAGCCAGTGCTCAGCTCCGCCTCGGCCTCAGACCAAGGGAGGCCAGGCTCGTTCCGCGCCTGCCGAATGGCCCGCAGATCCTCCTCGCTAACTTCCTCGTCGTCATACGGCACCGCGTCGAGCTTGGCGATAACCGGGTCTTGGGCACGGCGGAGCAGGATCGCGGCCGCAGGCAGCGACTCGTCCGGAAGCGCATCCACCAACTCGTGCAACTCGGTCTTGGTCACGCAGAAACCGTAGCAGCAGCGGGACATCTCAGCACCGGGGCTCCACCAATGCGTATCGGCCCCTGGCGACTCGGATGAATCGTGGGTCAAGCCCACGAGTACCCATGCGCAAACACCAACTGACGGACTCGATGGACACCGACTGACCGAGCTCTCGCTCCATCGCCGCATGAATCTCCGTTAGCCTCATCGGCCCGCCTCGATCGCCGAACGCCCGAACAACGGCGTCCAGCACCCAGCCTGGACGGCGAGGCCGCTGACGTCGACTCATGATGGCCCGTGGCTGGGCATCGCTGGCCCTGAGACCAGCCAGCTTCTCGGCCAGTTGGCTCAATCCCGACCGGGCCTCTTGCGCCGCCAACGCCGCCAGAAGCCCCGACACAATCTTGTCGATCGCGCCAGAATCTTGGTTCCAATACCCTCCGCTCCTCTGCATTGGCCCCGCTCGCCGTCCCCCGGTCGGCGGCTCAGGCGACGGCGGCGAACTCCCGCTCAACCTCGCCATCCACGGTGCGTTGAAAGCAGACGAGCAGCTCCTCGTCCAGCACGGCGGCGATCCGCTGCAGGGTGGGCAGCTGCGGGATATGCGTGCCCTTCTCCAGCCGCGACACCGCGCTGTGCGAGGTCCCCGCGGCCTTGGCGACCTTCTCCTGAGTCAGCCCCAGCTCAAACCGCCGTTCACGCAGATGCGCAGCAATCGGGCTGACCTCGCGCAAAGCACGAATACGCGCATACTCAGCACGGGCGTCACGGTACGCCTCGCTGCGAACGGCGCGGCCACCAGCCGCATCTACAGCGGAACGGCCAACAGGGCTTTGGACGGCGTCGCTCACGAGCCATACCTTATCACGCATGATAAGTCGATCAGCCTCGCCGCGATGTCGCTTCCGTCGCGGTCCCCGCCTATGTAGCTGCTAAGATCACTTCATGACGCTACCAGCGCAGACGTATGAGGTCGGTGTGCGTGCCCTGCATGATCGCCTGAGCGAGCACTTGGAGCACGTTCAGGGTGGCGCGGAGGTGCTTGTCACGCGCCGCGGGCAACCGATCGCCCGCCTGTCCGCAGTCAGGGAGAACGATCATCTGCAGGATCTCGTTCGACGCGGCCTCGTGACACCGCCGAGCCGCCAGCGGACCGCGCGACGCGCGCAGGTCAAGGCACGCGGCCCGGTTTCCGAGCTAGTCGCCGAGCAACGCCGCTGATCCTCTACTTCGACACCTCGGCGCTCGTCAAGCTCGTGATCGCCGAGGAAGGATCCGAACTGGCGAGCGAGCTGTGGGCGACCCCACATCCCGGGACCTCAAGCATCCTTGCATACCCGGAGGGTCGTGCGGCGCTCGCGGCCGCACGACGCGGCGCCCGGCTCACCGCCGCCGCCCACGGGCGGGCGCTTAAGGATTTCGAGTCTCTGCAACGCGAACTGTTGCTCATCGGCATCGACGTACAACTGGCGCGCGAGGCTGGCGAGCTCGCCGAGAAGTTCGCTCTGCGCGGTTATGACGCAGTTCATCTCGCCAGCGCGCTGTCGGCTGGTGAGGCGATCACGCTCGTCAGCTGGGACGAGGATCTCAGACGCGCCGCCGCGCGCAACGGATGCGCCCTAGCCCCACCCACGCAGACGCCGGCCGCCCGATGACGACGAGAAAAGACCCTGAGGAAGAGAAGTTCTATCTGGACGTGCCTTTCCACGACAACGAGCAAGTAAAGGCTCTTCGTGCGCGATGGGACCGCGATGCGCGGTCTTGGTACGTACCCAACGACCTTGATACCGAGCCCTTTACACACTGGCTGACACTGCTCCCGTCAGACGATGATCCACTCCTGAATATCGCAGGGCTCCCCCAGCCCTGCTGGAAATGCGGCGAGGACACGATGGCCGTGATCGCCTGCGAGGACGAAGGCCAACTCGTCTTCGCACACGCGGAAGTTCTCCAAGTAATCGCGAGCCAGCTCTCCGAATCGGACCTCGCCATATTCGGGGCAGGGCCACTCCGTCCGCGGTTCTCGCGCACGCTCGGACACAGCGCATGGTCCAACGGATGCCTCGTCTGCGGTGCCCTCCTGGGTGGCTACCCATTATTCGAGGACTTCGTCCACTGCCAAAGCACTGGGGTCACGCTGCCGATTGTCGCGTCGGCCAGAATCCCCCTCTACATACTCTATGACGAACCCGACCCAGAGGACTAGAGGCCGCACTGCAGGCCCCAAGCAGGCCCACCTACACGAGCCTGTAGCACCCTCGTGCTACCCGATCAAACCGCTGCTCCTTCCCACGAGCGCCCGCAGCCAAGCACCAACTAATCGAATCCTTGGATACGGGACGCCCAAGCAAGTCCTCAACTACTGCATGGACTTCTGGCGCCCGCATGGGCCGCCGGGCTGCAACCAGCACCTTGACGACGGCACGCTGCACCACGCCGTTGCCCAGCCGCCCCGACGCCGGCTCCACCACGACCGACTCCCGCAACTCACTTGGTCCCGGCCGGACGACGGCGGCCACCTCGAGCACCGCCTTCAGGGGTCCAGACGGGTTTGAGAGCTGTCCTACCAAGTGCATTTCGGCAGGGTTGAATGTCGCTAATGGAACCACGCTCGCGCCCGTCCACCCATCCAAGAGCAGCCGTCGACTCCGACTTCGCGCCGGCGGCGCGAAGGGACCAGCGCCGTCAGCCTACGCTGCGATGGCGTCCAACAGGGCGCTGGCCGCAACGTGAGCCGGCGGCCAGGTGAGCTGTAGCTCGCCGCCGCTCTCGACGGCTCGCCGAACACCCATCAGCTCCAACCCCACCACGGCGCCATGCTCGTCGTATTCGACGGTATGCCCCTCGGGCGTCTCGAACGCCTTGGCAGGCGGCTCTGTGGGCTTACCGACGTGCAGGAACAGCACATCGCCCCGGTCGTCGTAGTCCAGGTAATCGAAATCGATGCCGGCTATCGTGATCATCATGACTTCATCCGCGGATCGTTGACCTGCTCAACGGCGGTCACGACCCACGCAGGATCTTGACCGTAGTCTACGACAACCCGTAACCAACGACCGGGCTCGATGTGCTGGCGATAGAACCGCCCGCGGTTCGGGATGGGGTCCAAAACCCGGTGGTCGGGGCGAGCAACGGTGTCCAGGATGACGTCGATGTGATCAAGCAGCCAGGGACGCCGCTCTCCCAGGTGCAGCCTGGAGCCTACGTCGAACACCACTGCCCGTCCGTCGGGGTCGCTTGTCCGGGGATGCTCGAAGGACACAGCCGAGCACCGTACGCCGAACCGCGGACGACTGTGTTCTTTGCGCCTGTGCCTTCCGCGTGCCGCGTATCACGCGCCAGCACGTACCGCCCTCGCGCGATTCGCACGAACAGTCGCTCCTTCCTGTGGGCATCGGCGGACAGGCACCCAACTCACCGAGTCCTTGGAGACCGCCTCGCCGAGCAACGCCTCGACCGCCGCGTGAACCTGCGCGACCCGCATCGGCCCCGTGGTCGGCCATCACTTCACGCACGGCATCCAGCACCCAACCTGGACGACGGGGCCGCAGCCGTCTGCTCGTGATGGCCCGCGGCTGGGCATCGCTGGCCCTGAGACCGGCCAGCTTCTCGGCCACGCGGCTCAACCCTGCTTGGGCCTCTTGCGCCGCCAACGCCGCCAGAAGCTCCGACACAATCTTGTCGATCGCGCCAGCATCTTGGTTCCAATACCCTCCGCTCCTCTGCATTTTCGAGGTGCACTTGGTCGTCGTTGGAACCAAGACGACACGCTCCAGGCCGAGAATTGTTGCCCTCGTGGGCGCATACGCGCCGCGCATCCGCCGTCCACACGCGCCCGTATCGTGGCAGCCGTGGAGAGTCACGAACAGAACGCTGTTGACCCCGACGGTCGGCGGGTCGTATTCGACGCCGGCTCGCACCTGCACCTCGCCCAAGGCCGCCGCGACTGGCTGCTCGACCACGTCCAGACGATCCTCGAGACGGTCGCGCGGCCCGACCATCGGGAAGACGATCCACGACCAGGCCGCGAGCGCTTCTACCTGCCAGAACGCGCTAGATCCTGGGCGCTGGCTGCGAGTTGTCGTAGACTTCAACAACGAGCCTGGGTGGATCGTAACCGTCCTGGCCCAGGACAACGATCCTCGCTGACAGACCCTCATGAGCGTCACGATCGCAGGCACCAACTTCAAGCACCACCACTACGACGAGCGCGGAGACGTCCTGTATCTCAGCGTGGCACACCACCAAGGGACGCCGGCGCATGCGCTATCGACACCCGAGGGCCACAACGTCGAATACGACGCCAGCGGGCGCATCGTCGGCATGACCCTCACCAACGTCCGCTGGCTGCTGGACCGCGACGGACAGCTAACCATCACGCTGCCCGCCGGCTACGCCAGCTTCGACGACCTCGCGCAGGCACTTAAGCCCGCCGCCTAGGTTCCGCTGCGCCGAGTGGGCGCGACGGCTTGCGCTGGCCCCGGCGCGGCGAACCCAGCCGAGCGTCTTTCTCGGCATATGCCGCTACGCCGCCTGCCGAATGGCCTTCAAAGCACGCCGTCGGGCTTGCGTCGCCACCGGCTCCATGAGATCCTCAAGGAAGCTGGCCGGGTTCTGACGTCCTACCCGGGTCCGCATTTCGACAGGTCGAATATCGCTCATCAACCCGAGTGCCATGCGCTCGTCGGTGCGGCTACGCTCGAACCCGCGCGAGCCGTGGACTGCGAGTTCTATGGCTCCGCGAGCACGCCATGCCCGCCCACGCGGCGCCAGATGACATGGGCCTCGCCCTCGACAAGCTCCTTGCCATACTCGAACGTCGCCCGCCCATCTGGCGCGAAAGTGATCTCCCAGATTCCAACCCCGCCCTGAACGCGCTTGATGCGCCCACGCTCGGGGACATCGTCGCCATGGCATACGATCCCGATCATTGCACCCGGCCGCTCGCACCCAACGGCGTCCTCGGACTCCCCACGCCGATGGCCGGGCGGCGCGAGCGGGGAGTTGCTGAGGAGTGCTTTTCCCGACGGTGCAGTTTGCGATCTTTTTCCCGATCGTCCTGACGATCTCCTGGGCGTTGATGCCCAAACCGCGGCTCTGGAAGCCGTTCATCCTGTTCGCCAGCTACGTCTTCTACGCCTCCGCCGGCTGGAAGTTTGTCCTCCTGCTCGCCGCCGTCACCGTCGCCAACCAGGCCGCGGCGGTGCTGGTTCATCGCACCGACGATGAGCGCCGCCGCCGCGTCATTGTGGCGGTGGCGATCGGCTGTGACCTGGGGGTGCTGGGCCTCTTCAAGTACTACTCGTTTTTCGCTCAGCAGTGGGCGAATACGCTCAGCGGTGTCGGACTTGCCCCGGGTTTGCCGCTGTTGACGATCGCGTTGCCCGTTGGGATCAGCTTTTTCACCTTCCAGGCGATCTCCTACGTCGTCGACGTGAAGCGCCGGCATGTCACACCCGCCAGCGGCCTCGACTTCGCGGTCTACCTGTCCTTCTTTCCTCATCTCATCGCCGGCCCGATCGTGCGCGCGCGAGAGTTCCTGCCGCAACTGAAAAGCCCGCGCGACCCCAACCGCGTGGCAGTCAGCTCGGGGCTGTCGTTGATCGCGCTGGGCTTGGTGAAGAAGGTCGTGATCGCCGACTATCTGGCGCGCGTCTTGGTGGAACCGGTGTTCGCGGTGCCGCGCGCCTACGGAGCCCCGGACGTCGTCCTCGCCGCATATGGTTTTGCGGCGGAGATCTACTGCGACTTCTCCGGCTACACTGACATCGCGATCGGTTTGGCGCTGCTGCTGGGCTACGTCTTTCCGCAGAACTTCCGCAGCCCCTACCGCGCCACCGGCTTTCGCGACTTCTGGCGGCGCTGGCACATGACGCTGTCCCGGTTTCTGCGCGACGACCTGTATATCCCCCTTGGCGGGAATCGCAAGGGAACGCTGATGACCTACCGCAACCTGATGATCACCATGCTCCTGGGAGGCCTGTGGCACGGCGCCGCCTGGACATTCGTGCTGTGGGGTGCGTTCAACGGCCTGGGCCTCGTCGCCGAGCACGCGTGGGGCGGGCGCGTCAGGTTGCCCGGGTGGTTTCGCTGGCTGGTCACCTTCAACCTGGTTGTGTTCGGCTGGATTCTGTTCCGCGCTCAGAGCCTCTCCAACCTCGGCACTATTCTCTCCCGCTTGACGGTGCTCTCCCCTCCCACGCTATGGACGGCGCCCGTACTCTGCGCGATCGTGGTGACGGTCGGCATGCAGCTGCTGCCACCCGACTGGGTCGAACGTCTGCAGGTGCGCATCGAGTCGGCGCGGCCGATCCTACTCGGCGCCGGCCTGGCCGTCGTGATCGCGGTCGTCGGTGCCACCGTGCCCAGCCAGGGCGTACCCCCATTCATCTACTTCCGCTTCTAACCAATGGCCGAGCCCCGCGACGACAATCTGATGAACCGCTTCGACCGCGCCGGCCTGCGACGCTTCCGCGCTCGCGAAGGGATCGTCGCGATCCTCATCGCGGCGCTCATCCTGATCCTCTGCGAGGGACCGTCGGTGCGCAAGGCGGGCGAGGAGATGAACCCCGGGATCGGCCGCGACCTGGTGTTGGCGGTGGGACAGCCGAGCAGCTGGGTGGCGCGCCGGCTGCCGTTCGCTCACCTGGCCAGCGACACCACCGGTTGGTTGAATCCCGAACCCAACCTGTCAGGTCCCGGCGGCTTCGAGAACCCGAAGGCGCTTGCCGCCGGCCAGATTCCCCCAGTCACCGCCGGCGCGTTTTCGGCAAGCCAACTCGGCGAAGCGCCGCCACCGCGGACGTCGCTTCATACGCTGCTGGTGACGGGGGACTCCATGTCACAGCCGCTCGACGGCGATCTCGCGGAAACGCTCATACCCAAGGGCGTCCACGTCATCCAGGAACCCCGCATCGGAACGGGCATCTCCACAACCTTCATTGTCAACTGGGGCAAGCTTGCCGTCGCGCAGGTCCAACACCACCATCCCAACGCGGTCGTCATCTTCATCGGCGCCAACGACGGCTTCCCGATGACCGGCCCCGAAGGTCGCGAAGTGGCCTGCTGCGGCGCCCGCTGGGCCGCGATCTACGCCAACCGCGTGCGGCAAATGATGAATACATACCGGCAGAACGGCGCCGCGCACGTGTACTGGATCGCCCTGCCGGCCCCTCGCGATCCGGCTCGCAGGCAGATCGCGAGGGTCGTCAACGCCGCGATCGAGGTGGCGGCGCAGCCGTGGGCGGCACAGATCCAAATCGTTGACACCGTGCCGATTTTCACGCCCGGCTTCAGCTACCGCGACACCATCGACATCGAAGGTAGACAGACGATCGTACGCGAGGCCGACGGGGTGCATCTCAACGAAGCCGGCTCCAGCCTCCTCGCTCGCCATGTGCTGGAAGACATCCGCCAGAGCTTCACCTACTGAGCGAAGCCTCCTGCCAGCCGCGGTCCGCCGACGAAAGCTGCGACATGCGCCACGCCGAGGTCCAGATTATGCCGATGCCGGAAGGGTGTTCAGCAGACCCGCAACGTGCGGACATGCGGCAGAGCGCCGTGCAATACTGCCACGATGCTCCTCCGGGGTCTCACCGGGCTGCTCGCGGCCCTGGCCGCAACCGCCCTGGCAATCGTGCCGGCCCACGCCGCACCGCGTGCAACCGTGGCAGGCGGATGCGCCATTCCACACGCGGGCGAGCATCTCGGGCCGACCTACCTCACGTCGTTGAGCGTAAGCCGCACCAGTTGCGCCACCGGGCTCGCCGTGGTCGCCGGCTACCACGCCTGCCAACTCAAGCACGGTGGCGTCAGGGCGAAGTGCACCCTCCCGGTTGACGGCTTCCGCTGTAGCGAGCAACGGGGGCCGTCGATTGCCACCGAGTTCTACAGCAGCGTCGCCTGCCGCAGCGGCTCGCGGCGCGTCAACTATAAGTACACGCAGTTCACCTGAGAGCGGACGGCCACCAAGCGTGGAGGGCGGCGCCGGCCGCCCGGGGTGGGAGCCCTCCGCGCCTCCTGTGAGCAGTGCGCCAGCTCCTCAGGGAATGAGACCGTCGCGCCGCAGCCGATCGATGAAGAGGCCCGCGACGATGTGGTCAGCTTCCGTGGAGAGATGAAAGCCATCGGGCTCGTGGACGGTGATCGTATGGCCGTGGTAGGTCAGCGAGTCGATGTAGCGTCCGCCAGGCGAGAAGATCGGGCGCAGGTCGAAGACGTGCACGCCGCCGCGAAACTCGGAGGCCGCCAGCAGGATGCCGCGGTTCACCGCCCGGACCACCCGCACGAACGGTTCGGAGCTCGGTGTCGGGATCAGGAACCAGTAAACCGTTGCAGCACCCTCCTGCCGGTACAGGCGCATCATGCCGGCCACTCGCCCCGCATACGCGCGCGACCATGCCTCCCCGCAGCATCCCGCTTGGCCGAGGGCAAACCCCTCGTTGCCGCCGAGGAACATCGCCACCACGTCGGGGTGCAAGTCCTCGACCTGGCTGACCGCGTGGGCCGGCCAGTCAAAGAAGAACGGCGAGGAGATGGCGGTGCTCTGTTTGGCGTCGCCCACCACGCGCATCCCCCCCACCCCCGCGAGGTCCGAAGCGAGCAGTTCGTCCAGCACCTGCATCTCGGAGTCGCCCGTCGCGAGCATGAGCGGCCGCGAATCCAGGACGCCCAGCCGCCGCCGGATGCGTTGATAGGGATCGAAGATCTCAAGCAGCGGGCGCCCGCCCGCCGCCGCGCGCAGGCGCAGAACGCCGGCAACGCTGCCGGGCTTCAGCTCGATCGCCGCGCACTCCCGCGGAGCTTGATCGGCTTGACAGGCCCGAACCAGCAGGCCGCCAAGGCGCCAGCGATCGCGGATCGCCAGCGTTATGGGGTAGCCGCGATGCAGGCGTGTGCCCGGGATGCTCACCGCCAGGCGGTCGGCGCAGCTGGGCGTCGTGACCGACGTGCTCGCCGTCTGCGTGCTGCCGTCGGGTAGCTCCTCGACGGCCTGGAACGCGCGATTCCTTTGATCGCATTGCCATTGGCGCCCATCCGGGAGCGTCGCTCGGCCTTCGGTGGGTGCGAGGACGCCGACGGGTGCGCCCGTTGACGCGCTTTGGCCGGTTTCGGTGATCGTCACCGGCGCGGAGGATGCGCCGCTCACCGTCAGCTGGATGCAACCCACCCTCGCGGTTGACACGGAGAGCGTGAAGGGCCCGCCCGAGGCCGTGGGCAAGGCAGCGCTCACGGGGGCACAAATTGGCGCCGGCGACCCTCGTTCGGACGCCGCGGCCGTCACGCCGACGATACCCAGCACCCCGACCGCCGCGAGCGCGACTCCAAGGAACCGTGTGGACGCCGGGCGAACGGAGTGGTGGAACATCATGAGAGAGTACGACCTGTCAGGATTCAGCGTCGATGCGAGCACTCGTCCCGGGCACGCGCGCGGCAGGCGTCACGGCTGCGCTGGCAATCCTCGGAATCGCCTGGCCAGGGGCGGCCGCGGCACAGTGCGGCCAGGATTACCACCAAGCGCCTACCCACAGCTACATTCCGGGTGGGCCGCCGCTGGCGATCGGAGACTCCGTCCTCGCCGACGCCGTCCCGGAGCTTGCACGGGACGGCTTTGAAGCCGACGGCATGGTGTGCCGGCAGATGAGCCAGGGCATCGCGCTACTCGAAGCCCGCGCGGCCAGCCTGCCGCATCTCATCGTGCTGGCGCTCGGCACCAACGGCGAAGTCAGCGCCGCACAGATCGGCCGGGTGCTGGCGATCCTCGGCCCCAGCCGCCTGCTCGCTCTCGTGACTCCCTTTGGGAGCGTGGTGCCGTCGACCCCTGAAGTCATCCGCGCGGAGGCTCAGAGCCACCCGGGACGCATCGTCCTGCTCGACTGGGACCGTCTGGCGGCGGCACACCCGCAATGGCTGGCACCCGACGGCGTCCATCTCGGCTCAGCGGCCGGCATCACGGCGTTTGCGCAGCTGATCGCCAACGCGCTCCCCTACGCCGTCGCGGCGGCCCCCGCGCAGCCACGGGAAAGCTCGCCGCCGCCGCTCGCGATCAGACCGCGCGCGGAGCAACACCACACCGCCACGGAACACCGCCGCCCCGCCGCTGGACGCCGCGCCGGCGCCCAGCATCGCACGCCGACCAAGGACCGGCCCGCCAGCGACGCCACGCGGTCGGCTGGGCACGGGGTGTCGAGCACGGCGTCCACGGCCGCCGCCCAGGTCTCCCCCGCTCCAACCCGGGTATCCCCGACTCCGATTCTCGCCTCCTCAAAACCGCGCGACAGCTCCACCAGCGCGCTGGTCGCGCCGCTGCTCGGGGCCGCGGCCCTGCTCCTCCTCGCCAGCCTCGCGCTGGCGAGGCGACGGTGGCGCCGCTGAGCTGGCCGTCGCGCGCGCTCGGGCGGGCGCGCTCCCGGCACACCCCCCCGAGGGATCTCTGCGGTAGGAGCTATCCCGACGCTTCCGCCCCGCCGCCGGTGGCGCCCAGCCGGTAGGCCACCAGTTCGGGGGTCTGACCTTCCGCGGAGGCCAGGCCGGCGGGGGCGATCAGCGTGTCGCCCGACACCGCCACGCCCGTGTTGGAGCCGGCGGGCAGCTGCACCTGCCAGGCGACTTCGCCCGTGGAGTCGTTGAACGCGTACAGCGTGCCGCTGGCGATCGGCAGAAACACCAGGTCGTTGACGGCCGTTGCAGCTCCGAAGGCCGGCGAGGAGAGCTTCTGCACCCAGCGCACCGCTCCTGTGGACGCGTTGATCGCCACCAGTTCGCCCGTGGAGGTGGGGCCTTCGGTGTCTTCGGTCTGCGAGGTGTAGTGCACGGGGATGTTGACCACCGGCACAAACACCGTCGACCCGTTGGTGGCCATCGGCGCAATCACTCCTCCCAGCAGCCCCGGTTCGACCGTCTCGGGCATGTGCAGCTTGGAGTATTCGTGTTTCATCGCATACACACCGTCGTTTTCGTGGCCGTTGTGCTGCCCCACGTTGCGCTTCCACAGCAGCTTGCCGGTGCCCTGTTCGACCGCCACCACGGTGCCGCCCTTGCCCGCCGTCACCACCACCGGCTTGCCGCCCACGCTCATCAGGATCGGCGGGTCCTGCAGGTCGTGGTCGTAGAGATCGTGCGGCGCTATCTGGTAGTACCACTGCAGCTTGCCGGTGGCGGCGTTGAGCTTCACGAGCGAATCGGTGTAGAGGTTGGGGCCGGGCCGGCTGGAGCCCCAGGGGTACTGCGCGGTGCCGGGAAACGGCGCCGGATTGCCGGTGCCGATGTAGATCGAGCCCTGTTCGTCGAACGCGGGCGCATACCACACGCCCCCGCCGGAGTTGACGTTGGCGTGCCCCCACAGGTTTTCCGGCGCGGTGTCGAAGTGCCACAGCTTCTTGCCGCTGGACGCTTCCAGCGCCCACAGGATGCCCACGCCGCCGGGGCCGTAGTACTTGCTGTTGTTGCCTGGCACGGTCGCGATGTACACGATGCCGTTGTGATAGCCAGGCGCCATGTCGATGCCCTCGGCGGGGTTGCGCACCAGTTCCACCGACCACAGCTGCGCGCCGGTCTTCTGGTTCAGCGCAAACGCCGACGTGGCGGTCGCCCCATACACGCGCCCGCCACCCACCGAGAGGCCGTTGGGGCCCTGATCGGCCGATTCATAGTTTTTCGTCCACAGCACCTTCCCCGTCTGCAAATCGATCGCCTGCACGTTGGATTCCAGATCCTGCGAGTAGATCACCCCGTTTGCGATGATCGGCGAGGAGGAGTAGGCGCCATACAGGCTTTTGGCGGTGAGCGGCATGTGCCACGCCACGCCCAGTTTTTTCACCGTCGAGCTGTCGATCGGCCCGCCCGCGTAGCGGGTGTTGGAGAGGTTGCCGTTGGGATAGCCCGAGCCGTTGAGCGTGTAGGTCGGCGCCGAGGAGCCACCGCACGCCGAGAGAGAGATGCCCGTGAGTGCCAGCGCGAGCAGCAACGCCGCGCGCGGCGTCAGCTTCCGGGTGATTGTGCGGCCGCCGGAGTGCCGGTGGCCGCGGAGGTGTCTATCGGGGACGAGTTCCATGTCGATCCATCCAATCGCTGTGGGTTGTCTGTTGATGTGAAAAGCCACGGGACACGCTGTCCGATGACGGCTCCGCGAAAGCGCTTATGCGGCCCATACACCACCCAGGTGGTGTCCACCGGGCCGTAGTACTCCTCGACACGCAGCACTTCGGGGTGTTCTTCGGCGTGGTGAACGTGTGTCAGGCCGGCGTCGTAACGACCTTCCAGCAGATGGCGGGCAACCACCGGCTTGGAGGGCTCGTCCACGATTGTGGGAAAGCGCGTCAGGTCCAGATAGCCACGGGTGGCGGAGACGATCCCCAGACTGCGAGGCTCGCTCACATCGGTGCGCACCAGCAGCGACAGCGCCTTGGTGGGGTAGATGAAAGTGTCCACCACAAACACCTCCTCGTGAAAGCGCTCGGTGACAAGATGCACCTGCACGTGCGCGGAGCACTGCACGAGAAACGTGTTGGGCTGCTCGCGCACCCGGCCGATCGCCCCCAGCAGGTCTTCCACGAGGACCACGTCAAACTCGGTGAGACCCTGAAACTCGAGGTAGTGAAGCAGCGCGTTCTCGTGACAGGTGCCCGACGGGCCGAGGGTGATGAACGTCGGGCGCCCCATCACGCCTCCTGGCGCTCGGGCTCGACCGCTCTGGAGCGGGCGTCGGCGCCAGACGGCACACCCGCGGCCGGCCGCGCCCCTGAGGCAGCCGCGATCAGCTCGTCCTCCATCTTGCAGGTGGCGCCGATCAACAACTCGAAGAGATCGGCGACAAAGGCTGGCGGCAAATCGACCTCGGCGCCGCGCTCCAGGTAACGGGCCCGCACCTCGGCGACGCGGTCGGGCTGCATCATCGGAATGTCGTGAACCTGCTTGTGGTGAGCGATCTCCCGGCACACCGCGAAGCGCTCGCCGAACAGGCGCGCAATCTCCTCGTCCAGGGCGTCCAAACGCCGGCGGAAGGGCTCCAGCCCACTCATGCGGGCGACCCCGCCAAAGAGCTGCCAGCGAGGGTGTGAAGGTGCTTGCTGCGCGCAGATTCACCCGCACCGGCGCGGCCGCCCGCTTCGAGCAGACCGGTGGCGAACGCGTCGCTGCACGCCGCCAGCGTGGGCAGCGCATAGCCGCCCTCCTGGATCACGCACACCGGCAGCCCGCAAGCCGCCAGCAGCCGGCCGATCGGCGCGAAGATCGCCGGGGGGAGGTTCCACGAGCCGTGCGGGTCGCCCGCCACCGTGTCGTAGCCGAGCGACACCACCAGCGCACGAGAACACCGCGCGAGCGCGTCGATCGAGGCGGCCACCGCGTCGAGGTACACCTCGGCGGAGGGGCTGCCGGCGAACTCCACCACGTGTTCGCGCTCGCTGCGCGGACTCACCGTCAGCGCCGGGACGTTGGTGACGGGGTGGGCGTGCAGCGAGTGCAGCCGCACGTCCGCCATCGGCGCGAGGATCGCGGCGGTGCCGTTGGGGTAGTGCAGGTCGAGATCGAGCACGCCGACCCCGCGCACCCCGCTCTCGCGCAGCGTCCACACCGCCGCCGCGGCGGTGTTGAGGTAGCAGTAGCCGGCCAGCCACCCCGGCCCCGCGTGGTGGCCGGGCGGGCGGCAGAGAGCGTAGGTGAAGCGTGCACCCGCGGCGATGCGCTGGGCGGCGGTGATCCCCGTGCGCACCGCCTCGTGCGCGGCGGCGACCAGGCCGGCGCTCACCGGGATATCGGGCGCCAGGCCGGGCGGCGCCATCTCGGGGAGCACGACCGGCTCATCGGAGCGCACCTGGCGCAGCGCCTGCAGGTAGGCCGGCTCGTGCAGCGCGCTCAGCGTCAGGTCCACCTCCTCGCCGCGGGCGTCGGCGCCGATGGTGCGCACGCCGGCGTGGCGCAACAGCCCACGCCGCAGCGCCGCCAGGCGGCGGTTGTCGTCGTGGCCGGGCAGCCTGCGCCCTCCTTCCAGCACCCAGGGCGCCGCGTCGCGCTGGTCGAAACGGGGATGCTGGCCGAACGGGGGATTCGCGCCGAAGGCGAGTGTCTCCCGGCTTCGGCCGGGGCGCTGCTCGACCAGCAGCAGCTCGCTCACGACAGGCTCCGCCGCATCCGCGCGCCGAGCGGGACGAAGCCGTTGGCCAGGTAGAACGCCTCGGTGGCGGCAAGACCCGCGAAGCGATCGCGGGGCAGACCGACCTCGACACGCGCGAGTCCCCGCTCCCGGGCGAACTGGAACAGCGCCGCAAGCAACCCGGCGCCCACACCACCGCCGCGCCAGGAAGGTCTCACCCACAGGTCCTGGATCAGCGCGTAGCGGCCGGGAATGTGGAGCGCGCTCTGCCAGCTGGCGCCGAGCACCCCGACAATTGCGCCATCTCCCTCCGCCACGAGCAGCGCTCCCGCCCGCGGATCGTCCAGCAGCATGCGCGCGGCGGCTTCAATCCCGGACCGCGGGGGCGGCGTGGCGCCCAGCTCGCCCAACAGCTCCCCCACCGCGGCGGCCACCGCCGGAACGTCGCGCTCGGCAGCGCCACGCACACGCCAACTGGACGATCCCTCTCCCGCCCCGACACCAGCCTCGCTCGGGGCCGCTGCGCTCATGCCGCGGCGGCCATCGCGGTGGACGGCTCCAGCTCGACGGTGAACGCGTCGGGCCCCTCACGGCCACATGCGACCTGCGCGATCGCGGCCATCGGCGCGCGCGCCTTGAGCAGAATCTCGTCGAACTCCTCCGCGGGGTCGGACTGCATCACGATCGCTCCGCCGGCGCCGATCGTGGTCTTCCCGGTCCCGCCCGCCCGCATCACGATCGTGCGGATCACGATCGACAGATCGACCACGCCGTCCAGCCCGAAGTAGCCGATCGCGCCCGAGTAGACGCCGCGCGCGGTGCGCTCGATGTCGTCGATGATGCCCATCGTGCGCAGCTTCGGCGCGCCGGTCATCGAGCCGCCGGGGAAGCAGGCGCGCACGCACTCCACCGGGGTGCGCGCCCGCTCCAGCGTGCCGGTGACGGTCGAGATCATCTGGTGGACCGTGCGGTAGGACTCGATGATCATCAGCTCCGGCACGCCGACGGAGTCCAGCGAGCACACGCGGCCGAGATCGTTGCGCAACAGGTCGACGATCATCAGGTGCTCGGCGAAGGTCTTCTCGTCGCGCCGCAGTTCCTCGCGCAGCGCCTCGTCGCGGCTGGGCTCCTCGGCGCGGGGCGCGGTGCCCTTGATCGGGCGCGCCTGCACCACGCGATCGCGGTCCACCGACAGGAAACGCTCGGGCGAGGAGCTCAGCACCGCCAGCTCGCCCCCCAGCCGCAGGTAGGCGGCGAACGGAGCGGGGTTGGAGCGGCGCAACGTGCGGTACAGCTCAAACGGCGGTGGGCTGGCGTCGGTGGAGATCTGGTCGGTGAGACACACCTCGTAGGACTCGCCGGCCGCCAGCTCGGCCTGGCAGCGGAGGATGTCGGCGAGGTACTGCTCGCGCCCGCGCCCGCAACGGAAGCTCACCGGGTCACCGGCGGTGCTGGTGGACGCCGCGTCGTGGCCCACACCAGACCCCGCCGGGGCGGTCCCCACGCCGGGGCCAGGAGACCCCGCGGCGGTCCCCACGCCGGGGCCAGGAGACCCCGCGGCGGTCCCCACGCCGGGGCCAGGAGACCCCGCGGCGGTCCCCACGCCGGGGCCAGGAGACCCCGCGGCGGTCCCCACGCCGGGGCCACCGGACCCCGAAGCCACCCCCACGCCGCAGTCGCCCGGCGCCGCGAGCGTCTCACGTACCGCAGTTTCGGCCTGCTCCAGCCACAGGTACCCCTCCCCCTCCCCCTCACGGCAGAGCGCGATCAGGTGGGTGAGTCCGTGCACGTGATCGACCGCCACCACGCGCGTGGCGAGCATCATCACCGCGTCGGGCACGTCGGAGCGATGCGCGTTGGGCGAGCCGCAGTCAGCCTTGCACTCGTAGCCCAGGTAGCCGACGAAGCCGCTCAGCAGTCCACGCGCCGGCCCCTCCGGCGTCGCCATCGCACGGGCGGCGAGCTCGCGGTCCAGCACGTCGAAGATCGAGGCCTCCTCGATCGACACCCCCGCGGCGTCGTGGCGCGTCACGCGACCCTCGTGCACGTCGTATTCGAGCACGCAGCGATCGCCGCCGGCGGAGGTGCCCAGGTAGGAGCACTGCGCCAGCCGCGAGGGCGCGTCGGCGCTGTCCAGCCAGAAGGCGTGCTCGCACTCGCCGAACAGCGCTTCAAACAGCGGCTCGGTGGGGGCGGCGCCCGCGATTGTGCGCACGTTCAGCCGCGGCGCCTGCCCGGCGTCCGCGGCGCGCGGGGGGCGCGGGCGCGGGGAACGAGCGCGGGGCGCGGTGGGGGAGCGAATCGTGGGGAATGCGCGCGCGGGGCGGTGAGCGCGAGCGAGTGAATAGAAGTTCTCCACCACCGCCCGCCCATGCTCGGTGGCGATCGACTCGGGGTGAAACTGCACCCCCCACAGCGGGCGGCTGCGGTGCTCGATTCCCATCACCACGCCGTCGTCCGTCCACGCTGTGACGCGGCCCTCCGGGCCGATCGGGCCGGTGACCGCGAGCGAGTGGTAGCGCACCACCGAAAACTCCTGGGGCAGCCCTTCGAACAGGCCGCTGCCGAGATGGTGAACCTGACTGAGACGCCCGTGCATCGCGCACGGCGCGCTCCCCACCATCCCGCTGAGCACGCGCCCGAGGCCCTGGTGCCCGAGGCAGATGCCCAGCACCGGGATCTCGCTGGAGCGCAAAATGTCGGCGCACACCCCGAAGTCATGCCAGCGCCCCGGGTGGCCGGGGCCGGGTGAGAGCACGATCGCGTCGAAGTCCCAGCGCGACAGCGCCCTCCAGGTGACCATGTCGTTGTGCACCACGATCGGCTCCTCGCCGCTGACGGAAGCCAGGAGGTGAAAGACGTTGTAGGTGTAAGAGTCGTAGTTGTCGACGAGGAGCGTGCTCATGGGAGATCGTCCGCGTGCGTGGTTGACAGAACAGCCGCCCGGGGGCCGGGCCTCCTGCCCGGCCGCGAAGGTATCCGTGTCAAACGCCGCCGGAGGCTCATCGCGCCACCTCCATCCCCAACCCCCGCGCGCCTCGGTCGAGCAGCGTCTGCACCACCCGCTCCACGTGTTCGCCGCGCGGGCGCTCCATGTACCAGCGCGCCAGGTGCTTGAGGTAAAGCGCCAGCGGGCCCACGTCGTAGCGCTGTACGGCGAGGCGCAGGTAGCGCCGGTAGAGCTCGGCCTGCACCACCGCGAAGCGGTAGTCGGGATCTTCCGATGGGCGCCTGCCGTTGGTGGGAACCCCACCGTGGTGGGCGCGGGCGCGCACCACGTCCCAGCCGAGGCTCTCGCCGTCGTCCAGCAACTGCGAGGGCTCGAAGTCGATCGGCGGCGCCACCGGGTAGGAGACGAAGTACCCGAGCGCGATCTCCGAGGCCAGCCGTTCCGGGAAGGGGTGCCCATGGCGCACGGCGCGTCCGGCGGGCGAGGCGTCGATCTGCTTGTCCAGCGCCTCCATCAGATCGTCGATTAGCAGCGCGCCCTCGCTGGAGGCCAGCGCGCGCTTCTGGCGGGACACCATCCCGTTGAAGATGTCCAGCGTGGGGTGCATTTGAGCCCGCCCCGCCCCCCCACCATTCCCCGACGCGCCGCCATTGCTCCGCGGCAGCAGCTCACCCATCAACTTGCGCCGGCAGGTGACGTGCGAGACCCACTCGGTGCCGCACACCTGCATCGAGATCATGTCCTCCAGTTCGGGCGCCGCCATCCAGTAGGCCAGCGAGCGCATGTGCTGCGTCGGCACGCCATCGGCGCGCACCAGCGGGAACTCCTCGAAATCCTCCAGCCCAGTCGCGTAGATCACCACGCCGTCCTCGCGCCGGCGCAGGCGCCCGTCGCGCAGACCTGCCGCGGTGAGCTTGGCGGCGTCGGCGAGGAAATCCGACTCGAAAAACACCCGGTCAAACGCCACCCCCAGCCGCGACAGCGTCTTGCGCTGGCCGGCGATCACCCAGGCGCGGGTCTTGTACCACAGCTGCAACGCCTCCAGTTCACCGCTCATCACGCGCCGCAGCAGCTCATCGGCGGCGTCGTCGCGCAGCGCCAGCTCGCGTGTCAGCGAATCTTCGGGGTACTCGATCTCCGCGCCGCTGAACGACCCGTTGGCGGCCACATAGTCGGCGTAGCACACGCCCACGAAGTGATCGCTCTTCTCGTCGCCATCCGGCCAGGAGTGGGCGTGGCGGCCGCTGTTCATCACCCCCGCCATCGCCTCCCCCATGCTGCGCCCGGCGTCGGAAATCAGCGAGCGCCGCTCCACCTGCGCGCCGGCCTGGGTGAGCGCGGCGGCCACCGCGTTGCCGATCGCGAGGTTGCGCAGGTGCCCGATGTGCAGCGCCTTGGTGGCATTGGCGTCCCAGAACTGCACCGAGAAGCGCTGCCCGTGCGCGAGGTCGGCGAGCGCCGCCCCGGTGCTGGCGCCGGCCTCCAGAGCGGCCCCGATTGTTTCTATCCAGCCGTCGTCCAGGCGCAGCTGCACGCAGTCGCCCTCACGCCGCACCTGCTTCACCCATGGCTCGCTCTCGATCCGATCGAGCAGCGCCAGCGAGACGCGATCGTGGCGCCAGTCGGGCAGGCGCGGGGTGAGCTTGATGTCGAAGTTCTCGTGCGGGCGCCGCGGCGCCCGAGCGGCCCAGCGCGCCGGCGTGCCGTCGGCGGGGGCCTCCTCGAAGTAGTCAAAAAGGTTGGCTGTCATCGATGCACCAGCCGGGGCTCGAACCCGGATCAGCGGCGTTTAAGGCCGCTCCTTAACCGATTAAGGTACTGGTGCCCTGGCCGGGCTACCGATGCCGGACGACACTCGCCTGCGACGAGCGTCACCGTTTCGGCCAGCCTGACGGGTTTTGTCAGAGATTTCCGTATCGATCGCGTTCTCGATCGAGTCCGCTATGTTGAGCTTATGGATACCATAACTTCAGCGCGACAATCAATCGACTCGGCAACACCAAGAGTGCGATGAGCGCCTGGAGCCCCCGAACCGAGCAGCACAAAGCAAAAAGGTGAAGTGAGAGACATCTGCAGGCAACTGGAAGTAAGAGACAATCACAGATAACTGACCTGAGAACATCGATGAACACCACGCGAAGCCTGCATAAATACAGTGACAACCACGGATGCCTGCCCCCCGGGCCAGGCATGCCCAGCGAGTTGCAGGCGCTCGGCTGGGCGCTGCGCCCACTGCCGTTCATGGCCAGCTGTCGCAGGCGCTATGGCGATATTTTCACCCTGCGCGTGCGGCGCGGACGGCCGTGGGTGTTTCTGAGTGACCCGGAGGACGTCGGCAAGGTGCTGACGATCGCCCCCGAGCTGGTGCGCGCCGGCGCGGGCGAGGCCAACCCGCTGCTCGGGCCGCTGCTGGGGCCGCGCTCGGTGATGCTGCTGGACGAGCCCGACCACATGACCCACCGCCGCTTCATGCTGCCCTCCTTCCACGGCCAGAGGATGCGCGCCTACGGGGAGATGATGGTGGAGGTGGCGCGCGCGGAGATCGCCCGCTGGCCGGTGGGCCAGCCGTTCGCGCTGTGGCCGCGCATGCAGGCGATCAGCAACGAGGTGGTGATGCGCGCGACCTTCGGCAGCACCCGGGGTGAGCAGATGCAGCACCTGCGCGTGCTGCTTCAGCGCCTCACCGATTTCCTCAACGACTCCTCGCGCCTGACGCTGCTCGCCACGTTTGGCTCGCGCTGGCTGGCGCGCAACGCCCGCTTCCGCGAGACGATCGCGCCGGTGGAAGCGGCGCTGCTGGCTGAGGTGCGCCGCCGCCGCGCCGCGCCCGGCGACCCCGATGAGGAGGGGATCCTCTCGATGCTGGAGCAGGCCTACGACGAGCACGGCGAGCCGATGACCGAGCAGGAGCTGCGCGACGAACTGATCACGCTGCTCTCCGACGGGCCCACCGCGACCTCGCTGTCGTGGGCCTTCGAGCGCCTGCTGCGCCACCCCGAGAAGCTGGCACGCTTGCGCGCGGAGGTGGAGGAAGGCGGCGAGGAGTACACCGACGCGGTGGTGAAAGAGACGCTGCGCCTCGCCCCGGCGGTGCCGCTGGTGATGCGTGGCCTGGTGGCGCCGATGCGCCTCGGCGGATACGAGATTCCGGCGGGCACGACGGTGGCGCCCTGCATCTATTTGGTGCACCACCGCGAGGACATCTACCCCCGCCCGTTCAGCTTCACCCCCGAGCGCTTCCTCGGCAAGGCGCCCGAGAACTACACGTGGATCCCGTTCGGCAGCGGCGTGCGGCGCTGCGTGGCCGCGCAGTTCGCGCAGCTGGAGATGAAGCGGGTGATGCAGACGGTGCTCGAAGAGGTGGAGCTGGCGCCCGCGCCCGCGATCGGCGCGCAGCGGGCGACGCGCAGCTCGGTGGCGTTCGCACCCGGCGATCAGGCGCCGGTGATCGTCACGCGCCGCCGCACCGGCCGCGCCAAAGCGCCGACGCTCGCCGCGGCGTGAGCGAGGCAGGCCGCGGGATGGGTGGCACGGTGGACCTCGGCGTCAGCGGGCACGCAGGCGTGGACGCCATGGCGGACCCTGCGGCCGTTGGGAGCGATGGCGCGGAGGGGAAAATCGACCTGCTGGTGGTGGGCGCCGGCGCCAAGGCCACCGCGCTGGCGGCGAAGATCCACGCGCTCAACACGCTCGGCGCGGGGCCGCTCTCGCTGAGGATCGTCGAGGCCACCGAAGTGGCGGCGTCGTGGCTGGGGCGCAACGGGATGACCTCGGGCGAGGAGCCGCTGGCGATCCCGCCGATCAAGGACATCGGCTTCCCCTACCAGAGCAGCACAATCTTCGGCGAGCTCGGCGCGGAGCTCGACCGCGCGATGCTGCCGTTCACCTGGCAGCAGTACATGATCGACAAAGGCCAGTACGCGCGCTGGGTGAACGCCGGCTCGCCGGCGGTACAGCACCGCGATTACGGCCGCTACCTCACATGGGTGCTCTCGCGGGCGACCGCGGGGGTGAGGATCGAGCGCGGGCGCGTCACCCGGGTGTCGCTCCCCGAGCACGACGAGCGCTGGATGGTGGAGGTGTTAGCGCCCCCCGGCAGGCGCCACTACGAGTGCGGCGCGCTGGTGCTCACCGGCCCGGGCGTCCACCGCGCCCTCCCCCACGACCCCGGCGCGGCGACGCGGATCTTCCACTGCGACAGCCGCCGCGGCGAGCTGGCGCGGATCCCCCTGGAGCAGAGCAGCGACATCGCGATCGTCGGCGGCGGCGAGAGCGCGCTCAGCGCGGTGGCCTTCCTGCGCGACTTCCGCCCATCGACGCGGATGACGGTGTACACACCGATGCTGCCGCTCAGCCGCGGCGAGAGCTTCCTGGAGAATCGCGTCTTCTCCAACCCCGACGAGGTCGCCTGGAGCGCGCTGGACCTGCAGACGCGCCGCGACTTCGTCAAGCACTGCGACCGCGGCGTGTTCGACCCGGGGACGCTGGCCAGCATCGCCTACGACGATCGCTGCCGCTTCATCACCGGCCGCGTGGTGCACGTGGGATCGCACACCGAGCGCGACGGCGAGGAGGGCGACGGGGTGTACGTCGACTACGCCTCGGCGGAGGGCCTCACCAGCGCGCGGCACGACTACCTGATCAACTGCACCGGGTTTGACCTGCTGGAGCAGTTGCGCGGCCTCTTCTCCCCCGCGCTGCGCGCGGAGATCGAGCGCCAGGCCGGCCCGGTGTGGGAGCGTCCGCCCGAAGCGGACGTGGCGATCGGACGGGCATTGGAGCTTGCGGGGATGCGCCCGCGGCTCTACATACCGGGGCTGGCGGCGCTCAGCCAGGGGCCGGGCTTCGCCAACCTCGGCTGCCTGGGGCTGCTCGCCAACCGCGTGCTGGCGCCGCTGGTGCTGGGCGAGCAGAGGCCAGCGGAGCGCCAGGCGGTGGCGGCCGCCGGCCCCGGCGGGCCGGGATCGGGGTGACATCGGGCGGCGCCACAAGCGCCCCAGGCCTCGGCGGCGACCCAGGGAGAGGTCTGACCACGCGGATGCGTTCGGCGTAACCGGCCTATAGTTCAAGGGAGTGGCACCCATCGAGAGCGAGCTGCCCCCCGGTCCCCGCCTGCCCACAGCGTTGCAGACGCTCGGCTTCTGGAGTCGTCCCACCGCCTTCCTGGAGCGGGCGCGCAGACGCTACGGCCACCGTTTCACTATCCGCCTGATCGGACAGCCCCCGCTGGTGATCATCTCGGACCCCGACGAGATCAAGGAAGTGTTCCTCGCTGCCCCCGACGTGCTGCATCCCGGCGAGGGGGCGCGGATCCTCGAACCGATCGTAGGCAGCAACTCGGTGATCCTGCTCGACGAGGAGCCCCATCTGGAGCAGCGCAAGCTGATGCTGCCCGCCTTTCACGGCGAGCGAATGCAGCGCCTGGCGGGGCTGATGAGCGAGCTGGCCGAGCAGGAGATCGCGTCGTGGCCGCGCGGTGAGGCGCTGGCCGTGCACCCCCGCCTGCAGGGGCTGACCTTGGAGATCATCCTGCGCGCCGTGTTCGGCCTGGAACGGGGCTCACAGCTGGACGAGCTGCGCCAGCTGCTCACCGAAATCCTCGCGTTCGCCGAGAGCCCGCTGTCACTGCTGCCGCCGCTGCCGCCCGCGCTGGGCCGCTTCGGGGCGCCGGGACGCCTGGAACGTAAAGGGGAGCGCGTGGAAGAGCTGATCTTCGCGCTGATCGAGGAGCGCCGCGCCGACGCCGGGGTCTCGCCGGGCGACGGCGAGGACGTGCTCGCCCTGCTGCTGGCCGCCGAACACGAGGACGGCTCGCCGATGAGCGCGGAGGAGTTGCGCGACGAGCTGATGACCGCGCTGGTCGCCGGCCACGAGACCACGGCGTCGCAGCTGGCGTGGGCGTTCGAGCGGCTGGCGCGCGAGCCGGCCGTGCTGGAGCGCCTGTACGGGGAGCTCGACCGCGACTCCGACGACGAGGAGTACCTCACCGCCACGATCCACGAGATCATGCGCCGCCGGCCGGTGCTGCCCAACGCGGAGCCCCGGCTGGTGAAGCAGCCCGTTGAGATCGGCGGCATTCGCTACCCGGCGGGCGTGGTGCTGATCGCCAACTCCTATCTGCTGCACCACGACTCCTCGGTATACCCCGACCCGTACGCGTTCCGCCCCGAGCGCTTCCTGGAGAGCGAGGGCGGCAAGGCGCCGGGCACCTACACCTGGATCCCCTTCGGCGGCGGCCGTCGCCGCTGCCTGGGGGCCAGCTTTGCGATGCTCGAGATGAAGCTGGTGCTGCGCACGGCGCTGAGCCGCTATGAGCTGCTGGCGCCCGACGCGCCACCCGAGCGCACGCGCCGGCGGAGCATCACAATCAGCCCCGCCGACGGTGGGCGGGTGCTGCTGCGCGAGCGGGCCACCACGCGTGCGCCATCCCTGCCGGCAGCCGAGCCGATCGCCGCCTGACCCAGCCGCCGGCACCACCGACCCGCCGCGGTCCGCGCGCTACTCGACCGCGCGCGCCGGCGCCTCGCCCCACAGCCGTTCCAGGCGGTAGAACTCGCGCGTGGCGGGTGTGAAGATGTGTACGACCACATCCAGATAGTCCATCAGCACCCACTGCGCGCGCCCCGCCCCTTCCACCCGCCGGGGGAGGATGCCGAGTTCGCGCTTGGCGCCCTCGTGGATGGCGTCGTGGATCGCCTTCACCTGGCGGTCGGTGTTGCCGGAGCAGATCAAAAAGAAGTCGGTGTAGCCCACCAGCCCGCGCATGTCGAGCTCCAGCAGATCGTGGGCCTTCTTCTCCAGCGCAAACCCGGCCAGCTCGCGCGCCAGCTCCGCCGAGGGGAGCGCCTGCGTCTGCGCGGTGGGGCTCATGCGCGTGCGACTCCGATGGGAGCACGGTAGAGGCGGTGCTCGGCAATGTAGGAGGCGACCGCCGAGCCGACCAGCTCCTCGATCGGCAGGCCGCGGCCCACACGCTCGCGCACCAGCGAGGAGGAGATGTCGATCACAGGCATTTTCAACACACCGAGCGGCAGGTCGTGTGGCACTGGCCCACTGCCCGGGCGCTGCGCCACGACGAAGCGGGCGAGCGTGAACAGCTCACGGGATTCATGCCAGCGTGGCAGGGTCCGGGCGATGTCGGCTCCAAGAATGAACGTGAGCTGGGCGGCGGGAAATGATGCATGGAGATCCCTCAGAGTATCCACGGTGTACGACGGCCCCTCGCGCTCGACCTCCAGTGCGCACACCTCGACGCCCTCGACACCGGCAACCGCGAGGCGGCACATCTCCAGGCGATGCTCCGGGTGGGCGGGATTCGACTCCTCCTCGACGGGCTTCCCGGGCGAGCTGCGCGCCGGCACCAGCAGCACGTGGTCGAGGGCCAGCTCCGCTCTTGCGTGGCGGGCAAGCTCGATATGGCCGCGATGCGGAGGGTTGAAGCTGCCGCCGAGGACGCCAACACCACCGGCGGCGCGGACAGGCGTGTCGTCGGCGGGCGCCACGGGGGCAGTGTCGGCAGGCGCCACGGGGGCGGTGTCGGCAGGCGCCACGGGGGTGGTGTCAGACCCGGACGTGCCCGTCGCCCTCGACGAGGTACTTGAAGGTGCACAGCTCGCGCAGCCCGATCGGCCCGCGGGCGTGGAGCTTCTGCGTGGAGTTTCCGATCTCGGCGCCCATCCCAAACTCGCCCCCGTCGGTGAAACGGGTGGAGGCGTTGACATACACACAGGCAGCGTCCACCCCACGCTGAAAGGCGCGCGCGGCGGCGGCGTCGCGGGTGAGGATCGCCTCGGAGTGGCCGGAGCCGTAGCGGCCGATATGCTCGATCGCCTCCTCCAGCGAGTCCACCACGCGGACGGCGAGCGTCAGCGCGAGGTACTCGGTGGCCCAATCCTCCTCGGTGGCGGGCTCGACCGTGACCCCGGTCGCGCTCCCAAGACCGGAGGCGGCCACGGCGCCACTCTCCTCAGACCCCCCTCCCGGCCTGGCCACCAGCGATGCGCCACCCCCGCCACCGGCCAGGCCGAGCGTGCGCTCGTCGGCACGCACCAGCACGCCGGCATCGCCCAGCCTGGAAAGCATCGCCGGCAGGAAACGCGCCGCGACGCCCTCGTGCACCAGCAGCGTCTCCGCCGCATTGCACACCCCCGGGCGCTGCGTCTTGGCGTTGAGCACGATCTCGACGGCCTCATCCACCTCCGCGGACTCATCCACGTACACATGGCAGTTGCCCGATGCCGCATAGATCACCGGCACTGTGGCAACCGCTTTGAGCGCCGCCTTCAACCCCTCCCCCCCGCGCGGGATGATCAGATCGAGCGTGTCGTTCTGCGTTGCCAGCTCCGCCAGCTCCTCGCGGCCACCGCCGGCGACGAGGCTGACGCACCCCTCTGGCAGCCCCGCGCTCCCAACCGCGGCCTCTGAGGCGATCGCGGCGAGCACGGCGTTGGAGTGAGCGGCGATCGAGGAGCCGCGCAGCACGATCGCGTTGCCCGCCTTCAGGCACAGCGCGGCGGCGTCGATCGTGACGTTGGGCCGCGCCTCGTAGACGACGGCCACCACGCCGAGCGGCACCCGCACCTTGCGCACGTCCAGGCCATTGGGCAACCGCCGCCCCTCGATCAGCTCACCGACGGGATCGGGGAGGGCGGCGATCGTGCGGACCCCGGCGGCGATCTGAGCGATCCGCGCGGGGTCGAGCGCGAGACGGTCGAGCAGCGCCGCCCCGATCTCCTGCTCGCGCCCGGCGGCCATATCCAGCTCGTTGGCGGCGAGGATCTCCGGTGTGCGCGCGATCAGCGCGTCGGCGATCGCCAGCAGCGCGGCGTCCTTGACCGCCGTGTCCAGCGCCGCCAGCCTCCGGGCCGCGCGGCGCGCGGCGGCGCAGAGGTCGGGGATCGAAGAGGTGACGGTGACGGTGGCCATAGTTCACACAGGGTACCTACGCCAAAACCAACTGATCCCGATGCACGGCCTCGTCGGTGGCGTGCGGCAGGATCTCGCGCACGGCCTCGGACTGCAGGCCCTTGGCGCGGCGCAGCTCAAGCGCCGAGTAGTTGCAGAGGCCCTTGGCGATCACAGCGCCGCTGGGCTCGGCGATCTCGACCGCGTCGCCCGCGTCGAACTCGCCCCGGACTTCGACCACGCCAACCGGCAGCAGCGAGGTGCCCTGCTCGCGCAGTGCGCGCGCAGCGCCCGCGTCGATCACGAGCGTGCCGCGGGCCGGCTTGGCGTAGCGCAGCCACAGCTTGAAGGAGTTGTGGCGGGCGGGGCCGGGGTGAAAGCGCGTGCCCTCGGGCCGGCCGGCGAGCGCGGCCTCCAGCGCGCCGGCGCGCACGCCGTTGCAGATCACCGCGGGGATCCCCGCGGCGCCGGCGATCTCCGCGGCGAGCACCTTCGAGCGCATCCCCCCCGAGCCCAACGGAGAGGTGGAGTCCCCGATCTCAAGGCCATCCAGCTCGCGCAGGTCGCGCACCTCGCCGATCAGCCGCGCGCCGGGCTGTTTGCGCGGGTCGGCGCTGTGCAGACCGTCGATGTCGGTGAGCAGCACCAGCAGCTCGGCGGCCACCAGCACGGCGACCTGCGCCGCGAGGAAGTCGTTGTCGCCGAAGGAGATCTCATCGGTGGCGGTGGTGTCGTTCTCGTTGATCACCGGCACCACCCGCCAGTCCAGCAGCGTGCGCAAGGTGCGACGCGCGTTGAGGTACTGCGCACGCCCCCCAAGGTCCTCGGCGGTGAGCAGCACCTGCCCCGACGTCAGCCCGCGCGCGCGCAGCAGCTCGTCGTAGGAGCGGTACAGCTTGCCCTGCCCGACGGCCGAGGCGGCCTGCAGCTCGGGGATCAACGTCGGGCGGGCCGGCAACCCCATCACCCGCACCCCGCGCGCGATCGCCCCCGAGGAGACCACCACGCATCGCTCCCCGGCGGCGTGCAGCGCGGCGACGGCGTCACAGATCCGCCCCAGCACCTCCTCGCGCAGCTCGCCGTCCTCGCGCGCGACGATCGAGGAGCCCAGCTTGATCACGGTGGTTCGCATGAAGCTCGGAGCGTAGATGCTTGTTCTTCGCGACGCCTGCCACGCCATGGGTCGGCGCAGCCCGTTAAACCCGCACGACCGCCAACCCGCCGACGCCCTCGACGGGACCGAAGTCGTCGTCCTGGGTCACGACCGGGATGCGGTGGGCGAGCGCGGTGGCGGCCACCCACAGGTCGTTGACGTTCAGCCGCCGCTCTGCTGTGGCGAGGTGCACGCGCAGCAGCGCCCAGGAGGCCGCCACCGCCTCATCGACGACAAGCACCTCGACATCGGCGATCGACTCCAGCGTCGCCAGCCTGCGGGCGCGGGTGCCTACGTCGGAGGCCGCCAGCACCCCGACGTGCAGCTCGGCGACGGTGACGGCGGATACGGCAAGCTCGCCTGGTAGAAGCTGCACCTCGAGCGGGCGCCCACTCTCTCTGGCAATGAAGACGCTGGTGTCAAGCAGGCCCCTGGTGGGCTGCTCGCTCACACCAGCGGGCCAAGCTCATCGGTGGTTTCGCCCGCGAGCTGATGAAGATCCCCGCGCAAACCGGGATCCGCCTGGGCGATAGCGAGACGTCGAGTGAGCTCCTCGCGTGGCAGCCACCGCCGGCGCGCTGGCTCGAACGGGACCAGCGACGCGACCGGCTTCCCGCGGGTGGTCACCACCACCTGCTCGCCCGCCTGCACCCGTCGCAGCAGGCCCGCCATGTTGTTGCGCAGTTCTCTGGATGCCACCTCGACCGCCATGCGACAAAGGTAGCACGTATGTAGCAGTCCACCAGCCTGATCGCCTGACATCTACCGCTCCCGCTGAGCACCTCCTGCGTCGGAGTCCAACTCCAACACGACCCCCCCGATCTGCAGCTCGTCGCCTGGCTGAAAGCCCGCGTCCTGGAGCGCGCGCAGAACCCCGAGGCGGCGCAGGCGGCCCTCGATGTAGGACATCGCGTCGTCGTTCTCGACGTCAAAGCGCTGCAGTAGGCGCTCGACCGTTGGGCCGCTCACCGCGAAGGCGCTCTCGCGGACGCGCTGGACTGTGAAGCCGGTGCGCTCGGCGGGGCGGAAGACCATGTGCTCGGCGAGCTGCTCGGGCCCGGCGAGTGCCCGGGAGCCGGCCCTCCCCTCCGCTGGCCGCTCAGCGGCGGCCGAGTCTCCGACCGCCACCAGCCGCAGCAGCGTGCCGGCCAGCTCGGCGAGGCCCGCGCCGGTGGCTGCTGAGGTTGCGAGCACCGAAACCTCGCCGCCGAGGCGCTCCGACCACTCCGCGACCGCCGCCCGTGAGCGCTCTGGTGGGACGAGGTCGGCCTTGGAGAGCGCCAGCACGCGCGGCAGCGCCGCCAGGCGGGGGTCGTGCGCGGCCAGCTCCTGCTCGATCGTGACGTGGTTGGCCACCGCGTCGGCATCTTCCTCAGCGGAGAGCTCGGGAGCGAGGTCGAGCACGTGCACCAGTAGGCGCGTGCGCTCCACGTGCGCGAGGAACTCGTGCCCGAGCCCGGCACCGTCGCTGGCGCCCTCGATCAAGCCGGGGATGTCGGCCACGATCAGCTGGCGCTCGTCGGATTCGAGCACGCCCAGCACCGGCTCAAGCGTGGTGAACGGGTAGGAGGCGACCTTCGGCGCGGCGCGCGTGAGACGCGCCAGCAGCGAGGACTTGCCGGCGTTGGGCAGCCCCACCAGGCCAACGTCGGCGAGCAGACGCAGTCGCAGTTGCAGCCACCCCTCCTCCCCCGGCATGCCGCGCTCGGCGAAGCGCGGCGCCTGGCGCGTGGGAGTGGCGAAGCGCTTGTTGCCCCTCGCCCCCGCACCCCCACGCGCGAGCAGCGCGCGCTGGCCGTGGCGCAGCAGCTCCCAGCGGCGACCCTCCAGGTCGCCCTCCTCCCCAATCGCCTCGGTGCCCGGTGGGACGCGCACCAGCAGCGTCTCGCCGTCGGCGCCGTGGCGCAGCGCGCCTTCCCCGCGTCCCCCGCGCGCGGCGCGGTGGTGGGCGCGGCGGGTGAAGCTCTGCAGGTCGCGCAGCGAGTCGTCGCACACCAGCACCACGTCCCCCCCGCGCCCGCCGTCGCCGCCGTCGGGACCGCCGCGCGGCACGTGCGCTTCGCGGCGGAAGCTGGCGCAGCCGTCGCCCCCCGCGCCCGCCTGGACGTGGATGCGCGCGCGGTCGTGGAGCATCACCGCATCCTGACATGCGCGCGGGGCTGCGCCGCGAAGCGGACCGTGCCGTGTGGCCGGCGCGGGCGGGGAACTACGGCTGCTCGCCCGCGACGACGCTCACCACGCGGCCGCGGCGGCCGGCGGTGAACTGCACGGTGCCAGATGCGCGCGCGTACAGGGTGTCGTCCTTGCCGATTCCCACACCCTCGCCCGGCTTGAAGCGGGTGCCGCGCTGGCGCACGATGATCTCCCCACCGGTGACCGTCTGCCCGGCGAAGGTCTTCACGCCTAGCCGTTTGGCGTTGGAGTCGCGGCCGTTGCGGCTGGAGCCTAGGCCCTTCTTATGCGCCATTCTCGCTCGCCTCCTTGGGAATCTCAGCCGGCTCCGGCGCCCGCGCAGCCGCCGCCGGCTTCGCCGTCTTGTGCGCCGCCGCCTTTGCGGCTCCTATCGCGATCTCGGTGATCTCGATGCGCGTCAGCTCCTGGCGGTGGCCGGTGCGCCGTTTGTAGCCGCGCTTGGGCTTGAACTTGACGACGCGCAGCTTCTCGCCGCGCTCGTGGGCGAGCACCTTGGCGGTGACCCTCACCTGCTCGAGGCCCTTGCTGTCGAAGACAGCCTCCTCAGAGCGATACATCAACGGCTTGAGCGCCACGCTCGCGCCAACCTCCTCGGGGAGGCGCTCGACCAGCAGGTACTGGCCGCGCTCGACGCGGTACTGCTTGCCGCCTGTCTTCACGATTGCGTACATGTTCTCGCCCTTATGGTTTTTGCTCTCGACGCAAGCGCCGTCCGCTACTCCGTGCTCGCCTCTGCTTTGGCAGCCGAACGGCGCCGTCCACCCCTGCGGCCGCGGCGCCGAGGTTTGGATTGTACGGCATCCTCCTGCCCGACCTCGGCCGGCGCCTCGGAGGGCTCGGCGGGCGACTCCACGTGCTCGGCAGGCGGCTCGGCGCGCTCGGACACCCCATTCGCCGAAGGCTCCTCCATGACCAGCTCGACTGGCACCGGTTCTGGCTTTGGTTTTGCCGCGGCGCGCGGTTTGCGTGGGGCACGGCGCCGGGGGGGCGCAACCGGACGCGGCACCGGACGCACCACCTCGCCGTTCTCGTCCAGCAGCAGCGCACTGGCGGCGGTGCGGCCCACCTGCTCGATGCGCACCATCCGCTTCTCCCCCACGTGCGGGGAGGCGCCGGCGATCGAGATGATGTAGCCGTCGATCTTCGCCACCGCGTCGTCCACGTCGTACATGTGCGGCTCAACGATCTCCACCAGCACCTCGTCGCCGGCGTGGAAGGGCAGCGCGCGCTCCTCCACCTCCTCGCGGCTGCCCTGGAAGGTGATCGCGAAGTGGTCGAGCGCCAGCCCTTCGGAGCCTTCGAAGTGGAAGGAGCGGCCGGTCTGCTCCTCCAGGGCGTGCAGCACGCGCGAGTGCTGACCGGTGAACTGCGCGGTAACACGGGGGTTGATTTGCACCAGGAACGCCTCCGCGACGGGGTTCTCGGCGGCGATGTCGCGCAGGCGGCGCTCGAAGTCGATCGCGATCGTCTCCTCCGAGCGGATCACCCCGTCCCCGTCGCAGGCCGGGCAGGGGCGGCTGATGATCTCGCGCACCCCCTCGGTGACGTTCTGGCGGGTCATCTCCACCAGGCCGAGCTTGGAGATCTCCGCCGTGAACGTCTTTGTGCGGTCCTCGTCGAGGGACTTGCGCAGCGTCTTCATCACGGCGTCGCGGTTCTTGGCGCGCGCCATGTCGATGAAGTCGATCACGATGATCCCGCCGATGTCACGCAGGCGCAGCTCATCGACGACCGCCTCGGCGGCCTCCAGGTTGGTGCGCGTGATCGTCTCCTCCAGGCCGGCGCTGCGACCGCGGCCGGTGAAACTGCCGGAGTTGACGTCGATCACGGTGAGCGCCTCGGCGTAGTCGATCATCAGGTAGCCGCCGCTGGGCAGGTCCACGCGGCGCGAGAGCACCCCCTTGATCGCCTTCTCGACCCCGTAGGACTCGAACAGCGGCCGGTCCTCCTGCCACAGCTCGACGCGCTCGACCA
>CAWHWZ010000008.1:0-310649 GCA_963833205.1 uncultured Solirubrobacterales bacterium | reverse complement strand
GTCGAGCTGATCGCCCGCGGCATCCTGCGCTGGCTGGAGTTGTACCCAGAGCCCGCGAACTGGACCGATCTCGCCGCCATCCTCGACCGCGACTTCGCCTCCAGCTGAGGGCCGTCGAGGCATCAAAACCAATTTAGGATCCCTACTTTGACAATCGATACGCAAACAAGCGGCCCTACTTCGCCAAAAATCCTGCTCCCCGACTTACAGCCACCCCGCACACGCGGACGCGCTGCGGCTATTACCGTAGAGCGTGAAGCCGACTTGCCCGCCTGCCGCGCACGCGCGATTCCGTGGGCACCCACCCGCACGGACGCGCCCCAACCCCACACCCGGCCTCACATAACCTGAGGTGCGTCAGCCAAGCCAGGCAAGGACGCAGCGAGCGAAGTGTGCGCTAGCACACGAGCGAACGAGGACGCAGCATGGCGCAGCGCTGACGCGCCTCAGGCGCGCGGCATGAACTCGGGCACGTCTAACTCCACGGCGGCGCTGCCGCCGCGACGCTCGCGCTCGCGCCGACCGCCAGCGCGCTGCACGCGAGGCTCGCCCGCAGGCTCCTCCAGGCGACCGCGCCCCGAGAAGCGAGGGCGCTCCTGCTCGTAGCCGGTGGCCACCACGGTGACCCACACCTGGTCTTCGAGCTTCTCGTCCACCATCGCGCCGAAGATGATGTTGGCGTCCGCGTGCGCCGCCTCGGCGACCGCCTTGGCGGCCTCGTTGACCTCCCACAGCGAGAGATCCCTGCCGCCGGTGATCGACAGCAGGATCGAGCGAGCGCCCTCCATCGACGTTTCAAGCAGCGGCGACTCCACCGCCTTCATCGCGGCCTCGGTGGCGCGGTGCTCGCCGCCGGCGCCCATCCCGATCCCCAACAGCGCGTTGCCGGCGCTGCTCATGATCGTGCGCACGTCGGCGAAGTCGAGGTTGATCAGGCCGGGCAGCGTGACCAGGTCGGAGATCCCCTGCACGCCCTGGCGCAGCACGTCGTCGGCGACGCGGAAGGCATCCACCATCGAGGTCTGCTTGTCCAGCACGCTCAGCAGCCGGTTGTTGGGCACCACGATCAGCGTGTCCACCTCTTCGGCCAGCGCCTTGATGCCCTGCTCGGCGGCCTCCGCGCGGCGCGAGCCCTCGAAGCCGAACGGCTTGGTGACGATCGCCACCGCCAGCGCCCCCACTTCGCGGGCGATCCGCGCCACGATCGGCGCCGCGCCAGTGCCCGTGCCGCCGCCCGCGCCCGCGGTGATGAAGATCATGTCCGAGCCCTTCAGCAGCGCCTTCGTGCGGTCGTAGTCCTCCATCGCCGCCGCCCTGCCCAGGTCGGTGTCAGAGCCCGAGCCCAGGCCGCGCGTCAGCTCGGCGCCGATGTGCAGGGTGATGTCCGCCGTTGACTGCTGCAGCGACTGCAGATCGGTGTTGATCGCGAGGAACTCCACGCCCGCCACCTCGGCCTCCACCATGCGGTTGACGGCGTTGACACCCGCGCCGCCCACTCCCACCACGCGGATCACCGGGTGAATAACCGGCTGCCCGCCGGCCATCGTCGCGGCTTTGGACTCCTCGCGTGCATACACGTCCACCGGCGGCGGCGCGTCGGCTGACGGCGGGGATGCCTCAGCGGCGGCTGCTCCCGCCGCTCCAGCGGCAGTGGCGGCGGGGCGCTCCATCATGTTGGCGGGGATCTCCGCGGAGAAGACGTTGCGTAGGCGCTCGCGGGGGCTGGGGATGGAGGGAGCCTCGTCCTCCTCCTCGACGGCTTGCGGCTCGATCGGTCGATCGGCCTTGGCGGGCTCGGTGCGATCGGCCTTCGCTGGCGGCTGCTCGGGCTCCTTCGGGGACGGCTCGGCCGACTCCCGCGCGGAGGTCTGCCCGGCCTCCTTCGCCTGCTCCTCCTCGGTCTTGCTGAACAGCGCCGCCAGGGGACCCTCGCGCATGCTGGCGCGTTTACTTTGGGCCATGAGCCACAACCTCCTGGGGGGCCTCGGCGGCGGCCGGCGGCGCGGCTTGGGCCGCGGCAGCCGGGGCAGCCTGGGCCACGATCGGACCCCGACGCGCGGCAATCTCGGGCGAGCCGTGCGCCAGTACCTCGTGTGCGAGTTCGCGGTATGACTGGGCCGCCACGCCCTGGGGCTCGTACTTGAGCACCGACATCCCCTTCACCGGCGCCTCCGCGAAGCGCACCGTCTTGCGGATGCGCGAGGCGAACACGCGATCGCCGAAGTTCTCCTCGAGGATCTCGATCGCCTCCTTGGCGTGGATGGTGCGTGAATCCACCAACGTGGGAAGGATACCCTCGATGTCGACGTCCGGATTGAGATTCTCACGGATCATCGCCAGCGTGTTTTGCAGCTGGATCAAACCGCGCATCGACAGATACTCGCACTGCACGGGGACGATCACCTTGTCGGCCGCCGTCAGCGCGTTGATCGTCAGCAGGCCGAGGCTCGGCGGGGTGTCGATGCAGATGAAGTCGTAGTCCTCCCTGATCGGCTCGAACGCCTTCTGCAGCGAGCGCTCGCGGCCGATCATCGTGGACATCGCGATCTCCGCCCCCGCCAGATCGATCGAGGCGCACGCGATGTCCACCTCGCGGCGGCGGATCACCTCGCGGATCGAGGTTTTGTGCACCAGCACGTCGTACATCGATTTCTCCAGCGTGTCGGGGTCGATCCCCTGCGACATGGTCAGGTTGCCCTGCGGATCCATGTCCACGCACAGCACGCGGTGCCCCTCCTCCGCGAACGCGGCCGCGAGGTTGAGCGTTGTGGTTGTCTTGGCCACCCCGCCCTTCTGATTGGCGAACGCGATGACCTTTGCCCTTGATTGCACGGCGGGCTCCGATGCTCGATGGTGGGTCTGAAAGAAGAGGGGCCCGGCCGAAGCCGGGAGACACTCGCCTTCGGCTCGCATCCCCGTTTCGGCCAGCCGGCCTGCGGCCGACCGCGCCACGCTTCCTTTAAAGCTCGTCGTCGTGAGTATTCGCACGCGGTGGTCGGATTCCTGCACGACTACGATCCCCCCGTGCCACGGGCCGGCCCCTCACCCCTCGCGAAGCGACTGCGCGGCAGGAGCGTCTGCATCTGCGCCGGCCCGGGCGGAGTGGGCAAGACAACCACGGCGGCGGCGCTCGCCCTGGGGCTGGCCTGCCGTGGGCAGCGGGTGGCGGTGGTGACGATCGATCCCGCCCGGCGGTTGGCGAGCGCACTGGGCATCGATGAGCTGGACAACGAGCCGCGGCGGATCGACCCCGCGCTGCTGGCCGCGCAGGGGATCGAATGCAAGGGCGAGCTGTGGGCGTCGATGCTGGACGCCAAGCGCACCCTCGACGCGTTGATCGCCAGCATCGCGCCCGACGAGCGCGCGCGCGATGAGGTGCTGTCCAACCGCATCTACCAGGAGCTCTCCGGCGCGGTGGCGGGCACCCAGGAGTTCAGCGCGATGGCCAAGCTCAGCGAGCTGCACCGCGAGGGGCGCTTCGACACGATCGTGCTGGACACGCCGCCTTCGCGTAACGCGCTCGACTTCCTCGACTCGCCGCTGCGCATGACGAGCTTCATGGAGGGCCGCTCCATGCGCATGTTCCTCGCTCCCGGCAACTTCGCCGTACGCCTGGTCGGCCGCGGCACCGGGCTGGTGCTGTCGATGTTTTCGCGCTTCACCGGCATGGATTTGATCGGCGACCTGTCGAGCTTCTTCGGCGCGCTGGCCGTGATGCTCGACGGCTTTCGCGAGAGCGCGCACACGGTTCACCGGCTGCTGCGCGACCCCACCACCGCCTTCATACTGGTCACCTCGCCCGAGCCCGAGCCGGCGCGCGAGGCGCTGTTTTTCGCCGAACAGCTCGACACCGAGGAGATGGCGCGGGCGGCGCTGATCGTCAACCGCGTCCACAGCGACAGCCTGGAGGGACACACGCCCGTCGAGGTGGCGGCGCTGCTGGCCGGCGAGCTGGGGGAGCGGCTGGCCGCGCGCGTGGCGGACAACCTCGCCGACTTCGACGTGCTGGCACAGCGCGACCGTGCCACGGTGCAGCGGCTCTCGCGCGCCTTGGAGGACCCCCACCCGATCCTCGTGCCCCACCTAGACGGGGACGTTCAGGATCTCGCCGGTCTGGACCGCGTCGCTGGGTTCCTGTTTTCCTGACGGCCCACGCCGTGCCCTGATCGGCCCCTCGTGTGTGGGTTCTTGCGAAGAGAGCAACGCGTCGGCGCAGCGGACCAGATCGGGCGGCAGATGTCCGCACACAACGTCCCGCAGCACCGCCCGCAGGTGGCCGGCGAGCTCAGCCACCAGCGCGTCGCAGCTGGCGTGCTCCACGGCGGCGCCGGTGATCACGTCGCGCTCCAGGGCGATCGCCTTCAGTACACGCCGCGTGAGGCCGGCGCGCTCCTCGGGTATCGCGCAGAGCGCCGCCAGCCGGCCCGCGAGCAGTCCGCTGGCGGGACCCTCCGGCTCCAGCAGCGCGCGCAGCGCGAGCAGGTGGTCGCTGAGCGCCTCCAGTTCGGAGGCGCGTTCGCAGCCCATCTCAAAGCGGGCCAGCGCCCACGCGAGCTCGGGCCGGCCGATCGCCGGCGCGCGTGTGTGCGCCAGCTCGGGCGCCACCACGCCCATGCCGTGCAGCGTCTCGATCAGTGCCACCTCGCCGGCATTGGTGAAGGCCGTGGCGTCCAGCCGCGCGAGCGCCCGGCGCAGCCGCTCCTCGTCGAGCTCGAAATCGGAGCGCTCGGCATACACCTCCTCCAGCAACGTCCTCAGCACCACGGTCGCACGCGAGCGCCGGTCGCCTCGCCCGATGCGCACATCGTGCTGGAGCAGGTAGCGGTCGAGCCCCTGCAGACATTCCAGCAGCCGCTCCGCCGCGGCGCAGCTCTCCAAATTCGCCAGTGCCCGCCAGCGCTCCCCGATGAACGCCTCGGTGAGCGGCCGATAGCTGTACAGCTGGGGGCCTCGGGACGGTCCCCGCCCTCGCGAGGAGCTCGACTCAAGCTCGAACGGCACCTCCGCGCCGGCGTCCAACTCGCTCTGCAGGTACTGACCTGCATCCCGCACGAACCGCGTCAGGGCTGTCTCGAGCTGGTGGGAGCGCACAGAGGCCCTTTCGCCGGCACCCGGAGCGCTCCTGCTCCGCGCAGGCGGCATTGCAGACCCGGCCCGAGACCGGACGGTTGAGCCTTCAAGGCGCGACCGCGGCTCAGGCGACCGTGGCTCAGGCCACCGCGGCGGCCGGCGTCTGCGCGAACACCGCGGAGCTCATCCTGCCCTCGCCGCAACCCTGCACGATCCAGCGCTCGCCGTAGACGCGCATGTCGTCGATGATCGGTAGCAGCGCGGCGCCCTTCTCGGTGAGCGCGTACTCCACGCGCGGGGGCACCTCGGAGAAGGTTTGGCGCGCGACGATGCCCTCCTCCTCAAGCGCCCGCAGCCGCAGCGAGAGCGTGCGGGGGCTGATCCCCTCCAGCGAGCGCTCCAGCTCACAGAAGCGCGAGCGGCCCTCGGCCAGCTCGCGGATCAGCAGCAGCGTCCACTTGCCGCACACGATCTCCGCCGTGCGGCACACCGGGCATGTCTCATCATTCACCACCCCAACCACTTTACCAAATGAAGTGCTGGAGGGCCTAAACGACTGTCAAGGACGGCCCACTCGGGGCAGGCGTCGGGGCGCCGGCGGGCGCCTCGCCGCGCTGCTCCTGCGCGGAGGCAACATCCTCCATCGTGGTGCCGCGGCGGCCGTCGGCCTGCACCAGCAGCTTGAAGTCGTGGGGGCTGGAGGCCACGCGCAGCGCATCCTCGACGGTGACCCGCCCCGCCTTGAGGTGCCCGAAGAGGGCCTGGTCGAAGGTCTGCATCCCGTAGTAGCCGCCGGCGGTGATCACCTCGTGCAGCTTGCCCGTCTGGGCGGGGTCGACGATCATGTCGCGCGCGCGGCCGGTCATCCGCAGGATCTCGCACACCGCCACCCGGCCACCGTCGGCGCCGGGGACCAGTCGCTGGGAGATGACGCCCTTGACGGTGCCCGCGATCATCGAGCGCGCCTGGGCGTGCTGGTGGGGCGGGAAGAAGTCGAGCATCCGGTTGATCGACTCGGTGGCGTCGACCGTGTGGATCGTGGAGAGCACCAGGTGGCCGGTCTCGGCCGCCGAGAGGGCGGTCTGGACGGTCTCGTCGTCGCGCATCTCCCCCACCAGAATCACGTCGGGGTCCTGACGCAGCACACGCCGCAGGGCGCGCTTGAAGGAGGCGGTGTCCATCCCCACCTCGCGCTGGTTGATCACCGAGCGCTTGTCGCTGTGCACGAACTCGATCGGGTCCTCGATCGTGACGATGTGCTTGGACATGGTCTCGTTCATGTGGTCGATCATCGCCGCCAGCGTCGTGGACTTGCCCGAGCCGGTGGTGCCCGTGAGCAACACGATCCCGCGCTCCTCCTCCGCCAGTTCCCGCACAACGGGGGGTAGCGTCAACTCGTCGATGGAGCTGATCTTGTGGGGGATCGCGCGGCAGGCCAGCGAGATCACGCCGCGCTGGCGGAAGGCGTTGATGCGGTAGCGCGCCAACCCGACGATTTCAAAGGAGAAGTCCACCTCGTGCTCCTCGGTGAATTCCTGCAGCTTCACGGGGTCGTGCAGCAGGTCGTGCAGCGCGTGCTCGGTGTCCTCGGCGCTCAGCGCGCCGATGCGCTCGTCGTGGGTGAGGATGCCGTCCACCCGATAGAGGGGCGGCGCATCCACCTTCAGGTGCAGATCCGAGCCGTGGCGGTTTACCAGCTCACGCAGAGCTGCCTGCACGTCGAACATGCTTCTCGCATCGGCATCCCCGCCGGGGGGCTTGAGTGCGTCGTCAGCGACTACGCAACATCGCGGAGCTTCTGGGCCTCCGCGAGTGACTGAAGCTTCTTCAGCGACTGGTTCTCGATCTGGCGGATGCGCTCGCGCGTGACGTTGAAGGTGCGGCCCACCTCGTCGAGCGTGCGGGGGTGCTCGCCGCCGAGGCCATAGCGCAGCTCCAGCACGCGCCGTTCGCGGTAGGAGAGGTTCTCCAGCGCCTCGCGCAGCGCCTCCTTGGTGAGGATTTCGGCGGCGCGCTCGTAGGGGGACTCGGCGCGCTCGTCGGCAATGAACTGGCCGAACTCCGACTCCTCCTCGTCACCGACGGGCTTCTCCAGCGAGACCGGGGCCTGTGCGGAGCGCTTGATCGAGTCGACCTCTTCGGGGTCGATCCCGGTGATGTCGGCGATCTCCTCGGCGGTCGGTTCGCGGCCCAGCTCGGTCACCAGCTTGCGCTCGGCGCGGCCGATCTTGTTGAGCTTCTCCACCACGTGCACGGGGATGCGGATCGTGCGCGCCTTGTCGGCCAGCGCGCGGGCGATCGCCTGGCGGATCCACCAGGTGGCGTAGGTGGAGAACTTGAAGCCCTTGCGGTAGTCGAACTTCTCCGCGGCGCGCACCAGCCCGAGCGTGCCCTCCTGGATCAGGTCGAGGAAGGGCAGGCCCTGGTTGCGGTAGTTCTTGGCGATCGACACCACCAGGCGCAGGTTGGACTCGACCATCTTCTGCTTAGCGTCGAGGTCGCCGCGCTCGATCCGCTTGGCGAGATCGACCTCCTCCTGGGCTGTCAGCAGCCGCACCTTGCCGATGTCCTTGAGGAACAGCTGCAGCGAGTCGGTGGTCATGTCCGGCTTGAGATCCAGCGTCGCTTTCGCTTTGCGCCGGCCGCGTTTGTCCGGCGCGCGCTCGATCTGCGACGCCGCGGCGGTCGCGGGGTCGATGTCCTCGACGAGCTCGATCTCGGATTTCTCGAGGAAGCCGTGCAGCTCCTCGACGTCCGTCTCGTCCAGATCCAACTCGGAGGTGGCGGTGGAGATCTCCGCGAACGTCAACACCCCCACCTGCTGGCCCTTCGCCAACAGGCCCTTGATCTCATCGAGCTCCTGCAGTTCGACTACTGACATCGGTTTCCGTTTCCTTAGACAGCGATTTCGTGCCGGGAGGGCTGTGCGCCAAGCGAGACGACCGTAGCGAGACGGCGAGCGTCTGCCCGCCCCTCCGGTCGAGACCCGCCCCACGTTACAGCCGAACGTGGCCCATATTAACGCCTACGCGCCCCCATCCCGTATGCCTGACGCAGATGCGCGATGATTGCGCCCACTCCATGAGCCCCCCGAGCAAAGACAAACGATCCGGCGGGCGCCGGCGGGCCGACACAACCTCGCCGCCGGCCGGGCCGGCAGAGGAGGCGGGCGTGCTGTCGAGCCTGCCCAGCACCCGCCCCCAGCGCCCCAGCGCGCGCAGAGCGGCCGCGCGGCAGACCGCCGCGACCCGGGCCGAAACCACACCCAAGCGACCCGCCCGCTCCCCAACCGCGCAGACCACCAAACCCCGGGCCACGCCCAAGCGACCCGCCCAAACATCCCCCCGAACCACCAAACCTCGGCTTAAGCCGTCCAAACCCGCCGAGCCGCCGGTGCCCCGCCAGGGCTTTGAGTCCGAAGACGCAATCGAGATGGGACGACCGGTGCAGCCGCCCAGCGGGGGGGAGCTGGCGGCGTCGGTGGTGGATCTCGTCGGAGAGCTCGCCCAAACGGGGATCTCCGCCGGAGGGCGCGCGCTGCGAGACGCATTCACACGGATTACCGGCGGCTGACTATGTATACTGCGCCGCACGCCGAGCCTCTGCGACCCAGGTCGTGGAGGACGGGGGATCCATTGCGGAGCGAGTCATCGCTCCGCGGGGGCGAATCGGCCTCGTTGAGGCCGTAGCGCCATCAGGCGCGAGCCCGTCAGCTCACCTCGTAGGCGTACGACGACGACCATGCACACCGTTTCGCTCAAGCACGCCCTTTCGGCAGGCCTGTTGGCCGCATTGCTCGCCGTGGCCGCACCCGTCGCGGCGCGCGCGGCGCAGACGCCTGTCCATTCCGCAAGCGCGGCGCAGACGCCTGTCGAGAGTGGAGGCGCGGCGCAGGCTCCAGCCGAAACGAGCGGCGCGGCGCAGGCTCCCGCCGAGACCGGCGGAGCGGCCCCCACACTTGGCTCCGCCCACGGGCGGACGATGGCGACGTGGTATGGGCCGGGCTTCTACGGCCACACCACCGCGTGCGGGCAGAGGTTGACCCCAAAGCTGGTGGGGCTGGCCAGCCGCACGCTTCCGTGCGGGACGCTCGTAAGGATCTCCTTTCACGGCCATCTGCTCACCGCACCGGTGCTGGACCGCGGGCCGTATGGAAAAAGCGGGGCCATGTGGGACCTCACCTGGGGTGCCGCCCGTGCACTCGAAATCAAGGAGACGGTGCATATCGGCACGCAGGTTGTCGGCAGCGTGCCCAACACCCCCACACTGGGCGAACCCCTGTCGGCCACGCTTTCGCCGGCGACCCCAGCCTCCTCAGAAGCGTCCCCCGCGCCACTCGCCAGCTCCTCCGCCGCCACCGGCGGGGCATCCGCAAGCTAGGCTCGAAGTGTGCCGGCGAAGGCCGCGATCAGCAACCTCTGCGACCACACGACCGTGGATGCGGATACCGGGGCGATGCGCTCGGTGCAGACGGCCGACCTGAGCCTCAGCGAGAGCGCCCTCGGAGAGCTGTGGTCGGCCGAGAATTTGGAGCGGCTGGCGCGGACCTACTGGCGCTTCCTCACCCGCGTCACGCTGGGCTTGGTGCGGGTGCGCTACACCGAGCGGGAGCGCTTCGTGGTGCTGCTGTTCCGGCCGCTCACGCTACTGGCTTTCCGCGCCCCGGAATACGAGCTGCAGGCCGATCACGGGGTGGTTCGCTGGCGCATCGAGCGAGGGCTGCTGGTGGCCCGTGCGGGCCGCCAGAGCAAGGGGCACCTGCAGATCGACGTGCGCCGCCTCGACACGGAGGGCTCCCGCGAGGACGGGGATGGCGCGCAGGAGGACGCGACCACGGCGCATCTGCACATCGAGGTGGAGGTCGCCAACTTCCACCCGGCGATCGCCTCGGGGATCAGCCTCCGGCTTTACAACGCCACGCAGTCGCGCATCCATGTGATCGTCACCCACGGCTTCTTGCGCTCGCTGGCGCGCCTCGATCTGGCGAAGTCGCGAGTGGGACGGTTGGCGGCGGCCTGATCATATCCCCCGGGGAATTGAGTGGGGGGGATATGTCTTTCGAAATCGACCCATAACCACTTCATAAAATGAAGGGTTGGGGCCCCGAAAATTACATCTGTCCCCAGCCTCCCCCACCCATGGCTCCCATCACCATCAACCAAACCGCGCGTCGCCGTACAGCGCGCGCAGCTTGGCGCGGTCGTGGCGCGCGGAGATGCGCCGCACGGTGCCCGAGCGCGTGCGCATCACCAGCGATTCGGTGGTGGCGCCACCGGCGCTGGGGTAGCGCACCCCCTGCAGCACGTCGCCGTCGGTGATGCCGGTGGCGGAGAAGAACACGTCCTCGCCCGCCACCAGGTCGTCGCGGTCGAGCACGCGCCGCAGGTCATAGCCGGCATCCAGCGCGGCGGAGCGCTCGTGCTCGTTGCGCGGCCACAGCCGCCCCACCAGCTGGCCGCCGAGGCACTTGATCGCGGCGGCGGAGATCACCCCCTCGGGGGTGCCCCCGATGCCCCACAGGAGATCCACCGGGGAGCGCTCGGTGACCGCCAGCAGCGAGGCGGAGACGTCGCCGTGAGGGATCAGCCGCACCCGCGCGCCCGCCTGTCGGATCGCCTTGATGCCCTGTTCGTGGCGGGGGCGGTCGAGCACGACCACCGTCACGTCGCCGATCTCGCGGCCCTTGCGCTCGGCAATCAGGGCAACGGTCTCCGATAGGGGACGGTCGAGGTCGAGCAGATCGGCGATCTCGGGGGCGCCCGCCATCTTCTCCATGTACACGCAGGGACCGGGGTCGAACATGGTGCCGCGGCTGGAGAGCGCGATCACCGCCAGCGCGCTGGGCATCCCGTGGGCGGCGAGCGTGGTGCCCTCCAGCGGGTCCACCGCGATGTCCACCTCCGGCGGCGAGCCGTCGCCGATGTGCTCGCCGTTGGCGAGCATCGGTGCCTCGTCCTTCTCGCCCTCGCCGATCACCACGAGGCCATCCATCTGCACGGACTGCAGGGCGTAGTGCATCCCGTCGACGGCGGCCTGGTCGGCGGCCTCCTTGTCGCCTTTGCCCACGAGCCGCGCGGCCGCCAAAGCGGCCGCCTCGGTGACGCGCACCAGCTCCAGGGCAAGGTTGCGGTCAGGTCTTTGATGAGTGGGATCGGGGCTCAAATCGACACCTCGCCGTCGCTGGATGTGGTGGATTGGTCGCGACCGCACCCGGGGTCCCGCCGGAGCCACGTTGGAGAGACTTGCCGGCGCTGAGTCTGGTGGGGCTCAAATGGATACCTTTATTGCGGCCGTGCATGCGAAACCTACACCACCAGAGGAGGAGGAACTTTGAGCCAGATCGGGTTCATCGGCATGGGCAGGATGGGCGGCGGCATGTCACACCGCATCCTGCGCGACTCCGAACATCAGGTGGTGGTGTACGACGCCGACCGCGACGCCGTGCGTCGGGCGGTGTCTAACGGCGCGCTCGGCGCCAGCTCGCTGGCGGACCTCGTCAGGCGCCTGGAGGCACCGCGCACGGTGTGGCTGATGCTGCCCGCCGGCCAGATCACCCAGCGCACGATCGACCGGCTGGCAAAGCTGCTGGACCGCGACGACACGATCGTGGACGGCGGCAACACCAAGTGGACCGAAGACAAGCTGCGCGCCGGGCAGCTCAAAAAGAGCGGCATCCATTACGTCGACGTGGGAACCTCCGGGGGGGTGTGGGGCCTGGAAGTGGGCTACTGCATGATGGTTGGGGGCCCCACGCGCGCGGTGGCGCGGCTGGCGCCGATCCTCGACGTGCTGGCGCCCCCCACCAACGAGACGAGCGTCGCGGCGATCGGCCCGCGCGGGTGGCAGCACTTCGGGCCGGCGGGCGCGGGACACTTCGTGAAGATGGTGCACAACGGCGTGGAGTACGGACTGATGCAGGCCTACGCCGAGGGCTTCGACCTGTTTGACAAGTGCGAGTATGAGCTGGACAACGCCAGGATCGCGCACCTCTGGGGGCAGGGCTCGGTGGTGCGCTCGTGGCTGTGCGAACTGGCGGCCCGCGCGTTTGAGGCCGACGGCAACGACCTGCACGAGCTGAGTGGCTACACCGAGGACTCCGGCGAGGGGCGCTGGACGATCGAGGAGGCGACCGCGCGCGACGTGCCCACGCCCGCGATCACCGCCTCTCTCTACGCGCGCCTGACATCGCGCGGCAACGGCGACTTCGCCAACCGCGTGCTGGCGGCGCTGCGCAACCAGTTCGGCGGGCACGCGGTGAAGAAGGCGCGATGAGCACGCTCGAGCAGGCGCCCGAGAACCCGCTCGTGGAAGGGCTGGAGCGGCTACCGGTGACGCCCACCACGCTGGTGATTTTCGGCGCCACCGGCGACCTCGCCCGGCGCAAGCTGCTGCCGGCCCTCTACAACCTCGCCCACGAGGGCGCGCTGCCCGAGCGCTTCAACCTGGTGGGCGTGTCGCGCAAAGAGAAGGAGCGCGATGACTACCGCGCCGAGTGCGAGCAGGCGATCCGCTCCTTCTCCCGCCGCACCCCCGACGAGGACGTGCTGGCGGGGCTGCTGGCGCACATCAAATACGTGCCCGGCACCTTCGACGACGAGCGCGTGTACCGCGAGCTGGCGTTCGTGCTCGACCGCTTCGACGAGCGCGCGGGCGAAGCGCTGAACCGCGCCTTCTACCTCTCCACGGCACCCTCCTTCTTCCCGGTGATCGTCGAGGCGCTGGGCGCGCAGGGCCTGGAGCGCCGCGCCGGCGCCGAGGTGCGGGTGATCATCGAGAAGCCGTTCGGCACCTCCTTGGCGGAGGCCGCCGAGCTGAACCGCAACGTGCTGGAGGTGTTTGACGAGAGCCAGGTGTTCCGCATCGACCACTATCTCGGCAAGGAGACCGTCCAGAACATGCTGGCGTTCCGCTTCGCCAACGGGATGTTTGAGCCGCTGTGGAACCGCAACTACATCGACAACGTCCAGATCACCGCCGCCGAGGACATCGGCATCGGCAGCCGCGCCGGCTACTACGACCACTCCGGGGCGCTGCGCGACCTGATCCAGAACCACATGCTGCAGCTGCTGTGCCACGTGGCGATGGAGCCTCCGGTGAACTTCACCGCCGAAGAGGTGCGCAACGAGAAGGTGAAGGTGCTGCAGGCGATCCACGCCCCCACCGCGGCCGATGTGCCGCAGATGGCGGTACGCGCCCAGTATGGACCGGGACACGCCGGCGGGGAGGACGTGGCGGGTTATTTGGAGGAGGAGGGGGTACGTGATGAGTCGATAACCGAGACTTTTGCGGCCCTGCGCTTGGAGGTTGACAACTGGCGCTGGGCTGGCGTCCCGTTCTACCTGCGCGCCGGCAAGCGCCTGGCGCGCAAGATCACCGAGATCGCGATCACGCTGAAGCCGGTGCCTCACCTCGCCTTCAGCGCCGAGGGCTCGCTGGGCATCCGCCCCAACCAGCTGGTGCTCACGCTGCAGCCCAACGAGGGCGTGTCGCTGCAGCTGGGCGCCAAGATCCCCGGCACGCGCATGATCATCCGCCCGGTCAACATGGAGTTCCTGTACGGCACCTCGTTCCTCTCGCAGTCGCCGGAGGCCTACGAGCGGCTGATTATGGACGCGATGCGCGGCGACCCCACGCTGTTCACGCGCAACGACGAGGTGGAGGCGCAGTGGGAGATCTGCGACCCGATCGTCAGCGCGTGGGCGGATACGCCGGGGCCGCTGGCGCAGTACGCGGCCGGCTCGCACGGGCCGGCCGAGGCAGCCGAGATCCTGCTCGACGGCCACTCGTGGCGGGCGATTTGATGATCCTGCTCGACGGCCACTCGTGGCGGGCGATTTGATGATCTTGCTCGGCGACCACTCGTGGCGGGCGATTTGATGATCCTGCTCGGCGACCACTCGTGGCGGGGATTTGATGAGTCTCGAATTTGATATGGCGGGCCGGTCAGATGGGTGACGCGCAGGTGCAATGTCGTAAAAAAAGGCACTAGAGCCATGCCCGCCACCAGCGACGCCACCTGGAGCGCCCGGGACACCACGCCGGACGCGATCGAAGCCGCGCTGCGCGAGCTGTTGGTGGCGCGCCACGCCGAAAACGGCGGGTATGTGCCGGCGCGCGCGCTGAACATGATCGCGTTCGTCGATCGCGCGTGGAGCGGGGAGATCGCCAACCGCCTGCGCGGCGTGGGGCGCTACCACGCCTCGCGGCTGATCGTGCTCTCCTACGAACCCTCCCGCGAACACCTCGACGCGCGCGCGACGGTGGCCTCCGAAGGCGATCCGCGACCGGGCGAGCTCACCCTGCTGCGCGAGACGGTGATTGTGGAGATCGGCGAGCGCCACCTCGACGACCTGCTCACGATCGCCGACCCGCTGGTGGTCAGCGACCTGATGACGCTGCTGTGGTCACCCCACGGCCACCCCGACGTGGTGCGCGAGCTGCTGCCGCTCGTGCAGGCGGTGCTGCTCGACTCCGTTGACGAGCCCGAGCCCCGCGAGGCGATCGCGCAGGCGCGCTCGCTCTCGCAAGATGCCTACGTGGTGGATCTCGCGTGGCTGCGGACCACCCCATGGCGCGAGCGGCTGGCCACCGCCTTCGACCCCCAGGAGATGCGCCGCCAGCTGCACACGCTCACAGCCGTCACGATCCGCCATCACCCCGAGTCGGCGATCTCCGCGATGCTGCTGATCGGCTGGCTGGCCGCACGCCTGGACTGGCGACTGAACCCCCTCGTGGCGCACGCGGGCGAGCTGGCGGGAAAGGCCAGCGGGCGCCGCCAGGACATCGCGCTGCGGCTGATCTCCACGCCCGAGCAGCAGGTGCGCGGGCTGGCGGGGCTGGAGCTGGAGACCGCCTCCGGCCTGCGCCTGCGCCTGGACCGCGGCCCCGGCGGGCTGCACGCCTTCCGTCAGGACGCCAAGGGCGGCAAGCGGGAGTGGACGATCCTCGGAGCCTCACGCGGCGAGGCCGGCATCCTCGGCGAGGGGATCCGCCAGGCGCTGCTGCGCGACCCAACATATGCCCCCGCGCTGGCCGCCGCGGGCGAGATCGTGCCATGAGCCGCATCACCACGCTTCCCGATCCAGCGGCCGCCGCCGAATACGCAGCGGGCGAGATCGCGCGGGCACTGCGGGAGGCGCTCGACCGGCGCGGAGTCGCCCACCTGGCCCTTTCGGGTGGCAGCACCCCACGGGCCGCCTACCAGTCGCTCGCCGGGCTGCTCGAGGACTGGAGCGCGGTGGAGCTGTGGTACGGGGACGAGCGCTGCGTGGCGCCCGAGGACCCTGAGAGCACCCATCTGCTGGTGGCGGAATCGCTGCTCGCCCACATCCCCGGAGGCGGACCGGCGTGGCCGATCGAGCATCGCGTGCGCGGCGAGCTCGGTCCCGAGACGGCGGCGCGGGAGTACGCCGAGGAGCTGCGCGCCAGGGTGCCCCCAGCCGAGGCGGGCGGCGTGCCTGCGCTGGACGTGTCGCTGGTGGGCATCGGCGAGGATGGGCACACCGCCTCGCTGTTCCCCGGCCATCCGGAGGTGGAGGACGCCAGCGGCGCGCTGTGTCTGCCGGTGCGCAACTCGCCCAAGCCCCCACCGGAGCGAGTCACGCTCAGCCTCCCGGTGCTGCGAGCCGCCCGCTGCACACTGCTGCTGGTCGCCGGCGCAGGCAAGGCCGGGGCGCTCGCCGCGGCGCTGGCCGGGGGCGGGCGGGCTCCTGATTCACGCGTACCCGCCAGCCTGCTGGTGTCCGAGCGTCTGCACGTCGTGGCCGACGCCGCCGCAGCGGCAAGAATCGACTCTTCTGACAGTTCCTAGACACGGGGCGAGGCGTGCGCGGAGCTGAGCGCACCAAGAGTTCGGACACGGAGCGAGGCGTGCTCGTACGTGAGATTCCATGAGTGCGGACACGGAGTGAGGCGTGCGCGGGAGCCAAGCACGCTAAGGTCCTACCTTGAGTACGCGCCCGGAGCTCATGGCCCGCACCGTCCCCCAACCCACCGTCGCGCCCCCCGCCCCACCTGCCGAGACGCTGGCGGCTCTGGATGAGGCTCGCCGCGGCACGCTGCGGCTGGTGGCGCATCTCGATGACCGCGAGCTGGAGCGCAGCCACTCGCCGATCATGAGCCCGCTCGTGTGGGACCTCGCGCACATCGCCGCCTATGAGGACCTGTGGCTGGCCCACCGCCACGCCGGCCTGAAGCTGCTGCGGCCCGACCTCGCGGAGCTGTACGACGCTTTCGAGACGCCCCGCGCGCAGCGGGGCGAAGCGCAACTGCTGGATGCCACCGCGGCACGCGCCTACCTGGAGGCGGTGCGCGAGCGCGTCGTCGTCGCGCTCGCCCGCGATGACATCGGCGACGGCGTCCTCACCGAGTTGGTGGTGCGCCACGAGCTGCAGCACTCCGAGACGATGCGCCAGACGCTCGCGCTCGCCGGCCTGCTCCCGCCGGGGGACCGATCGAAGATCGGCCAGCCGCTGACGCCGCTCGGCGGCGACGAGGGATGGCTGGAGTTCCCCGCCGGAGCCTTTTTGATGGGTGCCACTCCAGCCCCCGGGGCGGAGGGCTTCTCCTACGACAACGAGCGCCCCCGCCATCTCGCGCGCACCGGCGCCTTCGCGATCGCGCGGCGCCCCGTCACCAACGCCAGCTGGCTGCACTTCAGCGAGGGCGGCGGCTATGAGCGGCGCGAGTGGTGGTCGGACGAGGGCTGGTCGTGGAAGGAGGAGTACGACATCACGCACCATCCCTCCGTGGCAGCCGGCCACCCACAGGCGCCCGTCTGCCACGTCAGCTGGTTCGAGGCCGACGCCTTCGCCCGCGCGCACAATGCGCGGCTCCCCACCGAGGCGGAGTGGGAGCGGGCGGCGACCTCGGAGCAACCGGACAGGCTGGAGGGCGTCGGACGGGACTTGGGGAGATCCAGGCCAGGGCTGGAAGGCGTCGGGCAGGTGTGGGAGTGGACCGCCAGCCACTTCGGCGGCTATCCCGGCTTCGTGGCCCACCCCTACCGCGAGTACTCCGAGGTGTTTTTCGGCGATGACTACCTGGTGCTGCGCGGCGGCTCGTGGGCCACGCACCCACGGGTGTCCAGCCCCACCTTCCGCAACTGGGACTACCCGCTGCGACGCCAGATCTTCGCGGGCGTGCGGCTGGCGAGGGACGTGGTGTGATGGGGTCCGCGCGAGCGTCCATCAGCCCCACCAGCGCCAACGGAAGCCCGGCGAAGGGAGGCCCAGCAGGCCCAGCGATGAACGGAGGCCCGGCAAACGGGGGGAGGCCAACCGCCAACGCCATCCAAATCGACTCCCACCTCGGCGGCCCCGAGCAGCGCACGCTCGCCGAGGATGTGCTGGACGGGCTGACCCGCCCCTTCAAGGAACTGCCGCCCAAGCACTTCTACGACGCGCGCGGCGCCGAGCTGTTCGACCGTATCTGCGAGCTGCCCGAGTACTACCCGACCCGCACCGAGCGCGGGATCCTCGACGCCACCGCCGAGGAGATCGCGTCGCTGACAGGGGCGGTCGAGCTGGTGGAGCTGGGCTCGGGCACGGCCGCCAAGACGCGCGTGCTGCTGGACGCCCTGCATAGGGCCGGCACGCTGGAGCGCTACGTGCCGGTGGATGTCACCGAGAGCATGGTGCGCGACTGCGCCGAGGAGCTGACGCTCGAGTACCCCGGCCTGCGCGTGCACGGGGTGATCGGCGACTTCGAGCGCCACCTCGACCGCGTGCCCCCCGCCGACGGCCCCCGTCTGGTGGTGTTCCTCGGCGGCACGATCGGCAACTTCCCGCCCGGCAGCCGCCGCCGCTTCCTGCGCCAGATCGCTGGTCTGCTCGGCCCCCGCGACCACCTGCTGATGGGCACCGACCTGGTCAAGGACGCGGGCGTGCTCAAGGACGCCTACGACGATCAACAGGGAGTCACGGCCGAGTTCAACCGCAACGTCCTGCACGTGCTCAACCGCGAGCTCGACGCCGACTTCGACCCCGGCGACTTCGACCACGTGGCCCTCTTCGACGACCGCCACGAGTGGGTCGAGATGCGCCTGCGCGCGCGACGCGACCACACCGTCACCGTCAACGCGCTCGAGCTCGACGTGCACTTCGACGCCGGCGAGGAGATGCGCACGGAGATCAGCGCCAAGTTCACCCGCCCCCGCCTGGAGGGAGATCTCGACGCCGCCGGGCTCCAGCTCGTGCGGTGGCTGACCGACCCGGAGGATCTCTTCGCGTTGACGCTGTCGCGACCCAGCCACTGAGGGCCAGGTGATGTCGTGCTCGTGGTCGGCTGGTGGTGTCGTGCTCGTGGTCGGCTGGTGGTGTCGTGCTCGTGGTCGGCTGGTGGTGTCGTGCTCGTGGTCGGCTGGTGGTGTCGTGCTCGTGGTCGGCTGGTGGTGTCGTGCTCGTGGTCGGCTGGTCACCACAAGGTGATGTAGGCTCCGCCGCACATGCGGATCGAGGGCAGCTCAGCGATCGTCGTTGGCGGGGCCTCCGGGCTCGGCGCGGCCACCGTGCGCCGTTTGCACGCCGCGGGGGCGCTCGTCACGATCGCCGACGTCAACGCCGAGAAGGGCCAAGCGCTCGCCTCGGAGCTGGGGTTGGAGTTCGTGGCCTGCGACGTGCGCGAGGAGGCACAGGTGCAGGCCGCCGTCGAGCGCGCCGCCGCCGCGGAGGGCGGGTTGCGGATCGCCGTCTGCTGCGCCGGCACCGGCTGGGCCCAGAAGGTGGCGGGCTCCAAGGGCCCCCACCCGCTGATGCCCTTCGAGACGATCCTCCAGATCAACCTGATCGGCACCTTCAACGTGTTGCGCCTCGCCGCCGCGGCGATGATCGCCAACGAGCCGCTCGGCGATGACGCCGAGCGCGGCGTGTGCGTCAACACCGCCTCGATCGCCGCCTACGACGGGCAGGTCGGGCAGATCGCCTACTCCGCGTCCAAGGGCGGCATCGTCGGCATGACGCTCCCCGCCGCCCGCGACCTCGCCCAGTACGGGATCCGCGTCTGCACGATCGCCCCCGGCCTGTTCGACACCCCGCTGCTCGCCGCGCTGCCCGAGGAGGCCCGCCAAAAGCTCGGCGCCGGAGTTCCCTACCCGCAGCGCCTCGGCCAGCCTGAGGAGTACGCGTACCTCGCCTGCCACATCGTCGAGAACGTCATGCTCAACGGCGAGGTCATCAGGTTGGATGGGGCACTGCGGATGCCCCCGCGGTAGGTCGCGCAGACCATTTGCAGACGTCTGTCTGATGGCGTCGGCATTTGGGATAGAATGAGGTCGTGAGCACCACATCCCGCACCCTGCTCGAGCCCGGCCATGACGCTGAGTGGGCCGAGCTCAATCGTGAAAAGCGCGAGTACCACCAGCGTACCGCGCGTGCGATGACCCCGTCTGAACGCATCGCGCAAGGCCAGAAGCTCTCTCAGCAGGCTGTGAAACTGCTGGCCTCGACGATACGCTCCGGCCATGTCCCAAGACGAGCCTTCTGGTCCTGACCTCGATGGTGTCGTCGCCGACGCCAACGCTGTCGAGCTGCAGTACGTAGTAATCGGCGGCTTCAGCGTCATGGCCAACGGATTTCTGCGGGCGACCAAGGACTCCGACCTGCTAGTGCCCGACGGCCAGGAGACCGACGAAACAATCCTCCGTTTCCTCGACCGGATCGACGCAAGCCGCCTGCACGACGGCAAGATTCTGACTCAAGAGGATGTGGCCGGTGCCCATCATCTGCGTGTCAAGAGCCGCCACGGCATCATCGACCTCATGCGCGGAGGACTCCCGCCGCTGGACTATGACACCGTCTCTGAAGAAGCCATCGACGCCGAAGTCGGCTCACAGCCTGCTCGCATAGCGGGTCTGCGCAGCATCGTCGGCTTCAAGCGTCTCGCGGGACGTCCCCAGGATCGCCGGGATCTCGAAGAGTTGGAGGCATTTCACGGCGAGCTCCCGATCGAGCCGATCCCTGGCCTCGACGACCAAGACTGACGGTCGCGGCACCCCTACCTACAGGTGCGCCGCGACCGAGAGCAAGCGTCAGCCCACCCGCTCCACCAGCATCGCCATTCCCATGCCACCGGCGACGCACAACACTCAGCTTGGGGGGAGCAGGCTCCCCCAAGGGCCCCCCACAACGGCAGGCTCAGCTGAGCCGCTCCACGAGCATCGCCATGCCCATGCCGCCGGCGACGCACATCGACTCGATGCCGTAGGTGCCGTCGAGCGTCTGCAGGTCGTTGATCAGCGTGGTCATGATGCGGGCGCCGGTCATCCCGAAGGGGTGACCCAAGGCGATCGCTCCGCCGAAGGGGTTGAGCTTCTCGTCGTCGATGCCCAGCTCCTCTTTGCAGGGCACGATCTGCGCGGCGAACGCCTCGTTGATCTCGACCACGTCGATGTCGTTGATCGACATGCCGGTGTTCTTCAGCAGCTGCTGGATTGCGGGGATCGGGCCGAGGCCCATCACCTCGGGGCGGATCGCCACCACCGTGGAGGCGAGGATCTTCACTTTCGGCTTCAGGCCCAGCTCCCGCGCGCGCTCCTCGGATGTCACCAGCAGCGCCGCGGCGCCGTCGTTGAGCGGGCAGGCGTTGCCCGCCGTGACCGTGCCGTCCGGCTTGAACGCCGGCTTCAGCGACGCCAGCTTCTCCAGCGTCGTGCCCGGGCGCGGGCCGTCGTCCTTGGTGACCACCTGCTCGGGGATCTCGATCTCGTTGCCTTCGCGGTCCTTGTCTTTGTGCGCCGGCGCCGTCACCGGAATGATTTCCACGTCGTAGTGGCCCGACTCCTGCGCCGCCACCGCGCGGTTCTGGGAGATCACCGCCCACTCGTCCTGCGCCTCGCGGCTGACTTTCTTTTCCTGCGCCACGTTCTCGGCGGTGAGGCCCATCGGGATGTACACGTTGTACAGCGACCCCTCCGACCCGTCCAGCTGCGGGTGGAATTCGAACTCGCCGCCCTGCGTGGCGCGGGAGACCGCCTCCACACCGCAGGCGATGTAGGTGTCGCCCTCGCCCGCCTTGATCGCGTGGAAGGCCATCCGGGTGGTCTGCAGCGAGGAGGCGCAGAAGCGGTTGACGGTGGTGCCCGGCACATGGAAGTCGATGCCCGCCAGCAGCGAGGCGTTGCGCCCGATGTTGTAGCCCGACTCGCCCTCGGCGAAGCCGCAGCCCATCATCACGTCCACGATCGAGCTCGAATCCAGCTGCGGGTTGCGCTCCAGGATCGCCTTCAGCGGGACCGCCGCCAGATCGTCGGCACGCACCGATTTGAGCGATCCCTTCACCGCCCGCCCGATCGGCGTGCGTATGGCGTCAACGATTACGGCGTCAGGCATGCGAAGCTCTCCTTGGTCGTTTGTCTCCCGGCGGCGCGGCATCCGCTCGCCTCCCCCGTCGCGCACCCTACCACTTCACAAAATGAAGGGTTGGGGGCCCGAAAAACTGCATTTGCCTCGGGGCCTGCCGGCTGATGAAGGAGAGGTGAAGGGCAGGAGGGTCTCAGAGGTCCAGGCGCGAGACGCCGAGCTCGTCGAAGCCCACGTGGTGGGCGAGCTCGTGGCGCACGGTTCTCACGACCTGCTCGCGCAGCAGTTCGGGGTCGTGGCCGAAGTCGCGCCGCAGCGTGTCCCTGAAGATCACGATGCGATCGTGCGCGGGCGCCCCGAACACCCTGTCCTGCATCTGGTCGCCCTGATAGAGCCCGTAGGCCCCGGCCTGACGGCCCTTGTCGGAGATCACCACCGCCACGTGGCGCAGCGCGTTGCGCAGCAGATCCGGCAGGTCGTCGAGCGCGTCGCGCACCAGCTCTTCGAAATCCTCGTCGTTGAGGGGATCGAGCGCCATGAACTCCGCTTCATCGGGGTCCACCGCCAGCCCTTCGCGGCCAAGATCCTCGGCGCGACGCACGATCTCTTCGAACTCCTCCTCGGACTCCGGGTCGTGCCAGCCAGCCATGCGCACCGCCACGAATGCGATCGCCGTCGTCAACAGCGCGACCGCCGCCATCCCCAGGACCAGGTCCTCCACCACCCGTACCGCGCCAACCGTGCTGAAGCCCTCCCCCACCACGATCACGACAAGGCCCAGCGACAGCGCGATCAACGCCGCCAGCCCGATCTTTCTCAGCTGGCCGACTGCTCCGGGAGGCTTGGGTGCGCGCATCGTAATTATTTGGGCCCCGCCCGACCCACCCGCCCCGCCCGCCCGCCCTTACTTGAGCGTCCGGGCAATAACGAGCCGCTGGATCTCGTTGGTGCCCTCGTAGATCTGAGTGATCTTTGCGTCTCGCATCATTCGCTCCACCGGATACTCCTTCACGTAACCGTACCCCCCCAGCACCTGCACCGCCTCAACCGTCACGGCCATCGCGGTGTCCGAGCAGAACACCTTCGCCATCGAGGAGTACTTCGCACGCTGGGGATCGCCGCGATCGGCCATCGCGCACGCCTTGTACAGCAGCTCCCGCGCAGCCGCCGTGCGTGTTTCCATATCGGCCAGCTTGAACTGGATCGCCTGGTGATCGATGATCGGCTGACCGAACTGCACCCGCTCACGGGCATAGCCCACCGCGTAATCGGTCGCTCCCTGGGCGATCCCCACCGCCTGCGCCGCCGCCCCGAGGCGCGTGCGCTCAAGCGTGCCGAGCGCCACCCGCAGACCGCGGCCCACCTCGCCGATCACGTTCTCCTGGGGCACCCGCACGTCCTCGAAGATCGGCTGGCCGGTCGGCGAGGCGCGGATTCCCAGCTTGTGCTCCAGCTTGCCCACGCTGAAGCCCGGCCGGTCGGCCTCGACGACGAACGCCGTGATCCGCCGGCTCTCGCGGTCGGTGACCGCGAAGCAGATGTAGAAGTCGGCCACGCCGAGGTTGGTGATCCAGTTCTTGGTGCCGTTGATCACCCACTCATCGCCGTCTCGCACCGCGGTCGTCTTCATCCCCGCGGGATCCGAGCCCGCCTCTGGCTCGGAGAGCGCGAACGCCGGCGTCCACTCCCCGCTGGCGCACTTCGGCAGAAAGCGCTCCTTGAGCTCCTCGGAGCCGAACAGCTGGATCGGCAGGGTCCCCAGCTCCTGCACCATCAGGATCAGCGCGCACGCCGCGTCCACCTTGGCGATCTCCTCGACCGCCATGTTCAGCATCAACGTGCCGGTGCCAGTGCCGCCGTACTCGATCGGAAACGGCAAACCGAGGATGTCCTGCTCGGCCAGGATCTTGCGGATATCCCACGGGTACTCCGCCTTCTCGTCGATCTCCGCCGAGCGCGGCGCGATCTTCTCCTGCGCGATCTGGGCGATCGTGGCGCAGAAGTCGAGGTGCTCCTGAGGAATGGTGTAGACGTCGCTGAGTGCCTCCATCGAACATGGATGCTAGTGCCCCCGCGCGCCGGGAGGCGTCATCGGCCCAAAGTCCCCCGGGAGTCGTGTCGATGGGGCCGCTACGCTCCGTCGATGGCCGCCGGCGGGGAGCCCTCCGAGATCGACGTCGAGCCCGCCCGGGTCGCCGAGTGGCTGGCCGAGGATCCCGGCGTGCAGTTGGTGGATGTGCGCGAGGATTACGAGCGCCAGGCCGGCCACATCGAGGGCAGCCGCCACATCGAGCTCAACCAGCTCACCGCACAGGCGGCCACGCTCGCGCCGGACCGGCCGGTCGTCTTTTACTGCCGTGTCGGGGCCCGCTCGCTGATGGCCGCGCAGGCGTTCCGCGCGTCCGGCCTCCAGGCCCATTCGATGAGCGGCGGCCTCGTGCGCTGGGCGCAGGAGGGCAGACCGCTCGTACCCCAGGGCGGCCATGTAGCCGACCACTGATCACTCAGCGTCATTGATCGCCGACCACCAAATCCGTTTCCAGCCCCACCGGCCACCCGACATCGTCCAACAGATTCACGCACCATCGCTATCCCAACCACATCAAGGAGACCGCACATGGAGGCATCGGAGTACCCCAACGTGACCGTCGGCGAGGGCTACGCCGTGGGCGACCTCGACGCATTGGGCGAAGGCCACGGCTTTCGCAAGGTGCGCAAGGGCCTCGGCGTCACCGCGTTCGGCATCAACGCGATCGTCATGCCCGCCGGCTACCAGAGCGGGCGCCACTACCACGACGTCCAGGAGGAGCTGTACTTCGTGCACCGCGGCACGCTTGAGATGGAGTTCGGCGACGGCACCACGCACCGCCTCGGGGAGGGCGCCTTCGCGCGCGTCGATGCCTCCACCGTGCGCCGGGTGCGCAATGTTGGCGACGGCGACGCGATCTACCTGTGCGCCGGCGGCAAGGACGGCTACGTTGGGCGCGACGGACGCATGCCGGAGGGCGATGAGCGGGTCAGCGCCACGGGTGGCCCTCCCGGGGCAGTTGGGGCAGGGCCGATTGACAGGGCATGAGCGTTTCTCGGGGGCGGTAGGGCGGGTCCGATCGACGGAGCCCGATCACTCCAGCAGCCCGTGGACATAGCGTTGGTGCTGCTGTCCGAGCGGCGTCGTGGTGGGTCGGATGCCGAGCGCGTTGTCCAACCCAGTGGCGAGCGGCATCCATGTGATGAGTAGATATGCGCCGAACACCAGTGCCGTGGTGCGCAGCGCGCGCGAGCTCGACAGCGCCGCCAGCGGCAGCACCCACAGCACGTACCACGGCAGCACCCAGCTCAAAGTCAGCAGCAGCGCCATCGTCGCCCAGCCGGAAGCCGTCAGAGCGTCCCGCCGGCGCCATGCCATCGCGCAGCAACCCGCCACCGCCCCAACCAGCACCAAGCTGAGCAGGCCGCGCATCGTTTCCGTCTCCCCGCCCTGGCCCAACAGGAGGCCGAGGAGGTTGGGCAGGCCCATCGGGATAACCAGGCGCCCCTGGGCACCAAGGTCGGGCAGGTGCATCCCGAACGCGACCACCGAGCACACTCCCAGCACGATCCCGCCCCCGAGGAGGCCCAATGCGACCTGTGCCAGCCGGCGCGGAGCCCTGAACAGTCCCGCCAGGATCACCGGAACGAGAACCGCCGCCGAGGCCTTCAGCGCGATCGCCGCCGCCAGTGCCACCCCTGTGCCCAGTTCAGCCGGCGCCAGCGGCCACAACCAGCCGCTCGGACCTGCCGGCACCGCCTCGCTGGCAACGCCGACACCGGGGGAGATCCCCGGCGCGCGCGCGCGCAGCAGCAGATAGAAGGCGAGCGTGATGCAGAACATCATGAAGAAGTCGTTGTGGTCGCCCCCCAGGCCCCACACGAGAATCAGCGGGTTGAGGCCCACCAGCACGATCGCCCGTATGGAGTCCCGCCCACTGCGGCCAAGCAGGCGCGCGCAGCGCCACACCAGCAGGATCGTGGCGAGGCTGAGCACCATCAGCAGACCCTTGAACGTCCACAGCGACCCCGCTATCCCGAGCGGCACCACCGCGTAGGTGATCAGCGTGAAGAGCGGACCGTAGGGCGTCAGCAGCTGATGCCAGTTGCTGAGCGAGTAGCTGGGATCGCCGTGTGGCCCCAGTGCGGGAATCGTGGTGTAGGGGTCAAGACCATGCAGCATCCCCATGCGTCCATAGTTGATGTAGTTGAACACATCCGTCAGCGACAACGGCGGGGAGAGCAGCAGGATCGCATGGACAGCGACGATCGTCGCGATCGTCCAGCGCGCTCGCAGCAGTGGCAGATACCGCAGGCCCACCACGTAGGCCACGTACATCGTCACCAGCGCGACCGTCAGCAGCAGCTTGGTGGCCCGCGGGCTGCGCGTGAACCCCGGCCACAAACCGCCCAGCGGGCCAGCCAGCCAATGAGGGAAGAAACCGTAATGGGAGGAGGAGGAGAGGAAGCTCGGACGGTCGGCGGCGGCGAGCACGATCAGCAGCACGCACGCGCCGATCCAGATCAAGACCGAGACCCCGATCGCGGTGTCTCTGCGTGTTCGCTCCCGCGCGCCGCTGCGCTCGCCCTTGGAGGCGCTCTTCCCTGAGGGCGTGCCCGTGCGCGCAAGGTCGGCGGGGTCGTCAAGCAGCGAGTCCCGCAGGGGAAGTGTGGTCGCGTCGGTCGACATACCAGAGGGGGCCCGGTGACGACCGGACCCCCCAAGGTTACTGCTCTATGTTGATGATCCGACGATCCTCCACTTGCGAACCACGCCCATCCAGGACGTGACCCGCGAGCGATCGTCAGAGGACGGCGTGGCGACTAGATCGCGGCGACGTTGACGGCCTTCGGCCCCTTGTCGCCCTGCTCCGCGTCATAGGACACCTTGGCGCCCTCCTGAAGCGAGCGGTAGCCCTCGCCGTTGATTCCGGTGTGGTGGACGAACAGATCCTTATCCCCGTCATCCGGGGTGATGAAGCCGAACCCCTTGTCGTCGCTAAACCACTTCACTGTGCCAGTCGGCATGTGACATTCCTCCACGATTCGTGCGTGCTGCTGCGCGGAGGATGCTACGAAGAGCTTCGACCTGCGAGAGCTTGCACTGCTTTATGCCGGTTCTTTGCCCGGCCCAACACGCACGAAGGTAGCAGGTACGGAAGCAGTTGTGTTCTCCAGATGTTGCCGCGGCTAGGGTGGAGCGGTGAGCTCCGAGCCAAGCACGACCGCTCCAGCCGTGCTCACGCCGCTGATCGGCGAGGCTCCGGGGCGCCGTCAGAGCGCCGCGCAGGTGGTTGAGCGCCTGTGTCTGTGGGACCCAAGCTCGGCGGGCCTGCCCGCAGAAAAGCGCCCTCCGGAGGGGCCGGCCAAAAAGCACCCTCCGGAGGGGCCGGCCAAAAAGCACCCGCCGGAGGGGCCGGCCAAAAAGCACCCGCCGGAGGGGCCAGCCAAAAAGCACCCGCCAGCTCAATCAGCCGAGAGGCGCCCGCAGGACCCACTGGCGCAGAGGCGACCGCGCGTGTTCCTCAACATGGCGTGCACCGCCGACGGGCGCGCCACCCTGGGAGGACGCTCGGGGTCGATCGGCAACCGCGCCGACAGAGAGCTGTTCCACGCGCTGCGCGCCGCGGTCGACGCGGTGCTGGTGGGCGCCGGAACAGCCCGCGCCGAGCGCTATCGCAGGCTGGTGCGGGATGAGCAGCAACGGCGTTTGCGCCAGGAGCGGGGGCTGGCGGAGGAACCGCTCGCCTGCATCGTCTCCGCCAGTCTCGCCATCTCCGCCGAGACCGTCCCGCTGCTCGCGGATCCCGCCGCGCGAGTGGCGATCCTCACACCCTCTCCCACGGGAGAGCTGCCGGCGACCGCTTCTGACGGACATGTTGCTCCCAGTGAACCCCTCACCGCCTCCGAGCTGGCCGCCCCAGTCGAGTATGTGCGTGCGGCACATGAGGGAGCGATCGACCTGCAAGCCGCGCTCGCGGAGCTGCGAGCCCGGTGGGGGGTGCGCACCGTGCTTTGCGAGGGGGGACCCCACCTGAACGGCGCGCTACTGGCCGCCGGGCTGGTGGACGAGTTGTTTCTCACGCTCGCCCCCAAGCTCGCAGGCGGCGCCGGCTCGGGAGCATCGCTGCGGATCGTGTGCGGGCCGGACCTCGACCCCCCCGTCGAGCTGGAGCTGCTCGACGTGCTGGCGAATGAGTCCAATCTTCTGCTGCGCTACGGGGTCTCGCACTAGGCACGACCCGCAAGATCAACGCCGATACACCTCGGCACGCTGCGACGGGGGTCTCGCTTAAGACTCGCGCAGGCTCTCGCGCAGGCCGGCCTCGGTATGGACGGCCACGTTCAACACCACGCTGTTGGGCACAAGCGTCGAGCCGTTGTCGGTGGCGAGCGTGGTGTACATCAGGCCGAGTGAGCTAACCACGCCCTCAATCTGGCCGGCGAGCGGGCCGCCCTGCAGGCGTACGCGATCGCCGACGCGGAAGGGACCGGCGCTGAGCAGCACGGTGCCCGCGATCAGATTGCCCAGTGTCTGCTGTGCCGCGAGGCCAAGGATCACCGCGGTAAAGGCCCCGCCGACCGCGAGCGTGCGCGGATCCACACCCGCCACCACCAGCGCCACCAGCAACGCTACCGCCACGGTCAGCAGGCGGATCACAAAGCCCACCGTTCCGGCCGTCGCGGGGTCGAGGCGGCGGAACAGCGCGGGCCGCAACGCCTGGCCGGCGTCGCGCGCGATCGCCCAGCCAAGGATCAGCAGCGCCACCACAGTCGCGATCTGCGCGATCGCTTCCACTTCCGAGGAGAGCTTGCCGAAGATCGCGTCGCGGTTGGAGTAGACGACCACCACCGCCACGAACAGCGGTACCAGCAGCAACGCCTGCAGGCGTGCGCGCCGCGCGGCGCGCGGACTGACTTCGTGCAGCAGCCCCACCTCCCGCCAGGCCTGGCTGCGAGTCTCGAACATGCGCGGCGGGGTTTTCGGCAAGGGCGGGGTGCGCGGCATCGCTGCCCTCAGCGTATCCGGGGCGTGGCGGAAGCTCGGTGCACACACAACCGGCTCTGCCCACCAGCCCCGACCTCGCCCGTGCGTCCGCGAGACCAAACCGCATGCGCCTCGTGAGAGAGCTCTCACGTGACGGGTCCGATGCACGGCATCGGTGTAGCCTTTCGCGCGGAATGAGCAGCTCAACCCTACGCAAACTTGTGGTGCCGGCGGTGATTCTCGGCGTCGTGCTGGTGGTGGTGGCGATCGTTTACTTCGTCACCCCCGAGCACTCGCTGCCCTCGTTCTTCCCCGGTCACACCGCGGCGGGGAGCGCCGAAGCCGACCACCACCACACCAAGCACGGCCTCGCCGCGCTGATCGTGGCGCTGGCGTGCTTCGCGTTCGCCTGGTTTCAGACCGGGCCCAAAACGCGCACCACCGGGCCGGACGCCGCGGGCGGCTGACCCTGCGCCAGCGCGCCCAGCGCCGCGACACATCCCCCCTCCTCCTCCCCCTTTTCCCGCCCTCAAACCGCAAACGCGACGGTGCAAACGGTGCCGAAGGCGATGCAGTAGATCCCGAACGGGCTCAACCGATTGGTCTCGAAGAACCGCAGCAGGAACTTCACGGCCAGGAACGTGGTGGCTGCCGCGCAAATGCCGGCCACGAGGGCGGGGCCGCGCACGCCGTTGCCCTGCGACCCCAGCAGTTCGGGCAGCTTCAGCGCGGCGGCGGCGAGGATCACGGGAGTGGCCAGCAGGAAGGAATAGCGGGCGGCGTCCTCGTTGGAGAGCCCGGCGAGCAGGCCGCCCCCCATTGCGAAGCCCGAGCGCGAGATGCCCGGGATTAGCGCGGCGGCCTGTGAGGTGCCGACCGCGATCGCCTGGCGCCAGCTGAGCTTGGCGATGCGAGCATCGCCGTCGCCGAGGTAGTCGTCGGGCTGCGGGGGGCGTTTGCGCAGCCGCTCGAAAATCAGCAGCGCGATCCCGTTGACGATCAGGAAGGCGGCGGCGATCGCGGCGGAGGCGAACAGTTTGCGCAGCGATTCCTGCAGCAGCAGCCCAATGATCCCGGCCGGGATCGTGCCGACGATCAGCAGCCAGCCCAGGCGCGCGTAGACGTCGTCCTCGCGAATCTCGCGCATCCGCAACGAACGCAATACGCCGCCAACGATCTTGACCCAGTCGCGCAGGAAGAACAGCAGCAGCGTGAGCGCCGTGGCGAAGTGCGTGGCCACCAGGAAGGTGAGGAAGAACTTGTCGCCCTGGTGGATGTTCCAGCCAAACAGCCGCGGCAGCACCACCGCGTGCCCGAGGCTGGAGATCGGAAAGGGCTCGGCCACCCCCTGCGTGAGGCCGAGGATGATCGCCTGGAAGTAAGAGATTGGATGGTGCATGACCGCGAGAGCTTAAGGCGCGGTGCGGCGGGGGGTCGCTCGCTTCCGAGATTCGCATTACCCTAGGTCACACGAAGGCGGCGGGAAACGGCCTGGCGGGGCGTCCACGGATGGGTCCGACCCCACCGAACACCCCCGCCAACCGACCTCCGCACGCCAACCGACCTCCGCACGCCAACCGACCTCCACACGCCAACCGACCTCCGCACGCCAACCGACCTCCACACGCCAACCGACCTCCACACGCCAACCGCCCTCCCCCCGCCAACCGACCTCCCCCCGCCAACCGACCTCCCCCCGCCAACCGCCCTCCCCCCGCCAACCGCCCTCCCCCCGCCAACCGCCCTCCGCACGCCAACCGCCCTCCGCACGTTTTCGGTGTGTGCTAGAGTGTTAGAACATTCGCGGGAGAGGCGGGAACCATGACTCGTAGATCGATTCACCTACTGAGCATCCCGGGGACTCGATCCGGGATCGCGGCTGGGGCCACCTGCACCCTCATTGTGATCGTGACGATCTGCGCGGCGTTGGTAGCGCCCGCGCGGGTGAATGCTTCCGGCGCGGCGCGCACCGCAGCCGCGCCGGAAGCAACCTCCGCCACGCTCGCGCCGACGCTCTCCCCCAACCGGCCGGGCGCCAAGGGAGCGCTGACGCTTGCGGTGACGTACACGGGTGGCGTGATGGGTGTGCCCGAGCCGGTGCACCGCACGGTGCTGACTCTCCCCGCCGGGCTGACGCTCGAAATCCCGAGCCTGCGCAGTTGTAGCGCGACGCGTTTGCGAGACCACGGTCCCGGCAGCTGCCCGCCGCAGTCGCTGATCGGACGTGGGCACGCGCTCGCGGAGGCGCTTGCGGGCTCGGAAGTGATCTCCGAGGATGTCGCGCTGTGGGCCTTCATCGGGCCGCCGCAGGGCAACAACCCAACGTTCGAGCTGGTGGGCGAAGGTTCCACGCCGGTGCCCGCGCTGCTGGTGGTCACCGGCACGGTGGTTCCCGCCCACCCCCCCTACGGCGAACAGTTCGTGATCCCGCTCCCGCCGGTTCCCTCGCTGCCATCGATATCGGAAACCGCGCTGGCCAACATCAGTCTCACGATCGGTACCAGCGGGTCACACCGCCCGCGCGCGGCCAACACCGTCCTGATGCCCTCACGCTGCCCGGCCGGCGGGTGGCCGTTCGCCGCCTCGTTCACCTTTGCCGATGGCTCCAACGACAACACCGTCGCCAAGCAGCCGTGTCCCGCGAGCGCTGGGCATCGCACCGTCGCCACCAGAACCCACCCGGCAAGAACCGTCGCCCGCACCGCTCGCGCGGCCACGCCGCCAGCGAGGAGCGCCCGAACCGTCTCCCTGAACGAGGCCGGCAACCTGCGCCTCATCAGCAAACACGGCTTCACCCTCAACGAGCAGGGAACCGCGTCGGGCACCTTCAGCGGTGCCATTCACGTGCGCTTGACGATCGTCTCCAGCAGCCACGTGAAGGCAGAAGTGAGCATCTCCCGCGGCGGCGGCTCGATCTCGGGCGTGGCCACCGCCAGCTACCACCGCTCAAACGCAAGCGCCAGCTTCTCGGGCTCGCTGTCGGTGACCGGCGGCACCGGCAGCTACAGCCACGCCCACGGCTCGGGCCTCAGCTTCGGCGGCACGATCCAAAACTCCAACGACGCCATCGCCGTGCACCTCAACGGCCCGATCTCCGATTGAGAGGCGCAAAGGATGCTGGAGCTGCGCGACCTCGTCAAGCACTACCCCGCGATCGGCGGCGAGCCGGTGCGCGCGGTGGACGGCGTGTCGCTGCGCGTGGAGCCGGGCGAGATGGTGGCGCTGTACGGGCCCAGCGGCTCGGGCAAGACCACGCTGCTGCTGATGGTCGCCACGCTGCTGGCGCCCACCTCGGGCACGGTGCTGATCGGCGGGCGCGACATCTCCTCGCTGAGCGAGCGCGAGGCGTCGCGTTTCCGGCTCACCCAACTGGGCTTCATCCGCCAGAACTTCGATCTGCTGCCGGGCGTCAGCGCGATCGACAACGCGGTACTGAAGCTGCTCAAGAGCCACCGCTGGAGCGCCGCGCAGCGGGAGGTGGCGCCGCTGCTGGAACGGCTGGGGCTGGGCGAGCGCCTGCGCCACCGCGCCGAGACGCTGTCGATGGGCGAGCGCCAGCGGGTGATGATCGCCAGAGCGCTCTCGACCCAGCCCAGCCTGCTGCTCGCCGACGAGCCCACCGGCAGCCTCGACACCCAGCGCGGGCGTGAAGTGCTGGAGCTGCTGCGGGGACTGTGCCGCGAACGGGGCGTGGCGGTTGTGCTCGTCAGCCACGACCCGATGGCCGCCGAGTACGCCGACCGCGTGCTCGCACTGCGCGACGGCCGGCTCGGCGAGCACACCGCCGAGCGGGTCTTCGTGTGAGGCTCACGTGGGGCCGGTGGACTTCCTACCCCTCCACCGCGTGAGGCGCGTGTGAGGCCTGCCAACGTCCTGCGCCTCTATCGCGTGCGCCTGCGCGCGCGGCTGGCGCAGGAGTGCCTCGCCGTACTCGGGATCGCCGCGGGCGTGGCGCTGCTGTTCGCCTCGCAGGTTTCCAGCTCCAGCCTGCAGAGCTCGGTAGGCGAGCTCACGCACGGGATCGCCGGCAACGCCACGCTGCAGCTGCTGGCGCGCTCACCGCAGGGCTTCCCGCAGAGCACGCTCGCGCGGGTGCGCGCAATCCCCGGCGTGCGCACGGCGGCACCGCTGCTGGAAGCCAACGCCAACGCCTCCGGGCCCCACGGCAGCCAGTCGGTGGAGCTGGTGGGCGCCGATGCCAGCCTCGCCAAGCTCGGCGGCACGCTGGTGCGCCACGCCGAACTGACGCCGTTCGGGGGGGTCGGCGCGATCGTGCTACCCGCGCCGCTGGCCAAAGCGATCGGCGTGACACAGTTCGGCCAGGAAGCCACCTTCCAGCTTGCCGGGCACACCGCCACGGCGCCGCTGTACGCACAGCTGCACGCCCGCCAGATCGGCGCGCTGATCGGAACTCCGGTGGCGCTGGCGCCGCTCGCCTTCGCACAGGAACTCGCCGGCGTGGGCGCGCGCGTCAGCCGCATCCTCGTGCAGACGGCGCCCGGCGCGCAAGCGCGCGTGCGAGGTGCGCTCCAGCGCATCGCCGCGGGCCGGCTGGACGTCGAGCCGATCTCCTACGAGCAGACGCTGTTCGCCAAGGCCGCCACAGCCAGCAACCAGTCCACCTCGCTGTTCGCGGCGATCAGCGCGCTCGTGGGGTTCCTGTTCGCGTTCAACGCCATGCTGCTGACGGTGCCGCAGCGGCGGCGCCTGATCGCCGACCTGCGCCGCGATGGCTACACCCCGCTCACCGTGATCGCCGTGCTGCTGCTCGACGCGCTGGTGTTGGGGGTGATCGCTTGCGCCCTCGGACTGGCGCTGGGCGACGAGCTCTCGATCCACCTGTTCCACTCCAACCCCGCGTTTCTCTCGCTGGCGTTTGCGCTGGGCAGCGCGCGCGAAGTGAGCTGGCAGGCGGTCGCGCTCGCCGCTGGCGGGGGCATGCTGGCGGCGATCGTGGCCGTGATGAGCCCCCTGCGCGACATCCTCTCGCGGGATCCGCTGGCGGCGATCGCCGATCCCGCCAGCACCTCGGACGCCGCCGGCGCCGGCCTGCGGCGAGCCTCGCTGTCGCCGCTCGCGGGCCTGGTGTGCTTCGCCGGCGCCAGCGCAATCCTGCTCGCCGCGCCCGACGCGGCGCTGCCGGGAATGGTGCTGCTGTTTGGCGCGCTGCTGTTGGAGCTGCCGCTCGCGCTCAGCGCCACGCTTACGCTGGTGAAGTGGCTGGCGGGTAGGATCACCAGCCCCGTCGCGCACATCGCCACGATGGAGCTGCGCGCGGCCCGGGCGCGCGCGATGGCGATCGCGGCCACCGGCGCGGTGGCGGTGTTCGGCAGCGTCGCCATCCAGGGCGCGCACGGCGACCTGCTGAGGGGCCTCGAACGCGCGGCGCGCGACATGAATGCGTTCACCGACGTGTGGGTGGCGCCGGCCGGCTCCTACAACCTGCTGCACACCGCACCCTTCCAGCCGACGCTGCGCACGCGCCTGGAGCGCCTGCCGGGCGTGCGTGGGGTGGGCCTCTACCGCAGCGGGCTGCTCGACTATGGTGAGCGCCGGGTGCTGGTGATCGCCCCGCCGCGCGATGCGGTGCCGCTGCTGCCCGCCGACCAGCTCGTGGAAGGCGACCCGCGCCAGACCAGCGAACGCGTGCGCGCCGGCGGCTGGGTGGTGCTGTCACGGGCGCTCGCCGAAGAACACCACCTGCACATTGGGCAGGCGTTCGCGCTGCCCAGCCCCAACCCGCAGACGTTCCGCGTGGCGGCGCTCTCCACCAACCTCAGCTGGGAGCCGGGCGCGATCGTGATGAGCGCCTCCGACTACGCGCGCGCGTGGGGCAGCGCAGAGGCGACGGCCTACAGCGTCACGCTGGCACCCGGAGTCACGCCCAGCCAGGGCGCCCGCGAGATCGAACGCGCCGTGGGCGCGCCCGCGCACTCGGGGCTGGCGGTGCAGACAGCCAACCAGCACGCGGCCCAGCAGAACGCGCTCAGCCGCGAGGCGCTCGCGCGCCTCACCCAGATCGCCGCGCTGATCCCCCTCGCCGCGGTACTCGCGATGGCGGCGGCGATGGGCGCGCTGGTGTGGCAGCGCCGCCCGCGTCTGGCCAAGCTCAAGCTGGAGGGACTGGCGCGCGCCGAACTGTGGCGCACGATCCTGCTGGAGAGCCTGCTGCTGGTGGGCGTCGGCTGTTTGACCGGCGCGCTGTTTGGCCTCTACGGCCAGCAGCTCGCCGACCGCGCGCTGGCGGAAGCGATCAACTTCCCCGTGGTGCACTCGGTCACGGCGCTGGCCGGCCTGGAGAGTCTCGCGCTGGTGAGCGCCACCGCGCTGGCGATCCTCGCGCTCCCCGGCTACATCGCCGCCTGCGTTCCGGCGGCAATGGCGCTTCAGGATTGATGATGCCGAGCACGCAACACCCAACCTCCCGGCCGCCCGCGCCCCCTGTCCCGCTCAACGTCCGCGCAAGGGACACACCGGAACCCGCCGCGTTGACGGCTGAGACAGGTAGACGCCCCTGCCGACAGGTGGCGCGCGCTGAGTCCCAACAACGTACCCGCGAGGCGCTGCTGAACGCCGCGATGGAGGAGTTCACCCGAGGCCAGTGGGAGAGCGTGTCGCTGCAGGAGCTGGCCAGCAGGGCAATGGTCACCAAGCAGGCGTTGCTGCGCCACTTCGGCTCCAAGGATGAGCTGCTGACGCAGGCGCTGGCCACGACCGCGGCGGAGATGTACACGCAGCACTGGAGCACGGTGCCGGGCGACGTTCAAGGCGCCGTGGAAAACGTGCTCGGCCACTACGAGGAGTGGGGCGAGCGCTCGCTGCGGGTGAGCGCATGGCTGGAGAGCGGCCCCCCCGTGCTCGCCAACATCTCGTGGATGGCCCACCAGATGCACCACGACTGGATCGAGTACACCTTCGGCCCTCAACTGGAGCGTCGCCACGGAGAGGAGCGCGTGCTCTGCCGGGCCGCGTTGATCGCGCTGTGCGACGTGCACACGTGGTGGCTGCTCTCGCACGACCTCGGGTTCGAGCGCGCCGCGGTGAGGGCGACGATCGTCGCCGCGATCGAGCGGTTGCTCGCGGAGGAGCCCGCGAGGGTTCACCACCTGTTCACAAGCTGATTCCCGGCTCGTTACAAGAACCCGCAATTTGCGGTCGAATCTTGTGGTGTGGATGCACACGGCACGACTATCCAGGAGCAGGCTGGCGTACGGTCGAGCCCCGCGCCCGACGCTGTGAGCCGCGTCGATCTGCACTGCCACTCCCGCGCTTCGGAGGTGTCGCGGCTGGGGGTCCAGCGAGCGCTGGGGCTGCCCGAGTGCGCCACGCCGCCGGAGGAGGTGTATGAGCTGGCGAAGCGGCGCGGGATGGACTTCGTCACGATCACCGACCACGACACGATCGACGGGGTGCTGAGCATCGCCGATCGGCCCGACGTGTTCGTATCGGAGGAGCTGACCGCTCATTTTCGCGGCGAGCGCCAAGCGGTGCACGTGCTCTGCTATGGGATCACGCCCGAGGATCACGAGTGGCTGCAGCGCCACCACCACGACGTGGAGGCATGTGCCGAGTACATGCACCAGCGCGAGATCGTGTGCGCGCTGGCCCACCCCTACTACACCGTCGCCGCGCCACTGCTGCCCCGCCACCGCCGCCGCCTGGTGGAGATGTTCGGGATCTGGGAGGTGCGCAACGGCGCCCGCGCGCGCGAGCTCAACCGCCCGGCGGCCATCTACATCGCCACCCACGACGGGATCGGGATCGGCGGCAGCGACGACCACGCGGGAGTGGATATCGGCCGGACCTTCACCGAGACGCCGCCGGCTGGATCGCCGGCCGAGTTTCTGGGCCACCTGCGCGCCGGCCGTGCACGCGCGCGCGGCGAGCAGGGCAGCGCCGCGAAGTGGGCGCACGCCGCAATCGCGCTCGCCGCCCGCTCGCTCGGAGCCGGCGGAGATGGGCAGAGGGCAGGGCAGGGGACAGTCGGGGCAGAGCCAATCGACCGGGGGCAAGCGAAAGATGCCCAGCGGAGAGCCGGGCAGGCCAAGCCGGCTGGGCAGGGGCCGGACCCCCGCATGGTGATGCGCATGGCCGAGCGCCTGCTACGCGAGGGCGACGCCCGCCACGGGTCGACCGGCAACGACCTTACGCCAGCCGACGCCCGCCAGCTGCTGCACGCCTGGCTGGCCGCGGTCGAGCTGGACGAGCACGAGCTGATCGCGCACATGCAGGCTGAGGACTTCACTCACTCCGATCTCTACCGCCGCGCCTGCCGCACGCACGAGCACAAGCTGGGCGACGCGGTGGGGTCGGTGGCACACGCGATCGAAGCCGGCGGCGGCGTCGACCTCACCGCCGCCGCCACCGCGGTGTTCGAGGGCTGCATCGCCGCGATCCCCTACGCGCCGGCCGCCGCCTTCCTGGGGGCCGAGAAGGCGAAGCTGGACTCGCGCGAGGGCGAGACGCCGCGGGTGGCGGTGATGGCCGACGGGATCGCCTCCACGCACGGGGTGTCGCGCACGATCGAAGAGATCCGCGCGCGCGGGGTGCGGGGTTTTGAGATCGAGGTGATCGGCACCGACCCGGGCGTCGACAGGCGGCTGTCGGCGGTGGCCGAGCTCGACGTGCCCCTCTACCCGGGGCTGCGCATCGGTGTGCCGGGACTGCCCGCCGCGGTGGAGACACTGGCGGAGGGCGCGTTCGACGCGATCCACGTCTGCTCGCCCGGCCCCGTGGGCATCGCCGGCGCGCTCGTGGCGCGCGGCCTGGGGGTGCCGCTGATCGGCAGCTACCACACCGAGCTCACCGCCTACGCCGCGCTGCGCTCCGGCGACCCCAGCCTCGCGCAGGCGATGGACCTCGCCGTGCGCGCGCTGTATGGGGCGTGCGATCTGGTGCTCTCCCCCTCCCCCGCCTCCGATGAGACGCTGCAGCGGCTCGGCATCGCCGCCGAGCGGATCGCGCGCTGGGACCGCGGCGTGGACAGCTCGCGCTTCGATCCCGCCCTACGCGGCGAGCGGACGCTGCCGGGCCAGCTCAACGTCCTCTACAGCGGGCGCATCACGCGCGAGAAGGGGGCCGACCTGCTGGCCGACGCCTTCCTGGAGGCGCACCGGCGCGACCCGCGGCTGCACCTCGTGCTGGCCGGCGGCGGCCCGGAGCAGGAGCGTCTACGCGAGCGCCTCGGCCGGCACGCCACCTTCCTCGGCTGGCAGGAGGGCGCGGAGCTGGCGCGGGTGTATGCCAGCGCCGACATTTTCCTCTTCCCCAGCGCCACCGACACCTTCGGGCAGGTGATCCTCGAGGCGCACGCCTCCGGCCTGCCGGTCGTCGCGGTCGCCGCCGGGGGGCCGCTGTCGCTGATCGAGCACCGCGTCAGCGGCCTGCTGTGCGAGCCCTCCGCCGACGCGCTGGCGGAGGGGGTGCTGGAGCTCGCCGGCTCGCCGCTGCTGCGCGGGCGACTCGCGGCGGTGGCGCTCGCGGGAGTGCGCCGGCGCACTTGGGAGGGTGCGCTTGAGCGTCTCGGCGAGGGCTACCGCCGCGTGCTGGACCCTTCGCACAGCGCCGCGGGCAGCCCGGGGGCACGCCGTGCCGCCTGACACGCGATCGGGACTTGGGGAAATGTTATTCCAACGAGCCCCTATCACTTCACAAAATGAAGGGTTGGGGTCGCGAAAAATTGTGACCAACCGACGCACCATCGCGGTGGCACTGCACGACGTCGAGCCGGCGACCTTCGATCGCTGCGTGGAGATCCGCACCTGGCTGGACGAGCACGGCGTGGATCGCGTGACGCTGCTGGTGATCCCCGCGCGCGATCTGCACCCCGTGGGAGAGCGCTCACCGAAGCTGGCCGACTGGCTGGCGGCCCGCCGGCGCCTCGGCGACTCGATCGCCCAGCACGGCTTTCAGCACGAGCAGCTGCGCCGACCCAGCTGGCCGCGGCGCGTCTGGGCGCCGACGGGGGCACGTCGCGCCGCGGAGTTCGTGGGGCTGGACGGGGAGGAGACGCGCCGTGCCGTGGAGGCCGGCTGGCGGCTGATGAAGCTCGCGGGGATCGAGCCCGACGGGTTTGTGGCGCCCGCCTACGCCTACACCCCCGCCCTGCGGGACGCGCTCAGCGCCCGCTTCCGCTGGTGGGCCGGCCTGCTGAGCCTGCACGGAGACGGCCCCCAGCGCGAGCGCGAGCGCCCCCGAAGCCGGCTGATCCCCGCTGCGAGCCCGAGTTCGAGGCTCGCCCCCGCCTGGGGTCCGCGCTCGATCGGCGTCGGCGCGCTGCTGGCGGGTGAGAGGCTGCGCCTGGATCTTTCTCCCACCCTCCTCGAACGCCCCCAGCAGCTGCGGGCGCTGGATCGAACGCTCGCCCGCCTCGCCCGGCGGCGGGTCGCCGTCACCTACGACGAATTGGCGGGAGCCCCGCTCCAGGCCGAGAACACCGAGGCTTCCAGCGCGCTGAGGCCACGCGTCGCGGCGTAGCCGAGCGGCGGGAGCCCGAAGAGGTTCTCGATCGTGCGCAGCAGCGAGAAGTCGTTGAAGGGTTCCTGGTTGAACGTGGCGGGCTTGACGTAGGGCGAAATCAACAGCGCCCCCACCTGCCCGCCGCCCTGAGGCGGCAGGTCGATTCCGGATGTGGCCGGCGCCGGTGTGCTCGCGGCCGGCGCCGTCGCGGCCGGTGTCGTCGCGCTTGACGTGGGCGTGGTTGGGGCTGTGGTGGCGGGAGCGGGCGTGGTTGGGGCTGTGGTGACGGCAGCCGGCGTGGTTGGGGTTGTGGTGGCTGGCGACGCCGTGGTGGTCACCGTGCTCGGCGTGGCGCTGGTCGACGTGGTCGTCGCTGGCGTGGTCGCTGCCGGCGTGGTCGTGGTTGTGGTGGCGGCGGGGTTGGTGGTGCTCCCTGGTGAAACCGCCACCGCGGGAGCGGGGAAGCGGGGCTGCGCGCAACAGGAGCTGGAGTCGGCGTACTCCCCCGTGGTGGGGGCCTGATCGGTGGTGAGGATCAGCAGCCCGCCATGCCGGTAGGCGGGAGCGGCGAGGATCTCGGGGATCACGCGGCGCAGAAACGTTTCGGCGGCCGGCAGACCGCTCGGCGCACCGGGCACGCACGGGGTGGGGCGGCCGTCGTGGCAAAGGTTGGGGACGATGTAGGAGAGCGCGGGGGTGCTGTTGGCGCCCTTTAAATCGTGCGCCAACCCCGTGATGGGGACATCGTCGTGGGCGCAGGCGGAGGAGTGCAGCACGCCGTCGAAGTAGGTGAAGGGGTCGCGGAAGGTGGCGAACGAGTCGCCTTCGGGCGCCTGCGAGGTGGGGTCGGCCGCGCCAAATTCGGGGTGCTGACAGGCCGCGGGCAGCCCTTCCGCATACACCTTCCAGCTGAGCCCCTTCGCGGCGAGCTGTTCACCGACGGTTTGGGCTTCGGTGGGGTAGATGCAGCCCTGTCCGCTGTACTGGCCCTTGCTGTTGGCCTCGCCGGGGACGATGTCGGTGAAGGTGGGGCAGTCGGCAGCCGTCTGCGGGGTCGGCCCGAGGCCGCTGATCAGCGCGACCTCGTCCGCGAGCTCCTGGTGGGCGACGGCGTAGAAGCGCACCAGCAGCTCGCCGCGGTGCTCCAGCGTGTGCGCGATGTAGGGGGCAGGCGATTCCGGCCCGAAGGTCTGCGCGTAGGCCTGGTCGGCGAGCACGATCAAAAAGACGTGTTTTACCGGCGGCAGCTTCGGCGCTTCGCCGGCAGAACCGGAGCCCAAGCCTTCCGAGCCGCCGCCCGCATGCTTGTGGCCCCCGCTGGAAGGCGAACTGGATTCTTCCGCGGCCGGCGGCGATTCTTCCGCGGCGGAGCCGACCGGTGCCGCTTCCGGAGTGGGGGTGACCGCGGACGGGGGCGGCGCGGATAGGGCGGCGAGCGGGGTGCTGGGGGCGGGGGCGGGAATCAACAGCGTGAGTGGCCCACGGCGCAACGCGTTGAGCGCGCCGGAGGGGTTGGAGGCGGCGGCGCCGGTCACCGTCCCGAAGCCGAGCATCGCCAGCGTCAGCACAGCGGCCACACGGGGACTCGGCAGCCCTCCCACCCATGCGCCGCGCGAGCGCCGCGCGATGGGAGCGCCAGCCACCGAGGCCCGCCCACCCGCGCGCAGGTCATCGAGGATCCGCTCCAGCGCCGGCGCTCGCGGTCCAGTGCGGGCACCGCAGCCGAGGCAGTAGCGCTGATCGTCGGCCAGCGGCGAGCCACACTCAGGGCAACACGATGGTTGGCGCGTCGGCATTCTCCTCCTTACCGAGCGGCGGGTTACCAAGCGGCGGGCTGGAGGACCCACCGTTGGCAGCCGGCGGCTGGCTGGACGATCCGCCGTTGGCAGCCGCGCTCGGGACGCGCTCCATCAGAACCTTGCCGCACTGCCAGCAGTACAGCGCGCCCCGGCCGTGCACCGCGGCGCAGTCGGGGCAGGTGCCGGTCTCGACGTGCTCGCGGAGGCTGAGCACGCGCTCGAGCTCGCCGAGCTCGGCGTCGCGCTCCTGCAGCTCGGCGGCGCGGCGCACCAGCACGTCGAGGCGGAAGTGGTCGCGAATCGCCATCTCGTAGGCCAGCCCGCCCAGGTCCCAGTGCAGCTCGGCGACCTGCGCGAGCAGCTCGTCGCGCCGGCGCTCCAGGCTGGCGCGACCCTCGCCGTCGGGGGAGCCGCCGGACGCGGCGGGGGCTTGTCGTGGAGCGTCGGCGCCGGGGCCTCCGCGCAGCGAGTCGAAGATGCCCATCAGCCCGTGGTCACCACGTTGGGGATGTTGCGAGTCTTCTGCTCGGCGCTTTCGCCGCTGCTGCCAGATTTGGTTTTGCCCGAGCCGCCGCCACTGCTCGACGATCCCCCCGAGGAGCCCCCGGAGGATGACGATTTCGAGGAGGAGGAGGAGGAGGATTTTTTCGAGGCAGACGACGATGGGGAGCTGTTGCCGGCGGTGCCCGGGCTACCCGTGTGCGATCCCGAACCGCTCCCGTTGGTGGCGCCCCCGGCGGAGGATTCGCCCGCGGGCGTGGTGGCGGTGGGGTTGACGGCAGCGCCCGAGCCGGCACCGGCGCCGGGAGAGGCGACCGAGATCACCTGCGCCGGCACGGTGGAAGCTTTGCCAGCGCCCGCGCGGCCGATCAGCACGCCGACGCCCATCGCCAGCAGCAGCACCCCGACGCCCGCCACGGCGGTCGCGCCCGAGGAGCGGCCACCTCCCGCCGCCCCGCTCGAGGGCGCTGGCCCGGAGGCGCTGGCGGGCGTGAAGCGGCTCAGGAACTGGCTGCGCGCCTGCGCCTGACGCCCCCCGCACTCCAGGCAGTAGCGCTGATCGTCGGCGAGCGAGGCGCCGCAGTAAGCGCAGGCTCTCATAGGTCACCCATCATAAGGTTTCGCCCCGGCCGTAACTGGTGACGATTCGGTGAACACATCTCCCAGGCAGGGGATCACGTGAGAGACTGCGCCCACACCGCGCCGGTGGGTAACAAATTCTTCACACTTCTTTCACACGATCGGGTCGCCCGGTGCCCAGCTTTCTCGAGCCTCTCACGACTCCCAGCCCCGAGCCTTCATTCTCGGAATCCTCGCCGGCCGTGGAGGAACAGCGGGCACAGACCTTCGGCAACCTCGAACTGCGCCCCGAGGAGATGCAGGCGCTGGTGGCAGGCGCACGAGTGGGCCTCACGGTGCGCGAGTTCCAGGTGCTGGCCGCGCTGGCGGGCCGCGAGGATCGGGTGATGCGCCGCGCGGAGATCTACCGGCAGGTGTGGGGCGGGGAGATGAAGCATCGCGACCGCGCGGTGGATGTGTTCGTGCGCAAGGTGCGCACCAAGCTGGCGGTGGTGGCGCCCAGCTGGACCTACATCCATACGCACTTCGGGATCGGCTACCGCTTCGCGCCCGAGCCGACGCCTCCCGCGGAGACGGAGGGGAGCGCGATATGAGCCGCCACGTCCGCCGGCCAACGATGCTCGCGGGAGCGCTGTCGGCGGGAGCGCTGCTGGCGAGCGCCGCGCTGACGCTGCCGCTCTCCTCGGGGGCAAGCCCCAAACCGCCCAAGCTCAAGCCGCCGCACGCCGCCACCGAGCGCGCGGTGCACGCGGGCGAAACCACCGTCGCGCTCGACGGTACGGTCAACCCCCATGGCCAGGAAACCACCTGCTACTTCCAGTACGGCGCCACCACCGCCTATGGGTCGCAGACGCCCACCGCCGTGGCGGGCAGCGGCACCACGGGCGTGAAGGTGAGCCAGGCGCTATCCGGGCTGCAGCCGGGCACGACCTACCACTACCGCGTCGTCGCCACCAGCACGGGGGGCACATCCGACGGGGTCGATCGCATCTTCACCACCAAGCGGATCCCGCTGAAGTTCGTGATCGTCAAGGCCACGAGCGCGAGCGTGTTCGGGAGCCCCTTCTCGCTGTCGGGCACCCTCTCCGGAGCCGGCGGCGCCAATCACCAGATCATGTTGCAGGCCAGCACGTTCCCCTACCTGACCGGCTTCAGCGACCTCGGCGCGCCGGCCACCACGAACGCCGCCGGCGGCTTCACGCTCACCACCCCCAGCCTCACGCAGGCGACCGAGCTGCGCGTGCGTACGCTCGACGCACCACCGATCTACAGCCAGGTGGTCAGGGTGAAGCTCGCAGTGTTGGTCACGCTCAACGCGCGTGCAACCCGGAAGCTGGGCACCGTGCGCCTCTACGGCACCGTGGCACCGGCCGAGGTCGGTGCGCCCGTGAAGTTCCAGTGGATCAGGCCTACCCACAAGCCGGTGACCGTGGCAAGCACGGTGGTGCGGCGCGGCAGCGCCAGCGTGTCGCGTTTCAGCGCCACGGTGACGATCCGCCACGGGGGCTCCTACCGCGCGCTGGTAAAAGTGAGCAACGGCAAGCAGGTGTCGGGCTCCAGCCGGACGGTGCTGCTGCGCGGTGCGCCGGCGAAGCATAAGCGGCATCGCGCCCACCGCTAGCCCTCTCAGCCACGAAGCTTCCGAGACACGAGCCTGACCGCGTAGGTGCGCGTGGCTGGGGGCTTCGGAGCCACCACATGGACCGCAAGGTTTGCGCGCAGATGCCCGCCGCCGGCGCGCAGTCGCAAACGGCCGGCGCGGTCGAGCGCCAGCACCACGGTCGCAACCCGGCCGGGCGCAATCGAGAAGCCGGCCTCGGCGACGGTGACCGTGCGGAACCCTCCCGCGGCACGGGCCTCTGGCGGGAGTGTCAGCGTGAGGCGCCCGCGGCATCTGGTGGTGGTGGCGGTGCACCGCAGCCTCACCCGTGTACGCCGACCCTCGGCCGGCAGGCGTCTGCGCAGCAGCACCACGCCACCGCCCGCGACCCTGTATGCCGCCACGCCGTGTTTGGCGGTGGGGTCGGTGCCGCCCGCAGAACCGCCACCGACGGGAGCCTGCGTCTGCGTGCCAGGGTTGGTTGCGCCGTTCGTCTGCGATCCGGAGGGCGGGGATTCCGGCGGCTGGGGTTCGTCCCCAAACACCCACGCCGCGCCCGCCTTATTGCTGTCGCCGATGCCGCCAACGAGGGCGGTGGCGCCGTCGGCGGAGAGCGCCACGCTCCAGCCAAATTCGCCCTTGCCACGCTCTTCTTCGCCGCCGGTGAGCTTTTCGCCCTGCTGCGCCCAGGTCGCGCCCGCGCCGGAGCTGGTCCGTGTGAACAGCCACGCGGCGCCCTCGTGTTCGTCGTCCTCGAAACCGCCTACCAGCGCCGTGCTTCCATCCGGAGTGAGGGCGACGGCGTCGCCGAAGAAGCCCCCGCCCACCTCGCCGGCGCCGGTGAGCTTGGCGCCCTGCTGTGCCCAGGTGGTGGCCGGGCCGGAGCCCGTGCGGGTGAACACCCACGCCGCGCCCGCGCCGGCGCCGTCGTGGAAACCGCCGATCAGCACCGTGTCGCCATCGGCGGAGAGCGCCACGCTCTGGCCGAACTCGCCTTCGCCCGCCTCTTCGGCGCCGGTGAGCTTTTCGCCCTGCTGCTCCCACGTTGAACCTGCGCCGGAGTCCGACCGCGCGAACACCCATGCCGCACCCGCGCCGGCGCCGTCTTTGCGGGCGCCGATCACCGCGGTTTCGCCGGTGGCGGAGAGCGCCACGCTCCAGCCGAACTCGCCTTCGCCCGACTCCCCGGCGCCGGTGAGCTTTTCGCCCTGCTGCGCCCACGTGGCGCCCGCGCCTGAGCCCGACCGCGCGAACACCCACGCGGCGCCGGTGTCGCTGTGGTCGACAAAGCCACCCACCAGCGCGGTGGCCCCATCCGCAGAGAGCGCCACGCTCTGGCCGAACCAGCCGCTGCCACTCTCCCCGGCGCCCGTTAGCTTCGCCTGCTGCGTCCACGTGGCACCCGCGCGCGTGAACACCCACGCGGCGCCCACGCCACCGTCGTTGGGGGCGCCGATCAGCGCGGTGTCGCCGTCGGCAGAGAGCGCCACACTGCGCCCGAAGCGAGCCCTCCCTACCTCTTCTTCGCCATCGGTGAGCTTCGCCTGCCGCGTCCAGGTGGAGCCGGTACGTGTGAGCACCCACACCGCCCCGGCTTCGCCGCTGTCACGCGGCGCACCGATCAGCGCGGTGTCGCCGTCGGCGGAGAGCGCCACGCTGCGCCCGAAGCGAGCCGCGCCGCTCTCTTCTTCGCCGCCGACAAGCTTCGCGCCCTGCTGGAACAGCGGGGCCGAACCGCTGGCCAGACCATCGGGGATCGCTGCGCCGAGCAACAGCGCCAGCGCCATCAGCGCAGCCGCCGGCGCGCCGCGCCGTAGGGCCTTCAACTCGATTGCGAGCATGTGCGCCCATCTAACTCCACAGGCGCGCATATGCTCCAACGCTTCACTAGATGTTCACAGCCGCCGGGAGGGCGCCGCCCAGGCTCGTGCCATGCAGGCAGCCGACCGTGATCCCCGCGTGCTGATGCTCGGGATGGGCTGGTTTCCCTCGACGGTGGGCGGGCTGGACCGCTACTACCGCTCGCTTTTCGAGCAGCTTCCGGAGGCCAGCGGCGTGGTGATCGGACCGGCCGCCGGCGCGCCCGCGACGATCGTCGCGGCGGGCCGACACGACCTCCCGCTCGCGCGCCGGCTCGGCGCGTACTGGCTGGCGGCCCGGCGGGGTACGCGCGCCGCCGAGGTGGTGGACGCGCACTTCGCGCTATACGCGGCGGCGCCGCTGCTGCTCGGAGCGCGCCGAGGCCGCCCGACGGTATTTCACTTCCACGGGCCGTGGGCCGACGAGCACGCCGCCGCGGGGGACGCCTCGCGCGTGAAGCTCGCGCTGCGCAGAGCCCTGGAACGGCGTGTGCTGCACCGCGCGGATGCCCATGTGGTGCTGTCCAGCGCCTTCCGCAGGGCGCTGGTGGAGCGCCACCGGGTGGCGCCGTGGAACGTCAACGTGTGGGCGCCCGGAGTGGCGCTCGAGGAGTTCACCCCGGGCGATCGGCCGCGCGCCCGCGCGCGGCTGGGGATCGACCCCGATGCGTTCGTGGTGGTGTGCGCCCGCCGCCTGGTGGCGCGCATGGGGATCGACCTGCTGCTCGACGCGTGGAGTGGGATCGAGCACGAGCTGCCGAAAGGCTCCGTGCTGCTGCTGATCGGAGACGGGCCGTTGCGCGAGGCGCTGACGGCGCGCGCCGCGCTGGCGCCCCTGGCCGGCAGAGTGCGCATCATGGGCCGGCTCTCCGACGAGGAGCTGATCGACGCCTACCGCTGCGCCGACGTGGCGGCGGCGCCGAGCGTCGCGGTCGAGGGCTTCGGCCTGGTGGTGCTTGAGGCGGCGGCGTGCGGCACCCCCAGCATCGTCAGCGACGTGGGCGGCCTGCCGGAGGCGGCGGGCGCGCTCGATCCCTCGCTGGTGGTCCCAGCCGGCGACGCCGAGGCGCTCGGGGCGCGCCTGCGGGCGGCGGCCCGCGGAGCGCTGCCCACGCGCGCCGCCACACGCGAGTATGCCGAGCGCTTCTCCTGGCCGGCGGTGGCCGAGCGCCACCGCGCGCTGCACCGCCGGCTGGTGAGCGGCACGGACGAGCGGCGCCTGCGGGTGGTGTACCTCGACCACGTCGCCCGGCTGTCGGGGGGTGAGATCGCGCTGCTGCGCCTGCTGCCGCACCTGCGGCGCGTGAACGCGCACGTGATCCTCGGCGAGGAGGGGCCGCTCGCGGCACGGTTGGCGCAGGCGGGCATCTCTGTCGAGGTGCTGCCGATCGCAGCCGCGGCGCGGGACGCGCGCAAGGACACGGTGCGTCTCGGCGGCGCCTCCCCCGCGGCGCTGCTCAGCACGCTGGCGTACCTCGCGCGGCTCACGCTGCGCCTGCGCCAGTTGAAGCCCGATCTGGTGCACACCAACTCGCTGAAGGCCGGCGTGTATGGGAGCCTCGCCGCCAACGCCGCCGGCGTCCCGGTGGTGTGGCATCTGCGCGACCGGATCGCCGCCGACTACCTTCCCCGACCCGCGGTGCGGCTGGTGCGAGAGCTCGTGGGGTGCCTGGCGGACGGCGTGGTCGCCAACTCCACCGCCACGCTGGACACGCTCGAGGCCGGCGCTCACGATCGCGACCGGGGACGCCGTGCGAACTCCGACTCGGTGGCGCTCTCCAACCATCGCGACAGGCCCGGCGCGCCGGCAGCCGGTACTCGCGACCAGAGCCGGATACATCGCGTGATCCCCGACTCGGTCGAGCCCTCACCGTACCCCCGCGCGGCCGACTCGCCCACCACCACGTTCGGGGTCGTCGGGCGGATCGCCCCGTGGAAGGGACAGGACCTGTTCGTGCGCGCCTTCGCCGCCGCCTTCCCCACCGCGGGAGCGGAGCGAGCGGTGATCGTGGGGGCGCCGCTGTTCGGCGAGGAGTCCTGCGAGCGCGAGTTGCGCGAGCTCATCGCGCAACTGGGGCTCGCCGAGCGGGTGCGGCTGCGCGGCTTTCGCGAGGACGTGTGGAGCGAGCTAGCCCGGATCGACGTGCTGGTGCACGCCTCGGTGATACCAGAGCCATTTGGCCAGGTGGTGCTGGAGGGCATGGCGGCGGGCCTACCGGTGATCGCGCCCGACGAGGGCGGCCCCGCCGAGGTGATCGCCGACGGTGAGACCGGCCGCCTCTACGCGGCCCGCCGCGTGGATGCGCTCGCCGCCGCGATGCGCGCGCTGAGCGCCGACCCGCAGGCGCGCGAGCGGCTGGGAAGCGCGGCGCGAAGCGCGATCGAGGCCTACCACCCCGCGCGCGTGGGCGAGCAACTGGAGCGGGTGTATGCGGAGGTGCTGGAGCGTTCATTCCCACCAGACCGTCAACGTGGCTCATGGCCGGGCGATGAGTGACTCAAGACCGTCCGGCTCCTCCCTGCTGATCACTCGGGTGGCCCACTCCCGTACGGCGACGACGGTCTCCAGTGCGCCAGCCCGGTCTAGAGATGGCGCGTCGAACGGATCTGCGTAGCGGAACTCGACGGCCCACGGCGTCAGAGCAACGGCAGCCTTCAGCTCTGCGGCCAGGTCCAGCCCTGCGTCCTCGATCAGGCTGCACAAATAGTCGATGTCGTGCCTACGCTCAAACGGCACGTTACGTGCGGTGAGGACCGCCTTGAGTGCCTTCTCGATCGCTTGCTGCGCGAGGAAGCCGGCGACATGATCGGGCACGTCGTGGTGGTCTACGAGTGCGCGCAGTCCAGCCTCATCGCCGCTGGCCTTGGCGAGCAGCGCGTCGGCAACGTCGTGTTCATCACGCTTCGACAAGCACCCGACCCTCGGAAAGAGCGGCGTGAAGCACTGTCCCACGTGCCTCGCCCCACTCCTCGACCTGAGCCTCGCTGTAGACGAGCACGTCGATCGGTCTGCGCAGATCGTGCAGTGCGCTGCGCAGACGCACCATCTCGGCGTGCCGGTCGGGCACATCGGGCTCGATGACGAGGAAGTCGAGGTCGCTCCCGGCGCGTGCGTCGCCGCGGGCATGCGACCCGAACAAAATCACCCGGACAGGCGAGCCTGCGGTCTCGGCCAGCATGTGTGCGGCCTGTTCGATGACGGCATCCATGACGATCACGCTAGCGGATGAAGGAAACGCAGGAGTATCGCGTGCTGTCACCGGAATTTGCGGACAATGCCAGATTTGCAGACGAAGTAAATTCCCATACGATGACGAACGATAGGAGACGGGGATGGAGCTACTGAGCGAGTGGATCGACTACGCAAGCCCCGCCGGGGCGGTCGCGGGATACCTCACCCGACCTCGCGCGGTCACCACGCCAGCGCCCGGGGTGGTGGTGATCCAGGAGGTGTGGGGCGTCGATGTGCACATCGCGGACGTGGCTGACCGCTTCGTCAACGCCGGCTACGTGGCGCTGGCGCCCGACCTGTACTCGGCCGGCGGGGGGCGACCGCCGACGCTCGCCGCCGAGCGTGTCACGGCCGCCAAGGCGTTCCTCAACACGATTCCCACAGCGCAGTGGATGGCGGTGCTGAGCGACGAGCAGCGGCGCGCCGAGGCGCTCGCGCGGCTCCCCGCCGACGAGGCGCGGAATGTCGGTGAGACGATCGCGGCGCTGTTCGGCGGGGTGGGCGGAGACCCCGCGCGCCATCTCGGCGTCCTGCGCGCGGCCGTCGCCTTCCTGCACGCCCACCCGGCCTGCGCGGGACGGGCGGTCGGCTCGGTCGGCTTCTGCCTGGGTGGCGGTCTATCTGCGCTGCTGGCCGGTGAGGAGCCCGAACTCGGGGCGGCGGTGATCTTCTACGGCGCCTCCCCAAGCGCCGAGCAGGCCGGCTCGATCCGCTGCCCACTGCGCGGCTTCTACGGCCACGACGATCCCCGCATCGTGGGTGGCCTACCCGCGTTCGACACCGCGCTGAGCGAGGCGGGCGTGGATCACGAGCTGCGAATCTACCCCGACACCCCGCACGCCTTCTTCAACGACACCCGCCCCAGCTACCGCCCCGAGGCCGCCCGCGACGCATGGGCTCGCACGCTGGCGTTCTTTGCCGAGGCGCTCGGGCCGGTGCCCACCGTGCCGGTGCGGTAGTCCCACACACGTCCACCGCGGTATTCCCCCGTCAAGCGGGTCCGCGCGGGGGTCGATCGGATCACCAGAGGCCAATCCCCGGCAGGCCTCGCCAGCAGAGTGCTCCGAATCGTCATATCCACCCATCAGCTTCCGCCTGCCCGACGGGCCTGGCCGGCGCGCTTGCTCGCCGTGGCGTTTGCGGTCGCGATTGGGCCGCTCACGCCGGGGTCCGCCGCGGCTCAAACCATCCGGCATCCCCGCTCCGTGGCGCACCGGAGCAGCGCGCACCAGTCCTGCCAGCCAAAGCGCCGCGGCCAGTCCTCCAACCACGGGCACTCCTCAACGAAGTGTGCGAAGAAGCGCACGACCAAGGACCAGCATCCGCCCGTACACCGGTCCCCCGCGAACTCCGGCAGGGGCGCGGGCGGCAGCCCCTCCACAAATCATCCGAACGGCGAACTGCCCCCCGCGGAAGTGACGGGCGCGACCACGGGTCCGGGGCAGACCCACGCATCCGCCACCGGCTCGCCTGGAGTCGCCTTCGGCGGACCGGGCGGAGGCTCCTCTGAACAGAGCGAAGGCGCCGGCGGAACCCTGACGGACCCGATCGACCCCAGGTACCTGACCGAGACGCCGTTCGGGACGACCTCCTTCTGGATCCAACCGTGGCGCGCCTACATGGACACGTGGCCGGCGTCGCGGCTGCTGGAATCGCTTGGGATCAACTTCAACGTGAGCGCCCCCCAGGCGGAAGCGACCGCGCAGCTGCTCCAGGACAGCGGCTTCAAGCTGGCTCGCATCGCGCTCAACTGGGACGGGCTTTCCTACGACGATCCCACTCATTTCGCCGACGAAGCCGGCGTGCGCACACGTTTGGAAGCGCTGCACAGGCATGAGCTGCGGCCGTTGATCCTGCTCGACGCCAACAGCGAGGGTCCAACCCCAGCCAAGCAGGTCGATCTTGAAACGACAGTCGAAGCTCCAGCCGGCTCGCAGACGGTAACTCTGACACCCACGGCCGCGGCGACGGTGGTGCCCGGCAAGACCGGCTTCGACGGCCTCGTGTTCGGCGGCGACCCCGACATCCTGATCGACTCGATCGGCCCGGGCGACCTTGCCACGCTCTCCAAACCGCTGCCGAGCGCGCTGCCTGCCGGCGCGCATAAGGGCGCCACGCTGCTGTATGCGCCCTTCAGCGCTCCCACCCTCGCCAACGGCGAACCGAACCCGGCCTACCAGGAAACCCTCGCCGGCTGGTTGGGCTATGTGGCGACCGTGTGCAAAGAGGCCGCGAGCATCTTCGGCCCCGAAGGGTACGACCTAGAGATGTGGAACGAGCTCAGCTTCGGCTCGCAGTTCCTCAACGCCGAATACTACGACGCGCCCGCCGGCGCCGAAGGGGTGAGCGCGGCGACCAGGGAAATCACCAAAGCGCTGCTCGATGAAACGGTCGCCTTTGTGCGCAACCCCGCCAGTGGGGCCGGGCCGGGCGTGGGTATCAGCGACGGGTTTGCCAGCCAGACTCCATTTCCCTCGGGCGCGCAGGCGCCGCCGGGTTTGACCGCACTCAGCAAGCATCTCTACAACGGCGCCAAAACCTACCCCGCCGCCGACCAGGAACGGTCGTTGATACCGCTGAATGCGCTGGGCGAACGCGACACCTCCGCCGAGAACGTCTTCACGCCGCTGTTTGTGCCCCACTACCAGTCGCTGTTCCCCGAGTACTACCTCGCGGCCACCCAAACCGAGACGCTGGTGCGCGACCTCGCGCCGGTCACAACCGAAGTGTACGGGCTGCCGCACGGCCGCAACGTCGGTCCGCCGGGGGGCAGCCCGCTGCAGAAGTGGATGACCGAGTACAACCTCTCACTCCACAACGCGACCCCGGTCGGCCCCGACGAGAGCACCCCCGCACCGACGGCGCTAACGCCCGCCGACAGGGCCCACTTTCAAGCCAAGGCACTGCTGCGCAGCCTCGTCGCGATGATCAACAAGGGCATGACCCGCGAGTACTTCTACGCCGCGGCCGGCCAAGCCCTCGCGCTGATCCCCCCCAGCTTCTTCGCCGCTCTGCAAGCCCACCCCGAAACCTACCCCGGCGACTCGCTGGGCGGTGAAACGATGAGCGGCTTTCGCGACATGCTCGCCCAATTCCGCGGCCCCGGCCCCGGCGCCGACCCGCGCCAGCTCACCCTCCTCTCGATCGCCCAAGACGGCGACCACGCGCAATTCAGCGGCGACGACACCACCGCTCACCCCAGCCTTTACGACCGCGAAGTGCTGGCCGTCCTGCCTTTCCAATCCTCCCCCACCCGCTTCGTGATCCCCGTCTACGTGATGACCCGCGACCTGCTCACGCTCTACGAACCCGAAGCCCCCACCGGCGACGTCCACCGCTTCGACCTCCCCAACGAGACCTTCCAGGTCACCCTCGGCAACCTCCCCGAAACGGCCACACCCCCCACCATCGCCGCCTACGACCCGCTGCGCAACGAAACCACCCCCGCCAAGCTGCTCAGCCAAACCGGCCACACCGCGACGATCGAACTCGCCGCCACCGACTACCCCCGCGTCCTCACGATCGAATACCCGTGAGCAGCCGGCCGCGCCGAGCTACCCATCCCCGCGCGGGCCCGTTGCGCTCGCCACCGGTTGCAATCTCGCGAAGATGGCCGTCCAGGGGAGCTGCAGCAGCGCGGTGACGCGCGAGCCGCCCCGCGGTGCGAGCACCTTGCGCTCCAGTGAGACCGTGTCGGCCGAAAGCAGCCGATTGCCGTTCAGGGGAACGCCGGTGCTGAGCGAGGCCAGGTCGGGAAGCTCGGCGGCGCACTCAACCCGGTCGAGAATCTGGCGCAACATGCCCTCCGGGTCGGCGAGGAACTCCTCGTGTCGCAGCAGCATCCTCCGCTCGCGCGGCTGGCGCAGGAAGATCAGCACCGACAGCAGGTGCGTTAGCCACAGGTTGGCGTTGGTGTTGAGAATCCGCAGCCGGCGCTCGGCCACGTCGTTGCGATTCAGGTGCAGATTGAATGAATCGATGACGCCGCGGGGGTCGCGGACCAGAAATATGAGGTACAGGTCGATGCCGGCGAGCGCCTGCAGCTCCCGCGCGCGCAGCGGGAAGTGTGAGGTGTCCACGACGTGTGTGACTCCCGCCGCGCGGGCGATCGCCCGGTAGAGATCCTCGGTGACCCGGCGGTAGCCCTCGCGCAGTCGTCGCCGTACCCGCCAGCGGTGAATCCGAAACGGCGCGAAGGAGCGTTCGAGGTAACGCTGCGCCCTGTTGCCAAACAGCTCGGAGGCACCCGGAACATCGTCACGAACAGTGCTCCAGAAGCGCGTTCGTTCCAAACCCCCGAGGACAGGGGCACCGGAGCGCACCAGCCAGTTGTCGAGCTCGCCGGCGTAGAAGACGCCATCGCAGTTGCCGAGCGCGACGCCGAGGATGGTGCTGCCGCTGCGGCCCGACCCCATCACGTACACGACCTTCGGGCGCGCCGCGCCGACGGCGGGTACGGCGGGTACAGCGTCGGATGTCGCTCTCTCCGTCATCGTGTGGGCATTCTCCCGCACCCTGCCCGCCCGCTCTGGTGGGTTCACACAAAAGACACATTTACGGCTCAACTCGGCGCGCCGCGGGTATCATCCGCCGCGATGTCGGCCTCCCCTAGCTCGGTGCTGTTTGGCACGCCGCTGTGGGGTCGCAACGGTGGGGTCGCGGCACACGTCCAGACGAGCGCGCGGCTGCTCGCCGAACATGGTCTGCAGGTGACGGTGGTCGCGGCGAAAGTCGATCCAGACCTGCACGTGCCCGGTGTCACGGTGCATCGCAGCGCCGAGCTCTTCAAGGCGCATGTCCCGATCGATGCGCGCCTGGGGGCCGCCGCGCAGTCGCGACCCGACGTGATCCATCTGCACCAGCTCGACGACCCCACCGTGGTGGGGGCCCTGCGAATCAAAGCGCCCGTGGTGATGAGCGCGCACGGATACACCGCATGCACCGCAGGCGTGCACTACTTCCGTCCCGGCCATGAGTGCGCACGCCCCCACGGGCCGGGGTGCGTACCCAATCTCGCGCTGCGCGGCTGCGCGCACGTTCGCAATCCGCAACCGCTGCCGGCCTCCTACCGGCAGACGACCCGCGCGCTCGAAGCCCTCCGCAGCGCCGACCTGGCGGTGGCGTACTCGAGCGCCGTGGCGCGGCATCTCGCGGTCAACGGCGTGGCCCGCCGAACGGTGATCCCACTATTCGCCACGCTGTCGCCGCACCCGCCGCACGAGCCCTGCGCTGTGCGGAGGGTGGTGTTTGCCGGCAGGGTGGTGAAGCCGAAGGGACTCGGCGTGCTGATCCGCGCCATGCGAACAGTGGACGCGGAACTGGTCGTCTGCGGCGACGGCATGCAGCTGGCGGCGATGCGCAGGCTGGCGCGCAATGTGGGAGTTGAGCAGCGCGTGCGCTTCCGTGGATGGCTCGACGCGGAGCGACTGGCCCGGGAGCTGGCGGGGGCGTCGGTCGTGGCGATCCCTTCGCTGTGGCCCGAGCCGTTCGGCCTGGTTGGGATCGAGGCCCTTGCCGCCGGCCGGCCGGTGATCGCCAGCCTCACCGGGGGTATCTCCGACTGGCTGCAGGACGGCGTCACCGGCGTGGGCGTTGGACCAGGAGACGTGCGGGGGCTCGCGCGAGCACTCGATGAGTTGCTCGCCGACCCCGGGCGTCAGCAGAAGATCGGGGCGGCCGGCAGGGAGATGGTGGCTGAGCGGTTCTCCCCCGAGCGGCATGTCGACGCGCTGCTGAAGGGCTACCGCGTCGCACGCACGAGCTGGGAGGAGCTAGCCGAAGTCAACGCCAACCTGTAGGAAGCGACTCGTCACATCCACGCCAAGGACCCCGGTGAGTAGCCCTCTGACCGCCTCCACCGTGCGCTTGACGCCCATCCGATCTTCGGCGAAAGCGCGGCCACGCGCGCCAAGCGCCTCGCGCGCGACGCCATCTTCAAGCAGCTCGTGAATCGCATCGGCCAGCGCCGGCGCCGCCGGCTGGACCACGGCCGCAGCCTCGGCCCAGACCAGCTCCAGCCAGCGACGGTGACCGTCGATCGCGAGCACCGGCCGGCCGGACGCAAGCGAGGCGGCGAGCGTGCCCTTGCGCGAGGAGGGGCCCGCGGCATCGGCGAACAGCAGCAGATCGCAGGCGGCGAGCGCATTCGAGAGGTCCTGCGCGGGGAGCGTGTCGGAGAACTCCAGTCCGTGCTCGATCCCACGCGCGCGCGCCTCCTGCACCCACGTCCCGGCCACCGCCGAAGTGGGCCCCGGCGCCCCGAGCAGCACGAGCCGCGGTGCTACACCACGCCGTATGAGCAGCACGATCGCGTCCAACACCAGCGAAAGTGCGGCCCCCTGGTAGGAGTAGCCGAACAGCCCAAGCACCGGCTGCACGCGATCCGCTGGTGGCTCGGCGAGCGCGGGGGCCCGGTTGGAGGGCGCGAGCGGCGACCGTGCGACCAAGGGCGGCAGGTTGGAGGGCACGAGCGGCGACCGTGCGACCGGGGGCGGCAGGTTGGAGAAGACCGGCGCGACCGCGGCGGTACGCCGCGGCAGCCAGGGCCGTGACGCCAGCCACCGCGCGCGGAAGTCGGTGGTGAGCAGCACCGCCGAGGAGCTGCGCATCACGTCGATCAGCAACGCCCGCTGCGTGAGCGCCCACGCCTTGCCCCGCAGGCCGCCGTGCCGCCAGGGGTAGACGAACTCGTGCAGCACGGTCACCACCGGAATTCCCGAACGCCGCAGGACCGCAAGCGTGGGGGCGACGAACAGCGGCAGCCCGCGGTGGGAGTAGGCGAAGACCGAGTAGTGCAGCAGAACCGCATCCGGCCGCTCGCGTGCCAGCTCGCTGGCGAGCGCATGCCCCCAAGCGCGGGTCTCCGCCCCTCCGCCGCGAACCGATTCCTCACGGCGCCCCAACCAGTGCAGCGAGCACGACACCTGCGCGCGACTCAACCCCTCGGCGAGCAGCAGCGCGTGGTCGCGCGCACCGCAGGTGGGTCCGGCGGACATACCGACCACCGCAATGCGAATCGACGGCCCGCGCGCAGAGAGGCCCGGCTCGATGCACCCACCGGCGTCTGGCTCGGGCACCGCCCTCGCCGATGCCCAACTCTGTGTCCCGCTACCCACCGAGGACCTCCCCGCGGTAGGCGGCGTCGATCGCCTGCGTGAGCGCCTCCAGATCCCCAGTCGGCAGCACCAGCCCGTTGCGCCCCGGGTCGATCAGCTCCTTCATCCCGGTGTTCTCGCTGACCAGCGCGGGGACACCACAGGCGAGCGCCTCGACCGGGGCGTAGCCGAACCCGTCTTCGTAGCTCGGGTGCACGCACAGCGAGGCGCGCTGAAGATGAGACAGCGGGTCGCCCGGATTGACCACGATCCGAGGGTCCTCAGCGCAGACACGCTGCACGAAGCGCCGCATCCCTCGTGTTCCCCAGCCGCCGGCCAGCACCAGCCGCAGATCCGGGTGGCGCAGACGGCGAACGGCGTCGATCAGCAGCGGCACCCCCTTGACGACGGAGAGGCTGCCGACGTACACGATCTCAAAGCTCCCCGAGCTCGCGCGCGCGCGCGCGTCGGGCACGAAGCGGGGGTCGGGGGTGAGCGGAAAGAGCGTGAGCACCTCCTCGGGCACCCCCTCCTCGACGAACGACTCCAGGGCGTGCCGGGAGGAGACGTAGATGCGGTCGGCGAGCGCGTACTCGGCCAGGTTGCGCCCCAGCATGCGCGTCGCCCACGAGCGCTCCAGCGGGTACTGCCGGTGGGCAACTGCGTGCATGCGCACCACCCTTCGCAGATGCGAGTTGGCGGACATCAGCGCAACCGATCGCATCCGCGCCCGCCTGGCCGCGCGCAACTGCAGCAGCGCCGAGCCGTTGAACGCGACAAGATGCCCACCGCCCGGCGGCCGCCGCGCGGCGCCAAGGTCGAAGGCAACGTTCGCGGTCCACGTACTCCAGGCGGGCGAGCGGCGTGCGAGGGGAGCGATCACATCGCCGAGCATGCGCGTCCCGGCCGTCCGAGCGGGCGTATCGAATCGAGCGCCGCCGGCCTCCTTCCCGCCAAGAGCCGGGAACGGGTCGCAGACGCAAACCGCCTCCGCCCCCCGCCGCGCGAGCGCCCCCATCGCCTCCTGCAGATGGCGCCCGAGACCGCCCACGCCGAGCGGCGTGGAGCACGACACCACGACCCGGCCCGACGGCATGACCTCCGCCTGAGCGCGCTCGCGCTCGGCCCGCCACCGCACGTCGAATGGCCCGCGCGGAGCGCCCTCGACCGCCCGCCACTCGACTGCCCCGCCGAGAGCGCCCTCGACGGCGTAGCGCTCGATCGACCCCCCGCGATCGAGCTCGACCGCGGGCCGCTCAGCCGAGGCGGTCATAGCCCCACAACGAGCCCAGATCGCGGCCCAGATACTCGCTCAATGCCGCCACCTCCGGCGCGAAGCGCCGCCGCAGCTCGAGCATCAGCGCCTCGTCCGGTGGCTGGGGAGCACCGTAGAGCAGGCGCCGGCGCACGACCCGCATCGCCCCGGCGCGCATCCGCTCGGAGGTGAGCACCCGGATCGGCGTGCGCAGCTTCACCCCGAGCGGGCCGCGCCCAGTACGCACCGCGTGCGTCGCCCGCGCCAGGCGCACCGAGCGCATGCGCACGGTGGGGTTGGCTTCCAGCGGCTCGATCCCCACCGTGTCGTCCACCTCCAGGAAGCGCAGCACGCGGCGCACCGTCGCCTCGTTGTCGGCGCGAAAATCATCGTAGATCAACACCAGTACCCGATCGGGCGCGAACAGCTCGTGGTAGCGGCGCAGCTGCTCGACATAGCGCACGCGCTCGGAGTAGCGCAGCACCGTGCGGCCGTCGCGCACGATCTGCTCGCGCGCCAGCGCCGTACGAAGATCGCGCTCGCGCTCGACGTGATCCTGCAGGTACTGCAGGTGCAGCGAGCGCACAAAGCTCGCGGGCTCACGCAGGATCGCGACGATCCGCGCGCCGGGCTGAAGCTGTGCGATGCGGTCGGCTGCGAGGGGCGAGCGCAGATACGAGGGCGAAGCCTCCCCGGCGCGCTGGTCGGGCCGCGCCGGGGCGAACAGCGCCAGGTACTCCTCGAGTGTGCGGGGAAGCGTGCCCTCAGGCGCGCCGGAGGAGGCCGTCGGGTGAGGCACCGTCTCTGCCTCCTGGGGAGGACGCTCCTCGGCGGCGAGAAAGTGCGGCTCCTTCAGCGCGGGCATGAAGATCTGCGGGTGGCGGCGCAGCATCTCGTACAGCGCGGTGGTGCCGCTCTTGGGGTTGCCGACGATGAAGAAGTCGGGCGGCCTGGGCCGAGCGGCAGCGGGAGTCACGCCGACACAACCCCCCTCCCCCTCCAATATCCCGCGCCCGCCTTGCCCCGGCGCCGGCGCCTGCTCAAGCGAGGCCGTCATAGCCCCACAGCCCCACCAGATCGCGCCCCAGATACTCGCTCAGCGCCGCCACCTCCGGCGCGAAACGGCGGCGCAACTCCATCATCAGCTCCGCGTCGGGCGGGGGTGGCGCTCCGAATACCACGCCCCGCCGGACCGCACGCAGCCCCGCGTGCCGCAGCCGCCGCGAGGTGACGGTCTTCATCGACGCCTTGAGCGCCGCCGACACCGGCCCACTCCCCACCGAGATGGCCTGCACTGCCTGGTGCAGGCGCAGGGAGCGCACGCCGACCGTGGGGTTGGCCTCGACGGCCTCGATCGGCGCCAGCTGATCGACGTCGAGAAAACGCAGCACCCGGCGCACCGTCGCCTCGTTGTCGGCGCGGAAATCGTCGTAGATCAGCACCAGCACATGCCCGGGCGCAAACAGCTCGTGATAGCGACGCAGCTGCTCGACGTAGCGCACCTGCTCGGAGTACAGCAGCGCCTGCGGGCGCGAGGAGCGGGGTGGGATGTGGCGTCCCCGACGGCGTTCGGGCTCGAGTGCCAGCGCCGTGCGCAGGTCGCGCTCGGACTCGACGTGCATCTGCACGTTCTGCAGGTGCAGCGAGCGCAGAAAGCTCGCCGGCTCGCGCAGAATCGCGACGATCCGCGCCGTCGGGCGCCAGCTCGGCGATGCGCCCCGCGGCGGAGCGCGACATCAGGTAGGAGGAGGAGGCCTCGCCCGCGCGCTGGTCGGGCCGGGCGGGGGCGAACAGCGCGAGGTACTGATCGAGCGTCTCGGGGCGCCTGCCGACCCCCGCGCCGCGGAATGGCGAGCGCAGCTCCGGCGCGAGAAACCACGGCTCCTTGATGTCGGGCAGGAAGATCTGCGGGTGGGAGCGCAGCATCCGGTAGAGCGCGGTGGTGCCGCTCTTGGGGTGGCCGACGATGAAGAAGTCGGGCACCCTTCCCGCTTGAGCGGGACCCCCTCCAGCGGGCCGACCGCCGCGGCCGAGCATCGCGGTGGTGTCAGCCGAGGCGGTCATAGCCCCACAGGCTCACCAGATCGCGATCGAGATACTCGCTCAACGCCACCACCTCCGGCGCGAAGCGCCGCCGCAGCTCGAGCATCAACTCCTCGTCGGGCGGCGCCGGGGGCCCGACGACGAAGCGGCGCCGAACCGCCCGGAGCGCGGCATGACGCAGCGGCCGGGGCGTCAGCGCCTTGACCGGCGCCTGCATGGCGCGCACCAGCGGCGAGCGCCCCACCGTCAGCGTGTGCACCAGCTCGTCGAGTGCCTGCGAGCGCATCCGCACGGTGGGGTTGGCCTCGACGGCGGACACCGGGACGGTGGGGTCAACCTCCAGGAAGCGCAGCACCCGGCGCACCGTGGCCTCGTTGTCGGTGCGGAAGTCGTCGTAGATCAGCACCAGCACCTGCTCGGCGCCGAACAGCGCGTGATAGCGACGCAGCTGCTCGACGTAGCGCACGTGCTCGGAGTAGAGCAGCGCCTGCGGGCGCGGCGAGCGGCGCGGGATCCGGCGACCCTGCGCGCCGCGCGCGCCTCCAGCGCGAGCGCCTTGCGCAGGTCCTTCTCGGTCTCGATGTGGTTCTGCAGCAGCTGCAGGTGCAGCGAGCGCAGGAAGCTCGCGGGCTCGCGCAGGATCGCGATGATGCGCGCCGCGGGGGCCACCTCCGCGATCGCCGCGCGCGGCGGTGGTGCGACCACAGATACGAGGAGGAGGCCTCCCCCACGCAGCTGGTCGGGGGCGGCGGCGGCGAACAGCGAGAGGTACTCCTCGAGGGTCGCGGGCAGCGGGCCGCTGGTTTTGGGCTGGAAGCGCAGGCGCATGGTCGGTGGCGAAGAAGGCCGGCTCCTTCAGCTCGGGCATGTAGATCTGCGGGTGGCGGCGCAGCATCTCGTACAGCGCGGTGGTGCCGCTCTTGGGGTGGCCGACGATGAAGAAGTCGGGCACCCTCCCCGGATGGGCGAGACCGTCGCCGGCGGGCCGACCGCCGCAGGCGGGCATCGCGGTGGTGTCAGCCGACGCGGTCATAGCCCCAGAGCGTCACCAGATCGCGACCCAGGTACTCGCTCAGCGCCGCCACCTCGCCCCTGAAGCGGCGTCGCAGCTCGGCCGTCAGCTCCGCATCCGGCGGGGGCGGCGGGGCAAAGACGATGCGCCGCTGGAGGGCGTCGCGCGCGCGGCGTCGCAACCCGGTCGGCGTGAGCGCCTTGACGGCTCCCTTCGCCGCCAGCGAGAACGGGCCGTGCCCGACGGAGACCGCGTGCAGCAGCTCGTGCAGGCGCTGCGAGCGCGCGCTCACCGTGGGGTTGGCCTCGACGGGGTCGATCGGGACCGTGTCGTCGACGTCGAGGAAGCGCAGCACCCGGCGCACGGTCGCCTCGTTGTCGGCGCGGAAGTCGTCGTAGATCAGCACCAGCATCTGCTCGCGACCGAACAGCTCGTGGTAGCGGCGCAGCTGCTCGACGTAGCGCACGTGCTCGGAGTAGAGGAGCGCCCGCGGCCAGTAGGTGTGACGCGGTATCCGCCGCCCCTCGCGCCGCTGCGCCTCGAGCGCGAGCGCCGTGCGCAGGTCGGTCTCGGTCTCGACGTAGGTCTCCACGAACTGCAGGTGCAGCGAGCGCAGCAAGCGCGGCGGCTCGCGCAGGATCGCGACGATCCGCGCCGCCGGGACGCACCTCTGCGATCCCGCGCGCGGCGGTGCGCGACCACAGGTACAGCGCGCTCGCCTCGCCCACGCGCTGGCCGGGGCGCGCGGCGGCGAACAGCTCCAGGTACTCCGCGAGCGTCGCCGGTGTCCCTGCGGGGCGCGGCGGCGTGCGCTCGTGCAGCTCGCGCGCGAAGATACCACGGCTCCTTGCCGGCGGGCATGTAGATCTGCGGGTGGCGGCGCAGCATCTCGTACAGCGCGGTCGTGCCGCTCTTGGGCTGGCCGACGATGAAGAAGTCGGGCATGCTCACCGCACCTCCAGCAGCCCGCTCATGGGCGCGCCGGCGGCGAGCGCGGAGGCGGTGCGGTAGTAGGGGTTGTGCGTCTGCAGGAACGCCGTCGTGTCGAACGCCGCCAGGCGGCCGTCGACGATCACCATCACGCGATCGCAGATGTCCAGCGTGGAGAGGCGGTGGGCGACGATGAAGAGCGTCAGCTCGTGCTTGAGGGCGCTCAGCGACTCCTGAATCAGCCGCTCGGAGTGTCGGGTCCAGCGCGGTGGTGGGCTCGTCCAGCACCAGCACCTGCGGGCGCGCCGCGAGCGCGCGCGCCAGACAGATGCGCTGCTGCTGGCCGCCGGAGACCGCGTCGGCGCGGGGGCCGACGATCGTCTCGTACCCCTGCGGCCAGGCGATCACCTCCTCGTGGATGCGCGCCAGGCGCGCGGCCCGTTCCACCTCCTCGTCGCGAAAGGTCGCGGAAGTAGCCGATGTTCTCCGCGACCGAGGCGTGCAGCAGGCGGGGCTCCTGCGAGACGTAGGCAACGCGCCGAGTCCACTCGCTGCGCGCGAACTGCTCGGCGGGGACGCCGTTGATGAGGTAGCGGCCACGATCCTGCACGCGCAGTCGCAGCAGGATCTGCACGAGCGTCGACTTGCCGGCGCCGGAGGGCCCGACGATCCCGATCGCCTCGCCGCCGGCGACCGCGAAGCTGATCTCGCTGAGCACCGGTCGCTCGGCGCGGTAGGCGAACGAGACGCACTCGAACGCGAGATGCTCGATCCGCCCCAGCCGCCGGCCGCCGTCCAGCGGGGCGCTCTGCGAGTAACGCTGTTCGGCCGCCTGCAAACGCTCGATGAAGGGCAGCGACTGGCGCAGCCCCTGGTAGGCCGTCTGCGCCTGCTGGCCGTTGTTGCCGGCGCGCACCAGCAGCAGCACCACCGCTCCGAGCGAGGCGGCATGGCCCGCATCGGCGAGGTAGAGCCCGCCGAGGCCCGCCACGATCAGCAGATAGATCATGCTCTGGTAGAGGTTGGGCACGAGGCGGGCGATCAGCCAGGTGCGAAAGAACAGCTCGCGGGCGGTGTCGATCAGCCGCCCGATACGCTCGCGCTGGGCGCCGGCGACGCCGAACACCTGCGTCTCCTCGGCGACCCGGATCGCCTCGCCGATCCCCCCGGCGTACTCGAGCTGCGCCTGCGAGAGGGAACGGGCGCGGCGCGAGCCGAGCGCGCTCAGCGGCCGCAGCAGACCGAACAGCGCGACCGCCACGACGAGCACGATCGCCGCGGCGATCACGTTGAGCACGAGCGCGGAGATCAGCAGCACCACGAATGTGATCAGCGAGGTGAGCAGCGTCGTCGCCTGCACCGCGCCGCCGGTCGCCTGAATCACCTGGCTGGTCATCGTCTCCTGCAGGTGCCCCTCGCGGTCGCTGGACTGCACGCCCCACGAGGCGCGCGTGAAAGCGTGCAGCAGATCGCGGCGCAACCGTGCCTGCACCTCCCCGCCGATCCGCGCCGGCAGAATCGAGATCGGCACCTGCAGCGCGAGGCGAAAGGCGGTGAGCGCAAGCGCCAACAGCAACAGCTCGCCGACGCTCGAGTCCAGGCGCAGCGGCCCCATGTGCGTGTGCACGTGCCGCGCCCCCGTGGTGATCGCGGCCGCGATCTGCGTGAGCAGCACCAGCATCCCCGCTTCGGCGAAGCCCGAGAGCACCGAGCTACCCGCGAGCGCTGCCACCGACCCGCGGCGGTCGCCCAGCAGCAGGCTCAGCCGCGCGCGCGCGCTGGCACCCGACCGCGGCAGGCGATCACGATGCTCGCGTGAGCGCCGGCGCCTCATGCCCGATCAACGCTCCTCGCCGCCCGCATATGCGCTGCTCACCAAATCGTCACCTCTCGCGCGCCCGGGGCCAGCCAGCCAATAGGCGGCAATCCCGACGGCAAACCAGTAGAAGGGGCCGGCCGCCGCGCTCGCCATCACCGGGCCGTTGGTGCCCATCAGGATCAGCGCGATGAAGGCCGCGAACACGCCCGCGAGGCCAATCCGGATCTCGGCGTCGGCGACCCGCCGCAGACGCGTGACGGCCAGCCAGATCACGCTCAGCGAGAGCGCACTCCACAGCAGCAGACCGGGCAGGCCGAGTTCGTCGGTGACGTAGTTGTACTGCGTCTCGGCGCTGTGGCCGTGGCCTTCGAGGGTGACAGTGGTGTGGCCGCCGAAGTTGGACGCCGCGCCCGCGGTCGCCAGACCGAAGCCGAACGGGTCGTTGGCGATGTCGTTGGGGATCTGCGCGAGGCTGGCGGCCTTGTAGGTGGTGGAGGTGGAGGCGACGTTGGAGGGGGCGATGCTGACGTAGCGCGAGAAGACCCCCCCACCCTCCAGCGAGACCAGCACCACGGCGAGCGCCCCCGCCACGGCGAGGACCGCCAGGAGCGCCCCGAGCGGGCGCGTCGCCCGGCGCTCGGCGCGGCGGCAGAGCAGCGCGAAGGCCAGCAGCGAAAGCACCGCGCCGAGCACCGACAGGCGCGCCAGCGAGGTCGCGATCGCGAGCAGCGCGCCGATGCAGAGCAGCGCCGCAAACCACCGCCGCCGGCGGACGGTCGCGAGCAGCGCCACGACGCCGGCGAGCGCGATCACGCCGACGCTGCCGCCGAAGCCGGCGTCCGAGCCGAGCGCCGGCGGGCGCACCCGCGCGACGCCTTCGCTGAGGTACCGGCGCGCGGAGAGGGTTTGGTTGCCCTGCACGAGTTCCGCATAGCCGGGGCCCCAACCGGCCAGCTGCGCCGGCGCCAGCCGCGTCTGGTAGAGGCTGACCGCACCATTGGCGAGCGCGATCGCGCCGAGAATCGCGAACAGCTGGCGAAAGCGCTTACGCGAGCGCATCAGCGCGTAGCCGAAGAAGAAGAACGGCACCCACTCGAGCTCCTGGCGCAGGCCGCCGAGGATCTTCAGCGTCCCCAGCGTGTTGGGGTTGAACGCGTTCGCCAGCACGAGCGCGACGAACGCGATCACCCAGCCCGACAGCGGTGGCAGCCGCGGCCGCTCGTGGCCGGCGAGCAGACGCACGATCGCCCCCAGCGCGACCGCGGCGATCAGCACGTCGCGGACGGCCGACGCCGCCTGGTTGGCGCTCAGCAGCTTGACCGGCCCGTCGAGCATCCCCAGGTAGATCGCCAGCAGCGCGACCGACACCTCCAGACGCGTGTTGAGCGCGAGCGCGACGATCCCCACCGCGCCGAGCGCCAGCGCGAGCACCAGCAGGAAGTTGGGGTCGGGCACGGCGAGCGCAATGCCGAGCGCCAGCGCGAGCGCGATCGCCCCGGCGCCCCCAAGCAACGCCAGCTCCGCGAGGCGCCGGCTCACCACAGCCGGATGGGCGCCAATCATCCTAGAGTCGGCCATGGGCTCATCGGGAGATCGTCCATGCCCAAACACCCCTCCGGCGGATGGATCGTCGTCCCTGGCAAGGACGCAGTGAGCGAAATGTGCTCCGCACATGAGCGATCGAGGACGCCGCCAGGGGCGACGAGACGCCGCCGGAGGCTCATCGGGCGATCAGATCGCGCAGCCGGCGCGGCTGCCCATAGGGGGCACCGAAGCCGTACTCCTGCACTTCGGCGCGCGAAACACAGTTGGCGAGCACCCCGAGCACCGGGGCGCTGGAGACGCGCGCGAGCAGCTGCATCAGCCGCCGCGCAGACGCTTCGTGCGTATGCCCGGAGCGCGCCACCAGCACGATCCCGTCCACCAGCCCAAGCAACGGCAGTGCGTCGCTCACCTGCAGCGGGGGGGGCGCGTCGATCAACACATAGTCGAACTCCTCCGCCGCCGCGCGCAGCACGCCGCGCATCAGCTCGCCGCCGAGCAGCGCCGGCGGGTTGGCGGTGTGACCGCCGCTGAGCAGCACCGACACCGAGCCGGCGGCGCGCGAGCCGATCGCCGTCGAGACCTCCTGCCCCGCGCCGGGCGCGGTGGCATAGCCTTGACCCGCTCCGGGCGCCGCCACCGCGGTCTGCAGGTGCATCGCGCTCTGCCACGCCTCGCCCAGCGAGAGCGCGCCCGCCAGCACATCGCTCAGCCCGTAGGGCGCGCTCACGCCGAGCAGCCCCGCCAACACGGGCCGGCGCATGTCCGCCTCGATCACCGCCACCCGCGCGCCGGCGTCGCGCTGCACCAACGCCAGGTCGGCGAGCAGCGTCGACTTGCCGTCGCCGGCGTCGGCGCTGAGGAACAGGATCAGGCGCGGCGGGCGCTCGCGGTCGTGCTCGAGCATGTCGCCAAGCTGCAGCGTGGTGTGCAGGCGCCGCAGCGGCTCCAGCAGCCCCTCGCCCGGCGCCGGCTCGCCGCCGGTGCGCACAATCGGCCGGCGCACGGACGGCAGCGCGCTGAGGATCGGCGTGCCGAAGGCCGCCTCGATGCTCGCCAGCGAACGCAGCCGCCGGTCGAGGCGCCCGAGCACGTAGGCGGCCGCGGCGGCCAGCATGATGCCGAGCACGAAGCCGAAGATCGCGTTGCGCCTGGGGCTGGGCGAGGAGAGCGCGGCCTTGGTTTTGCCGGAGCTGATCTCCTGCACGCCCGCGACCTCCAGATCGCCCTCCAGCTGGTTGATCTTGCTGGCAAGGTTGGCGGCCTGCACCGTCGCGGCGCCGCTGGCCACCCCCGCCGCGCCGGGCGCCTTCCCATTCGTGGACTTGGCCTTGGCGGCGGCCGCGAGGCCGGCTTCGATGCGGCTCAGCTGGCGGCGCGTGGTGGCGATCGCCGCATTCACCTCGTGCCGGTAGTGGGTGTGCTGACGGTTGACGTACGCGGCGGCATAGGCGGCGGCGAGCTGTTCGGCGCCCTTGGCGGTGCGCGCTTCGGCGGTGATCGTGATGAAATCGCTGCCGTTGGAGGCGCTCGCGTGGGCCTTGCCGCGGGCCGCCGCGCGATGGTGTTCGGCGCGCAGCCGCTGATGCACCGGTTCGCCCAGCGCGCTGGAGTTGATCAGCGTCGCCTGGTCGGTCACGTTGCGGTCGGTGAGGGTGACCTTGCTCTGGGTGGGGTTGAACAGCCCCTGTTCTTCGGAGCCCCCTCCCAGATAGATTTGTGTGCTGACGGCGTAGCTTGCGGGCCGATGCTTGTAGTAGAGGTAGGTCGCGCCCGCGACGGCGATCCCCACAAGCAGGATCAGCCACTTGCGCCTCCAGATCGGCGCGAAGATGGCCGTGGCGTCGGTCGTCTCGTTCATTGCTGATGGCCCCCGCGAGGCGGCGGATGAGCCACCCTGAGCGTCGCGAGGGGCTCAGATTGACAGCATTGCGCGACCGGAGCAAAGCTCTTCACAAAAACTAAACATCGCGCGAGCCCCCCGAGCTTCACGATCAGCGCGTCATGGCCCGCAATCCATCGGCGCCCGCCGCACAGCGCCGACAACGGCTGCTGGCGATCAGCCACCCCGCGGTGGTGAACGTAAACCAGGAGGTGTATCGCGAGCTGCAGCGACGCGGCTGGGAGGTGACGATCGTCCTACCCAGCCGCTGGCGCAGCGAGTACACGCGGCGCACGATGAGCCCGCAGAAGCTGGCGGGACTGGAGCACGCGCTGCGACCCACGCCGGTCGCTCTGCCGGGACGCCCGCAGCGACATGTCTACCTGACGCGCTGCGGCGCGCTGTGCTCCGGCGTCAAACCGGACGTGGCGTTCATCGAGGCCGAGTCCTACTCGCTCGCCGCCACGCAGTGGGGAGGGGTTTTCGCGAGGCAGGGCATTCCCTTCGGGGTGCAGTGCGCCGAGAACATCGACCGCGCGCTGCCGCTTGCGGTGCGGGGATTGCGCTCGCGAGTGCTGCGCCGCGCGGCGTTCGTGGCCGCTCGCTCGGAGAGCGCCGCCCGTCTGGCGCGCGCCTGGGGGGCACGCGGAGAGGTCGCGCTCGCGCCACACGCCGTCCCCGAGTGGGAGCTCGCTCCACGCGCGGTCGAGCGGGACGGCGCTCGCCCATTCACGATCGGCTACGCGGGGCGCCTGGTGGAGAGCAAGGGCCTCGCCGATCTCCTGGCCGCAGTGCGCACGCTGGAGGCCCCGGTCGAGCTGTTGCTGATCGGGGACGGCGAGTTGCGCGCGCAGCTGGAGGGACAACCGATTCCCGGCTCGCGGGTGCGCGTCCTCGACGGCTTCACCCACGATCGGATGGCATCTGCGTATGGGCGCCTGGACGTGCTGGCGCTGCCCTCCCGCACCACACCGACGTGGAAGGAGCAGTTTGGGCGGGTGATCGTCGAGGCGTTGTGGTGCGGAGTCCCGGTGGTCGGCTCGGACTCGGGTGAGATTCCGTGGCTGATCGAGCTGACCGGTGGCGGGCTCACCTTCCCCGAGGGCGATGTCGGACGGCTGGCCGCGCGGCTGACCGAGCTGCGCGCGGCGCCCGAGCTGCGCGCTCGGTTGACGAGGAGTGGGCGGAGGGCCGTCGAACAGCTGTTCTCGGTGCCCGCCGCGAGCGATGCCTTCGAGCGCCTGCTCGCGAGCACGCGGCAGCCCAAAGAATTGATTCCCTGAAGGTGTGAACATTTTCTTTACAACATTTTTCGGTATTCAAATCGGCTATGCTGCGTCCGCGATCCTCGAGCCATGGATGGGATGCTCCCATGGTGTGAAAGTTGTGTGAAGTTAAGGTGAAAACACCCCCCTCGAAGCGAACGGAGACCCAGGAATGAGAAGCTTCAAAACGGCGGCCGGTATGGTCGCGACGATCGGCGCGCTCGCTGCCTGCGCGGCGCCGGCGACCGCCCACCAGTTCACCGCCAGCCGGCTGCCCAAACCGCTCTCGGAAGCCGAACCCGGCAAGACCAAAGGCCACGGCATCGGCTCCACCGAACTGGGCGGCACGGAACGCAGCCAGGAATTGAAGTTCGGCGTCTTCTACATCGTCTGCGCCGCCAAGACCTCGGGCAAGACGATCGACGAAGGCGCGGTGTCGTGGGCCACGTCGCTGACCTTCGCGACGGAGGTCAAATTTGAAAAATGCCTCACCCGCACCAACTTCAACGGGTTCCTCGCGGGCACCAAAACAACCTTCAACGTGAACCCCGAAACGAAAAAATCCGAACCGATCAAGTTCGTGTACCACGTCAATGGCTTCGTGCAGCTCGGCACCGGCGAAACCGAATCCGAAGTGGAAGTCGGCGCGGGTACGGCCTCGTTCTCGATCGCCGGCAAGATCTGCAAGATCGACTGGCCACGCCAGACCGTGCCGGCGAAGGCCGTGAACAAGCCCGAAGAACCCTACTCGGCCGCGAGCTACTCCAGCGAGGAAGTGCCGGTCGAAGAAAAAGAGCTGAAAAAATTCCCGAGCGGCTTTCAGACGAAGCTTCTGATTGCCAATGATTTCAAAAACATGGAATGGTTCTATGAAGAAGGGCAGTGCCTGGGCGAAGGCGGGTTCGAAGAAGCCGCCAAACAGGAAGCGGGCAAAACGGCCCTGTACAAAGGCTCCTTCGAAGAGGAACTGACGCTCGGCAACCTGGGCTTCGAATAGTCTAATCCGCCAACAGCCGCCGGTACAGCGCTTGGTGCTTGACCACCATCTCCTCCCAGGAGAAGCCGAGCGCTGACCGGCGGGCGGCGGCGCCGAGGCGCTCACGGAGCGCGGGGTCGCCAGCCAGCCGGCGCAGGCCGGCGGCGATCGCCTCCGGCTGGGGCGCGATCAACAGGCCGTTGCGCCCATCCTCGATCAGCTCACGCACGCCGTTGACGGGCGTGGCGAGGATCGGCAGGCCGCTGGCGGCCGCCTCGAAGGTCACCAGCGAGAAGGTCTCATAGCCCGACGCCAGCACGAAGGCGTCGGCGAGCTCGTACACCACCGGCATGTCGCGCACCACCCCCAGCCAGTACACCGCCCCGCCGACGCCGAGCGAGTCGGCCAGCTTCTGGTAGGGCGCCACGTGCCCGCGCCCCGCCACCACCAGATCCCATTCGCGCGCGCCGGCGAGCGCCTCGATCACCGTGCGCAGCCCCTTGTGGCCCCAGTCGCCGCCGACGAACGCCACCACCAGGCGCTGCGGCGCCATCCGCTCCGTTCCCTCCTCCACCGCCAGCCGCCGCGGCGCGATCCCCAGCCGCTCACGCAGTGCGCCGGCCTCGCGCGTGCGCGTGCCGGGCGCGAACGCGCCGGTGTCCACCCCGTTGTGAATCGCCACCACGCCCGCGGCCAGCTCGGGGAAATGCTCGCGCATCTCCGCGGCCACCCCGTCGGAGACGCACACGAACTTCGCCGAGCGGTTGGCGCGAAAGCACAGCCGCTCGCTGACCCGCGCGAGGACACCCACCGCGCGCACATACCAGCGCAGCAGCGGCAGCGGGCGGTTGGGGCTTGCGCGGTGCACCTGGTGGCAGCAGTGCACCGCGATCGCGTCCACGCGGTTGAGCACGATCGCGCCGGTCGCCTGCACCACGCCCCGGCGCCGGCGCCACACCAGCAGCGAGCCCGCCAGTGCAAACCACGGGTAGGCCACGAGGAACGGACGGCTCGGTCCGCGCACCCGGTGAAACACGATGCCCTCCTCCGCGGGCAGCTCGCAGGTGCGCGCGATCACCCGCACCTCGTGGCCGGCGCGCCGCAGCCCGACCGCGAGCTCGGCCAGCTGGCGCTCCATACCCCCCACCGGGCCGACGTCGTGCGCGACGATCGTCACCGCGCACGGCGTGGGAGGGCGCCGGGCCGAGGACTCTCTCTCAGCAGATCGCGGCGTTGCCACCGAGGTCATTGGTCAAGCCTCCCGTCGGTCGCCAGCGCAACACGGCCAGCTCGCGGGGCGCGGCAGGCCAAAGCGCCCAGCTGACCGAAGAACCGAGCCCGCATCGCCTCATCGGTGAACGCTTCGGCAAACCGCTCCCGGCCTGCCTCGCCGAGGGCGCGACGCAGCTCGGGCGAGGCCAGCAGCGGCTCCAGCGCATCGGCCAGCGCGCGCGGCTCACCCGAGCGCGCCAGCACACCGGTGCGGCCATCCTCCACGTACTCGGCAGGCCCGCCGGAGTTGACCGCGACGACGGCCACGCCCCGCGCCATGCCCTCCAACAGCACGATCCCGAACGGCTCGCGATCGGACGCGTTGACGAGAATGTCCATACGCTCGATGTAGGGCCCCGCGTCGGGCACCTGGCCGGTCATCGTCACGGCGTCGGCGAGCCCCAGTCGCTCGACGAGTCCCGGGAGCGAGCGGGCGTATTCCGGCGAGATGTCGTAGGCGTCGCCGCCGACCATCACCGTGTGCATGCGGTGTCCCCGCTCGCGCAGCAGCGCCTGGGCGCTGAGCATTCGATCCTGGCCCTTCCACGACTCCATACGCCCGACGAGCCCGACGATCGGCACGTCGCCGGGGAGGTCAGGCAGGGCCTGTGGCGAGGCGCCGTTGGGGGGCAACTGCGCCGAAGCCCCGTTGGGAGAGCGGGTACCGGGAGCGACCACGAACGTCGGGCGCGCCGGCGACAGTTGCGCCTGCGCACGGGCGACCGTCTCCGAGGAGCAGCCGATCGCGATCGCGGGCAGCGCGGTCGCGCAGCGGTCGATCCAGTGGTGGGCTTGGATCGCGTGCTGCCACCACAGCACCCGATCCGACATGCCGGCGAGCGCCGCCGCGGGCGCGCCGTACAACTGCGTCTTCGCCGACCAGTTGAGGATCAGGTCGGGCTGGCGGCGGCGGATGATCCGCGCGAGCCCCACGACGGTGGCGATCCAGCGGTGAACATCGCGCAGGCGCCCCGCCCGCAGCACCTCCACGCGCAGGCCGGCGTCGCGCAGCTCGGCTGGCCACGGCCCCGCCTGAAAGAACACCAGCTCCAGCTCATGGCCGCTCTCGTGCGCCCCGTCGAGCACCGTCTGCAGCATCGCCTCGGCGCCGCCGAGACGCCGGCCCCACGGCATGGTGATCAGGACACGCATTGGACGGCCCACCTGTCCACCACGCGCCCTGCGCAGCTCCGCTCACGCACCGGCTGAGAGTACCCCAACCTCGGCGCTGTTGGTTGCGTCGCGCGTGCAAACGTGACCGTCGCCCGCAACATTTTTACATCTCCCCAGCCGGCCAGAGGATAGCTTGCATTCAACCCGGGGAGGCCCGGGTGTGCGATCGGTCTGTCGACCAACTGTGAACACTCAATGAGTCACATATCCAGCCCTTCGCCACCAGCTGGGCCGTCGAGCAGCCTCGCTCCCCTGGTCGGGCAGATCCGCCCCGCGCACACCCCTCCGGCAGCACATTTCACCAGTCTTTCACCACCACCGCCGCGAGTCAGTCTGGCGCACGACTACCTGTTGGTGATGCGCGGAGCGGAGCGCACATTCGCGGCGATGGCAGAGCTCTATTCGCAAGCGCCGATCTTCACCCTGCTTTACGACGAGCAGGGCACCGACGGGCGCTTTGCGGGGCGTGCGATCACCACCTCGCCGCTGCAGCGTCTCGGCGCCGGCCAATCCAACTTCAGACGGCTGCTGCCGCTCTACCCGAGCGCGGCAGCCCGCCTGCGACCGCCGAGCTCCGACGTGGTGATCAGCAGCAGCAGCGCCTTCGCGCACGGCCTGCGCGCGCCCGAGGGCGCGGTGCATATCTGTTACTGCTACACCCCCTTCCGCTACGCCTGGGATGAGCAGGAGTTCGCCCTGGGCGAGGTTTCGGCCGCGCTGCGCCCGCTGCTGCGCCGCCAGCTGCGCCGCATCCGCAGGTGGGACCTGGCCGCCAGCCGCCGCGTCGACGCCTACATCGCGATCTCCCAGCTCGGACGCGAGCGAATCAAGCGTTGCTACGGCCGCGACGCGACGATCGTCCACCCGCCGGTGGAGACCCACCGCTTCCTGCCGGGCACCCCCGGCGACGCGCTGCTGGTTGTATCTGAGCTCGTTCGCCACAAGCGCGTGCACATTGCACTCGAGGCTGCCCGCCGCGCGCGGGTGCCGATCCGCGTGGTCGGCAGCGGGCCCGACCATGCCGTGCTGCGGGCGGCCTACCCCGAGGCCGAGTTCCTGGGACGCGCCGGCGACGAGGATCTGGTCGAGCTGTACGCGAGCGCCCGCGCTGTGGTCGTGCCGAGCGTGGAGGAGTTCGGGATCACCGCGGTCGAGGCGCAGGCGGCCGGACGGCCGGTGATCGCCGCCGCCGCGGGCGGGGCGCTGGAGACGATTCTCAATGGCCACACCGGATCGCTGGCGAAGGTTGACGACGTCGAGGCGTTCACACGGGCGATCGAGGGCATCGACAAGCTCGACTTCGACCCCGCCCGCGCGCGTGAGAACGCGGAGCGCTTCTCGGTGGCCGCCTTTCACCGTCGCCTCGCCGAACAGGTGAGCAGAGCCGTGCACGGAAGCGACATAACGCCCGCGGGCGATGACGCGTGTGTGCTGCCCGGCGAAACGTGTGTGCCGCTCGATGACGCGCGTGTGGTGCCCGATGAAGCGTGCGTGCTGCCCCTCACCCACGCCGCGCCGCGGCGATCATCGTCCCCCAGCGCGCTGCCAGCGATGAACCTTCCTCCCGCGCAAGCATCTGGAGAGAGGCGCTACGCGAGCAGATGAACGCTAGCCGGCGCAGGCGGCGGTAGTCATCCATACCTGCGTAGTCGGCAATGTTGCGCGCCAGCGCCACAGCGTTGTAACCAGACCGCGCGGCCAGCTCGATCACCGCGTCGCGAGTTGGCACCAGCACCAACTCACCGTGCGCGTCGGGCTCGTCGAGGTGTGAAACTTCAAAGAAGCTCGAAGCTTGCGCCCGAGAGCGCGGTGTCGATCACCAGCAGCTCGGCGCCGCTGGCCGCCATCCGTTCGATCAGCTCCACCGGCTTGGCGACGTGTTCCATCAACCCGAGGCATAGAACCACGTCGAAGCCGCCGCCGAAATCGTGTGTGAAAACGTCGCCCTGCTCGAAGCGGTAGCGGGCGGGGTCGACACCCTTCGCCGCGAATACGAGGTTGGCCTGGTCGATGTGCATCTGACGGACGTCCACGCCGAGCACAAAGTCCGCGCCGGCCTCGATCGCCTGCAGCGACCACCAACCGGCGTTGCACCCCAGGTCGAGCACGCGCCGCCCTTTGAGCGAGCCGTCCGCGACCTGCAGTAGCGCGTCGAAGAAATAGCGACGGCGCTGCTCGTGGCGATTGACCTTGCCGATATCCACCACCGGCGTGCTCACGCCGCCGTCAAACTCGAAGCGGTAGTGCCAGCGGGGGAAGGCCGCGATTTGCTCCTGGAGCTCCTGGGGTTGCACGGTGGGATCCTATCGGTGCTTCACGGTCCGAGCCCCCCGCGAGGATCCTCGACGGGCACCCATCGGGGAGATTATCGGGATCTCAGGGGGGAGATTATCGAGCTGGGTCGTGCGCTCCGCGTGACCTCGCTCGGCAGCAGCAGCGAGAGCAGGCCGGCCACGAGGACAAATCCCGCCGACGTCCACAGGCAGGCGGTGAGACCCTGCCACTGGTAGATCACTCCCGAGAGCACCGTTCCCGCGAGGCGCCCGCAGGCGTTGGCCATGTAGTAGAAGCCGACGTTCATCGCGACCCTGTCGTTGTCGGCGTAGGCGAGGATCAGATAGGAGTGGACCGCGGAGTTCATCGCAAACGCGACGCCGAAGGGGATCAGCCCGCCAACGATCGCGAGCGTGGGATTCACGCCGGCTGTGAGTGCCAGCGCGATCGCGGCGGGGCACACCGCCAGTCCCAGCGCCAGCCACATCGCGGTTCTGCCGTCGGGCTCGCTGCCTGAGTCGTGCACCCGGCGACGCACGAAGCGCGGTGCGGTCGCCTGGACGGCGCCGTAGCCGATCACCCACACCGCCAGCAGGGTCCCCACCTGCCAGAACGTCCAGCCCAGGACCGAATATAGGTAGAAGGGCAGGGCGACCACAAACCATACGTCGCGGGCCGCGAACAGGAAGATGCGCGCCGCGGCGAGAATGTTGACCGCGCGGTTGTTGGAGAACATCTGGGTGAACTTCGCGGTCTTGTCCGGGCGGTCGAGGTAGCCGCGCATCAGGCTGGAGGTGGCGAGCAGGACGATCAGCACCAACGCCGCCATCGCGAGCGCGGCCGCCTGGAAGCCAAAGAGCGTGAGCAGCAGGCCGCCGAGGAAGAAGCCGACTCCCTTGAGCGCGTTCTTTGACCCGGTGAGGATCGCGACCCAGCGGTAGAGCGAGGACTGATCGTTCTCGGGTACGACCAGCTTGACGGCGCTCTTGGAGCTCATCTTGGTCAGGTCCTTGGCGATGCCCGACAGCGCCTGGGAGGCCATCACGTAGGCCACGACCAGCAGCGAGGGTGGCGCGAAGCCCAGCATGCAGAGCGCCACGACCTGGGTGGCGAGGCCCATGAAAAGGGTTACCTTCAATCCCAGCCGGGCCGCCAGCCAGCCGCCGACGAGGTTGGTGAGGATGCCCGCGATCTCGTACAGAATGAACAGCGAGGCCACCTGCAGCGGGCTGTAGCCGAGCTGGTCGAAGTAGAACAGCACCAGCGTGCGAGTCGCCCCGTCGACGAGCGTCTCGGTCCAGTACGCCGCGGTCCCCAGTGCGTAGTTGCGCAGGTCGTCGCGGCGCGTGCTACTGGCCATTCGCAGACATCCCCGAGGGCGTCACATGTTCCTCGTCCGGCAGGCGTTCGGCGACAGTGCGGGCGAGCTCGACGAGGCGGTTGGCGTAACCCCACTCGTTGTCATACCACGCGAGGATCTTCACCTGCGTCCCGTCGGTCACCATCGTCGAGGGGAGGTCGACGATCGCCGAGCGCGGATCGTCCTTGAAGTCCACCGACACCAGCGGACGCCGCTCGCACCCGAGGATGCCCGCCAGCGACCCTTCCGCGGCCATCTCCAGCAGGCCATTCACCTCCCGCACCGTGGTGGCGCGGGCGACCTCGAACACGCAGTCGGTCAGCGACGCGTTGAGCAGCGGCACGCGCACGGCCAGACCGTTCAGCTTGCCCGCCAGCTCGGGGAAGATCAGCCCGATCGCGGTGGCCGACCCGGTCGTGGTGGGGATCAGCGAGACGCTCGCGGCACGCGCCCGGCGCAGATCCCTGTGCGGAGCGTCGACCGGCGTCTGCGTGTTGGTCATGTCGTGCAGCGTCGTGATCTGCCCGTGCTCGATCCCGATTGCTCCATGGATCACCTTCACCACGGGCGCAAGGCAGTTGGTCGTGCACGAGGCCGCGGTCAGCAGATGGTGTCGCCGCGGCTCATACAGGTGGTCGTTGACGCCGACCACCACGTTCAGCGCCCCCTCCTTCACCGGCGCGGCGACGATCACCTTGCGCACGCCCTGGCGAAAATAAGCGTCGAGCGCCTCCGCCGTGCGGAACCTGCCCGAGCACTCGAGCACGATCTCAACGCCGAGCTCGCCCCACGGCACATCCCCGGGCTCGGCCGCCGCGCTGTAGCCGAGCGCGCTCCCGTTGACGGTCAGCACGTCACCGTCTCCGTGCACATCCTCCGACCAGCGCCCGTGCACCGAGTCGAACGTCAGCAGGTGCGCCGCCGTGCCCGCGTCGCCGTGCAGCTCGTTGACGTGCGTGAACGCCAGCTCCGGCCAGCCCCACGCGGCCCGCAGCGCCAGCCGCCCCATGCGGCCGAAGCCGTTGATGCCGACGCGGGCGCTCATCGGGGGGTGCATGTGGGTGGATCGGCGGCGAACACAGCCAAATCGTATTACATCGACAAGCGCGATTGTTATTGATATATGTATATAGATGCCGGTCGATCTGGAGCTTGCCCCCAAGCAGAAGCGCGCCGCCGGCGAGCGCTGTTGCGAGCCGGTCGTCTACCCCGACGTGGCCCGCGATCACGCGCTGCGCATGGCCGAGGTCGCGAAGGCCCTTGGCGACCCGATCCGTTTGCAACTCGTCGATGTGCTGCGAAAACACGCCGGCAAGGTCTGCGTCTGCGAGCTGGTGCCCCTGTTCGACATCTCTCAGCCCACCCTCTCCCACCATCTGAAGAAGCTCCGCGACGCCGGGATCGTGGACTCCGAGCGACGGGGACTGTGGGCCTACTACTACGTGATCCCCAACTCGCTGAAGGAGCTGTCCGCATGGCTGAACTGACCGAGCAGACCACCGACATCCGCGAGACCGTCCGCGAGCGCTACGCCGCCGCCGCCCGTGCCGTCGCCGAGCACCAGTCATCCGGCGAGCCCACCCCCGCCGCGGCGACATCCTCGTGCTGCGGCTCCGGCGAGCCGATCTCGACCGAGGCCATGTCTTCGTGCTGTGGCCCCGCCGTGTCCACCACCGATGCGTCCGGCGAGCAGGTGTTCGGCGGGGCCCTGTACGAGCCGAGCGAGGCAGCCGCGGCGCCCGCGACGGCAGTTGCCGCCTCGCTTGGCTGCGGCGTGCCAACCGCCGTCGCCGACTTGAAAGAGGGCGAGACCGTGCTCGACCTGGGCTCCGGGGCGGGCGCCGACGTACTGATCTCCGCGCGGCGCGTCGGCCCCACCGGCAGGGCGATCGGCCTGGACATGACCGACGAGATGCTCGCCCTCGCGCGCGGCAACGCCGAGCAGGCGGGCGTCGAGAACGTCGAGTTCCACAAGGGCTACATCGAGGCGATCCCGCTCCCGGACGCAAGCGTCGACGTCGTGATCTCAAACTGCGTGCTGAACCTCTCCGGCGACAAGCCGCGGGTGCTGCGCGAGGTCGCGCGGGTCCTGCGCCCCGGCGGACGCTTCGCGATCTCCGACGTGATCGCCGACGAGGACATGGACGACGCCACCCGCGCGGACATGCGGAAGTGGATGGGCTGTATCGCCGGAGCGCTCACCAGCCGGGAGTTCACGAGCGCACTCGCGGACGCCGGCCTCACCGACATCGAGATACGCGAGACCCACCGCGTCCACGAGCAGGCCGCCTCGGCGATCGTGCGGGCTCGCAAGCCCAACGAACGCCCCGCGTGAGCGCCGCCGGACGCGTGTAGCGCGCCGCCGGCGAGCTAGACTTAGGCTGATGGCCAAGGTGGTTGACAGACGTCCCAGCGGAGCGGTTCTAGTCGAGGTGCCGGCGGAGGATGCCCGCGATCTGGAGGTCGGCGCGGACGTCGAGGTTCATCGCACCCGTCCCCGCGGAGAACGCGAGTGGCCCAGCCCTTTCGGCGCCCTGGCAGGAACGCTGCCTGAGCTGGAGATAGACGACATCAAGGCGGCTCGCCGCGCCGCACTCCAGAGCAAGACGCGCTGACAGTCGCGAGTGGCCGGCGTTCTGATCGATACTCACGTCCTGCTGTGGATGCTGGACGGCACGCTGCCGCGACGCTCCACCACAGCCGCAGAGAGGGTCGCCGACGCCGTTGCGGAGCAGGCAGTGCATGTCTCGGTCGGGTCGTTCCTCGACTTGCTCTATCTGGCGGATGCCGGGCGGCTGCCCGAGAGTGTGCTCCAAGCCGCCGATAAGGTTGTTCGGCAAGAGGCGTTCTCGGTCGTGGCACTCGACCTCCCAGGTCTTCACGCGATGCGCAAGGTTGCACGCGAGCAGGTGCCCGATCCGTTTGACCGAATCATCGCTGCTGCAGCCCTGCTCACAGGTTTGCCGCTCGTAACCGCCGACGCCCGCATACAGCAAGCGCTCGGTGAGCAGGCCGTGTGGCGGTAGTCGGTCGTTACAACCCCCGCCGCCCCACCACGTGCGGGACGGTGCGCAGCAGGATCTTGACGTCGGTCCACAGTGACCAATCCTCGACGTAGCGATGGTCGATCGCCACCATCTCACCGAGTGAGGCCCGGGTGGGGCCGAGGACTTGCCAGGGGCCGGTCATGCCCGGCGGCAGCTCCAGGCGGCGGCGGTGATGGCCGGCGATCCGCTGGTCCTCCTCGACCACGAGCGGGCGCGGGCCGACGAGGCTCATCTCGCCTTTGAGTACGTTCAGTAACTGCGGCAGCTCGTCCAGCGCGCTGCGGCGTAACCACCGCCCGACGCGCGTCACCCGCGGGTCGGCGGCGATCTTGAAGAGGCCATCCAGCGCCTCATTGTGTACGCGCAGCGCCTCCTTCATCGCGTCGGCGCCCGGCACCATCGTGCGGAACTTCAGCATCGCGAAGTGCCTCCCGTGGCGACCGACGCGTTGCTGGCGATAGAACACGCTGCCGCGGCCGTCGAGCTTGATCGCCGCGGCGATCACCACGATCAGCGGCGCCAGCGCCAGCAGCCCGAGCGTCGCGCCGAGCAAGTCGAGCGCGCGCTTTACCCGGTAGGAGCCATCCAGACGAACCCCCGCGCTCACTGCGGCAGGCCCCTGAGGGCGGTCTAGCTCAATCGCCGAGGCCACCGCTGCATCCTGTCGCATGCGGCGTCGAATAAATGTCGAAATTTAGTGACCGCGCTAAGGCGATCTGGCTTTTCGGCTAGCCCGTTAACGACGACCGGGGCCGCCCCTACTTGGGCCGGCCCCGGCATCTCACATCGGTGCGTCTGGTGCTACTCGTCCCTCATGGTCGCCACAGCGTCCGCGAGAGTGAGAAGCGCGTCTCTACGGTTTTTCCCAACCGATTTCCTTGACGCCTGCTTCGGCCTCTTTCAGGACCGTGCCAGACACCTTTTCGTAGTCGTGGGTTTTGATGTCGTAACCGCCGCCCTGTGTTTTGGTGCTGAGCTCCCAGAGGAGGTAGTCGCGAGTCGTCTGCGCCACGTTTTTGCCTTCTTCTTCTTCGGTCGGCGTCCCACCGTGCGGCAGGATGTACGGCTTGTATTCACGCAGCGCGAGGTCGTAGGTCAGGCCGCAGATGGCGTACTTGACCTGCACCAGCTGCGCTTTCACCGTCGACCACAGTTCACGCGTGCTCGTCGGCGGAATCACTTCACCGATTTTGCCGATGTACTTGGTGTTGGCGCAGTTGGAGTTGGCGACTTTTTCGACATCGCCATCGCTGGAGGGGTCGGTGTATTCGACACCCGCCACTTCGCTGTTCTGAATCACAGCCCAGAACTTGTGGTTCTGTTCACCGAGTTTGAGTTCCGAGCCTTTTTTGTTTTCGCCGCCGCATTCAGGCGGTTTGACGCCGGTGGGGCATTTCTTCGAGAAGAACCCTTCTTTGCGGGCCACCGCAAGATCGGCGTAGCCGATGCTGCTGGGTGTTTTGTTGACTTCGCCGACGACGCCCGGGTTACCCTTCGTGAAGGGGCGGACGACTTTGGCTTTCAGCGGCCAGCGCTGGTTTTCGCACCCTTCCTGGACATTTGCCCAGGTCTTCGATTCGGGTGGCAGCACCACACCGCAGGGGTTTTTCTTGAGGACGCCTTCTTCGCTGATTTCGTTGAATTCTTCCGCTTCGAATGTATGGCTCGGGCTGACCTGCGCCAGGAACGACTTGAAGATGTGCGTCGTGCCTGATTTGTCGGTGCGCACCACAACGTTGATCGGCGTTTCCTCTTCGGCCGCGCCGCCCGTGCAGGTGATCACGTCATGCGAGTCGGCCTGCGCTTCTTCAACTTCTTTCCAGTTGCGGATTTCGCCTTCGTAGATCTTGGCGACGGTCGCGTCATCGAGCGCCAGCCGGCCCTGTTTGACGAGTTTGGTGCCGACCCTCGCTTCGTCCTTGGCCACGCAGCCGCTGGGGAGGTGGATAATCATCGCCTCCGAGCCCTGTAGGACCGGGATCGACTCGATCGTTCGCGTTTCCGTGTCGGAGGACGCTTTGTTGGCTTCCATCAGCGCAACCGCCGAGGCGTTGGGCGCTTCATCGGTGGCGCAGTAGGGGTATTCCTTGTATTTCGGCGCTTCGCCGTCGCCGAAGCCCTTCAGACAGGCGCCGCTGCCGGCGTGGCTGCCGGTCGATTCGTACGTCACGGTCGGCTTTTTGAGGTCGCCCTGACCCATGTTGCCGGCGCAGCCCAACAGGTTCGTGTCGATGCTCGCGTTGAAGTCGACATTCCACACGGGTTCCTGCGCGGGGGCCTGGAAGGTGGACCCCTGCCCTTTGATGTTGGCCCCCGAGCACTGGCTCGTGAGGTCGCTGGTTGCACTCGCCGTGCCCGCCGTCGCCATCGCCAGCGCGGCCACCAAGGCCACGGCGGCGATACACGCCGAGAGCATGCGTCGTGCGGAGAGATACGTCATTGCGTAACAACCTCCTGGTTGGTTCCGATTCCAGCGCGAATCGAGTCATCCGCGCCGGCGGGGAGTGCTCCCTCGCACACGAAAATCTCGCATCCGTGGAGCCCGAGAGGGTTACCATCCTGTGCCCCTGAGCCGATTTTACCGGCTGTTCACACAGAGAGGAAGGGCCGCTTCACCACTCCTTCACAGCCCGAGCGCGGAGTGGCAACAACTGCTTCACCACCCGTTCACAGCTACTTCTTCTTGCGCCTCTTCTTGCTCTTGGGCCCGTACTTCTTGCGCGCCGTCGCTTCGCACTTGCCGCGCTTGCTCTTGGGCCCCTTCTTGCACTGCTTGAGCGCTTTGGCGAGCAGCTGCGCGCGGGTGGGTGGTTTGTGTGCTTCCTCTTCGTGCTTCTTCTGTTCTTCTTTTTCTTTGGCTTCTCTTGCTTCTTTGGCCGCTTTTGCTTCCTGCGCTTCTTTGGCCGCTTTTTCGGCCGCCGCCTGTCGTTCTTTCGCTTCCTGGGCTTCTTTGGCCGCTTTTTCCGCGGCTTCTTGTTTTTCTTTGGCTTCTTTGGCGGCCTTTTCTTCAGCTTCTTTTTGATGCTGGATTTCTTCGGCAACGCTTTCGTTGACCGCGATTTCAAAGGTCGTCTTGGTTGGCGTTCCTTCCGCGACGGTGTCTTCTACCGTCAGCGTGATCTTGCATTTGCCGCCTTTGCAGCGTGAGACAAACTTGTGTTTGATCTGCAGTTCGCTCGGGTTCGGCAGTTCGCCTGGCGTTTCTTCGACGGCGGCGCTGCCATCTCCGAATTCCCACTTGACCTTCTTCAGGTGCATCTTTGGTGCTTCCCCTGCATTCGGATCTTCGACAGTCGCCGAGAGCGTCGCTTCTTCTTCGTTGACCCGAACCGCTTTGGGCGGCACGGGTTTGAGGATCGGCGTCATAGCTGTCGCGATGACGTGGAGGACTTCAGCCGCTTTGATGGTTTCGCCGGCGAGGTCGTCGCCCTGCACCACCTCGCTGATTTCGTAGTTGCCGGCGTGCTTGAATTCGTATTTGAGGGGCAGGAATTCGTATTCGCCGGCCAGGTTGCGGAGCTGGACGCTCGCCTGTTCGACCGTTTCCTCGCCTTCTTCCCCGTTGGCGGCATTTTTGTACTTGAGTTCCCATTTCACGCTCTTGGCGTCGGCGCCTTTAAGTTCGGACGAGAGGGTTATGGGTTCATGGGTTTGCACTTCTTTAGCGTCCTGGTTGAGCCCGACCACCATCTTCGGCGCGGTCAGGGTCGCCGTCGGGCACCCGCTCGTACTGCCGTTGGGCCCGAACGCGAAGGTTTCCACTCGCGGGCTGTGCGACACGCTTTCTTCGAGATAGGCGTCAAAGACCAGCACACGTTCCTGGCCCGCGCCCATCACGGCCGTGACGTTGTCGGGAGAGGGGATGCCGCACATTTCGCCGGCGCCACCCGCAGTCCAGCCAATCTCGCTCACCTCCGAGGACTTGTCCGAGGATTCGGTGTAGTGGAGCGCCAGCGGAATCGGTTCGTGCTCAAAGCCCTCGACCGAGAGGTAGATCCTGCCTTCGGTGCTGTTTTCGGGGGCGAACGACATCACCGGGCCCGCCCCTTCTTCCGGGGGTTCCAGGTTCAGCAGGCTGCCCAACTGGTGTTCGCCGTAGAGCATCGTCGGCGTGGTTTCGAGTTCCCCTTCGCCGCTTTCGCTGCCGGGCGTCGGCACTTCCCAGATCTGCCCTTCACTCTGGGCGCCCGAGTAGATCAGCAGGTTGCCACCGGGGGTGACCACCGGCGAGAGCGGCACCTCGGCTTCTTCGTAGAGTTGACAGCCCGTTTCTCCAGGGCGCAGCACGTCGGCCTTGTCGACGTAGCGGTGGCCGAGCTTCCCGCCGGTGAGTTTGCTGGTTCCGGCTTTGACCGTAATCGCAACGAACTGGGCCGCGGCGCGGCACTGTTTTTCGGCTTCTTCTTTCTCGACCTTTTCGTCTGTTTCTTCGTCCTCGACGCCCAGGATCACCGGGTCGCCGCTTTTGGGGTCGACCGCCATCCCGCGGGGGTTGAGCAGCGCTTCCTCGGGCTGTTCGCCCTGATCCGCAAACGCCGCTTCGCCGACGATCGGCGCCGGCTTGCCTTCGAGGTTTACTTTGGCCGAAACGAGTTTGCCGCCGGTGAGTTCGAAGGCGTACAGCTCGCCAGCCGCGTGTTCTTCGGAGTCGAGCGGGAAATGTTCGTAGGTCGCTTTGATCAGGCGACTACCCGACGGTTTCTTCCCTTCTTTTTCTTCTTCAACTTCTTTTTCAAACTGTTCTGATTCCTGTTCTTCTTCTTTTAGTTCTTTTGGGCTGGGGTTTCGACGTTTGTAGATGACCAGCGCATACACCCGGTTGTTGATGGGGTCCACGGCCAGCTGCAGCCCCACGCCCGTTTCACCGATGCCATCGTGGACCTTTTTCGCTTCGGGCGGAGTGAACGAGATCGACGCGTCCTGCTGGCCTTCGACGAACCGCTGGATCCTGAATTCGCCTTCATTCGGCTCGTCGCCGACGTAGTAGCTGGAGTCGGCGGAGTCCGTGGCAAACGCGAGCACGCTGAAGCTCGACGTGAAATTGACGTCACTTTCCGCTTTGCCCGTGGGGATCGCGAAATGACCCAGCTCGCCCCATTCGGCGCGGGCCGTGCCGGCGAGCGCGCCCAGCGTCAGCAGAGCGCACGCCGTGGCAAGTGACAGGTGTCGGCGAATGGTGGTCAAGAGGTCGGTCGGGAGCGGCACGTCGTGTCGCCCCAGAGAGTGCCCGGTCACGCCGGCCGCCATGTTTCCAAGCGGTGAACAATCATGTTGCCGAACAGTGAATATTTGGTGAAAGCACGAGGGATGCTCAGGAATGCCCCCTGTTGCGGCCCCACGCTCGCCCAAATCACCGTCCGCCGCGACGACCTCCGGTCATCCGCCGCTGCGCGCGCGCGCCCGACACCGTGGCCGGCGCGACCCGCAGCTTCGTGCCGCGCCGGCGCGAGCGGCGGCCGATCGAGGCGCCGGCAAACGCGGCCAGCACCAGCAGGCCGAGCACGTAGGCGGAGTCGGGCTCGTGTTCGTGGGCGCGATACGCCACGGCCTGGTTGGACACCGACTCCGTGGCCTCCTCCTCCTCCTCTTCCTTCTGCGCCGCCTCCACGGGGGAGGTGACCGCCGAGGTGCCGCTCGGGGGCGTCGGATTGGCGGCCGGTGGCGGCGGCGGCGGCACGAACACGACCGCCGGTAGGGTGGCGAGCGGGGGCGGGAGGAACGGCGCCGGCGGCGTGCGCGGCGGCGGCGGCACAGGACGCGCGGGGACGGGCGCGAGGAGCGGCGGCGGGGGCAGCGGCACCGGCGGCGGCGTCGAGGAGGCCGGCGTCACGTTGGGCGAGGTGGTCGGCGGGGGTGGAGGCGGCGGCGGGCTGACCGTCGTTTCGGCAGGCTTGCGGGGCTTCAGCGGCACGGTGCCGCACGGCTCGCGCACACTCCCGGCCTGCACCGTGACCGGCAGCGAGGCGGACATCCCGCCCGCGCGGATCGTGACGGTGGTGGTGCCGGGGTTGAAGGCGCAGAACAGCCCCGACTGCGCCGCCGGCGGCTTGCCCGCTTCCCGTTCGTCAGGGATCGGTTCGCCCTTGGCGTTCTGCAGGACGTCGTGCACATCGGTCGAGGCGGTGTTGCGCTCGACGAAGCGCCCGACTTCTTTGTCCGAGGATTCGAATTCATATTCGGGCAGCACCGCGGTCTGGCAGCCGGTGACCACGCACAGCGAGGGGATCGGCGTGTACTGGTTTTCCACGCACTGCGTCTGGCCGGCTTCCGCCCGGCAGCCCCCGCGCGGACGGCGCGCGAGCCCTTCGAACAGCGCCGGGTTGCTGCGGCGCAGCAGCGTCCCATCCTTCGCTTCGAGCGCCAGTTCGCCGATCACGGGGATCAGCTGCACCGACACCGGCGCTTCGTCGTTGGACTTGCGTTCTGTCGTATGGACGTGGCCGAGGAGGATCCCCTTCGCGCCGTGGAAGTCGCCCTGCGCCTCGGTGAACGCCTGCTCGTAGCCGAGCGTGCCCGACCCGAACGCCGCCAGCTGGCGCCCGTTGTAGGTCAGACGTTCCTGGGTGTTGGCTTCGGGCGAGTCGTAGAAGTAGGCCGAGGCGACGTAGTGCTCGGGGTCGCCCGAGCCATCGGGGTTTTCGCCCACCAGCGCGGCCAGCAGCTTGGTCGCTTCGCCGTCGTGCGCCGCCACCTGGGCGCCGAGGTTGGAGTTGGCCACGACGATCGCCGGCTTCGCTTCGGCGCCGGCCACCCCCAGACGGCCCTCGACCCATTCCCGCTGCGCCTGGTTGACGTCGCCGTGCTGGGAGTCGTCCAGCACCAGCACCCACACGCCTTCCTTTTCCACCGCGTAATAGCCCGACTCGCAGCCGAGCGAAGCGCCGCAGCGGGTCGGTTCTTCGGAGCCCGCCGGCCCTTCGCCGCCGAATGGCCGCGGGAAGGGGGCGAAGGCCGCTTCCCAGGAGCTCTCGCTCCCATCCTGCTCGGGACGGCCGTCGAGATCGTCGGGTGAAATGGCGTCATACACGGGGATCTGCGAGCCGGTGAAGATCGAGGCGTAGCTGTCGAGCTCGTCCGCGAACGGGATCGGTGGGGATTTGACGCCCACGAAGGCGCCCGCCGTCACCGTGGGGCCGGTGTCGAAGAAGGCGCCCACGTGCGCCCCGCCGACTTCGCCGACCCGGCCGGCGAGCGCCAGCGCCGAACGCAGCCACACCTGCGGACCCACTCCCGCCTCCGCACGGTCGGAGCAGGGCGCCGCACACAGCGCTTCGCCGCCGAACGCGAACGTCGCCGGGCCCGGTGAGGCGATCGGCGCGGCGCTCGCTCCGACCGGCGCGGCGCCGTCCGCGGGGTAGCGCTCGACGTCGGCCGTCTCGACCTGTTCTTCGGGGTTGGAGATGCCGCCGACCGCCCAGCCCTGCGTGCCGGTGGGGTCGATCAGGACCGAGAAGATCGGGTCGGGCCGGTATGGCAGGTCGAAGAGGACGAACGAGCCTTCCTGGCCACCGGCCGGGTTGAGCTCGTGGCTCTCGTCGCGCCAGCCGGTGGCCGTCTGACGCAGCACGCCGCCATTTTCCGGCCCGGCGGAGAGCCCGCCGGTCGGCGCCTGCGGGGGCGGGAATCCCGGCGTGGTCGAGCTGCTGCCCGACGACAGCCCGTTGGCCCCAGCCGTCACGATCGCGCGCAGCGCCCCGCCTTCGCGGAACAGGGCGAGCGCCCCCGCGGGCGAGCTCGGCAGCGGCGTCGGCGCCGCCCGCCACGGCGCGCCCGCCGCTTCGCGCTCGTACAGGTGCTGGCCTCCGCCGCTGGCGGTGGCGACGAATGCGGCGCCGCCGTCGGGCAGCCCGGCGACGGCGCGGGGGACGGAGCCCGCGCCGGCGACCGCTTCGGCTTCCTGATCGACCCGCCAGCCCGAGCCTTCGTTGACGAGCAGGCCGCCGACGAATTCATTGACCTGGGGGTTGGGCTGGCGGCTGTAGGCGACGATCGCCTCCGAGCCGGCGAAGGCGATCGAGTTGAAGCTCGCCCCTTTCACCTGCGAGGGTAGTTTGGTTTCTTCGGTCCAGGTCTTGCCATAGCTGAGCAGCACCCCTCCCTGCCCCACCGCATCCCGGCCGACGGCATAGCCGCGCGCCGGGTTGTTGGGGTCGAAGGCGATGCCGTACAGGTTGGCGCGGAAGTTGATCGGCGTGGCCGGGTCGCGTTCCCAGAGCCCCGTTTCCTCGCGCCACAGCCACATTTCCCCTTCTTCCCCCACCGCGTAGGCGCGGTGGGGTACCGGCCAGGCGACGGCGCGCAGGCGCACACCAGTTTCGGGGTGCCCCCCCGACCCCAGCAGACTTTCCGGCAGCCAGCCCTCCCCCGGCTTGAAGCGCGCGACCGCGCCGCCTTCGCCGACGGCCAGCGCGCCGCTCGAGAGCGAGCCGACGGGGGCGCCCGGTTCGGGGGCGACCGCCACCAGCGGGCGGCGGAACGATACGGGCCACGGCTGTAAGCGGTTGGGCTGCAGCCGCGCGGAGAGCGCGAGGTGGACGGGCATCGCGGAGTAGCCCAGCCACCCTTCCGTGGGCGAGGAGAAGGCGGCGCCGAGCGTCGCGCCGGGATCGTTTGCGCCGCCGCCGAGCGCCCCGAGCGCCAGTACGCGCTTGAACGATTCCCCTTCCAGGCGCAGGCTCACCCCTTCCGGCAGGCCGGTGATCACGCGCTGCCCGTAGCGCGACCCGTCGGCCCAGCCGATGCTGCGCGAGGGGCCGAGCGGCAGCGGCTCGGGCAGTTCGTGCCCGCACGCCGGGGTGCCGGCGGGCGCTTCGGCCGGGAGCTCACACCAGCTCGCCCGCACCACGCCTCCGCCGCTGCCTTCGGGCTTGAAGGACAGCGTCGTGGTGACCGGCGCGCGCAGCGTGAGGTCCCCGCGAGCGCCGTCGATCCAGATCCCTTCGGGCGTGACCGTCAGCAGCTGGGCGGCGATCGCCGGCGTGCCGGCGGTGCCGGGCACGCCGAACGGCTCGCCTCCGGCCGGGGCGCCGGAGCCTGTCACAGGGACCATGAGCGGGTGCGCTTCGCCATCCCCCGCTCCGGCGCCCAGCGCCACGGGCTCCCAGCTCCAGTGGCCTGGCGTCGCTTCGACACGGCGAAACAGCGCGACCGCGCCGCTGGGGTAGTTGGCGGAGAGCCGGGCCAGCAGCCAGGCATTGCCGGGCGAGCTCGCACCGATCGCCAGCACGCGGAAGTTTTCCGAGCTCTTGGCGGGTATCTCGATCGGCTCGCCGCTCCACTGGTGCCCGTCCCAATGCAGCACCTCGTTCTCGACCAGCCCTTCTTCGCTGACCGGCGCCACCAGCGCCCCCGCTTCCCCGCCGGCTTCCTGCAGCGGTGCGATCAGCGGCGCGCGATCGACGCCGAACAGGTGCTGACCCTTGAGGAGCAGCGCCCCCGCTTCGCCTTCCCCTGGCACGGGGGCGGTCGCTTCAAAGGCGCCGCCGGGCTTGCGCACGAGCACGACCTGGCCGCCGTCGGGGGCGTCCGACACCGTGCCGATCAGCACGCCGTACCCCTTGCGGGTCATCTGGCCGGCGAGCGGACTGGCGGCGAGGTTGAACTCTTCGGTGAGCTTTTCGGGCAGCGCCGGCGCCAGCGTCCAGCTCCCTTCCTGCGCTTCGATCGACCCGGGGTGCAGGTAGTAGCGGACGAGCACGGTGCTCGATCCCTCGCGCCCGACGCCCCACGTCTCTTCACTGCCGGGCGCTCCCGGTTCTTCGGGCGTCGCGCCGATCATCGTCACTTCACGAGCGGGCAGCGAGGCGTCGGTCTGGGGTAATGCCGTTTCGGGGGGGCCCGGCTGCGCGGCGGCGAGCGAGCCGCGGTGCGAGCCGGGGAGGGCGAGCGCCAGCGCCAGCGCGCTCGCCGTGAGCAGCGCGCCCACAAGCAGCGCCAGCCGCGCGCGCGCCACCCTGACGCGAGGATTCCTCCGAGCTCTCAAGGCAGCTGATCCGGTCCGCTCGTCAGCACACTGCGCGGCAGCACCGCAAATCCCGTCGACACGGTCGTGACGTTCGCGCCTTCGCCCGTGACCGAGGAGACGAGCGGCAGCGGCGCGAGCGCGTGCGTCTGCAGGCTCAGCTTGGTGGGCCAGCGGCGCGGGTTGAGGCTCAGCAGGAGCGTGCGGCTGCCCGCCTTCAGAGTTTGCATCGGCGTGGCCGCCACCACGTGGCCGCTGCGCTTGGCGAGCAGGCGGACGCGAGCCTTGACGGCGAGATGGAAGCTCAACCGCAGCGTCGCGCCGTGGATCAGCTTGCTGTGCAGGCGTGAGAGCAGCGGCAGCTGCACCTTCGATTCGCTCGAGGGCGCTTTTTCTTCGCCCTTCACGAGCGTCTGCTGGGGCACTTCTTCGTTCAGGCCGGAGGTGTCGGGGGGCGGCGCGTCGGCCGCCACCTGTGGTAGCCCTTGGTCGATCGGGCGGAACGCGATCACGCTGTGGAAGCCGCTGATTTCGTTGGCCGGCAGGGTTTGCTCGCCTTCCGGGGCGAGATGGAACAGCCACCCCTCGGTGGTCGCCATCCAGCAGTTTTCGACCGCGGGACAGGAGATCCGCGCGGCGGCGCCCTTCGGGCCGACGCCCGCTTCCGCTTCGGCCTTGGACGGCAGCGTCTGCGTGCCGAGCACCTTGCCAACGGCTGAGATGTGCACGAGCACCGCGCTCACGCCTTCGCCGGAGCCCGTCGGAGCGCGCAGCGCCAGCCAGGCGTCTTCGCTGCCCGGTTCGGCGGCGATCGCGCTGACTCCCGCGTACCTGGCTTCGCCGCCCAGCAGCTTGCGTTCTTCGGCTTCGCTGCCCAGCACGTGCCCGAGCGGGTGCGGCGCGATGCCGGAGCCGGGCGCGCCGGGGCCGAGCGGCTGGCTCCACACCCCCTGGACGCGACGCACCACCGTCACCTGGCCGGCTTCTTCGGGGGGCACGATCGCCTTGGGGCTTCTCCCCGCCGCGCCCCACAGAGCGCCTTCGGCCGCCGAGAGGTGCAGGAATTCCAGCGCGTCGGAGAGCTCGCTCGAGGATCCGTAGAGGGGCGGTTCCTCGGCTTCGGGCGCGATCGCGGGGGACGCTTCGGGTTCGATCGTGTGCAGCACCGGGTATCTGCTCTGTTCTCTGGCGACGTGATCTTCGGCGCGCACGCGGACGCTCTCGAACAGCACGCCTTCCAGCACGCTCATGCTCTCCACGGCATGCCCTTCTTCGGAATACGGTTCCGCTTCCACGGCGCTCCCGTTCCAGTGCAGGTGGAAGGTCCCCAGCTGCGGTTCCGGGAGCGCGTCGCCCCCAAACCAGCAGTCGCTGGAGTTGACGAGGGGCGGCTGCGGCGGGATGCAGGCGGCGGCGTGCATCGCCTGGTAGGAGTCGGCTTCGCCGGCGGGGTGAGCGTAGGAGCCGACCACGCTGCCACCGGCGAAGTGGCAGAGCGTGTTGTCTTCGAGCGGCACCTGGCGTTCGAACTGGGTGCCCGACGATTCGTTGGCCTGCCCCGGGCGCCCATCGGAGACGGTCCAGAATTCGTCGGGGCCGGCCCACGCGATGCTCCCTTCGCTGGCGCCGCACACTTCGGCGATCTCGCGCCATTCCACACCGTCGTAGGCCCACACGCCGGGGGGAACGGCCTTGCCGTTGCCGTGGGTGATCAAGAGGCCGCGATTGGGTTCCCAGAACTCGATGTCGCCGACCTGGCCAAGGCCGATCGGCAATGAGGCTTCCGCCACGCCGGGGGGCGCCGCGGGTGGACGCGGCTGTTCCAAGCGCCACACGGCGCCCGCTTCGCCACTTTCCGCGGCGACGGAGGCGGGCGGCGATGCGCACGTGCACGCGCCCATCAGAGCGATTGGCGCGAGCAGCGCCCCGAGGTGTGCGACCACACGTCTCATCGCTTCGCGCGCCGCGCGGCGCGGCGGGTGGATATGAACGAGATGGCGACCTTTTCATGCAAGGTCGGCTGGCCGCGCGAGGTGAAGGTGAGGCTCGCGCTCGCCGAAAGACCGCCCGGCTGCGCAGCGAGCCGGGCATTGGCCCTGTTGAGCATCAGCACCAGCGTGACCAGTTCTCCCTCTGGGGCATGCGCGGCCCGCCCCGCGATGGCGAGCGTTCGGGTCACGACGTGTCGACCTCCGCCTCCGCGGGCAGCGGCACGAGTAGCACGGTGGGAGCGCGAGGAGCGCCCGTGGCGCCGCGCCACTCGCGAGGAGCGGCCGACCCCGACCAGCAGCGCACCGCGCGCCAGCGCCGTGAGCGTGCCGGCGGAGGGAACGGCGACGTACAGCAAGACGCTCCCGTTGGCGCGCGAGAGCGCGGTCACTCCCAGCCGCCGCGTCGGTTCGGTGCCCATCGCGGGCGCGGGGCTGACGTATTGAGGGGTCGGCAGCGGCGCGAACGCCACCGGCTTGACCAGGAACACGTCGCTGCCATTGGCGGACGCCGCGGAGGGGGCGTCGCCGGGGGGGGTGTTGCCATCCCCGTAGACGAGGTTGTCTGCCGTCGAGGTGAAGACGAGCGTCTCCCCGTTGGCGGAGAAGGCGGGCGAGAGCGCGCCGAAACCCTTCGGGGGGGCCCCGTACTGGTCTTCTTCCTGGAGGTTGGTTTTGTGGGGCTGTTCGCTCGGCCCACCGGCGTAGCCGTGCGTCACACGCGTGAGCGTGCCGTCGCGCAGATCGACGTCGAACAGTTCCGGCAGCCCCGGTTCGGGCGCCGGCGCGTCCACGTACTGGGGAAAGCCGAGCGGGAACTGCGTGCGCAGCGTGGTGAACGCGACCTGCTCGCCGTCGGCGGAGATTTCGAAGTCGGCGATCGCCCCGTCGTAGGTGAGCTTTTCGGGCCCGATCTCGGTCAGCGGGGTGAGCGCCTGATCGCGGGTGAGGCCGGGGTGCATGTCGGCCGTGAACAGGTCGCTCGGCTGCCCCGTGCCGCTCGGCCCGAAACCGAGGCTCTCGGCGAGCAGCTTCTCCTCGGAGAGGAACGCAACGGTGTAGCCGTCGGCGCTGAGCCGCGGGATGAAGTCGCCGACGCCACGGCTCTCCCCCCACACCCCGGTGGTGGGACGTCCCCCCCCCTGTTCGGTCACGAACGGCCCCTGGCAGGGATCCAGGGCGGAGGGTGTGGCTCCCAGCGCGCCCTCGCCCGATTCCACACACAGGGGATTGCCCGGGTCCGATCCGCCGGTCACCCGCTCGGTCGCCGTTTCCGAGCCGGGAGCGATCCGCCGCCACAGCGGTTCGGTGTAGTTCGGGTCGAGGCTTTCAGCGGGAAGCGCCGCCGCCTGCTCGCCGACCTCCTCCCCCATCCACGCCACGGTGCTGGCGTCGGCGCTGATCGAGGCGCCCGGCCATTCGCCCGTTTCCGGGACCGTGGGGAACTCAAACGGTTCCCCCGGGTAGACGGCGCCGAGCTGTCCCCTGCCGACGACCGGTTCGGCGGCGCCCGCGGCGGTCGATTCCCCGCATTCGAAGTAGCAGCGGCTGACGAGCACCGTGCGACCGCTTTCGATGTAGCGCACCGCGACCTGGTCGGCTGGCGTGTGCGGCTGCGGCGTTTCGCCCCTGTCGCGTTCTTCTTCTTCGAGCTTCGGGTATGCGACGAGGTTGGAGACCGCGGTCGTGACGAACGCGACCTCGCTGCCGTCGGCGCTGATCGCCGAGCGGGCGGCCGCGCTCGCCCCCATCGTCGTGCTGGCGCCGTGGTAGGCGAGCGGTTCGGCGGAGCCGTTCGCCGCCGAGACGACCGTGAACGCGCCCGCTTCGCCGGGCGCCAGCGCCATGTTGCGCACGTACACGTTCACCGCTTCCTGCTTGGGGGCTTCGTCGGGCAGCTCGTCGGTGATCGCTGGGAGGCTCGTGCCTTCGTTGGTGGTGAAGCTGAGGTACTGCCCGTCGGCGCTGATCGACGGCATCTCGGCGTCGCCGCCGGCCACCTGTTCCAGGGCGCCCGTGCGCAGGTCGCGCCGCCACACGCCGGTGACACCCGCGAGCGAGCCGTCGAACGCCACGTACTCGCCGTCGCCGGAGATCGCGGCGTCGTGGGCGTATTCCATCTGCTGCGGTTCACCCCCGCCGAGCGCCCCGTCCGAGACCAGCGAGATCGGCCCGAAGAGATCGGCTCGGGCGGACGCAGGCGCAAGCACAGCCAGAAGGCACACAAGCACTGGGGGCAACAGCCGCCTCATCGCACGCTCACCCACTGGCTGACCACGCCCTGGTTGCCGATCCTGTCGCCGACGTGCACGACCACGCGATACACGCCCGCACGGCTATAGCGGTGGGTGAAGGTCGTGCGTCCGTGCGCAACCGTGCCATCTCCGAAGCTGACGCTGACCTCCCGCTTGGCGACGCCCGAGAAGCGGTCGAGCACCCGCACACGCACACCGCCACCGCCTCGCGCCGCGGTGATTCTCACCGTGGGAGGCACCCCGTCGATCTGCAGGCTGGCGGGAGCCGAGAGCGTGGACTGCCCGTCGCTGTCGGTGGCGAGCACCTGCACGCGGTGGCGCCCGGAGCTCAAACCGCGGGGATCGAGGTGCGCCGCGAGCACGCCCGCCGGCGTGGGCTGAACGTGACCGTCGAGCACGAGGTGGTAGGTGAGCGGGCCGACGGCGCTTGGCGCGGGGTGCCAGGAGACGAGCGCCCGGCCGGGCTTCACCCACCCTTTGGGGACGCTCAGCAGGAACGTGGCGGGCGGCGAGGTGGCCTGCGCCGCGACGATCGCGGCGTCGCCCAGCTGCCCCTGGCGGAAGGCGATCAGGCCGTCGCCGAGGCCGGAGCGGCCGACCGCGAGCTCCGCCACTTCGCCGCCGGCGCCACCGCTCACCAGCGCCGTCTGCACGGCCCCGCCGGGGAAGTCCTCGCGCACCGCCACCGCGGGATGGCCCTGTGCTTCGACGCTGGGCCACGCCGAGAACCCCCCGCCTTCGGGGTTCATCACGCTCACCGCGAACGGTTCGTCGCCGGCGAACGGGGGGCCGAGCGAGAGCGCCCCCGTCAGCCCTTTGTCGCTGCCTTCGATCACGCGGGGGGCGCCATTGCTGTCGTAGAGCAGGCGCACGGAGCGCTTTTCGTCGATGTCGATCGCCGGCGGTCCCACCGCCGCGCCCCTGCCGCCGGAGACGTTCTGATCGGCGAGGGCGGCGCCCTGAAACTCACCGCCGCCCGCCGATTCGCCGTCGGGAAGGATGTTCAGGAAGATGCGCGGCCCCGGCAGCGGCGAGGACGGCCCGGCGGCCTGGCGGTAGGCCACCTCGGCCTGGCCGAGGCGCGAGAAGGCGACGCTGGGCGCGTCGGCGTCGTCGGTGATCGGCGCCCCGTTGTAGGTTGGGGCGGAGACCGGCATCACGTAGTTGAGCGCGCCGGCGAAGATCCGCCGCGCCCAGATCCGCGCGACGCCTTCGATGTCGGACTCCTGCCAGACGACCACGCCGTTGCCGGTCGGGCCGATCGCGACCTGCGGCGCGTTGTCGGGCGTGGGCGGGCGCATGCCGACCGCGGAGTCGCGGTTGATCGTGCCCAGGCTCGACCAGCGCCGGCCGTCGAAGCGCGCGACGCGCACGCTCTCAGGAACGTCGCCTGCTCGCAGCAGCGAGACGCCGACTTTGTCGGTGTGGATCACCCTGTAGACCACGTCGGCCTGGCCGGTCGAGCTGACCGCGAGGTCGGGGTTGGTGGCGGTCCCTTCTTCGATGTCGCGGTCGACGATCGTCGGTGTCCCGAAGTGTTCGGCGCCGGGCCCCAGCACCGCGGCGAGCAGCTCATAGACCGGCTTGCCGGTGGTGGGACTGGTTGCGAACGGGGTGGCCCACACGACGATCAGCTCGCCGCCGGTGGCCGCGCCGATCCGCGGCCAGCTGGCGGCGAAGGGCTCCTGGCAGTGTTCCCCCTGTTCGGCTCGCTTCTGTTCTTCTTCCTGTTCGGCCGAGGAGGAGACCAGCCTGCAGCCGTCCACCTGGATCGGCGCCAGCCAGTGCCCTTCGACGTAGCGCGAGACGAACACGTGCGCCACGCCCGCGACGGTCTTGAGGTAGACGACCCCGCCGCTGCCGTCTTCGGCCATCGCCACCCCGCCGAAGCCGACGATGCTCTCGCTGGGGCCGTCGATCGTCGTGGCCGGCAGGATCACCGCCTGGGCGCAGGCGGGAAGGATCGCGAGAGCCAGAACCGCGGCGAGAGCGGTGAGCGTCTTCCTCGATCCGGAGCGCATCTCACGAAGTCGATTTATTGAGGGCACCCGGCGTCGGAACGTAGGCGCAGCGGAAGTTCTGCGCTTCGCCGACCGGCTGGGACCCGGCGAAGCCGCCCTTGGTGGCATTGCTGTAGACGTCCACGTACTGCAGCGATTCCGGCAGCGGGTTGGCGGGCAGCGGGATCGGGTTGGGCTGACCCTGGCGGGGGTTGCCGGTGGCGCCTTCGCTGACGCCCTCGAAGCCCGCGGCCGCCGAGCCCGCTTCGGTGGTGACCAGCGTGGAGCTCATCTCGCGTTCGTCTTTCAGGCCACGGCTGGGGTCGAGGTTAATCGTGGCGGTGAGCGGCGAGTCGTGGATCGTCGACTCCAGCTTCACGCGCGCGGCGCCGCCCAGCAGTTCCGCGGCCGAGGGCAGCCAGCCGCCTTCTTCCTCGCACTTCTTGGCAGCCCAGATGAAGTTGTTCTTGCCGAGATCCGCGTTGGTGAGCGAGAAGGGGGCCGATTCCAAGCACCAGGTGCCGAGGTCCACCGTGTCGGGCGGGCACGAGGGCACGAGCGCTTCGGCCCGTTTGCCGTCGAGCTTCTTGGCGTCGTTGGCGGTGGCCACGGTGGGGATCGCGGCGGCCGGGAATTTTGCGTTGTGCCCCAGCGTCAGCAGGCCGCCGGCGTGGGGCTTTGCACTGACCGGGTGTCCCGCGATCGCCGCGACCATCGCGTGGCGGGCCGCGTCGGCGAGGCCGGTGGTGGAGAAGACCAGCGCGACCAGCGCGACAACCATCGCCGGCGAGGGCAGCCGGCGACGCGCTCTCATCGCACCCACCCGGAGTCGCCGCCGAGCGGAGAGGGCGGGCGAGGTGAAACAGAGGCTCTCATTTCGCCTGCTCGGGGTCGCCGCGGGTGGTGAAACGCGGAGGCGTGATGGAGGCACGGCGCACGTCGCGCAGCTCCTCGAGCGTCACCTCCTGCACGGTGGAGAGCACCGCCTCAAGGGCCACGCCCGAGAGCGTCTCCTGCTCCAGGAGCGCGGTGGCGGTCTCTTCGACGGTGGACCAGTTGCGGTCGAGGATCACCGCGGCGCGCGCCTCGGCGTCGCCCACCAGCCGCTCCACCTCGTCGTCGATCACGTCCAACGTGTGCGGCCCGACCGAGCCGAGATCCTGCAGCGAGGCGCCGAGGAACACCTCGCCGCTCTTCTCGCCGATCGTCACGAGACCCAGCGCGGGGGACATTCCGAACGAGGTGACCATCGAGCGCGCCAGCGCGGTGGCGGCGTGCAGGTCGTCGTTGACGGAGGTGGAGTGGTTGCCGAACGCCATCCGCTCCCCCGCCAGGCCGGCGAGGATCGAGATCAGCTGGCGGTGCAGGTCGGGCTCGCTCATGATCACCTGGTCGCGGTCGGTGAGCATGTGCGCGGCGGTGCCCAGCTGGCGCCCGCGCGCGACGATCGAGAGCTTGCGCGTGGAGGTGGTCTGACCGAGCGCGTCGGTCACGACCGCGTGCGCGGACTCGTGGATCGAGATCAGCCAGCGCTCCTCGGCGCTCAGGATGTGGCGCTTGGCGGGGCCGGCGACGACGCGGTCGATCGCCTCCTCCAGGGTGTGCTGGTCGATCTGCACGCGCCCGTCGCGCACGCTCAGGAGCGCCGCCTCGTTGATCACGTTGGCGAGCTCGGCGCCGCTGAAGCCGGGCGTCTGGCGCGCCACCTCTTCCAGCGAGGCGTCGGCGGCCAGCGGGCGCTTGCCGCCGTGCAGGCGCAGGATCTCCAGGCGCCCGTGCACGTCGGGGTTGTCGATCACGATCTGGCGGTCGAAGCGGCCGGGGCGCAGCAGCGCCGGGTCGAGGATGTCGGGTCTGTTGGTGGCACCCATCACGACCAGGCCGCCGTCGCCGGCGAAGCCGTCCATCTCGACGAGGATCTGGTTGAGCGTCTGCTCGCGCTCGTCGTTGCCCTGCCCGATGCCGGCGCCGCGCTTGCGCCCTGCGGCATCGAGCTCGTCGATGAAGATGATCGCGGGCGCCGCTTTGCGGGCCTTGCGGAAGAGGTCGCGCACGCGGGCCGCCCCCACGCCGACCAGCGACTCGACGAAGTCGGAGCCCGATAGCGAGAAGAAGGCCGCGTCGGCTTCGCCGGCGACCGCCTTGGCGAGCAGCGTCTTGCCGGTGCCTGGGGGGCCCACCAGCAGCACGCCCTTGGGCGCGGCGGCGCCCACGCTCAGATATTTCTGCGGTTCGGCGAGGAAGTCGCGGATCTCGCGCAGCTCGGCCACGGCTTCGCCGGCGCCGGCGACGTCGGCGAAGGTGATGCGGTCGGAGGTGCCCTTGCCCTTCTTCTTGCCTTTACCGGCGAACTGCGAGAAGCCGGCGATGCCGCCCGCGGCGCCTTCGGTGCCAAGCCGCATGAACAGCGAGAAGAGGCACACCAGCAGCAGGATCGGGATCAGGAACTGGATGATGATCGTCTTCGTGCCCTTGCCGGACTGCTGGTCGACGCTGACGATCGCGCCGCCGGCTTCCAGTTCGTGGATCAGCCCCTGCGTCTGCGCGCCCGAGGCGGGGTAGGAGGCCCAGAAGACCCGAGCGCCACCGGCAGTGGCTTCGCCCCTGGCGAGAATCGCGCCGTCGGCAGCGATCGGGGGGGCCTTCGCGTTGGTGAGGAGCTCGACGCGGTTGTCGTGGTCGAGCAGCAGCGCGGTGGCGATCTGGCGGTGGCCGGCGAGCTTGTGCACGGTGCTGAGCGGCACCTGCCGGCCGGCGCTGCTGGGGGCGATCGAGCCGAGCAGCGTGGCGAACGCGATCGCCAGGCCGAGCGAGGCGAGCGCCAGGAAGAGCGCGATCGGGTCACGGAAGGCGATCCGGCGCGCGCTGTGCAGGGCCGCGCCCAGCGTCGCCAGCACCGGGCTGCGGCGCTGCGCCAAACCTGAGCGCACGGCGGCATGGCCGTCCGCCGGACGGCCGTTGGCGCGTCCGTTGCTCGCGGGCGTGGGCGCGGGCGGGAACGAGGGGTTGTCGGAGCTGGGCTCGTCGGTCATGAGCGATGGCCTCCACGCGGCGATGCGCGCCGGCGGAGACGATCGAGTTGGCGACGAGAAGTCGGCGCCGGATCAACCGCAGGTCTACATGAGCACGGCTGAAAAGCAAACCCTTTTCACAAAAACAAAACATCGTCGGGCGGCCGCCTCGCTTTGTTCACCAAATTTTCTCCACCTGGGAACCACCTGTTCACTTGGGTGGGGCGGCGAGCGGCTGAGACTGCAACGCCCCTAAAAGCAAAAAAGGAGTCCCCTGTGCGCGCACACCGCACCCTCGCCGTCTCGCTCACTCTCGCCCTGATACTGGCCGCGCCCGTCGCGGCCGTGGCCGCCAAGCGCCTGATCGTCGGAGGATCGACCTCCGTGCTGCCGCTGGCCCAGAAACTTGCGTCCGCCTACCACCACCAGTTTCCGCACCTCCCCGAACCGAAGGTCGAGGGTGGGCAGTCGGACATCGGCATCGCGGGCACGGCCAGCGGGCGCTTCGACATCGGGGACTCCTCGCGCGACCCGCTCAGCACCGACCCGCACGGGCTGGTGTTCACGAAGATCGCGCGCGACGGCATCTGCGTGATCACCAACGACAAGAACCCGGTGGCCAACTTCTCCCAGGAAACGATCCAGAAGATCTTCAGCGGCTCGATCCGCGACTGGAGCGAAGTCCCGGGCGCCACGGTGTCGGGGCCGATCGACCTGTTCGACCGCTCCAGCGCCTCCGGTACACAGGACGCCTTCCAGAACATCTTCATGGGTCTCGACCTGAAGATCTCCACCGCCGCCAGCGCGGAGAACTCAAACGGCGAAGTGCAGAACGCCGTCTCGGCCGACGCGGGCGCGATCGGCTTCGTCTCCTTCGCCTACACCCCCGGCGTCCACCCGGCCGCCTACCAGGGCGTGGCGTGCAGCCTGCGCAACGCCCGTTCCGGGCAGTACGGGGGGGTGCGCAACTTCTGGATGGTCACCAAGGGCGCACCCAAGGGCGAAACGAAGAAGTTCATCGGCTGGGTGATCAGCGGCAACAAGACCACCAAAAACATCATCAACTCCAACTGGATTGCGATCCATTAGCACGAGCCCGCTCGCGGCGCGCCAGCGGCACGCCGCGCAGCTGGCCGCCAACCTGAAGGACGCCGCCCGTGACCGGCGCGTCGAGTTCGCGCTCGGCGCGCTGGCCGCCGGCACGCTGGCGCTGATCGCGGCGATGCTGGTGACGGTGCTGGTCAACGGGTGGCCGTCGTTCGCAACCAACGGCCTCAGCTGGTTCGGCAACGGCGGGGATCCGGTCACCCAGTTCCGCGCGATGCAGACGGGCACCGCGCTGCCCGGCCATCCGCTGCTGTACTTCAGCGCCTGGCCGTTGATCTGGGGGACGCTGCTGAGCACCGCCGGCGCGGTGACGATCGCGCTGGTGGTGTCAACGCTGGCGGCGATCTTCCTCACCGAGTTCGCGCCGATGCCGGTGCGGCGCGTGCTGGAACCCGTGGTGCGGCTGCTGGCGGGCGTGCCGTCGGTGATCTACGGACTGGTGGGGCTGCTGTTGATAGCACCGTGGGTGAACGGCCTGATCAGCACCCAGCGCAAGGAATCGGTGCAGTACGTGGTGCAGCTGAGCGGCTCCAACCTGCTGACCGCGACGCTGGTGCTCACGGTGATGATCCTGCCGATCATGATCGCGCTGACGGCGGGCGCGCTTGAGGCCGTCCCGCCCGCCTGGCGGGAAGGCTCGATGGCGCTCGGCGTCAACCGCTGGCGCACGATCTGGCGCGTGTCGGTGCGCGCCGCGCGGCCGGCGATCGTCTCCGCCACGGTGTTCGGCACCGCACGCGCGCTGGGCGAGGCGATCATGCTGGCGATGCTCGGCGGCGGGCGCCCGTTCGCGCCCAACCCGCTGGACGGGCTCACCTTCTTCTTCGAGCCCATCCAACCGCTGGCGGCGTCGATCGTGAAGGAATTCGGCGATAACCCCAACACCCCGATCGGGCACACCGTGTACGCGTTCGGCGCCGTGCTGCTGTTCAGCGCGGCGCTGCTGTCGCTCGCAGGATGGGCCGTCAGGCAACCACTCAAACGCTACGGAATCGGCATCTGATGGCAAGCGCCGAGCCCGCGCTGCTGCCACCCTCCGCAGCGATCGTGCGCCCGCGCCGCGAATCGACCTCCTCGTGGCCGCTGGCGGACCGCCTCGCCTACTGGCTGTGCTGGGCGGTGGGGATCGGGCTGTGCGTGGTGGCGGTGGGGATCGTGGTGTTCATGCTGGTCAAGGGAATCTCGGCGCTGAACCTGAACCTGTTCGTCGAATCGCCCTCGCCCGGGGTACTGGCGGAAAAGCACTCCGGCGGCTTTCGCGACCCGCTGATCGGGACGTTCATCGTGACCGCCATCGGCATCGCGATCGCCGCGCCGGCCGGCGTGGGGATCGCGGTGTGGCTGGTCGAGTACGCGCGTCCGCGGTGGCTGGCGCGCACGGTGGAATCGGCGATCGAGACGATCGCGGGCATCCCCAGCATCGTGCTGGCGCTGTTCGGCCTGCTGATCTTCGCGCGGCCGCTGTTTGCGTTCCTCTCCACGAGCGCCAGCAACGGGACGGTGGGCGGCCAGTCGTTCCTCAACGCCGGGATCGTGATGTCGGTGCTGGCGCTGCCGCTGGTGGTGGCCACCACGCGCGAAGCGCTGCTGCAACTGCCGGCGCGGATGCGGGAGGCGTCGTACGCGCTCGGCAAGACGCGCGCGACCACGATCCGGCGGGTGCTGCTGCCCGCCAGCCGCCCGGGGATCGCCAGCGGCGCGGTGCTGGGGATGGGGAGGATCATCGGCGACACCGCGATCATCCTGATCCTGCTCAACACCCTGAAGCTGGAAGGGGCCGGGGGGGCGCCGGTGCTCAACACGCTGCGCGGCACCGGCACGACCCTCAGCTACTACATCTTCTACTACGCGCCGACCGGCGACGGCAACTCCCCGCAGAAGGCGTACGCCGCCGCCTTCGTGCTGCTGATGATGGTGCTGGCGCTCAACGCGCTGGTGACGCGGCTGACGCTGAGCAGCGACGGCGAGCGCCCGGCGACACGCGGCGTGATGGGGCGAGTGTGGGCATGGGAGAGGTGGCCGTGGAGCGCCTGACCCCCCCGCCCGTGCGCCGGATCGCGGTGGACCGCCACCCGCGGGTGGTCACGCCCGCGCCGCCCACCGACGGCTGGGGCAACGGCGCGGACACCGCCGTGGGGGGCGGCGGGGCGGGCACCGCTGTCACGGGCGTCGCCCTCACCGGGGGCTCCTCGGTCCTGGCCCGCCGGCGCGCCGCGCGCCCCGCGGCGGCGTACCCCCCGGAAGAGCGGATGCGGATCGAATCGGTGTCGCTCGCCTACGGAGAGCGCTGGGTGGTGCGCGACGTCAGCCTGCCGGTGCGCCGGGGCGAGGTGCTGGCGCTGATCGGAGCAAGCGGCTCGGGCAAGACGACGCTGCTGCGCTCGCTCAACCGCCTCACCGAGATCACCGCGGGGGCGGGCCGCGCCGGACGGATCACGCTCGACGGCGAGGAGATCCACGAGATCGAGGTGAACGCGCTGCGAAGGCGCGTGACGATGGTGTTTCAGCAGCCCAACCCGTTCCCGATGAGCATCTTCGAGAACGTGGCATACGCGCTGCGCGAGCGGGTCGATGCCCACCCAACCCGCCGCCTGCGCCGGCGACGCCGCGCCCGGCGCGCGACGCTGGAGCCGGCGGTGCGGGAGGCGCTGCGAAGAGCCGGCCTGCACGAGGAGGTCGCCGAGGACCTCGACCGCCCGGCGCTGTCGCTCTCCGGCGGCCAGCAGCAGCGGCTGTGCATCGCGCGCGCGCTGGCCGCCGACCCCGAGGTGCTGCTGCTGGACGAGCCGTGCTCGGCGTTGGACCCGATCTCCACCGCCGTGATCGAGGAGCTGATCGTGGAGCTGCGCGAAAGCGTGGCGATCGTGATCGTCACCCACAACCTCCAGCAGGCCCAGCGCGTGGCCGACCACGTGGCGTTCATGCACCTCGGCGAGCTGGTGGAGTACGGCACCGCCGAGCAGGTGTTCGACCAGCCCCGCCAGCAGCGCACGCGCGACTACATCGGCGGGGCCTTCGGGTGAGGATCGCCGTTGCGCTGCTGCTCTGCGCGCTCGCGCTGGGCGGATGCGAGAGCAGCCAGGAAAAGAGCGCGCGGCTGGAAAAGCGGGCCAAGCTGATTGCGGCGGCAGATCCCGTGCAGGCCGCCAAAGGCCTCTCGATCGCGCGCGCCAGCAGCGCCGTGACGGTGGTGGCGACGCAGGCGCTCTACAGCAGCGAAGGGACCGCGGTGGCGGTGACCCTGCGCAACTCCTCCCCCCACGCGCTGCGCGATGTGCCGATCGCGATCACGGTGAAGGGCAAGGGCGGGAGCACGCTCTACCAGAACAACGCCCCCGGCTTGGAAGCGGCGCTCACCTCCGTGTCGCTGCTGGCGGCGGGACAGGCGTTCACGTGGATCGACGACCAGGCGCAGGCGAGCGAACGGCCGGCGAGCGTGAGCGCGCTCGTGGGCGAAGCGCCACGGGCGCCGGCCTCCGTGCCGCGGATCGTGCTTACCGGCGTGCACGCCAACGAAGAAGGCGGCATCCACGGCGTGGCGGGGACGGTCCACAACGACTCCGCGGTGACCCAACACGAACTGGTGGTCTACGGGGTGGCCCGCCGCGGCGCGCGGATCGTGGCAGCCGGGCGGGCGGTGCTGAGCGAGGTGGCGGCACACGGCTCCAGCGCCTTCCAGGTGCTGTTCATCGGCAGCGCCGGCGGCGCGCACGTCGAAGCGAACGCGCCGCCGAGCACGTTCTGAGCGGCCGCGGCCCGCTCGCGGGCGGGCCAGGAGCCGCGAGCGACCACGGCCGCTCGAAGCGCTCCCAAACACTCATAATGTCGAGTAGATCGATCGACTTTACTTCGTCAATCGACTTTGGTATAAAGGGGTGTTCGCGGGTGGGTCGATCGCTCGCTTCCAACCCATGCACGTAGACCCATACATAGTCCTCGGAGCCGCCGTCGTGGGGCTGCTGGTCGGCATGACCGGCGCCGGCGGGGGCGCGCTGATGAGCCCGATGCTGATCCTGCTGTTCGGGATCACGCCCTCCACCGCGATCTCCAGCGACCTCGTCGCCGCCGTCCTGATGCGCCCGGTCGGAGCCGGCGTGCACATGCGCGCCCGCACCGTCAACTTCAAACTGGTGGGCTGGATGGTGCTGGGCTCGGTGCCCGCGGCGTTCCTCGGCGCCTATCTGCTGCACCTGATGGGCGGATCGAAGATGGACCAGGAAAAAATCGAGATCGTGCTGGGCACGGCGCTGCTGGTGGGCGCCGGCGCAATGGTGCTGCGGATGGTGCTCGATCGCCGCGCCGGCCACACGCGCACGGGCGTGGTACACGAGGTGGTTGCCCACCCCCTGCCAACGGTGATGATCGGGATCGTGGGAGGGCTGATCGTGGGAATGACCTCGGTCGGCTCGGGCTCGCTGATGATCGTGATGCTGCTGTTCCTCTACCCGGCCCTCAGCGCCAGCCAGCTGGTGGGCACCGACCTCACCCAGGCCGTCCCGCTGACGGCGGCCGCGGCACTCGGAGCGCTCGCCTTCGGCCACGTCGACTTCGGCGTGACCACCTCGCTGGTGATCGGCAGCGTCCCCGCGGTGTACGTGGGTTCACGGTTCTCCTCCTCGATGCCCGACCGCTACGTACGCCCCGTGATCGCCTTCGTGATCTTCGCCTCAGGCCTGAAGTACGTGGGCGTGGAAACCACCGCGCTCGGCTGGATCCTCTGCGCCACGCTGCTCGCCTGCGGCGGGCTGTGGCTGGCCAGCGCCCGCACGAGGGGCTCCTCCTCACGCGAGACCGCCGCGCCGGACGTGTCGTCGGGCCCGGTGCATGGCGATCCCACGCCAGTGGCGGACGCAGAGCCGGCCGGCGTGGGGTAGCGCCAAGCACACGGCACTACCAAGCAAAGGCTCGCCATGCGGTGCGCGATACCGCGTGAACCATGCAAATCTCAAGTCGAGGTTTACGATTGCATGGTTGATCGAAGGACGGTCGGTTCAACCGTCCAACAACTCAGGCGAAAAACTCGGCCACAGCCACGCTGAAGCCGGGCACGGCGTCGCTCAGGTCGAGCGTATCCTCCGCGCGGTGTATGTGCGCGTCGCCGTTCCCGCGGTAGACCGTCGCGGTGCGCTTGGCCGGGTCGAGCACGAGCACAGTGATCGTGCCGGCCGCCAGCCATTCGAGCGCATTCTCCTCCACCTCGTGGAAGCTGTCGCCGGGCGAGACGACCTCCACGGCGAGGGCCGGGGCCTCCGGCCAGTATTTCGCCGTCCTGCCAACGGCCTCCGCGCGCTCCCTGGCGATGAATGCGGCATCGGGCGCCCGCACGGTGTCGGGGTTGCTCGCCAGAACGAAGCCGGTCTCAGAGGCCATCGCGATGCCGCTGCCGGTCTGGCGCGTGTGAGTAAACAGAAGCCCGCCCACGATCGCCGCCACGCGACCATGCTCTGCGCCCGGCGGCGTCATCGTCCGCAGCTCCCCGCGCACGAGCTCATGACGCATGCCATCGTCGGGCATGTGCAGAAGCTGATCGGCGGTTGTGATGGGAGGCGCGCTGACAGCCACCCGAACGACTTTACCAGCCCATCCCGACAAGTACAAATGTCTTCAATCCACCCGCACCGCAACCGATTGCCTGAGTGTGACCGCCCCTACCGCCACCGCCCCCGCTGCTTGAGCACGATCCCCTCCAGCACGTGCGCGACCGTCTCGCAGGCATCCACGGCGGCCTCCAGCGACTCGAAGATGTCCTTCCAGCGGATCACCACCATCGGGTCGATGCCGCCCGCGAACAGCGAGGCGACGGCGTCGCGCTGCAGGCGGTCGCCCTCGTTCTCCAGGCGATGGATCTCCACCAGGTGGGGCCCCAGCTCGGTGCCGGTGCGCAGGCAGCGCAGGGCTCTGGCGATCTGCTCGCCGGCGCCCACCAGCACCTCCGCGAACTCGACCGCCTGCTCCATCGGCGCCTCCACCCCGTACAGCACCATCTGCGCGGCGGCGTGCTCGGTGTAGTCGACGATGTCGTCCAGGGCGGTCGCCAGCGCATAGCCGTCGCTGGCCGCGAAGGGCGCCCGCACACGGCGGCCGGCGGTGAGGCGGTGGATGATGTCGTGAGTGATGCGGTCGCCCTCCTGCTCGCACACCTTCAGATCGCGCGCCAACGGGGCGTGCTCGGGAAAGTCGGCCAGCAGCTCGCGCATCAACAGGCCCGAGCGCTGCACGTTGCGGCCCGCCTCCTCCACCAGCTCCATCAGGGAGCCGTCCATGCCGCGGCGCAGGATGCTCATGACACGCGGCTGAGCGGGCAGGGCCGCGGATGGGTGTGGACGAAGGACAGGACACGGGTGCCCGATAGAACGCGGGCGCCAGAGAGGAAGCTCATGGGCGCAGGATATTCCCCGCGCGGCGCCGACGGAGGCTGCCCCCACGCTGGAGATAGGGCTTCACATTTTTTTTACGAATGAATCACGAGTTCGCAACCCGGAGACGCTCGGGCAGGGCGATCATGCTCTCGTGGAAGAGGCTCTCGGGAATGGCGACTCCGCCAACGGCGGCAATGGCGGAACCCTCTACGCGGGGGAGCTGGAGATCCATCCCGCCGAGGGGCTGGCGCTCGCCACCGGCCAGGCGCTGACGCTCTCGGTGCGCGAGTTCGAGCTGCTCGTGGCGCTGGCCAGGCGGCTCGGGACGATCGTCACGCGCGAGGAGCTCTACCGCGTGGTCTGGAAGCAGGAGCTGCGCGCCGGCGACCGCTCGGTGGACGTATACGTCTCCAAGCTGCGCACCAAGCTCGAAGCCGCGATGCCCGACCGCCGCTTCATCCATACCCACCCCGGCTTTGGCTACCGCTTCCAACCGCAGCCTTCACGAAATTTTCACACGACAGCGGCGGCGGACTAGAACAGTAGAGTCGGCACCACCCTGGGCGGGGAGCGCCTTGCGGCCATGCTCGCCCCGACACGATCCAATGACCCCAATCAGAGGGAGACTCAACTAGTGATCACCAAGAACAAGATCGCGACGGCCCTGGGCGTCGCGGCGCTCTCGCTGCTGGTCGCCGCCTGCGGCAGCTCGACCTCGACGACCGGCACCACGAGCTCCACGAGTTCGTCCGCCACCATCTCCGGCGCCGGCTCCACCTTTGCGGCGCCCGTCTACGAACAGTGGGGCGCCTCCGGCTCCGCCTCCGGCGTGACCGTCAACTACCAGGCCGTCGGCTCCGGCGCCGGCATCACCGCGCTGGAAGGCAAGACCGTGGACTTCGGCGCGTCGGACCCGCCGCTGAAGGCCGAAGAAGCAACGGCCCTCGGCAAGGTCGGCGAACCGGTCCAGATCCCGATGTTCCTGGGCGCGATCACCGTCTCCTACAACCTCCCCGGCGTCAAAACCGGCCTCAAGCTCGACGGCACCACGATCGCCGACATCTACCTCGGCAATATCAAAACCTGGAACGACCCGGCGATCGCCGCGCTGAACCCCGGGGTCACGCTGCCCAGCACCCCGATCACCGTGATCCACCGCTCGGACTCCTCGGGCACCTCCGCCGGCTTCACCGGCTTCCTCGCCGCCGTCGACCCGGAATGGCTGAAAAAGGTCGGCCCCGGCAGCAAGGAACCGGCATGGCCGACCGGCACGGGCGCCAAGGGCAACGCCGGCGTGGCCGGCGCCGTGGAGCAGACCACCGGCGCAATCGGCTACGTCGAGCAGGCCTACGCGCTGCAGCACAACTTCACCTACGCCAGCGTGAAGAACAAGGCCGGCAACTTCGTGGCCCCGTCGCTGGCCTCCACCACCGCCGCCGCGGAAGGCATCGAAGTGCCCGCCAACCTCGGCTTCAAGATCAAAAACCCCTCCTCGCCGCAGGCCTACCCGATCACCTCGCAGACCTTCGTTATGGTCTACAAGGACATGTGCAAGGCCGGCGTGCCCGGCGGCAAGGCCGGCGCGGAAGGCGTGGTGAAGTTCCTCAACTACGGTCTCGGAGCGGGGCAGAGCATCCTCGCCAAAGCCGACTACGCCTCGCTGCCGGCGGCGATCCTCGCGAAATCCAAGGAAGCCGTGGGCGGCCTTGAATGCGAAGGCTCGCCACTGACATGATTAGAGAAAGGTCGAGGGGCCCAGCTCGCCTGCCTACGGCAGGCTGCGCCACCCTCTAGGCTGAAAGGCGCTTTGGAGGCAGCATCAATCCCAGGCGGCGATCGCTCACTACTCGAGCGGTCGCCGCTTGCGCGCCTGCCCGACCGCGCTCTGAAGTACGGGCTCACCGCGCTTGCCGCGCTGATCCTCGTTCTGATCGTCTACTTCTTCGTGCGCCTGTTCGGCGAAGCGCGCCCTGCGTTCGCCGCCGCCGGCGTATTCGGTTTCGTTTTCGACAACAACTGGGACCCCAGCGCGGGACAGTTCGGCGCCCTGGCGCTGCTGATCGGGACGCTGATCACCTCGGCGCTGGCGCTGGTGATGGGCGTGCCGATCGCGGTCGCCACCGCGCTCTACCTCACCGAGCTCTGCCCCAAACGCGTGCTGGCGCCGCTGACGGTCCTGGTGGAGCTGCTGGCCGCCGTGCCCTCGGTGGTGTACGGACTGTGGGGCATCTTCTTCCTCGCCCCCAAGCTGCAGCCCGCCGAGCAGTGGGTGGCCGACCGCCTCTCCTTCATCCCCTTCATCGGCGGAGGCATCGTCACGATTCCCAACTGCTTCATCGCCGGGCTGATCCTCGCGATCATGATCCTCCCGATCGTCTCCGCAATCGCCCGCGAGGTGATGAGCACCGTGCCGGGCGACCACAGGGAGGCCGCGCTCGGGCTCGGTGCCACCCGCTGGGAGATGGTGCGTATCGCCGTGATCCCCTACTGCCGCTCCGGGATTGTGGGCGGCGCGATGCTCGGCCTCGGCCGCGCGATCGGCGAGACGATCGCCGTCACGATCGTGATCGGCGACTCCCCCACGCTCGCCCACCACCTCTTCGGCCAGGGCTACACGCTGGCCGCGGTGATCGCCAACGAGTTCGGCGAGGCGACCGGGCTGCACCGCTCGGCGCTGTTCGCGTGCGCGCTCGTGCTGTTCGTGCTCACCCTGCTGGTCAACGCGCTCGCCCGCCTGCTCGTGCTGCGCGCCGCCCGCGCCGGTAAGCCCACGGCTGGACCCGGCGAGGGACCCGGCGACCTCGGGGCCGCGGTGGCGGCCGGGGCATGAGCACGCACGGCGCAACCCCCGATCGCCTCGCGCGCTTCGCCGTGAGCGCCCGGCGGCGGCGCACCGACAGGGCCGCCCGCGTCCTGCTGCTGGCCGCCACGCTGATCGCGCTGGTGCCGCTCGTGCTGATCGTCTACTACCTCCTGCGCAAGGGCCTCGGCGCGTGGAGCCCCAGCTTCTTCACCAGCGACCCCACCGGCAGCACGTTCTTCGGCGGCTCCTCGATCGGCGGCATCAAGAGCGCCATCGTCGGCACGCTCGTGATGGTCGCCCTCGCCTCGGCGATCGCGATCCCGGTCGGCGTCGGCGTGGCGCTGTGGCTGGTTGAGTATGGCCGCGACAGCTGGTTTGCCAGCACCGTGCGCTTCTTCGTGGACGTCCTCACCGGGGTCCCCTCGATCGTCTTCGGGCTGTTCATCTACATCGCGCTGATCATCGGCACCGGCTCCACCTACGCCGGCTACAAGGGCTCGCTCGCGCTCTCGCTGCTGATGCTCCCGGTCGTGATCCGCTCCGCCGAGGTGATCCTGCTGCTGGTGCCCAACGCCCTGCGCGAGTCCGCGCTGGCGCTGGGCGCCGCCCGCTGGAAGGTGATCTTCCGAGTGGTGCTCCCCACCGCGCTCACCGGGATGCTGACCGGCGTGCTGCTCGCCGTGGCCCGCGCCGCGGGCGAGACCGCGCCGCTGCTGTTCACCGCCGGGCACGCCAACGAAACCACCCTCAATCTCGGGCAGTTCATGAACTCGCTGCCCTACCAGATATACAACGACGTCATCTCTCCGACGCCAGCCGTGGTAAACCGTGCATGGGGCGCCGCCCTCACCCTCGTCACGATGATCCTGATCCTCAACCTCTTCGCCCGCCTGCTCGCTCGAAGGAGCCGCCTTGCATGAGCAACGACGCACCCCCCTCCTCCACCGCGGGCGAGTCGCCTGAGCAGATGCTCGAGCCCGCTCGCCAGCCCGCCCCCTCCACTGGCCCTGGGACCGGCGACCCCGTCGGCGCCTCCGCGACCGAGTGGGCGAGCGGAGTCGCGGCGATCAAGGCCGGACCCGAGATTCGCCTCGAGCGCCTGCGCGCCTTCTACGGCGCCTCCGAGCAGGTGAAGGGGATCGACCTGCGCTTCCCCCCCAACCAGGTCACCGCGATCATCGGGCCGTCCGGCTGCGGCAAGTCGACGATGGTGCGCTGCATCAACCGCATGCACGAGGAGATCCCCGGCGCCCGGGCCGAGGGCCGCGTGCTGCTCGACGAGCTCGACGTCTACGACCCGGCGGTCGACGTGATCGCCGTGCGCCGCGCCGTCGGGATGGTGTTTCAGAAGCCCAACCCATTCCCCACGATGTCGATCTTCGACAACGTCGCCTCCGGCCTGCGGCTCACGCTCGGGCGCTCCCGGCGGGGCGAGCTCCAGCACCGCGTGGAGAGCGCGCTGCGCGGCGCCGGCCTGTGGGAGGAGGTCTCCGACCGGCTCTCCTCCCCCGGCGTCGGGCTCTCCGGGGGCCAGCAGCAACGCCTCTGTATCGCCCGCTCGCTCGCCGTCGACCCCGAGGTGCTGCTGATGGACGAGCCCTGCTCTGCTCTGGACCCGATCGCCACGCTGCGGATCGAGGAGCTGATCGAGCAGCTCAAGCGGCGCATCACGATCGTGATCGTCACCCACAACATGCAGCAGGCCGCCCGCGTGGCCGACCGCACCGCCTTCATGCTGGCCGGCGAGCTGGTCGAGGTGGGTCCGACCGACGAGATCTTCACCAAACCCTCCGACCCCCGCACCGAGGAATATGTCACCGGAAAGTTCGGATAGAGGGTGGCGCAGTCGCCCGGAGGGCGATGAGCCGGGCCCCTCTTCTTCGGTCAATCCCTCGGGGGGGCGCGCGCCCGTCCCCCGCACCCGTCCGGGGAGCTCGCGCGCGGGCGCCAACAGCACGGCGGGCGCGGCGCTGACCGCTGGCAAAACCACGCCCCGCCAGCACTTCCAGGAGCAGCTGCGCGAGCTGGAGCGGCGCGCCCTCGGCGGCCTCGACATCATCGTCGAGCAGCTCGACCGCGTGCTGGAGGCGCTCGAGCATCAGGACGTGGAGCTCGCCCAGATGGTGATCGCCGACGACGACCGCGTGGACGGGCGCTACCTGGAGATCCACCAAGGGATCCTCTCGCTGCTGGCGCTGCAGTCGCCGGTGGCTGGCGACCTGCGGGTCGTCGCCGCGCTGCTGCACGTGATGAAGAACATCGAGCGGATGGGCGACCAGTGCGTCAACATCGCCAAGCTGATCCCGCTCTCCGGCAACGAGCCCCCGGTGCGCCGCTCGCTGCTGGAGGCGCTCCTGAAGATGGGCGGGCTCGCCCGCTCGGAGGTCACGCAATCCAAGGCCGCCTTCGCCGGGCGCGATGTCGCGCTCGCCGAGGACCTGGTGCGCCAGGACACCTCCATCAACCGCCTCAACCGCGACATCTTCCGGATGGCGCTCGACATCGGCGACGACCCCGACACGCGCGAATGGGCGATGCACATGATCCTCGTCGCCCGAGCCCTGGAGCGGGTCGGCGACAATGCCGTCGACATCGGGGAGCAGGTGGCCTTCGTGGTCACCGGCCTGTTCCGCGAGTTCTCCGACTCCTCCCACCCGTTTGGGCGGGATTGACGACCTTTTCGGGTGCGATTGACGATCTTCTCCCGGCGGGATCGCGTGGCAATTGTCGCAATTAGCGACACGCCTGTAAACATCCTGTGACTATCGTCCGAGGAGCCGACATTGCGACCGAGAGTTTGCTTAGACTGGGGGTCGCGATGATGGAAACCATCCGCGCCGAGCAGGGGGGCCCAGCGGACGCTCGCAGCCCCTCCTCGACAGCCCCGCCACTACGAGTGGCGGTTCTCGACCGCGACAGCGGCTTCATCCAGGTACTCTCCAAGCGCCTCGACCGGCTCAGCTGGGAGCATCGCGTGCTCGGCAGCCCCGTCCCGCCCGAGGCGATCGGCGCGATGCGCCTGTCGGCGCTGGTGGTCGACCTCACCGTGCTGGGGCCGCAGGCGTGGGAGTGGCTGGAGCGCCTCTGCGGCGCCCTGCCCGACCTGGGGATCGTCGTCTGCACCGGCCCCTCCACGGTGGCTCAGCGGGTGCGCGGACTGCGCTTAGGCGCCGACGACTGGATCACCAAGCCCTGCCACCCCGAGGAGGTGATCGCGCGCATCCAAAGCGTCGTGCGCCGCCGCCGCCGGCCCGCCGGCCGCGCCGAGGTCAAGTCGGTCACCGCGGGCGAGGTCGAGATCCGCTCCGACCGCTTCCAGGCCTTCGTCGCCGGCCACTCCCTCGACCTCACGCGCCGCGAGTTCGAGCTGATCGAGCTGCTGGCGGCCGCCGACGGGCGGGTGCTGGAGCGCGAGGAAATCTACTCGCGCCTGTGGGGCTATGCGATGGTGCGCGGCGACCGCTCGGTCGACGTGTTTGTGCGCAAGCTCCGCCAGAAGCTCGAGAAGGCCTCGCCGGAGTGGCGCTACATCCACACCCACTTCGGCATCGGCTACCGCTTCGCCGCCGAACCGGCCGACGGGCCCGTGGTGGCTCCAGAGCAGCCCGAAGGGCCGACCCCCGCGCTTGAGGTCCAGCCGGACAGGGTCGAGGCGCTGGTCTAATACCCTCGCTCGAGATCCAGCCGGGACAGGGTCGAGGCGCTGGTCTGATTCGAAGCTCGGGCTCTGCTCTCGGCCGCCAGCCGACTGCGCCGCCCTCAGGCCTGGTCGGCAGTCGCCTTCAGCGCCTCTAGATCAGCCTCCACCATCCGCTCCACCAGCCGCTCGAAGCCAATGGTGGGGCGCCACCCCAGCCGCTCCCTTGCACGGCTTGGATCCCCAACCATCGGGGTCGCCTCCGGCGCGCGCACCAGCTCGCTCGCGACGCGCACGTGGTCCTCGGCGTCGCGGCCCACGTAGGCGAACGCCGCGCGCGCCCACTCCGCCACCGTGTGGGGCTCGCCGCTTGCGAGGATCAGGTCCTGTGGCTGATCCTGCTGGAGCATCAGCCACGCGCCGCGCATGATGTCCCCCGCAAACGACCAGTCGCGCGTCGCGTCCAGGTCCCCCACCGCCACCTCGCTGGCCAGCCCCAGCTCCACCGCCGCCGCCGCGCGCGTGAGCTTGCGCGTCACGAACTGCTCGGGGCGGCGCTCTGACTCGTGGTTGTAGAGAATCCCCGAGCACGCATACAGCCCGTCGTGAGCCCGCATTGCCCCCACGAGATTGTGCGCGGCGAGCTTGGCGATCGCGTAAGGACTCTCCGGCCGGCAGCACGTCTCCTCGCGCTGGGGACTGTCCCCCGCGGCGCCGAAGATCGCGCCAGTGCCGGCGACGAACACCCGGATCGCCGAGTCCACCTCGCGTACCGCCTCCAGCAGCGCCGCCGTCGCGTCCACGATCGCCATGCAGGTCTCCACCGGGCGCTCCCAGGAAACCGGCACGAACGAGGGCGCCGCCAGGTGGTAGAGCTCATCTGGGCGCACCTCCTCCACAGCCGCGCGCAGGCTGCCGGGGTCAAGCAGCTCGCCTGGCACCGCGTCCACCCGGCCGCGCAGGTGCTCGGCCGCGCCCAGCGAGGCGCGCGGCCAGCCGCGCACGACTCCCGTCACCGCGTACCCCTCCGCCAGCAGAAGCTCCGCCAGGAACGAGCCGTCCTGGCCCGTCAGCCCGGTCACGAGCGCGCGGCGCGTGGGCTCAGCCACTCACCAGCCTGCGATCCGCGCCGCTCAGCAGCTTGTGGTCGGCGTCCACCATCAGCCTGATCAGCTGCTCGAAACTCGTCTGGGGCTCCCAGCCAAGATCCTCGCGCGCCTTGGTGGGATCGCCGATCAGGTGATCGACCTCGGCGGGGCGCACCAGCGACTCGTCGATCACCACGCGCTCGTCGATCTCCACGCCGGCTTGGTCGAACGCGATCTCCAGGCACTCGCGCACCGAGTGCGCCGTGCCCGTGGCGATCACGTAGTCCTCGGCCTGCTCGCGCTGGAGCATCAGCCACATCGCCTCCACGTAATCCTTCGCGTACCCCCAGTCGCGTTCGGCGTCGAGGTTGCCCAGGTGCAGCTTCTCCACCAGGCCAAGGCGGATTGCGGCCGCGTGCCAGGTGATCTTGCGCGTCACAAACTCCAGCCCGCGGCGGGGCGACTCGTGGTTAAAAGTATCCCCGATGTCGCGTGCAGCCCGTAGGACTCGCGGTAGTTGACCGTGATGAAGTGCCCGTACGCCTTCGCGACTCCGTAGGGCGAGCGCGGGTAGAAGGGTGTCTGCTCGGTCTGGGGCACCTCGCGCACCTTGCCGAACATCTCGCTGGAGGAGGCCTGGTAGAAGCGCGCCTGCGGGCACACTTCGCGCATCGCCTCCAGCATCCGCGTCACCCCCACCCCCGTGAACTCGGCGGTGAGCGTCGGCTGGATCCACGACACCGCCACGAACGACATCGCCGCCAGGTTGTAGATCTCCTGCGGGCGGGCTGCGCGCAGCGCGTCCACCAGCGAGCGCTGGTCGAGCAGGTCGCCCTGGTGCAGGGTGATCCGATCGCGCAGGTGCTCGATCCGCTCGAAGCGCTCGGTCGAGGAGCGGCGCACCATGCCGTGCACCTCATACCCCTTCTCCAGCAGCAGCTCGGCGAGGTAGGAGCCATCCTGGCCGGTGATCCCGGTGATGAATGCGGAGCGTCCGTTGGCCACGAGTGGGACCCTACCCACCCGCAGCGATCAGCGCCAGCTCGCTGGGACGCAGCAGCGCCACCAGCTCTCCTCCCGGGCCTTCCATCCGCACCACCGCCAACCCGCCCTTCTTCAGGTCGATGCGAGCCCCCGTCAATTCCCCCACCACACCAGAGAGGTCCGGCTCGTGGCCGACGACCAGCAGCCGCCCATCGGATTCCAACTCCGCCAAAGCGGCAAGCGCCTGCGGCACTCCGAAGCCTCCCGCAAGCGGCTGATGGACATCGAGCCGCCCGCGCTGGTGCTCGCTCCACGCCCGCGCCGCCACCGTCGCCGTACGCAGCGCGCGCTCCTTGGGGCTGCTGAGCAGCGCCTCGAACTCGACCCCCATCAGCGCGATCGCCGCGCCCGCCAGCCGCGCCTGGCGCTCGCCCCGCTCGGTCAGGCGCCGCGCGGAGTCCTCGCGGGTTCCGTGCGGCTCGGCGTCCGCATGACGTAGCAACCAGAGCTGGCGAGCCATCTCCCTCTCGCTTCACAGTAGCGATATGTTCAGGGTGTAGCGTTGAGGGTTGCATGAGCATCGATCAAACCCAAGTCGAGGGCGAGTTGGCGCCTGCCCCACCGCAACCGCAGGAGCGCCACCTGAACGATCCCTCGCTGTACCTCAACCGCGAGGTCTCATGGCTTGACTTCAACGAGCGTGTGCTGCAGCTCGCCGAGGGCGAGGAGCTGCCGCTGCTGGAGCGCGTGAAGTTCTGCGCGATCTACACCACCAACCTCGACGAGTACTACATGGTGCGCGTCGCCGGCCTGCACGATCAGATCGAGGCCGGCGTGGAGGACCCCTCCCAGGACGGGTCCACACCCTCCCAGACGATCGGGCTCATCCGCGAGCAGGTGCTGGAGTTGGGCGGGCGCCTGACGGCCTGCTTCGAGCAGCGCTTGCGCCCCGCGCTGGCCCACAACGGCATTCACCTGGTCCGCTTCGAGGAGCTCGACGAGCGCCAGCGCACCCACCTGGCGCGGCACTTCCAGCAGGTCATCTTCCCCACCCTCACCCCGCTGGCGGTCGCCCCCGGCCGGCCCTTCCCATACATCTCCAACCTCTCTCTCTCCCTGGCGGTGCGCGTGCGCGACCCCGTCACCGACCAAACCGTGTTTGCCCGCGTGAAGGTCCCCACCGAGATCCTGCCCCGCTTCATCGCGATTCCCGCCGCGGCGGGAATCGAGGGCGCGCGTGCCGCTGAGGGGGTCACGCTGGTTGCGCTGGAGGAGGTGATCGCCCACCACCTCGGCGCGCTCTTCCCGGGGATGGAGATCGTCGACCACCACCTGTTCCGCGTCACCCGCGACGCCGACCTGGAGGTCTCCGACGACGCCGCCGACCTGCTGCAGGCGGTCGAGGACGAGCTGCGCCGCCGCCGCTTCGGCGAGATCGTGCGCGTCGAGCTCGGCGCCCACTGCTCTGCTGCTCTACGCAGCGAGCTGATCGGCCTGTTGGGCGTCGCCGAGGAGGAAATCTATCCCGTGGACGGCCTGCTCGACATGGGCTCGCTGTGGCAGATCGTGCGTCTCCCCGGCTTGCGCGAGCTGCGGGACCCGCCGATGAGCGGCATCACCCACCCGCGGCTGCTGGCCACCGCCTCCGCCGGCGGGGGGGATCCCAATCTTCGCTCGGCCGAGGGCGAGCGGCCCGACGTGCTGGCGGCGATGCGCGAAGGCGACATGCTGGTGCACCACCCCTACGACTCCTTCTCCACCTCGGTCGAGCGCTTTGTGCAGCAGGCCGTCGCCGACCCGGATGTGCTGGCGATCAAGCTGACGGTGTACCGCACCAGCGACGACTCGCCGCTGGTCCCGGCGCTGATCGACGCCACCGAGAGCGGCAAGCAGGCGGTGGCGCTGGTGGAGCTCAAGGCGCGCTTCGACGAGCGCATGAACATCCACTGGGCCAAGGCGCTGGAGGAGGCCGGCGTGCACGTCGTGTACGGCCAGCCGGCGCTGAAGACGCACGTCAAGTGCGTGCTGGTGGTGCGCCGCGAGGGCGAGGGGGTGCGCAACTACGTGCACATCGGCACCGGCAACTACCACTCGACCACCGCGCGCCTGTACACCGACTTCGGGCTGTTCACCACCGACCCGCAGATCGGGGCGGACGTGACCGACATGTTCAACTACCTCACCGGCTACGGGCGCCCCCTGCACTACCGCAAGGTGCTGATCGCCCCCACGCAGCTGCGCGACGGGCTGATCGCCGAGATCGACCGCACGATCGCCGCGCACACGGGCGGGCGGGGCTCAAGTCCCGCGCGGATCACGATGAAGATGAACGCGCTGGTGGACGGCCACTGCATCCGCGCGCTCTACCGCGCCTCCCAGGCTGGGGTGCGAGTCGATCTGAACGTCCGCGGGATCTGCTGCCTGCGCCCCGGCGTGCCGGGGATCTCCGAAAACATCCGCGTCATCTCCGTGGTGGGACGGCTGCTGGAGCACTCCCGCGTGTACGCCTTTCAGCGCGGGGGCGAGCAGCTCGTGTACATCGCCTCCGCCGATTTGATGCCACGCAACCTCGACCACCGCGTCGAGCTCGCCGTCCCGATCGAGGCCCCCGAGCTGCGCGCCGAGGTGCTCGACGTGCTCGAACGCGCCTTCCACGACAACCAGAACGCCTGGGAATTGGGATCCGACGGCGCCTGGCGTCGGCTGCATCCGAGGGCTGGCGAGGAGCCTCGCAGCATGCAGCTGGAGCTGATCGAGATCCACGCGCGGCGCGCGGCGGAGTAGCTCACACCGCAACCGCCGGCTCGATGTTCTGGTTGACGCGCAGCGCGTTCGTCGGGTCGTACTGCGCCTTGGCCGCGGCGAGCCGGTCGTAGTTCTCGCGGTAGCTCGCGCGCACGCGCTCGTGGCCCTCGTCCATCATCATGTTCACATACGCCCCGCCGGCCGAGTAGGGGTGCGTGGCATCCCAGTAGTCGACGGTCCAGTCGCGGATGACGCCGGCGTTGGCGGGGTCGGGGTCCACGCCGACGATCACCTCGGCCCAGTTGCAGTCGCGGTAGCTGAACGGCGTATCGGCGGCCCCGACATCGTGCACGGCCCCGTCGATCGGGTACAGGTGCATCGTCGAGTGCAGCGTCGGGAGCTTCTGCGCGAACGCGACGTGCTGCTCGATCGCCGCGTCCGGGAGCTCGCGGACGAAGTCCGCGCGCCAGTACCACTGCAGGCCCGGGGTGTAGAAGCCGTCGAACAGGCCCTGCAGCGCCGGGAACGGCATCGGTCCCACGCCGTGCAGCAGCGGCGTTCCGAGCGCCTGCACGGGCGCCAGCAGCTCGGCGGCCGCCTCCGGCGCGCCGGTGTAGCACCACACCACGCCACACACTTTGCGCATGTGCAACTCGGCGGGGAAGATGTCCGCGGGGGGCACCGTCATGGTGGCGAAGAACCCGTTCAGATCACGCGGCGCGGCGGGCAGGAACTCGCGGTAGAAGCGCATCACCTCGGCCGTCTGCTCCAGCGGCCACAGCGTCGGTCCGGCGATCACGGTGGAGACGGGGTGCGCCCGGAAGTGAAACGACGTGACGACGCCGAAGTTGCCGCCGCCGCCGCGCAGCGCCCAGAAGAGCTCCGGGTTCTCCTCGGCGCTCGCGCGGGCCTGCGTGCCGTCGGCGAGCACGACGTCGGCCTCCAGCAGGTTGTCGATCGTGAGCCCGTGCTTGCGCGAGAGGTGGCCGAGGCCGCCCCCCAGGGTGAGGCCGCCGACGCCCGTGGAGCCGACGATCCCCGAGGGCGTGGCCAGGCCGGCCTCGTGCGTGGCGGCGTCAACCTGCGCCCACGTGCAGCCGCCCCCGACGCGTACGGTGCGCGCGGACGGATCGACCTCGACGGAGTGCATGAGGGAAAGGTCGAGCACGACCCCGTCGTCGCACACGCCCAGCCCACCGCCGTTGTGGCCGCCCCCGCGGACGGCGAGCAGCAGGTCGTGGCGGCAGGCGAAGGAGACGGTCTCCGCCACGTCCGCCGGGCTGGCGCAGCGGGCGATCACCGCGGGCCGGCGGTCGATCATCGCGTTGTAGACCGCGCGCGCCTGCTCGTAACCGGAGTCTTCGGGACCGACCAGCTCACCCGCGAACTTCGCCCCCAGCTCCGCTCGTGCCGCGTGTGCCGCGTTGGTGGTGCTCATGTCGGCCTCCTGTTCTGCTTCGTTGGACTCTGCCGGGCCCCGGAATGGACCCGATCGCACCGGCGACACTACTCGGGTCCACACCCCCTGACATGACCTGAATTGACACAGTTTTCCGCTCCCTCGCCACGGCCCACCGCAGAGCGGATAATCAGATCTGACTACCGCCCGCCCACTCCCGCCCGTGCAACCGCTTCCTGGCCCCCTACGACTCCCCCCATCCTCCCCGTTCGTCGGGCGCTCGGCGGAGCTCGCGGCGCTGCGGGCGCTCGTGCCACGCGAGACGGGTGAGCGTGGTCGACTGGCGCTGCTGGGCGGGGAGGCCGGATCGGGCAAGAGCCGCCTTGTGCGGGAGTTGGCGCAGGCGCTCGCCGACGAGGGAGCGCTCGTGCTGTACGGCGCCTGCGACGCGGTGGTGCAGACGGCCTACCGTCCCTTCGCCGAGGCGCTCGAGCAGCTCGCTCGGAGCACAGACCCCGACGAGCTCGGCGAGGACCTCGGCAGCGCGGGCGGCGAGCTGGCCCGGCTCGTTCCCGACCTGCCCGCGCTCGTCCCCGGACTTGCGGCGCCGGTCGCCGCCGACCCCGACACCGAGCGCCACCGCCTGCACACGGCTGTGACCGACGTCCTGGCGGCCGCGGGCCGGCGACGGCCGCTGCTGCTCGTGATCGAGGACGGGCACTGGGCCGACACGCCCACGCTCGTGCTCCTGCGCCACCTCGCGCGCGCGAGCACAGAGGCCCGCGTCCTCGTGGTGGCGACGTTCCGTGACACCGAGGCCGACCTCCCGGCCGAGCTCGCCGACGTGCTGGCGGACCTGCGCCGCTGCGACGACGTCGTTCGCCTCCGCCTGGACGGCTTGAGCGAGGAGGAGGTCGGGGAGTTCGTGCGCCGCGCCGGCGGCGGCGAGCTCGATCCCGCCGAGCCCGAGCTCGCTCGCGCGCTGCGCGACCTCACCGAGGGCAACGCCTTCCTGCTGTGCGAGCTGTGGCGGTCGCTCGTCGAGGCGAGCGCGTTCGCGGTCGAACACGGCACGCTGCGACTGACTCGACCTCTGCGGGAGATCGCGACGCCCCAGAGCGTTCGCGAGGTCGTCAACCAGCGCCTGAGCAGACTCGATCCGGCGAGCCGCGACCTGCTCGAGCTGGCTGCCGTCGCAGGGCCCGAGTTCGAGCTGGAGGTCCTGCGTCGAGCCGCACCCGTCGAGCTCGAGCGCATCGACGCACTGGAACCGGCGATGCGCAGCGGGATCATCGAGGAGCTGCCGTTCCCGGCGTTGGCGTACCGCTTCACGCACGAGCTCGTGCGCCGGGCGCTGTACGACCGCCTGAGCGTCCTGCGCCGCGCCGAGCTGCACCTGCGCATCGCCGGAGCCCTGGAGGCGCTCGATCGTCCGCGGAGCGGGCGCGTGCTCGCCGGCCTCGCCCACCACTTCGCCGCGGCGGCCCCGATCGGCGGGGCGGCACAGGCGGTCGAGTACAACCTGCTTGCCGCCCGGGCGGCGTCGGGCGCACTGTCCTACGACGAGACCGCGGCGCGACTGCGCACGGCTTTGGAGACGGGGATCGAGGACGAACGCCGGCGCGCCGAGGCCCTGCTCGACCTGGGCACAGCACTGTTCCGGGCAGGCCGGTCGCTCGACTCGCTGCAGTCCTTCCGCCGCGCAGCCGAGATCGCTCGGGACCTCGGACAGGGAGAGCTGCTCGCACGGGCGGCGATCGGACTCGAGACCGCCTGCTGGCGGCCGGGACTCACCGACGAGGGCGCTCGCGAGCTCCTCCAGGAAGCCTCGGCGGCATTCGCGCGGGAGGACTCCACGCTCCGTGTGGGTCTCCTCGCGAGCCTTGCCCGCGCAGCCGAGCTCGAGGGCAACTCGGAGCGGGCTGCCTCGGCGCGCGCGGAGGCGATCGCAATGGCGCGCAGGATCGACGATCGGCCCGGACTGGCAACGGTGCTCATGGGGGCTTACTGGGGGCGCGCAACCACGAGCCTGCAAGAGATCCTCGAGATGCTCGACGAGGCCCGCGAGCTGACCGAGGCGATGGGCGATGTCGAGGGCCAGGCGGAGGCCTCGCAGTGGCAGATCCCGACGCTGATGGCGCTCGGCGAGATCGGGCCCGCGCGCCGAGAGCTGACGGTCGCCCTCAAGCTGGCGCGACACACGCGCCAGCCCTTCAACCTCCATGTCTCCGAGCACTACCGATCCGCGCTGGCGCTACTGGAGGGGCGGCTCGCGGAGGCCGAGGAGGCGGCGGAGCGCTCGCGCGAGTGGGGGCAGCTGCTCGTCGGCCGCGACGCCGCGAGCGTGTACGGCATCCAGATGTTCGGTGTCCGACGTGAGCAGGGCCGTCTCGCCGAGCTCGCCCCGGTGATCCGGGTCCTCGCGGCCGGCGACCGGGGCGGCGGCGTGTGGCGCCCCGGCCTCGCCGCCACACTCGCCGAGCTCGCGATGGAGGAGCGAGTCCGCGATGAGCTCGAGCGCGTTCATGCCGAAGGTCTCGAGCCGCTGCGCGAGGGGCTATGGCTGGCGTCGCTCACCTACCTCGCCGACGCAGCCGGCGCGGTCGCGCATCGCGGGGTTGCCGCGCTGGTCTATCCGCTGCTCGCGCCGCTGGCGGGCACGAACGTCATGATCGGTCACGGCGTCGCCTGCTACGGCGCCGCCGACCGCTACCTGGGAATGCTCGCCGCGACGCTTGGCGACACCGACGGGGCGGTCAGCCACTTCGAGGCGGCTGTTCACCTCAATCGGGAGATGGGCGCGAGCACCTGGTTGGCCCACACCGCCTACCAGTACGGACGCCTGCTGATCGGCGGTGGAGACTCCAAGCGCGGTGCGCAGCTGCTCGCGGAGGCCGCCGGCCTCGCCGAGACCGTCGGGATGCCCACGCTGCTGGCACGCGTCCGAGCCCTGGCGCCGGCGTCCAGCCCACGACTGCCGGACGGCCTCTCCGGCCGCGAGCTCGATGTGCTGCGGCTGGTCGCCGGCGGCCGCTCGAATCGTGAGATCGGCGCTGCGCTGTTCATCAGCGAGCACACCGCGGCGGCCCACGTACGCAGCATTCTCCGCAAGACCGCATGCGCGAACCGCGCCGAGGCGACGGCGTACGCCTACCGGAGCGATCTGGTCGAGGGTTGAGTAACGCGCACCCACCACCGCCACGACCCGGACGAGGCATTGGCGATGGCGTAGCATGGAAGCCATGCCGATGTACGTGATCGAGCGCGCATTCGCCGAACAGCTCGACCTCACGAGCGACGACGTGAAGCTGATCGAGGAGGTCAACGCGGACGAGGGCGTGCGCTGGCTGTTCTCATTCCTCAGCGCCGACCGACGCCGCTCCTATTGCCTGTATGAGGCGCCATCACCCGACATGATCGTCGCCGCCGCTAAGCGCGTCGGTATCCCCGCGGACTCCGTGGTCGAGGTAAACCGCATCTCCGCGGACATGTACGCCTAGGGACTGAGCCTTGGCTGGGACGGCACTCTGCCCCAGCTGCACTGAGGCAAACGACGCCGCGCAGCGCTTCTGCGGGCATTGCGGAACCTCGCTGTGGCTCAGATGCGCCTCGTGCGGCCAGGAGAACCCGCCCGGTTTTCGCTTCTGCGGGTCGTGTGGCGCGCCGTGTGAGAGCCGGGATCACTCGACCTCCGACGTCGGTAAAAACGAGGAGGGGGAGCGGCGCTGGCTGACCGTCCTGTTCGCCGACCTGTCCGGGTTCACATCGCTCTCGGAGCGGACCGACCCGGAGGAGATCCGCTCGATGGTGGACGGCTGCATGAAGGAGATGGCCGAAGTCGTGGAGCGATTCGGAGGCACCGTCGACAAGGTCATCGGCGACGCGCTGATGGCGGTGTTCGGAGCGCCGATCGCGCACGAGGACGACGCCGAGCGGGCGGTGCGGGCGGCGCTGGAGATCCAGCACTGCGCGACGGAGCAGGCGGCGCTGTTCGGCGGACTCGGCGTCTGTGTCGGCGTGAACACGGGAGAGGTCATCTTCGCTCCCGTGGGCCCGGGCCGGCGGGAGTCAACGGTGATGGGGGACGCGGTCAACACCGCCGCCAGGCTGCAGGCCGCCGCTCCGCCGGCAGGAGTGCTGCTCGGGGAAGCGACCCACGCCGCCTGCGCGCACGCGATCGCATGCGAGGCGGTGGAGCCGGTCCTAGCGAAGGGCAAGGAGGCGCCGCTGCGCGCCTGGCTCGCTCGGGGGATCACCTCAGCCCCAGCGGGCCGCCCGCTCTCCGCGGCGCCATTCCTCGGCCGGGACGCGGAGCTCGAGCTGCTGGTGAGGGCGTGGGCGCGAACATCGGGCGAGCTGCATCCGCAGCTCGTCACGCTGGTGGGCCCCCCTGGGATCGGCAAGACGCGCCTGACGCGAGAGTTCGCTGCGCGCGTGGAGGCAGACGGGGGACGGACCCTGCACGGCCGCCCGCTCCCGTATGGGGAACCGGCCGCGTACTGGGCCTTCGGAGCGGTCATCAGGGAAGCGTGCGGGATCTTCGCGACCGACCCGCCCGACGTCGCGGCGCACAAGCTCGGCGAGCGCACGGCCTCGCTGCTGGCGCCTTCCGAAGCGCGCGAGCTGGCGAGGAACCTCTCGATCCTCGCCCGCCTCACCGAGGATACGGTCGAGGATCGGCATGTGCTGTTCGCCTCCGCTCAGCGCTTCCTCGAGGCGCTCGCCCGCGAGCAGCCCACGCTGGTGGTGCTCGAGGACCTGCACTGGGCCGACGACAGCCTGGTGGAGCTGATCGAGACGCTCTCGGTGCGCGTCGCGGGAGCGCCGCTGCTCCTGCTCGCAATCGCGCGGCCCGAGTTCCTCGACGCACGACCGACGTGGGCGCGACTGCCGACCAACGTGACCGTGCAGGTTCAGGCTCTGACCGACTCCTGCGCGCACGAGCTGGTGCGTCAACTGCTCACCCGCGCGGTCGACCACGAGGCGCTCGCCAAGCGCGTGGACGAGGCGGCGGGCGGCAACCCGCTGTTCATCGAGGAACTGGTCGCGTGGCTTTCGGAGAGCGGCACCGCTGGTGCCATCGGCCTCCCGGCCAACCTCAAGGCGATCATCGCCGCGCGGATCGACCAGCTGCCGGCGCCCGAGCGGCAGGTGATCCTCGACGCGTCCGTGGTCGGCGACTTCTTCTGGTTGGGCAGCCTGCGGGCGCTCGGCGGCAACGGCGCCCTCGCGGATACGTTGCAGTCGCTCGAACGCCGGGATCTGGTCCGCCGCAGCCCGTCATCGCGGATCGCCGGCGACCAGGAGCTGATCTTCAAGCACGGGCTGGTCCGCGAGGTCGCCTACGCGACCCTGCCGAAGGCCGCCCGCCGCGAGCGCCACGCGGTGGTCGCCCGCTTCGTCGAGCGCGCGGCGGGCGACCCGACGGCCTACGCGGCGATCCTCGCTCACCACTGGCGTGAGGCCGGCGACGCCGCGAACGCCGCCGATTACCTGCTTGCCGCCGCAGACCAGGCCTGGAGAGGGTGGGCGCCGCATGAGGCCGTCGAGCTGTGCAACCAAGCGCTCGAGCTGATCCCGAAGAACGACGATGCGCGCCGCCGGCGCGCACGGCTGCGACGGGCCGTCGCCGCGACGGCGGAGATGCACGCGGGCCGCGACGTCGTGCCGATGGATCAGTCGAAGTCCGCGGGCGAGATGTCGCCGCCGATCTCGTAGATCCCCCCGATCTTGTGGTCGCCAAGCAGCTCGGCGTGCTCTCGGATGAGCTCGGTGTTGGGCGAGGAGTAGACGCAGAAGGACTTCAGCTGACCGTCCTCGTCGATTACTACGTGACTGTGCTCCCATGTGATTGCGGAGAACTTCTCGTCGGCCGTCAGGATGTGCTTGGAGAGGCGGCCCTTGCTCGCCATCTCTTCCTCCTCCATGTCGTCCCAGGTCCTCTCGATCAGATAGCGCGGCATGTCTTCCCCCAGCTTTCGACGTCGATCAGATAATCCTACGCTTTTCGTTCTTACGGATGTCCGATGTCACCTGCGATGCGCGCGGGCCGGCACCGTGCACACCTGAGAAGATAGCCTGCGTGATCTCGGGGACATCGGGCTGGCGCACCGCCGGCCGCATGACGGAGGGAACCCATGGACTTGACGTTCAGCGAACAGGAGTCGGCGTTCCGCGACGAGGCGCGCGCGTGGTTTGCCGCAAACGACCCCGGGCCGGCGCCGGAGGGCGACGAAGACAGGCAGTACGCCTACCGGCGGGACTTCCAGCGCCGGCTCGCCGAGGGCGGCTGGGCCGCCGTGCACTGGCCGCGCGAGTACGGCGGCCGCGGGGCGACGCTGACCGAATCGGCGATCTTCTTCGAGGAGCTCGGCCGCTCCGGTGCGCCCCTGCCCGCGAACGTGCTCGGCCTGCTGCTCGCCGGCCCGACGATCATGACGTGGGGCACCGAGCGCCAGAAGGAGCGCCACCTCGCGCCGATCCTGACCGCGGATGAGATTTGGTGCCAGGGCTTCTCCGAGCCCGACGCCGGCTCGGACCTCGCCAGCCTGAAGACGCGCGCGGTGCGCGATGGCGAGGAGTGGGTGCTCACCGGCCAGAAGGTGTGGACGAGCGCCGCGCAGTACTCGAAGTGGTGCATGCTGGTCGCGCGCTCGGACCCCGAGGCCCCCAAGCACAAGGGGCTTTCATACTTCCTGATGGACATGGAGCAGGAGGGCGTGCAGATCCGCCCGCTGCGCCAGATCACCGGGGAGCCCGAGTTCAACGAGCTGTTCCTGGATGGCGCCCGTGTCCCGCATGAGAATGTGTTGGGGGGCACGGGCAACGGCTGGAAGGTGGCGCTCACCACGCTGATGAACGAGCGCGCCGGCCTGGGGTTCTTCCTGCAGGTCCGCCTGCGCCAGCTGCTCGACCATCTGATCGAGGAGGCCGCCCGCGAGGGACTGCTCGATGACCCCGTTCTCGCCGACCGGCTGGGCGATCTGCACCTGCGCACCGAGCTTGTGCGGCTCACCGCCTACCGGGGATTGACCGCGATCGAGAAGTACGGCCAGCCCGGCCCGGAGGGGTCGCTGACGAAGTGGATGTGGTCGGACACCAACCAGCGGCTCACGCAGCTGGCCACCGAGCTGCTCGGCCCCCGCGCACTGCGCGCGGGCGACCCGTGGGCGTATGAGCTGCTGCGCGCCCGCGGCAACTCGATCGAGGGGGGCACCACTGAGGTGCTCAAGAACATCGTCGCCGAGCGTGTGCTCGGCCTTCCCAAGTCGCGTTAGGAGACGGTTGTGGATTTCGACCTGAGCTCCAACCAGCGCGAGATCAAGGACGTCGCCCGCGAGCTGCTCGCCGCGCGCTCGCCGTTTGCCAAGGTGCGGGAGGCGGCGGAGGCTGCCGCGTACGACACCGTGCTGTGGGGCGAGCTGATCGAGCTCGGCTGGCCGGGAATCGCCGTGGCAGAGGAGCACGGCGGACAGGGCCTGGGGGCGGTCGAGCTGGCGGTGCTGGCCGAGGAGCTGGGGTACGCATGCGCGGCCACGCCGTTCCTCTCGACCGCCACCGCCGCGGCGGTCATCCAGGCCGCAGGCACCGACGCGCAGCGGGCCCGTTGGCTGCCGGGACTGGCCTCGGGCGAGTTGAGCGCCGGGATCGGCACGCGCGAGCTGGCAGCCGACGCCGCCGGCGCCGCGGTGGTGCTGGTGATCGACGGCGATGATGCTGAGCTGATCGCCGCGCCCGAGACCGGCGAGTTCGTCTCGATCGACCCCACCCGGCGATTTGCGACCGTCGCTGGGGATGGAGAACCGATCGGGCCTCACGCCCCCGACCGGATCCGCGCGGCGATCGCGGCCGAGGTGGTTGGCGTCTGCCAGCGCGCACTCGACATGACGCTCGCCTACGTCAAGGAGCGCAAGCAGTTCGGTGTCCCCGTCGGCTCGTTCCAGGCCGTCGCGCATCGCTGCGCCGAGATGCTGCTCCATACCGAGAGCGCGCGCTCCAGCGCCTATTACGCGGCCTGGGCGGCCGACGCCGACGCGCGGCTGCTGCCCGAGGCGGCGGCGCTGGCGGGCGCCGCGGCGGCCGAAGGCGGCCCGTCGGTCACCGCCGGCGCGATCCAGATGCACGGTGGGATCGGGTTCACCTGGGAGGCCGACGTGCACTGGCTGTTCAAGCGCGCGCAGCTGGACGCGGCGCTGCTGGGGGGCGCCAAGCGCCACCGTGCGGCACTGGCGCGACTGGCGCACGCGAAGGTCAGGCAGCCGACGTAACCGCCAGCCGCCGGTGCCCGGCGAACAGCGCGAGCGCGTAGCGGCCGGCGGGATGCTCGCGTGCGCGCTCGACCAGCGCCGCCATGCTGGGCGGCAGGATGTCTGGCTGCGGCAGCGGCACACCGTACTCAGGGGGTACGACGAGCGGGGCCGACAATGCAGCGAATGTGAGATCCGCCGCGCCGAAACGCTCGCCGCACAGGTATGGACGTCCGTCCGCGAGCAGCTCCGCCACGAAGTCCAGCTCGCGCCAGACGGCCGCCTCGTCCTCGACCTCCACCCCCGGGCGGATATCGAGCACGCGCCCGACGAGGCGCTGCGCCAGAGGCCATCCGAGGCGGATCGCGCGATCCTCCCACGGAGGCACGCCCTGGTTGTTGAAGCGCAGCGCCAGCTCACGCGCGGTGAACATGTGGACGTACATCAACCGCCGGCCCTTTGGCCCGAGCTCCTCGTCCCAACGCCGGCAGAGGCGTTCAACCTCCGCGCGTGCGTCCGGCTGCGCCGGAAACAGTCGGTGCTCCGGCGGCGTGCGCTGATCGACCCACGCGAGGATCTCCCGCGAGTCCCCGATCGCGCCATCGGCGCTCACCAGCACGGGCACCGTGAGCCCACCACCGGCTCGGCGCACGGCAAATCGGTGGATGACCTGGACGTGGCGCTCCTCGCGATAGGTCAACCCCACCCGCTCGAGCGCCCACCGCGCCTTCTCGCAGTAGTGGCTGATCGGGATCGTGACGAGCCTCAGCACTGCAGTCAGTATGCAGCAGCGGCCCCGGATCCTCCTTTACGCGCTCGCAGTCGGCGGTGCTCGACCCAACCTCCACGCACGCGCCAGCTCGGTGGTCGGCTAGGCGATCGCGCCCGGGACCTCCTCTTTGAGCATCGTTGAGATCTGCTCGCGCAGCTGTGGTGTGTTCTCGTGCCCGTGTACCGCCACCGCGTGGGCGACGGCGGCGTCGAGGACATGCTCGTCGCTTCCCGCCATCGCCAGATCGCAATTGTTGTCGCTGGGCATCTCACGGCAGTCAATGTATTTGCGGGACATTGCTCCTCCTGTCATTTGCGGGTGGATTCGCTACCTTACCCCTCAGTAGATAAGAGCTCAACTGCTTGCGAGCCTCGCCTGCATTTGAGGGGCAGCGCACCCATACCACAACCTCTGGTTGTGGATACAAACCGTCGGGTTGTGCGGGCGCCATCCGTCGGGGGTGATTTGCTTCTGCGATGATGCGCTCCCCACGCTCTCTGGGCCGCCGTTTCGGCTGGCTGTGGGCCTCCCACGCGGTCAGCGCCTACGGAACCGGTCTCAGCTTCGGGGCGATGCCGGTCATCGCGATCGGGGCGCTGCACGCCGGCCCGCCCTCTGGGGCCTGCTCAGCGAGCTCATCGGCATCCGCGCCGCCATCGCCGCGGCCGGCGTGCTCGCCCTACCAACACCCTTCCTCCTGTCGCGCGTCAGTGGCCGACACCACAACTCTGCTGAAATGATCAATCGTTCTGCATGGTCCGCGCGCTCGTCACCGGAGCCTCTGGTTACGTCGGTAGCCGGCTAGTAGGACTTCGGTAGGTGCTTGCAGGAGTTTGTGCGGTTGCAGGGAACTTGTGTGGCGTGGCGAGTTTGCGGACGCGGGAGTACGGGGTCAGGGCGGCTGATCTGGACGCGCAGCGGGCGGCTTTGATCGAGTTCGCGGCGGAGATGTACCGGCCGCTGGTGCGGTGCGATCAGCGAGCGAAGGGCGAGCAGTACGTGCGCGGGCTGTTGTTGGAGGGGCGGCGTAAGTCGATCCAGCCGATGGCGGCCAGGCTGCCTGATGGTGACGAGGAGGGGTTGCAGCAGTTCATCACCGACTCGCCGTGGGAAGATGAGCCCGTCCGGCGGCGGCTTGCGTGGCGGATGACCGGGGAGATCGAGCCCGAGGGGTGGATCGTGGATGACACGGGGCTGCCGAAGGACGGCAGGTTCTCGCCGGGTGTGGCGCACCAGTACTGCGGAGCGTTGGGTAAGACCGCGAACTGTCAGGTGCTGGTGTCGGTCAACGCCGCTTGCGATCAGGCGTCATGCCCGCTGGGGTGGCGGCTGTTCTTGCCGAAATCGTGGGATGAGGATGCGCAGCGACGTCGCCGGGCGCGGATCCCTGACGAGGTGCGGCATGTCCCGAAGTGGCAGCTCGCGTTGGAGATCATCGATCAGCTGTTGGAGTGGGGGCTCAAGCGACGGGTGGTGCAGGCCGACGGCGGCTATGGAGACACCACCGCGTTCCGAGTCGGGTTGGAGGAGCGCGAGCTCGAGTACGTGGTGCAGGTCAAGGGCGTGACCTCCGCCCAGCCGGGCGACGCGGTTCCCGTTACGCCTGAGTATCAGGGTCGCGGTCGTCCGCCGCGCCCACGCTACACCGAGAAGCCCGTCAGCCTGCGCGACCTGGTACTGGCCGCCGGCCGTGAGCAGGCCCTGGGGGTTGGCTGGCGCGAGGGTGACCGTGGCCCGCTCTCAAGCCAGTTCATCGCGCTGCGCGTTCGCCCCGCCAACGACGCTCAATGCGACGATTACGGGGTGCTGCCCGAGCGGTGGCTGCTGGCGGAGTGGCCCGCCGGCAAGGACGAGCCGGTCAAGTACTGGCTCTCCAATCTCCCCGCCGATACGCCGATCGTGACGCTGGTCCACTTGGCGAAGCTGCGCTGGCGCGTCGAGCACGACTACCGCGAGCTCAAGCAATGCCTCGGCCTCGACCACTATGAGGGTCGAACGTTCTGCGGCTTGCACCACCACCTCACCTGCGTCACCGTCGCGCACGCGTTCCTCACCTGCTGCCGCCTCGCCCGCGGCGACCCCAACACTGCCCGCCCTCAGACGGCGGCAGCCTGATCAGCCTCTACCAAGCCCAGCGCGACCTGCAGACCGCGCTGGCCTGCTGGCACGACCGCTGCCCGGTCTGCCAGCGCAGGCTGCCGCCATAACGACCTACCGAAGTCCTACTAGTGCGCGCCTCGCCCTGCAGCTCGAATCCGAGCTGGACGAAGAACGCCACCGGCCCGCGACCGCCCGCTCGCGGGCAGCTCAACTAGCCGGGGTTCGTGGCCGCGACGATCCAGACGGACCCGCCGCTGACTATGGAGCCATCGGACTTCTGCCAGGCGGCGTAGTGCTCCCTCAGGGCTTCGGCGATCTCGCCCCGACGGCTCTCCCCGTACTCGCCGTTCAGGCGGATCAGCTCGGCGCCGGGTCCGATCGCGAGCAGGGAGTCGATCGCCTCGTCCATGTCCGCACCCATGAAGTAGTCGAAGTCGCGCCGATGCAACTCGATCTCGTCGAACCCGGCGGCCTCGAGAATCCCACGGGTGGTCTCCGGGTTACCGAGCGAGAATGGCCCGGGTCCGCAGGTGTCGGCCTCGTACTCCTCGGGGCGCGAGAGAAACCGTCCGACGACCTGCTCGGTCTCCGCCCACAGCGGGCTCTCGGCCTTGCGCCGCCAGCAGACCTTGGCGAGCCTGCCGCCGGGCTTGAGTGCGCCGCGGATCGCGCGCATAGCCGGAACCGGCGCGGCGAAGAACTGCGTGCCCATGCGCGAGAAGGCGTAGTCGTAGGTGGGATCCCACTCGGCGGTCTGCGCATCCGCGGTCTCGAACGCGACGTTCTCGACTCCCGCCTCGGCGGCCTCGCGACGGGCGTCCTCAATGAACCGCGGCGAGGAATCGATGCCGAGCGCGAAGCCTCCCGGTCCGACGAGCGCAGCCAGCTGCTGAGTCGTCTCGCCGAAGCCGCACCCGATGTCGATGCAGCGCCCACGCTCGGGCGGCGCAAAGAGCTCAAAGACGTCATCGGTGACCTCTGCCAGCGCGCCCACAAACACTTTGCGGTTCGACTTCCACCGTTCATACAGGACCGTGTCCCAGGCGCGCACCGCTTCCTCGTTGGCCGCCGCCACCGCACCTGCGTGTTGCTGTTGTGCCATTGGCCGATATTACACTTGCTCGGCCCGGGAAGTACCCACTGCCACGACCCACCACTGACGCGCTGCCGCGCATTGGCAGATAGCAATCCATGGGGCTGAGGTCGAGTCGGAGACATCCGTGGAGTGGCAGGTGTTGCCGGCGGTTGGGGACCGTCGCGTGATCTTGACTTGCGTGAGTTGGATCCACCACTCTGCAACCCGATCCAGACCACGCAACCTGCCGCATCGGCAGACAAAAAGGAGGAGATGTGAAACCACCGGCTGCTGTCTCGTGGAGCACGGGTCGGCTCGACCTTTTCGGTATCGGTACTGACAATGCCATGTACCACAAGGACTGGGACGGCCGGTGGAGCCCCGAGTGGGAAAGCCTCGGCGGCATATTCCTCAGCCCACCCACAGCGGTCTCGTGGGGTACGGGTCGGCTCGATGTCTTCGGTCTCGGCGCCGACAACGCCATGTACCACAGAGCATGGGACGGCCAGTGGACCCCACCTGAGTGGGAAAGCCTCGGCGGCGTGTTCGCCAGCCCCCCCGCCGCGGTCTCCTGGGGCACGGGGAGACTCGACCTCCTCGGTATCGGCACCGACAACGCCATGTACCACAAGGCGTGGGACGGCCAGTGGACCCCCGGATGGGAAAGCCTCGGCGGCATATTCCTCAGCCCACCCACAGCGGTGTCCTGGGGCGCAGGCAGACTCGACCTCCTCGGTATCGGCACCGACAACGCCATGTACCACAAGGCGTGGGACGGCCAGTGGACCCCCGGATGGGAAAGCCTCGGCGGCGTGTTCCTCAACCGCTGATGTCGCCGCTCGGACTGGTTGCGAATGTGGAGGGGAGTTTGGAAACGAGGTTAGGCGCCCAAGGTCTCAACGACCATCGACCACAAGCGCGTGACGTTGGGCCACCGACGCGTAAGTGCTACACGAGAGTCGTAAGTGCTACACGAGAGTGCTACCATCGGGCAATGGCTGCTCGCCACCCACGCCTGGGAGTTGAACGCGACCCGGAGGTGGAGCGCGCGCTCAGCCTCACCGAGCCGCTGCTGGACCCCGCTGAGACACGCTCCGCGGCGGCGCAGATCCGCGCGCTCACGTTGCGCGGCGCACAGGCGGTGCTCGCCGGCGCCGGCTCTGAGGCCCAGTTGCAAGCCCGGCTGGTTGAGCGCTACGACGCAAGACCTGGCCGTGGAAGTCTGCTGGAACTGGACCCGCCGCCCGGTGAGCCAGACCCGCTGGACGCCGCGCCGGCGTCCGATGCGCTGCGCTGGGTCCGCGGGGAGTGAGCGCGGCCTACCTCGACGCCTCGGCGCTGGTCAAGCTGTTCAAGGCTGAGCGCGAGACGAACGCCTTCCGCGCCGCACTGCGCGTGTGGCCTGTGCAGGTCGCGAGCGAGTTGATCCGCGTCGAGGCCGTGTGCACAGCAAGGCGTCTCGGCGGCGAAGATGTCCTGCGGCGCGCCAACGCGGCCCTCCAACGAATCACTCTGATCCCGCTATCCCCTGCGATCGTCGAACTCGCCACCGCCGCCCACACCCCACCGCTACGGGCAATGGACGCGATCCACCTCGCAACGGCGCTCACCATCGGCGAGGACATCGGCGCGGTCTTCGTCTACGACGGGGACCTGCACGCCGCCGCCCAAGCCCACCACCTCAACCCCCTGGCGCCACAATGAGCCCCGCCCGCGACAGCACCGGCACCCAGCCGGAGGGGACAACCCGACGTTCAGCCGATGCCCTCAGGCGGCCGGGCCGGGCAGCGTATCCAGCGCCGCTTTGAGGTCGTCGACCGACTGGTAGTCCAACCCCAGACGATGGTCGTGGCGGTGTCGAACCACGCCCTGCTGGTCGATGATGATGACGGCACGCTTGCCACTGGCGCTGTAGGCCTTCCCGACGGCCCTATCGACGTCGGCCAGCAGCGGAACCGTCAGGCTGTTCTTCTCGATGAAGCCGTTGTGGGAGTCCACATCCTGCGCGGAGATCCCGACCACCGTCGCATCGAGCGCGGCGAAGTCCTCCGCGCGATCCCGGTAGGAGCAGAACTGTTTTTTACACACCGGCGTGTTGTCGCCCGGGTAGAACAGCAGCACCACGCGCTCGCCGCGGTGCGCGGAGAGCTTGAACGGACCGTCGGTGCCCTGCAGCTCGAAGTCAGGCGCCACTTCTCCCACCTGCGGTGTCTTGGCCATGTTCGTCCACCCTTCGCTCTCGATCGGAGGTGGCGGTCGGCCGCAAGGCCGACGAGCCGCGCCCCCGTCTTTGGTCGGCGATGCGCGATCAGCATAACCTGCGGCGCACGGCAGCGCCAGCGCATTCCCGGAGGGCGACGCAGCGTCGGCGACCCGACGCCTCGGGCCGCCGACGCTCACTGTGGCGCCGAGGTTGAGGGGGCCTCGGGCCGGCGTGAGATCCGTAAGGCGGCCGGCGGGAGAGAGATCGTGTACCGGCTGCTCGGAACGCACGTCGCTCCTATCCCCTGTTGGGACGCGACAAATGCTTGCACCCGTGGACGTCGCGGTTGTGATCTTGTGGTGATGTCCCCGATGACGTCGGGCGTCTGCTGTTCAATCCCACGGTGCCCGTAATCGAAGCCCGTGCCAGTGCGACCGACCCCGTGACAACTCGGGCCGCTCTCGCCGTCCTTTCCGCCGTCCCTTCATGGTGGGCCAGGCGAGCCAGACTCGTTGGTCTACCAGTCGAGTGGTGGGACTGGAGACGAGCCCTTCCCGAGCCTCCGGTCATCCTCACAGACAACGTAGCCGAACCGCTTGTCTCGGCCTCCGGCTATACGCTTGGCGAGGCATATAGCTGCGCGCTGAGCCACCCTAGTCGAGTTGCACACGGCAGGTACTACACACCCAAGGTCCTGGCGGATGCTCTTTGGATGGAGCTCGATCGGACACGAGTGGATCGCGCCGACGGCCCGACGGTCGATCACGCATGCGGAGCTGGAGCACTCATGCTGCGCCCCCTTCAGCGATTCGTCGCACAGAGCGACGCATCCCCCGCGAGGGTTCTGACGGAAGTTGCCAACCGTTTCATCGGAATAGACAACGATGCTCTCGCCGTATGGCTGGGTAACGCGGTCCTCGCCGCCGAGCTGCTCCCCCTCTGGTCACGCCTACCAGCAGGCCGACGCCGCCAACTGCCGAGACTGCTACACGTTGGCAACGGCCTTCAAGCGCAGCGGCGCGCCGCTGGGATGGTGGTTATGAACCCTCCCTTTGGGAGGGCCGCCCTGAGCGCCGGAGATCGTATTCGCTGGAGTGGCTCGCTGCATGGTCACGCAAACTGGTACGGCGTATTCCTCCACGCCGCGGTCGAGCGCATAGCGCCAGGTGGGCTCATCGGCGCTGTGCTGCCCACGAGCTTTCTGGGTGGCGCGTACTACCAACGTCTTCGTAGCTTCCTCGCCCGGGAAGCGCCGCTTGTGCGGCTGAAGCTGATCGACGACCGCTCGGGCGTATTTGCATCCGGCGTGCTTCAGGAAACCTGTCTCGCCGTCTTCCACAGGGGCGTCCCAGGCTCAAAGGTTTTCTGCTCGACACAGAGTGTCAATGGGCGAATTTGCAGCACAGCCCTCGGTCGCACCGCGATCGATCCAAGCGCCCCAGACCAGCCGTGGGTGCTGCCGCGCGTGCGTGGGGACCGTCGCCTGATCGGCGTCGCGGCGACCCAGCGCCACCGGCTCCGAGACTTCGGCTGGCGGGCAAACACCGGTCCGCTCGTCTGGAATCGGCATAAGTGCCAGATCAGCCACCAGTCGGGGCGAGGCCGCGTTCCGATCATTTGGGCAGCCGACCTCGAGACTGGGCATATCCGCCGCAACCCGGCCAGGGAACAACAACGGTGGATCAAACTGCGATCGAGGGATGAGTTCATGCGGCTCTCCGAGCCTGCCATCCTGGTCCAGCGTACGACCGCGCCCGAGCAGCCACGCCGGCTTGTCGCCGCGGCCCTGACGGCCAGCTCCTTGACGCGGGATTGGGGTGGTGCGGCCGTTGTCGAGAATCATGTGAACGTCCTGCGCTGCGCCTCCAGCGATAGTCCGCTCACGCCGGAGATGCTCGCAGCGATGCTCAATTCGCCAACTTACGACCGGCTCTATCGATGCATGACCGGCACCGTGGCGGTCTCCGCGTACGAGCTGGAAGCGCTGGCCCTTCCGAGCCCCATGGTTTTGCGGCGCTGGGCAAAGCTGGCGGGAGAGGATCTGAACACCGCCATAGCAAACGCGTTCGCATGAAACTACTCAGCAGAGACGCGTGCGGCGTACGACTACGCGCGATCTTCCCGGCCAACGTTGTCGAGGATCCCAGAATAGTGTCGGGTCCATTGGCAGCTGCCGCCGTCTACGTTTGCGTCTATCTGGGAGCCTTTGAGAGCCACAGCCCAATTCGCCCCAGCATGGTGCTCTGGATGTGTGACGAGGTCGCCGCACGAGCAGTGCGAGCTGACCCAGAGCAGTTTGTAAACGATCGAGAACAGTGGTATCGCGCGGCGCTACGGTGTCACAAAGACCTCACAGCGCTGCTCGGCGGGTGGGGTTTCGCACATCGGCCCTGGTATGCCGACAATTCACGCGAGCCCTTGCGCGATGAGGTCTTCCGTGAGTGGCTGCGACTCGGAGTCATGATGCACGACCCATCCCTGTCGACCACCTCACCACGGCCTGCCTGGACGCTACGCGGCGACTTCGCCGCCCTCTTCAAGCCTCAACTCGCCGGAGACGAATTGGCCGAAGCCATTGGCATCTGGCAGGACGAGCACCTCGGCGCTGTTGGTCGCGCGCGGATCAGGCTCGCAAGCGAGCGCGCAGCCGCGGCGCACTCGGTCGAGGTGCGTCTGCCCGACGGCACCGTCCGCTCCCTCTCCCCCGGAGACAGCTCACTGATCCTCAAGGGGATCGTGGAGCACGTTGCTCCCCGTCGCTTCAAACAGCCAGGCGTCCTGGCGATCAGCGAGAGCAAGAAGAAGATCCATGTGCCCGACGGCGAGTTGCTGAGCGAGCTCAAACTCACAATTCACGCCGCCGAGCTGCTGCCAGATGCACTGCTCTTCGATGGCGCAGAGGGACGTTTCTGGTTCGTCGAGGTCGTCGCGACCGACGGCGAGATCCACGAGGCACGCAAGGCTGAGCTCTTGCGCTGGGCTGCAGAGCATGGGATCAAACCGGAGCAGTGCGGCTTCATCACCGGCTTCCTTTCGCGCACCCACGACGCCTTCCGTCGGCGTGCCTCCCGACTTGCGTGGGGCACAGAGGCTTGGTTCCTCGATGAGCCCGACCAGATCATGCGATTGGAGGAGCTACGCGGCCAATCTGGTACGAGCCCAACCACGCCGCGATAGCGATGCGCTACAACAACCCGTGGATGCCGTCCCGGTTCTCGGCCTTTCAGCCCATGCCTGGCTGATTGCACCCGCCAGAGCCAGTCGTCTCGTGACCCAGCCTCATATCCGCCACTTCACGTTGTCAACGCTGGTCCTCACGCTCACCGCACTGCCGGTCGCAGCCTGCGGGGGAAGCGTCGCCCCGGCCTCCGCTCCCTCCGCCGTGTCCGGATCCGGATCTTCCGCGGCGGTGCCCACTTCCGCAAGCGCCTCCGCCGCCGGCGCCCACGCCGGGACGACGACGCCAACCACCGCCTCACTGCGCAACTGGCCGGAGTTCGGTCTCAACCCGCAGCGCGGCGACACCACCAATGCGAGCACCGGCATCACCGCCGCCAACGTCGGGCACCTGCACCGTGTGCGGATCGCGCTGCCCGGGACCGTGGACTCCTCGCCGATCTACCTGCACGGGGTGGCCGTGGCGGGGGCCGTGCGCGATGTGGTGGTCGTTACCACCACCTACGGCAGGACGCTGGCGATCGACGCCTCCGACGGGCGGATCCTGTGGACCTTCACCCCGCCCGGCTACTCGGGCTGGGCGGGCAGCCCCCAGATCACCACCTCCAGCCCGCTCGCCGACCCCGATCGGCGGTTCATATACGCCGCCTCCCCCAACGGACTGGTTCACAAGCTGTCGCTCGCCGACGGCAGCGAGGACCAGAGCGGCGCCTGGCCGGTGTCCATTACGCGCGACCCCACGCACGAGAAGCTGGCTGCCGCGCTCAACATCGACGGCCCCGACGTGCTGGCCACAACTGGTGGCTACTTCGGCGACGCGCCGCCCTACCAGGGCCACGTGGTGCTTATCAACCGCGCCACGGGCGCGGTGCGCGGAGTGTTCAACACGCTCTGCGCCAACCGCCGCGCGTTGATCGTGCCCTCGAGCTGTCCCGCCAGCGACTCCGCGATCCTCTCCCGCGGCGGCGCCGTGGTGGAGCTGGGAGGGAGGCGCATCCTGATCGACACCGGTAACGCTCCTTGGAATGGGAGCACCAACTTCGGCGACTCCGTGCTCGAGCTGACCTTCCCCGGTATGCGGCTGCGCCAGACATATACGCCCGTCGATCAGGAACACCTCAACACCAGCGACACCGACCTTGGCTCGAGCGCTCCGGCGCTGCTCGGCCACAACCGTGTGGTGCTGGCCGGCAAGGACGGGATCATGCGCGTGCTGGCGCTCTCGCGCTTGAACGGCCACCCACCCGCAGGCCCTCCGTCGGCGCGGCACACGACGCTCGGGGGCGAAGTCCAACAGCTGCCCACACCGGGCGGCGGGGAGCTGTTCACGGCGCCCGCGGTGTGGCATCGCGGCGGGTACACCACCGTGTTCGTGGCCGACGCCGAGGCAACCGGCGCCTACGCGCTGCGCGGCGGGCGATTGCGGCAGGTGTGGCTGAACCACAATGCCGGCACCAGCCCGATCGTGGCGGGTGGCCTGCTCTACGTATATGAACCGAACGGCGGTGGGATCGAGGTCTACAACCCGGCCTCCCCCAACCCGCTCGCCAAGCTGCCGGGGGCGCCCGGACACTGGAACAGCCCGATCGTGGTGGCGGGACACGTGGTGGAGCCCGAGGGCGACGCCAACGAACACCAGCTCAGCGGGACGCTGGATCTCTTCTCGCTGAGGTGATCGATCGGGGGAGCGCCGCGGCGCTCCCCCGTGGCGCTCCCCCGTGGCCGCGCGCAAGAGCCGGTGAGCGGTGGTCGGACCGTGGCGCGCGCGAGGGCCGGCGAGCAGTGGTCGCACCGTGGCAGATGTGAAGGGAGCGTGAACGCGACGCGTATTTGGGAATATTCCGATCTACGGTCTGATAGTTTTTACGTCCGGGATCGACTTCCCGTATCCACCCCAGTCGATCCCGGCGCCGCGCTTCCCCGGCGCGGTCGCCGTGTACGAGCAAAGCACGCCAAAAGGAGTTGCCATGACTGACACCGCACAGACCGATCCAGAGTTTCGGTTCAAAGGCCACCCCGAGATCCAGGTCCCCGAGCTGCTCCCCGACACGCTTGGGCCGCTGGCGCGGCTGGTGGGAGACGGAGACACGGCGACGTGGACCGGCGATGGCTTCAACACCATCTGGCGCCCGCACGCGCTGGCCGGCAGCGGCCAGGACCGCTTTCTCGAGTTGAATCTCACCACCGAGAAGCTGGTCTTCACCAGGATCAAGGGCGCGATCCCCAACCGCGGACTGCTGATGCCCGACATCAACATGTTCGGCATCACCTACATGCAGCAGATCGCCGAAAAGCACGACCCGGCGGAAGGACTGCATGTCGAGCCGGGGATCTGGGCAAACGTCCCGCACACCACCAACCCGGCGGAGCCTCCCACGGTGGTGCGGATGGGCTCGATCCCGCACGGCACCGTGATCCTTGCTCAGGGCACGGGGAAAACGATCCTCGGCGGACCGCACATCGGCGAAAACAACATCATTCCCTTCGCGATCGGCTCGCCGCCGCCCCCCAACTCCGACTTCGCCTCCGCCGAGGCGGTGTTCACCGAGCTGAACCTCGCCACCCCGACGCAGTTTCGCCACATGTCGCCCGGCGTGAGCGAGGAACTGGTGAGGAACCCCAACAGCTTCCTCAAGAAGGGCCTGGTGGGCAAGAAAATCATCAACACCACCGTGCTGGCGATCTCGACCCTGCACACTCCGGTCAAGGGCGGTGGGACGGCGAACACGGCGTTCCTCGAAGCCGCGAGTTCTCCGCCCGGCGGCAACGCCAAGGCCGTCGAGGTCCACGCGATCTTCTGGATCGAGGCCGTGGAGGGCGAGGGGGGAGCGCCCAACACGCTGCAGTTGCAGTACACGCAGCTGGTGCAGCTCGACTTCAATGGTTTGCGCTGGCCCCATGTCACCGTGGCCACGCTGCAGAAGGAGTGAGCTGACCGCGCGGGACGGCACTTTGACATGAGCCTTGGCAACAGGGGTAGCCTGGAGGTATGGAGGAATCGCTGAGCGGACAGCTGCTGCTCGCCGCCCCGTCGCTGCTGGACCCCAACTTCCGGCGCAGCGTGGTGCTGGTGGGCGCCCACAGCGAAGCGGGAGCGATGGGCATTGTGCTCAACCGCCCCTCCGCGGTGACGGTGGGCGAGGCGGTGCCGCAGCTCGAGCAGGCCGCCGGCGAGCGCGAGCCGGTGTTTGTCGGCGGGCCGGTGCAGCCCAACGCGATCGTGTTCCTCGCCGAGTTCCTCGACCCCTCGCCCGCGGGGCTGCTGGTGCTGGGACGCATCGGCTTCCCCGCGCCCGAGGCCGACATCGACGAGCTCACCGACGCGATCGCGCGCCGGCGGGTGTTCGCCGGCTATGCCGGCTGGGGCGAGGGTCAGCTCGACGAGGAGCTGGACAACGGCGACTGGATCGCCCACCCCGCACAGCCCGACGACGTCTTCACCGAGGACCCCGAGGAGCTGTGGGCGCGGGTACTGGCCCGCAAGGGCGGGGCATACGCGCTGATGGCGCGGATGCCGCTGGACCCGCGGATGAACTGAGCGAGCTTCTAAGCTCTCGGGATGCTCAAGCTCGCCCGCTGGTCAACCACCCATCGCCGTCTCGTCGTGATCGGCTGGATCGCGATGATCGTCGCGATCGGCGCCCTCGCCTCATCGGCGGGGACGGAATACTCCAACAACTTCACGCTGCCCAATTCCGACGCGCAGCGAGCCTCGGATCTGCTGCAGAAGAGCTTCCCGGCGCAGGCGGGGGATCGCGACCAGATCGTCTTCCGTGCCAGCAGCGGCAGCGTGCTGGATACGGCGGTGCGCGCGCACATGGAAGCGATGTTCGCCGAAGTCGAAAAACTGCCGCACGTCTCCGCGGTGATCAGCCCCTACGCCGGGCCCTCCGCCGGGAAGGCGATCTCGGCCGATCGGAAGATCGCTTTCGCGACCGTGGTGTTCGACCAGAAAGCCAACCTGCTGCCCCAGACTGCCGCCGAACGCGTGGTCAAAGTCGCCAAAGCGGCCGAGCGGCCGGGCCTCGAAGTGCAACTGGGCGGGCAGGCGATCGAGACCACCGAGCAGGTGGGCTTCGGGCTGTCCACCGCGGTGGGGTTGATGGCGGCGATCGTGGTGCTGTTGATCACCTTCGGCTCGCTGCTGGCGATGGGGCTGCCGATCGTCACCGCGCTGTTCGGCCTCGGCACCGGCCTCAGCCTGATTGCGCTGTTCACGCACGTGGTGGACACCCCCAACTTCTCCTCGGAGCTCGCCGCGATGATCGGCCTCGGGGTGGGGATCGACTACTCGCTGTTCATCCTCACCCGCTACCGCGAGGCATATGCCGGCCCCGGCCCCACGCACGGGCGGGTGAAAGAGTCGGTGGTACAGGCGATGGACACCGCGGGGCGCGCCGTGCTGTTTGCCGGCACCACGGTGGTGATCGCCCTGTTGGGGATGATGCTGCTGGGCGTGGACTTCCTCTATGGCGTGGCGATCTCGGCGTCGATCGGGGTGCTGCTGGTGATGTTCAGCTCGCTGACGCTGCTGCCGGCGCTGCTCACCTTCGCGGGCGCCCGCCTGGCGAGGCCGAGCCGGCGCGCACGCAGGCGGGCACGCAAAGCAGCCGCCTCAGCGCAGAGCACGGCAGTAGGCGGCAACGGCGCCACCGCTGGGGCATCCGGCAACGGAGCGGCTGCGGCTTCCGGGAACGGCGCGCCCGCGGCCTCCGGGAACGGCGCCGCGACGGCGCAGAGTGGAGCGGCCGGCGGCGGGACGTGGCTGCGCTGGAGCAACTTCGTGGGGCGCCATCCCCACCGGGTGGCGGTTCCCTCAGCGCTGGTGATGCTGTTGATCGCCATGCCCGCGATCGCGCTGCGACTGGGCTCCAGCGACGCCGGCAACGACCCATCGAGCACCACCACCTTCCACGCCTACCACCTGCTGGCGGAGGGCTTCGGCGAAGGCTTCAGCGGGCCGCTGCAGGTCGTCGTGCGGCTGCCCCACCCCGGTGACGCGAGCGCGCTGCATGAAGTGCAGCGCGCGCTGGCCACCTCCAGCGACGTCGTGGCGGTCACCCCCGCGCGCGTGAACCCAACGAGCGAAGTGGCCACCTTCTCGGTGTACCCCAGCAGTTCGCCGCAGGCGTACGCCACCACCCTGCTGGTGAGGGATCTGCGTGAACACGTGATCCCGCCGGTGGCGGCGCGCACCGGCGTGAAAGCGTACGTCGGCGGCGTGACGGCCGGCGGTGTGGATTTCGCCAACGTGCTGGCCCACAAGCTGCCGCTGTTCATCGGCGTGGTGGTGCTCCTGTCGGCGCTGCTGCTGATGGTGGTGTTCCGCTCGCTGGTGATCCCGCTGCAGGCGGCGGTGATGAACCTGCTCAGCATCGGCGCCTCGCTGGGCGTGATTGTGGTGCTGTTCCAGTGGGGTTGGATGCCGGGGCTGCTGGGGGTCAGCCCGGGCCCGATCGAGTCGTTCATCCCGGTGATGCTGTTTGCGATCGTGTTTGGCCTGTCGATGGACTACGAGGTGTTCCTGGTGTCGCGCATTCACGAGCAGTGGACCCGCACCCAGGACAGCCGCCGCGCCGTCGGCGAGGGTTTGGCGCTGACCGGCCGCGTGATCACCGCGGCGGCGGCGATCATGGTGTGCGTGTTCCTCTCCTTCGTGCTGGGGGAAAACCGCGTGATCCAGGAGTTCGGCCTGAGCCTAGCCAGCGCCGTGTTCCTCGACGCGCTGATCGTCCGCTGCATGATGCTGCCGGCCCTGCTGCACATCGTGGGCCCGCGTGCCTGGCGGATCCCCGGATGGCTGGACCGCGTGCTGCCGCATCTGAACATCGAGGGCACCTCCGTGCACCCGGCCCCAGCCGCCGCCGACGCGGAGCTGACGCTGAACGGCACCAAGGAACGCGAGCGGGTGCTATGAGGCACATGCGCGGCAGGCTCCATGCAGCACAATCTCGTGCTCGGAGACCGCCAGGGGCACGCGCTCGCTGAGCTCGTCGATCGCGCGCTCCAAAGCCTCGTCGGCGAACGGCATCACCACGCCGCAGCTGTCGCACACGAGATGGTGGTGGTGTGCCCCCTCGGCGTCGTGCGCCCGCTCGTAGCGAACCAGCCCCTGCCCGGTTTCCACGCGCGCCACCAAACCGGCGCGCTCGAGCTCGTCGAGGATCCGGTAGACGCTGGCGCGGCTCACCGGCCGTGGCGATCGCGCGCCCAGCGCCTGCTCGATCTCGGCGGCGGTGAGCGCGCACCGCTGCTCCCCGAGCAGCAGCAGCAGGGCGCGGCGGGCGCCGCCGCTTCGGCGACCGGCCGCGGCCAGTGCCGCTTCGGCGCGGTCGGCCCAGGCGCGGGCCTGATCCTCAGCGGGGAGCCCTCCCGACGGGCCGGACGGGGTGGGCGCGGGGACGGTGTTCATAGCTCGATGGTATCCACGGCCGCCGCGGGCAGGCCGCGCGCGAAGCGCACGTGCGCCCCCTGCCACAGCGCCACCGCGCAATAGCAGGCGATCGCCACCAGGATCACCGCGCTGCCCGGAGGCAGCGTCCCGGTCAGATCGGCCAGCGCGAGTCCCACCCACGTCGCGACGAGCGCGATCGCCGCAGAGAGCGCCATCCCCCCGTAGGGGTTGGCGGTGAGCCGCAGGGCCGCGCCCGCGGGGGCGGCCAGCAGGCCGAGCAGCAGCAGCGCCCCCACCGCCTGCGTGGCCTCGGCCGCGTCGAGGCCGAGCAGCACCAGGAAGGCGAGCCCCAGCCCCCGCACCGGCACGCCCCGGGCGAGCGCCAGCGGCGCGTCGATCGAGGCGAGCAGCAGCGGGCGGGCGATCGCCAGCAGCGCCGCGGCGAGCGCCACGCCGACCAGCGCCGTCAGCCGCGCCTGGCCGCCGGTGAGGGAGAAGATCGAGCCGAACAGCGTGCGCGAGGCGATCGTCCCGTTGGCGCCCGCGGCGCCGGTGTTGAAGATGTCGAGGAACAGCACCCCGAGGCCGAGCACCCACACGAACACCATTCCGATCGTCGCGTCCTCAGCTCCTCCGCGGGAGGAGGGAGAGCCGGCGCCGCCGAGGATCCCCAGCACCAGCGCCACCGCCACGGTCGCCGCGAACAGCCCCACCCGCAGATCGAGTCCGGCCGCGGCCGCCGCCAAGGCCCCGGTGAACGCGACGTGGGAGAGCGCGTCGCCGGCGAACACCTGCACGCGCAGCACCACGAAGTAGCCGATCAAACCGCTCGCCACAGCAATGACGGAGCCCGCCAGCAGCGCATTACCAAGGAACCCCTGGAAGGGCATCAGCGGCCGCCCGCCGGGTGCACGACAGACGCCGCCGGGTGCACGACAGACGCCGCCGGGTGCACGACAGACGCCGCCGGGTGCACGACAGACGCCGCCGGGTGCACGACAGACGCCGCCGGGTGCACGACAGACGCCGCCGGGTGCACGACAGACGCCGCCGGGTGCACGACAGACGCCGCCGGGTGCACGACAGACGCCGCCGGGTGCACGACAGACGCCGGGTGCCCGCCCGCGCCCCGGCCTGGTAGGCCGCCCGCCAGCCGGCCGCGCGCGAGGCGTGCCGCCGCGAACAGCGCCAGGGCGATGCTGGTAACGAAGAACCCCGCGGGGTCGTTGGTGAAGTAGGAGAGGCCCAAGCCAACCCATGCGATCGCCAGCCCAAGCAGCACGCTCAACCCCAGCCCCAGGCCGATGCGGGGGGTCAGCTCGCGCGCGATCGCCGCGGGCGCCAGCAGCAGCGCAAAGACCAGCAGCACGCCGGTGATCTGCGCCGTGGCCGCCACCGCCAGCCCCAGCACGAACAGGAATGCCGCCGAGAGAGCTCCGACCGGTACGCGGCCGGCGGCGGCCAGCGAGGAATCGACGGAGGCGAAGAACAGCGGACGGCCGACGATCGCGAGGAACGTCACCGCGCACGCCCCCACGATCGCCAGCGTCAGCACCTCGCCCCGCGTGACCCCCAGGATCGAGCCGAACAGCAGCGTCTCCAGGCTCTCCAGCACGCCGCCGTAGAGGCTCAGCAGCAGGTAGCCCACCGCGAGCGCGCCGGCGCCCACCATGCCCACGACGGCCGCCTGGCGGCTGAGGCCGCGCGTAGGACCCGGACGCGAGGAGCCGGCGATCACCAGCGCCCCCGCGCCGCAGAAGACGAAGTAGCCCCACGCCAGCGGCAGGCCGGCGAGCGCCGCCGCGGCCGCCCCGGGGAACGACATCATCGAGAGCGTGTGCCCAGCGAAGGTCTCCGCGCGCAGCACCATGAACCAGCCGACCACCGCCGAGGTGACCGCCACGATGCCGGCGGCCTGCAGGGCGTTGACCATGAACTGGTAGGCCAGTAGCTGGTGGACGTCGGAGACGAGGTTGAATGAAAGGTGGGGGTTCAACGCAGCACGTGGCGGGGTCCGTGGAGGTGGGGCGCTTCGGGCTGGCCAACCACCACGAGGCGGCCGTCGCTCGTGCGCAGCACCTCGATCGGGGCGCCGTAGAGGCGGCTGAGGGTGTCGCTCCTGACGACCTCCCCCACCGGCCCCATCGCGGCGCGGCCACCGGCCAGGTAGAGCACGCGATCGACGTAGGGCAGCAGCGGGTTGACGTCGTGCGCCACCAGCAGCACCGTCACCCCCGCGGAGCGGCAGATGTTCTGCACGAGCGCCGCGACCGCCGCCTGGTTGGGCAGGTCGAGGCCGTCGAGGGGCTCGTCGAGAATCAGCATCCGCGGGTTGTGCACGAGTGCCTGGGCGATCAGCAGGCGTTGCTGCTCGCCGCCGGAGCACTCCCCGATCGGCCGCCGGGCATACGCGCCGGCGCCAACGCGCTCGATCGCCTCCCGCACGTGCTCGCGGGCCTCGCGTGAGCGCGCGCCGAAGCGCCCCACCGGCGCCAGCGGCAGACCCCAGCGGTGCCCGTCGAGGCCGAGACGCACCATGTCCACCCCGCGCACCCGCGTGCCGGCGTCGAACACCCGCCGCTGGGGCAGGTAGCCGATCCGCTCGTTGTGCGCACCGGGCCGCTCGCCGAGCACCCGCGCGCGGCCGCGGTCGAGCGCCAGCAGGCCGAGCAGCACGCTCAGCAGCGTGGACTTGCCCGCCCCGTTGGGACCGAGGATGGCGACGAACTCGCCCTCGGGCACCAGCAGGTCGACGGCGCTCCAGATCGTGCGCCCGCCGCGACGCACGGCCGCATCGGTCAGCTCGACCGCGGGCGTGGCGCTCCTCATCGCGGGTCCGGCGCAAGCGCCTGGCGCGGACGCCGCCGCCCCAGCAGCCGCTGCACCCTCGGCGCCGGGGTCGCGCGCGCGCATCCCCTACCTCCCCGTGGCCTCGCGCAATGCGCGAGCGAGCCCTTCGAGCTCGGCGACCTGCCACTGCTGGAAGCTGTCGCTCGCGGGCGAGAGCGTCTCGGTGACGGTGGCAATTGGGATGTGCGCGGCGCGCGCCAGTTCGTTCACGCGCTGCACGTCGGGGGTGACGTTCTGGCTGTTGAAGACCCACACCGCGATCCTGTGTTGTTCGGCCTGGCTGTCCACCGTGCGCTTGTCCCCCGCCGTCACTTCGCCCCCCTCGGCGACCGCCTTGGTGAAGCTGTAGGGGGTCAGCAGCCTCAATCCCAGATCGTCGCCCAGGCCCTGGAAGATGCTCTCGCTGTAACCCACCGGTGTGCCGGCGTAGCGCTGGCGTATCTCGTGGCGCAGCTGGTTGTAGCGGGCGAGGCTCTGCGTTTCGAAGAGATGTTGGCGCTGTTGGAAGTAACCCTTGGCACCCGGATCGAGGCGCTCGTAGTCGTGGGCGATCTGCTTGACGACCGCGTACACGTCCGCGGGGAAGTACCAGCGATGGGGGTTGTCTCCCTCCCGCAGCCCGAACAGCCGGCCGACGTTCAGCGTCACGCGCCCGCTCAACGGGCTGGCCGCGAGCAGTTTCGAGGCCCATTCGTCGTAGCCGACCCCGTTGACGATCGCCAGCCGCGCACCCGCCATCGTGCGCGCGTCTTGCGCTGTGGGCTCGTAACTGTGGGGGTCGGTGGCGGGGTTGACGATGATGCTCCGCACCTGCGCGCGGTCGCCACCGAGCTGCGCGGCGATGGAGCCCCAGAAGTTCTCGGCGGCCACCACCTGGAGCCTGCCGCCGCTGCCGGCCGCGGTCCCTTCGCCCTGGCCGCACCCCGCAAGCGAGGCCACAACGCCGGCAATGGCAAGGAGGGCAAGCAAGAGGGGGGGGAGGGCGGTGTGGTCGCTGTGACGAGCCGGCCGTCGCATTCACGGCACCCTACCATAATAAGACTAAGTCTCGTTCTTATTTGGTTGGGGCCGAAAAAGAAGCAACAGCAACACCCCCTCCCCCTCCCCCTCCTCACCCCTTGGGCAGCTCCAGCTCCAGCAACTCGCCGCCTCCCTCGTGCTCGACCTGCAGCGTGGTGTGCTCGACTCCGAAGCGCTCCACCAGCAGCTCCCGCAAAGCCCGCCCCGCCGCGTGGCAGTCGGCCTCGCGCGCCACCAGCACGTGCGCGGAGAGCGCCGGGAAGCCCGCCGAGAGCTCCCAGACGTGCAGGTCGTGAACCTCGACCACGCCGGGGTGGGCCGCCAGCGCGTGCCCGATCTCCCGCGGGTCGAGGCCGGGAGGGGCGGCCTCCAGGAAGATGCGCCCGGAGGCCCGCAGCAGGCCGGCGGCCGAGCGCAGCATCAGCGCGGCCACCAGCAGCGAGGCGATCGGGTCGGCTCGCTGGAAGCCGGTCAACAGGATCACGGCCCCCGCCAGCGCCGTGCCGATGAACGCGAACAGGTCGGTGAGGATGTGCTGGAAGGAGCCCTCGATGCTCATGTGCGACTCGCGCCCCGCACCCGCGAGCGCGACGGTGGCGGCGCCGTTGACCGCGATCCCCGCCAGCGCCACCCCAACCATCGCCCACGCCGAGACCGTCGGCGGGGAGATCAGCCGGCCCACGGCCGAGTAGACGATCAGCGCGGCAAGCACAAGCAGCGTGACCCCGTTGGCCTGGGCGGCGAGCGCCTCGACGCGCAGAAAGCCGTAGGTCATCGCCCCCCGTGCCGGCCGCGCCGCGAGGCGCAGCGCCACCAGCGAGAGCCCCAGGGCGGCCGCGTCGGTGAGCATGTGGGCGGCGTCTGAGAGCAGCGCCAGCGAGTGCGAGAGTACGCCCGCTACGACCTCGACCGCCATGAACCCCAGGATCAGCGCCAGCGCCGCCCCGACGCGGCGCTCCGAGGCCGGCGGGGCATGCAGCGGACCGTGTGCGTGCCCGGCGTGAAAGTGACTCACCCCGAAGCGATCGACCTCAGCCCGAACCGGCAGGCGGAGACGCGGAAGCCGCATCGCCGCCGAGATCTTCCTCCTCCAGCGTGCGGCGGCGGCCGAGCAGCAGCACGACCAGCACGACCACGATCACCACGATCAGCACCCCGCCCGCGATGTAGCGCAGTTTGTGGTGGGTCGTGGTGGATTTGGACTTCGAGGTGGCAATCGCGAACGAGGAGCCGCCGGCCGTCGCGGCCGCCCTCAGCGGCGCCACCTCCGCGGAGGTGTAGGTGACCGTGAAGTGCTGTCCGTTGTGGGTTGAGACGTGGGCCCTGGGACCCGTGGGGTGCAGCACGATCGCGACGATTTCGCGCCGGTGCAGCTGCGCCAGCAATTCCTGGTAGCCCTCGGACTGGAAGTGGGTGGCAAGCGCGGGCATCGCGGCGAGTCCCAGCGCGGTTGCCGCGCATATTGCTGCCAGGGCAAGGCGCCTGATCGAAGGGATCATGTGGTGAACCCTAGCGCGCGGTGTTAGCCTGGGCTCCAGCGAGGGACAGTCGCAGCCGGGCGGGCATTACACCCGCCCGGTGTCGTGCCGGTAGGCACGCCGGGCGAGCAACGCCAAAACCACCGTCCAGGTGGCGATCACGATCCACGCCTTGGCGGGCCAGGGATCGCCGGTGAACGCGACGTGGCCGGCCTGCACCAGCCAGTAGGAGGGCAGCAGCTGGCCGACGTCGTTGAGGAAGCCGTGGTCGGGGATCGGGAACCAGGTGCCGCCGAGGAACGCCAGCAGCGCGACCCCGCCACCAACCGCCGGCCCGATCGAGTCGGGGGTGAGCATGTGGCCGACGGCGATCCCCAACGCGGCGAAGGGGATCAGGCAGATCAGGATCAGCACCGTCATCTGCAGCCACCTCCCGGCCGGCAGCGAGACTCCGAGCGCCACGCCGGACCCGTACAGGACGAGGATCGTCAGCAGCGCCATCATGTACGCCGTGAGGATCTTCGCGCGCAGATAGGAGCGGGTCGAGAGCGGGCTGATGCGCAGCTGCCGATTCCAGCCGACCGCGCGCTCGGCGGCGATCCGCGCGCCGCTGGAGAGCATCCCGCTCATCGTCCCGAACGAGACCATCCCGATCATGTAGTAGAGCGGCGCGAACAGGCCGGTGCCGGCGAGGTTGTGGTTGTGGCGTTGGGGACCCGCGATCAGGAAGTAGAGCACGAGGGGAAACCCCAGCGAGAGGATGAAGAAGCGGCGGTTGCGAAACGTGCGCAGCAGCTCGTAGCGCATGTAGACGAGCCCGTTCATCGCGCGCCTCCCCCAAACGCCGCCTCAGCACCACCGGCCGCGGCGCCACCGCCGCCGGCCCCGTTGATGTTGGCATCCTCGGCGGTGAGCTGTAGGAACGCCTCCTCCAACCCCGCCGCGGCGATCTCGATGTCGCGCGCGTCGGGGAAGGCGGCGAGCAAAGCGCGGATCGCCGCGTCGGAGTCGGCGCAGCTCAGCACCACCGATTCGCCGCGAGGCTCCACGCCGCTGACGCCCGGCAGCCGCGCCAGCGCGTCCAGGTCGGCGCCGGGGAGCGTGGCGCGGATCGTGCGCGTGCCCACCATCGCCCTGATCTCCGTGGGAGGCCCGTCGGCGACGATCGTGCCGTGCGCCATCAGCACCGCGCGGTCGGCGTAGGCGTCGGCCTCCTCCAGGTAGTGGGTGGCGAACAGGATCGTCTTGCCGCGCCCGGCCAGCTCGCGCATCGTCGTCCAGAAGGAGCGCCGGCCCTCGACGTCCATCGCCACGGTGGGCTCGTCCAGCACCAGCAGCTTGGCGTCGCTGACCAGCGCGACCGCGAAGCGCACGCGCTGAGCCTGCCCGCCGGAGAGCTTCTGCGTGCGCTGGCCGGCGATCTCGCTGAGACCCGTCAGCTCCAGCGCCTCCGCCACATCCAGCGAGGCGGGGTACAGCGAGGCCACCATCGCCACCAGCTCCCCGACCGAGAGGTCGCGGATCAGCGCGCCGGTCTGCAGCATCGCCCCGACCTGCCCGGCGTCGACGGCCGCGGTGGGAGAGCCGCCGAACACCGAGACCGTGCCGTCGTCGGGCTCGGAGAGGCCGAGGATCATGTCGATCGTGGTGGACTTGCCGGCACCGTTGGGCCCCAGCAACGCGACCGTCTCGCCGGTGTCGATCGCCACGTCGATGCCGCGCACGGCGTGCACCGAGCCGTAACTCTTGCGCAGCCCGGATACCTCGATTGCCGCGGGCATCTCAGATGCGCCTGCTCGCGCTCAATCGATGTCGGGCCGGCGGGTGAGGGGAGCTCATTTCCCGCGCCGGATGCGCGCCGCCTTCATGCGCTCGGTCTTACCCAGCTCCACCTTGCGCATGCGCACCGTGACGGGCGTCACCTCGACGCACTCATCCTCGCGCACCCACTCCATCGCCTGGTCGAGCGTGAGCTTGCGATGCGGGATCAGCCGCTCCAGCACATCCGAGGTGGAGGAGCGCATGTTGGTCAGATGCTTCTCCTTGACGGGGTTGACGTCGATGTCCTCCGAGCGGGCGTTTTCGCCGACGATCATCCCCTCGTAGACCTCCTCGCCGGGGCCGACGAACATGGTGCCGCGCTCCTGCAGGTTCATCAGCGCGAACTGGACGGTCTCGCCGCGGCGGTCCGCGATCAGGGCCCCCGAGGCGCGCGTGCGCATCTCCCCCGCCCAGCGCTCCCAGCGGTCGAACACGTGGTGCATCATCCCCGTGCCGCGCGTCTCGGTGATGAACTCGGTGCGGAAGCCGATCAGGCCGCGGGCGGGCACGAGGTAGTCCATCCGCACCCAGCCGGTGCCGTGGTTGGTCATGTGCTCCATGCGGCCCTTGCGCAGAGCCAGCATCTGCGTGACCACGCCGACGAACTCCTCGGGCACGTCGATCGACAGCCGCTCCACCGGCTCGTGACGCTTGCCGTCGATCGTGCGCTCCAGCACGCGCGGCTGGCCGACCGTCAGCTCGAAGCCCTCGCGGCGCATGATCTCCACCAGCACCCCCAGCTGCAACTCTCCCCGGCCCTGCACCTCCCACGACTCCGAGCCGACGCCGCCGGTGTGGAGCACGCGCAGCGAGACGTTGCCGATCAGCTCGGCGTCGAGACGGTCGCGCAGCTGGCGCGCGGTGAGCTTGCTCCCCTCGCGGCCGGCCATCGGCGAGGTGTTGATGCCGAGCGTGATCGAGATCGACGGCTCATCGACGGTGATCACCGGCAGCGGCCGCGGGTCCTCGGGGTCGGCGAGCGTCTCGCCGATCGTCACCTCGGCGATCCCCGCCACGGCGATGATCTCTCCCGGGCCGGCCTCCGCCGCCTCCACGCGCTCCAGCGCCTCCGTCACGTACAGCTCCGACACCTGCGCCCGCTCGATCGAGCCGTCGGCGCGGCACCAGGCGATCTGCTGGCCGCGGCGGATGTTTCCATTGCGCACGCGGCAGATCGCCAGGCGCCCCACGTAGGGGGAGGCGTCGAGGTTGGTGACGAGCGCCTGCAGCGGGTGCTCGGACTCATACGTCGGCGCGGGGATGTGCTCCAGCAGCAGGTCCAGCAGCGGCGCGAGGCTGCCCTCGCCGGCGGCCGAACCCGCATCCGTCCCCTCCCCGCTCCCATCAGCACCGGCGGCCGCCCCTCCGCCCGCCGCGGACCCGCTCCCATCCGCCCTGCTACCACCGGCCCGATCGCCGCCCACCGCCGCTGCGCGCGTCACCGACTCGTCGTACTCAAGCGACGCCACCCCCGCCTTGGCGTTGCAGTAGACGATCGGGAAGTCGATCTGCGACTCGTCGGCGTCGAGGTCGAGGAACAGCTCGTAGACCTCGTCGATCACCTCGGCGACGCGCGCATCGGGGCGATCGACCTTGTTGACCACGAGGATCACCGGCAGGCGCGCCTCCAGCGTCTTGCGCAGCACGAAGCGCGTCTGCGGCAGCGGCCCCTCGGAGGCGTCCACCAGCAGCAGCACCCCGTCGACCATCGTCAGCCCCCGCTCCACCTCGCCCCCGAAGTCGGCGTGGCCGGGGGTGTCGACGATGTTGAGCTTCACCCCGCCGTAGTGCAGCGCGGTGTTCTTGGCAAGGATCGTGATCCCCTTCTCGCGCTCCAGATCCATCGAGTCGAGCACCCGCTCAGCCACGTCCTGACCGACGCGAAACGCGCCCGACTGCCACAGCATGGCGTCAACCAGCGTGGTCTTGCCGTGATCGACGTGGGCGACGATCGCGACGTTGCGGATGTCATTGCGGGGAACGGGCATGGCAGCCCGGCAGAGTAGCGAAGAAGAGGGGCCCGACCGAAAGCGGGAGACACTCGCCTCCGGCTCGCATCCCTGTTTCGGCCAGCCGGCCTTCGGCCGACTGCGCCACCCTCTAGCGGGTGCCGGCGAGGTTGCGGGCCATCCTTGCTCCGAAGCGCGTCAGCGCCGAGGGCATCCGTTCCGCAGCGGCCACGACCGTTTCCAGCGCGGCGGCGAACCGGCGGATCTCCGACTCCTCGATCATCAGCGGCGGCAGCGCCTTGATCACGTTCATGCGGTGGCCGGCCACCTGGCAGAAGATGCGGTGCTCGTGGAAGAGGGGAACCGTGACCAGCTGCGAGAACAGCCCCGGCTGGGCACGCTCCAGCGCGTTCCACGCGGCCCGTGCAGAACGACCTTCGGGCGGGCCGAGCTCGATCGCCCACATCAGGCCGAGGCCACGCACGTCGCGCACGATCGCGTGGCGCTCCACCAGCGGGCGCGTCAGCTCCAGCAGCAGGGCACCCATCCGCTCGGCGCGCTCCACGAGGCGCTCCTGGTCGAGCACGCGCAGGGTGGCGAGGCCCGCGGCTGCCGCCAGGTCGTTGCCGCCGAAGGTCGAGCCGTGGCGCACAGCGCGCTCCATGCCGTCGAAGACACGGTCGAAGGCCGCGCGGGAGACGAGCACGGCGCCGATCGGCACGAGGCCGCCGGAGAGCGCCTTGGCGACGCAGACGATGTCGGGCTGTAGGCCCCAGTGCTCAAGCGCGAAGAAACGCCCGGTGCGCCCCAGCCCCGTTTGCACCTCGTCGCAGACGAACAGCGCGCCGGCCGCCCGGCAGCGCTCCTGCGCGCCCTGCAGGTAGCCGGGGGGCGGCAGGTTGACGCCCTTGCCCTGGATCGGCTCCACCACGAACGCGGCCACGTCGCCCCGTTCCAGCTCGCGCTGAAGGGCGTCGAGATCGCCGAACGCTACCGCGGCACAGGCGGGCAGCAGCGGCCCGAATCCTTCCCGGAAATGGGCGTCGCCGTTGAGCGACAGCGAGCCGAGCGTGAGCCCGTGGAAGGCATGCTCGGCATACAGGATCCGCGGCCGGCCGGTGGCGGCGCGGGCGATCTTGACGGCCGCCTCCACCGCCTCGGTGCCGCTGCTGGCGGGAACCATCGCCGCCACGCACGCCGGCGCGCGCGCGAGCAGCTGTTCGGCCAGCACGCCGTTGAGCAGCGTGACGCCCAGCTGCGGCAGGTTGCCGGTATGGGCCGCCATCGCCTCCTCGATCGCGGCGATCGCCTCGGGGTGGTTGCGCCCGATCGCGAACACGCCATAGCCGCCGAAGAGGTCGAGGTAGCGGCGGCCGTCGGCGTCGATCAGGTGCGCTCCCTCGCCCCCCACCCACACCTTGTCGAACCCCAGCGTGCGCAGGATCCGCCCCATCTGCGGGTTGAGGTGGCGGTCGTTCAGCGCCAGCTCCTCCCCCGTGCGCGAGGCGATGATCTCGCGCACCGTCGGGATGGGAGCGGGGGTCATGGGGTCAATCGTAGGACCGCCCCGCGCTGTGAGACCGGGCCGCGCGCGTCAGGCGGCGGCGTAGCGCTTGCGCGCGCGGCGCTCCTCGGGGACGCTCACCACGTCCCACGCCAGCCCGGTGCGCTCCAGGCCGCGAATCACCGCCGCCGAGACGTCGGGCTGGCGCCAGCTGAGGCCGTGGCTGGCGGAGGTGGGGAAGGCGTGGTGGTTGTTGTGCCACGCCTCGCCGAAGGTGGGCAGCGCCAGCCAGGCGAGGTTGCGGGAGTGGTCCTCGGTGGTGTAGTCGCGGCGGCCGAAGAAGTGGCAGAGCGAGTTGATCGAGTAGGTCATGTGGTGCAGTACCAGCATCCTTACCGCGCCGCCCCACAGCAGGCCGGTGAGCCCCGCTTGCCATGTGCCGCCGATCGCATAGCCGAGACCGAAGGCGACGGCGAGACCCCCAAGCGCCCACACGAAGAAGGTGCGATCCACGAACTCGACCACCGGGTCGGCGAGCAGGTCGGGGGCGTAGCGCTCGCGCGAGCCGCGCTCGGTGTGGATGAACAGCCAGCCGACGTGCGCGTGGGCGAGGCCGCGCAGCGCGCCGCGCAGACCGACGCCGTGGTCGACATGGGGGCTGTGGGGGTCGCCATCCTTGTCGGAGAAGGCGTGGTGCTTGCGGTGGTCGGCCACCCACGAGATGATCGGCCCCTCGATCGCCGCCGACCCCAGCACCGCGAGCACGCCGCGCACCGCCGGGTAGGTCTTGAAGCTGCGGTGGGTGAACAGGCGGTGGAAGCCGACGGTCACGCCGAGGCCGGTGAGCAGGTAGAGGATCGCGAACACGATCAGGTCGGAGCGGTGCAGCAGCCCGTCCCACATCTGCCAGCCGGCGAAGCCGAGGGCGACGATCGGCCCGATCGTGATCAAAGCGGTGAGCACCCGGTTGAGCGTCTCGTTGATGACCGGCTGGATGTCATCCGGCCCGGGGGTGGCGAACTGGACGCCGTCGCCCCCGGGAGGAACGGGCTGGGAGTCGCTTGGCCCCGGCGTATCCGTGTCCATAGCGCCGAGAAGTTGAGTGTCGCTCATGTCGGTCCTACCGGCAAGCTAGCAAGCATCGCTCTACTCTGTCGCAACGAGGCTACCGCCGAGAGCGGACAGTAGAGACCACCGACGCCGATGCCCTTCGCGGCACACTCCCCCACCCCGTGATCGCGCCCCCCGCTCAACACCTGACCGCATCCGACGCCGATGCCGTTCGCCCGCACTGAGCCGCTGCGCAGAGGGCTCGCGGGGGCGCTGCCCGAGCGACCGTTCGCGCTGCGCTTCTGGGACGGTACGGAGCTCCCCGCGACCGCGCCCGACGGGCCGGTCTTCACGGTGCGCTCCCCCGCCGCGGTGGCCCACCTGCTGCGCGCCCCCGGGCAGCTGGGCCTCGGGCGGGCGTACGCCGCGGGCGAGCTGGAGGCCGACGATCTCGACCGCGTGATCGGGCTGCTGGACAGCTTCAGGGCACCCGCGATCGATCGTGCCACGCGCCTGCGTCTGACGCTCGCCGCGGCGCGGGCGTGCGGCCTGACGCGCCCGCCGCGGATCCCCGCCAGCGAGCTGCGCCCGCGGGGCCCCCGTCACAGCCGCGCCCGCGACGCGCGCGCGGTGCGCCACCACTACGACGTTTCCAACGACTTCTTCAAGCTGTTCCTCGACTCCTCGATGACCTACAGCTGCGCGGTGTTCTCGCGCGGGGCCACCACGCTGGAGGACGCCCAGTTGGCCAAGCGCGAGCTGGTGTGCACCAAGCTCGGCCTGCGCGAGGGCGAGCGCCTGCTCGATGTGGGCTGCGGGTGGGGCAGCTTCGTGCTGCACGCCGCCGCCCGCCATGGCGTCAGCGCGGTCGGGATCACGCTCTCCCCCAGCCAGGCCGAGCTCGCCCGCCGGCGCGTCGTGAAGGCCGGCCTGGAGGACCGCGTGGAGATCCGCCTGGCTGATTACCGCGACCTGGGGGAGGACGGCGAACGCTTCGACGCGATCGCCTCGATCGGCATGGTCGAGCATGTGGGCGCCAGCAAAATCGACGCCTATGCCGCCCAACTCTCCCGCCTGCTGGAGCCGGGCGGGCGCCTGCTCAACCACGGTATCGCGCGTCTGCGCCACGGCGACCCCGAGGCGGGCGCCTTCTCCGAGCGCTACGTGTTCCCCGACGCGGCCCCGCTGCACGTCTCGCGCATCCTGTTGGCACTGGAGCGCGCCGGCATCGAGCCGACGCACGTGGAGGGCTTTCGCCAGGACTACGTGGACACGCTGAGCGAGTGGATCGCGCGCCTGGACGCCAACCTAGCGGAGGCCAAGCGGCTGGCGGGCGGCGAGCGCGTGAGAGTCTGGCGTCTCTACCTGCGGGCAGCGCGCAACGGCTTCGCCACCGGCTTTACGTCGATCTTTCAAATATTGGGGACCCGCCCACCCGGACCACGTTCGTCCTGAGCCACCGAAGCCCCCGCCGCGGCGGGTAACGCCGGCGGCCAGCGTTCCCGCTGCGTGTGCCGGTGTTTGGGACTGCGGCAAATCCAGGTTGCCAACGTCCGCCGACGGCGCTATATGTACACGTACTCCCTCTCTCCCTCCCACCCCAAGGAGATGCCGATGGCTAACCATCTGACGCCCACTGAGCTTGCCCGCGAGGCCGGGCTGGGACGCAAGGAGGTCCTGTCGAAGTGCATGGAGCTGGGGGTGCCGATCTTCAAGGGCCGTATCGACAAGAGCCTGTTCCTCGCCAGCCTGCGCCACGGCGCATCCTCGGCGCGGCGGCCGGTGACGTTGAAGGGCTGACCCGCGCGGCGGCCGGTGACGTTGAAGGGCTGACCCGCCCGGCGGCCCGGCGCCCCGCGTTATGGCTGCTGGAGCCCCGCAAACCCCGCGGCGGTAAACCCTCCGAGGGCGCGACCCAGCGCCTCGGGCGTCCAGCGCTCCGGAGAGGCCAGCATCATCCGCAAGCCCCCATCGCCGACGCCTGCAAGCATCTGCGCCACAAACTGGGCGGTTGGCGCGACATGCCGCGCGGGGATTCGCCCCTCCAGCCAACGGCAGGCCAGCTCGGTGAGCTGCGCCACCAGGTGCTCTCGTCCGCGCCGAGCGCGCGCGTCGATCAACGCATTCTCATCCCCCCCGCCCAGCAGGGCGATGCGGTAGGCCTCCGGCGTATCGCTGACAGCCTGGAGCATCGCGGTGAACCCGGCGACCAGCATGGCTTCCACGTCGTCGGGTTGCGCGCCCGTGGCAAACGCGGCGCCAAACTGCGCAAACATGCGCTGCTCCTCGCGGTCCAACAGCGCCCCAAACAGGTCCGCCTTGCTGGCAAAGCAGGCGTAGATCACCGGCTTGGTGACGCCGGCGGCGCGGGCGATGGCATCCATCGAGGTGCCCTTGTAGCCGTGCTCCAGGAACAGCCCAAACGCCACATCCAAAATCAAAGGCCGCCGCCGTTCGGGGCCTAGGTGTGTGGCGCGCGTGCGCGGGGCGGCCGTTGGCGAGCTTGCAGACATCTTCCTACTCTGGTAGGTTTTTGCTACTTGAGTATTTTAGCGAGTGATCCGGTGGTGCAAGCGTACGACGACGATGGAGACATCTGCGTCGGCACGGTGGTGCTCGAAACACGGCGCGTCCGCGCGCCCGCGCCCACCCCCGCCCGGTCGCTGAAGCTCGCCGACGCTCGCCCACTCCCTGGTGGCGGTCGCCCACGACAAATTGCCCCAGCAAAGCAATATCCTCTCCTACCGGAAGGGTCATCCAATCCGTTGGAGGAGAACGCCATGGAGGCAGGCACCGCAGAGCAGACAGCAGGATCGACCGTCGAGCACGATCCGCGGTCGCCAACCGCTCCAGGCACGGCGCCCACTACCCCGCCGCCCACCGCCCCAGCCCCCACCCCCGCCGCGGCGGCTCCAGCCCACGGTCCAGCGGGGAGCACAATCGCCGACCTCCTTCCCCGCGCGGTGGCCTCGTTCGGCGAGAACGTGGCTATCCGCCACAAGCAGGACGGCACCTGGCTGGACGTCACCTACGCCGAGCTGGGCGTGATCGTGGAGGAGATCGCACTCGGCCTGATCCAGCTGGGCATCCAGCCGGGCGAGCGGGTGTGCATCCTGGCGGGGACGCGCCAGGAGTGGACATACGCCGACCTGGCGATCACCGCCATCGGCGCGGTGGTGGTGCCGATCTACCAGACCAACTCCCCCGAGGAGTGCCATTGGGTGATCTCCGATTCCGGCGCCTGCGCGATCGTGTGCGAGAACGCCGAGCAGCTCGCCAAGGTGGCCGCCGTGCGCGACCGTCTGCCGCAGCTGCGCACCGTGATCGTGATCGACCCCGACACGGGGGATGGCTGTAGCCCCGAAAAGAAAGACACGACAACCACCGCCCCCACCGCAGCGGACGAGGGAGCGGCTCGACCCGAGGGGCTCCCGCTGGAGCAGGTGCGGGAGCGGGGGCGGGCAAGCGAGCGATCCGACGAGCTGGAGCGCCGCCGGGAGACGCTCACCGCCGAGGACCCCTACACCTTCATCTACACCTCCGGCACCACCGGACCGCCGAAGGGGTGCGTGCTGTCGCACGGCAACTACTGCGCCGTGGTGGACATGGTGCGCGAGATCGGCCAGATTCACGCGGGCGAGATCGCCTACCTGTTCCTGCCCCTCGCGCACGCGTTTGCGCTGCTGATCCAGCTGGGGGCGATCGACCGCGGCACCACGATCGCCTACTTCGGGGGCGACGTCAAGCAGATCGTGGGCGAGCTGCAGGAGGTTAAACCGACCTTCCTGCCCTCGGTGCCAAGGATTTTCGAGAAGATCTACACGCTGGCGCACGGCGCCATCGAGGCGCAGCCGCCAGAGGAACGGGCCCGTACGGAGGCGGCGATCGAGCTGGGCAAGCGCGTACGCGACATGCTGGCCCGCGAGGAAGAGATCCCCCAGGAGCTGCGCGCGCCGTTCGCGGAGGCCGAGGAGAGCCTGTTCAAAAACGTGCGCGCCATCTTCGGCGGGCGCATGCGCCAGGCCGCCACCGGCGCCGCCCCGATCGCGCGGGAGATCCTCGAGTTCTTCTGGGCCGCCGGCGTGCCGGTGCTGGAGGGGTATGGGATGACCGAGACCTCCACGATCGCCACTGCCTCCACGATCGAGGATCACCGCTTCGGCACGGTGGGGCGCGCGCTGCCGGGCGTGCAGCTGCGGATCGCCGACGACGGCGAGATCTTGATTAAGGGCGCCAACATCTTCCAGGGCTACCACCACAACGCCGACGCCTCCTTCGGCGCCGTGGAGGATGGCTGGCTGCACACCGGCGACCTCGGCTCGCTGGACGCGGACGGCTACCTGTCGATCACGGGGCGCAAGAAGGACATCATCATCACCGCCGGCGGCAAGAACCTGACACCCGCCAACATCGAGAACGACCTCAAGCAGTGCCGCTGGATCTCCCAGGCGGTGATGCACGGCGACCGGCGTCCCTTCCCAGTGGTGTTGATCACGCTGGATGAGGAAGAGATCGCGGGCTACGCACGCGAGCACAACCTGCCCGAGGAGCCTGCCACGCTGTCGCGCGAGCCCGCGATCCACGCGCTGATCGCGGCCGAAGTGGAGCGCGTCAACGCGGGGTATGCCAACGTGGAGCAGGTTAAGAAGTTTGCGATCCTCGAGCGCGATCTCTCGCAGGCCGGTGGCGAGCTGACGCCGACGCTGAAGGTGAAGCGCAACATCGTTGAGGAGAAGTACGCCGAGATTCTCGATTCGTTGTACGCAGGCCGATAGGCTGTATACAGATGCGAAGCGATCCCAGTGACACCGGCGGCCTCTTCGTAGGTAGGCGCCCCGGCACGGCGCCGGTCCACTACCGCGGCAAGCCCACGCGTGGCGGCGAGGGGCGCCGGCGTATCGACCGGCGTTTGGCAGACGCGATGCTGGCGATGATGACGCTGCTCAGCCTCTGCTGCTGGGGGCCAATTCCGGTGGCATGCCTGTGGATCGGCGCCCAGGTCAACTACCAGTCGGGCAGCGTCAGCCTCGGCATCCTCGCCGCCTTCGCCGGGCTGTTCACGCTGCTGTTTGGGGCGCTGAAGATCATGCGCAACCTCGATGAGGCGTGGATCCTCGTGCGGCGTGCCGCCGGTTTCGACCAGCGCATCGGGGCGTTGGGCCGCGTGTTTGCGATCACCGCCGCCATCTGCGCGACGATCTTTGGGATCTGGTTTGTGCTGTTCAACGGCACCGGCAACATGGTCACCCCTTCCGGCGGCGGCCTCTGAGTCCAGTGGACAGCCGGCGGCTCCCACGAATCGGGGGATGAACCGCCGGCGACAGCCGCCACCATGAGCCTCCTCGACTACTACCGCCAGTTCGAAGGCGTACCCGAGGAGGAGGTCAACCGCGGGCTGCGCGAGGAGGCGGCGGAGCGTAGGCGCAAAGCGCTGGCGCGCGTCACCACGCTGGACCTCTCGCAGACCACCTGGCCGGACCTGCCGCACGCCAGCATCGTCAACGCGATCACGTTCAGTGCGCGCGCGGGAATGCAGCGCTACCCCCACCTGCGCGGCTCGCGGCTGCGCAGCGAGCTGGCCGAGCGCCACGACATCCCCGCGGGACGCCTGATCGTCGGCAACGGCGCCGCCCAGCTGCTGAGCGCCGCCACCAGGGCGCTGATGGAGCCCGGACAGGAGCTCATCACCTCGTGGCCGTCCTACCCGCTGTTCCCGATTATGGCGCGCCGCGCGCACGGCCGCGCGGTGCCGGTGGGCGGCGGCGGGGAGGGAGCAAGGGGAGGGAAAGAGGCAGGGGGAGGAGGGGGAGGAGGAGCTGCGCTTGTGGACGCGCTGCTGGCGGCCGCCGCCAAGCACAGCACGCGCGTGGTGGCGCTCGCCAGCCCCAACGACCCGACCGGCGAGCTGCTGGTGGCGGCGGAGCTGGAGCGCCTGCTGCAGGGCTTGCCCGAGGGAATCGCGGTGCTGCTGGATGAGGCGCTGGTGGACTTCGCCGACGCCCAGCCAACCGACGCGTCGCTGAAGCTGCTGGAGGCGCACCCGCGGCTGCTGGTGTTCCGCAGCTTCTCCAAGGCATGGGGCTTGGCGGGGCTGCGCGTGGGCTACGCGATGGGGGGGCCGGGCTCGGAGGAGCTGCTCACCGAGCTGGAGCCCGACCTCGGCGTCAGCGAACTCTCGCAGGCGGGCGCGCTGGAGGCGCTGCGCTCGGGCGCCAAACCACTGGCGCGCCACGTGCAGAGCGTCTGCGAGGAGCGCCCGCTGCTGAGCGCCGCGCTGCGCGAGCGCGGCTTCGAGGTGACCGACAGCCAGGCCAACTTCCTGTGGGTGGCCCACCCGCGACTGGACGGCACGGAGCTGGCCACGCGGATGGCGCGCGCGGGCGTGCTGGTGGCCGCCGGCGCCGGCTTGGACGAGCCGCGTCACGTGCGCATCGCGCTGCGCAACGCCGCCGCCACCGCCCGCGTGCTGAGCGCGGTGGATAAGGCGCTGGGCTGACATCAACCGGCATGGCCAGCGGCAGCCACGACAGGCTGGCGCTCGCACGACAGGCTGACGCTCGGTGGGGCCACGGCGAGACCGCGGCTCAGGCGCCGGCCGATTGGCTTTGGCGCAGCAGCGCGCCGGTGGTGCCCTCGAGGATCCGCCGCCAGGCGCTGGTGTCCTGCCCGGACTCCTCGGCGGCGGCTGCGGCCTCGAAGTGCTCCACCACCATGCGCAGCCGCTCGGGCGATATCTCGATCCCGTGCCGCTTGGTGACTGTGCGGTAGTGCTCGTATTCGCCCGCGAGGTGGTGGGCCACCGACTGGAAGCCGTGCCGCGCGATCGCGATGCGCGAGGCGAAGTTCATGATGGACGTCTGAAACATCAGCTCGTCGGAGGGCTCTGGCTCGATCAGCACGATGTCCACCCCGGGGTAGCGTTCCCCCCAATGGGTGGCCATCTCATGCAAACGCTGGTGGGCCAGCAGCTTGAACGCCTGGAAGCCGATCTGCGGGAAGCCCATGTCCGAGACACGCCGCGGGCGGCGCCCGCGCAGGGTGCGAACGTCGGTGGCGAAGTCGTTGACGAACGGCACCACGGGGTTGATCACCACCACCAGCTTGGCTCCGGCCTCGACGGCGATGTCGAGGTTGGTGGTGGAGATCAGCCCCCCGTCCACCAGCTCGCGACCGTCGAGCCGCACGGGGGCGTAGACCATCGGCAGCGCCCCGGAGGCGCGTACGGCGGTGGAGATCGGCACCTCCTCGAAGCCCTCCGCGCCAAACACCACCCGCTCGCAGGTGTCGAGGTCGGTGGCGGTGATGTACAGCTCTCTGCCGCCACGCAGCGCGCGGAAGTCGTCGGTGCGACCGGGCTCGCCGAGAATCTGGCTCAGGTAGCCCTCGATGCCGGCGCCGGTGTACAGCCCGGAGGGCAGCGCCCGGGCGAGGCCGAGCGCCAGGTCCATCACCGAGACCTGTCCGGGCTGGGTGAGCACCTGTCGCGCGAGCGAGGCGATGCGCAGCGGCAGCTGCAGCCCGCCGCGCACCAGCTCACCCAGGTTGGGGCGCAGCAGATCGCCGAGGTCGATGTCGCGGAACGGCTGGGGCGCCTCGCTGGTGGCGACGCGCATCATCTCATCGGGGGTCACACCGTTGGCGCAGAGGGCGGCGATGAACGCCCCGGCGGAGGTGCCCACGTAGATGTCGAAGTCGTTGACGTTGCTGTTGACAGCCAGCAGGTCGAGCGCGCGCAGCGCCCCGATCTCATACACCCCGCCGGTGAAGCCGCCTCCGCCGAGCACCAGCGCCGTCCTGGAGGAGCGCCGCCGCGCGCGGCGGGCACGTGCGCCGCGGGCCTTCTCCTCCAGTTTGACAACGCTACCCATACCACCCATTATTCTAGTGGGGCATGCCCCGGACCCGGCTTGCACCGCTGCCGATCGCGCTGTGCGCGCTCGCCGTCGCGGGCGCGATCGTGCCCCGCACAACCGCCACCGCGGACCTCCGCATGACGGCGGCGGTGCGCGCTGCCGTGGCCAGAGCGGAGCACCCCGACCTGCGGGCGATTCCCGGCGTGCCGAGCGCGGGCTCCTCCCCCGGGGCGCTGCTGGCGGCGCGTCACCCCGCACGCGCCGCGGCGGGGGGCGGGGCGGGGGCCGCTACCACGACCACCACGGCGGCGCTGCAGCGGCACATGGCGCACGAGCTGAGTCTGGCGGGAACGCGATCGGGAGCGTACGTGTACGACATGTCCACCGGCAAGGCACTGTTTGGGGAGCGCGCCACGCTGTGGCACCCGCCGGCGTCGGTGGAGAAGCTGTACACCGCGGTCACAGCGCTGGAGCGGATGGGGCCGACCGCGCAGCTGGAAACCGCGGTGCTGGGCGTCGGCAGCCTGGCGCCGGGGGGCGTGTGGCGGGGCGACCTCTACCTGCGCGGCGGCGGCGACCCGACGTTTGGCAGCAGCGCGTTCATCCGCGGCCACTACGGCGGCGTGGGCACGTCGGTGTCGGCGCTGGTGGGGCAGCTGAAGGGGAGCGGCATCAGGCGGGTCACCGGGAAGGTGTATGGGGACGAGTCCTACTTCGACTCGCGGCGCGGCGAGCCCTCCAGCGGCTACGCGTGGGATCCCTACCTCGAAGGGGACCTCAGCGCGCTGGCGTTCGACCGCGGCGAAGCGGGGACAGAAAAAGGCACCCACGCGCCGGCGGCATACGCGGCGCGTCAGCTGCGCGCGGCCCTGCGGCACGCAGGGGTGGCAGTCGAGCAGGGCGGCGGCGCGGCGAGCACCCCAGCGGGGGCGGTGAAGCTGGCGGGGGCCCTTTCGCCGACAATCGAGGAGCTGCTGGGGATGACGCTGCCGCCGTCGGACAACTTCTTCGCCGAGACGCTGCTGAAGGATCTCGGCGCGCGCTTCGGGGGCGCAGGTACTACGCCGGCGGGCGCGAAAGTGGTGCGCGAAACGATCGCCGAGCTGGGCGTCCACCCCAAGGTGGTGGACGGGTCGGGGCTCTCAGAAGACGATCAGACCTCTCCCTACGAAGTGGTGGGGTTGCTGAACCAGATAGCGCACACCGAACTGGGGACGATCCTGCGCGGGGACCTCGCGGTGGCGGGCCACACGGGCACGCTCTCCGAACGGATGCGCGGCACCGCGGCGGCGGGCCGCTGCGAGGCCAAGACGGGCACGCTGACCTACGTGTCCAACCTGGCGGGCTACTGCGCGGCGGCCGACGGCGACGAGCTGGCGTTTGCGTTCTTCAACGACGGCATCTCGACCGCGGCGGCGCACACGCTGCAGGACAACATGGCGATCACACTCGCCAACTACTGACCAACCACTTCACTAAATGAAGGGTTGGGGGCCCAAAACAAACATCAACACCTCCAACCAAACCACTTCACTAAATGAAGGGTTGGAGGCCCAAAACAAACATCAACACCTCCAACCAAACCACTTCACTAAATGAAGGGTTGGAGGCCCAAAACAAACAACAAACATCAACACCTCCAACCAAACCACTTCATTAAATGAAGGGTTGGGGGGGCCAAAAAGAACATCACCACCTCCAACCAACCACTTCACTAAATGAAGGGTTGGGGCCCAAAAACAAAGCACACAACGACTCTGCCCCGTTTCGTGGGGTCGTTGGAAAACGGGGGCAGAGCACACACTCCACCAATCCCCGGGAGCTATTCAGGCGGGTCGCCTAGCAGCCGGCGCAAACCGGCCTCGTCGATCACGGGGATCTGCAGACGGCGCGCCTTTTCGAGCTTCGAGCCGGCGCTGTCGCCCGCGACGAGGTAGTGGGTCTTCTTCGACACTGAGCTGGTGACGCGCCCGCCGGCGGCCTGGATGCGTTCGGTCGCATACTCGCGCGTCCAGTGCGGCAGCGTGCCGGTGAGCACCAGCGTGAGGCCGGCGAACACGCCCTCCCCAGGCGCGGGCCCCTCCTCGGCGAAGCGCAACCCGAGCAGGCGCAGGTCGGCGATCACTTCGCGCATGTGCTGCTCGTCCAGCTGCGCGCGGATTGAGCGGGCCATCTTCTCGCCGATCCCGGGTGTCTGCGCGATCTGCTCCTCGGAGGCGTGCAGCAGCGCGTCGACGTCGCGAAAGCGCTGGGCGAGGTTGCGCCCCGTTACCTCCCCCACCTCCTCGATCCCCAGCGCGAACAGCACGCGCGCGAACGGGCGCTGCTTGGAGGAGTCGATGGCGGCGAGCAGGTTGCGCACCGAGATCTCGGCGAAGCCCTCCAGCTCCAGCAGCTCTGCCTGACGCTCAGCCAGGCGGTAGTAGTCGCCGGGCACCTTGACGAGGCCCTCGTTCTGCAGCAGCCGCACCTGCTTCTCGCCGAGCCCCTCAATGTCCATCGCACCGCGCGAGACAAAGTGCTTGAGCAGCTGCCAGGCGCGCTCGGGGCAGGCGCGGTTGGGGCAGGTGGTATAGACCGAGTCGCGCGGCTTGGTGGTGCGGGTGCCACAGAAGGGACAGTGGGTGGGCGGTCGCGGAAGCGGCGGGCGGCGCTCGTGCTCGACGACGTGCGGCGCGGGGGAGATCACCTGCGGGATCACGTCACCGGCGCGCAGCACGATCACGTCCTCGCCTTCGCGGATGTCCTTGCGGCGTAGATCCTCCTCGTTATGAAGCGTGGCCAGCTTGATCGTGACACCGCCCACCGAGACCGGCGCAAGCATCGCGAAGGGCCGCATGTCGCCGAACTTGCCCACGTTCCAGCCGATCCGCTCCAGGCGCGTCATCGCCGTGGTGGGCGGGAACTTCCAGGCGATCGCCCACCGCGGATCGCGCCCCACCGAGCCGAGGCGGCGCTGGAGCGCGAGGTTGGAGATCTTCACGACGACGCCGTCGATCTCGAAGTCGAGCTCCCCCCGGCGGCGCTGCCAGGCGAGGCACTGGGCGATCACCTCGGCCTCGCTGTGCAGCTGCTGGATGTCGCGGTTGACGCGCAAGCCATGTGCGCGCAGCCACTCGAGCGCCTCCCAATGCGTGGTGAACGACAGCCCCTCGGTGACCCCCACCTGGTAGCACCAGATCGACAGGGGCCGTTCGGCGGCGAGCGCCGGATCGAGTTGGCGGACGGTGCCGGCGGCGGAATTGCGGGGGTTCATGAAGGTCGAGAGGCCCTGCTCGGCGCGGCGCTCGTTGAGCGCGGTGAAGTCCCGCAGCGACATGTACAGCTCGCCGCGCACCTCCAGCAGCGGCGGCGCGTCCTCGATGTGCAGCGGGATCGCGCGGATGGTGCGCAGGTTGTGGGTGATGTCCTCGCCGATCTCCCCATCCCCACGGGTGACACCGCGCTGGAGCACGCCATCGCGGTAGATCAGCGAGATCGCCAGACCGTCGACCTTCGGCTCGACCACGTACTGAAAGCGCGGCTGGGAGATGCCCTCGCGCGCGAGGTGGTTGCGCATCCGCTCGACCCACGCGCGGAACTCCTCCTCGGAGCGGGCGTTGGAGAGCGAGAGCATCGGCTCCATGTGCGCGACCTTCTCCAGGCGCCCCACCGGGGCGCCCCCGACGCGCTGCGTGGGGGAGTCGGGCGTGAGCAGCTCGGGGTGCGCGGCCTCCAGCGCGCGCAGCTCCTCGAACAGCGCGTCGTACTCGCCGTCCCCGATGAGGGGATCGTCGAGCACGTAGTAGCGGTGGGAGTGGTACTCGACCAGCCGCCGCAGCTCAGCGATGTGTTGTGCGGGGTCGGGCATTGGGGGGGCATCCGCGCGGCTCATCTGCATATCCCACTCGCCCAGGGGCGGGGCGTCCTGCCCCGCCACCCCGTCCGCTTCCCGCGATCCTCGCCGGTCATGCCCACGCCTCCCTGGCCACCTCCGCCATCTGAGCTCTCACACCCACCAGCCTACCGAGGTGGGCGGGCTCCCACGAGGCTCGACGGTCGCTAGCGAACGGCGATCGCCGTGGCGTGCTTTTGGCCCTGGACGGAGAGCAGATAGCGGCCGGGGCGCAGATGACGCAAGTCGAGGCGCAGGGCGCCGTCGCTGGTTCCGTGGGTCACGGTGTGGCCGTTGCGAGTGAAACGCCAGCCCAGATGAAGGCGCGAGCCGGAGGCGTCCGTAACGATGCAGGTCACCTTGACCTCGGCCTTGCCCGGCTGCTTGACCCGGCAGGTCACCCTGGACGGCGGGCCGACGGGACCCCGGGGGCCCTCCTTGCCCTGGGGGCCGTCGCTGCCCGGCAAGCCTTCCTTCCCGTCGGCGCCGTTCGTCCCAGCCGCCCCTGTGGTGCCCTCGACGCCGTCGCAGACGTACGTGGTGTGCCCGTTCGCCGTCACTTCCAGACCGCCGTTGGTGCAGCCTCCCAAGGCGCCCGAGAACGGCGTGATGACCGCCGCTTCGGCTTCCTTCAAGAAGACGGCCGTCACTTCGCTCGCTTCGTTCATCGCGACTTCGCATTCGGTTGCGGCGAGGTGCTTGCACCCGAGCCACCCGGCGAACGTCGAGCCCGACGCCGGGGTCTCAGTCAACGTCACCCCCGACCCGGGCGCATAACCATACGTGCAGGTGGATGGACAGGAGATCCCGGACGGCGAGCTGGTCACCGTCCCCGAGCCCGACCCGCCCAGCCACACGTTCAGCAGCTCCGGCGTCGGCACGGTGACTTGGTGTGAGATCTGCGCGCGCGGCGAGCCGTTGCAGCTGACCGTCTGGCCGGTGAAGGTCTGCGTGGTTGAACAGCCGGCTTCGTCGGTCACGGTCAGCGTGACCATGTGGGGGCCGACCCCGGCGTAGGTATGCGTCGTCGCCGGAGTCGTACTGGTTTCGGTATGCCCGTCGCCGAATTCCCACCTGTAGCTGGCGACAGCGCCTTCGGCGGCGGTGGAGGCAGAGGCGTTGAACGTAGACGGGTAGCCAGCCGGGCCCGGCGTCACAGAGAACGCCGCGACCGGGCCCTGGTCGGGGCTCACCACGATCGCAAACGGCCCTTCGCCGCCGGCGAGGAACGGCGAGCCCGAGATCCCGCTCAGACTGCCGTCGGAGGCAATGGACATGGCCGAGAGGCTCGATTCCCCCGGTTCGTAATACCTGCCGAAATTGGAGACGTAGAGGTGCCTGCTGTCGGGAGCGACCGCGACGTCGCTCGGATGAAAGCCTCCCGAGGCGAACGGCGACCCGGAAACAGCGGTCACGGCTCCTTCAGCTGCGATCGAGAACGCCGACACCGGGTCCCCGCTCGCGTTGCTGCTCGTGTAAAGGCGCCTCCCGTCAGGGCTGATCGCCAACGCGCCCAGTGTGTTGTTGCCCACGGCGAAGGGCGATCCCGAGACGGAGCTGAGGCCGCCTTCGGAGGAGATCGAAAACGCCGAGAGCGCCGGTGGCGTTTCGTTGAAACCGCGATCGATTACGTACAGATACCCGCCGGCCGGGGTGACGGCCACACCTTCCGGGCTGCGGCCGGCCGCGAACGGCGAGCCTTGCACTGCGCTCAGACCCCCATTCGAGGCGACTGAGAAGGCGGAGACGTCGTTCGATTCCCGATTTGTGACGTAGAGGTACCGACCATCGGGCGTCATGGCGACGTCTTGCGGGTGGGTGCCGACGGTAAACGGCGAACCGGCGATCGGCGTCAGGCTGCCGTCCGGGGCGATCGTGTAGCCCGATATCAAGCCAACGAAGGGGCGCGACAGGTATATGTGCCTGCCGTCGGGGGAAACGGCGATCGCGCCGAAGTAGGGTTCCGGGCCGACAACGGGTCCCAGGGGGGTGAAGCCGCTTGGCGAGGTCGAGAAGGCGAATAGCGCGCCGTCTTCCGCTGAAGCGGCGACGTACAGGTACCTGCCGTCCGGGGTGATCGCGAGCGCATTTGGTTCATCGACGGCAAAGCGAGAGTCGGGTACTTTGCTCAGGGCGCCGCTGGAAAGGATCGAATACGCCAGGATCGACTCGGGTACGCTGGCGGCGACGTACAGGGTCCCCTCCGCCGACGCTGGCGGGGTAACGACAACCAGCGCCAGCGCGCTCACGATTAGGGCACTGAAAAGACACGACACAAACCTCGCCACCACGGGCCGGCTACTCCTGATTGTGTCGGACGCGTGCATCGATCGATTCCAATCTTTGTATCTTGCCCGGGCATGGTATCACGTTCCGAAGGGCTGATAACTCCCACATAAGCCGCCATGTTCCTATCTCAGACAAATGTCTGCCAGAGGCACTTTACCAGACCGTTGCGGTCGGTCGTCGAGATCCGCGTCCACCCCGCACGACCCGTGCCGGCAACGACCAGCTCCAGTCGGCGCATCGGCCAATCGCATATCCCAACGCGCCGCCCACCAACACGTCGCCGAGATGGTGCGCGCGTCTGCGCACCCGCGCGTATCCGACCGTCGCGGCGAACAGATGCAGCCACCCGTGGTGGCGGGAGCGCCGCATCCAGGCCGCGATCGCGAACGCACATGTGGTGTGCGTACTGGGAAAGCTGCTCGCCAGACCCAGGCGCCCGATCGGCGGTGCGTCGCGCCCCCTGCTTGGACGGGGCCTGCGGGTCGCGAGCTTGCCTGTCGTCGACAGGGAGGCCGCCAACGCAAGGAGCGCGGGAGCGCACAGCCAGCGCCCGCGCGAGCCGCGATCCGTCAATACGCCCGCACCCGCGAGCGCCAGCCACCACAACGGCGAGGCCGCGCCCAAGCCCGGGCTCCGGGTCTTCACGGCCGATCACCAGTTGCGCCGGTGGACCATGTCGGCGATCTCGCGCAGCGGCTCAACGGAGCCGACCGCGCTCGTGGCGATCTCGTCCAGGTTCATCACGCAGCGGTCGTGGAGGGTCATCGCCGTCTCCCGCGCGCGGGGGAGACCGAACATCGTGACGTTAGTCAGCTTCCCCGAGCGCCGGTCGCTGCGCGGGATCTTCCCCAGCCAGCGCGCCTTGCCGGTCTCGTCGAGGATGTCGTCGACCACCTGAAAGAGCGCCCCGAGGTTCGTCGCGAACGTGCTCAGCGACCGACTCATCTCGCCGCCGGCGAGCAGCGCTCCGCAGCGCACGCTGGCCACGATCAGTGTGCCGGTCTTGAGCATCTGCGTGCGCTCGAGATCCCGTGCGTCGCGCGGGCGGTAGCGCGTCACGTCGAGAAACTGGCCGGAGACCATGCCGGCGGCGCCCGTCGCCTGCAGCACGACCCTCAGCAGGAGGTTGCGCAACTCGGCGGGGCCTTGCTGGCGTTCGAGGATCAGCCGCTGGGCTTCGCCGAGCAGCGCGCAGCCCGCGAGGATCGCGACGTCATCGCCGTACACGCGATGCAGCGCCGGCCGTCCCCGCCGCCTGGTGTGGTTGTCCATCGCCGGCAGGTCGTCGACGATCAGCGAGTTGGTGTGGATCATCTCGATCGCGCACGCCGTCGGCAGCACCATGTCGCTCGCCACGCCCAGCGCCTGGGCGGTGGCCATCACAAGGACGGGCCGCACGCGCTTGCCGCCCGCCAGCAGGGCGTAGCGCGCGGCCTCCGCGAGCCTGCCCGCCCCCGGGGCCACCGCGAAGTCGAGCTCCGCCAATGTCCGTTCCACATCGGCGTGCAGATCCTCCATCGACAGCCGCGCCGGGGCGTCGTCAATTACGGGCTTGACGACACCCTCATCAGCGACTGCGGGGGGGCCAGTGAGAAGCAACTCGCCCCCTTATTCCGGCTCGAAGGCCGTCACTTTGCCCGCCATGTCCGTCGCGACGCAGAGCGTGCTCGCCGAGCAGGAGAGGCCGGTGATGTCGGTCGCAAACGTGTGCTCGACGCGCCATGTTTCTGTTTCGCCCGCGTTGACCGACACGAAGACATTCCCCTTGCTGTCCGTGATGACGCAAGTTTCACCGGTGCACGTGATCGCGGTCAGGTCGTTGGCGCCGTCGAGATCTTCTTCTTTGAACACCGTCGCTTCGCCGCTACTGTTGATCGTGAGCTCGAAGACGCGGCCTTCGCCGTCGATCGCGAGGCACCATGTCGTGGTGGTGCACGCAATGCCATGCAACGGGTGCGAGCCGTCGATGTCTTTCGATTTCCAGCCGTGTTCTTCCTTGATTTTTGCTTCGGTGTTGGCGACGTATACCCCGCCTTTGCTGTTGGCGAGCGCGCAGAACGACGACGAGAGGCAGTCGACGGCGTTCACCTCGCCAGTGGCGACATCGATCGGTTCCCACGCGCTTGACGCCGGGCTGGTCGAGTAGCGGATGAAGCCTTCCGCCTGCCCAGCGACACAGAACGAGGATGACGGGCATGAGACCGCGTCCACTCCCCACACCGGGGCAAACGCTTCTTTCCACGCGCCGCCCAACGACGTCGCGTAGTACATGTTGCCGCCACCCCCTTCTTCGGCTTTGCCGTCGGCGAAGACGCACAGGGTGTTGGTCGGGCAGGCGATCGCCTCACTCGGAGTGGCGCCGCTCGGGCCGCTCCACGATTTCCACGTGGCAGACGTCGCGGCGCTCGCTTTCGTCGCGTAGAAGGCGCCGCCTTTGCTGTCGCTCGCCGCGCATTCCGCCGTTTTCGGCACACATGCGACGGCGGCCAGCGAGTTGCCGGAGTCGATCGTCTGGGCGTCGCTCGGCGGAACGCCGAGCGGGGCGAACGTCGTGACATTGCCCGACATGTCCACGGCCGCGCACAGCGACGTCGACGCGCATGACACACTCGTCAGTTCGGTGCCGACGGCGTGCTGGTCGTTCCACGTCGCACCGCCGCTGGTCGACACCAAGACATTGCCTTTGCTGTCCACCGCGACACACACGGCTTCGCTGGGGCACGCGATCGCGGTCAGGTCGTTCGCCGCGTCGACATCGAGCTTGGACACGCTCGCTTCACCGCTGCCGTTGAGCGTGAGGTCGAGGACGTGCCCTTCGCCGTCGACGGCCACACATGAGGTCGTGGTCCTGCACGCGACGCCGTGCAGCGCGGCCGACCCGTCGATGTCTGTGGACTTCCAGCCGGACGTTTCCTTGATATGCGCTTCGGTGTTGGCGACGTAGAGATCGCCAGAGCCGTTTACGATCGCACAGAAGGAGGCAGATAGGCAGGACACGGCGTTCAGAGCCCCCGAGCCGACGGCAACGTTCGTCCACGAGGTCGAGCCCGGTTTTGTGGTGTAGCGGATCGAGCCGCTTTCCTGGCTGTCGACGCAGAAAGAGCTCGAGGGACACGATATCGCCAGGACGCCGTTGCTCGGTTTGAATGCTTCACTCCAAGCACCGCCGAGCGAGGTCGCGTAGTACATGTTGCCGCCGCCGCCTTTTTCGACTTTCCCGTCGCCGAGCGCGCACAACGAGCTCGACGGGCAGGCGACAGCCTCGCTGGGGCTGGCGCCGCTCGGACCGCTCCACGACGTCCACGTAGCGGATTCCGTCGCGCTGACGCCGGTCGAGTAGTACGCGTTGCCTTTGTTGTCGGTGGCCACGCAATCGGTGGTTTCCGGCACACACGACACCGCGTTCAGGTGGTTGCCGGAATCCACCGCCTGTGTGTGTGCGTCTTCGCCCCAATACACGCACGTCTCGGCCTTGGCGTGTTTTTCTTTTTCCGCCACTTTCGTCACCTTGATGACGTAGCGACCGTCTTCGTTTTCTGTCTGGCAACCGGGCTGGCTTTCCGTGCCGTTCTTATGGATCCAGGGCGTCGCCGGCGTACCGCAGGTTTCGGTGCCCGGTTCGCCCGCGTGCGCGCACAGTTCGACCCCGAACTGGGTGAAGCCCACCGGCACTCGGTGCCCTTCGTTGAAGACTTCCACGGGACCGGTCGTCAGGACCAGCCGGCCGGCTTTTTCTTCGACCCACGCGTAACCGACGCCTTCGTGTCCTTTGTAGGAGCCTTCGGTCTTGTAGCATGCGACGGCGGCTTCCGGGCACTTGGCCGAGGTCCAAGCTTTCACCGACGTGATTCCCGTTCCCCCCGGCACGATTTCGCTGAATTCGCCGGCACAGCCGGCGGCGCGACCCGTCGTCCTGCCGACCCACGAGCTTTCTTTCATTTCTTTGGTCGAGTCGATTTTGTCTCCCGGGGGCAGTTCCAGCGTCAACTTTTCGTTGAGCGTGCCTTCGCCGTGGCATTCGGTCGATTTACCCGTCGCTTCGATCGCCGTCCCGCAGGCCACGCCGGAGGCGTCGATCGACGATACTTCGCCCGGCTTGCCATGGCCCGGCGTAGCGACGGTGAAGCCGTTTACTTGAAACGAGTTGGTGTAGGGGTTTTCGCAGTTGGGGTCGACCAGGGTGCCTCCCGTCGGCGGCGGCGCTTTTTCACTCAGCGGCGCCGCGGCGGTGTTCAGGCGATCGAACCCGGCGGTGTAGGTCGTGCCAGCGTAGCTGGGCAGGTTGAGCCATTTCAGTTCGCGTTCGATCAGTTCCGCGAGCGGACCGCCGCCGCTGTACAGGCGATCGTCCTGCGCCAAGCGCTTGAGCGCCGCTTCGATCTCGGCCATCTCCGAGGCCGACAGCGTGAACTTCTGACCTTCGCCTTCGGCCAGCGCGTTGAGCGCCGGTTCGATCTGCCGCAGGCCGTTGACCGTCATTTCCTCGAGCGTCGGGTCGCGCGAGACCAGTTCGGCGATCCTGCTCATGTGCGCTTCGTAGAGCGGCATAAAATAGTGGCCGGCGGCGGACGGCTGCGCCAGCTTGCCCCGCGCACGGTATAGCGTGGCGAGCATGTCCAGCGTCGGGGCCGTCCCCGTCACCGGTTCCCGGTCTGCGAGTGCGGCCCCCGCCGGGCAGGTTTTACAGAGGATTGGAGACGGCTTGGTCGTGCCGTTGAGCCCGACGCCTTCTTCTTCTCCGAACACCTTTTCGACGTCTTTGATATCGGCTTCCTTCGCTTCTTTGGCTTCTTTCGTTTCTTCGGCTTCAAATTTGAACACTTCCTGCGCAGCGGCCATTGCGGCGCCCGGCACTTCCTCGAGTTCCGCGTTTGGATGGTCGGTGAAATACACGGTCTGCATTTTCCAGAAGACTTCCGTGGCCTTCTGCACACCGACCTTCTTCGTCAGCAGGTAGAACGCGTGCCCGATGATCGTGCTGTTCTCGTGGACGTCTCCGTTTTCCTCGCAGGCGGTGCGGTATTCCGAAAGCTTTTCGGGATCTTCGAGACCTTTGATTTCGGAGCGTTCGTGTGGCTTTTCCAGGTTGCGGATTCCGCCACTGACCACTTCGTAGCCAACTTCCCATTTTGGTTCCGCCCATTTTGTTCCTTCTTTTTTGACGTAGGCTTCGAGGCCCTTGCCGATCGCGTCGGCCCAGCCCTCGAGCAGGGCGCCCGTTTCGCCTTCGACCTTCTCCATTGTCGTATGTTCGGAGATTCCCCCGGCGTACTCGTGCCCGAGAATATCGAGGGCTTTCGGCCATCCGTTGCCGAAATAGATCTCCTGGTGTTCGGAGTTCCATTCGGCGCCTTTGTATGTTGTGCCGTAGTGCACCGTGGCTTTGGTGTGGTCTACGTTCTTACAGTCATAGCCCCTGCAGGTGGGGGTCTTCAAACGTTCGGCGAAGAAGTTCCACGCATCTTTCAGGTATTCCTCGGCGTATTTGGCGTCGCTGTCTTTTGGCGCTTCTTTTTCGCTTTCGGTCCATAGCATGGTTCCGGGCAGCACTTCTTTTTCTTCGGCGGTGTAGATTTCGACGTTTGCCGCGTGGAACCCCATGTTGAAGACGTTCAGGATGCTCCCGGTGACGGCGTCCACCACATATTCCTTCGAGGCCTTCCCCGGCCCCGTCGAGAGCCATACAAACCATGCCAGGCGGGCGGTCGGGCCGAACGGGCGCGAGGCCGGCCCGGCATAGACTTCGAGACGAGGCGGATGCACGAGTTTGCCGCCCGGGAGCGCGACCCTTGCCAGCGCGACCGCGCGGGCGCTGTCGAACGCGGGCTTGGCGTCGGCGAGCGTCACTTCGGGGATGAACGAGCCATTGACGAAGTCGACTTCCCTGCCTCCCGGTGCGAAGTGGACGCCGATGCTGTTCCCGTACACGGGGATCCCGTCGACCATCTGCTTGAAGTAGACGTGCGCGCTGGGGTGGGGGTCGCGAGCGCTTTTCCGTTCGCTCAACACCTGCGGCGGTCCGAGCTCGTCGGGACCCGCGGATGCTCCGAAGAGAGAGCCGTAGTGGGTGAGCACCGCCCTTGCCTTGGTAGTCGGCGACTGATCGGGCGAGACGCCGAGCGCGGTGACCGGTAGGTGGACGCGAGCGGAGTCGACCACACGCGTGTTCGGATCGACCGCCACCGACATGCGCGAGCCTCGCACGGTGTCGGGTCGCAGCCGCTGTTCGGCCGCCCGACTGATCGGCGCCAGCGACATGGTGGCCTGGCTGACCGGCTTCGGGGCACCGGCGGGCCCGATCCCGACGAGCATCACAGGCACTGTCAGGAAGCTGGCTCCCAGCGCCGCGTGCGAGCTGAGTCCCCGGCGCCACGACTCGCGCCAGCCGGAGTCGGCCGCGGGACCGCCGGACGGAGGGACCAAGGCACGCAGGGCAGCCACGAGCTCGCTGCGGGAGGCGGTGCCGCGAGCCGCCACATATGCCACGCTCCCAGCGATCGAGCCGAACAGACACCAGAGCGGAACGCACCACAGCAGCGACGCCACGTCGGCCCCGAAGTGCAACCCGAGGTAGCCGCCCGCCTGCGCGTCGACGCGGGCGAACAGCGCGAGCAGCCAGCAGAGCAGCGTCATCAGCACGCCGCCGCGCAACGCGTTGGCGACGCCCAGCCGCACATCCGCGCCGCTGCGCCGTGCCGCCAGCCAGCCTGTGGAGAAGACGGTGAAGGCGGCGATCGTGAGCAACAGGCCGAACAGGCCGGGCACCTGATGGGCAATGGTAGTACCGGTGCCCGGCAGCGTACCACCGAAGATCGAGCCCGCACCCTGCGCGCTGGAGAGGGCCTCAACGTGCCAGTCGAACGACACGCCGAAGCAGGCGAGGAACGTCGTGACGACCAGCGCGGGCAGCGCGATCAACGCGCCGGCGGCGAATGCCGCGACGTGCCCGAGGTCGCCGCCGACGAATGCGCGGGCCGCGCCGCCGCGGCCGATCAAGATGGCGCCACCGACGAGCACCACGAGCGACGCCAGCGCCAAACCGACGGCCAGCGCGCGCAGTGAGCACCCCGCCGGTGTGGCCCACGCGCCGAGCAGCCGTGCGGCGTCGCGCCTCCAGCTTCTGCCGAACACGCCGACCAGCCCGCCCAGCGGGGCGAACAGCAACCCCCACGCCAACGGCAGCAGGAACGCCTCTACGCCCGTCGGCGATACCGGCGTGCCGCGGCCGATGACGGGGCCGGTGAGGCGCAGCGGCAGGTAGCGCGCGCCGAGGCCCGCCAGCAGCGCATAGGGAATCGTCGTCAGCACCGCCGCGAGCATCCGCCTGCGCGCGGAGCCGCCGGCCAGCCTCGCCGCCGCCATCGCCGAGACGGCGATCGCCACCGCGACGAGCGCGAGGCCGGGCAGGACGGCGAGGCGCAGCGCCGCCGTGTGGTTGAAGAAGCTCACGCTCACCAGCTGCGCCAGATAGAAGAGGACGGCTCCGTCCTGCACCGCGACACGCAGGGGGTGCTCCGACAGCGAGAGCCCGCCCACGCCGCTCGCGCTCGCCACCAGCACCACGGCGCTCAGCGCCAGCAGCGACAGGGCGATCGCGAGGAGGGCAGCGCCCGCGCACACGGCGACCCAGGCAAGCTGGGAGCGAAGCCGCCGCGCCAGAGCGGTCTTTGGAGCAGGCCTTGCCGCTCGGAGAGCGGGCCTTTCGACCCTGCGCCTACTCATGCGAGCACCGGGCCGTGCGGCCCGCCCCGTGCGTGGCTGTCAACTGGCAAGGCGTCATCGTCGGCCTCCCTCGATGTGCAGATCGGCATCCCATCCGACCCGTGTAAAACGGACTTGGATTGCGAACGATTCCACCAGACGGCAACCACCGTCGCTACACCAATGTGTTGCATCGAGACGGCACGAAATGCGACAGGTGTTGCATCGCGCCGCCGGCCGCGAGCGCGCCGGGCAGCCGGGTCAGCCCATCGTGTGAGCCGGCGCCTGCGCGTCGCGTTGCCTGCGCAGGTCCTCAACACGCAGCGCGACCTCGATCTCCACTTGACGCTTCTGCAACTGGCAGCCGATCCGCCGCTCGATCTCGTTGCGCTGGCGATGAACGGTGCTGCGATTGACTTTGAGCGTCGAAGCAGCCGAGGACACGTTGTGCCCCGTGTGCAGGAGAGCACGCACGATATTGCGGGCCGCGTGGCCACCGATGCGCATGTCGTCGAGTGGCGAGAGGTACATCTCGATCAGCGAATCGGCGAACGCCTCGTCCTGCAGAGCCGTCGCCTCAGACGCCACATCGAGATACCGCGTGAGCCTGCGCGGCCTGCAGCGCGCGACCAGCAGCGCCCCCCCAGCCTCGCCGTGCGTCTGGCGCCAGCCGTCGGCTCCCCTCCTCGGCTCGCCGACCGCGAGCGACGCGTCAACCTCCTTACGCATGGCCAGAACGCGCTCGATATCCGCGCATGCGAGCGGGCGCCGCCCGCCGAGCCACGCCCATACCGTCTCCCTGCCACGGGGGATCCACAGCAGCTCACGACCGAGCCCAGCCGCCAGAGCACGTACGGCCTTGCCGGCCTCCGCGCCGGTCGCAATCACGCCAAGGTGCCAGGCCTCGAGCTCGTACCCGAGGTCGGCAAGCTCGCCGGCCTCCGCAGACTCACCGGCCAGCAACTTGTGCACGATCTCGGCGCGGCGCTGCTCTCGCGAGCGAGCCCCGCGTCTGATCTCAAATGAGTGTGCCTCCCCGATCTCGGCCTGCACGCACGCAAGCAGGGCCCCCATCACGGCCGACACCTGGAGCAGCAGTTCATACCCCGGCTCTTCTGGAAGATCGTGACGGGCCACCTCGCCCAGCACGAAGCTCCACACCAGCGTGGAGCCGGCCGCACAACGGCGTAGGGCCGTCGTCAAGCTCACGCCACTGGACGCGGCGCGGCGTGCTTGAGCGGCCACCGCCGGCGGGATTGGCTCGGGCGAATGCGCCCCCCGCTCGATGCTCGCGATACCGCAATCCACACACGCCGCGATCATCTCGCGCAGTCCCGCGGCAAGCTGTGCGTCCTCGTCGGTGGCGGCATCTGGAGCGATGTTGCGTACGTGCGCGAAGACAGCCTCCTGAAGCTCCGCCTGCCGAGATCGCAGACGGCGGACCAGCGCGTCTGCCCGCGGGTTGGCGCGCAACGCAGTCGAGCAACCATCTTCAGCCATGCCTCGCAAGACTACAGCAATCCAACTCTCAGTAGTATTTTGACTTACGGCCGTAGTAGTTTGCACGGTTGTGCATATCTATACGTCTGATTGAAATGTTGCTTAACGTCGGCGCGCCCGCGCCAACTGCCGTGGGCCATCCCCAGTTCGGCTCGTGCGCTCGTGCTTCATGCGGTCCCGGCTGCGTACACCGGCGGCCCTTCCGCGCTCAAACCCGCTCGCGCCCGACAGGCCGCTGCCAATAGCTGTCAGCCGGCCTCGACCTCGGCCGCGTCGAGCAGGCCGTTCAGATCGAAGCCTGCCAGCGCCTGGATGCCGGGAATGTAGGTGAGATCGAAGTGCATCGGTGTGACCGCGATGCGCCCGGCGGCGACGGCGGCGAGGTCGGTGCCGGGCTCGTCGTGGAAGCCTGGATCATCGCCGTAGATCCAGAAGCGCCGCCGCGCGGGGGGGCCCACCTCCTCGCGCTCCAGCTTCAGCTCGTCGCGGTAGATGCGCTTGCCCAGGCGCGCCACCTCCACGCCGTCGGGCAGCCCGGCGGGGACGTTGACGTTGAGCAGGGTATTGGGGGGCAGCGGCAGCGACTCCAGGCGCTCCACCAGCCGCGCCACGAAGCCGGCGGCGACGTCGAATTGGAAGCCGCCGTGGAAGCGGTAGTCCAGGGCGCGCGCGCCGGACTGCTGGGAGACCGCGATCGCGGGCAGGCCCAACACGACCCCCTCCAGCGCCGCGGCGACGGTGCCCGAGTAGGTGATGTCGTCGCCGAGGTTGGCGCCGTGGTTGATGCCGGAGACCACCACGTCGGCGTCGAAGCCCTCCACCACGCCGAGGCGTGCGAGGCGCACGCAGTCCACGGGGGTGCCGTCGGTGGCATATCCGACGCTGCCGTCGGGGAACTCCACCTCTTCGACCCACAGCGGCCGGCGCGTGGTGATCGAGCGGGCCATCGCCGAGCGGTTGCCGTCGGGGGCGATCACCGCCAGCCGCACATCGGGCAACGCGGCGAGCGCGTCGCGCATCGCGCGCAACCCCTCGGCCTCGATCCCGTCGTCGTTGGTCAGCAGTACGTTGAGCATCTCTGCCCAGGATAGGGAACCCGCCCACCCCGGCGCCGATGGCCCTGTGGCCTACCTGTAGGCGACCGACGCCAGCGCCAGTCCGTGCGCGGGCGCGGTGGGGCCTGCCTCGGGGCGGGGCCGGCCTTCCAACAGACATGCGAACTCCTCCACGGTGCGCCGCCCCGCGGCGACCTCCAGCATCGTGCCGACCAGCACGCGGTTCATGTGGCGCATGAACGTGTCGGCCTCGATCCAGAACTCCAGCAGCAGGTCCCCCTCCGCGAGAACCTCCCCACCCGCGGGAGGCCCCACCCCGTGCCGCTTGCGCTCGAATCCCCCGTCTGCGGAGGAGGGGAAGGCGCGCCACTCGGCCGCCCACACGTCGCGCTCGAAACGCACGTGGTCGGTCTCGGTAGGGGTGAACGCGGTGAAGTCGTGAGTACCGGTGAGCGCGTCGGCGCACGCGTCGAGCGCGTTGCGGTCGATCGGCTGCGGCCACCACAGCGCGCTCCCGCGCGTGAACACCCCGCGCGCGGGGCGGGCGAGCACGCGGTAGCAGTAGGTGCGACTGCGTGCGTCGCGACGCGCGTCAAAGCCTTCAGGGGCGGGCTCGCAGGCGAGCACGGCCATGTCCGCGGGCAGCAGCGCGTTGAGGCGCGCGGGGTCCACCGCCTCGTGCGCGTAGCTTGCGACCTGCCCCCACGCGTGCACGCCGCGATCGGTGCGCCCCGCCACCGTCAGCGCCAGCGGCTCTCCGTCGGTGCCCTGCTCGCCGAGGATCGTGCGCAGCGCGCGCTCCAGCTCCTCCTGCACGGTGCGCAGCCCCGGCTGGCGTGCCCACCCGGCGAACTCGCCGCCGTCGTACTCGAGGGTGAGCTTGGCGACCAGCCTTCTACACCAGCTCGAGGAAGACCATCTCGGTTGAGTCCGAGCGGCGCGGGCCGAGCTTGAGGATGCGCGTGTAACCGCCGGGGCGATCGGCGTAGCGAGGTGCCACCTCCACGAACAGGCGGTGCACAGCGAACTTGTCCTGCGCCAGCGCCGAGAGCGCCTGGCGGCGGTTGTGCAGGTCGTCGCGCTTGGCGAGCGTGATCAGTTTCTCGATCTCCGGCTTGACGGCCTTCGCCTTGGCTTCGGTGGTTTTGATCCGCTCGTGCTCCAGCACCTCCTTGGTGAGGTTCATGAGCAGCGCCTTGCGGTGCGCGGAGTCGCGGCTGAGCTTGTTGCGTGTCTTCTGATGTCGCATGGTCTGTGGAGTCTAACTTGCTGGCGCGAGCGCTCGGGGCGAGGGGGGACCTCAGTCCTGGCGCAGGTGCAGCCCGCGCCCTTCAAGCGTCTCGATCACCTCGTCGATCGACTTCTTGCCGAAGTTGGGGATCGCGTTGAGCTCCGCCTCCGACTTGGAGATCAGATCGCCCACCGTTTGGATGCCGGCGCGCTTGAGGCAGTTGTAGGAGCGCACCCCCAGCTCCAGCTCCTCGATCAGGATGCCCCACTCCTCGCCCTGCAGTGCCGCCTGGCCGCCGGCGCCGGGCACCGCGAGGCCGTGGCCGTCCAGCTGGCCGCCGGGCGAGGCGCGCAGCTCCTGGATGCGGTCGGCGTCGGTGAAGATGGCCAGCTGTGAGATCAACAGCTCCGCGGCCTCGCGCAGCGCCGCCTGCGGCTCGATCGAGCCGTCGGTCTCGATGTCCAGCGTGAGCTTGTCGAAGTCGGTCTTCTGGCCCACGCGCGCCTGCTCGACCGCGTAGGCGACGCGCCTTACCGGGGAGAAGATCGAGTCGATCGGGATCACCCCGATCGGCTGGTCGGGCGACTTGTTCTCCTCCGCCGGGCGGTAGCCGCGGCCGCGGCCGATCGTCATGTACAGCTCTAGCTTGGTCTTTTTCTTCGAGCGTGGCGACGTGCACGTCGGGGTTGAGGATCTCCACGCCCGCCGGCAGGTCGATGTCCTTGGCGGTGATCTCACCGGGGCCGGTGACCACGAGCGGGGCCTCCACCTCGGAGGCGTCGGAGTGCATCCGGCAGACGATCCCCTTGAGGTTGAGCACGATGTCGGTCACGTCCTCCTTGACGCCGGTGATCGTCGAGAACTCGTGGGCCACCCCCTCGATGCGTACGCTGGTGACGGCGGCGCCCGCCAGCGAGGAGAGCAGCACGCGGCGCAGCGAGTTGCCGAAGGTGTAGCCGAACCCGCGGTCGAGCGGCTCGATCGTGAAGGTGCCGCGGTTCTGCTCCACGGACTCGCTTGTGATCCGGGGGATTTGGAAGTCGAGCATCAGCGTCCTAACGTCGTGGTGTTCTGACTAATAGAAGAGGGGCCCAGCTCGCCAGCCTCCGGCTGGCTGCGCCACCCTCTTGGACCGGCGCCCGGTTGGGCACCGGCTCCAAGGCATCGCACCCGCGCGAACGAGAGCGATGCCGGTAAAACTCTCCGAGCCCGTGTGCACGCGCCCTTACTTCGAGTACAGCTCGACGATGAGCTGCTCCTGCACCGGCGCCGCCACCTCGCGCCGCTCCGGCTTACGCAGCACCTTCGCGGTCAGCGACTCATGATCGGCCTGCAGCCACGCCGGAATCTGCCCGGTGAGCTCGGTGGCATCCCTGATCACCTGGGTGGCCGGGGTGCCGGCCTTGATCGCGATCACCTCGCCCGGACGCACCTGGTAGCTGGGGATGTTGACCCGCCTGCCGTTGATCGTCCAGTGGCCGTGGCGGATCAACTGGCGCGCCTGCCGGCGCGAGGCGGCGAAGCCGAGGCGCACCAGCACGTTGTCGAAGCGGCACTCCAGCAGCGCCAGTAGGTTCTCGCCGGTGATCCCGGGCTGACGCGAGGCCTTCTCGTAGTAGCCGTGGAACTGCTTCTCCAGCACTCCGTAGTAGCGGCGGGCCTTCTGCTTCTCGCGCAGCTGCAGGCGGTACTCGCTCTGTTTCTGGCGGCCCCTACCGTGCTCGCCGGGCGGGTAGGAGCGGCGCTCGACCCCGCATTTGTCGGTCAGGCAGCGCTCGCCCTTGAGGAACAGCTTCTGTCCCTCGCGACGACACTGCTTGCACTGGGGGCTGGAATCCCTCGCCATCAGACACGCCTCCGCTTACGGGGACGACAACCGTTGTGGGCCTGCGGGGTCACGTCCTTGACGCCGGTCACTTCCAGGCCGGCGGCCGAGAGCGAGCGGATCGCGGTCTCGCGGCCGGAGCCGGGGCCCTTGACGTACACCTCGACCTTCTGCAAACCCTGCTCGAGGCCCTTGCGCGCGGCGGCGTCGGCGGTCACCTGAGCGGCAAACGGCGTGGACTTGCGCGAGCCCTTGAAGCCGGCGCCGCCCGCGGACTCCCAGGCGATCACGTTGCCCTGCACGTCGGTCAGGGAGACGATGGTGTTGTTGAACGAAGTCTTGATGTGAGCCTGCCCCACGGGGATGTTCTTCTTCGGCTTGCGTTTGCCGCGAACGCGTTTGGGAGCAGCCATTACTTCTTACCGGCCTTCTTCTTGCCAGCAACCTGCATCCGCTTGGGGCCCTTGCGGGTGCGCGCGTTGGTCTTCGTCTTCTGACCCCGCACGGGCAGACCGCGGCGGTGGCGCAAACCGCGGTAGCAGGCGATCTCCTGCAGACGCTTGATGTCCTGCGAGCGCTCCCTCCGCAGATCGCCCTCGACGGTGAGGTCGGCGTCGATCGCGTCGCGCAGGCGCGACACCTCGTCCTCGGTAAGGTCGCGCACGTAGGTGTCGGGGCTCACCCCCACCTCGGCCAGCAGCTTGTTGGCGGTGGAGCGGCCGATGCCGAAGATGTAGGTCAGCCCGATCTCCGAGCGCTTGTTGAGGGGCAGGTTGACCCCGGCGATGCGTGCCATCAGATACCTGCCCTGCCGTCGCCAAGGATGAGCTGGGGAGGCTCAATGGTCGCCAGGCAAGGACGGATTGAACGCCCACCCACCCCAGTGCACCCGCACGGACCCGACTTAGGACGCAGCATCGCGATCATCTGAGGCCCCCAGATCATCCTTGGCGTTGCTTGTGGCGCTTGTTCTGGCAAATGACCAGCACCGCCCCGTGGCGGCGGATGATCTTGCATTTTTCGCACATCGGCTTGACCGACGGTCGTACCTTCATGGTCCCTTTCGGCTGGTCCGGCGAACGAGCTCTGGCTGCCGGGACGGCTGCCGCTACTCGATCGAGGATACGCTCGCAGCACGAAACGCATTCGCGTGCGCGCGGACAGTCGATAGTAGCAGGTGGGCCTCAGTTTGCGCTGGCGACCTGCTCGCCCACCGACGGGGCGGCCGGGACCGCGTGGCCGTTGGTGGACTGCTCGCCTGGCTGCTCCTGGAGATGCCACGGCGTGAGCACCCGCGGGCCGTTCGCGGTGATGGCGACCGTGAACTCGAAGTGCGCCGCCGGCGAATCGTCCTGGGAGAACACCCCCCACCCATCGCCTCCCACGCGCACCGCTGGCCGGCCCGCGGTGGTCATGGGCTCGATCGCCAACACCATCCCCTCCTCCAGCCGCGGGCCCTTGCCCGGCCGGCCGTAGTTGGGGACCTGCGGGTCCTCGTGCATGGAGCGACCCACGCCGTGCCCAACCAGCGAGCGGACGACTGACAGTCCGGCGCCCTCGACCACGCGCTCGATCGCGTGCGACACATCGCCCATGCGGTTGCCGGCGCGGCACTGCCGCACTCCGGCGAGGAGCGCCTCGCGGGTGGCGCGCAGGAGGTTTTGCTCGACGGGGCCGATCTCCCCAACGGGGAAGGTGCGCGCGGCGTCCGCCACCCAGCCATCCAGCGTGACGCCCACGTCGACCGAGATGATGTCGCCCTGCTCGAGGCGGTAGCGCCCGGGGATGCCGTGCACAACCATCGCGTTGGGGGAGGCGCAGATCGAGCCGGGGAAGCCGCGAAAGCCCTTGAAGGTGGGGGTGGCCCCGTGCGAGCGGATGAAGCGCTCGGCGGCCGCGTCCAGCTCCTCGGTGCGCACGCCGGAGCGGATCATGCGCTCCACCAGCTGCAGCGTCTGCACGAGGATGGCGCCCGCCGCCGCCATCTTCTCGATCTCCGCGGGGGTCTTCTTGATGATCACAGGATCAAGGTTAGTGACTGGTTAAGAGGGGCCCGGCTCACCGGGGGCACACGGCCCGAAGGGCTGGGTCGGCCGGCTGCGCCACCCTCTAGAGCTGGTCCTCTAACCGCAGCGTCGCGAGCGTCGCGCGGATGTGGTTGTGCACCTCGTTGGGGGTCCGGCTGCCGTCGAAGCGCCGGAGCAGCCCCTGCTGCTCGTAGTAGCCGATCAGCGGCTTGGTCTGAGCGTGGTAGACCTCCAGGCGCGTGCGGATCGTCTCCTCCTGGTCGTCATCGCGCTGGATCAGCCGCGAGCCGTCCTGGTCGCAGATGCCCTCGCGCTTGGGCGGGTCGAACTCCACGTGGTAGATGTGGGCGGGGTTCTTCACGCACACCCTGCGGCCGGCGAGGCGGCGCACCACCTCCTGATCGGGCACCTCGATTAGGAGCGCCGCGGTCAGCCGGCGCTCCAGGCCCATGAGCGCCTGCCCGAGTGCCTGCGCCTGCGGCTCGTTGCGCGGGAAGCCGTCCAGCAGGAACCCGTCGCGGGCGTCCTCTGCGCCGATCCGCTCGGTGATCATCCCCACGATCACCTCGTCGGGCACCAGCTTGCCCGCCGTCATGTACTTCTGCGCCTCCCTGCCCAGCTCGGTGCCCTGCGCCACCTGCGCTCGCAGCATGTCCCCGGTGGAGATGTGCGCCAGCGCGAAGTCGCTCTGCAGGCGGTCCGCCTGGGTGCCCTTGCCCGCGCCGGGCGGGCCGAGCAGGATCAGGTTCAACTCCGACACTCCCCGTCAGCCTACCTGCTCCGGCTACTTCAAGAAGCCCTCGTAGCTGCGCATCATCAGCTGCGCCTCCAGCTGCTTCATCTCTCGCACGGGAAGGGGGCAGGCCCCCCTCCCGACCTCCCCCCAAAGGGCGCTACTTCAAGAAGCCCTCGTAGCTGCGCATCATCAGCTGCGCCTCCAGCTGCTTCATCGTTTCCAGCGCGACCCCGATCACGATCAGGATCGAGGTGCCTCCGAGCTGGAGGCTGACGTGGGTGCGGTCGAACAGAATCGTGGGCAGCGCCGCCACCGCCGCCAGGAACAGCGCGCCGGGGAATGTGAGGCGCGCAAGGATCCGGTCGAGGAATTCCGCGGTCGGGCGCCCGGGCCGCACGCCGGGGATGAAGCCGCCGTACTTCTTCAGGTTGTCCGCCTGATCCACCGGGTTGAAGGTGACCGCCGTGTAGAAGTAGGTGAAGATGATGATGAAGATCGACTCCCCCACGATGTAGTGCCAGCCGTTGGGGTTGAAGAAGTCCGAAACATGCTGACCCCAGGGGGTTTTGACGAGCGACCCGATGGTCGGCGGGAACGCCATGATGCTGGCGGCGAAGATCACCGGGATCACGCCCGCCATGTTCACGCGCAGCGGCAGGTAGGTCTGCCCGCCCTCGCTCATCCGCCGTCCGATCACGCGCTTGGCGTACTGCACCGGGATCCGCCGCTGGCCCTCCATCACGAACACGATCGCCGCCACCACCACCAGCACGAGGAACGGCATCATCACCTTGAACACCTGGTTCTGGCTGGTCCACCATGTCTGGATCCCCGCGGGCAGACGCGAGACGATCGAGGCGAAGATCAGCAGCGAGATGCCGTTGCTGATGCCTTTCTGGGTGATCAGCTCGCCGATCCACATCAGCAGGATGCAGCCCGCGGTGAGGCAGACGACGATCAGGAAGATGTGGGGGAAGTCAAACTTCGTGACCACCGATTCGCCGGCGCTGGCCTGCAGCGAGTGGAACAGGAAGACGTAGCCCACCGACTGCGCGAACGCCAGGCCGACGGTGAGGTAGCGGGTGTACTGCGTGATCCGCGCCTGCCCCACTTCGCCTTCCTTGGAGAGCTTCTCCAGCGAGGGCACCACCACCTGCAGCAGCTGCAGGATGATGGAGGCGGTGATGTACGGCATGATCCCCAGCGCGAAGATCGCGATCCGCGAGAGGCTGCCGCCCGAGAAGAGGTTGAGCAGGCCGAGGATGTTGGAGCCGCCCAGCTGCTTCTGGATGCTGTTGACCGCGGTCAGGTTGACCCCTGGCACGGGCAGATGCGAGCCCAGGCGGTAGATCAGCAGCATCGCCGCCGTGAAGCCGATCTTCTTCCGGATGTCCGGAACCTGGAAGGCGTTCAGGATGGTCGCAAGCATCGACAGGCGATTCTAGACACCACACGCCGCTGGCGCGCGGGTCTTCTCAAGAATATTTCAGGAGGCCGACTCGTCGAGCACGACGCAGCTGCCGCCGGCCGCCTCGATGCGCTCGCGCGCGGTGGCGCTGAAGGCGTGCGCGTGGACCGTCAGCGCCTTGCCCAGATCGCCCTTCGCCAGCACCTTCACCGGTATCGCCTTGCGGGTACCGAGGCCCTTGCCGCGCATCAGCTCCAGCGTGACCTCCGCGCCGGCGTCGAAGCGCGCGTCGAGGTCGCCGATGTTGACCGCCTGGGTGTGCGTGCGGAACGGCTCGAAGGGCATCGACTTCTTCATGTGCGGGCCCCTGAGCTTGCGCATCCGCATATGGATCGGCATCTGCCCGCCCTCGAAGCGCGCCCTGCTCTTGGCGCCGGAGCGCGAGCCGTAGCCCTTCTGGCCTCTGCCGGCGGTCTTGCCCGTGCCGGAGCCTTCCCCGCGTCCCACGCGCTTGCGCGGCCGGCGGCTGCCGGGGGCCGGGGCGAGGTTGTGCAGCCCGATGCGGGGCTCCTGCTCGCGGTCCTCGGCGGGGCTCATTTGGAAGCCCTCGCTGCGCCCGCCGCGCCTTTCGAGGAGGCATCCGAGTCGCCTTGAACCTCCACGAGGTGGCGCACCGCGTGCAGCATTCCGCGCGATTGCGGGCAGTCGTCGACCTGCACGGTGTGACCGATCCTACGCAGACCCAGCGAGCGCAGCGTGTCCAGCTGGCGCTTGTTGGAGCCGTTGCTTGAGCGGCGCTGAACCACCGTGAGAGCAGCCATCAGGCCGACGCCTCCCCGGCGGACTCTGCGACCGGCGATGTCTCCGTCTCGGCCTGCACCGCCACCGCGGGCTCGTTCGCCTCGGCGGATGTCGCGGATGGCTCGACCGCGGCAGGCGCCCCCTCGGCCGACGCCACATCCGCAGGCGCCTCCTCAGCCGAAGCGGCCCCAGCGGGAGCCCCCTCCGCTGTTGTCTCCAACGTCTCCCCCTCTGCGGGCTTGTCCGCCAGACCCAGCACCTGATTGATGGTGAGGCCGCGCAACCGTGCGACCTCCTCAGGAGTGTTCAGCCCGCGCAGGCCGGTGATGGTGGCCTTCACGAGGTTGATCGGGTTCTGCGTGCCGAGGCTCTTGGAGAGGATGTCGTGGATCCCCGCCAACTCCAGCACCGCGCGCACGCCTCCGCCGGCGATCACGCCGGTGCCGGGGGCCGCGGGCTTGAGCAGCACGCGTCCGGAGCCGAAGATTCCGGTGGTCTGGTGGGTGATGGTGCTCCCGTGCTTGGGAACGCGGAAGAGATCCTTCTTGGCGCGCTCCACGCCCTTCTGGATCGCCAGCGGCACCTCGGTGGCCTTGCCGTAGCCGACGCCCACCACTTCTCGTTCGTCGCCAACCACCACCAGCGCGGTGAAGGAGAAACGCCTCCCGCCCTTCACCACCTTGGCGACGCGGTTGATCTCGACGACCCGCTCCTGGAGGTCCAGGCCGGCGGGGTTGACGGAGCGATCTGTGGGGATGGTGGACATGGTGGAAGTCGAGAGGGTAGCTGGTGAGGGATGAACGGGGGAGAGTGTGGTGTTAGACGGGGGACGAACGGCGGCCTAGACCACGATCCCCGCCTCGCGCAGCGCCTCTGCGAAGGTCTTGACGTGTCCGTGATAGCGGTAGCCGCCGCGGTCGAACACCGCTTCGGTGGCCCCCGCCGCTTTGACGCGCTCGGCCAGCAGCGCGCCACCGCGGGCGGTGCGCTCCGCCTTCGCGAGCGTTCGCAGCTCGGGCTCGTACCAGTTGACGGCCGCCAGCGTGCGGCCGGAGAGGTCGTCGATCGCCTGTGCCGAGAGTCCCTTATTGGAGCGGAACACGGAGATCCGCGGCCGTGTGGGCGTGCCGGCGATCTTCGCCCGCACCCGGCGGCGGCGCTTCAGCCTGCGCTCTGGCTTGGTCATGAGGCTCATGCGCGCTTGCCGACCTTTCTCGCCACATACTCGCCCTCGTAGCGGATGCCCTTGCCCTTGTATGGCTCCGGCGGACGCTGCTTGCGGATGATCGCCGCGGTCTCCCCCACCAGCTGCTTGGAGATGCCCTTCACGACGATCCTCGTGGGCTGGGGCACTTCGAACTCGATCCCGCTTGGCGCCGGGATCGGGACGGGATGGGAGTAGCCGACGGCCAGCTCAAGATCCTTGCCCTTCAGCTGCGCGCGATAACCCACGCCCTGAATCTCCAGGCGCTTCTCATAGCCCGCGGTGACGCCCTGCACCATGTTGGCTACCAGCGTGCGGGTGAGTCCGTGCAGCGCGCGATGTTCGCCGCGGTCGGTGGGGCGGGTGACAAGCAGCTGCTCGCCCTCCTGCACTACCTGGATGTCGCGGTGCACGCGCTCCTGCAGCTCGCCTTTGGGCCCGCTCACGCGCACCGTCTCCGGCTCGATCGCGATGGTCACGCCGGCCGGCACGGGGATTGGTTGTCTTCCGATCCTGGACATCTTGAGTTGTGTCTCCCGCTCTCTCTCTCTCTTTTCGCCCGCGCTCGTCCGCTACCAGACCTGCGCCAGAACCTCGCCGCCGACGCCCGCCGCGCGCGCATCGTGGCCGGTCATTACGCCCCTGGAGGTGGAAACGATCGAGGTGCCCATCCCGCCCTGCACCTTCGGAATCCCACCGGCCGGCACGTAGGTGCGCTGGCCAGGCCTCGATACCCGCTTGAGGCCCGCGATCGCAGAGCGGCGGTCGGCGGTGTACTTGAGGCGGATCTCGATCACCTGCCCCGCGCCACCGTCAGGCGCCGGCGCCATCGACCAGCTTTCGATGTAGCCCTGCTCGTCGAGGATTCTCGCCAGCTCCGCCTTCAGCTTGGACGCTGGGATCTGCACCGTCTCGTGGGCGGCGTGAATCGCGTTGCGGATCCGCGTGAGGAAGTCGGCTATGGGGTCGGTCATTGGCATGGTGGTCTAAAGAAGTCGTCTCGATCGGGCCCTCTACCAGGAGGACTTGGTCATTCCCGGGATCTGGCCGTTGTGGGCGAGCTCGCGCAGACAGATGCGGCAGAGCCCAAACTTGCGGTACACCGCCTTGGGTCGCCCGCAGCGGTTGCAGCGAGTATAGGCGCGCGTCTTGTACTTCGGCGTCCGCGCCTGCTTGACGCGTAGCGAGGTCTTAGCCATCAGTCTGTCGTCTCCTGGTCGGTGGTGCTCTCCTCGTCGGCGGCGCTCTCCCCAACGGGAGCCTCCTGGGCAGTGGTGTCGCCACTCGCCGCGACTGGAGCCTCCTCGTCGGCGGTGTCAGCACTCGCCGCCACGGGAGCCTCCTTGTCGGCGTTGTCAGCACTCGCCGCGACGGGAGCCTCCTCGTCGGCGGTGTCAGCACTCGCCGCCACGGGAGCCTCCTCGTCGGCGGCATCGGTGCTCTCCCCGAGGGCCTGCGCGAACTCCGCCGGGCGGCCGTAGGTGGAGAAGGGCATCCCCAGCGCGGAGAGCAGCACAAAGGCCTCGACGTCGGTGCGGGCGCTGGTGGTGATGGTGATGTCCAACCCGCGTACGTGGTCGATCGCGTCGTAATCGATCTCAGGGAAGATGATCTGTTCGCGCACGCCCATCGAGTAGTTGCCGCGGCCGTCGAACGAACGGGCACGCAGACCGCGGAAGTCGCGGATTCGCGGGATCGCGATGGACACCAGCCGGTCGAGGAACTCGTAGGAGCGATCCCGACGCAGCGTCACCGACACGCCCACGGGCATCCCCTCGCGCAGTTTGAACGCGGCGATCGACTTGCGCGCGCGGCGCACGCTGGGCTGCTGGCCGGCGATCGTGGCGAGCTGGTCCTGGGCTGCCTTCAGCGCCTTGGAGTCCTGCTTGGCGTCGCCCACGCCCATGTTGAGCGTGATCTTCTCCAGGCGCGGCGTCTGCATCGAGGAGCTGTAACCGAAGCGCTCGATCAGCTGCGGGCGGATTTCCTCCATATAACGGACCTTCAGGCGTGCGGGGGCTTCTGTGCTCATCAGTCGATCCTCGCCCCCGAGCGGCGGGCGACGCGATAGGCCCGGCCATTCTCCCGCTCGACTCCCACGCGCGTGGGCTTGCCCCCTTTGGGGTCCAGCAGCATCACGTTGGAGACGTGGATCGGGCCCTCGCGCTCGATCACACCCCCCACCGTCTGCCCCCGATTGGTGTCAGCCACCTGCTGGGGGCGGGTGTGACGCTTGATCATGTTGAGGCCCTCCACGTACACGCGTTCCTTGTCTGGTTCCACGCGCAGCACACGTCCGCTCTTACCACGGTCCTTGCCAGCGATCACCTGCACGCGATCGTCGGAGCGGATCCGCAGCGTGCGCCGCACGACTTTCGCCGGGCCGCTCGATCGCTTTGCACCGGCGCGCTTGGCACCCGTTGGCTTGCCGCTCGCCCGCGACCCGCCCTTGCGAGTTCCACCGGTCTGTGCACGAGCACGCGCCATCAGCGGCTGCTCCTGTGAGTCCGCCCAGTCACTAGATGACCTCCGGTGCCAGCGAGACGATCTTCATGAAGTTGCGCTCGCGCAGTTCTCGCGCCACGGGGCCGAACACGCGCGTGCCGCGGGGGTTGTTCTGCTCGTCGATGATCACCGCGGCGTTCTCGTCGAAGGAGATGTAGGTGCCGTCCTCGCGGCCGAACGGCTTCTTCGTGCGTACCACCACGGCGGTGACCACGTCGCCCTTTTTGACGGTGCCGTGGGGGGTGGCCTGCTTGACGGTGGCGGTGATCACATCGCCCACGTGCGCATACCGACGGCGCGAGCCGCCCTTGACGCGAATGCAGAGGATCTCGCGCGCGCCGGTGTTGTCGGCCACGCGCAGCCTGGTCTCGTTCTGGATCATGCCGCCGTCCTCTCGCTCATCGTGCCCGCTCCAACACGTCCACCAGCCGCCAGCGCTTGGTGCGCGACAGGGGGCGGCTCTCGATCACGCGCACCACGTCGCCCTCGTGCGCGTCGTTGTTTTCGTCGTGTGCGTGCAGCGTGGAGGAGCTGCGCACGATCTTTTCGTAGCGCCGGTGACGGCGAGCGACGTCGATACGCACCGTGATCGTTTTGTCGGCTTTGTTCGACACCACCACACCCTGACGCACACGGCCCGCACCCTCGCGCTGGGGATGTACGGGCGCAAGCGGTTGCGCCGCCGGGGCTGAGGCGCGGCGCTCGGCGCGTTTGGCGCGTTCTTGCAGTCGCCGCGCGCGGCGCTTGACCGCCTTTGTGCGACGCACGGCATCGCGCTCGGCCTGGCGCTCCTCGGGCGTGCGGGACGGGCGCGCCGAGCCAACATGCAGCGAGCGGGTTTTGCGGCGACGCTCCTTGGGGGAGAGCTGCTCGACGGGCTCAGATGGCGCCTTGGCCACGGGCTTGGATGCCTGCTCGGGCTCGGCCACCGGCTCGGGGGCCTGCTCGGGCTCCGGGACGTCCTGCGCCACCGGCTCGGAAGCCTGCTCGGGCTCCACCACCGGCTCGGGCGCGGCCGGCTCGGGCTCCGGGACGTCCTGCACCACCGGCTCGGAAGCCTGCTCGGGCTCCACCGCCGGCTCGGGCGCGGCCGGCTCGGCTTGCGTCCCCTCGGGCTGCTGCTGGTCGGTCATCTCGTTGTCCTGTTCGTCAGCCATCGTCACACCCCAAGCTCCCGCTCGCGCCGCACGGTGAGCGCGCGCGCGAGGTCGCGCCGGGCGCGGCTCATGCCGGCGGTGTTCTCGAGCTCGCCGGTCGCGTTTGCGAAGCGCAGCCCAAAGAGGTTCTTGCGCAGCGTGCCGATCTGCTCCGCCAGCTCATCGTCTGGCATATCGCGCATCTCCTTGGCCCTCATGGTCGCCTCACTCCTCCCGCATCACGAACTTGGACTTGACGGGAAGCTTGTGCGCGGCCAGCCGGATCGCGTCGCGGGCAAGCGGCTCGGGCACCCCGGCGAGCTCGAACATCACGCGCCCCGGCTTCACCACCGCGACCCAACCCTCGGGCGAGCCCTTGCCCGAGCCCATGCGAGTCTCGGCCGGCTTCTTGGTGACCGGCTTGTCGGGGAAGACGTTGATCCACACCTTGCCGCCACGCTTGATCTTGCGCGTCATCGCGATACGGGCGGCCTCGATCTGGCGGTTGGTGAGCCAGCCCTGCTCGAGCGACTTCAGGCCGTACTCGCCAAACTGGACCTTCACCTGGCCGCGCGACATCCCGCCACGACGGCCGCGGTGCTGCTTGCGGTGCTTGACGCGCTTGGGGGAGAGCATCAGCGGGTCACCTCGGGACTGCCACCGCCGCGGCCACCACCGCCCGGGCCACGGCCACCGCCGGAGCCTCCAAAACCGCCGCGGCCGGATCCGGGCCCGCCCGATGATCCGGGCCCACCCGCCCCGCCCGCCCCACGGCCACCGCCCGGCCCACCGGGGCCACGACCGCCACCGGGACCGCCCGGCCCACGACCGCCGCCACCCGGGCCACGACCACCACCGAAGCCTCCACGTCCACCGCCCGGACCGCCTGGGCCACGACCGCCACCCGGACCGCCAGGTCCACGACCGCCACCCGGCCCACCGGATCCACGACCGCCGCCCGGACCCCCTGGGCCACGACCGCCACCGCGGCCACCGCCGCCGGGCCCACCCGGGCCGCCCCGGCCTCGTCCGCCGCGCCCTTCGCGGCCGTCGCGCCCGCCACCGCGGCCGTCGCGGCCGTCGCTTGGGGGAGGCGGAGCGGTCATGTCGGTGAGATCGGCGCCGGTGTAGCCCTCGGGCATGATCTCGCCCTTGTTGACCCAGCACTTCACGCCGATGCGCCCGAACGTGGTGGCCGCCTCGTGGAAGCCGTAGTCGATGTCGGCGCGCATCGTGTGCAATGGCACGCGCCCATCGGAGTAGCTCTCGGTGCGCGCCATCTCCGCGCCGCCGAGGCGCCCGGAGACCTGCACCTTGACGCCCTTGGCGCCGGAGCGCATCGCGCTGGTGAGCGCGCGCTTCATCGCGCGGCGGAAGGCAACGCGGTTCTGCAGCTGCTCGGCGATTGACTGCGCGACAAGCTTGGCGTCCAGCTCGGGGCGCTTGATCTCGAGAATGTTGACCTTGATTTGCTTCTGTGTAATGCGGTGCAGGTCGCGCCGCAGGGCGTCCACTTCGGTGCCCGACTTGCCGATCACGATGCCGGGACGAGCGGTGTGGATGTTGACCTCCAGTTCACCGGCGTCCTTGCGGATCGTGATGTCGGAGAGGCCCGCGTGGGCGAGGCGGTCGGTGATGTGCCGGCGGACGCGGATGTCCTCCGCGAGATACTCGGCGAAGTTTTTCTCGTTAAACCAGTTGGACTTCCAGTCGTGGATGTAACCCACGCGCATGGCCTCTGGATGAACCTTCTGTCCCATCTTCTCTTTTCTCGATTCCTGTGTCTTCTGTCTCTCGCCTCTACGACCGCGGGGTGAGCGTGATCGTGAGATGACTGGTGCGCTTGCGGATCGGCGTCGCCCTACCCATGGCGCGCGGCCGGAAGCGCTTGATCGTTGGCCCCTCGTCGGCGTAAGCCTCGCGGACGATCAGATCGTCCTCGAGCAGCTCGTGGTTGTTCTCCGCGTTGGCCACCGCGGACTCGAGCAGCTTGCTCCAGTCGCGCGCCGCGTCGCGGGGCGTGAAGGCGAGGATAGCGCGTGCCTCCTGCACGGACTTCCCCCGGATGTGCCCGCACACCATGCGAGCCTTGCGCGCGGAGGTGCGCACATACCGCGCCCGCGCGTGCACCGCCTGCCGGCGCACGGCCGGTTTGCCTTTGGCGGCGGCTGGCTTGGGCTCCGGCGCGGACTCCTTGGCCTCCTCGGCAACCGGCTGCGCGGCCGACTGCTCATCCGCGGCCGGGGCGGCTTTTTTGGCACGCCTCGCTTTGGCTGGTTTCTTCGCTGGGGACTCGCCCTCAACGGGGGGCTCCGCAGTGACCGCAGCCGTCTCCTCGTCCTCAACGGGGGACTCCGCGATGACGGCAGCCGTCTCCCCGTCCTCGGCGGTAGGCTGCTCGGGCTCGCCCTCGGCGGGCTTCTCAGCTTTCGCGGCCGGTTTTTTCGCGGCGGGTTTTTTGGCGGCCGGCTTTTTCGCGGCCGGCTCGGCCGGCGCGTCCCCGGGCGTTGCGTCCTGTTTCTCGTCCTCGGCGCTCATCTCAACGGACCTTCCCGGACCCCGCGTGCCCGCGGAAGTGGCGGGTGGGGGCAAACTCTCCCAGCTTGTGACCCACCATCGACTCCGAGACGAACACGGGGACGTGCTTCTTGCCGTCGTGCACGGCGATGGTGTGGCCAACCATGTCGGGGAAGATCGTGGAGGCGCGCGACCAGGTGCGGATCATCTGTTTGCGGTTCTCGGCGTTGAGCGCTTCGATGCGCTTCAGCAAACGCTCTTCCACCCACGGCCCCTTCTTGCTGGAGCGGCTCATCGCTGCTTGCCCTTCCCACGGCGACGTCCGCGCACGATGTAGCGGTCGGAGGTCTTGTTCTTCTTGCGGGTGCGGTACCCGAGCGTGGGCACGCCCCATGGGGTGACGGGGTGGCGGCCGGCGGTGGTGGAGCCCTCGCCGCCGCCGTGGGGGTGATCGACGGGGTTCATCGCCACCCCGCGGGTCTGGGGGCGCACGCCCATGTGGCGCTTGCGCCCGGCCTTGCCGACCTTGATGTTCTGGTGGTCGGAGTTGCCAATCGTGCCGACCGTGGCGCGGCATTCGGCGCGCACCAAACGCATCTCGCCGGAGGGGAGGCGCAGGGTGGCCATCTCGCCGTCCTTGGCCATCAGCTGCACACCGGCGCCGGCGGAGCGCGCCAGCTGCCCACCGCGGCCGGGGTGAAGCTCCACGTTGTGCACCACGGTGCCAACCGGCATGCGCGCGAGCGGCAGGCAGTTGCCCACGGCGATGTCGGCGCCATCGCCGGAGCTGACGGTCATGCCCACGGTCAGCCGCTGGGGCGCGAGGATGTAGCGCTTCTCGCCGTCGAGGTAGTGCAGCAGCGCGATGTAGGAGGAGCGGTTGGGGTCGTACTCGATCGCCGCGACCTTCGCGGGCACGCCGTCCTTGCGCCGCTTGAAGTCGATCCGGCGGTACAGCCGCTTGGCGCCGCCGCCGCGATGGCGGGCGGTCTTGCGCCCGTGGGCGTTGCGCCCGCCGCTCTTCTTCAGACCCTCCACGAGCGTCTTCTCGGGCTCGCTCTTGGTGATCTCCGCGAAGTCGGCGTAGGAGGTGAAGCGGCGGCCGGGGGAGGTGGGCTTTGGTTTGCGAATTGGCATGGTGGTTGGGTGGCTCTCTCTACGCGCTCGTTTGCCTACACGCCCTCGAGCGCCTGGAAGACGGGGATGGTTTCGCCCTCGCGCACCTGCACGATCGCCTTCTTCCAGGTGCGGGTGCGCCCGCTGATCGCGCCGCGGCGCTTGGGCTTGGACTTGACGCTCTGGGTGCGCACGTCGACGACGTGCACGTTGAACAGCGATTCCACCGCCTGGCGGATGAGGGTCTTGTGCGCGTCGGGGTGCACGCGGAAGGTGTAGCGGCCGAACGCCGACAGCGCATAGCTCTTCTCGGAGATGACCGGGCGGATGATGACCTGCGAGTGCTCCATCACCGCTCACCTCCCTCGGAGGTGTCACGCGGAGCCTCGGCGGGCGACTCGGGCGCATCCGCGGTGGCCTCGGCAGGGGGTGCTTTCGCGGGATCTTCGGAGCTGGCGCCGCCACCGGCGCGGGAGGTGAGCGCGTCGAGCGCGGCCTGCGAGAGCACCAGCGACGCCGCTCCCACCAGGTCGGCCACGCCCACATCCTCGTGTGCCAGCACCGCCACGCGGGCGAGGTTGCGGAACGACAGTGCCGCCTGCGACTCCTCCGCCGCGAGCGCGACGAGCGTGGGACGGGGCTGGTTCCAATCGTCCAGCAGATCCATCGCCTGGCTGGTCTTGGGCACCGTGAAAGCGCTGGCGTCCAGCACCGCGAGCGACCCGCGCGTGGCGTGCAGCGAGAGCGCGCTGCGCAGCGCGGCGCGCTGCTCCTTGCGGTTGACCTTGAAGGTGTAGGAGCGGGGTTGGGGCCCGAACACGGTGCCGCCTCCGGTCCAGATCGGCGAGCGGCTGGAGCCGGCGCGGGCGCGCCCGGTGCCCTTCTGGCGCCACGGCTTGGCCGAGCCGCCGGAAACCATCGCGCGGGTCTTGGTGGCGGCGGTGCCGCGACGGCGGGCGGCCTGCTCGGCGCGTACGCTTTGGTGCACCAGCGGTCCGTGGAAGCCGACGGCGAAGGCGGCGCCGTCCAAGCCGACGGTCTTGCCGGCGGCGCCCCCCAGCACGGGGGCCTTGAGCGAGGCGTCAGCCATCGGCGCGCACCTCCACGACCCCGCCGCGCGGGCCGGGCACCGAGCCGCGCACCATCAGCAGGTTCTGGGCGGCATCCACCGCGACCACCTCCAGGCCGGGCTGGGTGACGCGGCGGTTGCCCATCTGGCCGGGCCCGCGAATGCCCTTCATCACGCGTGCTGGCGTGGCGGAGGCGCCGATCGAGCCGGGGGCGCGAACGTTGTGAGAGCCGTGGGACTTGGGGCCGCTCTTGAAGCCGTGGCGGCGGATCGTGCCCTGAAAGCCCTTGCCCTTGGAGACCCCGGAGATCTTGACGCGGGCGCCGACCTCAAAGGACTCGACGGTGACGCTCTCGCCCAGCTGCTGGGGGATCTTCGAGCCACCGTCGGGGTCGTGGCGGAACTCCACCAGATGGCGCAACGGCGGAGCGTCGGCCTTCTTGAGGTGTCCCAGTTCGGCTTTGGTGAGGTGCTTCTCGCGGGCGGCGCCGAACGCCAACTGCACCGCGTCATACCCGTCGCGCTCGGCGCTGCGCACGGCGGTGACGGGGCAGGGCCCGGCCTCCAGCACGGTGACGCGCGCAACCGAGCCGTCCTCCTTGAACAGCTGGGTCATCCCGAGCTTCTTGGCGAGGATGGCTGGCATCACGTGGCGAGGCGGATCTCGATGTCGACGCCCGCCGGCAGATGGTCGAGGCGCTGCAGGGAGTCCACGGTCTTGGGGGTGGGCTGGTGGATGTCGATCAGACGCTTGTGGGTGCGGATCTCGAAGTGCTCGCGCGAGTCCTTGTCCTTGAAGGGGGAGCGGATCACGCAGTACACGTTCTTCTCCGTGGGCAGCGGCACGGGCCCGGAGACGGTGGCGCCGGTGCGCGTGGCGGTCTCGACGATCTCCTTCGCGGCCGACTCGATCGCGGAGGTGTCGTACGCCTTTAGGCGGATACGGATCTTGTTCTGGGCGGCTGGTGCCATGGGGAAATGTGTGATTGAAGGCGGGTTGGTGTGTGATTTGAAAGGCGGTGTGATTGAAGGCGGGGTGGCTCGCCGACCTGCGCCGGCTGCGCCGCCCCTGATCGAAATGGGACCCGCCCACCGGCCACAGCCGGACGCGGCATCCTCAAGGGACTCGCTGAAACTCGTATCTGACAGACAAAAAAAGTCCCCCGGTGGTTGGCCGGGGGACGATGAAGCAAACGCTACTCGATGATCTCGCTGACCACGCCCGAGCCCACCGTGCGACCGCCCTCTCGGATCGCGAAGCGCAGGCCCTGGTCCATGGCGATCGGCTGGATCAGCTCGATCTCCATCTGGACGTTGTCGCCGGGCATCACCATCTCCACGCCCTCGGGCAGCTTGGCCACGCCGGTGACGTCGGTGGTGCGGAAGTAGAACTGCGGCCGGTACCCCGAGAAGAACGGGGTGTGGCGCCCGCCCTCCTCCTTCTTGAGCACGTAGACCTCTGACTTGAACTTGGTGTGCGGCGTGATCGAGCCCGGCTTGCACAGCACCTGCCCGCGCTCGATCTCCTCGCGCTTGGTGCCGCGCAACAGGCAGCCGACGTTGTCGCCCGCGCGGCCCTCGTCGAGGATCTTGCGGAACATCTCGACGCCCGTCACCACCGTGGAGGTGGAGTCGTGGACGCCCACGATTTCGACGGTGTCGCCGGTTTTGACGATCCCCTGCTCGATGCGCCCGGTCGCGACTGTGCCGCGGCCGGTGATCGAGAAGACGTCCTCGACCGGCATCAGGAAGGGCTTGTCGAGCTCGCGCACCGGCTCGGGGATGTAGTCGTCGAGCGCCGCCGCCAGCTCGATGATCTTCTCCTTGTACTTCTCGTCGCCTTCCAGCGCCTTCAGCGCGGAGCCGATCACGAACGGGATGTCATCCCCGGGGAAGTCGTATTCGGAGAGCAGCTCGCGCACCTCGACCTCGACCAGTTCGAGCAGCTCCTCGTCGTCGACCATGTCGGCCTTGTTGAGGAACACCACGATGTAGGGGACGCCCACCTGGCGCGCCAGCAGGATGTGCTCGCGCGTCTGGGGCATCGGGCCGTCGGCGGCGCTGACCACCAGGATCGCGCCGTCCATCTGCGCGGCGCCGGTGATCATGTTCTTGACGTAGTCGGCGTGACCGGGGCAGTCCACGTGCGCGTAGTGGCGCTTGTCGGTCTGGTACTCCACGTGCGAGGTGGCGATCGTGATCCCGCGTTCCTTCTCCTCGGGAGCGTTGTCGATCTCCTCGAAGCTGCGGGCTTCGGCGCCTCCCTTCTCCGCCAGCACAGTTGTGATGGCAGCGGTCAGCGTCGTCTTGCCGTGATCGATGTGACCGATGGTGCCGACGTTGACGTGCGGCTTGTCGCGCTCGAACTTCTCCTTCGCCACTTTGTTCTGCTCCTCTGGAATCGACTGTTGTGCTCGCCCGTGTGCGGGCGAACCCGAGAAATCTATCTAAATGCCAAGTTTCGTGTGTGCTGCCCTACGCAGCCACCGGCTCCCCCGTGCGTTGTTCGATGATCTTCTCCGCGATGTTGGGGGGTACCTCCTCGTAGCCCTCAAACTGCATCGTGTAGGTGGCGCGACCCTGCGTGTTGGAGCGCAGGTCGGTGGCATACCCGAACATCTCGCTGAGCGGCACGAGCGCATGGATCGCCTGCGCGTTGCCCTGCTGCTCGGAGCCGTGCAGATGTCCGCGCCTGCGCGAGAGGTCGCCCATCACATCGCCCATGAACTCCTCGGGGGTGACGACCTCCACCGCAAAGATCGGCTCCAGCAGCACCGGCTTGGCGCGACGGGCGGCCTCCTTGAAGGCGAGCGAGCCGGCGACCTTGTAGGCGATCTCCGAGGAGTCCACCTCGTGGTACTTGCCGTCCACGAGCGTGACGCGCACGTCCACCATCGGGTAACCCGCCTTGACGCCGTTCTCCAGCGCCTCCTCGACGCCCTTCTCGACGGCGGAAATGAACTCCGAGGGGATCGCACCACCCTTGATCTTGTTGACGAAGTCGAAGCCCTCGCCGGGTGCGGGCTCGAGGTTGATGTAGACCACGCCGTACTGGCCCGAGCCACCGGTCTGGCGCACGAACTTGCCTTCGACCTTCTCGGCGGTGCCGCGCACCGTCTCGCGGTAGGAGACCTGGGGGCGTCCGACGTTGGCCTCGACGCCGAACTCGCGCTTCATGCGGTCCACCAGCACTTCGAGGTGCAGCTCGCCCATCCCGGAGATCTCGATCTGGCCGGTCTCTTCGTTGGTGCGCACCTGGAAGGTGGGGTCCTCCTCGGCGAGGCGCCCCAGCGCGATCGACATCTTCTCCTGGTCGACCTTCGTCTTGGGCTCCACCGCGACCTTGATGACGGGCTCGGGGAACACGATCGTCTCCAGGCGCACAGGAGCATCGGGGGCGGCGAGCGTGTCGCCGGTCATAACCTGCTTGATCCCCACCGCGGCGGCGATGTCCCCGGAGTAGACCTCGGGGACCTCCTCGCGGTCGTTGGCGTGCATCATCAGGATCCGCCCGATGCGCTCGGTGCGACCGCTGTTGACGTTGAGCACGCGCGAGCCGGCCTCCACGCGCCCGGAGTAGACGCGGAAGTAGGTGAGCTTGCCGACGAAGGGGTCGGCCATGATCTTGAAGGCGAGCGCGGTGAAGGGTTCTGAGTCATCGGGCTTGCGCTCAACCTCGCGCTCGCCCTCCTCGCCCTTGACAAGTTCGGTGCCCGTCATTGGGGGCACGTCCAGCGGCGAGGGCAGGTAGTCGATCACCGCGTCGAGCAAAGGCTGTACGCCCTTGTTCTTGAAGGAGGAGCCGCACAGCACAGGTGTCAGCTTGGTCGAGAGCGTCGCCTTGCGGATCGCCTGCTTGAGCTGCTCTTCGGAGATCTCGGCCTCCTCGAGGATCAGCTCCACGAGGTCGTCGTCGTAATGAGACACCTCCTCCAGCAGGTGCTCACGCGCAGCGGCGGCAGCGTCGGCGAGCGCGGCGGGAATCTCGAGGATGTCCTGCTCCTTGCCGAGCTCGTCCTTGTAGACGATCGCCTTCATCGCCACGAGATCCACCACGCCCTCGAAGTCGCCCTCGGCGCCGATCGGCAGCTGGATCGGGACGGGGTGGGCGCCAAGCCGGTCGATCATCGTCTGCACGCCGCGCTCGAAGTCGGCGCCGATGCGATCCATCTTGTTGATGTAGGCGATCCGCGGGACGTGGTACTTGTCGGCCTGGCGCCACACGGTCTCCGACTGCGGCTCCACGCCGGCGACGGAGTCGAACAGCGCGATCGCCCCGTCGAGCACGCGCAGCGAGCGCTCGACCTCGACCGTGAAGTCGACGTGCCCGGGGGTGTCGATGATGTTGATGCGGTTGTCCTTCCACTCCGCGGTGGTGGCGGCCGAGGTGATCGTGATGCCGCGCTCCTGCTCCTGCTCCATCCAGTCCATCGTGGCGGCGCCGTCGTGGACCTCGCCGATCTTGTAGGTGCGCCCCGTGTAGTAGAGGATGCGCTCGGTCGTGGTGGTCTTACCCGCGTCGATATGGGCCATGATCCCGATGTTGCGGGTCTTCTCGAGGGTGAACTTGCGTGGCATCGCTGGGGGCGCTGGAGTGGTGGGGCGGTGGCGGTGGTCGGTTTTGCGGGTGGGGGTGGGTGTGCTGTGAGGTCGCGTCAGGGATGTGGCGGTGCGTCTGGGCGGTGGTCGGTTTTGCGGGTGGGGGTGGGTGTGCTGTGAGGTCGCGTCAGGGATGTGGCGGTGCGTCTGGGCGATGGGCGGGTCAGGGCAAAAAAATCGGGCCCCCTGGGCCCGCGCGCGCTGCTTGCAGTGAGGCCGGTCGCGTCGCTATGTGGTCAGGGTCTTCATCTTGGTTGGCGCGCTCCGCGGCGGCACTGTTCGCACACCTAAGCCGCCCGCCGAGCGGAGGCCGACTATAGCAGAAGACTCCGAGATGCCACCCGCCCGCGCCGGAGTGCCGCGGCGGTCGCCGGAGACCCCTAGCCCACGCGCGCAGGCGCGTCAGCCGCTACACGAACAGGGGCCTCAGCCGTGGCGTGGTCGCGCGTGCAGTTGACATACACGCTGGCGCTCACCGCGTATCGGCCCGCGGCCCTGTAGCGGTGCCTCAGCCGCCACACCCGGTGCGCCGGGGGTCCCGGCCCGGCGACGCAGAACTGCGGGACCGCGCCCGACCCGGCGCCGGTGCCGTCGCCGTAGCGCAGCTGATACCCCACCGCTCCCGGGGCGTGCCGCGCCCGCGCGAGGAGCTCGATCGTCACGACCCCATCGGGTTTCACGGCCGTCGGTGAGATCACGAGCGTGGCGGTCAGCCCTCCCGAGCGCGCCGTCCCCGCGCCCCCGCGAGGCGCGTCCAGGTGATCGGAGCCGATCGACCCCTCGCCCGCACCACAGCCGGCCATGGCCGCCACGCACGCCGCAACCGCTACCGCCCAGCCAGCCAGCACCACCGTTGGGGCGGATCGACGCGGGCGCGCACGGGCAGGCGCCGGGGCCCTGGGGATTGCTCCCGAGTGCCCCGGCGCCATCGCCCTCGACCGCCGGGCCCCTACGCGTGTTCCTCCACCAATGCCGTTTCGGTGCCCGACCCTTCGGTTGCGTGGCCAGCCGCCGTACAGACGCTCGCGGTCTTGCACGAGACGCCCGACAGGCTGCTGGCCTGCGCTCCTTCGGAGTTGGGGGTTTCCTGGATCGCCCATTTTTTGCCCGCGCTCGTGATCGCCTCCGCCAGCGTCCCTTCGACGCCGCCGCTGGTCACATAGTGCCCCACCGCCGTGCATTCTTCGGCGGCCGTGCACGAGAGACCCGACAGCGCCGCGCTTTTCGCGCCGGTGGGGTTCGGCGATTCCTGGATGGCCCATTTTTTCGCGGCGCTCGTGAACACCTCAGCAAGCGTCTCTTCGACACCGCCGCTGGTCACATAGTGCCCCACCGTCGTGCACGCTTCCGCGGCCGTGCACGACACGCCCGCGAGCGCGGCGCTTTTGGCGCCCGCCGGGTTGGGCGATTCCTGGATGGCCCATTTTTTCGCGGTGCTCGTGAACACCTCAGCGAGCGTCTCTTCGACACCGCCGCTGGTCACATAGTGCCCGACCGCCGTACACGCTTCCGCGGCCGTGCACGACACGCCCGACAGACTGCTGGCTTTCGCTCCAGCCGGGTTGGGCGATTCCTGGATGGCCCATTTTTTCGCGGTGCTCGTGAACACCTCAGCGAGCGTCTCTTCGACACCGCCGCTGGTCACATAGTGCCCCACCGCCGTGCACGCTTCCGCGGCCGTGCACGACACGCCCGACAGACTGCTGGCTTTCGCTTCAGCCGGATTCGGGGGTTCCTGGACGGTCCATTTTTTGCTGCTCCACACCTCACCCAGCGTCACTTCCTTGCTGCTGCTATTGACGTAGTGGCCCACCGCCGTGCACGCTTCGGCGCCCGCGCACGAGACGCTCGCGAGCGTCGAGCCTTTGGCGCCGCTCGGATTGGGCGTTTCCTGCAGCGACCATTCTTTGCCGTTCCAGCGCTCGGCGAGCGTCAGTTCGGTGCCGGGGTCGTTGAGGTAGTGCCCGACGGCGGTGCATGCTTCGGTCGCACTGCAGGAGGCGCCGGCAAGGTTGCCGGTGGCTTCTTTGGGATTGACCGTCGTTTGGATCGCCCATTTTTTTTCGGTGCTGGTGAAGACCTCGCCGAGCGTCAGTTCCGAGCCGAGGCTGTTCACATAGTGCCCCGCGGCCGTGCATGCTTCGGCTGAGGCGCAGGAGATGCCGGCGAGGCCGCTTGATTTGGCTTCGGCCGGATTGGGTGATTCCTGCAGTTCCCATTTTTTGCCAGTTTTCGTGAACGTCTCGGCGAGCGTGACTTCGACGGTGCCGCTGTTTACGTACGAGCCCACGGCGGTGCAGGTTTCAGGCCCCTGGCAGGAGAGGCCGGAGAGCTTCGCGCTTTTGGCTCCAGCCGGGTTGGGTGATTCCTGGATCACCCATTTTTCGAGGTTCCAGTACTCGACCAGGGTGACTTCCTTGCCGGCGGCGTTGACGTAGTGACCGGCGACACTGCAGCTCGCCACGCAGGAGACGCTGCTCAGGCTGCTGCTTTTAGCTTCCGCAGGGACAAGCGGCGACTGCAGCGTCCATTTGCCGAGCAGCAGAACGTCGGCGAGGATCGTTTCCGTGCCGGCGCTGCTCACGTAGTGCCCGACGACGTCGCAGTCTTCGTATTCCTTCAGGCACGAGACCCCCAGGAAGGCGGCGCTTTTGGCTTCGGCCGGGAGCGGGGTTTCCACGAGCGCCCATTCCCCGACTCCGGCTTTGTCGACGAGCGTTAGTTCCTTGCCGGCGCTGTTGACGTAACGCCCCACGCCGAGGCAGATTTTTTCGCCGCACGAGACTCCGCTCAGCGCACTGCTTTTTGCTTCGGCCGGCACGGCCACCGCCTTGATCACCCACACTCGCGAGCCTTCATGGTCCCATTCCTCGGCGAACGCCACTTCGACGCCGGAGCTGTTGACGTAGTGGCCGACGGCGTCGCACTCTTCCACGATTTCCAGAAAGAGGGCGACTTTCAAACAAGAGATCGAGCTCAGGGTGGAGCTTTTCGCGCTGCCCGGCGTGGGAATTTCGACCTGGCTCCATTCGCTGCCGTTCCAATGCTCGACCAGGGCCGTTTCCGAGCCGGATGCGCCGAGATAGTGCCCAGCGGCCATGCAGCTTGCGCTGCTCACACAGGAGACGCTCGTAAGCGCGACGTTCCTGGCGTCCCGCTTGCCCACCAGATTGGGGATCGCGTGCGTGAACCAGCCACTGACGTGGAAAACGCCGTTGGGCGTGCCCCAGCCGGTGGGCCCGTCATAGCCGATTTCGCCCCTGCACAGGTAGGCGTCTTCGCTCGGGGGCGTGCACGTGCCGTTGCTGCCCGAGACGACGTCGTAGAGCATGCCGGGGTGCTTGTAGAACGCTTCGGCGCCGGCGGTTTTGGTGGCGCTGTTGGCGTGCGCCTCGATCGCCGCTACCAGCGGCGCCGACGCGCTCGTGCCGCCCACGTTGACCCAGCCGCCGGTGTAGGGTGTGTTGTAAACCGATACCGGCGTTTCCGGAGACGCCACGGCGGAGACGTCGTTGTCGGTGCGCTTGGAGCAGCCCGTGTCAAACTGCCACGCGGGCTTCGTCTCATACAGGCTGCAGCCGCTGCCGCTGTCGTTCCAGACGGTCTCATTCCAGCCGCGGGAGTTGCTCGATTTGTTGAGGTTGGTACCGCCCACAGCGATCACGTTGGGGGAGGTCGCCGGCCAGCTCGGCGCACCGACGCTGTTGTCGTAGGCGGAGTCGCCCGCCGACACGGTCACCGGAATGCCGGTGTGTTTGTAGGATGAGAGATATTCGGCGCACCCTTTTTTGGCGGGGCACCAGGTTTCATTGTTCTCGGGGTAGCCATAGCTGTTGCTGATCTCGGTGGCGCCGAGCGTCGCGGCCTCTTCCGCCGCGGCCGCGGTGTCTTTCGGTTCCTGGGTGGTGGCCTCCACGAGCATGATGTGGCAGCCCGGGCAGGCGGCCGACACCATGTCCACATCCAGCGCGCTCTCCAGCGACCAATCCTTTTCGAGTTCGCCGCCTTCGGCGGGGTAGTTTTTTTCTTCGCCTTTCTCGTTGACCTTTTTGAAGCAGCCGCTTGCTTTGGTGCATGCGGCAAGGCCATATTTTTCGCGATATTTGGCGAGGTCCGCTTCGGCTTCTTTGTAGCCGTAGGCATCGATCAGCGCCACCGTTTCGCCGCTACCTCCCGAGGTGGGAATGTCGTAGGCCGATTGGAGGTTGGCGGGATCGTAGCCGCCGAGTTCGCCGCCGCCTTCAAACAACGGCCCACCACCCGGGAGTTGGTAGCCGGCGGAGGTTTTGACGGCGTGGGGGTCGATCACGATGTTGCACTCGATCATGCGCCCACCGGGGGGGCACGGCGTGTAGGGCGTCGTGGTGGAGGGTGTCAGGGAGTACCCTCGACCCTTTGCGGATGCCGTGGCTGCGCCGCCCGCTTGGGCAAGCGAAACGCAGAACAGCACAGCGAACAGCAGTACCGTCCGCGCCGCGAGAATTTGACGAGTCGGCGACGGACCGCCGTGAGCCGCCGCTACATTGCCACGCCGCCCGTCGATCGCGCAGCACCGATCCTGCCGGGCCCTCAGGCCACGGCGTACCCATCCAACGCCCATGTCTGCCTCCTCTGTGTCCTGGCTTGTTCGAAGGCGATTTGCAACCCGCTGCTTCGCCGGCCACACCCGCCGTGTGAACGCTTGCTTTGATCCTAAACAGCCGCCAGAGAGGAAGTCAACCCCTTACTCGGCACATTTCGATTTATTCTCCAGGGTCGAAATGTGGATAATTAACCTCGGCCTGCGACTTGTTTCGGCGATCGACATCTGCTTGTTCAAGCGGTTCACCGCCTATTCAATGTGACAGCGATAGAGGCGGCGTTTTACTGCTCACGCGGACTCGGCACTCAACCAACGTACGACGGCGTGGCCGCCCGAGCGCCCCCAAGGGCGCATGGCGGGGGGACTTCGTCGGTACAGTCACGCCCGCGGAGACCGCTCCACCGGGGCCCCGAGCGAGCCGTCGCTACTCCGAGCGGTCCTGCGGCGCCCGCCCGGCAGCCTCAGCAGCCTCGGCGACCCCGTCCTCGAACACCGCCTGCAGGCGGGTCAGCACGCGCGTGGCGGCTCGCAACTCCTCAGCGTCAACGTCCGCCAGCGCCTGCTCCCAGCGACCCTGCCACTTCGCGCGCTTGGCCTCGATCGCCTCCCGCCCGCGCGGGGTGAGGCGGGACACCACCACGCGCCTGTCGCGCTCCAGGCGCGCCCGCTCCACATGGCCGCCGTCGGCGAGGTGATCGAGCATCTGCGTGACGGTCGCCGGCGTCAGCTGCGCGGCACACGCCAGCTCACCCGCGGAGAGCTCGCCGCGCTCCTCAAGCTCGAACAGCAGCTCGCACTGCGCGTGGCTGAGCTCGCCGGCGCCGAGATGGGTGTCGCGCCCCCGCAGGCGGCTCAAGCTGCGGAAGGTACGACGAAACGCTTTGCCGAGCTCCAGCAGCTCCGCCGCCCACCGCTTCTGCTCCTCCGAAACCTCCACCGAGACCGCCATCCCACCCTCCGCGCTCAGGCCCCCACCGGCGCCATCGCACCTATCGGCGACGGCGCAACCACCGCCGTGATCGTACCGACCGGTGTCATCGTTCAGGCTCCCACCGGCTCCGGAACTCGCTCGGGGCGCTCGGCGCCCTCCACATCAGCGCGATCCTCGCCGACCGGGGCGGCGATCGGATCCCGCGGGCGCTCGGCGCGTAGCAGCATCGTGCAGGGGATCAGCGTCAGCGCCGCGATTCCCAGCGCCCACCAGTAGGCGGTGTCGAACGCGCTGGCGCGCGCCTCGGGCGTGAGGGCATCCACGCCGGCGCGCTGCAGCACCACCGCGAGCACCGCCGTGCCGATCGCCCCGCCGGTGCGCTGCAGCACGGTCAGCTGAGGGGTCGCGTCGGAGACCTGCTCGGGTCGCATGGAGGCGAACGCGGCGGTCATCGCGGGCATGAAGCACAGCCCGATGCTGAGGCCGCGCACGACCAGCACCGCCGAGATCGCCACGATCGACGTGTGCGCCCCCACGAAGGTGAGCGGGATCGTGCTTAGACACAGCACCGAGACCCCCGTGAGCGCCACGCGCCCGCCGCCGAAGCGTTCGGTCAAGCGACTGGCCAGCGGCATCGCCACCAGCGCCCCGATCCCCTGCGGCCCGGTGAGCAGGCCCGTGCTGATGACGTCCTCGCCGCGCACCGACTGGTAGTAGTAGGGCACCAGGATCATCGCGCCGAACAGCGCCGCCCCCAGGCCGAAGTTCACGAACGCGGCTCCCGCGAACACGCGGTTGGCGTACATGCGGATGTCGAGCAGCGGACGCTCCACGCGCAGCGCGTGCCGGCAGAAAAGCACGATCATCGCCACTCCCACGACCGATGGCACGAGCACTTCGCCCGACCCCGCCGCCGCGCCCGAGCCGAGCTGGCTGATGCCGTAGATGAGCGCCGCGAACCCCACCGGCAGCAGCGCCAGGCCCACCACGTCCAGTCGTTCCGCCTCCCCGGGCACGGTGCGGGGCAGCATCCGCCAGCCGAGCGTGAATGCGATCGCCCCGATCGGGACGTTCACGAAGAAGATCCACGACCAGTGCAGGTGCTGCAGGATCAGGCCGCCCACCACCGGGCCCAGAATCGGGGCGATCATCGCCGGCATCGAGACGATCCCCATCACCTTGCCCATCTGCTGGGGGCCGGCCACCTGCGCCATGATCATCATCGCGACCGGCATGATCATCCCGCCGCCGGCGCCCTGCAGCACGCGGAACACCACCAGCGAGGTGAGCGAGCCCGCCAGGCCGCAGAGCGCCGAGCCGGCGGTGAACAGCACCAGCGACACCATGTAGACCTGCTTGGCCCCGAAGCGCCGCGCCGCCCAGCCGGTCACCGGGATGACCGCCGCCAGCGACAGCAGATAGCCGGTGATCACCCACTGCACCTGCGCAAGCGGGCTGTGCAGATCTTTGGAGAGCGTGTCCAGCGCCACGTTGACGATCGTGGTGTCGAGGATCGACATCATCATCCCCAGGATCACCACGCCGCACACCACCCACACATGACGCGGGATGTGGCCGGCCTCGTAGCTCATGCGGCCGTCGGCTGTCTGTGTCGATCCGGGCGAAGACATTCGGTACCTAAATGTTAGGTACCAAACCTTCCCCTTTCAAGGCCTGTGTGCGCGATCGCACATATGGGCGCAAGGCGCCCTACCAACGGTAATGGGCGAAAGCCTTGTTGGCCTGCGCCATGCGGAAGATGTCGTCCTTGCGCTTGTAGGCGCCGCCCTGCTGGGACTGGGCGTCGAGCAGCTCGTGGGCGAGGCGCTGGGCCATCGTCTTCTCGCGACGCTGGCGCGCGAACTCCACCAGCCAACGTACCGCCAGCGTGCGGGCGCGGCGCGGCGCGACCTCGACGGGCACCTGGTAGGTGGCGCCGCCCACGCGGCGCGATTTGACCTCGAGGTTGGGGGTGAGCGCCTTGATCGAGGCCTCCAGTGTCTCCAGCGGGTCTTTCTCGCTGCGCTCGGCGAGGATCGCCAGCGCGTCGTAGACGATTCGCTCGGCCACCGACTTCTTGCCGTCCAGCATCACCTTGTTGATGATCTGCTGCACCAGTTTGGAGCGGTGCACGGGGTCGGGCTCGACCGGGCGTACGTGGGCGGCTGCGCGGCGGGGCATCTACTTTTTCTTCACGCCGTACTGCGAGCGCGCCTTTTTGCGGTCGTTGACGCCGGCCGCGTCGAGCGTGCCGCGCACCACCTTGTAGCGCACGCCCGGCAGGTCCTTCACGCGGCCGCCTCTCACCAGCACCACGGAGTGCTCCTGCAGGTTGTGGCCCTCGCCGGGGATGTAGGCGGTCACTTCGATCGAGCCGGAGATGCGCACGCGCGCGACCTTGCGCAGGGCGGAGTTGGGCTTCTTCGGGGTGGTGGTGTACACGCGCGTGCACACCCCGCGCCGCTGCGGCGCGACGACCTTTTTCTTGCGACCCTTCCCCGACTTGAGTCCAGGGGTGGCCAGCTTTTTCTTCGGGGCCTCGCGGCCCTTGCGCACTAGCTGAGAGGTGGTTGGCATTCGGTCGGGGATGGTAGCAGCGCTACGCAGCCTCCGGCGCGATCCCCGCCGCGCGCATCGGCGCGGGCATCAGCGCCGCCGCCACGATCACCAGCACGAACGCCAGCCCCTGCACGACGATGCCGACCGCGCTGCCAGGCATGGGGTCGCCGAACACGACGATCCCGCCCGCGATTCCCGCGATGTTGGCGGCTGTCCCCGTCACCGCGATCACCGGCACCGCCTCGCCGTCCTGCAGGCCGCGCGCGGAGGCGTAGAAGGCGACGATCGACGCCGCCAGCGCCACCGCCAGCCACGGGCTGAGGATCACGCCGAGCACTCCGTGTGCGCCGACGATCCCGGTCAGCGCCTTGATCGATGTGTCGGACACCCCGAACAGGATGCCCGCGGCGGCGCCAAGCATCACGCCGTGATGCTCCACCGGCCCCCCGATGCGGGGGCCCATTATCAACAGGCCGCCCACGCCGAACAGGCCGGCCTCGAAGGAGATCATCGCCGGGTCGGAGAAGCGCGCGTCCGCCCCGTGCATGGCCGGCAGCGTCAGCCCCAACAGCACCAGGCCGGCCGCCATCAGCCACAGCCCGGCCCACTGCCGTCGGCCCACCTTGAAGCCGAACATGCGGTCGGCCATCACGGCGATCAGCACCACGCCACCCGCCAGCGACACCTGCACGACCGACATCGGCGCCAGCGCCAGCGCCGCCACGTGCAGGCTCCACGAGCCCGCGGCCACCAGCATCCCCACCGCAAACCACTTCGAGGAGAACAGCGCCCGCGCGGAGCGCAGCGGGTGTCGCACGTTCACGGCGCCCACCTCGTTGGCGCCCCGGTACTTGTAGAAGAAGCCGAGGTTGGCCACGAACGCGCAGGCGAGCGATAGCAGGATGCCGAGATCTAGAGTCATGGATGGGGGTGCGGCTGGTGCTGCTGGTGGGGCGGCGGTTGGTTGGACCGTGCGCAGCTCCATCGGCAGCCGCCGGGGGATGCTTTACTGCGCCGAGCCGATCCGAGCAGATTAGCCCCGCCAACCTGTGCGCAACCTAAAGAGGGCCCCTTGCATAAGCCATTGCTAATGGTGGACATCGATGGGGTGCTGTCGCTGTTCGGCTTCCCCGTCCACGATCCCCCCGAGGGGTCCTGGCATTCGATCGACGGCATACCCCACTTTCTTTCGGGCGCCGCGGCCCGGCACCTGCTGGCGCTGGCGTCGCTGTTTGAGCTGGTGTGGTGCAGCGGCTGGGAGGAGAAGGCCGACGAATACCTTCCGCTCCTGCTGGGGCTGCCGCGCGGGCTGGCCCACCTGAGCTTCGAGCGCGGGGCACAGCCGGGCGTTTCTCTCCATGGCCACTGGAAGCTCGCGGCGATCGACGCCTACGCATGCGCGCGCCCGCTGGCGTGGGTCGATGACTGCCTGGACGACGCCTGCCATGACTGGGCCAGCGCACGACAGGCGCCAACGCTGCTCGTGCAGACGTCGCCCGCGCGGGGCCTCACCGAGCGGGAGGCCGCACGGCTGGGCGCGTGGAGGGAGACGAGGACATCAACCGAGAGGCGGATCGAGCCCCGCGACAGCTCGTCCATCTGATCGGATCCATCTGATTGGAGTCATCTGATCGCGCCTGTACGGTCAGGACGTGCCCGTTGCGATTGACGCTTCCGACGATCTCCTCCGGCCTCCCAGCCCCTACTCCTCGACCGGGTCGGGAACCACGTCTGGCACTTCGAGCTCGGCCAGCTCCTCGACGAAGCCCGGGTCGGAGTCGCCGGCGCCGATTCTCTCCAGCGAGGCGAGGTCGGCGTCGAACTCCTGGCCGTAGGCGCCGCTGAGCGGGTCGCCGCTCTGCAGGCCGAGCTCCGCGGCGATCTCCTCGTGGTCGAGCAGGCCGACCTCGTCGATCGCGCGGGGGAGCGGTTCGGAGGGCTCGATCTCGATTCGCCGGTAGCGCTTGAGGCCGGTGGCGGCCGGGATCAGCTTGCCGATGATCACGTTCTCCTTGAGCCCCAGCAGGCGGTCGGTCTTGCCCTCCAGCGACGCGTCGGTGAGCACCTTGGTGGTCTCCTGGAAGGAGGCCGCGGAGAGGAAGGAGTCGGTGTTCAGCGACGCCTTGGTGATGCCGAGGATGATGTCCTCGAACTGCGCCGTCTCCTTCTTGGCCGCGTCCAGCTCGTCGTTGACGCGCGCGAATTCGAAGCGGTCCACGAACTGGCCGGGCAGGTAGTCGGTGTCGCCCTTCTGGTCGACGCGCACCTTCTTGAGCATCTGGCGCACGATCAGCTCGATGTGCTTGTCGTTGATGTCCACGCCCTGGGACTTGTAGACCTCCTGCACCTCGTTGACGAGGTAGCGCTCGGTCTCGGTGCGCCCGCGCAGTTTGAGCAGGTCGTGCGGGTACAGCGAGCCCTCGTTGAGCTGCTTGCCCGCCGCGATCTGCTCGCCCTGGCGCACGAACAGGCGCGTGCGCCGCGGGAAGGCGTGGCGGTGCTCCTCGCCGGCGACGTCGGTGATCACGACCGTGAGCGCCTTCTCGGTCTCTTCGATCGAGACGATCCCGTCCTGCTCGGCGATCTGCGCGAGCCCCTTGGGCTTGCGCGCCTCGAACAGCTCCACCACGCGCGGCAGGCCGTGCGTGATGTCGGCGCCCGCGACGCCGCCGGTGTGGAAGGTGCGCATCGTCAGCTGCGTGCCGGGCTCGCCGATCGACTGCGCCGCGATGATCCCGACGGCGTCGCCGATCTGAGCCATCTGGCCGGTGGCCATGGCGCGCCCGTAGCAAGCCTGGCAGACCCCGCTGGTCGCGCGGCACTTGAGCACCGAGCGCACCGGCACCGTCACCTGCGTGCCGCGGTCGTGGTCGTCCTGGTTGGCAGTGACGATCTCGGCAAACTCCGCGCGGCCGATTTCGACGCCCTGCTCGACCAGCTTGCGGCCGCGCTTGGTGGCGATCTCCGCGGCGGCGAAGCGCCCGACGAGGTTGTCGTTGGGGTCGCCTCCGTCCTTGAAGACGGCCATCTCGATGTGCTCCTCCGCACCGCAGTCGGGCTCGCGGATGATCACGTCCTGGGCGACGTCCACCAGACGGCGCGTCAGGTAACCGGAGTCGGCGGTGCGCAGCGCGGTGTCGGCGAGGCCCTTTCGCGCGCCGTGGGTGGAGATGAAGTACTCCAGCACCGACAGGCCCTCCATGAAGTTGGCCTTGATCGGGCGCTCGATGATCTCGCCCTTCGGGTTGGCCATCAGCCCGCGCATCCCCGCCAGCTGGCGGATCTGCTTGAACGAGCCGCGGGCGCCGGAGTTGGCCATCATGAAGATCGGGTTGAGTGTGTCGAGGTTCTCGATCATCGCGTCGGCCACCTCGTCGGTGGCGGCGTTCCACTTCTCAACCACCGCCTCGTGGCGCTCCTCCTGGGTGATGAGGCCCATGTCGTACTGCTCGGAGATCTCCGCCACGATGTCCTCGTACTTCTTGATGATCTCGCCCTTGCGGGGGGGGATCACCACGTCGTTCTTGGAGATCGTGATGCCGGCCTGGGTGGAGTACTTGAAGCCGAGGTCCTTGAAGGCGTCGAGCACCAGCGAGATCGTGGTGGCGCCGTAGGACTGCACCAGCGCGTCCACCAGCCGCGTGGTGTCGCGCTTCTTCATCGACTGGTTGACGAATGTGTACTTGGAGGCGTCGAACTCGTCGCCCAGCGCCTCCGCCAGCGCCCGCTCGATGCGGTCGTTGTAGATGATTCGACCCACGGTGGTGAGCAGGTGGCCGCCCTCGCGGCCAAAGGGCCGGAACTCGGCGACGTCGTGCAGTGTCACGACGCCCGCCTCGTAGGAGAGCTCGGCCTCCTGGGCGGTGCGGAAGACGTGCGGGCGCTGCTCGTTCGCGGGCCACTTGCCGCCCGCCAGCAGCTCCTGCTTGGCGGCCAGCTCGTCGGCTTCGAGGCCGTAGGTGAGGTAGTAGGCGCCGAGGATCATGTCCTGTGTGGGCGTCGCCAACGGCGCGCCGTGGGCCGGGGAGAGGATGTTGTTGGAGGAGAGCATCAGGATCCGCGCCTCCGCCTGCGCCTCCGCGGAGAGCGGCAGGTGCACCGCCATCTGGTCGCCGTCGAAGTCGGCGTTGAAGGCGTGGCAGACCAGCGGGTGCACCTGGATCGCCTTGCCCTCCACCAGCAGCGGTTCGAACGCCTGGATGCCCAGACGGTGCAGCGTGGGCGCGCGGTTGAGCAGCACGGGGTGCTCGTGGATGACCTCCTCGAGCACGTCCCACACCTCGCCGATCATCGAGTCCACCATCTTCTTGGCGGCCTTGATGTTCTGCGCGGACTTGCGCTCCACCAGGCGCGCCATGATGAACGGCTTGAACAGCTCCAGCGCCATGATCTTCGGCAGCCCGCACTGGTGCAGCTTCAGGTAGGGGCCGGCGACGATCACCGAGCGCCCGGAGTAGTCCACGCGCTTGCCGAGCAGGTTCTGGCGGAAGCGGCCCTGCTTGCCCTTGAGCATGTCAGACAGGCTCTTCAGCGGACGGTTGCCGGGACCGGTGACCGGACGGCCGCGGCGGCCGTTGTCGAACAGCGCGTCGACGGCCTCCTGCAGCATGCGCTTCTCGTTGTTGACGATGATCTCGGGAGCACCAAGGTCGAGCAGCCGCTTGAGGCGGTTGTTGCGGTTGATTACGCGCCGGTAGAGGTCGTTGAGGTCGGAGGTGGCGAAGCGCCCGCCGTCCAGCTGTACCATCGGGCGCAACTCCGGTGGGATCACCGGGACGGCGTCCAGCACCATCTGCTCGGGCCGGTTGCCCGACTGCAGGAAGGCGGAGACGACCTTCAGGCGCTTGACCGCGCGCGCCTGCTTCTGGCCTTTGGCGGTCTTCACCTGATCCTCGAGCTCCACCCGTTCGGCCTCGAGGTCCACCTGCTGGAGCAGGTCGCGGATCGCTTCCGCACCCATCCCGCCCCGGAAGTACTCGCCGAAGCCGTAGGGCGAGCCGAAGCGCTCCTTGAGCTCGCGGAAGGTCGTCTCATCGTGCTCGATCTGCTTGGGTTCCATCGTCTTGAACAGCTCCCAGACGTTGCGCATCCGCTCGGCGGCATCCTCGATGTAGGCTTCGGTGTCGGCGATGTCGGCCTCGAAGGCCTTGCGCAGCTCCTTGAGCAGCTTCTCGCGATCCTCGTCGGAGAGCTTGTTGAGGTTGATGTCCAGCGAGTCGGCCCACAGGTGGTCTTCGTCGGAGAAGCCGGTTTGCTTGCCGCTCTGCAGGTACTTCTCGCGGCGCTCCAGGGACTCGCGCAGCTCCAGCACCCGCTCCTCGCGCTCGGCGGTGTAGGAGTCGAGCACCTTGTTGACCTCCACCTCGAGTGTGTCGAGGTCCTTCGTGCGCGCCTCGTCGTCGACCCAGGTGACGATTGAGGCGGCGAAGTACAGCACCTTCTCCAGCTCCTTGGGAGCCATGTCGAGCAGGTAGCCGATGCGCGAGGGGACGCCCTTGAAGAACCAGATGTGACTGACGGGCGCGGCCAGGTCGACGTGGCCCATGCGCTCGCGGCGCACCTTCGAGCGTGTGACCTCCACGCCGCAGCGCTCGCAGACGATGCCCTTGTAGCGCACGCGCTTGTACTTGCCGCAGTAGCACTCCCAATCCTTGGTGGGGCCGAAGATGCGCTCGCAGAAGAGGCCGTCCTTCTCGGGCTTGAGCGTGCGGTAGTTGATCGTCTCGGGCTTGGTCACCTCGCCGGAGCTCCAGCCGCGAATCTGCTTGGAGGAGGCGAGGCCGATCTCGATGGCGTCGAAATTATTTATGTCGATCATGCTTTGGCGCTTTCGCTCGCGGGTGTAACTACTGCGTTCTCCACTACGGCCTGTCGCTCGCTGCTTGGGGCCCGTCGTTGGCGGCTCAACTCTCCTCTACCTCCTCGGCGAGATCGACCTCGAGCGCTCCATCGCCCAGCACAGCCTCGAGGTCGATGCCGGCCCCGTCGGCGAGCAACTCCTCGACGCCGAGATCCTCCTCGACCTCCTCTACCTCCTCCAGCTCATCGGCGGAGTCGGCGTCCTCGACCACTGCGCCCTCGACCGCCACGGGCTCTACGCCCGCCTCGCCGGCGTCGGCGTCGTCCTCGCCCTCAACCGCCTCGTCGGCCGCGTCGGGCGCCGGTGCGCGCACCCCCGAGAGATCGATGCCGAGCTCCTCAGCGGCGCGCAGCAGGTCGTCGTCTTCGTCGCGCATCTCCGCGCGCTGGCCTTCTTCGGAGACCACGTTGACGTCGAGCGCCAGCGACTGCATCTCCTTGAGCAGCACCTTGAAGGACTCGGGGATCGAGGGCTCGGCGATGTTCTCGCCCTTGACGATCGCCTCGTAGGCCTTCACGCGCCCGACGGTGTCGTCGGACTTGATGGTCAGCATCTCCTGCAGCGTGTAGGCGGCGCCGAACGCCTCCAGCGCCCACACCTCCATCTCGCCGAAGCGCTGGCCGCCGAACTGCGCCTTGCCGCCGAGCGGCTGCTGGGTGACCAGCGAGTAGGGGCCGGTGGAGCGGGCGTGGATCTTGTCGTCGACGAGGTGCAGCAGCTTCAGGATGTACATGTAGCCGACCGTCACCTGCTCGGCGAATGGCTCGCCGGAGCGGCCGTTGAAGAGCGTCATCTTGCCCGAGGCCTGCTCGCCGGGGCGGCGGCTCTTGTCGACGTCCATGCGGATCCGCCCGGTGTGCTCGTCCTGCCATTTGACGAGCGCCTGGTCGACGTCTTCGACGGTGGCGCCGTCGAAGACGGGCGTGGATACGTACACGCGCGTGGGGCCGCCGTTCTTGCGTTCCCCGCTGGCTTCGCGGTAGGCGTCGGTGCCGTCGTCATACCAGCCCTGCGCGGCGGCCCAGCCGAGATGGGTCTCGAGGATCTGCCCGACGTTCATGCGCGAGGGCACGCCGAGCGGGTTGAGGATCACGTCCACGGGCGTGCCGTCCTCCAGGAACGGCATGTCCTGGACGTCGACGATCTTCGAGATCACACCCTTGTTGCCGTGGCGGCCCGCGAGCTTGTCGCCCTCGGAGATCTTGCGCTTCTTGGCGACAAACACGCGTACGAGGTCGTTGACGCCCGGCGGCAGATCGTCGCCGGCGTCGCGGGAGAAGGTCTTCACGTCGATCACCACGCCGCCCTCGCCGTGGGGCACCTTCAGCGAGGTGTCGCGGACCTCGCGCGCCTTCTCCTTGAAGATCGCGCGGATCAGCTTCTCCTCGGCGGTCAGCTCGGTCTCGCCCTTGGGCGTGACCTTGCCGACGAGCAGGTCGCCGGAGAGCACCTCGGCGCCGACGCGCACGATCCCGCGGTCGTCGAGGTTGCGCAGCGACTCCTCCGAGCGGTTGGGGATGTCGCGGGTGATCTCCTCCTCGCCGAGCTTGGTGGTGCGGGCGTCGATCTCGTACTCCTCGATGTGGATCGAGGTGAGCTCGTCGTCCTGCACGAGTCGCTTGGAGAGGATGATGGCGTCCTCGAAGTTGTAGCCCTCCCAGGACATGAAGGCCACCATCAGGTTCTTGCCGAGCGCCATCTCACCCTTGTCGGTGGAGGAGCCGTCGGCCAGCACGTCGCCGGCCTTGATCTTCTGGCCGGTGGTCACGCGCGGCTTGTGGTGGATCAAGGTGCCCTGGTTGGAGCGCATGAACTTCTGCAGCTCGTACTCGTCCTTCTTGCCGTCGCTGCTCTGCACGATGATCTGGTTGGCGTCCACGAACTCGACCGTGCCGCCGTTCTTGGCCAGCAGCACGTCGCCGGTGTCGAGCGCCGCGCGGCGCTCCATCCCGGTGCCGACCAGCGGCGCGTCGGCCTTCAACAGCGGCACCGCCTGGCGCTGCATGTTGGAGCCCATCAGCGCACGGTTGGCGTCGTCGTGCTCGAGGAAGGGGATCATCGCCGTGGCGACCGACCAGATCTGCTCGGGCGAGACGTCCACCAGATCGACGTCCTTGGGGCCGACCGTGACGTACTGGCCGGCCTGCGTGCGGCAGAGGATTTCGCTGCCCTTCAGCTTGCCGGTCTTCTCCTCCACGGGCGTGTTGGCCTGGGCGATCAGCTGCTCCTCCTCCTGGGTGGCGTCCAGGCGCACGATCTCCTCGGTGACCACGCCGTCCTTGACCACCCGGTAGGGGGTTGTGACGAAGCCGTGCTCGGAGACCTCGGCGAACGAGGAGAGCGAGCCGATCAGGCCGATGTTGGGACCCTCGGGGGTCTCGATCGGGCACATGCGCCCGTAGTGGGTGGGGTGCACGTCGCGCACCTCGATCGGCGCGCGCTCGCGCGTGAGACCACCGGCGCCGAGCGCCGAGAGCCGGCGGCGGTGGGTGAGGCCCGCCAGCGAGTTGGTCTGGTCCATGAACTGCGAGAGCTGGGAGGAGCCGAAGAACTCCTTCAAAGCCGCCACCACGGGGCGGATGTTGATGATCGTCTGCGGCGTGATGGTGTCGGCGTCCTCGGTGGTGAGGCGCTCGCGCACGACGCGCTCCATCCGGTAGAGGCCGATGCGGAAGGCCTCCTGGATCAGCTCGCCGACGGTGCGCAGGCGGCGGTTGCCGAAGTGCTCGTACTCGTCGAGGTGGTCGGCGACGGGCTCGCGCGGCATGGACATCGCCTCCGCGGCGTAGTCCTTGATTTCGAGTTCCGGTTTCTCGGGCAGGCCGAGGCGCTTGGGCAGCGACACCAGCTCCTTGATGAGCGCGACGATGTCGTCCTTGGTGAGCGTGCGCACATCGAGGTCGGTCTGCTGGTTGAGGCGCGAGTTGAGCTTGTAGCGCCCCACGCGCGTGAGGTCGTAGCGCTTGGGGTCGAAGAACAGCTGGTTGAGCAGCGCCTTGGCGTTCTCGACACTGGGCGGCTCGCCGGGGCGCTGCTTCTTGAACAGCTCGATCAGCGCACCCTCTTCGGTGCGCGTCACCTCGGTGTCGGAGTCCAGGGTGTTGGCGATGTAGTGGGAGTTCTCGAAGATCCGCAGAATCTCCTCATCGGCGGCGTAGCCCATCGCGCGCAGCAGCACCGTGACGGGCAGCTTGCGCTTGCGGTCGATGCGGACGTAGACCTTGCCCTTCTTGTCGATCTCCAGCTCCAGCCACGAGCCGCGGGCGGGCATCAGGTTGGCGATGAAGACCTGCTTCTCGCGGTCCTTGGGCTCCATCAGGTAGGCCCCGGGGGAGCGCACCAGCTGCGTGACGACCACGCGCTCGGTGCCGTTGATGACGAATGTGCCGCGCTCGGTCATCCACGGGAAGTCGCCCATGAACACCGACTGCTCGCGGATCTCACCCGTCTCGCGGTTGATGAACGCAACGGTGACGGTGAGCGGGCGCGCGAAGGTTAGGTCCTTCTCGCGGCACTGTTCGAGCGAGGCGACGGGCTCGTCGAAGGCGATCTCGCCGAACTGGACGGCGAGGTTGCCGGTGTAGTCCTCGATCGGCGAGATGTCGTCGATCGTCTCCCGCAGACCACCCTTCTGCGGGTCGGTGAGCCACTCAAAGGAGCGGCGCTGGATATCGATCAGGTTGGGTACGTCGCACGACTTGTTCAGACGCGCGAATGTGCGGCGCGTCCGGAGGGCATCAGCAGCAGCCAAGGAAGACTCCTTCGAGGAGAGAGACAACACAAACGGGTGCGAACAGCGGTCAGGCGCAAGCGCGACCCGTCAAGATAGCACACGCCACCGCCACCCTCAAGTGGGCAGCCAGCGCTCACGGACCCCGCCTCCGGAGAACCGCGTATGTGGCGCGGTCTCCATGCCTCTGAGGCGGCTGCGGCTATCGGCCAGCGAGCGCGATTCTACCGGAAAATCCGCTGATTTGTTAGGCGCGGGTAAAGACGCCTCTACGAGTGGCCAGCGGGGAGCGTGTTCGCTGCGGGCCGCCGTGCGCGCACCCGCACGTGCACGCGCGCGTGTCGGGCCGAAAAAGAAGACCGCCGCCGCCGGCGGACCGCCGCCGCCGGCGCTCGCTACTTCAGCTCCACCGACGCTCCGGCCTCCTCCAGTTCCTGCTTGAGCTTGTCGGCCTCGTCCTTCTCGATGCCCTCCTTGACCGGCTTGGGGGCCTCGTCGACGAGCGCCTTGGCCTCCTTCAGGCCGAGCCCGGTGGCGGCACGCACGACCTTGATCACCTGGATCTTCTTGTCGCCGGCTCCGGTGAGCATGACGTCCACGGTGGAGGGGCCTTCCTCTTCGGCGGCCGCCTCGCCGCCGCCACCGGCGGCTGCCGCGACGGGCGCGGCCACGGCCGCGGCGGAGACGCCGAACTCCTCCTCAAGGGCTTTGATGCGCTCGGCGAGCTCGAGCACGGAGATGCCCTTGAGCTCCTCGATCCAATCCTGGGTGCTGGTGGCCATCGTTCAGTCTCCTTCGGTTGAAGTTTCGTTTTGATCTTCAGGGAGGGGGCTCGGAGACCCTCCCCCCGCACTCTGCTTCTGGTCGTGCACCTGGCCGAGCGCCACGGCGAGACCGCCGAGCAGCGCATTGAGGGTGCGTACAAGTCCTGAGATGGGCGAGGCGACGACGCCGACGAGCTGCCCGTAGAGCACTTCGCGCGAGGGCAGGCGCGAGATCGCTCGCAGCTGGTCGGGGTCGAGCGCGACGCCTTCCATCACGCCACCCTTGAAGGGCAGCAGCTGGGTGAGACGCGCGTAGTCGGCGATCGCCTTGGCGGCCAGCGCCGCGTCGCCGCGCACGAACGTCAGCGCCGTGGGCCCCTGCAGCAGCGGCTTGAGATCCTCCGCCCCGGTTTGGTTGGCGGCGCGTTCGGAGAGCGAGTTCTTGACGACGCGGAAAACCGCGTCGGCCTCGCGCAGCTTGGCGCGCAGCTCGGCCGCCTGGGGCACGGAGATGCCGCGGTAGTCGACGGCGAATACCGCCTGGGAACTCTCGATGTCGGCGGCGATCTCGGCGATCGCCGCGGCCTTTTGGTCTCGGTTCACTGTGGCTCCTGTCCCGGGCTTCTGCTGCGACAGCGGCCGGGGGTCTTAGGTTGCCGTTGGGGTGGGCACTCAGGCGACTACTGCCGCGGGCGAGCCCTCCTCAACGATGTCGCGGGTGCGGGAAGGGTCGACTTTCACGCCGGGCCCCATCGTGGAGGCGAGCGTGATGGTGCGCAGGTAGCGGCCTTTGGCGGCGGAGGGTTTGGCGCGGACCATCTCTTCCACGACGGCGGCGTAGTTCTCCAGCAGCTGGCGCTCCGCGAACGAGGCCTTGCCGATCACCAGGTGGACGATGGCGGTGCGGTCGGTGCGGTACTCGACCTTGCCGGACTTGGACTCCTGCACCGCTTTGGCGACGTCCATCGTGACGGTGCCGACTTTCGGGTTGGGCATCTTGCCGGATGGCCCGAGAATCCGCCCGAGGCGCCCGACGACCGCCATCAGGTCGGGCGTGGCGATCGCCACGTCGAACTCGTCGAAGCCCTCCTGAATCCGCTGCGCGAGGTCCTCGCCGCCGACCACGTCGGCGCCCGCGGCTTCGGCCTCGGCAACCTTGGCGCCCTGGGCGAAGACGGCCACCTTGACGTCGCGGCCGAGGCCGTTGGGCAGCGCGATCGTGCCGCGCAGCTGCTCGTCGGCGTGACGGACGTTGAGGCCGGTGCGGATGTGCACCTCGACCGACTCGTCGAACTTCGCGGCGGCAAGACTCTTGACGAGCGCAATCGCCTCGGCCGGGAGGTAGTCGCGCTCGCGGTCGATCTTCGCGAGCGCCTCAGCGTGGCGGCGGGAGTGGGTTGCCATGGCTACGCCTCCACCTCGACGCCCATGGACCTCGCCGTCCCCGCGATGATCCGCGAGGCGTGCTCGACGTCGTGCGCGTTGAGATCGGGCAGCTTGCGCTCGGCGATGGCCTCCAGCTGCGCGCGGGTCAGCTTGCCGACCTTCGTGCGGTGGGGCTCGCCGGAGCCCTTCTCGATCCGCAGCGCTTCGCGGATCAGCACGGCGGCGGGGGGCGTCTTGGTGACGAACGTGAACGAGCGGTCCTCGTAGACGGTGATCACGACCGGCACGATCGTGCCGGTTTCGCTCTGCGTCTGCGCGTTGAAGGCCTTGCAGAACTCCATGATGTTGATGCCGTGCTGACCCAGCGCGGGGCCGACCGGCGGGGCGGGGGATGCCTGCCCGGCGCGCGCCTGCAGCTTGATTGTTGTCAGAACCTTCTTGGCCATTTCTTCTCTCTAGCTTGTTGAAGCAATCACGTTCTGAGGGGGTCGAGGGTTAAGCGAGACAAGGACGCACCGACCGAAGTGTGCTCTGCACACGAGGGAGGGAGGACGCCGTCTCGCGTAGGCCATCGGCCGCCTCAGAGCTTTTTGACCTGATCAAAACCTACCTCGACGGGGGTCTCCCGGCCGAAGATTGATACCAGGACCTTGAGCTTGGCGGCGTCGTCGTTGATCTCGGAGATCTCACCGGAGAAGTCGGACAGCGGCCCGGAGACCACCTTGACGGTCTCGCCGATCGCGAACTGGGCGCGTGTGCGCGGCGCCGTGGCGACCTCCTTGTGCAGCAGGCGATCGACCTCGACCTGAGTCAGCGGCACCGGCTCCTGCGCGGCGCCGACGAAGCCGGTGACGCCGGGGGTGCCCTTGACGACGCCCCACGAATCCTCGTTGAGCTCCATGTTGACGAGCACGTAGCCGGGCATGGTGCGCTTCTCCACGGTGATTTTCTGGTTGTCCTTCATCTCCGAAACGGCTTCGGTGGGGACAACGACGTTGCGCACGGCGCGCTGCTGGCCGAGCGAGACGACACGGTGTTCGAGGTTGTGCTTGACCTTGTTCTCGTGTCCGGAGTATGTGTTGACGACGTACCAGCGAAACATTCACAGGGCTCCTAGGAGGGCCTATCGGGAGGGTTGATGTACATGGGCGCTAGAGAATGAAATTGACTATCTTCTGCGCCACCCAGTCGGCGGCGCCAAGATAGACGCCGGCGACCGCGACGAAGCCGAGCACGACCGCCGTGGCCTGCGAGACCTGCGGGCGATCGGGCCACTGTACGCGCTGCAGCTCCGCCCAGGAGGCACGCAGGAAGGCGACGGCGCGAGCCGGCAGCGAGCGCTTGTGTTCGCGGCGCTCGGCGACCCGCTCGATCTCGTCTCCGCCGCTGCCCTCTTCGGCTGGCTCCAGCGCGACGCCGCCGCCGCGGCCGCCCCGACCACTGCCACCGGCACCAGCAGGGGCACCGGCAGGGGCGGTCTCGATGTGGGCACCGCCGAGAAACAGCTCGGGTAGCGCCCGCTCGGGCTCGATGTTGGCTGCGGCCTCGTCTTCGGACTCGCTGACGCGCGCCTGGCGCTCTGCGGGGGCGGCGCCGTTGCCGTCGTCGGCCTCCTCGGAGACCCCGTCCGCGGGCATCGGCACGCCGCCCGCGCCGGCGATGAGCGCGGCGTCGAACTCGTCCACCTCACCGGAGGCGTGCTCGAGCGCACCGGGCAGATCGGCGCGGTGGAGCTCGGCGTGCGCGGGCGTGGGCGCACCCCGCGGGGCGCGCCGTTCCCGACGCTGCTTGGCGCGTTTACGGTCACGGGCCACAGCGCGCTCCCGCGCTAGCGGGTCTCCCGGTGCCCGGTGTGCCGGCGGCACCAGCGGCAGTACTTGCGCAGGGAGATCCGGTCGGGGTTGTTGCGCTTGCTCTTGTTGGTCTGGTAGTTACGCTGCTTGCACTCCTCGCAAGCGAGCGTAACTGCGATGCGTACGTCTCCGCGGGCCATGTGGGTCCCAGTCTTCCAAGCGTGGTGGTGTGCAAAAGGTTTGCCCCAGGCGAAGAAAAACCCCGCCTGGCGCGAGGTCCAGCAAGTCTAGCGCGGTTTGCGCCCAGCGGTCGCGTTCCCGGCGGTTCTTCACACGCGGGGCCTGCGAGCGGCGGGCGCGGAGTCCCCGGGCGCTGTCTCCGACGGGTCCCGGGCGCGCGGGTCGACGGGAGTCGGGCTTGGGGAGCGTCCGCGCGCGGGGGTGGCCGTAACGTCCGCCCGGGCGCCGGGCCTCCGTGCCCGGCTACGGAAGCCGCTTGATCCCGCTCAGTTGGTCGAAGCCCCGGTCGAACGTGACGATCTCCGCGATCTGCCGGCGCCGCATGACGGCGGCGTGCAGCGCGTCGCGCGCGGATAAGGACGGGTGGGCGTACACCAGATCCTTCGCGAGGAAGACATCGTGATCCTCGACCGGCAGCACCTCGTCGACGAGACCTCGCAGAAGCTCGAACGCGGGCTCGATCTTGTCGCGGCGTTCGGTCGCCACGTAGCGGTGGAGGATCTCTTGAAAAACCTCGCTGCTCGTCACCAGTTGCTGTCGCTCGGCGGCCAGCCGCTCGAGCACGAGCTGCGCGTCGGCCTTGTGGGGATGCGGTCGCCCCACCAGATACATCGGGACGTTGGCATCGAGGAAGATCACACCCCGTCGGCGCCGCCGAGCCCCGCCTCGATCTCAGCCAGGCGTCCGGCTTCGGTCTCAGCCAGCATCGTGTCGATGTCGACTTCGCGCCCCCCGATCTCGCTCGCGGCTTTCCCGTAGCTCGCGGCCTTGCGAATGGCAGCCAGCTTGGCCTCGACGTCGCCGCTGGAGGTCTTGCGTTCGGCCTCCCTGAGCGCCTGGCGCACCCACTCCGAGACGGTCTGCCCAGTCGCCTCGGCGGTGCGCTGGTAGCGCTCGAGCTCATCGTCCCCGACCACCACCTGCAGACGCTTACTCATGGCAGTAGTATAACATACTCGCCGAGGTATGATCGTTCTGCGTCCACGTTCGCTCGACCGCATGAAGCGGAAGGACGACCCGGTGCTGTTCGGGGTGCTACACTTGCTTGGTGCCGACCAGTCACCCTCGCCACTCGGTCACCGAGACACCGCTAGTGCGCGAGGCGCTCGACGCGTTGCGCCTGCGCGGCGAGCGCGTACGCATGGGCGACCTCGTGATCCGCGGCGCACGTGAGCGGTTGCGCGAACTGGAAGTCGAGGGTGACGACGAGAGCCGCAGGGCCGAGCTGCGCCGCGATCTTGTGGAGCGGCTGCACACCGGCGAGGGTCTCGACGCCGAGGCCGCGTATGAGGTGCGCGAGCACGGCTGGATCCATCGTTGATCGGCTACGGCGGAGCGCTGCTGCTCGACAACTCGGCCTGGGCAAGAGCGCTCGACGGACGGCTCGCCGGCCAGCCCCGCCAGCGCTTCGATGCCGCGCTCACCGCCAGTGAGCTGTGGACCTGCCCGCCCACTCTGCTGGAGATGCTCTACAGCGCCCGCGACGATGGCCAGTTCACCGCCATCAGCGATGAGCTGGGCGCGCTGGTGCACACCCCATTCACGCCGGACGCCGGCGCGCTGGCCATCACCGCCCAAGCCGAGCTCGCCGCCGCGCCCGGCGTCTCGCACCGCGTCAAGCCGGTGGACCTGCTGATCGCCGCCGTGGCCGCCGGCGCCGAGCTCGGCGTGCTGCACTACCACCGCGACTACGACACGATCGCCGAACACACCTCACTCGCGTTCCCAAGCGTATGGGTGGCCCCACGGGGCAGCATCGATTGAGTGCGGCGCCGCCGCTCGACCCCGAACGGATCTTCGTCGTGCTCGACGCCGACCGGGTGGAATATGTGGTGCTGCGGCATCGTCATCTACCAGGGAGAGCACACCCTGCCCCTCGGCGACCGCACCTGGGCAGTCCCCATCTCAGGCCTGTGGGCGTGAGATGAACGCGCCGATTTCAGCCGGCTGATCCAGTGGCGCGGTCCCGGCGCCACCTCCACACAGTTCGGGCTGCCACGCAGCGACTCCACGAACTCCAGCGGTCTCGATCGGGGTCGGCCGCGCGAACACGCGTGGATGGGTCACCACTCTCAGCACTCCACTCAACACCAGGCTCGAGATGCCGAACTGGGCGTCGCCGCCCAGCACCGTCTCCAGCCACCCGCCGATCACCCGCACGGCTACAGGAGAAGTGTAATTGAGTAGTGTGTAGTAGGCTACACTTCTCGACATGAGCGCAAGACGCTTCGTTGGGCGAGAGGCTGAGCTGGCAACGCTCCAGGGGCATCTCGATCATGTACGGGAAAGCGGGTCGGGGCGGATGCTCGCTCTGCGCGGGCGGAGGCAGATCGGCAAGTCTCGTCTGGTGGAGGAGTTCATCTCACGCAGCGGCGCGAGCGCCTTGTTCTACACCGCCTCGCGCCAGAGCCCCGCCGAGGAGCTGCGCAACTTCGGCGAACAGCTCGCCTCCTCGGCGACCGCTGCGGCCGCTGTCGCGGCCGCGGGGCCGATCGGCTCGTGGGAGGCGGCGCTGACGATCGCCGCCGGCGACGCGAGCGCCCGGCGGCCGCTGGTGCTGGTGATCGACGAGCTGCCGTTCCTGATCGAGAGCGAACCCGCGATCGAGGCGATCCTGCAGAAGCAGTGGGACCGCCGACTGGAGGCGCTGCCCGTGCTGCTGGTGCTGATCGGCTCCGACCTGTCGATGATGGCCGCGCTGAGCGAGTACGGCCGGCCGCTGTATGGGCGCCTCACCGAGATGACCGTCGGGCCGCTCTCGCCCGCCGCGATCGGCGACCTGCTGGAGCTGGCGCCCGCCGCCACGCTCGACGCCCACCTCGCGATCGGTGGCTTTCCGCGACTCGCGGAGATCTGGCGCCGCGGGGAGGACCTCTGGAAGTTCCTGCGTCGCGAGCTGCAGAACCCCGAGTCGCCGCTGATCGTGCTCGGCGAGCGCTCCCTGGCGGCAGAGTTCCCCGCCGAGCTGAAGGCACGCGCCGCCCTGGAAGCGATCGGCGCCGGCGAGCGCGTGTTCACAGCGATCCTGCAACGCGCGAAGATGTCCAACAAGACGCTCGAGACGACGCTCACCACGCTGGCGGCAAAGCGCGTAATCGACAGGACGCTCCCCTACAGTGCCCAGCCGCGCCCCAAGCTCTCCCGCTACCACGTCGCCGATCCCTACCTGCGCTTCTGGCTGCGCTTCATCGGCCCCTCCATCCCCGCGATCGAGCGCGGCCGCGGCGAGCACGTCCACCAGTTGATCCGCGAGCGCTGGAGCTCCTACGCCGGCCACGCGATCGAGCCGCTCGTGCGCGAGGCGATCCAAACCCTGCTCCCCGACCCACGCTTCGGCGCCGCCGAGTACGTCGGCTCCTTCTGGAACCGCGACGGCAGCGTCGAGGTCGACCTCGTCGGCGGCCGCGGCCAGACCACGAGCGAGCAGATCGACTTCGTCGGCTCGATCAAGTGGCGCGAGCGCGGCAACTTCGACCGCGCCGACTTCAGCCGGCTGGTCCAGCACCGCGCGCAGATCCCCGGCGCCAGCGACGACACGCTCCTCGTCGGCGTCTCCCGACACGGGTTCTCCGTCGACGGGCTCGATGTTCGCCTCACCCCCGAGGAGATCCTCGCAGCACCTCGTCCCACCATGTGAAGCGACGCGCCGGACCAGCGCGCCAGGGGCAGGCCGGTGGATCTCGCGGACATCGCCGCGCTCACCGAGGCGGAGCACCGGGCTTGAGAGCGGTCACGGCCGATGCCGTCCGGGCGCGTCACATGCCCTGCGGTATGTCGCCTCGCAACGCGAGGGCGAGGCGACGGACGGCTTCACGCGCTGGCTGGCCTCACGCCCCGCGGACGACGAGCCGCTTACCGCCGAGGACGAAGAGGCGATCGCCGAAGGACTCGCAGACAAGGCCGCCGGACGCGTCATCTCCCATGAGGAGATGCTCCGCAAATACGCATGAGCGACGAGCCCGCGGGCAGATGGACACTCAACTACGCCAGGCGTGCCGAAGTTGGGTGGCGGGTGGCAGATGGTAGCATGTGGGGCGGTGAAGAAGACCAGCATCTACCTGGATCCCGCGGTCGATCGAGCGCTTGCCCACCGTGCCACCGCCGAGGGCACCACGAAGGCCGAGTTGATCCGCACTGCCCTCGCCGCCGCGACCGCTCCGGCGGCGAGGGCCAGGCCGCTGGGATGCGGCGTGTTCGCCGGGCCCGGCGATCTCTCCGCCAACGTCGATGAGTATCTGGCGAAGACCGGGTTTGGAGAGAACTGATCGTTCTCGACACATCGGTCGTGCTCGCCTTCATGGACCGGGACGACGCCAATCATCGGCCCGTTCGCGAGTGGATGGAGACGATCGAAGAGGAGCTCAGCACAACCCCGCTGATCGTCGCCGAGCTCGACTATCTCGTTGCCCGGCAAGGCGGTCCCGGGGCAGTGCGCGTCCTGCGCGAGAACTTCGAGCGCGGCGCATACCTCCTCGAATGGTGGCCCACCGCGATCCACGAGGCGATCGCCATCGCCAAGCGCCACGAATCGATGGAGCTCGGGCTCGCCGACGCCTCGCTCCTCGTCCTCGCCGCGCGCCTTCACACGATCGACATCGCGACCCTCGACGAACGTCATTTCCGCGCGCTGAAACCGCTCTCCGGCGGCAGGGCGTTCAGGCTGCTGCCAGCCGACTCGACCTGAACGCATGGATGAGCCGCTGCTGCTCGTGCTCGACGAGTTACCCGAGCTGCTCGGCGCCGCACCCGAGCTCCCGGGACAACTTCCTCGCGTTCTGGCTGAGCATCGTCGAGCCTTACCGCGCCGAGCTCCTCACGCGGGGGTGGGATGGCGCCAGCGCAGGCCGTCGAAGCGAGCGAAGCCCCGGTCGGTGGTGATCCATTCGCTTCCCGACTCGATCGCAAGAGCGGCGAGATAGGCGTCGGGGACGCGATTGCCCGTGGCGCCCGTCGTACGGCAGAGTTCGGTGAAGATCTTCCAGTGGCGCGGCCCCGGCGCCACCTCCACACAGTTCGGGCTGCCACGCAGCGACTCCACGAACTCCAACGCGGTCTCGATCGGGGTCGGCCGTGCGAACACGCGTGGATGGGTCACCACTCTCAGCACTCCACTCAACACCAGGCTCGAGATGCCGAACTGGGCGTCGCCGCCCAGCACCGTCTCCAGCCACCCGCCGATCCGCTCATGCTCGCGCGTGCCCCCGCGGTGGGCGTACACGAGCACATTGACGTCGGGCAGGATCAGCGCAGGCCGTCCATCAGGTCGCGCAGCGCGGCCGAGTCGTCCAGGTCCACGCCAGGGAGCGTCTGCGCATCGCCGAACGGACGTATCGTGACGCGCCCAGCTCGCTCCGCGGAGCGCTGGGCGAGCGCCCGCCTGAGCGCGTCTTCGATCAGCGAGCCCAACGTCGTGCGATCGGCCGCCGCACGCTGCTTCGCTTCCGCCAGCAGGTCATCGTCGAGTCGGACCGTCGTTCGCATAGCATCAAAGCATACCAATCAGGCATCTTGATGCCTGACCCCCTCGTCTGCGCCTACCGCTGCTCGCTGATTGCGAGCAGATCTGCTCTATGATTGAGAGCATGAACCCGTTCCGCTACAGCGAGCCCGTTCCCGTCGCGGACCTGATCGACCGCGACGCCGAGGCGAGCGAGCTGCTGGCGCGCGCCGATGAGGGCAACAACAGCCGGCTCGTGGCGCCGCGACGCTTCGGCAAGACTTCGCTCCTGCGGCGGGTGATGCATGACGCCGAGAGCGAAGGTTGGGCAACTGTCTACGTGGACTTCTTTGGCGTGCTCACGCTGGCTGACATCTCCCAGCGGATCGAGCGCGCCTACGCCGAACAGCTTCAAGGGCGCCTCGCGAGCTGGTTCGCGGGCGCCCGGCAAATGCTGCGCCCCACCTTCCGCGCCGGCGGCGGCCCCCTACCGGCCGGCGTGGAGGTCACCATCGACGCGCAAGCCGAGCCACCGCTGCTCGACCGGCTCGCGCTGCCCCGGCGCCTGCACGAGCGCCACGGGACACGCACGCTCGTCGTCTTCGACGAGTTCCAGGACGTGCTCACCGCAACCGACCGCGTGGACGCGGTCATCCGCTCGGAGATCCAGCACCACGGCGACGCCGCCGGGTACATCTTCGCCGGCTCGCACGTCGGTATGATGCGCGAGCTGTTCGCCGACCGCCGCCGCGCCTTCTACGGCCAGGCCGCCCCCGTCGCGCTGCCACCGCTCCCGCCGGAGGCGATCGCGGACTACGTCGCCATCCGCTTCCAACGAACCGCGCGCGACATCGGCCCCGCACTGCAACCACTGCTCGCGCTTGCCCAAGGCCACCCGCAGCGCACGATGCTGCTCGCGCACACCGTCTGGGAGCTCACACCCGCCAAAGCGACCGCGACCGAGGAGACATGGCAGGCCGCCCGCGAGCGCGCCATGCACCAGGCCGGCGATGAGCTGCGCACCGTCTGGAGCGGCCTGTCTGCAAGCCACCGACGCGCGCTCACCGCGGTCGCCGAGAACACAAGCGCCCTCTACGCCGCCGGCCGTCGCCACGGCGGCTCACGCGGCGGCGCCATCCACACGGCCATCAAAGTGCTCGAAGATCGAGGCGAGATCACCCATGACCCCAGCACCCGCACCGGGTACCGCCTCAACGACCCACTCCTGGCAGCCTGGATCACCGGCAGCCCACCACGAACGCTGACGGGCTTCGACAGCTGGAAAGCTCCCGAATGAGGATGGAGATCTTGGTACTCAACACCAGGCTCGAGATGCCGAACTGGGCGTCACCGCCCAGCACCGTCTCCAACCACGCGCCGATCCGCTCATGCTCGGACGTGCCCCCGCGGTGGGCGTACACGAGCATATTGACGTCGGGCAGGATCAGCGCAGGCCGTCCATCACATCGCGCAGCGCGGCCGAGTCGTCCAGGTCCACGCCGGGGAGCGTCTGCGCATCCCCGAACGGGCGTAGGCATCTTGATGCCTCACCCCCCTCTGCCATTTCGTCAATTGGCCATGGGGACGCATGGAAACCTTCGGGATGAGGTGTCCCCGGTTGCGGGGTGGCGTCGGATGAGGGGGAGCAGATGCCCACGAATCCGACCAAACATGAACTCGCCGACAACCTGAACCGCCGGTTGCTGGCCGCCAGCCAGCTGCAGATCCAGGCGGCGCGCTCCGTGGCGCTCGACAGCAGCGCACTCGGCGTAATGGCCATCGACTTGGCCGTCGCCGCCATCGTGGTCGGAACCAGAGGGGCTTACGACCTCTGGATCCTCGCGCTGATCCTGCTCGGGCTGTCGCTCGGCCTGGCCGTGCGGACCCTCCGCATGCCAGGCGTCGAACGAATCGGCCCCCCGGTCACAGACACTCAGGAAGGCCCCGAGACCACGGACGAGCACCTACCCGCAGACTCGCTCCTCGACGACCTCGCGGATGACATCGGGATCAACGAATATGCCCTGGCGCGCAAGGAGCCGCCGTTCGAACGGGCGCTGACGTTCCTGGTACTCGCGATCCTCGTCGCGCTGGCGGGGAGGCTATGATGAGCGCCGTGGAGCCATCCACCGTCCGTCAGCCGCCCGCCTCCGAGCCTCCCCGCGCCGACGTCACCGAGGCCGGCGGGAGCGGGAAACCTTACGGCCATCGGGACCACAAGTCGGTCATCGTGCCAGGCATATTCAAAGGCCCCATCCTCCCGAAATGGGCGCGCAAGCGCTTCCGGCGCAACGCAACACCCGCCGCGCCGTAGCAAAGCTCGCCGGTCACTCATGCTCGGGCGTGCCCCGCGGTGGGCCTACACGAGCACATTCACGTCGGGCAGGATCGGCGCAGGCCGTCCATCAGGTCGCGCAGCGCGGCCGAGTCGTCCAGGTCCACGCCGGGGAGCGTCTGCGCATCGCCGAACGGACGTATCGCGATGCGCCCAGCCCGCTCCGCGGAGCGCTGAGCGAGCGCCCGCCCGAGCGCGTCTTCGATCAGCGACCCCAACGTCGTGCGATCGGCCGCCGCACGCTGCTTCGCTTCCGCCAGCAGGTCATCGTCGAGCCTGACCGTCGTTCGCATAGCATCAAAGCATACCGCTCAGGCATCAAGCTGCTGGGCGAGATCACCGACACCCTGCACAAGCCTTACTTCGTGGACCGCCTCGGCGAGAGGACCATCGAGGACGCGCTCGCTCGCACCGCCAAAGCTGAGTTCATCGTCACCGGCGACAAGGACTTACTCGACCACATCGACCTGCAACCCCCGGCGATCAACGCTCGCAATGCCTGCGAACTGCTCGGGGTAATCGAGCGGAACTGAGTCAAGAGGCGGAGCAGGACCGGCCGACCGGCTCCTATCGCTTTTTCTTAGATCTAGATTTCTTGTGCTTCTTCTTCGCGGCCTTCTTGTGCTTCGGGCACCCGGTGACCGCGATCTTGGTGGTGGTGTTGATCTGGGCGCCGTTTTGGGCGAGGAATTCGGTGGGCATCGTCAGGCTCTTGGCCTTGCAGAGGTCGCCGAGGGCGGCCAGCGCGCTGTAGGGGCCCTCGGGGAGGTTGAGTTCGAAGCTGGTGACGGGCTGGTCGGGGACGGTCTTGAACGTACTTGACGTCACTCCGGATTTGCTGATAAACGTCGTGCCGACGAGGTCGATCGTGAAGCCGTAGCCCTGCAGCACGACGACCAGGCTGGGCCATCCTTCCCCGCCGTGGGATACGAAATACGCGGGGCCGCTCAGCGGTTCGGGGATCAGCGGCGTGATCGCGGTGGCGTGTCCGATGATCGACGCCGCAGGACAGCCCGCTGGGTTGGCTCCGAACTGCGCGGCGGTGCACGCTTTCTGCAGCGTCGGCAGGCGCGAGGGGAGCTGTTTGGGGAGGTCCACTTTGACCTGGCTGATGTTGGCCTGGGTGCCGAGCACGCCGGGCACGGTCAGCTTCGCGGTCAGGCTCGCGCCGTTCGCTCTGCTGGTTTTGGCGCTGGTCGAAACCTTGAAGAGCGGTTTGAACGTAAGGCTTTCGCAGCTCGCGGCCTGGAACGGCGTCGAGACGGCGACCGGGTCGCCATCGGCGGGGTCGGCGAAGTTCGCTCCGGCGCCGGTGATCGTGTCGGCGACCGCCGTCGGGTTGCAGCTGGTGGGGTTGAGGATGAATTTTTCGCGGTCCATGTACACGCGGATTTCGCGGACGTGCACGACGATCCCCTCGATGATGTGCGGGATCGGATCCGAGCCGTTGGCGCTGACTTCGACCTGTGCGGTCGCCGGGTTGACGTCGAGCGCGAAGCGGATCACGACGGTACCGAGGTCGAACGGGCCGACCTTCGCGCTGGTGATCGAGACGATCGACAGCGGCGCGCCGTGGTAGGGGCCCGCCAGGTAGACCTTACCGGGGGTTTGCGCCAGCACGGTGCCGACGCCGGCGCTCACGATCGTATGCCCGATCTCGCTCGACGCGGGACACGACGGGTTCGTTTCCTCCTGCGCACCGGTAGCTTCGCGGGCGGCCCGGATGTCCGCTTCGGGGCAGAACGGGATGCCCGTGAGGTTGCCTGTAAGTCCCGGGGGCAGGGTCGTCGAGAAGCGGGTGATCTCCTGTTCGCCGTCTTGGCGTTCGATGCGTAGGTAGAACGGGCTGTAGGCGCCGGCGTCGTTGTTCTCGGTGCCCGACACGACCCGCGGCTGGAAGGGTGGGACGCCACCCAAGGGACACGAGCCTTCGCGGACGCCCTCGGTGATCTGAAACGGTTCGCTTGAAACCAGCCGTGGTTCGCCCGGCGTCGACCACGGTGTCAGGGCGGCCTGGAGATTGTAGGCGCCGCACGCCGGAGGGCTGGCCAGGGGCGCGGTCGCGCCGGGACGGAACTTCAGCGTGAAGCGGCTGAACGGCTGCTGTGGATTGTTCAGGAACGTCGTTACCAACTGCCCGGTGACGGGGTCGAGCTGCACTTCCCCGGCGACTTTGACGATGATCCCGCGTGCCGCGTCCTTCGCGACGATATACAGCGCGAGCAGCGACCCGCCGGGGTGTTCGGGGGACCCGAACGGGTTGTCGAATGGCTTGGCGACATAGACCGCGCCATCGATTTTTTCTGAGAGGATCGGTGTTTCGATTTCGATCGACCCGATCTTCGATTCCGGGGGGCATCCTTCGCCCGGCAGCGAGGAACTCGTTTCCGCGGCGTACTGTTCGGGCGTGCACGCTCCGAGGCCGGAGCCCGCGGATGGGTTGACCGTGAACCCTTGCGGGAGCGTGACCTTGGCGTCCTTGAGGTTGGCCGTCGCCAACGAGTAGGGGTTATCCCAGGCCTGCGGGACGGTGATCGTGACGTTCATACCCGACGGCGATTCCGCTGAGGTCGTCGTCGGTTGCGCTTGGATCGACGGTTCGAACGGGACGCGTTCGCATTCGCCGATCGGGCCGACTTCGGTGCTTGCGCTCGCCGGCGGCGCCAACGGTTCCTCCCAGGAGTACGCTTCGATCGTCGCGATATGCGGTTCGCAGCTCGTGGGGTTGGACAGAAACGGTCTGACGGCGATGTTCGCTTCCTGGGGGCCACCGAGTTCGTTCTGGCACAGGCCGGGCACTTCGAACGCCGCGCCGCATGTTTCGCCGCGTTGCGCGTCGTGTTCGTGAGACGCCGGATCGCCCCACACCGTGACCGAAATGTGGCGCGGTTCGACGTGCGCGATATTCGGTGTCGTGATCGTCAGGCCCGTGTCGCCGGGGCGTACGCTGACCGACAGCGTCGTTGTGAGGGTCACCGTTTTGAAGCCGAGCTGCGCCGCGACACCAAAGCTCGTGACTTCCATGTTGTACAGCGGGACCGTTATCTGGGCCGGCGGCGCGCCCGCGTGCAGGTTCGCCAGTTCGAGGCTGATCTGCCCGACCTGGCTCGCGATCGGACACCCCGGCAGCAGCCCGCTCCGACCGCGATATCCGAGCAGTTGCGCGTTCGTACACGTCGGTACGGCGGTATTGCTGGCGTCGAACCCCGCAGGAAGGTTGACGACGATCGTGCGCACGTCGTTATACGTTTTCCCGTCGGCTTCGTGCGCGAAATCGAACGATGTCGTGAGATTCTCGTGCGCGGCCGCCTGCGTAGTGGAGGGGACGATCTGGAAGCTGCCCGGTACTATCGCAAACGGTTCGCTGCTCGGGAACGCCCGGGCGCCCACCGGCGCAAGCGCCGTCAAAAGTCCACCGGCGAGGAGGCCGAGCGCGACGCGGGTACAAGTCCTGACACGCATCATTTGCTCCTCCTCGAAGACGGCCCCACAGCTCGACGTTGCCCCCGCGGGGACCTCCCCACCGTCCGCTTCTTCTTCCTGGCGTGCCTCTTTTGCTTGGCCTTTGGCTTCTTGCCTGCCTTCGCGGCCGGTTTCGCTGGGGACCGCCCCGCGGCGTCGCCCGGACCCTGGTAGGTGGAGCTCGACGGCGTCGCGTCGTTGGGGGCGCCCGCGGGCGTCGAGCACGCCGACGCTTCGCATTCGGTCGGGCGCGGCGGCGGACCGGGCAGGCCCCCGCCGACACGAACGTCATACACATCCCCGGCGTTGTCCTGGTCCTGCGGGACGAGCTGAGAGCGCGTGTAGATCAAGACGTCTTCACCGGACCGGGTGGTGCCCAGCAGCAGGTTCAGATAGCCGCCGCGACCGTTCGTGATCAACGCCAGACAACCCTGCAACCGCGCGCAACCATGCACACCATCCCGGCGCCACTCATACACATCGCTCGAAACCGAGATTTCAGCCGACTGATTTTCCGAGTTCTCCGCACTTGGTTCAGGAGCGACTTCCCCGTCGACATCCGCGGGCACGAGCGCCGCGGGCGTGTCAAAGAACGCGTATTCGCCGTTGGCCGAGAAGAACGTCTTGTTCGGATAGCCGTCCACCAGGCGGAGCTGGCCCGTGTCCCCATCGTTGGCGGGTAAGTATGCGCCGAGTCGCGGTTCGGAATCGTACGGCGACGCACACGACACACACTCCACGACGTTTTCCGCGCTGTCGTAGAGGAACACCTGCTGGGCTCCGGGCACACCGGGAACGCCGCCCTGGAAGTAGTAGAAGCGCCCGTCGGGACTGGCACTGTCGGCACCCTCAACTTCGCCAATAACCGTAAACAGGAAATTGAGCTTTTCGCCGGCGACATCATAACGATAGAGGCTTCCGCCGATTCGGAAGTAGATCGCCTTGAACTCCTCCGAGACGACGACACTTGCGCTCGCCCCGCTGAAGATCAACTGAGGTGGCGTGCCGGGCGCTTCGGTGTTGTAGAGGAAGAATTCGCCGATCACGTCAGTGCCTTCCCGCCTGCTCTTTTCGAGCAGTAGCATCGTGCCCTGCGGGTTGGCGCCCGCGAAGCGATATTCCCCGAGATCGACCGTTTCCGCGCCGCTCTCGCGCACGTAGAGATGCTTCGCCGCCGAGCAGACGTTGCCGGGAATCGCTTCGAAGAAGACGCGCGAACCGTCGGCCGACAGCGCGTGACTGCTGCTGGCGCCTTTTACATACTTCTTGCCTCGCTGTTCACTGCCATTGACGATTTCGGCGCCGCAACCGCCGATCCCGACGTTCGCCTGGCTGAGGTTGCCATCGGAGTATTCGTAGAGATCGTCGCCGCTGTGGGTACCTGTCTTGTGGCCGAGCAGCGTGTGATCTTCCGACGCGAGGATCAGCTTGGAGAAATCCTGCGACGCCGCGGCCCACCCTTCGTGAGCGACCAGGCTCTTGACCTCGTTACGGGGAACCGCCGCGACGAGCGTGTACGGACCACCCGGAGGACCGACCTTGAATTCCACTTCTTTCGATTCCCCCTTCACCGGCGAGGTGTAGACGTCCGCCGCAAGCGCGACCTCGGTCAGGTCGGAATTATAGAGTTCCGGGACGATGCGCTCGACGCCCGTTTCCGGCTGGGAGGCCGCGGCGGTCATCAGCCAGCCCGTTTCGGGATCGCGCGAGAAGAAATACGGACTCTGCCCGGCCGTGAGCCCCGACCCCCAGTCGACGACGGGGTCTTCGGCGACAACATGCCGGCCGTCTTCGCCGACCGCCACGCCGGACTCGGCGGCGGGACCGTAGTTGAAGAGTTCCTGCGCGCCTTCCTTGTCGACCGGCGTCAACTGCTCATACGCACGACAGTCGGGCAGGCTCGCCGACGGACCGATCCGCGACTGGGCATTGGGACAAGCCCCACCCGACGATTCCCCTCCCGCGGACGGAACGGGCACCGTCAGCGACTGCGCTTCGCCATCGACGACCGCGGGCAGCGTGCTCGTCGCGACAAGCCGATAACGATACGTCTCGCCGGGCCGCAGACCTGGCACGTCCTGGCCGGCATACGCCAGACCTGTGCCGGAGCCGAGATCGACTTCGGGCGTAGACGAAGCCTGCGCGAAACCCCCTTCGGCTCCGGGTTTTTCAAACTGTTCCTGAGACACATATTCGAAATGATACTCGTTGTCGTAACCTTCTCCGCCCGCCTGATCGACCGTCACGGTCACCGTACCGGACGGAGTCAAACCAGACGCATCCGCCGTGATCGGCGGCTCATTCATACCACGAGGAAAATTGAAAATGGTGTAGGGACCACCGGCGGCCCCGTCCACGCCAGGGTTCGACGTCAGTTCCGGCGTGATCGTTGCAAGGGCGTTACCGACACCGCCGGGCCCTTGCGCGGGCGCATCGAAGGGGATCGGGGCGCTCGTGCGGCCCTCGAACGTCAGCGTGAACGTGCCGCCGGTGGGGGCGCCGCCGATCGTGATCGTCTGTTCCGCGCTGGTCGTCCGGGTATGGGATTCGACCGTGCCCAACAGACGCACCGATTCGCCGTGCAGAGCGTGAACCGCGAACGTCGAAACCACCGGCGGACCACTCGTCTCGAAGCTCGCAAGTCCCCTGGTCTCGGCGAGAATCGGTTCCCCCAAGCCATTCCTGCCTTCCCCCGCCTCGTTTTCGGCAAACAGACGGACATAGTACGTCGTGGCGGGTTGCAGACCGCCCAGATTGTACTGAGGATAAATATACCCTTCAAGCGGCAGGGCTTCGGCTTGCGCCTGGGAGACAATACCTTCACCTTCAGCGCCCGGAACGTCCTGCCACGGACCGGCAGCGGACGTCGCGTATTCAAACCGCCAACGCGTTTCCGAGCCATCTGGTTGAAGGGAGAATGCAAGATGGGCGGCTGTCCCCGTGACATTGCGAACTGTCGGTAAGGCGACCACGGGCCTCGCCGTCGGCGTTGTGAACGGCTGCGCTTCTTCGACTTCGCCCTTGCCGTTGACGGCCCTCAAGCGAGCGAAATACTCCGTTTCGGGTGACAGACCCGTCACACTCGCTTCGAGTACCGCGAAGTCTTCCGCAACGCTGATGGACCCACTGCTACCCGAGGTGAACGGTTTCCACGCCGAGCTGCCCCGCGCGGGAGAATTGCCACCTTCGCCCAGGGCATATTCAAAAAAAGTATTTGGTTTCCGCGCCGTCGCTCTCGACCTGTGCTTTGAAGGAGTGCATCGTCTGGGTCGGCTTTCCCATCACTTCACGATCGGTGAAGGTACTCGGATTACTGTTATGATCTTGGGCGATTTCGGGCTTGCCGACCGGAAGGGTCGTGAATTCAAACGCTCTTTCCGCGGACCCCGCTTCGTTCGTCACTTTAAAACGCACGTAGTAAGCGGTAGCGGGAGTGAGATGATGAATCACCGCGAAACGAGGACCGCCTTCCGAAGTACCGTCAATCGTTCCAAGAGCAACAAAACCGTATTGGCCTCCCTCTTCCGTATGAGACCCAATCGAACCACTGCCAACAACAGTCCACGGACCACCCGGACTCGTCGCGATCTCGCCTTCCCAAGCGGCCGGGACTTCCTGCGTCGGCACCACAACCGCGATATGCGCCCGCGTCGCAAAGACGTGCTCGTCCGATAGTTCCCCCTCGATCTGCGGCGGCACCGCGACAAGCGCGGGCGCCGTCAGCGACGAGCCAAAAGAAGAAACACCAGACGCAAACGCCGAGCCGGCCGTGACGAACGGGATGAGCGCGACCGCGACCGCGAGACCGCCGAGCAGGGCACGGATCGCCGTGAACCTCGCTTCAGAGGTGTCACCTTTTTGTTGACGGCTCAAGATGGTCACTTTGGCGCCTTTCTCGGGGCAATGGACACGACAGACAGGGGCTATTCGGCGGCGGCCACCGCCCAGGTGCCGCCCAACTGGATACGGCCTTTCCCCGCTGTGTAGCCAACGACCATAAATCCATCTTCACCACTTTGACCGATCTGCGCTTTATATTCACCGCTGGAAACGTTGACTTCGGTAGTCACGAAGACGCACAGATTTCCCGGTGCGGCGATTGGGTTAGTGGCACCACCTGAACATCCTGCCGGCAGGCTTTCGTTTTCCTTGATGTAATGAGTGGAATAGTTCCCGCCGCCAAGAAGAGGCTTGACGGGAAGGGAGTAACTGACAGTTGCGAGAACCGAGCCGAATCCCGTTTCGGGGACTTCGGCTTCGCCATACCCGGACCCACCCCAATAGCCCTTGAGGCTCTGATTGGGAGGCAGCGTGCCGCCCGCGGTCCACGGCGAGCCTTCCTTGCCCTTTTCACCGTTGCACGCGTAGGTCGTGTTGCCGGCCGCTTTGAATTCCGAACCGCCTTCTTTGCAGGTCCCAATTTCGGTTTCCGATTCCTGACTCTTGACGCTCGTCCCGGCGGCGCCGGTATTACCCTGCGGGCCCTGCGGCCCTTCCTTGCCCGCACCTCCGGCCGGCCCCGCGGGGCCCTGAGGCCCAGCGGCGCCCTGCGTGCCCTGCGCACCGTTCGCGCCACTCTGACCCGCCGCGCCGGTCTTGCCCTGCAACGCCTTCAACACCTTTGGGCTGATCTGCTTGGTCGAGGTGATCACGTAGCGGCCCGCCGCATACGCACCACCTGTCATCGCGAGCACGAGCGCCAGCGAGGCGATTGCGGTCGCGGGACTTGCGTGCATTCGTCTACGGATTGCTTGAAACATGGCTTTCCTCTCACGCTCCTGATATGGACTCGCTCCTTCGACCCCGGCCTGCGCGTGTCATGCCGGCACCCTCCGGTTGTGACGGAGCCGTCGCGCTTTCACAGCCGGCTTCCCACGATGCGGTTGTCACTCCGCGCCCGGCGCGGAGCCGTTGTTGCAGCGACCATCGGACCATCCCCTCCCACACCCCCGCAGCCCCTACCGGCCCACAAGGTGAGACCATTATACGCAGACCGTGGCGTAGTTGTCAAGGGCCTTTTCGCTACAGCCCGCTTGCCGGGCGCCGGGGCTCCTCAGAAGCCCGTCTGCGCGCGGATCGCCTGCTCGATCTCGCGGCCGCGCGCGGTGAGGCTCCAGGCGTTCGCCTCACCGCGCGCGAGGGCGGTGGCTTCGTTGGCGATCAGGCCGAGGTGCTCCAGGCGCCAGAGCAGCTTCGACATCTGGCCGGGGTCGGCGACGCCCGCGGCGTCGGCGACCTGCCGGCCGGATGGACCCGGTTCCCGCCCTCCCAGCTCCGAGATCGCGAGCAGCACGCGGATCGTGCGGTAGGTGAGGCGCATGTCGAGCTCGCGCAACGGGTCGTCGACGGCCCGCGCCCGAGTGGGCCTGCGCCGGGGTGGACGGCGCGCGAGCTCCCGTTGGGCCACGTCGGGCCCGAGGTAGGGCAGCACGATCATGCTCGCCAGCGGGCCGAGCAGGCCGCTCAGCGGCTTGGGGTCGGCGGCGACCATGCGGGCGTGGATCACCGCGAGCACGGCCCCCACCGCGCCCTCGGCGACGATTCGCGGGGGTCGCCCCGATCCGCCGCCCCCGCCGGCCGAGCCCCGGGCGGGGGCTCCACCGTTGGTCTTCGTGGAGCCCCTGGCGGGGGATCGCCCGTTGGTGTTCGCGCCGCCCGCGGCCGCGGCGCGTTGCGCGCCTCCGCCCTCGTGTACGGCGTCGACCAGGACGCCCACGACGCGCGCGCGGCGCTCCAGCACCGCGCCTTCCGCGGCGAGCGCGTCCACCACGCAGAGCACGCCCATAGCGGGCTCGGCGTCGAGGAACCCGAGCGCCGCCTCGAGGCCCGCGGCGATCTTCTCCCGCCAATCGCCGGCCGCCTCGTACACCGGCAGCACCAGCTCCGCCGCGCGCTCCACCGCGTGCTCGAACGCCGCCAGCAGGCAATCGTCGCGATCGTCGAACAGGTCGTAGAAGGTGCGCCGCGAAACGCCCGAGCGGGACACGATGTGCGCGACCGTCACGCCCCGCACGCCGCGCTCGCGGACCACCTCGGTGATCGCGGCGAGAATTCGGGCGCGCTGCAGAGCGCTCACGCGCTCGCGGGTCAATACGCCGTCGGGGCCGTCGAGCACACCACGTGGGCGCCCCGACGGTGGTCGAGGCGCCCCGATTCTTCTCACCGTGCTCAGGTTGGTCTTGATGTGTCGATTGGCCTATTCGCCCGTCAGTGCCCAGCTGCCGTTAGCTTCTGCTTCCTGTTCTGCGTGTTCCCTAAAGAATAACAGCAGCGCACCACTGGTTGATGTTCCTTCTGTGAACGACAGCGGGACCGACGAAATATGAACTTCAGCGTCACCGGGTGAAGCGATCTTAAGGTTGACAGAGCTTCCGTCATTGTATACGCAGAAATTGCCTTTGGTCGCTTCCGGTTTTGCGGCAGTGCCGGGGCATGTTGTTCCGTTACCGCTTCCCGGGACGTAGTGAACTGCTGTCGCACCCAGCGCAATGGCTAACGGGATCGGGAAGGAAATAGTGGTATCTACGTTGCCGGTCGTACCGGCAACCATGCTCCATACGCCGGTCTCGGTCTTGCCGGATTCCAGTGTTCCGCTGCCGCCGCCACCGGCCTTGCCGTTGCAGGCGTAGGTTGGCGTACCGGTCGCGCCAACCTTGAATTCGGCGCCGCCTTCTCCGCAGTTAGCGTTACCTTTCGGGAGAGGGGTATTTGTCACGCTTTCGCCGTTGGTGCCATTTGTTCCGTTGGTGCCATCTGTGCCGTCTTTACCGTTGGTGCCAGCTTTTCCTTCTTTTCCTTCTTTTCCTTCCGGGCCCTGGCCACCCTGAGAACCGGTTTCGCCTTTGGCGCCCGCCGGCCCCATCTGACCGGCCGGACCGGCCGGACCGGTGGCACCCGTGGCGCCCTTGGGACCCGCCGGGCCGCGGGCGGGGGCCTTGGCCTTCTTCTTGGCCGCGCTCGCCGTCGGTCTCGCGCGAGAACCACCCCCGGTCGCGGCGAACGCGCCGCCCGTCACCGCGAAGACCAGAGCGACGAACGCCATAATCGTGGCCGGGCTCAGGTGTCTACGTATCCTTGACAACATCATTGTTCCTCTCATCTATTCGGTTGACATCTACCTGTGAGCCTTATGGGAACGGCTCGTTTTCTTCGCCTTCGCCGGGCCCTTCTTCCTGCCCTTGGCCCTCACGCACCGGCCGCGCTTGGACGTCTCGCCCTTCTTGCACTTCGGCACGGTCTGCGTGGGGGGCCTCGCGGCTGTTTCGGGGGGGAACCCGATCGCGGGGATCGCGAGCATCGCCAGGGATCCAGGAGACACGAGCACTCCCGGGATGCCGCTCGTCGTGAACAGCGCCATTTCGCCTGTCTGCGTCCCGTACCCGCTCGCGATACCGATGCGATACGCGTACGTCGTGCCCGGCTGCAGGCCGGTGAGGCCCAGCGTCTCTGTGACCGGCGTCGTGCCCGCCCCGGCGGAGCCGGAGAACACGATCCCGAATCGCGTCGCGCCGCCGGCGTACACGCCCAGTTCGAACCTGTATGTCGCGGGCTGGCCGTCGGGATCGACCGTTCCCGCGATGCTCGCGCTCGTCGCGGTCACGGCGCTCGCGAAACCGGTCGCGGCTAGCGGCACGGGCAACGACCCGGTCGTGAGCGACCCTTCCGTGCCGGTGGCCTGCCCACCCTGCGGTTTACCGGCTTCTTCGTGTTCGTTGTCTGCGACCAGCCAGTAGCGGTAGGTCGTCTGCGGCTGCAGGCCGGTGAGTTCCTGCGTAGTGCCGATCACTCCGTACTGCGACGATTCTTCGGTGAGCGTCGCCTGCGGCGCGGCGCATTCACCAGCGCCGTTGCACCGCTCGTACTCGAAATGGTAGTGCGTGCTCGCGTGCTCGGGGTTCAACGATGCGCTCAACACCGCCGAAGAGGCCCCGATGAACGACGCCGACGGTTCGCCGACGATCGCGACCGGCGGCGTCGGGGTGTGGAAGGTTAGTTCTTCGCTCAAGCCCTTGACCGGTTCGCCGGCCAGTTCGGCTTCGGCGAGAACCTGATACCCGTACGTTTCATTCGGTTCCAGACCGGTCAACGGCCAATGCACAGGTTCAAAGACGGTGCCTTTGCCTTCGAACGCGACGGGAGTCTTGGATCCGAAGAGCGGATGATAGTCGAAAAACGCGCGCGTGAGCAGGCCGTTGGCGTTGATCTGTCCGCACAGTATCGCGCTGGTGGCGGTGAGGTCTTCGGCGGGACAGGCACCCACTTCGGGAAACAACGCCGGCACATACGCTTCGATTTCATGCGGAGCTTCCGATATAATGTACAGCTCGTCCGAAGCGCTGAACGCTATACCGGGGTCATAAGGAAACGGTATTTCACCCGACGGTCGTGCGATTTCGCTGATCAACACACCCGATGCGCTATAAAGCGCACCATAAGATCTTTCGTACTTTTCGCTCCCACCACCCGCCTTACTCACTTGAATCTCTTCGTTTGCGACGAAACCAATCCGACCATACGGGTCGACTGCCAATCCCTTGATCAAAAATGATTCGACTTTTATCCTGTTTGGTACGCTCTTTGGCAGCACTTCGAATTCGGCGTACTGGACACCATCGGGGTGCAACTCGTGCACCACGACACCAGAGTATGCGCTTGCGAACAGGTCGCCCGAGGAATCCACCGCAATCGCGCCGACAGGGAACGGCAATGTGATTTCACCCTTCCACACGCCTTGGGCGTTGAACTCCTGCACGCGATCTTCTTCGCCGACATACAACAAGAATTCCGGTCCACCCACCGTCAACAAGTCGCCGGCACCGACGTCCGGGTGATTGAAATCGAATGCGCCGTGTTCTGTACTCCCGATAATTTCCACGCCATTCTTGCATTTCACACCCGATTCTTTGATTTCCTTCTCGGTGCAAAGATTGCTCTTGTTTGTTTTGTTGACTTCCTTGCCGATCATCAACACGAACTGGCCCGTAGAAGTATACTCATCTACACGGCCGCTACCGGTGTCAATGATATAAACGTTTCCGGTAGAAGGATCCACCGCGACATCTTCTGGCACCGTCAGCGCGTCGGGTTCACTCCCAAGCACCCCGGCCTTGCATTTCACGCTTTGTGTTTTGATTTCTTCCGCCGTGCAGGTGTCGCCACCCGTTGTTTCGTTGACGTCCTTGCCGAACATACGTACGAATTCCCCGGTCGACGTGAGCTCCTGCACGCGATGATTGATCCTATCGCCGACATACACGTCTTCATAGTCAGGACTCGCCGGATAGTTGTCCACCGCAATGCTTCGCGGATCACTGAACCCGCCCGGTTCGCTGCTTTCCTTTCCAAACCCGCAAGTGTTCTTGGAGGCCACCGTGCAGACGTTCCCGTGCGTGGTGTTGTTGACTTCCCAGCCGATCTGTCGCGAGAGCGTGAACTTGTTGGCGATCGGGGTAGCCCCGGCGCACGCCACACCAAGGGTCATGATGAGCGCGATCGTGCTCATCGCGAGCGCCGGCACGCGCGTCCTGTGCGATATGGTGCTCATTTGCCGTTCCTCCCGTGAGCGCTGGTCGATTTCGCGTGCTTACGCCGCCTGGGTTTCGCTTTGGCCTTCTTCGTCTTCCGGCAGCCGGTGACGGCGATCTTTGTCGTCTGGTGTATTTCCTGCCCGCTCTGCGCGACGAACGTGGTCGGCATGTCGAGCTTTCCCGCAGAGGCGCAGAGGTTACCGAGCGCAGCCAGAGCCGAGTACTTACCCTCGGGGAGATAGATCTCGAACGTGCTCACGGGGACGTCGGGCACGGTCTTGAACGTCGAGCTCGTGATCCCGGCTTTGCTGATGAACGTGCTGCCGGTGAGATCCACCCTGACACCGTCACCCTGCAGCACCACTATCAGCGATGGGAACGCTTCGCCGCCGTGGGAGACGAAGTACACCGGGCCCGACAGCCCCACGGGCAGCAGCGGCGTGGTCGCTCTGACGACGCCGACGATCGAGGCTGCCGGACAGTTCGCGGGGTTCGTTTCGAAGACCTGCGCCGCGCACGCTTTCTGCAGGGTGGTCAACCGTGAGGGCAGCTGTTCGGGCAGTTCGACCTTGACCAGCGAGATGTTTGCCTCGTTGCCCACGCTACCGGCGGGATAGGAGAGTTTGGCATCGAGGCTCGCGCCGTTGGCTCTGCTGGTTTTGCCGGACGTGGAGACCGCGAATTTGGGTTTGAATTCGAGGCTCTTGCAGCCACCGACCGAGAATGGGCTCGACACTTCGGCCCTGGCGTCTTCCGAGCCCGAGATCACCGCCGTAACCTTTTGCGGACCGCAATTGGTGGGGTTGAACATGAAATCGGGGCGATCGATGTCCACCGTGATCCGTTTCAGGCGCAGCGGGACGCCGTAGATCATCTGCGGCAGCGCATATGCGCCGGCTTCGTCCGTCGTGACGGTCAACGTCGAGTTTTCAGGGTTCACAGCGATCCGTGCCCTGACGACCACCAGGCCGAGGTTGAACGGGCCCGCGACGGCGTTCGTGACGATGCTCAACCCGAACGGCGCGCCGTCGTACGGGCCCGTCAGATACACCGTCCCTTCGATTTCAAACGGGTGGGATCCGGCGCCCGACGCGACCCTGGTGGTGCCGATCTTCGACGATTCGGGGCAGTGGCCGTCGTCGGCCTGTGGTTCCCCGCACAGCGGGACGCTGGAGAGCATCCCCAGCAGCCCCGGCGGGGTGTGTATCTGGATGCCCTTGACGAACTGTTCGCGGTCCTGCCGGGCCAGGTTCAACGTGAACGCGCTGAACTTCCCCGCGTTCGGCGTCACGGTGCCGGCGACGAACCCTGGGTTGAAGGGAGGCCCGCCCGTCGAGCAGCCGTTCACTTCGTAGAACGACGACGGTGTCGCGTCGGCGGTGCCCCCCATCGACAGTCCTTCGGGGGTAATCCCGGGAGCGCTCCACGGCGTGAAGTCGCTCGTCGTCGTCGCGGGGCCACAGACCGCCGGGTTGTCCAGCGGCGCGCGGGGCCCACCGTTCAAGCGGATCCGCAGTTCGCTGAACGGCAACTGCGGATTGTTTTCCGCGATCGTCGTCAACTGTCCCGTCGCGGGGTTCGCCTCGGTCTTCAGGTGTACCTTGAGGTTCACACCCGTGTCCGCAAGCGCCCCCGTGCCACCGAGTTCCAGGTACAACTGGTAAAGGTTCCCGTCGAGAGCGTCCTGTGCGGTACACGCTTCCTGGCCCGCGCCGCCACAGAGCGGTCGCGCCAAATACACATGGCCCTTGACCGGACTGCCCAGAAGCGGTGTTTCCGCTTCCGCTTCCCCGACGATCGAAGCATCGGGACAGTGACCCGGCGCCAACTGCGGTTCCCCGTTCAAGCCGATTTCTTCAGATTCAGGACCGGTGAAATTGATCCCTTCAGGACCACTTTCGTTGCACGCCTGGATGCCATCGACGATCCCCGGGCTGATCGACAACCCATCCGGCAACGTCAACGCCAGATTATGCAGCTGCGGGGTGGCGGCCACACCGGGTTCCTCGCTCTGCGGTATCTGCAAATTGACGCCCAAGCCGACCGGCGTATCCGCGACGGGCGTATCCGGCTGCACTTCGATACCGGGATTGAACCCCAGCAGATTACAACCGGTCGCCCCCGGCATCGTCGTCGACGCCGACCGATACACCCCCGGTTGCTCCCACGAATCAGACGAGACATGCACAGTCTCGGGACCAGCGGCACAATCGGCCGGCATCGTCAAAAACGGCACCAACGGATCGCCACTGGGCTCGTCACCGCCTTCACAGCCCTGAAGGTGTTCGATTCTGGTGCAAACCAGTCCGCGCTGGGCATCATGGCTCGGGTCCGCCGGCGTGCCCCAAAACGTCAATTCAGCACTGTAGAGTTCACTAAGAGGAATCTCATTGCTGACGACCGTCAGGGCATAGCTGGAGCCGCTGCGTATCACGTGCGCCGTCAAAAAATACGTAACCCCAATCGTACCTGGCACCAATCCAAACTCGGCCGACTGACCCGCTTCGGGAGTCACATTAACGATCGGCCCAATGGTCTCCTTCGAGCCGAGGTGGAACACCACCACACCAATCTGCGTACTCGCCGGACAGCGCAGCCCCCCTTCCGAGGTAACCGTCGTCAACGGACAACGCGGCGTAGCCTGCGGGTCACCCAACAATCCCGGTGGCAGATCCACGACGATATCCTTCGGATCGCCGGTCGGGGCGAAAACAGGTATTCGTGGTTCCGTATTGCCGTATCCCACGAGGTTGGTCGGGAATTCATACGTGGACGTCAACGCATACGGGTGACCACCGGCCTCGGTGAAGACTTCTGATGGGTTTTCAAAACTGCGAATATGGTATTTGTTGACCGGATTGTTTTCCTGTATTTCTCGAGCCGGTCCTGTCGTGCGCATCGTGGTCGTTATCCCGAACGGTTCTTCCTGCGCCGCCGCGCTCGCCAAGGGTACCGAGCAGGCAAGGGCACCGACGACGGCAACAAGCGTCGCCAGCGAACAACACGTCGATCGCTTGGACATGGCTACTTCCTCCCCTTCGCCGTGGACCCCTTGGCCTTGGCCCTCTTTACACATTTGGCCTTTCTCCTGACGAAACCCTTCCTGCACGCGATGGACTTCGACTTTGCCTTCACCACCGGTACAGGTGCGGGCGCAGCGAAGTTTTCGCCCGATTCCTGGGATACGCTGCCCGGCACCAAGAGCGGAGCGGGATTGGTCAACGGGCCCTGACACGCGTCGCCCGAACACGGCCGCGACGGCGCGGGCGCAGACGGGAAACCACCGCCCAACCGCGCGTCATACACGTCGTTGGCGCCATCGGTATCCTGCGGCACCAAACCCTGGCTCGTGACGAAGAACACATCACGCCCTGACGAGGACATCACGACTTCGCTCACCGGCTGTGTTGCGCTGCCGGTCGAGATCAACGATACCCGGCCTTCGCTCCAGCCAGGTTCACGATGCCATTCGTACACATTTTCCAGACCGTTGATCGCGTGGGGGGAGAGGCGCTCGGCGGTCGTGAACACCACACGAGTGCCTTCTTCGTTGATATTGCGCACATCGAGACGTGCCACACTCGATACAAAGCCTTCAAGTCCCGGCTCTCCGATCTTTGCGTCACACGCGCTTTCGCCGCCGCCACACACGCTGGCGTTACCGTTGGCGTCATAGCCCGCTTCACCGGCCGAGACCCGTTGGAGCGACCCACTCACCACGTCATACAGATACACATCCTTCGCGGTATCAGTATCGTCCGGCCGGAGCCGGCCAAACGTGGAGAACAACAGGAATCGACCATCTCCAGCCAACTGCGCTTCATGCGCTCCACCATCTTGCCACAGCTTGGTGTCGTTTCTCGCGTTGCCGGTGTCCAGCAGATTGGACGGACAACTCACATCGGGAGCTTCACCAGACATATCCGGACCCGAACAGAGGTCTGTCACGAACACCGGCGCGCCGCCGGACGCGGTGTCGTACACATACAGGTTGTCCGCGCCCTTCACCGCCACGCCGCCTTCAGCGTTCGGCCCTTCGCTGAGCACGCCGTGCGCGACGAAATACACGCGCGACCCGTCGGGACTGATCGCGACAACGCCCTGCACTTCCGCGGCTTCACCCGCGCTCGGATCGTGCGAGACCTGCGTCAACGATGTCTCTTCAACGGGGCCCTGGCCTCCAGACGAGGACGGCGCGCACCCAGTCCCCGCTTCGCCGGCGCGACCGATTCTCGCCAAATACAGATCGTTACCCAAATCGGTATCGCCGGTCACCAGCGGCTGAGATGTCGTAAAGAGCACGCATGAACCAGATTCATCGGCGCCCTGAAATTCACCAGGCCTCACCGGTGCCGTGCGGCACGGCGCCGACACCGCGCAACCGGCCGGCAAAGCGACGCCCGACACCTGCACCGTACTAGCACCATCAACACGCACAAACACTATGGCCGGATTTCCCGGACCAGCACCACAAGCAGGGTCGCTCCGATTGGCCTGCATCGTAAAGAAGATCTCAGACCCGTCGCTCGCGATCGCGTTGAATGCGCTCGATCCAGAACCGAGTTGGACCGGGCAGGCCGGATCGATCAATTCACCACTGTCGTTCACCCCCACAAGACGCAGGGTAGGCCCGCCTCCACCATCGCTCGCAAGATCGTAAAGCTGCTGGCCCTGGCCCGAAGCCGCTTCGGCCTCCGATAGCAGGGGTTCATTACTTGAGGTATGAAATACGATATGCGAAAAGTTCGGACTCGCGCCCGCGTAACCTGGGCCGATTGCTTTTCCATTAAGCGTCCTCAAGACTTCACCCGCGACATTGAAGTTCGCCGCCACATCGGGCAGACTTGTACTATGCAACAGGAACTCGTTTTCAGTTTTTTTGCCTTCGGCCGCGCCCTGGTTCGGGCCGAGGTAGACCTGGGCGAGCGTCGTTTCCAGCGTAGGCGAAAAATCGACCGGTTCTTTAGTCGCGGGCGCAACCGTAGCCGGCGGCGCCAACGGCACCGTCGACCAACCCGTTTCGCCACGTCGCGACAGATAGTTGTTGAGACCGCTGAACGGCTCGCCCGCAAACACGCCCTGCGTCAAAAACACGACACTTTCGCCGTTCGGCGCCACCGCCGTGATCGGGTTCGCGGCGCCGTACCCGCCCTTGTACTCCGGGCTCACCTGCTCATACACGCGCCCTTCAGGCAAAGCCAGGGCAGGGGCGACGCCGAACACCCCTGCGAGCAACACACACGCCACCACAAGCAACGCTACGCGAACGCCCACCAGGGCAGGCCGCGCCCCGCGCAATGACACGACACGACCATCCGTCAAACGACCACCCATCGGACCTCCTCCTCCTCGCTGTGGCATTACTCGACCTCCCTTTCAACACACACGTTCAAAGCCGACGGCTTGGTCACTCGCCGCTTCCCCCACCCCCGGAGATCGTCGCGGTCGTCGTGGCGAGCACGCTCGCGGGGCGCCGCCGCTGCTACAGCAACCATCGAACCATCCCCTCCCTGGAAGAATCCATACGAAACCCACCCGTACCGGGCAACACCTGCGCCTCTTTGAAAAGAGCCACATACAGGCATGGCCAGACCCGAGCCAGACCCTATGTTTGCTTTCCTTGCTCCCCCGCGGTCCCGTTCGGACGGCAGGCAAAGACCACTATACGCACAGTGCGGGCCAGTTGTCAAGTCCCCCTTGGTTTTCACACACAATCGCCCCACCCCCGCCGGCTCGCAGGACGCGCACCCGTACACGCAGGCCGGGCGTTCACGCCGAGACAGCCCCCTCCTGACCCCCCCGCTCGGCGGGCGGGGTCCTCATCCCAACCCCTCCACCTGCCGATACATCGATCCAGCCGGGGGCCGCGCCATGATTCGTGCCCGCCCACCCGAACGCACACCCACCACTCCACGCCACCCCAAGGAGGCCCCGCGATGCAGCTGCCCGAGCCGATTCCCACCGCGATCCGCGACGAGAGCTTCGCCGACGTGACCTACCACATCCGGGGGGAGTTGGTGCCCGAGCTGCAGGTCGTGCTCGGGCCTGGGTCGGTGATGTTCGAGCACCACGTGCTGCTGTGGAAGGAGACGCGCGTGGAGATCGAGCTGAAGAAGCTGCCCGGCGGGGTCAAACGGAAGATCGCGGGCCTCGACTACTTCGTCACGCGCAGCTTCGGCGCCGGGCACATCGCCTTCTCGCGCGACGCGCCCGGGCAGTGCATCCCGATGCACCTGCGGCTCGGCGAAGGGCTCGACGTGCGCGAGCACCAGTTCATCGCCGCCACCGACAACCTCGACTACTCCTACGAACGGGTCAAGGGCATCCAGAACATGCTGCTCGGCGGGACCGGCTTCTTCATCGACAAGTTCCGCGCCACGACGGGCGACGCGATCGTGTGGCTGCACGGCAACGGCAACGTCTTCCTCGTCGAGCTCGGCGCCGGCGAGCAGCTCGACGTCGAGGCCGGCGCCTGGCTCTACAAGGACCCGTCGGTCACGATGGAGTCCGTCACGATGGGCCTGAAGACGGGGCTGATGGGAGGCGGCGGCAAGCTCACCTGGAACCGCTTCACGGGCCCCGGGCGCCTGGCGATCCAGACGATGTTCATCTCGCCCGCCGAGGCCGCGGACGGCGGCAACGTGCAGGCGGCGACGGCCGGCGGGCTCGCGGGGGCCCTGATCGGGGGGTTGACGCGGGGGTAGGCGTTGGTCGTCCCACCTCCGTCGCGCGGGCGGATAAGGAAGAGGTGGCAACTACAATTCGACCGATGACCGTCAAGGAACGCCTGCACCTTCTCGTGGACGAGCTCAGCGAGGCCGAGGCCGACGATGCGCTGCGGTATGTGGCTTCGCGACGGGAGGGCGGTGAGGGAGACCCGGAAGCCGTGAGACCCGGCGACATCGTCGACGAGTGGGGGAACCTGTCCGCGCTGCGACGGGCCAGCTCGGCACGCAAACTGGCCCGGCTCGACGAGCAGGAGATCGCCGAGTTCGGCGAGACGATTGGTGACGCGTTCACGCGGGCAGAACACGAAGCGGGACGATGAGGCGAGGCGAGGTTTGGTGGTATGAGCACCCTGGCATGAAGCGCCGGCCTGCCTTGGTTCTGACCCGCGACGAGGCAATTGCCAGTCTCAACGAGGTATTCATCATGCTTGCGACCACGACCATCCGTGGTCTCGCTACCGAGGTTGAGCTTGGACCGGAGGACGGGATGCCGCGCTCTTGCGTCTTGAATGCCGATCAGATCGACGCAGCCGACAAGGCTCTCCTGCTCGACCGGATTACGACCCTCGGTGCCCACAAGTTGACAGAAGCCTGCGGCGCGCTGGCCCGGGCGACGAGCTGCTGAGGCATGACGAGCCCTACTGGTAGGCGGCCACCCGTCTTGCCGTAGCGGCGAGGACCAACCAGCCGCGTCGAATGGCCGCCCTGTGCGAGCGCCAGCAGCTCGGCCGCCTCCTGCTCGCGGTCGATCATCTCCTCCGGCGCCAATGGGCCGGAAAAGCGGAAGGGGTTCAGGTCGAGAGATGGAGAGGGAGGTATTGCACCACCATACCAAATGGTTTGGTGGGACTAAACCAAATGGTTTGGTAGCACGCGTCTCGCGCTGTCGTACGGGACCTGCGAGCGCAGCCCGTTGCGTTCGCACAGCGCAATGCTGCGCAAGTTGTTGCGGGCGACGATCGCCGTGACCACCTCGACCTCGCGGATCTCGAGCGCATCGGCGATCAGGGGGTTGCCATCACGACATCCGATAGACGCGGTCGAGCAGCGAAAAGCATCCAACGCCTGCGCATCCTCATCGTGGGCCAGCCGTACGAGCAGCCCCCGCGGCGGACGAGCCGTCACGCGACTGGCAGCGGTGCGGCGAGCAGCGCGGTGGGCTCCCGGGCAAGCTCGACGAGTGGGGGAACCTGTCCGCGCTGCGACGGGCCAGCTCGGCACGCAAACTGGCCCGGGCGACGAGCTGCTGAGGGCTCACTCTGGGGCCAGCAGAGCGACCTCGGGAAAGTAGGTGCGTACGCGCGCCGGATCACGGGTCAGCAGCGGAAGGCCGGCTCCTTCCGCGTGGGCTCCGATGAAGAAGTCAGGCAGGGGGGTTGCGCGCGAACCGCCGCGGCGGCGGTACTCCCGGAAGGCGCGAGCCACTAGCCACCCGGCCGCCCACGGCAGGCCGACTCGCATCAGCCCAGCGCCTTGCAGCGTGCGCTCCAGCTGGCCACGCTCCGCGAAGCCGACGGCCACCTCCGCATAGATCACCTGGTTGATCGCAAGCGCTCCGCTCTCAGCCGCCGCCTCGAGGTGCTCTTCGGACCACTCGCGCCAGGCGGAGGGCGCGAGCACGTCGAGCAGCACGCTCGAGTCGACCAGCGTGATCACTCGTGCTCGCCGCGGGTCAGATGGAGCACCGCTTCGGCGCTGAGCCCACCGTCGGCGCGGTCGCGCAGTCGCGCCACCAGCTCCGCCCCCCGGCCGCGAGGGCCAAGCGGACGTACCAGCGCGCCGTGCTCGCCGTCGACCACCTCGACCTCGGCACCAGGGTCCAGCCCGAAGCGCTCACGCAGCTCGTGGGGGATGGTCACCTGTCCCTTGGACGTTATCCGCATGTAAGGATCGTAGCATCCTTACTGTTCCGTCCCGCTCTGCGCCGGGTTGCCTACTGATAAGCCGCCACCACGGCCACGATCGCGTAGATCGCCGCCAGCGCCCAGCCCTCGAAGGCCGCCGCCTCGCCGTCGGCGGTGACCTGCCACACCGCGATCGTCATCAGGCCGAGGGCGCCTATGTAGATCGGCTGCAGCGCGAACGTCAGCTGCGTGGGGAGCGCGAGGGAGATCAGCACCAGCGCCGGATACAGGAAGGCGGCGGTCTGGGCGACGGAGCTCTTGACCACGGCGATCGCGAGGTCTGACTTGCCCCGCGCCGCGAGGGAGATACTGACCACGTTCTCCACCGCGTTGCCGGCGATCGCCACGATCACGAGGCCGGCGAAGGCGGTCGATATGTGCAGGATCGCGATCGCCGGGTGCAGCGCGCTCACAAACCACTCCGAGACGAAGCCGGCGCCGACCGCGGCGAGCGCGAGCAGCGTCACCGTCGCGCGCAGCGAGAGACGCGTGGTCCCGCCCCGGACCTGCTCTGCGCGCGGCTCGCCGGCCGGCGCCTTGGCGCGCAGGTAGGGCACCAGCCACGTGCCGTACACCCCCAGCAGGCAGCACGCGCCGACCACGGAGATCGTGTCCACATGCGCGCCCGCGGCGCTGCCCGAGCTGAGCGCGAGGCCGATCAGCACGATCAGGAAGACCGTCACCAGCAGCAGCGTCGTGGCGTCGTTGGGCAGGCGGCTGGAGAAGCGCATCACCCCGTCGGGCGCCCGCCGCGCGCCCGCCACGATCGCGAGGCCGAGCACCAGCAGAGCGTTGGCCAGCAGCGAGCCCACCAGCGCGGTCTGCGCGACCACCAGCTCGCCCGCTTTCAACGCGAAGATCACCACCAGCAGCTCCGGCAGGTTGCCGAGCGTCGCCTGCAGCACCCCGGTGGCCGCCGCGCCGACGTGCTCGCCCAGCTGCTCGGTTGCGAGCGCCACCGCCCACGCCAGGCCGGCCAGCGCGAGCGTCGCCAACGCGAAGCGCGGCACCGGTGCCCACGCGCCGTAGTTGGCCGCGCCCGCCAGCGCCACCGTCACGGCCACCGCCGCCAGCAGGAGGCGCTCGGTTTTGCTCAGGCCGGCCACCGTCACTCCACCGCCCGGCGCTGCATCATCGTGCGCTGCGGGTGCCCCCGCGCGAACGCCAGCAGCGCGGCGAACGCGTTGCCCGGGTCTCTGCCGGTTCTCCGGAAGCGTTCCCGCGCGTATTCGCCGGCCTCCCCCAGCGGAAGCGGCGCGAGGCCCATCGGCACGGCCGTAAGGTATTGGAAGACAATCCCAAAAGGTATTGGATTACGAGCCCAAAAGGTATTGGATGGTGATTTACCACATCAAGAAGATGCCGGCCGGGCCTGTGGTGGGCGACGCGAAATCATGATATTTTTCATGATCATGAGAACAGCCAAGATAACGCGCGGCGGGCAGATCTCGATCCCGTCCCACATCCGCCACCGGTGGGGCACCTCGACGCTGGCGCTCGAGGATCTCGGGGATCGGGTCGTGCTGACCCCAGCGCCCGACGATCCGATCGCGGCGGCCCGCGGGGCCCTCGCGGGGGAGCTGTCGATGAGCAGCGCCCAGCTGCGCGTCCGGGCCCGTGAGGCCGAGGCGCTCGCCGAGCGCCGCCGGCACTCCGCGCGGTGAGCGTCCTGCTGGACGCCTTCGCGCTGATTGCGCTGCTGGCGGAGGAGCCCGCCGCGGATGACGTCGAGACACTGCTGCGGCGCGGCGAAGCGGCAATCACCGCGGTCAACCTCGCCGAGGCGCTCGACGTGCTGCAACGCCTCCAGGGCATCCCCCGCGAGCGCCTGGAGACACTGACCACACCGCTCGTGGGGGAGCGCATGACACTGATCGCGGTCGACGAGCGGATCGCCCGCGACGCCGCCGACATCCGTGCCCGCCGCTACCACCGCACCCGCGCGCCCCTCTCGCTCGCGGACTGCGTCCTGCTCGCCGCCACCGGCGAATCCGACACGCTCGCCACCGCCGACGGACCCCTGATCCGCGTGGCCGAAGCCGAGAAGGTCCACTTCAAGGCGCTGCCACGCTGAGCGCGAGGCTGCGCCGCGGCGCGGTGCGCACCGTGGGATCGTCGAGGTCCACCACCTCCACCCCATGCGCACGGGCAAGCTCGCCCAGCAGCGTCGACTTGCCCACCGCGCGCGGTCCCTGCAGCGCGAGCACCGGCTCATCGCGGAGGCGTTCGAGGGCGAGCCCTAGAAGGCGGCGCGTGAGGAGCCCCGAGATCGGGGAAACATCAGTACTCATGCTGAAACGGTAGTACGAGTCACCGATTTCGAGGGCTTTTAGTCTACGATTTCGAGGGGCCTTAACCAACTATTTCGAGGGGCATTTCTCCCCGATTTCGAGCGGCGTCCGTCGCGGTTTTCGAGCAATGCGCACGGCTCGCGCGCGGCCACCTCGCGGTTGGCGTACGCTGCCACGATGCGCCTCGCCACGTTCAAGCCGCCCGGTAGCAACGCCCCGCGGGCGGGGACCGTGGCGGACGGGCGGGTGAGCGCATTCGCCGACGAGCGACTCACCGTGCTGGACGTGCTGGGCAGCCCCGCGCTCGCGCACAGCGCCGCTGCAATGGGCGGGGCCGGCGGGCCGGGTCCCACCTGGCCGCTTCAGGAGGTGACGCTGCTGGCGCCCGTGCCGGCACCGCGGGCGATCTTCGGGATCGGGCTCAACTACGCCGACCACGTCGCCGAGACCGGCGGCGAGCGCCCGGCGCAGCCGCTGGTGTTCATGAAGCTGCCAGCCTCCGCCGCCGCGCCCAACGCGCCCGTGCGCTGCCCCGAGGTGGTGCGCCGCCTGGACTACGAGGGCGAGCTGGCGGTGGTGATGGGCGCCGAGGGGCGCGTCGCCGGGTATGCCGTGGCCGACGACGTCAGCGCACGCGACCTGCAGGGCCGCGAGCCGCAGTGGACCCGCGCCAAGGGCGCCGACGGCTTCTGCCCATACGGCCCCTGGATCACCACCGCCGAGGAGGTCCCCGACCCGCACGCGCTGCGCCTGCGCACATGGGTCAACGGCGACTTGCGCCAGGACTCCAACACCTCCAACCTGATCTTCACCGTCCCCGAGCTGGTGTCGTTCATCAGCGAGACCTGCACGCTGTTCCCCGGCGATCTGATCCTCACGGGGACGCCGTCGGGGGTGGGGCTGGGGCAGAGCCCACCGTCGTTCCTCTCAGCGGGCGACGTGGTGCGGATCGAGATCGAGGGGCTGGGCGCGATCGAGCACGGGGTGGCTTGAGCCCTCAGTGGCTCTCCAACACCCGGTCGATCATCCCGTACTCCAAAGCCTGCTGGGAGGTGAAGAAGCGGTCGCGCTCCATGTCGTGGCGGACCTCCTCCTCGGAGCGCCCGGTGTGAAGGGCGTAGATCTGGTCGATGCGCGCGCGCACCTTGAGGATCTCGCGGGCGTGGATCTCGATGTCGGTGGACTGCCCTTCAAAGCCGGCGGAGGGCTGGTGGATCAGGATGCGGCTGTTGGGCAGGCAGGCGCGCTTGCCCTTGGTGCCGCCCGCCAGCAGCAGCGAGCCCATCGACATCGCCACCCCCACGCACATCGTGGCGATGTCGGGCTTGACGAAGTTCATCGTGTCGTAGATCGCCAGGCCCGAGTAGATGGAGCCGCCGGGGGAGTTGATGTAGATGGAGATGTCCTTTTCGGGGTCCTCCGCCTCGAGGTGCAGCAGCTGCGCCACCACGAGGTTGGCCACCTGGTCTTCGATCGGCGTGCCGAGGAAGATGATGCGCTCGTTGAGCAGCCGCGAGTAGATGTCGAATTCGCGTTCCCCGCGCGCCGTGCGCTCGACGACCATCGGCACCAGTTGCATGTCCATAGGCGCCACCCTAGCGTGCCACCACCGGGGGTGCCGTCAACCGCGGCCCGCGCCCAGACCGCGCGGCAAAGGCCGCCGGTGGCGCCGCCTACCCGTTGACGGTGGTCATCCCCTGCGCGTCATAGCGATCGCCGCTGGCCGGCGGCACCGCGGCGGCGATCCGCTCGGACTCCTCGCGGCTCAGCCGCACGGCGGCGGCGGCGAGGTTGTCTTCGAGGTAGGAGCGGCGCTTGGTGCCGGGGATCGCGACGATCCGCTCGCCGCGCGAGAGCACCCACGCCAGCGCCAGCTGCGCCGGCGTGACGTCCTTCTCGGCAGCCAGCTCGCGGACGCGCCGGGTGAGCACGAGGTTGCGCTCGAAGTTCTCCTCGCTAAAGCGGGGGCCGTAGCGGCGAAAGTCGCCCTCCTCGATCTCCTCGCGCGAGGAGAAGCGCCCGGCGAGGAAGCCGCGACCGAGCGGCGAGTAGGCCACCAGCGCGATCCCCAGCTCGTCGAGCACGGGCAGGATCTCCTCCTCGACGTCGCGCGTCCACAACGAGTACTCGCTCTGCACGGCGGCGATCGGGTGCACCGCGTGGGCGCGGCGGATCGTGGCGGCGCTGGCCTCGGAGAGGCCGAGGTGGCGGACCTTGCCCTCCCCCACCAGTTCGGCCATCGCGCCGACGGTCTCCTCGATCGGCGTGTTGGGGTCCACGCGGTGCTGGTAGTAGAGGTCGATGTGCTCCACGCCCAAACGCCGCAGCGAGCCCTCGCACGCCTCGCGCACGTACGCCGGGCTGCCATCCACCGAGCGGCGCGGCGTCGGCGTCAACTCCAGCTTGATCCCAAACTTGGTGGCCACAAACACCTGATCGCGCCGGCCGGCGATCGCGCGGCCGACCAGTTCCTCGTTGGTGTGCGGCCCGTACATGTCGGAGGTGTCGAGGAAGTCGCACCCCAGCTCCAGCGCCCGGTGGATGGTCGCCGTGGACTCCTCCGCGTCGGTGGCGCCGTAGAAGGCCGACATCCCCATGCACCCCAACCCGATCTCCGATACCTCGGGGCCGTCGGGCCCCAGCGTGCGCCTGTTCATGTGCGATTCCTCCTTGCCGACATAATGCTGCGTAGCACCCGTTCGCTCCCTCGACTCAACGCGTACCCCACCTACCCCAACCCCCTACCCGGCGATGTTCCCCCTGAACCTACCGAACCTCCTGACCGTGCTGCGGATCATGCTGGTTCCGGTGCTGGTCGTCGCCCTGCTCGGCAACACCGCCTCCGGCGACGTGCTGGCGGCGGTGGTGTTCGCGCTGGCGTCGCTGACCGACTTCGCCGACGGCTACCTGGCACGCACGCGCGGCTCGATCACCACCTTCGGCAAGCTGATGGACCCGCTGGCGGACAAGCTGCTGATCGTCGCCGCGCTGCTCTCGCTGGTTTCGCTCGGGCGGCTGGCGGCGTGGGTGGCGATGGTGATCATCACCCGCGAGCTGGCGGTGACGGTGCTGCGGATGGGCGCCACCCAGGCGGGCGTGGTGATGGCGTCGAGCATGTTTGGCAAGGTCAAGACCTGCATGCAGATCGCCGCCATCCTCGCCGTGATCGCGGTGCACGGCAACCCGCTGTGGGTGGCGCTGCTGCTGTACTGCACCGTGCTGGTGACGGTGCTGTCGGGCCTCGACTTCTTCTTCGGCCTGCGCCGGCAGATGGCTCAGGCGCAGACGCGCCAATCAAGCTGAGCCGTCGTTCAGCCTCACCGTTAAAGGGAGGGGGCTTGAATGCCCGCCCCGGGCCTGCCCGGGTGGGCGGGCGTTGATCTCTCAAGCCACTCCTCCAGCGTGGTCTGATGCGCGGCGGGCAGGCCGGAGTCGATCTCACCGCGCAGCTCGCGCAGCAGGCCGTGGCGTTCGGCGACCACGTTGTGCACGTGGATGGTCTCGAGGTTCTCCTGGCGCGCGGAGACGAAGCTCGCGCCGTCCAACCCGGGGAAGGCGGCCACCACGCCTGCCACCATCTCGCGCACGCAATCCTCGACGAAGCGCGGGCGGCGGTGGGCCTTTTCGACGACCTCCACCTCGTCGGAGCGCTTCATCAGCTCGTAGATCTCCGAGGACATCGAGCCCTCGACGATCTCCAGCAGCGCCTTGGCGTCGATCTCCGCCTGGCAGTCCTCCAGCAAGCCGATCCGCAGCGTGCCCAAACCGCGCTGGTTGTGCGTGGCGACCGGCACCTGGGCGAGGATGCGCTCGATCTGCTCCTCGCTGAAGCCCTCCTGCTCGGCCAGGCGCCCGCGCGCGCGGGCGGCCACCAGCTCCTGCGCGCAGGGGCAGGCGGTGATCCCCGTCGCGGAGACCCCCACCATGTGGCGGGTGCCGCCCTCCAGCGCCACGGCGCGGCCGTGGAGCGTGTAGATCTCCTGGGTGGATACGCCGGAGACGGGGGCAGGCTTGTGCTCGGGGTAGCGCGCCTGCACCGTCACCTCCGCCCGCGCGGCCCCCTGACGGTGACGCACCAGCTCGGCGATGTCCCGTGCCAGCGTCTCCGCGCGGAACGGCGACTCGGTGAGCACCACCTCGCCGATCGCCTCGTTGACGACCTCCTCAAAGCGCGACATGTGTGCGCCCTTCTGGTCGCGGCTGAGGTCCACAAAGCACTCCAGGCGGGCGAAGAACAGCTCGTCGCGGATGCGCACCACCTTCTCCACGCCGGTCACTCCCACGCGCGAGAGCCCGACGCGCACCGCCGGCGCGCGCGCCTGTACGTCCTCCGGCGCCCGCTGGTCAAGCGAGGGTGTCACGCGCATCGTGGGCGCAAGCGTAGTACACCCGTCCCGACCGGGTGGACAGCTTCGAATCCTGAGAAGCTACGCACGGGGGCCTTGATATCTGGTATCACTCCGCAGATCATTTGGGGCAAGCGCCGCAACGTCTAAGGTGTTTGCGGGTTTGGGCAGGCAGAACCCAGCACGAGCGAGAGAAAACGAAGGGCTGGAGTGGTGTGGAGCAGAGCGGTGACGGTTATCACCGAACAGACGCGTGGGAGGCGCGCACGAGCAGACTGGTAGGGGAGGCGCGGCGGGTGCGGCTCGCCGCGATGGGCGCAGTACGGATCCTGGGGGTCCACAGAGGTGAGCGAGAAGGTGTTTGAGTTGGCGGGGTTGGAGGGCGGGGGAGTCGTGGGCACTCCGCCGGTGCAGCCGGTCGCCGCGGCGGAGGTCGCGGTGGTCGAAATCGAGGAGCTGCAGGCGCTGATCGCCGATGGCCAGGAACGCGGGTTCGTGGCCTCCGACGCGCTCACGGCGGCGCTCGAGGAGGCGGACGTCGTGCCTGAGCAGGCCCAGGACCTGCTCAGCTACCTGGAGGAGCACGGCATCGAGATCGTGGGAGAGACCGCGCACGAGCGGCTGGAGCGGGGACTGAGCGATGAGCCGGACGAGCCTCGGCCGATCCCGCTGCACCGCGACGAGGCGCCCGAAGAGGAGGATGAGGCGCCGCAGGAGGCCGTGGATCTCGACCATGTGGTGGAGCTGCGCGGGCGGGCGGGCTTCGACAATATCGAGCTGCGCCCCGCCGAGATCGAGGGCGCCGAGTCCAGTCTTGACTCGCTGCGCCTGTACCTGCGCTCGATCGGGCGCGTGCCGCTGCTGAGCGCCGCCGAAGAGGTCAGCCTGGCCAAGCGCATCGAGCGCGGAGACGTGACCGCCAAGCAACAGATGGTCGAGGCCAACCTACGCCTGGTGGTGTCGATCGCCAAGGGCTACATGGGCCGCGGCCTCACCTTCCTGGACCTGATCCAGGAGGGCTCGCTGGGGCTGATCAGGGCGGTGGAGAAGTTCGACTACCGCCGCGGCTACAAGTTCTCGACGTACGCCACGTGGTGGATCCGCCAGGCGGTGACGCGCGCGATCGCCGACAAGGGCCGCACGATCCGGATCCCGGTGCACATGGCGGAAAAGCTCAACAAGGTGCTGCACACCGAGCGCCTGCTGATCCAGTCGCTGGGGCGCGACCCCAGCGCCGCCGAGCTGGCCGCGGAGCTGGACTACCCGATCGGGGAAGTGCGCGAGATCCTGCGCATGGCGCAGCAGCCGATCTCCCTGGAGAAGCCGGTGGGCGAGGAGGACGACTCGGCGCTGGCGGACTTCGTCGAGGACATCGCCGCCGAATCGCCGTTTGAGACCGCTTCGGAGTCGCTGCGCCGCGAGACGGTGGTGCGCGTGCTGGCGGTGCTGCCGCGCCGCGAGCGGGAGGTGCTGGAGATGCGCTACGGCATCACCGGCGGGCGCTCGCGCACGCTGGAGGAGGTGGGCCGCGCCTTCAACATCACCCGCGAGCGCGTCCGCCAGATCGAGAACCGCACGCTCAAGAAGCTGCAGACGCTGCCCGAGGCGCAGCTGCTGCGCGAGGCGTCCTGAGCCTCCCAGCGGCTTCGTCGGACAGTCCTAAACCTCTCGGCGGCTTTTTGCCTGGCATCCTGGGCTTTGCGAGGCATCCTGGGCTTTGCGAGGCATCCTGAGCTTTGCGAGGCATCCTGGGCTTTGCGAGGCATCCTGGGCTTTGCGAGGCATCCTGAGCTTTGCGAGGCATCCTGGGCTCGCGGCACAGCTTCGCGAGGCCGACCCCTCTAAACTGGCCCCTCAGCACCCGGTGGGGTGTCCGAGTGGTTAAAGGAGATCGGCTGTAAACCGATTGGCTCTGCCTACGCAGGTTCGAATCCTGCCCCCACCATGCAGCATGCTTTCGATGCGTCTTTTCGCGCCAACTTAGACGACTGTCTGAAGGTGATGGGCGCCGCGGGACGAAGATTGCGGCATGGCCGAGGAGCAAATCGATCCGCTGGAGCAGGGCGGTACGCAGTGTCTGGTGGTGCTGCAGTTGCTGCGCGACGATCACCCAGCACGCTGGCCGCGCGGCGAACTGGAGCGCGAGCTCTACGACGTTGACCCGGAGGCGATCGGCGTCGCGCTCGAACGGCTGCGCCAACAGGGTGTCGTGCACGCCGAGGGCGAGCGGGTGTGGGCGTCCGCCTGTACTCGGCACCTGGACGCGCTCGGCTTCATCTGCATCTGAGCATGCGTCAGGTCCAAGCGCCCGTCCGCCGAGCGCCCAAAGGTCAAGACCGCCACATGCCGCCTGGTGCAAACTCGCAAACTCGGCCTATTTGCAGCCGATGCAGACCAGCCGCTGCTTGTGTATAAGCTAAGGAGGTGTTTATCAACTCGGCCGCGCATGGGGAGGAATTGCGCTGCCGGCAGCGCGTAGACAAAGGTCTGTAGACCTGTCGTCTGCGAGGCGCGAGAGTTAGCGGGTGTCCGTGGAGCAGATACGCAGCCAATTCGCCAAGAACCTACGCGCGCACCGGGAGCGCTCGGGCCTTTCGCAGGAGGCGCTCGCCGAAGCGTGCAACCTGCACCGGACCGAGATCAGCCTCCTGGAGCGGTGCAAGCGCTCGCCGCGCCTGGAGACGCTCGTGATCCTCGCCCGAGGCCTCGAGCTCGCCTCGCCCAGCGAGCTGCTTGACGGCATCCGCTGAGACACGCCCGCCACTGGCGCATCACGGCTCGGGACACGCGCAGACACGCATCGCGGCTCGGCGCCCACAACCCTCGGCGCCCACAACCCTCGGCGCCCACAACCCTCGGCGCCCACAACCCTCGGCGCCCACAACCCTCGGCGCCCACAACCCTCGGCGCCCACAACCGGTGGGCGCAGCCGGTCAGTCGGCGCTCTCGGGCACGGGTTCGATCCGCGGATGCGGCTCGGCGGCGACGTGCGTGGCGCCCTGCACGTCCCGGCGCGTGGCGGCCAGGTAGGCAACCAGGCCGAAGATGAGGATACCCAGTGCCAGTGCCACGCTGCCATCGCCCAGGCCGAGGCCGCCGACGCTCTTGGACTTGCCCAGCCAGTCGGCAAACGAGGCGCCGAGCGGCCGCGTGGCGACATAGGCAAACCAGAACGAGAAGATCGCGTTCCAGCCCAACCGCCAATAGCCGATCGCGGGCACCGCGATCACCGCCGCGAACAGCAGGCCGGAGTCCAGGTACCCCAAGTGCAGCGTGTTCGCGGTGAAGTCCCCCAGGGCGGTACCCATCGCGAAGGTGGCCACCACCGCGGCCCAGTAGAACGCCTCCCGGCGTGGAGTGTCGACGCTGTGGATCGACAGCGTCCGCTCGGTGCGCTGCCAGCTGACGAACACCGCCGCCAGCACGATCGCATAGAAGCCGCTGGTCACCGGGTAGGGGATGCCGAAGCCGACGTGCAGAACGTCGGCGGCCATCGTGCCGAACACGCCGACCATGACGACCGCCAGCCAGTACGGCCACGCTTCGTAGCGGCTGCGCGTGAGCTGCCACGAGAGCACCGCCAGAAAGCCCACGAATCCCAGCCCGACAGCCACCACCGGCGCCATCGCGTGGACGAGGTAATCCGACGTGGACTCGCCCATCGCGGTGGACAGGGCCTTGATGACCCAGAAGTAGACGGTGATCTCGGGAACCTTGCGGGCGCCCCGAACGGTCAGTCGTTTGAGCAGAGAGCGATCGATCATGGCGGCAGTCTGGCACGGCAAAAGGCTGGCGGCGCCACACGCGCGGAACGCCCAACACAACTCAACAATCGACCAACACAGAGCAACAAAAACGTCCGAATGCGCCGGCGCCGGGCGTCCCAGAGCCGCGCAGGTGTTTGAGCGTCAGCCCAGCGCCCCGCTCAGAGGCCAGTTTGCGCGGTGATCTTGCCTGCCTTGACCGCCTTGGCGAGCGCCTTGTAGTCGCGCTCGTTCTGCTCGGCGTAGGCGCCTGAGAACTGGACGATCGCGCGGTCGAAGCTGGAGCCGCGGCCGAGATAGGCCGCGATCGCGATGCGGTCGCCGCTGCGGGCGTGCGCCCGTGCGAGCGTCCAGCCGCACAGCCGTCCATAGGCGGACAGGCCCGAGGGGACCATCCGCTCGATTTCCGCGGAGCCCTTCCAGTCCTTCAGCTGGCGGCCGTAGAAGTCGCGCTCCCGTCCGTCCAGCCCCGACTCGACGTGCAGCCAGCCGAGGAAGATGTCGCTTGAAGCCTGCATCAGCCGCTGGCCGGTCACCACCCGCTGGCCGTGGTTGTCAAACTCGCTGGGGCCGAGGAACTCCTCGAGCACCGACGCCTCTGCCTCCTTCATCTGCAAAAACAGCGGGTCCTGGCCGTCGCGGCCCAGCATCAACGCGATCCACGCGCGCGTGCCGACGCTGCCCACACCCACCACCTTGCGCGCGAAGTCGGCCAGACGAAACTCCTCCAGCAGCACGCGGCGGTCGTGCTCCAGCGTGGCGCGGTAGGAGCGCAGCAGTTCGTGCAGAGCGTCAAACATTTCGTCGCGTTCGGCGCCCGCGAGGATGTCGTCGAGCGGGACGATCAGCGGCGGTTCGGAGACGATCCGCGCCTGGCCGTCCACGACGTGCGTCAGTTTGGAGAAGGCCGACATGCTGTCCTTGGTGCGGGCCTTGGCGAGCGCCTTCTCGGTGCGCTTGTACTGGGCCGGTTTGAGCTGGGACCCCAGCTCCTTGAGCGTGTTCTCGATGTCCAGGTGGGCATACCACACGTCGAGGTTCTTCATCGCCGCGAAGCCCGTCATCGCCACGCGGTACTCCTCCACGGTGTCCAGCACCACCTGCTCCTGATCCTTGACCGGGAAGCCGTTGTCGCGCGCGGCGATCAGCATGCTGGCGGCCAGGCGCTTGACGTCCCACTCCCACGGCCCGGGGAGCGTCTCATCGAAGTCGTTGACGTCGAACATCAGCCGCCGCTCGGGCGAGGCGAACACGCCGAAGTTGGACAGGTGGGCGTCGCCGCAGCACTGCACCGTCAGGCCCGAGCGGGGGGTGGCCGCCAGATCGGCGGCCATGATCAGCGCGGCCCCCCGGTAGAACGTGAACGGCGACACCAGCATGCGCCCGTAGCGGATCGGCACCAGCTCCGGCACCCGCGTCTGCGCCTGGCGCTCCAGCAGCGCAAGCGGGTCGCGGTGCGCCCCCGGCTCGAACACCGCGTGGCTGGAGCGCGGCACCTCGGCTCGCGCCGCCTTGCCGCGCGCGGCGCGCTCGGCCGCCGTCAGGTGCGCCACAGCTGGCGCCGTCCCCACGGCGCCAGCTCGTCGCGAGTCCGACGCGGCGTCCTTCGAATTCGTGCTGGGGGTCTTGGCAGCGGTTGGCACGAGCGCCTCGATTCTCTCGGCTCTATCGCCAGACGCGCGGACATGAGCGGAGGAGAAGCCCGGCGCGTCGTGTGCTTTCACTATACGCCCGGATCCCAGCGCTGCACCGCCAAGCGCTACGGGGTCTGCGAGGCGGGCGCTCCCGCCGCGCGCGTCTGCTCGTCCTGGAACGGGGGATAGGTCTCGGTGAGTAGCGCCAGGTAGGCATCCGAACGCGCCATGTAGGAGTTGGCCAGCACCATCAGATCAAACAGGCCGCGCGGCATCTTGCCGGTGATCAAGATCACAAACCAGGCCGCAATCGCGCCCACCTCCAGCATCAGGTTCATGACGTAGCGCAAAATCACGATCGGGATCGCGAGGATGAAGCGGAAAAACGTCTTCAGACGGCTGTAGCTGGGGAGCGGCCCGTCGAAGCGCATCCGCACCGGGTAGGCGGGGTCGTCGGAGCCGCCAAAGGAGGGGTAGGGGTCGCACAGCAGCGCCGCATAGGCGGTGAAACGCGCATAGAAGCGCGTGAAGCCCGCCACGAACTCATAAAGGCCGCGTGGGTATGCACCGGTGATGACGATCGCAAACCACGCAATCACGATCACGATGTAGGCGACGATCGCGTACAGATACAGCCAGATCGCCAGCGGAATCGCCAGGATCAGCCTGAAGAAAGCGGTCAGCCGGTTGCGCTGCTCCACGTACTGGGCTTCGAAGGTGACGGGATAGGACATGCGATCAGCTCCCCCTCTTGGTTGTGCCGGAATGCTCATACTCTCCACATCCTGCTAAGGCACCCATCCTACGGGGGGCATCTGTCGTATGGAAAAATCTTGCCGATGCCCGGTGAACTCAGGTACGTTGACCCCCGCCGTCGGCGCGGCTCCTTCAGCCGGGTGTTGGCGGCGTTTTCCAGCACCCGCCCCGGCAGGCTGATCTCAGCCAACGTGGTTTGGAAGGTCGATCCCTACCTGTTGCGGGCCACGGGGGGACGATTCGGACTGGGTCTCGTCCTCCCCACCGCGCTGCTTGAGACCCGAGGCGCGAAAAGCGGCGCCGTGCGGCGCAACGCGGTGATCTACTTCCACGACAGCCAGCGGGTCACGATCGTCGCCTCGAAGGCCGGCGCCGAGAAGCACCCGGCGTGGTTTCACAACCTTCGCGCCCACCCCGACGTGGTGTTCGGCGGCATCCCCATGCGCGCCGTTGTGGTGAGCGACGCCGCCGAGCGCCGTCGGCTGTGGGAGCTCGCCGACCGCGTGTTTGCGCCCTACGCCACCTACCGTCAAGAAGCGTCCGCGGCGGGCCGGGCGATCCCGATCGTCCAGCTCACCGCGCGCCCGTCGGGTGCGGCAGCCCAACTCTAAACGTGGTGGAGCGCGGGCGCGATGATTCACCGTTGACGGGCGGGGTGAGCCTTCCCCTTTTGCCGTTTTCGTGTTGCCGCCCAGGCGAGATGCGTATAGGCAAATGCAGCTCTGCCTCTAGGGGGTGCGGAGGTCGATCTCCCCGGCGAGGATCTGGAAGTCTTTGGTGTTGCAGGTCAGCAGCGCCACGCCGTGAACGTTGGCTGTCGCGGCGATCGCGAGGTCGAATGCCCGTCGCCGGGGCTGGCCGCCGCGCTTTGCGACGAGTGCGTGCAGCCGGCCGCACTCGCGTGCGGCGGCGGCTTCAAAGGGCAGAGCGTCGAAATGGGCCTCTATGGCGCCGAGGCGGCGCATTCGCAGCGCACGCGTTTCATCATCGCGAGCCACGAGGACACCGAAGTGCAGCTCGGTCAACGAGACGACGCTGATCGCGGCGTCCTCATCTGGGCCTTTCTCGGCTGCGATCAGGACCGACGTGTCGAGCAGGACGGCCACTCGGGCTATGCGGCCCAGGGGTCTGTGAGCTCTCCACCGAGCCTCGCGAGGTCCTCATCGAGTGTCGGGTCGGGCGGTGCGCTCCACAGATCGGCAAGCTGGCTGCTTGGAACCCACTGCCGCGCGCGGACGGGCCCAAGCTCTGCGACCGGGCGCCCAGAGACGGTAATCGTGATGTGCTCGCCGGCCTCTGCGCGTCGCAGAACCTCGCCCACGTGGTTGCGTAGCTCCTTCTGTGGGATCGTTGCCATCGGGCCTATGGTAGCAGTAGTGCTACGCGGCGAGGTCGTCGCCCGGCGTGAGCACCCGCAGACCGTGACGGCGGCTTGCGCTAGCCTCAGGCCGCAGCGAGAAGAGAAGAGCCGACGAAGGGACTCGAACCCTTGACCCCCGCCTTACCATGGCGGTGCTCTACCAACTGAGCTACGTCGGCACGACGGCTTCCATCGTACTGCGGCGGGCCCGGGGTCGCACCGGGCGCCAGCACCACATGCTACCATCTGCGGTACCGAAGTACCGAGATATCCCATGCTGCGTGCACAGTCACCGATCAAGGTTCATGAGGCCACCAAGGAGAAGGTCCGCTACGCCGCGTTGATGGCGGGCCTCAAGCAGGCCGAGCTTGTCGAGCGCGCGGTCGACGAGTACGTCGAGCGTCACCGCGAGGACTTCGCGCAGCGCATGGAGCAGGCGCAGCAGGCGCTGCTGGGCGGCAAGAGCGCGACGCTCGCGTACTCGCTGGGTGTCGAGGAGGCCGACGTGCAGCGAGTCGGCGGGGTCTCCTCCGATCAGCTCGGCTCACGCAGCCCAAGGCGCGCGACCTCGAACCAGGCGAGCTCACCCGAGGGCCAGTCCGCGCGAGGCTCCCACAGCTCAGCCACCGCGGCAGCCAAGACCAAGCCGAAGAGCACATCCCGCAGGCGCTCCTCGACGAAGCGCCCGTCGGCTGCCTGAGTCGCGATCGCAACCCACACCTCCTCGCCCGGCGCGGTGACGTGCAGACGAGCGTCGATCAGCCCGCCGAACGAGACTGCGACATCGCGGCCTCGACGATCGAAGGCTTCGGCGAGGACAGAAGCGATCGAGTCGGCAGCGTCGTCGATGATGCGGGCGTTGCGCTCAAGTGCGTCGCGGAGTCGGTCATCGTCATCGGACAGGAGCCGTCCCGCTCGGTGCAGCACAGCGAAGAGCTCGTAGGCGTCCTCGCCGGAGCCTTCCGCGCGCCGCGCGCCGGCGCACAGCCAGAACCGTCCAGCGTCAGCCTCCAACCAGGTCGCGCCACGCCACCGTCCGTGGCGCAGCCGGTACACGAGCGGACGCTCGATCGAGAGGATGCGCTTCTGTCCGCGCGGCGCCGTCGGCGCGACACGCCGCGCCTCACCGAGGAGCGCGTGGTCGAGCCCGCCAAGACGACCTCGACGGGTGGCAGCTCGACCCGCAGATCCTCACGCAGACACCGCTCTCGAAGATGCGTGTGAGAAAGGGGTTGCATACACCGTGAAGGGGCTGGGTGGCGACAAGGGCCTCGACCACGAAGCTGGTGCGAGGGCGATCGGGTCAGGGAGCAGAAGCTCCTCTTCCTCGATCGCGAACACGCCGCGGGTGGCCGAGCGACGCCCACCTGCCGGGGTCATGGTCCTACCGGCGGCCGTACATGTCCGGCGTGACGCGGACCTTGACCCTGAGCCCCTCGGTGGCCTGCTTGAGTGCGGCACGCCGCTCCTCAACGGTCTTGTAGCTGGGCGGATGCGTCAGTTCGGCCAACCTCTCCGGGTTGAGACGTTCGGGCTGGCCGTTGGTCTGCTTCTTCGCCATAGATCTCATCGTACCGATCGCATTCTGCCAGTCAGCCCGGACGCCATCTCTCTCCCCGCCGTCAGTGGAGGCGTGCCCTGCGAGGAAGGCTCGCCGCGAGCGGGATCAGGGCGAGCAGAAGGGCACAGGCTTACCCGTAGAGCCAGCGCGTGGCTGTTCGCCGGCCATGGCGGTGCTCTACCAACTGAGCTACGTCGGCACGACGGCATCCATCGTACTGTGGCGGGGCCGGGGTCGCACCGGGCGCCGGTATCAGATGCTACCGTCTGCGGTACCGAAGTACCGAGTGATCCCATGCTGCGCGCACAGTCCCCGATCAAGGTTCATGAGGCCACCAGGGAGAAGGTCCGCTACGCCGCGTTGATGGCGGGCCTCAAGCAGGCCGAGCTCGTCGAGCGCGCCGTAGACGAGTACGTCGAGCGCCACCGCGAGGACTTCGCGCAGCGCATGGAACAGGCGCGGCACGCGCTGCTGGGCGGCAAGAGCGCGACGCTCGCGTACTCGCTGGGCGTCGAGGAGGCCGACGTGTAGCGAGTCGGCGGAGTCTCCTAGCCATACGGGCGCCTGGAACTCGTCCAATCCGGTCGTCTGCGCGGGTCTCGTGCGGATGCTCGCTCGCCGTGCAAGCGGGCGTAGGCGACCGCGCTAGATGACTTGTGCGTGGTCGCGTGGGGTGGCGTGGCGGTGGTTGGTGTGGGGTGTGCGGGGTTGGAGTGTGATGCGCCCGCCGCGTGCGGGTACGACGAATACGTTGCGGTGGGCGACTCGCTCTGCTCGCTGGTGGGAGGGTTCCAGGCGCGCGTGGCGCAGGATTGTCCTGAGTACGATTCGGGCCTCGTTGAGGGAGAACGCAGCGCCGATGCATCGTCGGGGTCCGCCGCCGAAGGGGATCCAGGTGTAGGTGCCGGCGCGTGTGTCTAGGAAACGCTCGGGGCGGAAGGCGAGCGGGTCGGGGTAGAGCTCCGGACGGCGGTGCACGAGCGTTATGTAGGGGACGACCATGGTGCCACTCGGGATCGTGAGCCCGGGTAGGTCGAACGGCTCGGTTGCGAGTCGTGCGGTGAGCGGGAAAGCTGGGCGCAACCGTATCGCCTCCTTGATGACCGCGTCGAGATACTCGTCGTCTTCGTCGAGCGCGGCGGCTTCAAGGCGCGCCAGCGCGTCGGGGTAGCGGCTGACCCGCTCGAGCACCCACGTCAGGGTGGAAGCGGTGGTGTCGTGGCCACCCAGCAGCAGGGTGCGCATCGCGTCACAGATCTCTTCGTCGCTCATCAGGCGGTCTTGGCTATCTGGTGTGCGCAGGAACATTCCGAGCACGTCCTGGCCGTCGAGTTGACCGCTGTTGCGGCGGTGGGCAACCTCTTCCAGCACGATCGCGTCAACCACATCGATCGCGCGGCGGACTCGGGGGAATGGTCTGTCCCACCCGTTCTCGCGGCTGGTTGCGATCATCGTCTGCAGGAAAAACCGCCGCGAGTGACCCTCGCGAAGCAGCGCGAGCGTCGCCGCGCGCAACCGCTGCACGCGCGCGTGGTCGGTGACCCCGAATACGGTGGCCATGATCACCTCGAGGCTGATCGCTTCCATATGCGGCTGGGAGGGCGTGGGGTGCCCATAGGGCCAGCGTGCCAGGACCTCTTCGGTCTTGTGCTGCATCGTCTCGTGGTAGCCGCTCAACGCGTCGCCGTGGAATGGGGGGAGCTGCGTACGTCGCCTGCGCATGTGCTCGGCGCCGTCGATGTTTGTGAGTCCCGTCGGGCCGAGGAAGAGATGGTGCGCGGAGGCCTTGGCCAGCGCCGCTCCGAGGCGCAGCACGCCGGTGTCGGCTGTGAAGATGCGCTTGATGTCCTCGGGATCGGTCAGGCATAGCCACGGCCCGGTCGCCGGCATCGGCACGAGGAAACGGTCGCCCAGCCGCTGGCAGTGGCGCGCGAACTGCTCCGGGGCCAGCCAGTACTGGGCGGCATTCACGACCGCTGGGCGTCGCAGTCGAGGCAGGTCGGTAAGCGTTTTGTCCATGAGCCACATCTCTCTCTAGTTACTCTGTGCGCAATAGAGTAACATAGTACCCGATGGTGCCAATAGCCGAACTCCTCGAGGCGACTCCGGTCGTGGGTGAGGACACGCTCTTTGACCGCGTCGCCGCCGCGGCGCTCGACGAGTTCGCCGAGCACGGCATCCGCCGCACCTCGATGGAAGACGTCGCCCGCCGCGCCGGCGTCTCACGAATGACCGTGTTCCGCCGGTTCGCCAGCAGGCAACGCCTCATCGAGATCGTCATCGCACGCGAGGTCCACCGAGGAATGCAAGAGCTCGACCTCCTATGGGAAGGCGCGCAAACGCTGGAGGACCGACTCGTCGCCGGGTTCGAGTTCGCCGGGCGCTACGTCCGCGGCCACCCACTATTCGACCGGCTCCTACACAGCGAACCAGAAGTCCTCCTACCACCACTCACCCTCGACGGCGGACCCGTCCTCGAGCTCTACCGATCACTCATCGCACATCGACTAAAAGCCGAAGTCAACGCCGGCCGCGCCGCAACATCAGACATAGACGGCGTCGCCGAAGTCATCGCACGCCTCGCAATCTCACTACTACTCACCCGCGACGGAACCATCACACTCGACGACCCACACTCCGTCCGCCGCCTAGTCAACCTCACACTACTCCCCATGCTCCAACCACACACCAACTAGCGCCGGCTCCAACCACACAACCCCAGCCGGGCCTCGACGCGCCAGCCACCACTTGCCCCGGGTCTCTCTCGGATGCAAGTGCCGCGCCGCTCTCGCCCGCCGCTGACGCGCGCCCCACCCGCCGACGCTGCTTGAGCGTCAGGGCCAAGTCCCAGCGCGTCTACGTAACCCCACCCGGCAGCGCCAAGGCCTCGTTTACGTCACCCACAGAGACGATCGGCCTGGCGGGGCGGGACTACGGCGTGGGGCGACGGGAGTGGGCCTCCTCGACGATCGCTTCGCGCAGGGCCTGCTCGAAGGAAACTGGTTGAATGTCGAACAGCCCCATGCCGGATGGGTCGGTGATGGTCGTGTCGGTGGACAGCCCCTCGATCAGTGGTCTCGCGACGCCCGCGTCGACGGGTGTGATCAGCCCGATCCAGTGCGAGGAGAGCCACGGCGTCAGCAGCGGTACGGGGATGCGCGGGCGTCGGCGCAGTCCCAGCGCGTCGGCCATCTGGTCGAGCATCTCGCCGTATGTGAGTATTTCGGCCGACCCAATCTGGATCTCGCGGGAGCGCGTCTCGGGTATGTCGGGAGCCTCGATGAGGTAACACAGCACGTCGCCGATCGCGATCGCCTGGGTGGGTGTGGCCAGCCACGAGGGTGCGAGCATCACCGGCAGGCGCTCAACCAGCGAGCGCAGCGTTCGGTAGCTCTCCGATCCGGCTCCCACCACCATTCCCGCGCGAAACCAGGTGAGCGGTGGTCCCTGATCGCGCAGGATCTCTCCGACGCGCAGCCGCGAGCGCAGGTGCTGGGATGCGGGGCGGTCGCCGAGGCCGCCGAGGTACACGGTCCGTTCGATGCCGGTGGCGCTCGCAAAGCGAGCGAAGTTGGAGGCGGCGACGGCGTCGCGCTGCTCGTAGTCGGAGTCCCCGCCGCGACCCATCGAGTGGACGAGATAGTAGGCGGTGGTGTAGCCCTCGCCGATCGCGCCGAGGGAGCGCGGGTCGAGCATGTCGGCGCGGTGCACCGTGACGGCCGGGTCGAAGCTGACCCGGCTCGGGTCGCGTGCCACGCACCCAACCGGAACGCCGCGCGCGTGAAGGTCGCGCACCAGTCGGCTGCCGATGTAGCCGGAGGCTCCCGTGACGAGCGCGCGGACCATGTTCAGAAGGCCAGCGCCCGTGGCGCCTCGTATGCGCTTATGGGGCCGGCGTTCTGGCGCCACGCCGGCTTGGCCAGTGTCATTTGCGTGACACCGATTCGCCGCTCGGTGAACCCGGCCTCGCAGTAGGCGAGGTACATCCGCCACAGCCGCCGGAAGCGCTCGTCGTAGCCGAGATCCTCGAGGCGCGCGGTGGCGGCCTCGAAGTTGGTGCGCCATCGTCGCAGCGTCTCGGCGTAGTGCGGTGTCAGATCCTTGAGGCCGATGGTTCGCATGTCGGTGCGCCCGGCGACGCAGCGCGCGATCACCGCGAGCGAGGGCAGGCAGCCGCCCGGGAAGATGTGGGTGCGGATGAAGCTCCGCGAGGCCTTCTCTACCTCGTAGACATGATTGTCGACGGTTATCGCCTGCAGCAGCATCCTCCCATGAGCGACGAGCAGGCTTGAGCAGCGCGCGAAGAACGTTCCGAAATCGCGATACCCGACGGCCTCGACCATCTCGATGCTGACGAGCTTCTCGTAGCGTCCGCGCAGGTCGCGGTAGTCCTCGCACAGCACCGTGACTCGATCGGCTACCCCGGCCGCCCGCACCCATTCGCGGGCGTGCTCGTACTGCTCGCGCGAGATTGTGGTGGTCGTGACCCGGCAGCCTCTGGTTCGTGCGGCGTGGACGGCGAACCCGCCCCATCCCGTGCCGATCTCCAGGACGTGGTCGCAGGCTCGTAAGTCGAGCTCGCTGCACACCAGCTCGAGCTTCGCTCGGGATGCCTGCGCGAGCGTCATTCCCTGGCGCGGGAAGTACGCGGAGGAGTACATCATCGTCTCGTCGAGCATCAACGCGAACAGCTCGTTCCCGAGGTCGTAGTGGGCCGCGATGCCGCGGCGGCTGCGCGCGTGGGTGTTGCGTGCGCGGAGACCCCGCGCGGCCTGCAGCGGGACCCGTGCCGGCGCGACGCGGCGACGCCACTCGTCGAGTCCCGTCGCGTTGCGCGCTGCCACGCGCACCACGGCCGTCAGATCCGGAGACTCCCACAGGCCCTGCATGTATGCCTCGGCCATCCCGCGACTGCCGTGCAGCAAGCTCGGCCACAGGCGTGGCGAGCGAACCTGAACCGTCGCCTGCGGGCTGCCGTGGCCCAGCACCAGCCGGCGCTCGCCCTCCACGACAGTCAGCTGGCCCGAGCGCAGACGCTCCAGCAGGCCAAGCGCGATGCCTCGCGCGACGCGCTGCGCCACCGTCACGCCGGCTCCTTGGGACGGGGTTGCAGCGGTACGCCCTTGAGCTTCAGCGCGAGCGCGTGCCCATAGATCAGCGCGAGCACGCGCAGCGTCGCCGCCGGGTAGCGCGCGGTGAGGCGAGCCAGACTGCGGCTGCTCAGCGGCGCGCGACGCAGCGCGAGCGTCACGTCGAACGCGAGCGCTCCGAGCTCGTGGCTTTCGATGTGAACCGCCAAGGTCGCGTCGGGCGTGGCTGCGCGCAGGGTGTAGCGCTGCTCCATCCCCATGAACGGGGATACGTGCAGCGCCTTCGCGAAGCTCCCGGCCAGCACCGGGCCTTCGCCGCTGCGCTCAAGCACGTAGGAGTGCCGCTCCCCCCACGGCGTGCTGGTCACCTCCGCCACGACCGCGTCGAGCTGCTCTTGGGGGGTGAAGCAGTAGTAGAAGCTGACCGGGTTAAAGCAGTGCCCGAACGTGCGCAGGTGCGTGAGCAGACGAATCGGGCCCGCGGGCGCACTGCCAGTCCGGCGCTCGAGCAGCATCCGCACGGCGTCCCCAAGCCCGACGTGGGAATCGCCGAGGTAGTCGCCCCGGCGGAACCGCACCAAACCCGGGCGGCCGGCTACCAGCCGGCCGGCGAGCAGGCCGTCGAGCTCCTCCAGATCGAGGTACACGAGCGCGATGCGGTGGCGCAACTCGTGGGGGCGCACCGCAAAGCGACGGTGACGGATCGTGCCCTCATAGATCGCGCTGACCGTCATACCCGCCCCGGCTGTGCCCGCTGCAACGTTAGCTCGCCCACCACCCGTCGCGCGCTGCGCAGACCGTCCTCGTGGAAGCCCCATCCCCAGTAGGCGCCGCAGTAGTGCGTGCGATTGCGCCCGCTGATCTCGTGGTGGCGCGCCTGCGCGGCGACGCCCACGGGGGTGTAGAGGGGGTGCGCGTACCGCGTCTTCCATAGGATCTGCTGCGGGTCGATCGCCTCGGTGCGGTTGAGCGTGACGCAAAACTCGCGGTCGGCGCGCAACGACTGCAGACGGTTCAAGTGATAGGTCGCCGTGCAGCGCCCCGGGATACCGTCGCCGAGATGGAAGTTCCAGCTCGCCCACGCGCGCCGGCGCCGCGGAAGCAGCGAGCGATCGGTGTGGAGGACCACCTCATTCTGTTGATAGGGAATCGCCCCAAGCAGCTCGCGCTCGCGCTCGCCCGGATCGGCCAGCAGCGCGAGCGCCTGGTCGGAGTGCGTCGCGATCACGACCGCGTCGAAGCGCTCCGGATCACAGCCGCTCGAGAACACCGTGACATGGCTGGGATGACGAGCTACCTCCGTCACAAGTGTCGAGAGCCGCAGACGCTCACGCCAGGGCTTTATGAGCGCCTGCACATACCTACGCGATCCACCGACGATCGTCCGCCAGCGTGGCCGGTCACGGAATCCCAGGATCCCGTGATTCTCGAAGAACTCGACCATGAAACGCGCCGGGAAAGACCACATCTGCGCAGGGTCCGCGGACCACACAGCCGACGCCTGCGGGACGATCAGCCGCTCGACGAACATGCGCGAATAGCGCTGCTGTGAAAGCCACTCTCCCAACGCCGGGTCCTCCTCGCTACAGAGCAGCCGACGGGCATCCCGGTTGAAGCGGATCAGGTCGGCGATCATCCGGTGAAAGGAAAGCGCCAACAGATTGCCGCGGGTCGCGAACAGGCCGTTCGGCGAGGCCCCGTTGTACTCGAAGTCCGCGCCGTCGCTCACCCCGAAGCTCATCTGCGAGCGCTGCGTCGCCACTCCAAGCTCGCTCAGCAGGCGTTCGAACCCGGGGTAGTTGCGGTCGTTGAAGACGACGAAGCCCGTATCGAGATCGTAGGCCCCGGTGTCTGTCTCGACATGCACCGTGTTGGCGTGCCCCCCCGCCCGGTCGGCCGCCTCGAACACGACCAGCTCGTGATCGCGATGCAGCAGATGCGCGCATACGAGCCCAGAGACTCCCGCACCGACGATCGCGATCCTCATGAGTATCCTGCGACAACAAACGTTTCCAGAGTCATCTACATAGCACTATTCCGCCTACGGGGCAGAACAAACGGGAACGAGGCGACCGATGCGTCATGCTTGCCGTGTGCGGTATTCGCCACGAGACCCGGGATCGCCGGCATGATCGGCCCGCTGCTCGACACGATCCTCGACCGCACTGTCCTCGCGGGCTATACCCGCATCGGCTATCGCATGCGCAGAGGCATGTGGAGCACTGCCGAGGAGCAGCCGATGGGCGGGAAGGTCGTGCTCATCACCGGTGGAACCTCGGGTCTCGGCCTCGCCGCCGCCGAAGGCTTCGCGCGTCTCGGCGCCGCAGTCCGGTTGGCTGTCCGCAGCGAGCAGCGCGGCGAGCGCGCGCGCGCGCAGATCGTGGCACGGTTTCCTAACAGCGACGTCCAGGTCGGCACCTGCGACCTCAGCGACCTGAAATCCGTGCGGCAGTACGCCAAACGCCTCGGGGAGAAGACGGGGCGCCTCGACGTGCTCGTCAACAACGCCAGCGCACTGACGAGCGAGCGGACGCTCTCGGTCGATGGCATCGAGCTGACCTTCGCGACCAACGTCCTTGGGCCGTTCCTGCTGACCAACCTCCTCCTCCCCCTGCTCCAGAAAAGCAAGCCCGCCCGCATCGTCAACGTGTCCTCGGGCGGCATGTACACGCAGCGAATCCACCTCGACGACCTGCAGATGGCCCACGAGAAGTTCGACGGCCCCACCGCGTACGCGCGCACCAAGCGCGCCCAGGTCATCCTGAGCGAACTGTGGGCGCAACGTTTGCGGGACATCGGCATCGTCGTCCACGCGATGCACCCGGGGTGGGCGGACACCCCGGGCCTTGAGTCCTCGCTGCCACGCTTCTACGCTCTGACAAAGCGGCTGCTGCGCACGCCCCAAGAAGGCGCCGACACGATCGTCTGGCTCGGCGCCGCGACCCGCCCGGCACGCAGCTCCGGCGGCTTCTGGCACGACCGCCGAGAGCGCCCGACCCACCGCGTGCCGTGGACCAAGCAGACGCCCCGGGACCACGAGCGGCTATGGGCCGAATGCGAACACCTCAGCGGCTGGCACCAAACACCAACCCCGGCCAGCTCAGACCGATAAGGAGAACCCGATGGCTCACTACAACGCAAGCGTCGATACGTCGCGTCCGCGCGATGAGATGTTCGCCTACCTGAGCGACTTCTCGAGCACCCAGGAGTGGGACCCGGGCGTCATCGAAGCCAAGCGCCTCGGCGACGCACCAATCCACGAGGGAACCGAGTTCCGGCTCCTGACCAGCTTCCTCGGCCGAAAGATCCCCCTCACCTACCGCATCGTCGAGTACGACCCACCAAACGCCGTCACATTTCGCGGCGAAAGCTCGACCGTCGTCTCACTGGACCGAATCACCTTCGAGCCATCCAAGAGGGGCACACGAATCACCTACGACGCGGATCTCGCGCTGAAGGGATCGTTCAAGCTCGCCGGCCCGTTACTCGGGGTCGCTTTCAAACGAGTCGGCGCTCGCGCGCTCGCGGGTCTACACAAGACGCTCGAAGCGGGCCACTGATGCAGCGGGCGCTCGGCGTCGAGCACGACCCTCCCCCCGAGCCTCGCTGAGGCGAGGGGGCGTGTCTTCGAGGGGAAGCCGCGCCAGCTACGGGTGAAGGCGGAGGACGACGGCTTCAGCTTCGCGGCTACCGTGGTGCGTACACGTTCAGCCCGGCGTCGCGGGCGGCGCTCGACATCCGCTCGTCGTAGGTGAACAGGCCCTTGAGTCGTTCGCGCAGACTCAGCGCGCTGGCGACGTGGATCGCGTCCAGCGACCTGATCGACGGCGGGTCCAGTTCGCCCGCCAAGGCTCGGATCTCGTCGGTCAACGGCAACAGTCGCACCGCCGCGAGCTGTGCTTGAGCGTCGTGCGTGCCAGCACCCGCACGACGGCTGGCGCGCAGCACCTCGACCTCGAGAATCTCCGAGGCGACGACCCGGACGACGCCATTGAGAGCGGCGCTCAGGCTCGGGGTCTCGGGCTCGGGTACCACCAGCTTGACAAACGCGGACGCGTCGAGATAGATCAACTCGGTGGCCGGCAATACTCAGCGATCTTCTTCGGCGCGCATCTCCGCCAGTGCGTCTGAGAGCGGGCGCGGATTTCCGGGGTCATGAGGGCCGAGGGCCGCCGCACTCTGCAGAAGCTCGCCGGTGGAACGGGTGGCGGGTGTAGCCCCTCGTCCGGTCAGCCATTGGTCGAGCTCATCGCCGGCGTGCGCAAGAAGGTCTTGGACGCCGCGCATGATCAACTCACGTGCCACGCTGGCCGTCGGCTTGGACGGGCCGAGCACAGATGCGCCAACCCTCAGCGCGCGATCGAGCTCAGGATCACGGGTCAAGGCGATGCGGGGGTGAGCCGTCGGCACAACGGTAGTGTAGCACCGCTGTTACACCGGCGCCGCCGACGCCGATGTCCTTGCCGGGCTGTTCCTTGAGCTGGCGACTCCCTCGCCGACGCCGTCCGCGGCCAGCCGGGTGTTGTCGAACCGATCTGGGCGAGCTGGGAATAACGCCGACTACTCCCCCGACCGCACAACACCAGGCAGGGACGCGCGGGCGGGCGATCTCACCGGCGGCGTGGTCGCGGTTGACGAGGAGCCCCCCGCAGCGCCTCGCCGAGCAGGCGGTGGTCGGGACCGTCGCCGGCGTGCCGGGCGCGATGGCTCCACACGAGCTGGCCGCCGCGTGCAAACACGAACGCGCCACCGAGCTGGTGCCAGTCCTGTTCGGGCCGGGCCTTGGGGCGGTTGCCGCCCTCGGCCTGGCGATCGAGGCCGACGCCCTTCGCGCGACGCCGCGCCACCCGCTGCGCCGCAAACCCAAAGATCTGCCTCAGCGAGCCGCGCGGCAGATTCATCGCCTCGTAGGCTCCCAGGTCCGCGGACAGCAGCACCGGGAAGCGCACGCCGGTTTGCTGCTTGAAGGCCCGCGCCTGCGCCGCGGTGCCCATCCCGATCAGCCAGACATTGGGGTCGGGCGCCAGCAGGTGGCGGTCGCGTTCGAGCTCCATGGCCCCAACGCGGCACTGCACGCACAGGTAGTGCCTCAGAAAGACGATCGCCGCGGCACGGTCGCGCCACAGCTCGTCAAGCTGCACCTCCGCTTCGTCCTGGTCGTGCAGGACGAAGCCCGACAGGGGGTTCACGAGTGTCTCGCCGGCGGGTGCCTGCGCCATGGGGAGCGACGCTACCAGGGTGGGTTGGCGCCACGTCCGAATTCTCCGCGTATCGTTGGCGCCACCTCCGGATTCTGCGCGTATCGAGCGGCAGTGATAGACGTCGACACGGTCTCGGGCCTGGGGCTCTATGTCACCCAGCGTGCGTCCGCCAGCTCGTCGGTCTCCAGCGCCCAAGGCCTGACGTCGGTTGCCGGCGGGACGCCCACCCGCACCGGAACGATCCAACCGGGCTGCGCCACCACCACATACCCCGCGGCCGTACTCTCCAGCGCCAGGCTGTTCCCCAACCAGATCCTCAGCGCTTACGCACCCGGGTTTGACCTTGCATCCGGGCTCGGCTCGCCGCTGGCCAACCAAATCGCCCAGGACCTGTATCACTGAAGCTGGCGGCCGTCGGCGAAGGGCCTGGAGAACATAAGCTGCGCCAGAACAACCACGACCCTGGGGGAAGACCTGGTGAGCGGACTCGTCAACTATCACCTCGACAACGCCGTCGCAACCATCGCGATGGACGACGGCAAGGTCAACGCGTTTTCGCTGGACATGCTGGGCGCATTGCACGAAGCGTTCGACCAAGCCGAGCGCGACGGTGCGGTCGTCGTCCTACGGGGCCGCAACGGCTACTTCTCGGCGGGTTTCGACCTGCGGGTTTTCGCCAGCGGGGACGCGCAGCGGATCGTCGAGATGCTCCGGCTGGGAGCCACCCTGGCGCAGCGGATCCTGGGCTTTCCGGCGCCGGTGTTGATCGCCAGCGACGGTCACGCGGTCGCGGCGGGCGCATTCATGTTGATGGCGGCGGACGTGAGGATCGGGGTCGATGGAGAGTTTCGAGTTGGTCTTAACGAGGTGCAGATTGGGCTGACGATGCCTCAGTTCGTGATCGAGCTCGCACGCCAGCGGTTGCACCCCGGTCACCTGGCGCGCGCGGTGATCGACGCCGCGATCTACACGCCCCGAGAGGCCGTGCAGGTCGGCTACCTCGACGAGGTGGTGCCGGCGACCGAGCTTGACGAGGCGACGCGGCGCGAGGCGCAGCGACTCGCCGGCCTGAACCGCGGGGCGCACACGGCAACCAAGCAGCGCGTACGGTCGCCGTCGATCGCCGCCATCGGCGCGGCGATCGAGAGCGAGATGAGCGTCGAGGCGCTGAGCGGAGCCAGCCCGCCGGGATAGTCGGCGACGAGGACCCGCTGGCGCAAGGCCGGGCCTATATTCGCCGAATGAACCAAACATATACGATTAGCTGACTCACCGCCCAGCTCGAAGGAGGCCCGTGAAATGCAGTCGCGTATGACAACTGGTCGGACAGCGAAGCAGGCAGCGAACATCGGGGCGGCCGTTCTGATCCTCCTGGCGGCACTCGCGCTCGGGGCGACCGGAGCGGCAGCCACGCTCGGGGCGACCGGAGCGGCAGCCACGCTCGGGGCGACCGGAGCGGCAGCCACGCTCGGCGCGACCGGAGCGGCAGCCACGCTCGGCGCGACCGGAGCGGCAGCCACGCTCGGCGCGACCGGAGCGGGAGTCGCGACGGCGTCGGGCCGACCAACGCGACCGGCGCCAGCGGGCAACCCCGCGGCGCACGGGTCCTCCTCGCACCCAGCGTCGCCGCAGCCACGCTTCAATCCGCGCTCGGTGACATTCGCCTCGCTGCGCACCGCGTGGGCTTTGGGAACCGTGCGGTGCGCGCATCACCGTGGGTGTCTTGCGCTGCGGAAGACCACCAACGCGGGGCGTTCGTGGGTCGCCAAGCCGTTCCCCGCAGCGCTGGCAGCCGCGGCCAACCGCAGAATCGGCGGCGTCCCGGCTGAACTCATCGATGGCGTCCCGTTGCGCGTTTATTTCGCCGACCCGCGGGATGGATGGATCTACGGATCGCTCGCTGTCCCGGCCCGACAGGCGGGCGCCTCCTTCGCCATCGAGTTGACCCTGTGGTCCACCCACGACGCAGGCCGGACCTGGCGCAAGCAGCCTCCCCGCGGACTGGGTTTGGGAGGCGAAGGCACAATCCTCGACGTTCAGTCGGCCGCGGGCATGGCGTACCTGATGGAGTCCAACAGCAGGGGCGATGTCACCGTGAGGAGCTCACCGGCCGGCGCCGACAGATGGCGCGTGTCAAGCACCGTGCACCTCGGCGGCCCCGCCGGCGGGAGCTTGCAGTCGGGTGCGTTCGTCCTGCGGGGCTCCAGCGGCTGGTTGGTGGAGGGCAACGATCGCGGCACCACCGGCAGCGCCCAGCTCAACAGCGGCGGGAAGTGGGTGAGCTGGACCCCCCCGTGCGCCTCGGTGGGCGGCAGTTTCGCGATCCCCGCGGCCTCGACGGCGCGCAACCTGGTTGCGGTGTGCGTGATGGGTGGATTTGCCTTCCCTCTCTCGCCGTCCGCCCCTCCGGGGGCGACGCTTGGGTCCAGTTGGCTGTACCTCTCCAGCGATGGGGGCCAAACCTTCACCGCCGGGCCGGAGCTCGGGCCGCAGGGGAGCTTCTTCGGCGGGGTGCTCGCTTCGCCGAGCCCGGGGGTCATTCTGATCGGCCACGCCACCGCAAATCGCGAAGACCTCCTGGCCAGCTTCGACGGGGGCGTCCACTGGACTGTCGCCTACCGTGGTTCGCTCTCACTCCTCGAATTCACCAGCCCCAACCAGGGGGTGGGCCTCGTGCGGTCTTCCAACCACGCCGCCAAAATGATCATGACCTTCGACGGCGGCCACCACTGGGTTCCCGTTACCTTCTGAGAACGTCTTTCGAAATGGAGGATGCGACCGGGCGTTCCTGGACCAAGCCGGGCGGCGCGGCCGGCTGTCTGCATTCAACGGCGGGCGACGCGGCCGGCCATCTGCATTCAACGGCGGGCGACCCAGCCAAAGTTGCTTACGGTTGCTTCCCGTAGCTATTTTCGGGCTTGGGCCCGCTGGCGAAGAATTCCTTCGCCGACTTCCAGCCCGATTCGTACAGGTATGTCTTTTCCTGCGGGGAAAGGTTGAAGTTCAGCGTTGAGACCTCGCCCGTGGGGATTGGTATCACGCGCTGTTCAAAGCGCCGCTCGCTGAACTTGTCGAGCGCGTTCATCGCCGTGTCGAGGATGCCTTCGAGCATCTGCTTGGGCCACTCGATGCCGCCAATCTTGCGATATGACGCTTCGTTCTCCTTCGCGTCGAGACCGCCATGCAGGTGATAGCCCCATGTGGGATGCAGCGGCTGGGGCTTGTCGAACACGAACACCGGAAAGGCCCCCGCCACGCCACCATCGACGAACACTCCTTCCTTCTTTGTGACACGGTCCCACATGCCGCCGACGGGCGGGAAAAAGTAGGGATAACCGGCGCTGATGCGCACCGCCTTGGCGATGGGGAACTTGTCCTGTTCGAACTGCTTTCCAGCCTCGTCCTGATAGAGCTCGACATCACGCGGAAACTCCACCATGCGCGAGTGAGCCAGATCGGTGCCCACAACCACGAGCGTGCGCCCGGTGAGCGCGGTGAGCTCTCCAAACGTGGTCGTCCGGTTGATGCCCTGCACCGGCGAGCCGTCGAGCAGGTCTTCGATCCAGTTGGTGAGCTCATCGCCTTTGACGAGCGACTCGTGGAAGATCAGGTCGCGCACGGCGCCGAGCACGTGGATCGGGCTTCCGTAGTCGGCGAGGAGCCCGAAATCGAAGGCATCCAGGGTTTTTCTCAGCAGCCCGGCGTCGTAGCCCGCGGCCAGCGCCATCGCCGTGATCGCGCCGGCAGAGGTGCCGGCCAGCTCATGCCACTCGCGATAACCGGCTTCTTCAGTGGCCGCGAGCGCGCCCGCGAACGCGAGGCCCTTGATACCGCCGCCGGAGAATACCCCGTCGGCGGCCAGCTGTTCACGTCCCGCGGCACCCCCATCAGCACTCACGTAGGCCCCACTTCCGACTAGCCAATAGTTTCGAGTCTCTTATATCAGAACGGGGCGCGGGCGTGCCGATGGAATCGACGGCGACGGGCGTCTGGTGGTTGAGCTCGCTGGCGGTGAGCGGAGATCTCGCGGCCAGACGGTTCACCGGCGCCCGGGCAGCGCCGCCAATTCGCGTCGGCGCCTGCGCTGATAGCGTCACCCACCATGAAGGTTCCCAACCTGTACGAGGGCCGGTCACGCGAGTTGGCGTTTGGGCACATCAAGGGGGTGTGGCGCGACCCGGGACGTGAAGCTGGTACGCGCGCCGTTGGCCTGCGGCGTATCGAGGTCGCAGGCGGGCACTTCTCCACCCCCGCGCACGACCATGGGGCCGACGAGGAGATCTTCTTCGTACTGGCCGGCAGCGGGATGTTGTGGGAAGAAGGCAAGACATGCGAGGTGAGCAGCGGCGATTGCATCGTGCACCGCCCGATGCGCGGGGCCCACACGCTGCGCGCCACAGACGGAGGACTGGACGTGCTGGTGTTTGGCGAGCGTCGCGACCCCCACCTCACTGCCCTGCCCCGCATCGGCGCGGCGTGGAGCTTTCCCCACTGGGTGGAACTGGCCGGCGGCGAAGGTCCCTTCGCCCGCGAAGCCGCGGCCGGGCCACCCGAGTGCCCCCCACCAACGGCCGAGCGCCCCCGCCATGTGGTGGCGCTGGCAGACGCACCCAGCACTTTCGGCGGCGCCGTGCGGTTGCTGAGCGAGGCGGCCGGCGCCCGCGCCACCGGACTCAAGCACGTCACCCTGCCGGCGGCGCAAGGAGGCGCTCCCGCGCACTGTCACTCCGAGGAGGAGGAGATCTTCGTCGTGCTCGACGGCGCGGGTGTCCTTCAGCTGTGGCCCCGTGGCGGCGCGGGAGCACCCGAGGAGCATCCGCTGCGAGCGGGCGATGTGATTTCGCGCCCCCCAGCAACCGGGGTGGCGCACGCGCTGCGCGCTGGCCAGCAGGGTCTCACCTACCTCGCCTACGGCACGCGCCAGCCGGGCGACATGTGTTTCTACCCGCAGAGCGGCCGCGTGTCGCTGCGCGGCCTCGGCATCGCCCTGGTCGCGCCTGCGATCGAGCCACTGCCCTCGTAGTCGCCCCGCAGGCCAGTCATCATGTGGGTCCGTGAGCTCGATACGCCACAATCGCGCAGACACGCCCAGCGATCGGCCCAGCGATCGCGCAGACACGCCCAGCGCGGCCACCCGCGCGCGGCGGCTGGCGATCCGGACGCTCGACCGGTTGCTTCCCGGCGAAAACCCCGCGGGTGCGGTGTATGGGACGATCACGGTCGGCGCGCTGCTGGCGGCGGAGAGCAGCCTGCGCGACACCTACCCCGAGACCGTTGGCGCGGTCGTCGTGGCGCTGCTGGTCTACTGGCTGGCTCACTCCTACGCCGAACTGCTCGGCCAACGCCTCACCGCCGGCGAACGCCTCACCGTGAAGGGGCTCGGACGGGCGCTGGGGCGCGACTGGGCGATCGTGCGCGGCGCGGGCGCGCCGGTCGTGGCACTGCTGATCGCTTGGGCGGTGGGCGCCAACCAGGAAACCGCTGTCACCGTGGCGCTGTGGAGCTGCGTAGCGAGCCTGCTGGCGTTCGAGCTGCTCGCGGGGCTGCGCGCGCGAGCACAGCCGGCGGAGCTGGCGCTGGAGCTGTGCATCGGCGCGGCGATGGGACTCGGCGTGATCGCGCTGCGGGTGATCCTGCATTGAACAACCTGCAGCCGCCTGGGCGGTTAGGCTAAGGCGATGGCCGACACGGGCCCGATCCTGATCGCCTACGACGGCTCGCCGCCGGCCCGCGCCGCGGTCAGCGAGGCGGGCCGGTTGTTTGCGCCCGGCGAGGCGATCGTGCTCACCGTGTGGGAGCCCGGCCTGGCGGAGATGATGATCATGCCGGACGCCACCGGGATGGGCAGCACGATGCTGCCCTTCGATCCCTCCGTCACACGGGAGGTGGAGCAGGCGAGCGAGGAACGCGCGCAGCGCATTGCCGCGGAGGGCGTGGAGCTGGCCCGCGAGGGGGGCCTCGACGCGCGAGCGCTCGCGGTCGAGGACCTCACCGACCCCCCCGACGCGATCGTGGCGGCGGCCGAGACGCACAATGCGCAGACGATCGTGATCGGCTCGCGGGGGCTGGGCGGACTGAAGTCAAAACTGCTCGGCAGCACCTCCAAGGCTGTGCTGCGCCGCGCCTCCTGCCCCGTGGTGGTTGTACGCCACCCCGACGAGCACGGCGCACACCAGGACGAGCCGCCCAAGGGGGAGTGAGCCTCCGCCCGCGGCACGCGGGGATCAATGAGGCCGCGGGGATCAATGAGGCCGTAGACATCCGGTGGCTCGCATTACGAGCCGGCTGCGATCAAGCCGGATGACCTGCTCAGGCGGTGGCGGTGACCTTTGCGCGGCTGTGGCGCTATCCTAAAAAGCACCGTGATTGCTGGGGAAAATCGCCAGATCGACGGCGCTTGACGCGGCGGGAAGGGATTGCGTAGAGTACGCTGTAGACAAAAAATCGCTGACATGGAAATATCTTGTCTACGAGATGCCATGACAGTCGGAGTTTCGAGAGGATGCAGGGAGGTCGAATGTCTGAGTCCAAGGGAGGGAGCTCGGGGTCGTCCGCGGAGGGCGCCCGCAAAGCCGGGCGAGATGGCCGCAAGCCCGGCGCGGGCACTCGCAAGACCGTCGGCGCACGCAAGCCGGGGCAGACCAACGGTAAACCCACGCAGCAAGCAGCGCCCAAGATCGTCCCGATCTACGCCCGCCTACCGCGGGGACCGCACCCGCTCGGCGCGCCGGGAGTGGCCCGCAACCAGCGCATCCGCATCCACGGCGGGATGATCGAGGCGGTCACGACGCGGGGCTACGCGCAGACCAGCGTGAAGCTCGTGATCGGGCTGGCGGGGGTCTCGCGCAGGTCTTTCTATGAGCAGTTCTCCGGCAAGGAGGAGTGCTTCATGGCTACGTTCGACCTGATCGCCAACCGCGCGGTCAAGCGACTCACGGACGCCTACCGGACGGCGGAGGGCGACCAGCGCCAGCGCCTGCGCGCGACGCTGCAGGCGTGGGGCGCGGAACTGGAGCAGAACCCGAAGGCGTTGCGCTTGGCGCTCACCGAGTCCCAGGCGGCGGGCGCCGAGGGACTGCGGCGGCTGCAGAAGACGACCGCCGTGTGCGAAGGGCTGCTGGCGGGCGCGCTCTCCGGTCGCTGCCCCCCGGCCGGCGGCGAACAGGGCGATGGAGCACAGCGGGGAGCCGCCAACGGCGACGGGACCGGTACAGATTTGACTGAAGCAAGGCAGCCTGGCGCGGGCGGCAACGGAACCGGCGTGGCTCCCAACGGCATTGAGGCGCACGACCCCGAAACCCTGCCGCTGCCGGTGGTGCGCGCGATTGTGGGAGGGCTGCGGCGGGCGACGCAGATGCGCCTCCTCGACGACGACACCCAGGATCTCGACCCGTTGGTGCGTGAGATGGGGAAGTGGACGCTGTTGTTCAAATCGCCCGCGCTGACGAAGTTGCGCCCGCGTCGCTGCGCCAACCAGCCCTTCCCGGAGACGCTCCTGCTCGAGCCCGACGCGTGCGGCGGAGAATGCCGCCGGGCGCGCGTGCTGCGCAGCGCGATCGAGGCGGGGCTGCGCGAACGGAAGTTTGCCGACCTCAGTTCGCCCCGGATCGCCGAAGCCGCGGGGCTGCCGTTCGAGTCGATCACCGAGCTCTACCCCGACCCGCAGGCGTGCTACCTGGAGGCGCTGGATGTGCTGGGCGACGAACTGCTGAGGTTCATCGCCACTCCCGAGCTTGTCTGCCCCGAATGGCCGGCAGCGGTGTGTCGCACGATCGACGGGTTGCTCGCGCACCTCGCCAACAGCCCCGCGCGTCTGATGACGCTCACCGTCAAAGCGCTCGAAGCGGGACCGGCGGCGATCGCCAACGTGGGCGATCTCGCCTACGAGCTGGCGACGCTGCTCACCGAGGGCGCCCCCCGGCGACCGCGCACCAGAATCGCGGTCGAGGGGATCGCCGGCGGGCTGTGGAACATCCTCTACTGCGAGGCGCTCGCCGGCAGGGGCCACCGGCTGCCGCTGCTCTCGGAGTACATCTCCTATGTCGTGCTCACCCCCTACGTTGGCCCCGAGGAGGCGGTGGAGGCAATCGTGGGATCACGGCCCCATCAGGGCGGCGTTGGCAACGGCACCGGGCCGAGGAACGGGGCGGCGCACCCGCCGGCGAGCGTGACGGCGATTGCTAACGGCGCTTCGCCGAGCGCCGCTCGGCGAAGTGTGTGAACACGACCCCAATCAGCACGGAGATCACGATCACGATAATCAACGGCACCTGGCCCTTGCCAAAGATCCAGTTGACCTCAACCTTTTCGAGGTTGAACACCGCGAACAGAGTCGCCAGCACCGCCAACGCCACCATCCCGGTGGTGCGCGCCAGCTCCCGGTTGCTGCGCTTGGGCTTCGAGGGAGTCTGGGTGGACGCGGACATGACCCTGGTCAATGGTAGGGCATCGCCGAGAACCTACCCCGCGGCGAGCTCGGACTTGACCCAGGCGCAGCCGCTGGAGAGATCTTCCACGCCGAGCGCAGCGGCGACGTTGAGCGCCATGCCGTGCCGGAAGAAGTCGTCGATCCGTTCGTCCTCAGCGCCGGACAGCCGCTGCGCGAGGCCCACCAGCTCGGCGTAGCGGCGGCGCATGCGGGCGCGCACCAGCTCGTCGTCGCAGGCGGCGTAGGACTGGTGCTGGAGCATCAGGTAGTCGCGGTCGCTGGTGAGCAGATCCACATAAGCTTTGCCCATCGCCTGCAGAGCATCCTCGCAGTCGGCCGGCGCCCGTCCCTCGCGGAAGTCGGCGGCGGCCTGCTCGAAAGCGGCGGCGATCCGCTCAAAGCTGCGCTCCAGCGCCGCCAGGAACAGCTCGCGCTTGTTGCCGAAGAGAGTGAACACGTATGGCTGGGCGACACCTACACGGCGAGCGATGCGCTCCACCGGGGTGCCGTGCAGACCCCCGTGCGCGAACTCGTGCACGGCCGCGGCGATCAGCTCCTCGCGGCGCTCCGCCGCGGGCACGCGCGTGCGGGCGGGCAGCGCCTCGGCGGAGTCCCCACCGGCGCCGGTCGGCGTGAGATCGGCGCTCGCGCGCGCGCGCTCGGGATCGGCGGCGGTGCTCAAGCAACCTCCCCCGCCACGCCGGCCACTCGCGGGATCTCACGGGCGGGGCGCGGCCCACCGGCCGCGGGGATCGCAACCCCCTCCGCGGTGGGCTCCGCGCCCATGACCTTGGTCGAGAAGGGCAGCGCCAGCACCGCGAGCGTGCCGGCGCTCAGCACCGCCACCGCGACCCACAGCGCCGGGGCGAGGCCGTTCACGAACGCCTGCGGCGAGCCGTACCCGCCGGCGTGGGTGAAGATCGTGGCGAGCACCGCCACTCCCAGCACGCCGCCTGTCTCGCGGATCGCGTTGGTGGCGCCGGAGGCCTGCCCGGCCTCCTCGGCCCGCACCGCGGAGAGCACGGCGTTGGCGGAGGGGGCAAACACGAGCGCCATCCCGGCGCCCGCCATGATGAACGGGACGATCATCTCCGCGTAGGGCGTATCGGTCGAGAGGATCGACGCCAGCCACGCCAGCGCGCCGGCCTGTAGCGCGAGGCCCGAGAGCATGAAGGGACGGCTGCCGAAACGCTGGGAGAAGATGCCCGCGAGCGGGGCCACCACCATCGTGGCGCCAGTCCACACGAGGATCTTCAAGCCCGCCTGCAGCGGGGTGTTGTGCAGCACGTCCTGCATGAACTGAGAGAGAAAGAAGATCGACCCAAACATCCCGAAGTACATTGTGAGCGAACCGAAGTTGGTTACCGCGAAAGCGCGGCGCGAGAAGAATGACATCGGCAGCATCGGCTCGCGCGCCCAGCGCTCCCAGGCAACGAACAGCCCCAGCAGGACAGCGCCCGCACTCAGCGAGGCGAGGATGGTGGTGGAGGTCCAGCCGAGCGACTGCGCGCGCACGATCCCGAACACGATGCCGAACGCGCCGGCGGAGGCGAGCGCCAAGCCGCGGAGGTCCAGCGTGCCGTTGGGGCCGTGGCTCTCGCGCAGGCGAGTGGCGGCCAGCGGCGCCAGCACGAGGCCGAGCGGGACGTTGATCCAGAAGATCCAATGCCAGGAGATGCTCTGCACCACCGCGCCCCCCACCAACGGGCCGAGCGCCACGGCCGAGCCGGAGACGCCCGACCACACGCCCAGCGCCATCCCACGGCGGGTGGCGGGGAACGCCTCCGCCAGCAGTGTGAGCGTCAGCGGGGTAACCATCGCCGCGCCCATCCCCTGCACCGCGCGGGCGGCCACCAGCAGCTCAGTGCTGGGCGCCAACGCGGCGCCCGCGGAGGCCGCGGTGAACAGCGAGAGGCCCACGATGAACATACGCTTGCGCCCGAAGCGGTCGCCGAGCGCGGCGCCGGTCAGCAACAGCACCGCGTATGCCAGCACGTACGCGTTGACGGTCCACTCCAGCGACTGGATGGAGGCGCCGAGATCGCGGTGGATCGAGGGCAGCGCGATCGACACCACGAGGTTGTCGAGGACGACCATGAACAGCGCCGTGGAGACGATCCCGAGGGTCCAGTTGTTGTTGGTGCGCGAGCTGCTCATCTACATCCCCCTGCCTGCCGCCACCAGCCGCTTGACTCATGGGCGGGAGAGGGGCGAACTTAGTGATTGCTAACTACACAGTAGATTAGCAGCGACTAATAATCTTGTCAAGGTAAGGCTGGGGGGCTGGTGTGAAGTAAAAAAAATGGCCCCTAGCCAAATAGGATCGAGTCTCATTCTCGTTTGGCTGGGGTCCCAAAAGAACATTTTCCCGGCGCAGAAGATAGGACCGAGTCTCATTCTCATTTGGCTGGGGTCTCAAAATAAAGACACAAACCCCAACCACGGGCGCAACCCCACCCCTCACCGCGGTGTTGACGAGCAGGTGGGAACCAGCGCGGTGGCGAAACACAGAGGGATGATTCGACGGGCGGGACCGCTGGTATGCGCGCTGGCTCTGGGAGCCTTGGGAGGCGTGCTACTCGGCGGTTGCGGGGGCGGGACCAAAACGGTCACCGTCTCCGGCACCCCCGCGGCGAGTGCCGGCGCCCATACCGGGTCGCACACGAGCTCCACCGCCTCCACGCCCGCCATCACCACGACGCCCACCACGACAACCACGACCGGCGGTGGCGGGACTTCGAGCGCGACGGGACAGCCCACCGGCACCACCCGCACCGCGCCTGCGCCCGCCTTCCTGCATGGGGGGCAGTCCGCCGAACAGGCCGCCCCCGGCGAAGCCACAGCGGCGGCGGCGGTCGTTCACGCACACGGGTACAGCCCCGTCGCCCTTTCCACCTACCACCCCAACCAAACCCTCCGGGTGCTGATCGGGACGCGCGAGGGCTCCACCGCCGGCTACAACCAGCTCGCCTTCTTCTTCCTCGGCAACCACTACCTCGGCACCGACTCCAGCCAGCCCAGCGCCGCGGTGCACATCGTCGGCCAGAGCGACACCGAAGTGACGCTCGCCTACGCCCTTTACCGTCCCCACGACACCCAATGCTGCCCGTCCGGCGGCCAGGCCGTCGTGCATTTCCAGCTCAACAACGGCACGCTCACCCCGCTCGACCCGATCCCGCCCACCAGCTCTTCGGCCCCTCTCTCGCGCCAGTAGCTTCGGCGCGATCCCTACGACCCCTCCCAGTCCGCCAGCACGGGCCGGTCGGGTGAAGGGATGGAGGGGGAGGGGGAGGGGGAGGGGGAGGGGAGGCCGTTTCTCGCTACGTCCCTCCCCGCAGGCCGCGAGCGCGGCCGGGTCAGGTGGGCGAAATCGTTTCTCCCCTATCTTGGTGGAGTGCGATAACCCACACGAGGAAGGAGTACCCCTGATGAGCGCGAAGATCGAGGGTCCCGCCGAGCAGCTGCTGCGGGGCAAGAACTTCTGCAACGTCGCCACGCTGCGCCCCGACGGCTCCATACACGCCGCGCCGGTGTGGGTCGATCTACAGGACGGCCTGCCCACGCTCAACACCGCCGAGGGCCGCGTATGGCCGCGTAACCTCGAACGCGACCCCCGCGTCACACTGACGGTGCAGAACATGGACAACCCCTACGAGTACCTCACGATCCGCGGGCGCGTCACCGAGCGCACGCACGAGGGCGCCGACGCGCATATCGATGCGCTGGCGATGAAGTACCTCGGCCAGGACACCTACCCCTACCGCCAGCCCGGCGAACAGCGCGTGATCATCCGCATCGAGCCCGAATACGTGCACACCTACGGAGCGTGAAGAGGCTCGGCGTGCACCCGATGAGCGTGACGGAGATTTACGTGCACCTACGGAGCGTGACGGGGATCGGCGTGCACCTACGGAGCGTGAGGGGGCTCGGTGTGTCGCAGTAGCCGCCGCCACCACGGCGCCGGGCGCGGCTGGGAGCGCAGCCACTCATCGCGCAACACCAGCTGCCCCCGTTCGCGCGCCTTCACCACGCATTTGGTGTGCGCGTGGCGGCGGCGGCGGGTGTCGCCTTCGGGGGCGATCAGCATATGCTCGCTGAGCGCGGGCAGCTGATGGCCGCAGAACGGACAGCGGTACGTCGCGGGCTTGCGATTCGCCGCGCGGCGCACCGTCCACCATGGGGCCGACGGAAGGCGCGGGGGCATGGGCCAATTGTGGCGCCCCTCGCCGGTGCACTCGCGGTGGTGGGCGTAGGCGTCGCCGTCGCCCTCGCCAAAGGCCAGCTGGAGCGTCGCGCCGGACGCGCGCAGACACCCCCCCGCCCCCGGCCCCGCCAGCCCCGGACGGCGCTGCTCCCCGGAGAGCCCTTCGCGGAGGGTCTGCGGCGCGTGATCCTCGGACAGCTCGACCTAGCGATCGAGTTGCTGGAGGCGTATCCCGAAGGGGCACCAGGTCGCCGGTCGGCAGGCGGCCAGTCGGGCGGCGGCGAAGCGGCCCACGATCCCGCGCGTGCAGGCGCGCTCACCGTGCACGAGACCCGCAAGGCGCTCAAGCGCCTGCGCGCGCTGCTCACCTTGCTGCGCGCCGAGCTCGCCACCAAGCGCTACGCGCGCGAGAACACCGCGCTGCGCGACTGCGCCCGGCGCCTCGCCGGGGCGCGCGACGCGGAGGTGATGCTCAGCACGCTCGACGCCCTCGTGCGGCGCGACCCCACGCATTTCAAGCGCAGCGCCGCGGTGCGCACGCTGCGCGCGCAACTGCTCGCCGAGCGCGACACCGCCGCCGCGCACGCCATCCACGACGCCCGCGTACGCGGCGAGGTGGTCCTCGAGCTGCGCGCCGTGCGCGCCCGAGTGGAGCGTTTAGAGCTGCGCGAGCGCGGCTTCAAGCTGGTGGCGCCCGGCGTGCAGGGCATCTACGCGCGGGGACGCCGGCGGATGCGCACCGCGCGCCGGCGCCAGAGCGTGGAAGCGCTGCACGCGTGGCGCAAACGCGTCAAGGAGCTGCGCTACATCGCCGAGACGCTCGACCGCGGCGGCAAGCGCCACCAGCCGGTGCGCCGCCTCGCCCGCCGCGCCGACCGGCTCGGGGAAATGCTCGGCGAGGAGCACGACCTCGCGCTGCTGGAAGCACGGGTGCGCCAGCGCTCGCGCCAGTTCACCGGCGAGCGCAAAACGCGCAAGCGGCTACTGCGGCTGATCGCCGCCAGGCGCAAAAAGCTGCGCAAGCGCGCCCTGCGTGAGGGCCAGCGCCTCTACCGGCGCCCGCCGCGGCGCTTCGTGCGCCGCCTCAAACCTACGCGGTAGGGGACCGGCCCGCCGCGGCGCTTCGTGCGCCGCCTCAAACCTACGCGGTAGGGGACCGGCCCGCCGCGGCGCTTCGTGCGCCGCGTCAAGCACGCGCGGTAGGAGGCGGCGCGAACCTCACACGCGCCGCACGTGCCGCGGATGGGCGCGATAGCGCGGCGAGGCCACCCTCCCCTCCCCACCCAACCTCGACAACTCGCGCAGGTCCGGCAATTCAACTTCAGGGCCGTGCCCCCGCCGCCGATGCTTGAGGTGAGTGGGGATGCACACAGCGATGCGAACAAGACCCCTGCCTGTCACCCTGGTGCTCGCCCTGCTGGTTGGGGGGCTGGGGGTGCTGGTGCTGCACACCCTCGCCGGCCTCGACGGCCTCTCGCGCGGGGGCATCTTCGACCACTCCATCTACGGGCTGCTGATGGGCGCCTCGGCCTGCACTGTGATCGCCCGCGGCGTGGTCGTTCAGGCGCAGCGCGCCGCCTGGCTGACGATGGGCGCCGGCCTTTTGTGCTGGTGCCTCGGCGACCTCTACTACGCGCTGTACGTCGAAGGTCCCGGCGCGGCCGGCGGCCGCGTGTCGCCCGCCGACGCGCTCTATCTCGTCTTCTACCCCTGCTGCTACGTAGCGCTGGTACTGCTGCTGGGCGCCCACCTGCGTGAGCTGCGGATCGGCATGTGGCTGGACGGCCTGATCGGCGGACTCGCCGCCGCCGCGGTCGGCGCGGCGCTGATCCTGCCGCCGATCCTGCATGGCGCCCACGGCGACACCGCCTCGCTCGGGGTGGCTCTGGCCTATCCGATCGGCGACCTGCTGCTGCTGGTATTCACGCTCGGCGCGCTTGGCATGACCGGCTGGCGCCCGGGGCGCGTATGGCTACTGATCGCCGCCGCCATGCTCGCCAGCGCCGTGGCCGACACCGGCTACCTCTACCTCACCGCCACCGACGCCTACCACGTGGGCGACTGGGTGCAGTGCCTGTGGCCAGCCTCCTGCGTGCTGCTGGCGCTCGCCGCGTGGACACCGTGGCCGCGGCCGGCGCGCCGGCGAGTGGAGGATTGGCGGCTGGTGTCGGTGCCCTCGCTCTCGCTGCTCGCCGCGCTGGGCGTGCTGATCGACGGCAACCTCGACGGCGCGCTCACCCCGGTCGCGCTGATTCTCGCGATCGTGACGGTGCTCGCCGTGTGCGTGCACCTGATGATGACCGTGCGCGAGAACATCGCCATGCTCGCCGGCTCGCGCCTGCTGGCGCTCACCGACCCGCTCACCGGCCTCGGCAACCGCCGGCAGCTGATGGAGGACCTCAACGTCGCCTGCCGCCGTGTCAGCGCGGGTGAGACATGGGAGCTGATGCTGTACGACCTCAACGGCTTCAAGCGCTACAACGACACCTTCGGCCACCCCGCCGGCGACGCGCTGCTGGCGCGCCTCTCCGACAAGCTGCGAACCGTGGTGGCCCCCTACGGCACCGCCTACCGCATGGGCGGCGACGAGTTCTGCGTGCTGCTACGCGACTGCGCCGAGCGGATCGACGCGCTCACCGCCGCCTCCGTCGCCGCCCTCTCCGAGCGCGGCCCCGGCTTCTCGATCGGCGCCGCCCACGGCGTCGTGTGCATCCCCCCCGAGCTCGACGACCCCGCCGCGGTGATGCAGCTCGCCGACCAGCGCCTCTACCGGCGCAAGGAGGAGACGCGCGAGGCCTCCGCCGTGCACCAGCTGCGCGACGTGCTGCTGCAAGCCTTCCAGGAGCGCCACCCCGACCTGCAGGAGCACCAGCGCGGCGTCGGTGCGCTGGTGCTGGAGGTCGGCCGGCGGTTGGGGATGGCGGGCGAAGAGCTCGACGTGCTGGCCCGCGCCGCCGAGCTGCACGACGTCGGCAAGATCGCCATCCCCGACGCCATCCTCACCAAGCCCGGCCCGCTCAACGAAGAGGAGTGGGGCTTCATGAGCCGCCACACCATCCTCGGCGAGCGGATCCTCGCGGCCGCCGCCGCGCTGCGCCCAGTCGCGCGCCTCGTGCGCTCCTCCCACGAGCGCTTCGACGGCGCCGGCTACCCCGACGGCCTGCGCGGCGAGGGGATCCCGCTCGGCGCGCGCGTCATCTTCGTCTGCGACGCCTTCGACGCCATGACCTCCGATCGCTCCTACTCCGGCGCCATCCCCTCCGCCGAGGCGATCGCCGAGCTGCGCGCCTGCGCCGGCACCCAGTTCGACCCCGAGGTGGTGGAGGCATTCATCGACTCGTTCGGGGGGCCGCCGTCAGCGCGGCCGGCCGCGGCAGGAGCGCTCCAGGCGGCGATCACGCCCGTGGACGAGATCCAGCCGGCGGCGCGGGCGTCACTCCACGCTGACGATGCTCAGCACGCTCTCGCCGCGGGGCAGCGCAACAGCCACCTGGTCGCCGGGGCGCGCGCCCACCAGCGCGCGGGCGACGGGCGACTCGGCTGAGAGGCGCCCCTCCGCGGGGGCGGCGTCGTGGGAGCTGACGATCGTCCAGGTTTGCTGGCGCCCATTCTGATCGCTAACCACCACGGTCGAGCCGAAGCCCACCGCGCCGTCGGTGCTCTCGCCCTCCTCCACCACCACCGCGGTGGAGATCTTTTCGCGCAGCCGCGCGATCTTCGTCTCCAGATGAGCCTGGTCGTTCTTGGCGTCGTGGTACTCGCTGTTCTCCTTCAAATCCCCCCACTCGCGCGCGGTTTTGATCCGCTCGGCGATCTCCCGCCTGCCCTCGCCCTCCAACGCCTCCAGCTCCGCGCGCAGCGAGTCCAGGCCCTCGGGCGTCATCAGGTTGGGAGCGTCGGCCATCTCCACCTAGCGTACCGGTATGCACAGCGAAGGTAACCTGACCCGTGGTCGCCACAATGGAACTGGGACTCGCCACCTTCGCCGACCTGCCGCTGGGCGCCGATGCGCCTCACGCCGCGCGGCGGCTGCGAGGACTTTGCTACCGCTGATGATCGCGATCATCGGCGGGCCTCCCGCACGCTTTGCGCAGGTCAGCATCGGCGCGCTGCCGCACGCGCGGGCGATGCGCGCGATCGAGCTGTTTGGCAGCGAGGTGGCGCCGGTCGTGCGCCAGGCGCTCGCCGCACGCGCCGGCAGCCCAGCGGGGTGAGCACGCACTGAAACTCGACGTCGTCGGGCAGCCGCAGCCGGCCTTCCCCCGCGCGCTACGCTTGCGGCGAGCAATGGCGGACACCGGCAAGATCGCCAAGAACCTCGAGCGCTTCGCCCAGGCGGTGGCGGCGCACGACCGCGAGAACCCCACGCACACCGCGCACGGGATCGGGCTGGCCCACTTCGACATGGAGCGGCTGGGCTTCGAGGAGGGCGAGGAGATCCTGCCCGGCATCACCATCCACGCCGACAGCGGCGTCACCGGCAACTTTCGCGTGCTGTGCGACGGCCAGCACGACGAGGAGCGCGAGGAGTCCGAGGCCGAGGTGGTCGAGGCCATCGCCACTCACGCCCTTCCGGCCACAGCTCCCGGCGGGCCCGGCGGACCGGGCGTGCCTCGGTTCCGGCCGTTCGGGGAGTAGTTCGTTCAGCCCGCGGGGATCGGCGCGGGGACGCCCGCGCGCCTGGCGATCGTCCCCACCAGCCGTTCGATCGTCGGACATTGCACCCCGTGGCGGGCGGCCGCGCGCAGCACCGCTCCGGGGATCGCGTCCAGCTCGGGGGGTCGGCCGGCGGCGATGTCGCGCTGCATCGAGCTGCCCAGCGTGGGGTGCGCGGCGCTCAATTCGCCCAGCGGGTCAGCCGCGTCGATGCTGGCCCCCTCGGCCGCCGCCACCGCGCAGCCCTCCTCGATCGCGCCCACCAGCTCGGCGCGCAGCTCGGGCGTGGCGAGGATTTCGCCGAGCAGCCGGTCAAACGCGCTGGTGGTGCACGCCAGCGCGTTGAGACGCACCAGCTTGCCCCACATCACCTGCGCCTCCGACTCCTCCACGCGGGTGGGGATCCCCGCCTCCTGAAGCGTTGCCGCCAGCGCCTGCATCCCCGGCCGCGCCGCCGGGTGCGCGCTGGCCATGTCGATACGCAGGAAGGGGCTGGTGTGCACCACCACGCCCGGCTGCGGCCGGTCGGCCTCCACTCGGATCGTCCCCGCCACCACGGTCTCCTCGCCGAAGCGCTCGCGCAACACCGCCAGGTGGTCGAGGCCGTTGAGCAGCGGCAGCACCAGCGCGGGGGGATCGATCGAAGATCGGCCGGCGACCCGCTCCAGCGCCTCCCGCAGGCCTGTCGCCTTGGTCGCCACCACCAGCGCCTGCACCGGCTCTTGCAGGCGCCCCACGGCGCGGGGGTGGGCGACGAAGTCACCCAGCCTCACCGAGCGCACCCGCAAACCGCGGGCGGAGATCAGCTCCGCGGTGGACTCGCGCGCCACCACCACCGCCGGGGTGCCCGCGCGGTCGAGCGCGCCCGCCACCAGGCCCCCCACGCCGCCGGGGCCGAGCACGGCGATCGTCATCGCGGCGGGTCCACCAGCACGCCCGGGTTCATGATGCCCCGCGGGTCCACCGCCGCTTTCGCGCCGCGCAGCGCCGCCGCGAACGGGTCGGGGCGCTGGCGGTCATACCAGGGGCGGTGGTCGCGGCCCACCGAGTGGTGGTGGGTGATCGTTGCACCCGCCGCGAGGATCGCATCCGACACCGCCCGCTTGATCGCCCCCCACTGCTCCAGCTCCGCCCCACGCCGCCCTCGCGCGAGCACGGTGAAGTACGGGGCGGGGCCGTCGGGGTAGACGTGGGTGAAGCGGCACGACACCCCGCCCGGCTGCGCCCCCACTTCGCGCATCGCCTGCTCGGCCGCCCCCATCACCCGCTCGTGGAGCGCGGGGAAGCGCTCCCACGTGATCGCCGTCTCGAAGGTTTCGCTGATCGCGCCCATCGCCACAAACACGTCGCGCAGGTAGGGCGCCGCAAAGAACGTCTGCCGCCAGGCGCCCACGGCGTCCGGCCCCTTATCGTCGGCGCCGGCGCCCCACGAACCGGCGTCGCTGCGTGAACCCGCGCCGCCCCGCAAACCCCCGCCTTCCCGTGAACCCGCGCCGCCCCGCGAACCCCCGCCTTCCCGTGAACCCCCGCCGCCCCGCAAACCCCCGCCTTCCCGTAAACCCCCGCCGCCCCGCGAACCCGCCTCGCCCTTGCCGCCCCCCGTGCTCCCACCGCGCTCGGTGACCTCCCCGCCATGCTCCCCGCAGATCTCAAGCGCCCGCGCCATCCACGCGTCCACGGGGTGGTCGGTGGACTCGAAGCCCAGCACCAGCAGAGCGCTACCGCCGTCGCCCACCATCGTCATCTTCGCCTCGCGCTGGTCAATCAGACGGCAGTTGGCCGGGTTCAGCCCCGACTGGCTGAGCTCACGCACGCACTCCACGCCCCGCGCGAAGTCGCCGAACAGCACGCCCACCGAGCGGCGGTGCACCGGGCGCGGCTGCACGCGCACCCACGCCTCCGTGATCACGCCGAGCGTGCCCTCCGAACCGGCCAGCATCCGGTCGGGGCTGACCCCCGCCCCCGAGCCCGGCAGCCGGCGCGACTCCCACGCGCCCGCGGGTGTGATCGCGCGCGCCGACTCCACGAAGTCCTCGATGTGCGTCCACACCGTCGCGAAGTGTCCCGCCGCGCGGGTGGCGATCCAGCCGCCCAGGGTGGACAGCTCGAAGGACTGCGGGAAGTGGCGCAACGTGAGGCCGTGCTCGCCGAGCTGGCGCTCCAGCTCCGGTCCGGTGGCGCCGGCCTGGATGCGCGCCGAGCGAGAGATCGGGTCGACCTCCAGCACATGGTCGAGCGCGCCGAGATCGAGCGTGATGGCGCCGTTGTAGGAGGAGTCCACCTCGGGCCTGATGCCCCCCGCGACGCTGGTGCCGCCGCCGTAGGGGATCGCCGCCACCCGCGCCGCCGCGCACCACTCCAGCAGTCGCTCCAGCTCGTGCTCCTCGCATGGGTACGCCACGAAGTCGGGTGCGTGCTCGAAGTTGCCGCGAAAGCCTCTCACCACGTCGGCGTAGGACTTGCCCCACGCGTGCGAGGCGCGCGCGTGGGCGTCATCCGAGCAGATCTCCGCCAGGTCGGCCGGCGGCCTGATCCGCACGGGCGGCAGTCTCGCGTCCTCGAGCGCCACCGGGTCTTCCACCTCCACCCCCTCTCCCAACCCCAGATGGGCGGCCAGCCCATCGGCCGCCGCGCGCACCTGCTCGGGCGAGAAACGCTGATCCTCATACCCCCAGCCCCAGTGGTTACGGCGACGCACATGCATGGACGGCGAGTGTATTGGCCAGAGCGCGCTTGATCGCCGCGTCGAGCTGCTCGCTTGAATAGGGCTTGCGCAACGTGGCCGCCGGTTCGATGCCAAGCTCCGCAAAGGCCGTCGGCGGGGCCATCACGCTCGCGCACACGACCGGCACCGGCGGGTCGGCGAAGCTCGCCGCCTGCGCCAGCGTGACCCCCAGCGGGGCCACCGGCTCAAGCAGCAGCACGTCCGCACTCGCCAGCTGCTCCTGCACGGAGAACCGTGCAATCACCGGCTCGTAGCCCAGCCGGTCCACCATGCGCTCCAACATCCGCCTCACCATCGGGTGGGGCTCGCTTATCAGTATCCGTATGTTTGTGTTTGTTGTCATGGGTTTATCGTCGGCCCCTCCCGTGGGAGCGGGGACTGCGGGCGGTATGAACCGCGTATGAGCGACAGCGGCGCCCCAAGGCCCAAAATGCACGGCAGCCTCAACCCCAACCTGCACGGCAGCCTCAACCCCAACCTGCACGGCAGCCTCAACCCCAACCTGCACGGCAGCCTCAACCCCAACCTGCACGGCAGCCTCAACCCCAACCTGCACGGCAGCCTCAACCCCAACCTCCACGTCGGCCTCCACCCCAAAATGCACGTCGGCCTCCACCCGAAAACGCACAGCGGCCTCAACCCCTAAATGCACGTTGGCCTCAACCTCATCTACCTCGTGCCCGGCGACACCGGCGGGATGGAGGTCTACGCCCGCGAGCTGATCCCGGAGCTGCTGCGCGCCGCGCCGCCGGGCACCCGCTTCACCGCGTTCGTCTCGCGCGAGGCCGCCGCGGCGGGCGGACCCTGGGGCGAGCTGCTGCCGGCGCTCACCGTGCCGGTCAATGCCCGCCGGCGCGAGCAGTGGGTGCTGGGCGAGCAGGTGTTCCTGCCGCGCATGGCCGCGCGGGCGGGCGTGGACGTGCTGCACAGCCTCGCCTCCACCGCGCCCCCGTGGGGTCGCTTTCGGCGGGTGCTCACCGTGCACGACCTGATCTACGCGCGCTTCCCCGACGCCCACCCCGGCCTGCGCGACCGCGGCATGCGCGTGCTGGTGCCGCTCGCCGCGCGCCGCTCCACGCGGGTGATCGCGATCTCGCGCTCCACGCAACGCGATCTCGTCGAGCTGCTCGGCCTTCCGGAGGACCGGATCGACGTGGTGCCGCAGGGTCTCGGCGCGGTGCGCCGCCTGCCCGCGAGGACGCCGGAGTCCGGCATCCATCACGCCACCGCGCTCCCGGCCGAGGAGGTGCAGGAGTCCGACATCCACCACCCCCCCACCGCGCTCTCGGCCGAGCAGACGCGGGCGCGCTTCGCGCTGGGCGCGCGGCGGGTGCTGCTGACGCTTTCCGCCAAGCGACCCCACAAGAACCTGCTGGCACTGATCGGCGCCTTCGCGCGGATCCCCGCCGAGCGCCGGCCGGTGCTGGTGCTGCCCGGCTACCCCACCTGGCACGAGGCGCAGCTGCGCGCGCGCGCGGCCGAGCTCAATGTCCTCGCCGACGTGCGCTTCGAGGGGTGGTTGGGGGAGGAGGAGATGGAGGGGTTGTGGGGGGTTGCCGACGCCTTCGTCTACCCCTCGCTGTATGAGGGGTTCGGGCTGCCGGTGCTGGAGGCGATGGCGCGCGGGGTGCCGGTCGCCTGCGCCGACACCTCCTCGCTGCCCGAGGTGGCGGGCGACGCCGCGCTGCTGTTCGACCCCCGCTCGCAGGATGCCATCGCGCAGGCGATCGAACGGCTGCTGGGCGACCTCGCGCTCGCGCGCGACCTGCGCGAGCGCGGCCTTGCGCGTGCGCGCGAGTTCAGCTGGGAGCGCACCGCGCGGCTTACGCTGGACTCCTACGCGCGGGCGTTGGGCTCCCTCTCGCTGGGCTCCCTCTCGCTGGGCTCCCTCTTATAGCTCGCCAGCACCGCGCGCAGCGATGACTCCAGCGACAGCCGCGGCGCGTTCTCCGCAAACCAGCGGGCCGTGCTCTCGCGTATCGCCATCCCCGCATCGTGCACCTTCACGATCGCCGCCGCCACCGCCTCGGGGTCGGCGGTAGGGGCGACCACGCCGTTGACTCCCTCCTCGATCAGCTCCACCGCCGCGTTGTCCTCCCCTGCGACCACCACGCTGGGGGTTCCACGTGCGGCGGCCTCGATCACAATCATCCCGTACCCCTCGCGGCGGGAGGTGGAGAGCATGCACATCGCCCTGCTCAACGCCTCGTCGATCCGTGCGGCATCGACGAAGCCGGGGGCGCTCGCGATCTCCCCCACACCGTGCTCCTCGATCGCTCGCGCCAGCGCCTCACGCTCAGGGCCATCGCCGTAGAACTCGCCCCGCAGCGTCGGCTTCCGCGCTCCCCCCGGCGCCGGCTTGGGCTCGCCTTCCGATGGCGGCGCGGCCTCCCCTTCCGATGGCGGCGCGGCCTCCCCCCGCGGCCCCGACGCGGCGAGGCGGCGCGCGGCGATGGCAAACGCCGCCACCGCCAACGGCGCCTGCTTCTCGGGGATCAACCTCCCCGCGAACACCACCAGCGGCTCGGCGGGACGCGCGGTGGGCGTGTCGAGCGCGCCCGCGTACTCGCCCTCCAACACCGTCGGCTCGCCGCGCAACCCCTCCGCGCGCAGGCGCCGCGCGTGCAGCCGCGAGAAGCAGAAAGCCCGCTGTGGCAGCCGCGCGCACAGCAGCTGCACCCCGTACCCAACCGCCCCGCCGGCGGCGCCGAGGTATTCGCGCCAGTACGCCCGGCTCCACACCTCATGCCAGTCCACCACCAGCCCGTACCGGCCGAGCGGCCGCGCGGCGGCGGCGGCCAGCAGCGAGAAGTAGGGGAAGGAGCAGGTGTGCACCACCTCGTAGCGGCGGCCTCTGCGCAGCAGGTGCCACAACACCCCCAACCCGAACACCAGCGGGGGCGCGATCTTGCGCCGGCCGTCGGCGGTGTACAGCGCGAGCCGCGGCCCCACCGCCACCACCTTCACCCCCTCGATCCGCGGCTCCTCGCCGCGCTCCCACTGGCGCAGCGTCAGATAGGTGACCTCATGCCCCTCCCGCGCGAGGCGCTCGGCGAGGTTGCGATACCAGCGCTCGGCGCCCCCCACGGTGTAGGGGAAGAGGCAGTCGTATACGAGGCAGATGCGCATTGCGTGAGGAGAGTGCCACAGGCGGGGGACACGCGCCGCGCATAAAAGGACGAGTTGATGACCCGCGAGGACGAGTTGAGGGAAAAGATCTCATTATGAAATAAGATCTTTGAGAATAAGATATTCTATGATAAGAACCGATGATGAAGTTCTACGATCGCAGAGACGAGCTGGCCGCGCTGGAGGACAACTGGAGCGCCTCCGAGGCTCGCTTCTATGTGCTCTGGGGGCGGCGCCGGGTCGGCAAGAGCGAGCTGCTCACCCACTTCGTCGCGGATCGACGCGCCCTCTACTTCGAGGCCACCGACGCCGCGCGCGGGGATCAGCTGCGCGACCTCTCACGCGAGCTGGTGCGCGTCTCGGGCAACGAGCTGCTCGCCCGCCAGCCACTCGAGAACTGGGAGGCGGCGCTGGCGGCAATTGCGCAGTACGCCGCGTCGGAGCGCACGATCGTCGTGCTCGACGAGTTCCAATACCTCGCGATGCAGGATCGCGCGCTCGGCACGCTCCTCAACCGCTGGTGGCGCACCGTGGGGCGCACCCTCCCGCTCGTGCTGGTGATCGCCGGCAGCGAGATCTCGTTCTTCGAGCGCCAGGTGCTCGCCGGCCAGATGTACGGCCGGCGCACCGGACAGTGGCAGCTGACGCCGTTCGACTTCCGCTCGGCGGCGCTGTTCACCCCCGGCTACTCACCCGAGGACAAAATCCGCACCTACGCGGTGTGCGGGGGAATGCCCTACTACCTGGAGCGCTTCGACGACACCACCCCGCTCGCCGAGAACATCCTGCGCCACATCCTCTACCGCGACGGCTTCCTCCACGAGGAGGCGGAGCTGCTCCTGCGCCAGGAGCTGAACGATCCACACAACTACTTCTCAACGCTGCGCGCGATCGCCGCCGGGCGCACACGCAATAGCGAGATCATGGGCTGGACCAAGCTCAACTCCGCCCAGGTCAGCCAGATCACGAGCGTGCTGGAGCGTCTGAAGCTGGTCGAGCAGCGCCGGCCCGTCACCGCGGGGGCGCGCTCCAAGAAGACGACCTACGCGATCCTCGACGGCTTCCTCGGCTTCTACTTCCGCTTCGTCGACCCCTACCGCTCGCTGCTGCGCACGCGCGCCGGGGCCGAGCAGCACCTGCGCGAGACGGTGCTCCCCCAGCTCGACCACTTCGTCTCCAAGCCCGCTTTCGAGGACATCTGCCGCACGCACATGCAGGCGACCGAGCGGGCCCACGCAGTCGGAGCCTGGTGGGGGCCCGTACCCACCGGGGAGGGCCAGCGCACCGAGCAGCGCGAGCTCGACGCCGTGGCGATCGACCACAGCGCCACGGTTCTCGCCGTCGGCAGCTGCAAGTGGACACGCGCCCCGGTGGGCCTGGAGGAGGAGTCGCTGCTCACACGGCTGTCGGCTCACGTCCCGGGCGCCGGCTCCGTTCGCCGCCACTACTTCTACTCACGCGCCGGCTTCGCCCAGCCGCTGCGGCACCTCGGTGCCGCCGACCCGGAGCGCTACCGGCTGGTGGGGCCTGGGGATCTGTATGCGCAGTAGCGCCACAGCGTGCGCTAGCATCCGGCTTTCGGCGCCCCGCGCCACTTTCCGCCCCCTCGCGCGTTATAACCGCATGACTCGACTCCCGCCGCCACCATGCCGGCGCGGCGTAGGGCGGGTCCCCCAGCCATGAGCACAGTCGAGCAGACAAGGCCCATCCTCCCCGCGGAGCTCGAGCGCCGGGGATTGGCGCCCACCGACCCCGGGCCGGACACGACGCTGGTGTCGGTCGTGATCCCCTGCCTCAACGAGGCGGAGAACATCGAGCGCTGCGTGCGCGCCGCCCGCGATGCGCTGGAGCGCGGCGCGCTCGACGGCGAGGTGCTGGTGGTGGACAACGCCTCCGAGGACGACTCCGCCGCGCTGGCGGCCGCCGCCGGGGCGCGCGTGGTGCACGAGCCCCGCCGCGGCTACGGCAGCGCCTACCTCGCGGGCTTCGCCGCGGCGCGCGGGCGCTACATCGTGATGGCCGACGCCGACCTCACGTACGACTTCAACGAGATCCCGCGCTTCGTCGCGGAGCTGGAGCAGGGCGCGGAGCTGGTGATGGGCGACCGCATGGACAACATCCAGCCGGGCGCGATGCCGTGGCTGCACCGCTACGTCGGCAACCCGATCCTCACCGGCCTGCTCAACATGTTCTTCGACACCGGCGTCAAGGACGCACACTGCGGGATGCGCGCGCTGCGCCGCGACGTGCTGCCCCGCCTGGACCTGCGCACCACGGGGATGGAGTTTGCCTCCGAGATGGTGATTCGCGCCGCCAAGCAGAACCTGCGGATCGCGGAGTTCCCGATCGAATACCACCCCCGCGGCGGCGAGTCGAAGCTGTCGAGCTTCCGCGACGGCTGGCGCCACCTGCGCTTCCTGCTGGTGCACTCCCCCACCCACCTCTTCATCCTGCCCGGCGCGCTGCTCGCCGGCCTCGGCACGCTGATCGTCGCGCTGGTCGGCGGGGGCCTGGATCTGTTCGGGCGCTCGTGGGGCATCCACGCGCTGATCGGCGGCTCGCTGCTGATGGTGGTCGGCACGCAGGTGCTGGCGCTCGGCCTCTGCGCCCACGCCTACGGCACCTATTTCATGGGCGAGCGCGACCCGTGGTTTGACCGCATGCGCGCCCGCTTTCGCCTCGAGCACGGCCTGCTGCTGGGCGGCGCCTTCGTGCTGGTCGGGCTGGTGCTCGGCGCCGTGATCGTCTCGACTTGGATCTCCAATGGGTTCGGCTCGCTGTCCGACGAACACATGGCGGTGGTGGCGGCCACGCTGCTGATCGTCGGAATCCAAATCTTCTTCTCGTCGTTCCTGCTGTCGATTCTCGGTCTGCGCCGCGGCTGAGCCCGTGCGGGTGCGCCGCCTCGTGCTCGGCGTGGCGTTCCTGCTCGCGGCGGGAGCGTTGGTGCTCGACATGTCCGGGCGGGCGCCGCGGATCGCCGGCACCGACCACATCAGCCCCGCCGCCTTCTCCGCCACCCTGCCGCACGGCGGGACCCTCTGCCAGCCGGCGATGGTGCTGCCGGGCGACGCCCAGCGCATGGAAATGCTGGTCGGCACCTACGGCGCGCCGGTGCCGGCGATCACCGCCGACTTCGTCGCGGGCGACGGCGCCACGATCGCCTCGGGACGACTCGCGCGGGGGGCGGGCGAGGGGTACGTCCAGATCCCGTTTCACTACCCCCACGGCGCCACCGCGGAAGGCTCGCTGTGCCTGCACATCGGCGGCCGCGGCAAGGTGGTGTTGGGCGGCGAACCATCCGGCGGGGCGGTCGCCGAGCGCATCGACGGCACGCCGCAGCCGGGGCGGATCGACGTGGTGTACCTGCGTCCGGGACGCGAATCGTGGTGGCAGCTGCTGGGCACGCTCCAGCAGCGTTTCGGCCTCGGCAAGGCCTCGTTCTTCGGCGACTGGACGCTGCCCGTGGCGGCGCTGGCGCTGATCGGCGTGTGGATCGCCGCCGGCCGCCTGCTGGCGAGGGAGCTCACATGAGCACCGCCGCGGCCCCGCGGACACAGGAGGCGCCACCACGCCCGCAACGCACCGGCCGCGCGCGGTCGCTGTTGGGGGCGTTCGCGCGCACCCTCGCGCGCATCCCGCGCGCCGGGCGCATCTGCTTTGCGATCGCGTTCGTCAACGCCGCGATCTGGGGCGTGGTGGTGCCGCCCTTCCAGGTGCCCGACGAGATCAGCCACTTCGCCTACGCGCAGTACCTCGCCGAGACCGGCAAGGCCCCGCCGCAGGGGGCCGGGGCGCAGTACTCAGACGAAGAGCAGGGGGTGCTGGAGCGGCTGGACTTCTTTGCGGTGATCGGGCGCGCCGGGCAGCGGGGGATCCTCACGCCGGCCGAAAACCACGCGGTGAGCGCCTTCCTGGCGACCCATCCCAGCCCCGTCGGGCAGGGCGGCGTGAGCTCCATCACCAACCAGCCGCCGCTGTACTACGCGCTGGAGGCGATCCCCTACTGGCTCTCGCCTTCGGCCGACATCCTCACCCGGCTGGCGTTGATGCGCCTGCTCTCGGCGCTGATGGCAGCCTGCACGGTGCTGGCGGTGTTCCTGTTCCTGCGCGAGCTGCTGCCACGCACGCCGTGGGCGTGGACGGTGGGCGCGCTAATGGTCGCCTTCCAGCCGACCTTCGACTTCATCGCGGCGGGCGTGCACGGCGACAACCTCCTGTTCCTCACCTCGACGCTTACGTTCCTGCTGCTGCTGCGCGCCTACCGGCGTGGCCTGACGATGCGCCGCGCGGTGTTGATCGGCGCGGTCATCGCCGCCGGGGTGCTCGCCAAGCTGACCTTCATTGCGCTGCTGCCGGGAATCGCGCTGGCGCTGCTCTTGCTGTGCTGGCGCGCACGGAAGCAGGGGGCGGGCCGGGCGCTGGCGATGCTGGCCGTGATGGTCGCCGTGGCGTTCCTGCCGGTGGCGCTGTATGCGCTGCTCAACGTCGCCGCGTGGCACCGCGGCGGCATCACCGCCGGCGGGCTGGCCGGCGCCACCAACAGCGCGCTCCCCGGCGGCGGCACGATCACGCTGAACGAGACGCTCGACTACACCTGGGAGCTGTATCTCCCGAAGCTGTGGTTCATGAACCACCTGTACTTCCCCGAAGACCCGATCTGGGCGACCTGGCTGGACGGCTCGATCGGGCACTTCGGCTGGCTGGACTACACCTTCCCCGGCTGGGTGTACAGCGACGGGCAGAACATCCTCTACGGCCTCGCCGCGCTGGCGCTGATCGGGGTGGTGCGGCTGCGCCGGGGGATCCGCTCGGTGCTGCCGATCTTCGCCTGCTTCGCGGTGATGGCGGTCGGCCTGCTCGGGGCGATCGGATACGCCGGCATCCGCTATCAGGTGAGCACCGGCTACCCGTTCGCGCAGGCCCGCTACCTGTTCCCGCTGGTGGCCCTCTATGCGCTGTTCATCGTGCTCGCCGCCAGCGCCGCGCCACGCCGCTGGGCGCCGCTGCTGGGGGGGCTGCTGGTGGTGCTGGCGATGACCCACGGCCTGTTCGCCGAGACGCTCACGATCTCACGCTACTACGGCTGATTCCCGCTCGCGCAGCGCGTGGCGCAGCCCCGCTTCGACCTCGTCGGTGGCGTGATCCCAGGTGTGGGAGGCCACGAAGGCGAGGCCCTCGCGCGAGCGCCGCTCGCGCCCCTCGCCGTCGCTGAGCAGGCGCTCCAGCGCGTCGGCGATCCGCGGCGGGTGCAGCGGCGCCAGCTCCAGCGGGCCATCCTCGCCAAAGATCGACTCGGCGCTGATCCCCGCCAGCTCCACGCAGGGCAAACCGCAGGCCAGCATCTCTTTGGGCATCAGCGAGAAGTTGGTCAGCGACAGGCACAGCCCCACCGTGGCCTCCGAGTACAGCCGCGCCAGCTGCGCGGGGGAGAGCACGCCCATGTGCTCGTAGGGGAAGGCGGCGTGCAGTGGCTTGTCGGTGCCGAACAGCACGATCCGCACGTCCGGGCGGCGCCGGTGCAGCTCGGCGAGCGCCATCAACCCGATCGGCACCGCGCGCCGAGGGGTGGCGTGGCGGGCGTAGTAGATCACCGTGTCGGTGCGCCTCTGCACCGGCAGCGGACGGTAGGTGTCGCCGTCCACGCCCAGCTGGAAGGCGTCGGCGCTGGCGCCGTAGCGCTCGATCAACAGGTCGCGCAGCCAGGGGCTGGCGGCGATGCAGTGCAGGCCGTGGCGGTAGGTGTCCTCTGCCAGCACCTGCTCGGTGGAGGCCGCGTAGAACTCGGGCTCGTGGTCGTTGACCACGTACGCGCGGGCGCGCGTGGCGTCGAGCGCCAGCGTGGCGTGCACCGTTTGCCAGCCGGTGGCGATCGCCACGTCGGCGCCCTGCCACTGCTCGAAGCCCTTATACACCGGCCCCTGGAAGGGCGCGAAGTATTCGCGGATCTCGCGGCGTATCCGCGCGGCGCGCACGTCGCGCATGTGGTTGTGGTAGTCGGCCAGCCACACGCTGCACGCGTGCCCGCGGCGCTCCAAACGGGTGAAGATCTGCATGAGCGTGCAGTGACCGCCGCTGGCGCGACTGTAGGGGGGGATCACCAGCGCCAGACGCAGCCGCTCGCGCTCCGCCATCCCGGGCACCGCCTCCAGCAGCGGCGCGGGGCCCTCCTCCCACACCCGAGTGACGACGTCGTAGTCGTCGTGGGGCAGCAGCTGGCCGACGCGCTCGGTCGGGGGCAGCGCGGGCAGCGAAGCTTCAGGAGGTCGGTCATCCCGTCCCTCCAGCGACAGCCGCCGCCGCAGCGGCGCCGGGACCTGTTCGGCGCGGGAGCCCAGCGCGGAGAACACGCGCCGCCCGCCGTGGTGCACAGCCGAGCGGGCCGTCCAGCGCGCTTGCTCGGCGGCGCTCATCTCCCCCCGCAGCGCCATCCAACGGCGGTCGGCCGCCACCGCGCCGGCCACGTGGCGCGCGGCGCCGAGCGGCGCGAACGGCTCGACGTGGCCGGTGCTTTCGCGCAGGCCGCGGTACTCGTCGAAGTAGCGGCGCATGAACTCGACCGCGCCGTAGTCGTGCGCGTGCAGCACCGCGGCGGCGGGGTGGTACACCTTTGCCCATCCGGCCGCCAGCAGGTCGCCGCCGAACGCCTGGTCCTCGGAGTAGGGCACCTCGCGGAAGCGGATCTCCTCCCAGCAGGCGCGCGCGTAGCAGGCGTTGACGTTGGAGAGGAAGGTGGGGTCGCCGCCGCGCTGGAGCACCGGCACCCCGCCCGTGGCAAAGCCCGCGAAGAACTGGCTCAGCTCGCGGGCGATCATCGGGCTGGTGTCATCGCGCGGCAGGTGCGGACCGTAGGCCGCGCCCACGCGCTCCCCCAGCGCAAACGCCTCGCGGTAGGCCTCCAGCCAACCCGGCACCGGCGTGGCGTCCTGGGTGAGGAAGCAGATCAGCTCGCCGGAGGTGCGCTCGGCGCCGAGGTTGCGAGTGCGCCCGTGGCCGAACTCGGCTGGCTCGATCCGCAGCAGCTCCACCCCGGCCGCGCGGGCGATCTCCAGCGAGCGGTCGCGCGAGCCGGAGTCGATCACCAGCACCTCGTCGGCCCGTTCGCGCGCCAGCGCCTGCAGCAGCTCCTCCAGGTAGCGCTCGCCGTCCTTGACGGGGATGACCACGGAGACGCGGTTCACGACGGCCCGAGCAGCCGCCGCTTGATCCGCTTCAGGCGCCACCACACACCGCGCGCGGCGCGCAGCGCCCCCAGCAGCTCCATCGCCCCGGGGCGACGCATCAGCGCATCCAGGTCGTAGCCCCAGCGCTGCGGCCAGTAGGCGATCTCCTGCCATTCCGCCACCGCCGCGTTGGTGCGGGCCTGCACCTCCACCAGCTCGGCTTCGAGGGCCGCCACGCGGGCGCGCAGGCGCTCGTTTTCCTCCTGCGTCGTCAGCTGTCCGTTGTCTGTCTGCTCGGTGGGGTGGATGGGGTTCATGTCAGAGATTCTCCGCGATTCGCGCCGCCGCGCGGTTGAACACCACGAAGCCCACCACGAAGATAGCCACCACGATCGCCAGCGCCCCAAACAGCGACGTCCAGCTGCCCAGCACTTCGCCGGCGCTGGGGGTGGCGTTGGTGATCATGGCGTGGCGGAACTGCTGGAAGATCACCGCCAGCGGGTTGAGCATGTAGATGTGCAGCCATGAGAGGTGCAGTACCGGCGTCGTGGTTGTGCCCAATTTGGCGATCACCGTCTGAACCGAGATGATCACGGGCGAGGCGTAGAAGAGGATCTGCGCGATCACTTCCCAGATCGGCTGGATGTCGCGGAAGTGCACGAACAGCGCCGACAGCAGCATCGCCATGCCGGTGGCAAACACGATCAGCGCACCCACGATCAGCGGCAGCTCCAGCCAGCTGAGCATCGGGCGCACGCCGGCGCTGACGGCGAAGATCGCCACCACGATCAGGTTGAGCGCCAGGTTGAACATCCCCAGCAGCACCACCGACAGCGGGATCACCAAACGCGGGAAGTGGATCTTGCGCACGAGGTTCTCGCGATCCACCACGCTGCGCACCGCGTTGGTGGTGCCTTCGATGAAGAACGTGAACAGCACGATCGACCCCAGCAGCTGCGCGCCGTAATACTGTTCCCCCGGCTTCTTGCCGTCGTTGACGTGGCCGATCTTGGTGAAGAACACCCATAGCACGCCGAACAGCAGCAGCGGGCGCATCAACGTCCACACGTACCCGAGCACCGAGCCGTAGAAGCGCAGCTTGAATTCGGTGCGCGCCAGCGTGAACGTCAGCGACCAGAAGCGGCGCAGGTCGCTGCCCAGCGCCGAGGGGCCGTGCACGCGGTGGCTGACCGGCGCACGGCCCAGAACGGGCAGGCGCATCCCCTGGCCGGTGCTCATGCGCGCTCGATCCTCACCTCGACCGGCAGCTCCAAAATTCCGCCGCTGGTGGTGCCGTGGATGACGACCGAGGTCATGTCCTCCACCAGCGCCAGCGCGTCGGCGCCGGTGCCCTCGCGGGCCAGCGAGGGGGTGAGCGTGTAGCGCGAGGGGGTCAGCCATGGGGGGATCGAGAAGCGCGCGACCGCCGTGTGGCCCGCCTGGAAGGAGCCGCTGGAGCCACCGTGTTGGTCGGAGCGGGCGACCACGATCGTGTGCCCCAGCTCGGTGCGCAGCGTCGCCGCAAACACCGGGTCCTCGACGTCCTCGCCGAAGCGGACCTCGAAGCACATGCTCATGGTGTCCTCCTGGCTGGCGCTGGTGATGCGCTCCCCGCCGGCGTTCTCAAACCAGGCGTCGGCAATCACTGTGCCCGACGCCGAGCGCTCCTCGGCCGGCGCCTCGTGGGGCAGCTGGCCGAAGTTGAGCTTGTGGTAGGCGCGGCCAATCGTGCGGGGATCGCCGATCTGCACCATGCTGCCCCGCTCCATCAGCATCGCGCGGTTGCAGAAGCGCTCCACCGAGTACATGTCGTGCGAGACGAACACGATCGTCCGGCCTTCGCGCTTGAGCCGGTAGAACTGCTCGAAGCACTTCTGCTGGAAAGCGGCGTCGCCGACCGCCAGCACCTCGTCGATCAGCAGGATCTCGGCGTCCACCTGGATCGAGGTGGCGAACGCGAGCCGCACCAGCATCCCGGAGGAGTAGTTCTTGAGCTTCAGGTCGATGAACTCCTCCAGCTCGGCAAACGCGATCACCTCATCGAAGCGCGCCCGCGCCTGGCGGCGGGACAGCCCGAGCATGATCGCGTTGATGATCACGTTGTCGCGCGCGGTGAGGTCCATGTTGAAGCCCACCCCGAGCTCGATGAACGGCGACAATCTGCCGGCGATCGAGATGCGCCCGGCGTCCACGCCGTAGCGGCGTCTGAAACGGGTCGTCGTCGTCGCCTCGCCGGAGACGAGCGGGCTCTTCGACGGGCTCGAGGTCGCCGTCCAGGAGACGCCGCTCGGCACGGGCGACGCCGTCCGGTCGGCGTGCGCTGCGCTCGCGGGTGCCGCGGGCGACGTGCTGGTGCTGAACGGCGACGTTCCCGCGCTGACCGCCGAGACCCTGCGCGCGCTGCTCGAGACGCACTCGAGCGCCGGCGCAGCCGGCACGGTCCTCTCCTTCGAGCCGGCGGACCTCCGCAGCTACGGGCGCATCGTCCGCGACGGGAGCGGCGGCCTCGCGCGGATCGTCGAGGCGGGCGACGCCTTGCCGGAGGAGCTCGCGCTCGGCGAGGTGAACTCGGGCATCTACGTCTTCCGGGCCGAGAAGCTCTGGCCCGCGCTCGACCGGCTCAAGCCGCACAACGTCCAGGGCGAGCTCTACCTCACCGACACGATCGGACTGCTCGTCGGCGACGGCGACCCGGTCGCCGTGCACGTCGCGGCCGACCCGCTCGAGGTGGAGGGGATCAACACCCGCGTCGAGCTCGCCGCCGCGGCGGCCAGGCTCCGCGAACGGATCAACGACGCCCACATGCTCGCCGGCGTGACGATCGTCGATCCCGGCTCGACGTGGATCGAGGCCGGGGTGGAGATCGAGCCCGACGTGACCGTCCACCCGTTCACGGTCATCCGCGGCGACGTGCGGATCGCGTCCGGCGTCGAGATCGGTCCCTTCGCCTACATCCGCGCGGGCACCGCCCTCGGCGAGCGCGCGAAGATCGGTTCGTTCGTCGAGGTGAAGAAGTCGACCGTCGGGGCCCGCACGAAGATCCCGCACCTCTCCTACATCGGGGACGCAGAGATCGGCGAGGACACGAACGTCGCCGCCGGAAACGTCACCGCGAACTTCAAGCACGAGCCCGGACAACCGAAGGCGAGGACACGGATCGGCAGCAACGTCAGGACCGGTGTCGACAATACGTTCGATGCGCCGGTTGACATTGGCGACGACGCTTGGATTGCAGCGGGTACGGTCATCACGGATGATGTCCCCCCCGGGTCGCTCGCGGGTTTCGCCCCTCGGCAGGTCACGAAGGAAGGGTGGGTCTACGAGAAGCATGGAAAGCCTGACAGCTGAGCTTGCGCTGCCCGGTCTCGAGAAGGGGACCGCGACGCAGCCCTCCCCTGGACACTGGCTCGAGCGCGGGCCGCAGAAGCGGCTCATGGTCTTCTCCGGCCGGTCGCATCCCGATCTCGCCCGCCAGATCGCCGAGAAGCTCGGCGTCGAGCTCGGCGACATCGAGTTCGACACCTTCGCGAACGGCGAGACGTACGGCCGCTACGTGGAGTCGATCCGCGGAGCCGACGTCTTCCTCGTCCAGACGGGCTGCCAGCCCGTCGACCGGAACCTGATGGAGCTCATGTTCATGATCCAGGCGGCGAAGCTCGCGTCGGCGAAGCGGATCACGGCGGTCATCCCGCTCTTCCCGTACGCGCGGCAGGACCGGAAGGCGAAGCCGCGTGAGCCGATCTCGGCGCGGCTCGTCGCGGACATGCTCCAGCTCGCCGGCGCCGATCGCGTCCTGACCATGGACCTTCACGCGGGCCAGATCCAGGGCTTCTTCACGATCCCGGTCGACCACATGACCGCGCTGCCGCTGTTCGCGCGGCACTTCCGCGACCTCGGCCTGACCGGCTCGGGGATCGTCTCGGTCGCGCCGGACGAGGGACGCGCGAAGATGGCCGTCCGCTTCGCCGAGATGATCGAGGCGGAGTTCGCGATCATGCACAAGACCCGGCCCGAACGCGACCAGGTCGAGGTCACGGAGATCACCGGCCGGGTGCGCGACAAGGTCGCGATCGTCGGCGACGACGTGATCATGACCGGCGGCACGCTGATCGCGAACGTCGAGGCGCTGCGGGCGCAGGGCGTGAAGGGCGTCTGGGTCTTCGCGACGCACGGCGTCTTCTGCGGCGGCGCGCTGGAGAAGTTCCACAAGGCGCCGATCGACGGGATCGTCGTCACCGACACGGTGCCGATCAACCAGCTCGAGGCGCCACCGAACCTCACCGTCCTCCCGGTCGCCGGGCTGCTCGCCGAGACGATCATGAACGTCTT
>CAWHWZ010000007.1:0-393894 GCA_963833205.1 uncultured Solirubrobacterales bacterium | reverse complement strand
AGGCGGCGCTCTCCCAGCTGAGCTAATCGCCCTGGGATCGGCTGCAAGCGTATCAACGGCCAGCAGCCGATTGAGGCCCCGGCGGCGAGCTCTACGGATCCCGCGGCTCCCGGCGAACCGCGCACCCCGCGGGTCAAGGAACTATCACGACGCGCCCTCCCCCACCGACGACCCCGCCGTATTCGCCGGGGGTGGCTTCGCCCGCGCCTTCCACGCCGCCGGCTGTGGCTTCGCCCGCTTCTTCGAGACCTTCGGGGCCCTGCGTTTCGGCTTCGCCGTAGGGGCTCTGGGTTCCGTTAGGCGACTGCGTCCCGTGGCCGCCTTCGGCCTGACCCTGCCCGGTCGCGAAGGCGTAGCTGACGCCCCTGCCGGCTTCGATCGCGCGCACCGCCGAAACGACCGTGTCGGTGGCGATGGCGAAGCCCACGCCGGTGCTCCCCGGCTGCGAGCCCGCGACGCTCGCGGCATCGCTGGCGATCTGCGAGTCCACGCCGATCACTTCGCCCGCTTCGTTGAGCAGCGGCCCACCGGAGTTGCCGGGGTTCAGCGCGGCGTCGGTCTGGATCGCGCCCACGATCTTGGCGCCGTCGGGAGCTGAGATTTCGCGGTGGCGCGCCGACACGATGCCTTTGGTGAAGGTCTCTTCCAGGCCGTAGGGAGTGCCGATCGCGTACACGGTGTCGCCGACCCGCACCGAACTGGAGCTCGCGAGCGGCAGTGCTTTCAGGTCGAGCCCCGACGGGTCGACGCGGATCAGCGCCAGATCCTGGTTGGCTTCTTCGCCAACCAGCGTCGCGCCACGAGTCGTGTTGGAGGATCCGCTGGCGTCGATCGTGATGCTGGTGGCGCCCTTCACCACATGATCGTTGGTGACGATCAGGCCCTTTTCGTTGAGGACGATGCCGGTGCCCTCATCCTCGCCTTCCGGGGTGCTCACCTTGATCGAGACGACTCCCTTCGAGTCTCGTTCATAGATCTGGGTCGCCGAGAGCGCCGTCGAGGCGACATCGCGACGGGCGCCAGCCGCGGAGGATGAGGCGACCCGGATCGACGCCGTGGGCATGCGCGCTTTCGGCGCCGCGCTCGAGGACCCTCCACCGAGCAGCAGCGCTGCCGTGCTCGCGGCAACGGCTCCAGTGAGTCCTGCCAACAGCATGGGTAGAAATGGTCGCCTCATGGTCACCTCCGGGTTTGTGGGGATGAGTCGATGATCGGAGGAGTCGCTGTGCGGCCGCTAACAATGCGCGAAAGCGCGGCTAACAGCGGGGGAAGGACTTCATAACGCCCCGCCAACGACCCTAAGCGCCCCACTGCCCACAACGGGAGGACGCGCGGCGATCCGATGACTTGGCGCTCGCTCCACCCGATAGGCTGGTGGGGCACATCCGGCGACGTGGCGGAGTGGCTACGCAGCGGCCTGCAAAGCCGTCTACACCGGTTCGATTCCGGTCGTCGCCTCTGGGCGAATCACTAGCAAAGAAGCCGATTATAGCACAGACACGAAGCGCAATCTAGTGGTCAGCGCCGTTAGGCTCCCCAAAGGCTCCCCACGTCGAGGAGCCAATGGAACGCTAGCCGCAAGGCTCCTGGGGGTGCCTCTGCGGCACGTAGATTGCTGGCCTGCGCCAGCAACGCCGCCTACGGGCCTCGCGGCGGCGGTCTCCGACTGGAGCGCAGGCTTTATCGCAAAGCTCGGCGAAGCACGAACCGAGCTGTATGCAGCCGCTGGCTCCGAATGGCGCTGCGCGAACCGGGACTACGGTCGCGTCGGGGCGAGTTCGCGCGCGTTGGCGACGTCGAGCATTGCCTGGGCGCGCTTCGCGCCTTGGGAGAGCAGCATGCCCGTGAGCGCAAGCTCCGCCGCGGTGTTCTCATCCCACGGCCGTATGCCATTGCCGTCGGCAACGCAGCGCCCGTCTGGCATATCCAGATCGTGGTATCGGATCTTCTCCACTCCATGCAAGGGTAGCGCGATAATCGGCCGGTGGGTAACCTTTACGCCAACTCAACGATCAGCATCGCCAGCGGGCCGACCATCCTTTGCGCGTCTTCTCGCATTGCCCAACCAAGGCATTCGTCGTGACGGTCCAGAAACAGCCCGGAAGTTGCCAGCCGCAGATGCGCTCGACCGTCATCGGGGTCGCACGGCTCGCCGCATCGATTGTTGCGGCGTCCAAGACACGCGTCAACCGTCGTGTGGCCTCGGCTCATGTCTCTTGCGCAGACATCGCCCCTGACCGATAGAACGGGGCGTCGGGACTATCCCGGAAGCCCTCGAAGCCCTGCGGTGCCTGCCCTTTTGATTCCACGGCTTCAATCTTTCGCGTCCCATAGCTGAGACAGCTTCGCCGCAGCGTCTGGGTCGGGAGCGTAGTGCAGGTAGCGCTCGGTCGTCGTGATGCTCCGGTGGCCCATCATGCGCTGCACCTCGTAGATGTTGAAGGCGCGGATTGCCTGGGTTCCGAAGGAGTGGCGTAGGTCGTGAAAGGAAATGTGCGGCAATCCCGCGCGCCGGGCGGCGCTGACGAAACGACGGTAGAGGTTGCTCCCGCTGATCGGCTCATCCGGCTTTGAGGGGTGCTCGAAAACCAACGCCTCTGCCGTCTTGCCCTCGCAGAATGGGCGCAGTGTGGCGCGCACGTTGTCGCTCATCGGCACCGACCGCACGTGCCGGCTCTTGGTGCCGGCGGGGCCACCCATCCTCGTATAGCCATTCTCGATCCGCACCACGCCCACATCGAAATCGACGTTGACGACCTTCAAAGCGCGAATCTCGCTGAGCCGCGGTCCCGCCTCGGTCGCCAGCGTGAAGATCGCCCCGTCTTCCGGGGAGCGCGCTGCGGCTACCAGCTTGCGCACCTGCTCGGGGGTGTAAAAGCGCAACTTGCCCTCGCTTTCGGTCTTACCGGCGCTCCACGGCCATGCGAGGGCGAGGCTCGATGGATGTACCCCGAACACGCCTCGCACAACGCGGCGGTAGTGGTTGAGGGTGTCGGGCGTACGCTTGGCAGCAAGCAACTCCCGGCGAACCCGCATCACATCCTCGGCGGTGAATGCGTCGAGCGGTCGGTCCGCCCAGGTCGTATTCGAGCGCCAAGGCCGCGCCGCGAGACGATCGCCTATTCGCCGGTAGTCGTGCAGCGTAGATCCACGCAGCCCCCGCTCCTCCTCGCAGTCCCGCAGGAAGGCCGCGAGCGCCGCGCCGAACGGCCGCCGCCCGTCGGGCATGTCCTGAGAGTGTTCAGCGGCGAACCCCTCGGCCCTGACCAGGGCGTCAGCTTCCGTGAGATAGCCAGCCGCCGGGCGGCCCGTCTTCAGCCACGCTCGCCCGAGCACGCTGCGGCTGTCCTTGCCAGACGGCAGTCGGTAGCGCATGACCCAGACCGGCTCGCGGCGCTGCCGCCCCTTGTAGCTCTTGGACAGCTCGACCTTCACATATGCCTGCTTGCCGGTCTGCACCAGCCCTCCATTTCATGCCGCATCGCAATGGGTCGGACGCGCCCGCAACTTTCGATCTGGCTACAAGACCGAATACGACCCTGCCAGCCCTCGCGTAGACGGCATTCTACGGGAGCCTCCGGTCGGCGCGGAACAGGTTCGTGAACGCGGGCCAGGGCAGCGAGCCTCACGCGACGCGGTGGAGCGTGGGTAAACTGGCCCTCGCAATGCCGACACAGTGCGACCCAAGCCTGAGATGAGCGAGCCGTTGAACGACGATGGAGCGCGCCATCGCGACGATGTCGATGTCGATGACCGTAAGCAGATCCCGTCCAGGAATTCTTCGGTGGAGCCCGAGAGTGTGCTTGCGACACTCGATCGCCTCCGAGGGTGCGAGCGAGGATGAAGCTCGGCCCCGGGGCTGTCGAGTCGGTCCGAGAAGGACGCTCAGAGCGGCGAACATCTTGACCGGCCCGATCTAAAAGCCGTCCACCCTGCGTTTGGTGCAGCGCGCCCAGTGGAGTTGCATATTCTCCACGGGGAGGCGCCGCCCATTCTGAAGAGATGATGTGGTCATACTGAATGTCGAAGTCGCTGCCGCACTCCACCAACGGCTCCCATCGTGCCCCCACACGGCCGCCGGGTGCCTCTTTGCGCAAACACCAAGCAGGAGCGTGGGTTCGAGGCGATCCGCAACCGGAGCTCGTCCGATTCGCGCGTCAGCGCGGCCGGTGCTCAGATGCTCGCTCGGCTGGCAAAGCGCTGGCGCGACCTGCGCGGGAGAGCAGTCGGCTTGGACGAGCGCCGGACTGTATCGTGATGTCGGTTTGCATCCGGCGACTCGGTGCGTCGAATGCCCAAGCACAGTTGAGCTGAGGGAGCGCAAATGCCGAAGGTCGATATCGGAGTCGGTGAGCTCGTTGACATGATCAACCGCGGAGAGCTGAGGCTTCCCGAGCTCCAACGGCGGTACATCTGGCCGGCGACGCGCGTGCGCGACCTCCTCGATTCGCTGTATCGCGGCTATCCCTCTGGCACGATTCTCGTATGGGAGACGGATCTCGACGTGCCGGCACGTGACCTGTCGATCGAGCAGCAGCGCGGAGCCTTCGGAAGCCAAAAGCTGCTGCTCGACGGACAGCAGCGACTCACCTCGCTCTCAGCTGTGCTACGCGGCGAGCCGCTCCGTCTAAAGAACCGGGTCAGGCCCGTAGAGATCGCGTTCAACCTCGACCACCCGGAGGGGCCGCCCAGCGAGGTGATCGAGGTCGAGGACGACGCGGCTCCCGAACTCGTGACGGCGGATCTCGAGACGGACGCAACCGACGATCTAGAGTCTCCGGAAGGAGCTGCCGACGATGGCCAGACAGACGGACGAAGCGTCCAAGAGCGGGTCAGGCACTTTACGTTCGTGGTGGCCTGGAAGGCCCTTCTCGCCGATCCGCGGTGGGTCAAGGTCTCGGACATCTTCAACCCCGCGATCACTGACTGGCAGCTATTGAAGCCGCTTGGAATCACGCCTGACCAACCGGCCTGGGACCGCTACACGAAGCGCCTGCAGCAGGTGCGGCAGATCCGCCAGTACCTGTACGTCATGCAGGTTCTCGAGCGTGATCTCTCCTATGAAGAGGTCGCCGAGATCTTCGTGCGCGTGAACTCGCTCGGGATGAAGCTCCGTGGATCGGATCTTGCGCTCGCACAGATCACAGCGAAGTGGCGGAACTCGCTCGATCTGTTCGAGAACTTCGCCGAGGAGTGCGAGCGCAACTGGTGGTTTACGTTCGATCTTGGGCTTCTTGTCAGGACCCTCGTGGTGTTTGCCACCGGCCAGAGCCAGTTCCGCAGCGTCGGTGCGATCTCCCTTGCGAAGCTCGAAGAATCGTGGGAGCGCGCCAAGGCTGGCCTTCGTTTCGCCGTGAACTTCCTCAAGACCAACGCCGGGATCGAAGACGAGTCGCTTCTCTCGTCTCCGTTTGTGATCATCCCGATCGCAGTTATCGGGGTCCTACGAGACGAACAGCTCTCATCGGGCGAGGAGCGGGACCTTCTGCACTGGCTGCTCGTCGCCAACGCTACCGGTCATTACTCCCGTGGATCGAGCGAGACGCTTCTGGACGCTGACCTCAGCCTCCTCTTCCGCCGAAACGGTTCGGCTGCGGAACTCGTCGAGATCGTGAGACAGCGCTTTGGTCGCCTCCGTTTCACAGCCGCCGACTTTGCTGGCCGGCCCGCCAGGAATCCGCTTTTCTCCACCACATATCTGGCGTTGAAGAAAGCAGGCGCGCAAGACTGGCGAAGCGGTCTCGGGCTTTCGTTGACCCACGCCGGCCGAGCACACTACGTGCAGGCGCATCACGTGTTTCCCAAGTCCGTGATGGCCAAGCTCGACTACGACAGTCGCGAGATCAACGAGATCGCCAACCTTGCGTTCGTAAGCGGCAGCAAGAACCGCCTGCTCGGGAAGCGAACGCCCGACGAGTACCTCCCCGAGATCGTCGCAACCCGCGGTGAAGATGCGTTACTTCTGCAGGGCATTCCCACCAACCCCGAATTGTGGAAGCCGGATCAGTTCCTCAAGTTCCTCGAGTACCGCAGGGCTCAGCTCGCAGATATGGTCAATCGGTTTCTCGAAGAGACGAGCACTGGCAGCGCCGAGGCGAGCGTCGATCTCCAAAGCCTGCTCCAAGCCGATGAGAACGAGCGCATGGAGTTCAAGGAGACGGCTCGCGTCAACATCCACACAGGGGCCGTCGATAAGGAGATGGAACGCAGCATCGTCAAGACGGTCGCTGCATTCATGAACGCGAACGGTGGCACCCTTGTCATCGGCGTTCATGACGGCAGCGGCGAGCTACACGGCCTTGACCGGGACATCGCCACGCTCGGCCGAAAGGACCTCGATGGCTACGAGCAACTCCTTCGGCAGTTGCTCAATACGAGCCTAGGCCCCGAGAACTCCTCGCAAATCGCGATCTCGTTCCCGGCATTGGACGGCTGCGTCGCCTGCGTCGTGCGAGCACCGCGATCGCCCCGTGCGGTCTACGCGCGCAACGGCTCGGAGGCGGACTTCTTCATTCGAGATGGCAACACCACTCGCCGGCTCAACAGCCAGGAGACCGTTCGCTACTGCGCCAGCCGGTTCGGCGGCCAAGGCTGAGGCTTCCCTGGCTTGCCGTATAGACCGATGGCAACGGCCTCGGTGGTGGGTCCGTGCCTCAGAGCGGCGCTCACGCTCGGATCGGGCGAGATGCGAGCGCATTGAGAACATCTGAGTGCCGAGGTAATCCTACTCACATCGATAGCTGGTGGGTATAGTCACCTCTATGAAGACGACCGACCCACGCGAGCTGCTCGACGATACGTTCAGCTACCGCGAGGCCAGAGAGGCTGGTCTGAGCGATACCCGCATCTACGGACTGCGCGATGCCGGAGCGATCCTGGCGCTGGGCGGCGGCGTCTACCGGTGGGCCGACGCTCCACCTACCGACCTCGACCTGATCGAGATCGCTGTGCGTGTCCCGCGCGCAACGCTTTGCCTGGAGACGGCGCTCGCACGCCACGAACTCATCGACTCGATCCCAGCCGCGATCGACATCGCAATCCCACGCGGGAAGACCCGTCCAACCCTAAAAGCTCCGTGCCGCCTGCACCAGTTCGACCCCCAGACGTTCGATCTAGGGCGAGAAACGCTCGACGTCGACGCGCGTGCCCCGCTGGGTATCTACTCCGCCGAGCGCTCGCTCGTCGACGTCGTCCGCATCCGCCATCTCCAAGGCAGCGACATTGCATGGGAAGTACTGCGGCGATGGCTGCGTCGACCCGGCGCAAGCCCTGCACAGCTCATTGAGACCGCCAAGCACTTCGCAGGCGCAGAGCCCGCAATTCGTAAGGCACTGGAAGTCCTGCTGTGAGCGCCCCGACTCGTGCCAGCACAGCGGGTCGCGCCTATCTCGACCTGCGCAAGCTCGCGCGTGAGAACCAACGCCCCGTCGATGAGCTGATGCAGCTCTACGTGCTCGAGGCGTTCCTCGCCCGACTGGCGAGCTCGCGATTCTCTGAGCGGCTCGTGCTGAAGGGTGGGGTCCTGCTGGCCGCCTTCGATGAGCGCCGACCAACACGCGACATCGACCTGCAAGCCCAAGCACTCGGGAACGACCCGGAGACGATCCGCGCGGCGACGTGCGAGATCGCCGCGATCACACTCGACGACGGGGTCATCTTCGACGTCGAGACCGCAACCGCCGAACCGATACGAGACGAGGCGATCTACAGCGGCGTTCGAGTGACGATGACAGCACAGCTGGCCACGGCGCGCCCTCACTTCCATGTCGACACGAACGTGGGCGACCCGATCAGCCCCGCACCGAAGAATGTGCTCCTGCCGCGGCTGCTCGGCGGAGAGATCGTCTTGCGGGGGTATCCCTTGGCGATGGTGCATGCAGAGAAGATCGTGACCGCGATCACGCGCGGCACCGTCAACACGCGATGGCGCGACTTCGCCGACATCTACATGCTCGCCCGCCATCACCCCATCGATGGGTCCGAGCTCACCCGTGCCATCCACCGTGTCGCCGAACACCGCAGAGTGAGGCTCCGCCCGCTCGCGCAAGCCCTCGACGACTACGGGGAGATCGGCCAGCAGAGGTGGACGGCGTGGCGCCGCCGGCAGCGGCTCGAGGACCGGCTGCCCGAGCGGTTCGGTGATGTCGTCGCGACCGTCATCGACTTCGCCGACCCAGCGATCCTCGGCTCCGCGGAAGGTCACTCATGGGAACCGGCCACCCGCAAGTGGTCATGACCGCGGCTCCAAGCGCCATCGCGCACTCTCCCAAAACTCTCCCAGCACGAGCGTTTTTTGAGGGCATCTGAGAGCATCTGAGGTCCCCGAAAACCGCTCAGGTAAGCGGAGAGCACCCCATTTCGACGCACTGCAAAGCCGTCTACACCGGTTCGATTCCGGTCGTCGCCTCTGGGCGAATCACTAGCAAAGAAGCCGATTATAGCACAGACACGAAGCGCAATCTAGTGGTCAGCGCCGTTAGGCTCCCCAAAGGCTCCCCACGTCGAGGAGGGGCATGCTCACGTCGCTCGCCGTGATCGTTGGCTCGCTCGGCGATGCGCTCGCAGCCCGGCCCGAGGCGCGACCGCGAGCCAGCGGCATTCAGCGGGCGCCCCGTCAGACGGCTCGTTGCGGTAGATGAGCCGGAAGCGCGGCTTGCCCCGATGCGTGTGAATGTCGAATCGCACCCTTCGGCATCCGGCAAGCTCAGGATGACGCCCTGAGCCCAGCAGCTCGCCGACGTAGGGGTTTGCCTTGCATTCGACTAACAGCTCTGCGATGCGCCGCTTGAGAGTGGCTAGCTCCGATGTGCCCGCGTCGTCGTCGTCGGCAACAAGGCTCGCCACGTCATCGCGCACCCCGTCGGCGAAGGTGACGGGCACCCCGCGATCCGCGTTCCCGCTCATGGACTCAGCGCGTGTGGATGCCGAGTTGCGCGAGAGCTTCGGCGCCGTCCTGCGTCCGCTCGGCGGCGCCGCTTCGGATGCGCTCGGCTGCGAGCCCTTCGGCCTCCTCGTCAGCCCCCCGGGCCTCCAACGACTCGGCGATGTCGTCGAGCCTGCTGTCGAGGTCGTCATGCATCCGGCGCATCTGATCTTCGAGGCGAGCCAGCATGTCCGCCAGCTCAGTGGGCTTCGTCTCCGGCGCAGAAGGCATGATGCAAGGATATCTCGTGCGGCGGACCGAGAAGCCGTGCCCCACAAGGTTCGCGCAAACGACGATGCGCTACGCATCGGCAAGGTCCGCGAGAAGCCTGAAAACCCTTATAAACACTAGGTTTCGGCCGCATGACCCTTTATCGCGAGGCTCGGCGAAGCCCGGATCGCGCTGTATGCAGCCGCAGGCTCCGGGTGGCCCTACGCGAGCCGAAGTTACGCTCGCGTCGGGGCGAGTTCGCGCGCGTTGGCGGCGTCGACCATAGCTTGGGCGCGCTTCGCGCCTTGGGAGAGCAGCATGCCGGTGAGCGCGAGCTCCGCCGCGGTGTTCTCATCCCACGGCCGTATGCCGTTGCCGTCGGCTACGCAACGCCCGGCTGGCATATCCAGATCCTGATAGCAGATTTTCTTCATCTCCTGCAACGCTAGCGCGTTATCACGCGTCAACCGTCGTGTGGCCTCGGCTCATGTCTCTTGCGCAGACATCGCCCCTGACCGATAGAACGGGGCGTCGGGACTATCCCGGAAGCCCTCGAAGCCCTGCGGTGCCTGCCCTTTTGATTCCACGGCTTCAATCTTTCGCGTCCCATAGCTGAGACAGCTTCGCCGCAGCGTCTGGGTCGGGAGCGTAGTGCAGGTAGCGCTCGGTCGTCGTGATGCTCCGGTGGCCCATCATGCGCTGCACCTCGTAGATGTTGAAGGCGCGGATTGCCTGGGTTCCGAAGGAGTGGCGTAGGTCGTGAAAGGAAATGTGCGGCAATCCCGCGCGCCGGGCGGCGCTGACGAAACGACGGTAGAGGTTGCTCCCGCTGATCGGCTCATCCGGCTTTGAGGGGTGCTCGAAAACCAACGCCTCTGCCGTCTTGCCCTCGCAGAATGGGCGCAGTGTGGCGCGCACGTTGTCGCTCATCGGCACCGACCGCACGTGCCGGCTCTTGGTGCCGGCGGGGCCACCCATCCTCGTATAGCCATTCTCGATCCGCACCACGCCCACATCGAAATCGACGTTGACGACCTTCAAAGCGCGAATCTCGCTGAGCCGCGGTCCCGCCTCGGTCGCCAGCGTGAAGATCGCCCCGTCTTCCGGGGAGCGCGCTGCGGCTACCAGCTTGCGCACCTGCTCGGGGGTGTAAAAGCGCAACTTGCCCTCGCTTTCGGTCTTACCGGCGCTCCACGGCCATGCGAGGGCGAGGCTCGATGGATGTACCCCGAACACGCCTCGCACAACGCGGCGGTAGTGGTTGAGGGTGTCGGGCGTACGCTTGGCAGCAAGCAACTCCCGGCGAACCCGCATCACATCCTCGGCGGTGAATGCGTCGAGCGGTCGGTCCGCCCAGGTCGTATTCGAGCGCCAAGGCCGCGCCGCGAGACGATCGCCTATTCGCCGGTAGTCGTGCAGCGTAGATCCACGCAGCCCCCGCTCCTCCTCGCAGTCCCGCAGGAAGGCCGCGAGCGCCGCGCCGAACGGCCGCCGCCCGTCGGGCATGTCCTGAGAGTGTTCAGCGGCGAACCCCTCGGCCCTGACCAGGGCGTCAGCTTCCGTGAGATAGCCAGCCGCCGGGCGGCCCGTCTTCAGCCACGCTCGCCCGAGCACGCTGCGGCTGTCCTTGCCAGACGGCAGTCGGTAGCGCATGACCCAGACCGGCTCGCGGCGCTGCCGCCCCTTGTAGCTCTTGGACAGCTCGACCTTCACATATGCCTGCTTGCCGGTCTGCACCAGCCCTCCATTTCATGCCGCATCGCAATGGGTCGGACGCGCCCGCAACTTTCGATCTGGCTACAAGACCGAATACGAGCCTGCCAGCCCTCGCGTAGACGGCATTCTACGGGAGCCTCCGGTCGGCGCGGAACAGGTTCGTGAACGCGGGCCAGGGCAGCGAGCCTCACGCGACGCGGTGGAGCGTGGGTAAAGTCGGCCGCGCAATCCGCGAGCTGCGTGAACAGCGGCGCCTCGGCCTCGCCGCGCTCGGTGCGCTTGCCGGCGGCATCCCGGAGGCCGACCTCGCCGCGATCGAGGCCGGGCGCCTAGACCCCGGCTATCGCCGCCTGCGACGCCTCGCCGCGGCGCTCGGCGTCACCTCGACCGCACTGCTGCTGCGTGTCGAGGAGCTCGAGGCCTGCGACCACCCCTGAACCTCCCCGAACCCTGGACCACCGCTCAGGCTATACGGCATGTGGCAACCCGACCCAGGTCGTCAAGCCCGCGCTTCCGCGGCGAGGCGGCGCGGGCGCAATCTCGACCTGCTTCTCCTGAAGTCCTGAAGTCCTGAAGTTTATGAATCGTCGGTGTTCTGGAGATACACCACGCGGTCCTCGAGGTTCTGATCGGCAACGGCGTGTACCGCGGCCACGATCGCGCCGATGCCCGCTCGCCGGCGAGAGAACCGGGAGGAGAGAGCGATCAGCACCCCGGGATGGTGCTTCCCAGCGGTGAGGTGCTCAGCCGAGATGTGCGCGAAGTCGGCGACGTTCTCGGTGAGCACGGCATAGCCCTCCGCGATCGCCGCCGCAAGGATCTCGGGATCGGACCTTCCGGCCAATCCAAGCCCGAACACAGTGCGAGCGTCGATGCCGGCAGCACACAACGCCTCCGCGAGTGCAGCGGGGTACATCTCATCCAGCAGCAGCCTCAATGTGTCCCGGCGGCCGCCGTGTCGCGGCGATGCAACTCGATGCGTGCAGCGATCTCGTCCGGATAGGCCGCCCGGTAGCGCATCGCGGCCTCGATCTGAGATTGCGTGAGGGCGGAGTCCTCGAGGAGCGCGGCGACAGGGTCTGTCTCCACCGCCAGATCATCCAGCCACATCGAGACCTCCCAGACGTCAGGACCGCCGATCAACCCGGCGCGACGACCGGTCGGACCATCACGGAACGTGGTCTGCGGATGCTCCTCGCGGCGCGTCCCCTCCTCGGCATAGCGACGCAGGCGATCCGAGAGGGTCTCCCCAGCAGCCCGCGCGCGCAGACGCAGACGCCCTGCAAGAGCATCGTCAAGACGAACAGAGACGTTCACCGACATGTATGCACCGTAGCACAATGCTTGCGCTACAAGTGTTTCCTTCGCGGCGGGGCCGGCAAACCGACCCGTCAGAACGGAAACTATGCGCGTGCTTCGGTGCGCACGCCGGAAGGCGCGTCGAAGCGGATCCACACGATCGCCGCGGTGAGCGCCGAGACGCTGAGCACGGCCGGCCACGCACCGATCGCATGCGCCAGCAGGTGCGACCCGGCGAACGCCGCCAGCTCTACCAATGTCAGGGCCGCAGCCTCGCGGAGACCCTCGCGGCGCATCCAGATGCGCGCGCAGCACAGGCCGCCGGCCGCGAGCACGAGCCCGCCCAGCAGCCGCGAGCCGCTGCCCACGGCGACGGCGTAGCCAGCGATCAGCGTGCCTGCGGCGAGCGCTGCTGTGGGGACGCGGGCGATCGTCGGGGCCATCGCCTCAGCCTAGCCGTGGGCAGGTCACGCGCCCGGCCACGTCGAGCTCGAAGCCGGGCAGCTCCAGGCGCTCGGTCAGCAGCCGCGGCACCTGCTCGCGGGTCACCGGCGTCGAGACGGAGAGATAGGCGTCGAGGTCGAACATCGCGGCCACTGTAACGAGTGCCGGGGGGCCTACCCGGGCGCCGGAGAACGCGCCGAGCGCAATACTGGCGCGATGGCCTTCGCTCTCCCCGCCCGCCACCTGTTGCGCGCAAGGGACCTCGCGGACGCTCGCTATGCCGAGCCGTTGGGGGTCGAGGAGATGGCCGCCGCGGCGCGGCTCTCAAAGGCACACTTCAGCCGCGAATTCCGGCGGGAGTTCGGGGAATCGCCCTACGCCTACCTGCTGACCCGGCGCCTGGAGCGAGCCGCCGCGCTACTGCGGAGCACGGACCGCTCGATCTCCGACATCTGCCTGTCCGTCGGCCTGACGAGCCTGGGCTCGTTCACCACCAGCTTCACGCGCACGTTTGGGCTGTCTCCGGCGGCCTACCGCCAACGCTTCCCGGCGGCCGCCGATATGGCGCTGGTTCCAGGCTGCATCGTGCGGGTCTACGGCCGCCCACAGAAGCGCAGTTTTCGAGAAGACAGGAGTAAGCGGCAGGTCTAGCTTGGTGGCATCGTCCCCTGTTGAAAGGAGAACCCGATGTTCAAAATCACAAACGCCCAACTGTGGGTCCAGGATCAGGAGGAGGCGTTGGCCTTCTACACAGAGAAGGTAGGCATGGAGATAGCCGCCGACGTCACGCTGCCCGAGCTGGGGAATTTCCGCTGGCTGGCGGTCTCACCCCCTGGCCAGCCGGATGTGTCGATCGTGCTGATGGCGGTCCCCGGTCCGCCGATCATGGACCAGGAGACCACCGAGCAGGTCGAGAGCCTGATGGCCAAGGGCTTCGCGGGAACGGTGTTCCTCACGACCGACGACTGCCAGAAGACCTACGAAGAGCTGAAGGCCCGCGGGGTCGAGTTCCACGAACCTCCGGAGGAGCGTCCGTACGGGATCGACTCCGGCTTCCGCGACCCCTCCGGCAACAGCATCCGGCTGGGCCAGATCCGCGACCTCGCCGAGCTGGAAGCGGTCGCCTCGACCGGCTGAGAAGGGGCATCGTTGAGATGGGACCAGGCGTATGAGGCCGAACCGAAGGAAGTCGGCTACGGCCTCTACGCCTATCTCAAGCAAGACGAGGTCTGCGGCGTCTGGTCATTGTCGAACCGTTGCTTGAGCGCTGGTTGCAGCGCTGCGCGGGGAGCATGTTAGATCCAGCCAGCCGGCCCCGCGAACCCCTTGCCCTCACGCCAGATGAACTCGACTCCGGCAACTCGCAGCAGCTCCTGTAAATCGCGCCGCGGCGATGTGGGCAACAGCACCGCCAGGCGTGGAGTTGGCTGCACGAACCGCGAGTAGTCAAGTAGCTGTCCGATCGCCATACGAATCGCTCCACGCTCGACTGTCCCCTTACCCTCGTAGAGCGTGTTGGTGCTGTTGTCGATGAGATCGCAGAAGATCGGCTTGGCCTCACCTGGCGGCACGATCTTCAGCCGGTCAACGTCGTGACCTTGCTTAGCGAGAAAGTTCTGGAATGCCAGCACAAGCGCCTGCTCGCGGCGTTCGGCCTCGTACTCCTGAGCGCTCGGTGCCACAAACGCCTTCTCGGTCCATTGCTGCTCGACCGCCACGTGCTCAACCCCAGGGCGATTGACGAGGTCCAACGGCGAGCTGCCCGGCTGGGGATGAGTGTCGATGGGTCGCAGATTTGTTGATCGCCTCGCTGACCTTCGCCGGTGTAGTGAAAGCAATCGTCGTCACGCCAGCCATCGAAGTAGCCGTGGGGCTCTCCCGAGGCGGCTTCCGAGAAGATCATCACGTTTGGCGAACTTCGTGATGGCGCGATACCGCCTTGACCGCTACCGCCATAGCGTTTGTGCAGCGCAGTTCGCTCAATCACATCACCCGGTTGGAGCGCCCACAGCAGTGGATCTCCATGCCCACCAGTCTGCATATCTAAATTCCCCTACGCCGCGGCCTCGCCAACGCGCCGGGGGGGCGAGCGCCGGGAGAGCACCGCACCCCAGTCGGCGTCGTCGATTCCGCCCGGCTGGGTGCCGCGCATGAACTCGCGCAGTACCTCGGCGAGCCCTTCCGGGTCTTCGAGATGCGGAAAGTGCGCGGCGGCGGGCAGCCTCCGGAAGTGGCTGTTGGGGATCGCCTCGTGCGCCTCGCGTCCGTGCTGGAGCGGGATCGTGTTGTCGCGCTCGCCCCACACGATCAGCGTGGGCATTGATTCCAGTAAATACAGACGGTCGGTGGCGCTGACACGCTGGCCGTGCACGTCGATCACCGCGCGCAGCGTCTGCAGGAACGCATGGCGCGCTTCGGCGTTCTCCAGCGGGCGCAGCGCCCTCGCCAGCGCCTGCATGTACACGCCCACACGCACATCGCGCTCGCGCAGGCGACGCCCGGTGTCCGCCAGCGCGCCGAGCGGACGCCGGTGGATGGTGGCCGCCAGCAGCCCCGACACGCCGGGCAGCGCCGCGGTGCGCAGCACCGGGCTGACCTCGTGGCCGAGACCGCCGGAGGAAACCAGCACGAGCCGTTCGGTGCGCTGGGGGAATTGGTAGAAGAACTGCATCGCCACACCCCCTCCCAGCGAGTGCCCGACGATGCTGGCGCGGTCGATCCCGATCGCCGCCAGCAGGTCGCGGATGCTGGAGGCGTGCGCGCCCAGCGAGTAGTCGCCGCGTGGCGCCGCGGAATCCCCGTGCCCGATCAGATCCGGTGCGATCACCGTGTATTGGTCGGCCAAGCTCAACGCCACCGAGCGCCAGTGGCTGGAGGAGTTGAGCATCCCGTGGATCAACACCACCGGCGGTCCGCTACCCGCCACCCTGTAAACCACGCGGCGCCCGTGGAGCTCGATCTGCCACTCGTCAAACCGCGGGGGGATCGTGGCCACCACCGTCGGCCGCGGGTGCTCCCGCGAATGGCTCGTGCGATCTGCGCTGGTTGGGTCGGGTGTCACGGCAGACTCGCACGCCACACTAAACGATCTGGGCCCCATCCCACCCCCGGCGCGGCTCCTCTTACGGGTAGATCTGCTCGCCGGTGTCCTGGTCGATCACGCTGATCGCCCCGGCGGGGCAGGCCTCGGCGATCGGGATCAGCCGCTCGGCGGTGGCGGTCCCGATCACCGTGGCGGTGTCCTCCACGTGGAACACGTCGGGGGCCAGCTCCTCGCAATCGCCGTGCGCGAGGCAGGCCGATTCATCGATTACAGCTAGCAGTGTCATCTCGTACCTCTCGTTGTGGTGGTTAAGTTCACGGTGGTGTGGTTGAGTCACGGTGGTGGTGGTTGGGTTGACGGCGGTGGTGGGGTTTACGCGGCGCGCGGCAGCTCGCGCGCGGAATGGGGTTGGGAGTCGGCGATCCACCGGCGCGCGCGCGCCAGCGCGTCGGGCCGATCCACCAGCAGCGCCCCCGCCGGGCTCCCCGTGTGCGTGATCCACGCGGCGAACGGCCCGCCCTCGGCGGGGTCGCCGTCGAGCTCGATCTCGCAGTCGGGCGGCGCGTGCCCAACAAGCTGGATGCGGTGCCCGTGCTGGTCGCTCCAGAACATCGCCGGGACAGGCGACGGCGCTCGGAGCCCACACACCGCGTGGGCCACCGCCGCACCCTGTCGAGCGGCGGCCTCCCAGTGCTGAGTGGGGATCCGCTGACGCAGGTGGGGGTCGGGGAAGCAGGCCGCGTCGCCGGCCGCATACACCCCCGGGAGCTTGGTGTGCCCGGTGGCGTCGGTGAAGATCGAGCCGGGCCCGAGGCCGCTGCCGGCAAGCCACTCCGTGGCGGGTTCGGTGCCGGCGGCAACCAGCAGCGCGTCGGCGGTGACGGTCGTTGCGTCAGCCAGCCGCAGGCGCGCGCGGCGCCCTCGCAGCGAGACCCGCTGCACCGTGCTGGCAAGCCGTACCTCAACACCGTGCCGGCGATGTAGTTCGGCGATCCAGCCGCCCAGCAGCGGCGGCAGCGCGCGTGCCAGCGGCGTGGTGGCGGCCTCGATCAACGTCACGTCCCATCCGAGCGCGCGCGCGGCGGCGGCCACCTCCATGCCGACAAGGCCGGCGCCGAGCACCGCCAGCCGCCCCCGACCGTCCCGCAGCGCCGAGCGCAACGAGAGCGCGTCAGCGCGGGTGCGCAGCTCGTGCACCGCCCCCCCGATCTCCAGCCCCGGCAGTCGGCGGGGCCGGCTGCCGGTGGCGATCACCAGCTGGCGGTAGCGCAACGCGCGATCTCCCCCCGCTCCACGAGAGCCCCGGAGCCCGATCGTCCGCCGCGCGGGGTCAAGCTCCCGCGCGCTCGCGCCAAGCAGCAGCTCCACGCCGTGCTCCTCATACCACGGGGCCGGCTTGAACTCCAGCCGCCGTGGCGGGCCGGCGTCGGTGAGCATCGCCTTGGAGAGCGGCGGCCGGTCATAGGGAGCGCTGGGCTCCTCGCAGAGCACCACGATGCGCCCCTCGTAGCCAAGGCGGCGCACGGTCTCACAGCAGCGCTGCGCCGCGAGGCCGCCGCCGGCGATCAGCAGGTCGGTGTCGGGCGGTCTCACGACGTGCCCTCCTCCGCCAGCGCCGCCCGCGCCGCCGCCACCTGCGGGCGTCGCTTGGCCGCCACTGCCCGGGGAGGCGACTGCGCCGCCGCTGTTGCGCCGCCCCGCCCGGGCGTGCGGCGGCGGGGCAGGATGCGGAGCACCAGCAGGTAGACAACCGGGATCGCCGGGAGCAGCACGAACGCGCGCAGCCACTGCGTGGCGGCGTCGCTGCCGGCGCCGAGCGTGTGCACCACGCCCAGCACCCACACCAGCACGGTGGCGCGGTGCAGCTTGCGCCACAGCTTCACGCCGATGCGCCGCCGCGCGTAGAAGCTCAGGCCGAGCAGCGCCGCCAGGTAGCCGGCGACGATGCCGAGGCCGGTGAACAGCGGCCGGTAGCTCATCGTGAAGGGGATCGTCAGCCCGCTCACGCCGGGCCGCAGCCACGGGTCGCCCAGCAGCGCGAGGCCGTGCACCGCGATCGCCCCCATGGACACGAGCGCGACGTGCTCGTGCAGACGCACAAGTGTGCGCCCGATGCCGGGGCGCCGCAGCAGCTTGGTGGACATCGTCAAGCCCAGCAGCACCGCGAAGGCGACAAGCCCGAGCGCGACGATGCCGGAGGCGCGGCCCACCAGCCACCAGAGGTAGGGGGTGGGGTCCTTGGCCGCCATCACCCCTCCCTCCCGGAGGGCACGCGGGCGAGCGTGCCGGGCAGTGGGTGGTTTGCGGGCACCCGGGCGAGCAAGCCGGGCAGTGGGTGGTTTGCGGGCACGCGGGCGAGCGTGCCGGGCATTGAGTTCCGCGCGGCCATCACGCCGCCCTCCCCGCAAGCTCCAGCGCGCCGCGTGGCCGGTCGAGCGGGCCGATCTCCTCGACGTCGCCGTCGTCGCGGACGATCAACCCACCGTGCTCGCCCAGCACGCCCCTGGCGCCCAGCGGCCCCAGCAGCAGCGCCAGCTTGGAGAGCGTCTCGGCCTCCAGCGCGCTCGGCGCCAGCGCGGTGACGCCGATCAGCCCGGTCCACGCCGGCCGGCCGCTGGCGGGATCGATCAGATGGTGGGCAAAGTTGCCCTCCGCGTCGCGCCACACGCGCACGTTGAGCCCCGAGGTCGCCACGCCGCCCGCCCCCACCGCCACGGTGCGGATCGCCTCGCCGGTGAGCGGGTGCTCGATCTCGACCAGATAGGGCTCCAGCTGCGCGCCGACGCCGCCGATCGCGAGATCCCCGCCGCAGTCCACCACGAAGCGGACGTGGTGGCGCAGGCGATGGGCGACGGCGTCGGCGCACAGGCCCTTGCCGGTGCCGCCGGTGTCGAGCTTAACGTCCACCGGGCGGCGCACCGTGCCGTGGTTGTCATCCACGCTCACCTGCCGCCACCTCCGCGCGGGGTGCGCGCGAGCGGGCCGGCGCGGGGGCGCGGCGGCGAGCGCCTCGCGCAGCGAGGCGGAGGGGTGGCCGTCGCGTGAGGTGGCGTAGCCGGCATCCTCCAGCGCCTCCGTGAGCGTGGGGTCCACGAGGCCGTCGCTGCGCTGAGCTGCCCACACCCCGGCGCGAACCGCGCAGCGCAGCAGCGGCGAGGCCGGCACCTCGGCGCGGGGGTCGCGGTTGAGTGCGCACAACTCGCTGTCGGGGCGAAAGCGCGAGAGGCGCGCGGCGAAATCCTCGATGTAGGCACGCTCATGCCAGCCGGCCGCGGCCAGCGAGCGCCCCTCGCGCGAGAGCGGTGGGCCGATCAACAGGCGCACGTCGCTGCCCATCGCGTGAAAGCAGATGTCGTGTTCGCAGCTCATGAGGCACGTGTGACGGGGGTCGCGGGAAGCGCCGGTTCGGCGCCCGAGCCGGAGACCGACTGGGTGACCGAGGTGCCGCCCGCGGGAGCGCGCGCGCCGGCCGGCAGCACCCGTTCGATCACGGTGGTGCGGTAGATCCGGCGCACCAGCAGCGCCCGGGGCGGGGCATGCTTGGAGCCGGCTGCGGACAGCTGCGTGCCGAGCAGCGCCAGCGCGACCAGGAATGCCGACAGCGACACCAGCGCGACTGCCAACAGGCTGCGCATACGGCCACGGGAAGCGTGCGATCGCTCAGTCATCGTGCCCTCCCCCACCGTCGCCGCCGCCGCTGGTGCGGGTCCGCACGGCACCTCCCGTGGAACCCCCGCCACCTGCCGAGCCGCCGCTGGTGCGGGTCCGCACGGGCGCACCGCCAGCCCCGGTCGAGGGAGTCCCGGTGGCGGCGGTACGGCTCGTGCGGGTGCGCACCGGAGCCGGAGCGCCGGTCGCGCCCGTGGGGGGCGCCGCGACGGCGCCGGTCCCGCTGGTGCGGGTACGGGGCGCGCTCACACCGGAGACCGCGCTTGGAGCCGCGACGTGGGCGCCGCTGGCGGCGGTGCGCGGCGCGGCGCCAACACGCGCCACGGCGGTCGCGCCCGCGCCCCGGCCCGCGACAGCGCCCGCGGCACCCACCCCTCGCGCGGCGTGACCGCGGGGGGGCCGTTCGTGGCGGACGATGTGAACCGTGCGCCTGATCACCTGCGTGCGTACCTCGGCCGCCGGCGGCTGGACGCGCGCCACGGACTTCGTGGAGGCGGTGCCCGGGTGCAACGTGTAGGAGGCGAGCGCTCCGGCGACCAGGGCGGCGACGAGAGCAGCGATGCGGGTGTTGGCGATGCGGCGCATGGGCGGGCTCCTTGGAAAGAGGTTGCACACGCACTGTGGCTCACACCGATGAAGCGATTGCCCAGGCGCGGGCAAAGCTTTGGCAAAGCATTCAGCCGGAGCTCGCCCTCAATCGTCGCGACCGTGCGCGGAGCCGCCTTCTCCGCCCCGGCTCTGGCCGCCGCCGTCGTCACCGGAGGAGCGGCGTGTGCGAGGGGCCGGCGTCTGTTCGGCCGCGACGGGGGGTGCGGCCGCGACGGGAGGGGTGGCTTCGACCGGGGCAACGGGTGCGGTCGGGGGGTTCTGCGAGGGAGCGACATGGGTGCTGTGCGTCGATTTGGGGGCGCTTTGCGCCGGACTGGAGGAGTGCGGCGTGGTGGCAGTGCGCCCAGTGGAGGTGCGTCGCCCTGTGAGCGCGCGGCGGGGTTGACGGCGGCTGGGCGCCATGCGTTCGGTAGCGACCGGCGCGAGGCTGTGACCGGCGGAGATCGGTTCGGAGGAGATCCCGATGCGCTGGCTGGTGAGCTGGCTGGTGGCCCAGGTGATCCCGGCGGTGAGCACGATGCCCAGCAGTGCCGCAACCCCCCACAGCGCGGTTTGACGACGCATGCCGCTCACGGTAGTCCTCGCATGGTTAACGGTTGGCAAAGCGTCCTTGCCGGCAGCACGGCTGCCGGCTCAGGAGCGCTCACGGCGAGCGCTCCGGCAGGGAAAGCGTGGCGATGGCCCCGCCGCCGTCGCGGTTGCGCATCGTCACCTCTCCACCCCACTCGCGCGCGAGCTCGCGGGCGATCGCCAGGCCGAGACCGGTGCCGGGCGGGCCACCCAGGCCGGCGCTGCCGCGGTGGAAGCGCTCGAAGATCGACTCCCCGTCCTGCTCGCCGAGGCCGGGTCCGCGGTCGCGGACCTCGATGCGCCCAGGCGCGCCGGCGAGCGTCACGCGCGATCCGCGGGGGGCGTAGCGCAGCGCGTTCTCGAGCAGCACGTCGAGCGCGCGGTCGGCGTCGACCGCGGCGCACCACACCGCGCCACCGCGCAGCTCCCCCTGCTCCAGCGCAATCTCCCGCTCGGCCGCCGCCGCCCGCCAGCGCGTGAGCGCGCGCCGCACGATGGCATCGAGGTCGAGCAGTTCGCCGGGCAGCTCGCGCTCACCGGCGCGGCTGAGCACGAGCAGCTCCTCGACGATCTGCGCAAGCCTGTCGACCTCGGCCACGCCGGCATCCAGCTCGCTGGCCGCGGCCGGGGTGACGCCCGCGGCGCGGGCCTCCTCGATCCGCAGCCGCAGGCCGGTGAGTGGCGTGCGCAGCTGGTGGGAGGCGTCGGCGACGAAGTCCCGCTGGGAGTCGAGCAGGCGCTGCAGGCGGTTGGTCATCTCGTTGAACGAGATCCCTAGCGAGCGCTGCTCGCGGCTGCCTTCGATCCCCGCGCGCGCGCTCAGGTCGCCGTCGGCCACCTGCCGCGCGACGCGCTCCAGGCGCCCCAGCGGGCGCGCGATCTGGCGCGCGATCACGACCCCCACGGCGAGCCCGAGCGCGAGCACGATCGCCCCGACGAGCGCCAACCCGAGCTCGACGCGCCGCACGGCCGCGTGAACAGCGGCGACGCTCTGCGTCACTCGCACCGCGCCCACCGTGGCGCGGTTGTGGATCACCGGCACCGCGGTGGCCAGGATTTCCTCGCCGAGCGTGCGGCTGGGGCGCTGCAGCTGCACGCGACGGCCCCGCAACGCGCTGGCGATCTCCGGGCGTTTGGCGTAGCTTGAGCCGAGCTCGGGCGGCGCGGCGCTGTCGGCGAGCACGATGCCGGAGCGATTCACGATCAGCACCCGCCCCCGCACGGCCGCGGCGGAGGTGTGAGCCAGCACCGCCAGCCCGCCGCGGCGCGCGGGCGTGAGCAGGTCGGCGGCGGTGGCCGCCACCAGGTCGGCCTGACCCTGCGCCTGCGAGCGCACCTCGTCGTTGACGCGCGCACTGAGGCTCAACGCCAGCGGCACGCCGAGCGCGACGATCGCCAGCAGCAGCACGTAGGCGAGCGCCGCCAGCAGGCCCGTCCGCAGACGCGGCGCTCGTCTTACGGCGCCGACTCCTCCGCCGGCTGCCGATCCGCCGCACAGCGGAACCCGACGCCGCGCACGGTCTCGATGTAGCGGGGGTCTCCCAGCTTGCGTCGCAGCCCGGCGATGTGCACGTCGAGCGTCTTGGTGGAGCCAAACCAGTTCTCATCCCACACCTCCGCCATCAGCGTCTCGCGCGAGACCACCCGTCCCGGCTCGCGCGCCAGCCGCGCCAGCAGGTCGAGCTCTTTGCGTGTGAGCTCCAGCTCGACGTCGCCCAGCCAGGCGCGCCGCGCCGCGAGGTCGAGCCGCAGATCGCGCACGGTGAGAACGGTGGGCGTGTGCGGGGAGACGGGTGTGTCCTCTGGATGGCGCGCGCGGCGCAGCACCGCACGAATCCGCGAGAGCACCTCCTCGACCGCGAATGGCTTGACAACGTAGTCGTCGGCGCCGAGCTCCAGGCCCACCACCCGGTCGGTGACGGTGCCGCGTGCGGTGAGCATGATGATCGGCACATCGGAGGTGCGGCGCAGCTCGCGACACACGTCGCGGCCGTCGCCGTCGGGCAGCGTGAGATCGAGCAGCACCACATCCGGGGAGGTCTCGCGCGCGAGCCGCAGCGCGTCGCCGGCGGTGCGCGCGATCGTCGGCTGGAAGCCGCTGCGCGCCAGTGCCCGCGCGAAGGGATCGGCGATCGACGCCTCGTCCTCGACCAGCAGCACTCTGCCGGCGCCACCAGCGCTCTCAGACATCGCACTCCACGCGTTGCGCGGAGCGCGCCCGGCGCTGCAGCGCCCACACGCTCCCCAGCGAGGCGATCAGCACGCACGGCACGATCGCCAGCAGGGCAGCGTCGCCGCTGGGCCAGTGCGCGCCGAGGCCCTCCACCACCCAGAACAGCCCGAACGAGCTGAGCATCACGCCGACGGCGAACTTCATCGTGTTCTCGGGAACCCGCGCAAGCGGGGCGCGCACCGCGAAGCCCGCGGCGATCACGACGAGCACGGCGGCCGCGGCGGCCGCCGCGGCGAGACCCACGTTGTGCTGGTTGGCGCCGAAGGTGAGCACGATGAACACGACCTCCAGCCCCTCCAGCAGCACGCCCTTGAACGCGACCGTGAACGAGTACCCGTCGAAGCCGCCGGCCGCCCGTCCCGCCGCGCGCGCCGCCTCGGTCTCCTCGTTGAAGGTCGCGAGCTCATCGTGCTTGGCCTTCAGCCCCGCGGTGCGGAGCATCGCCTTGCGCAGCCACTGCAACCCGAGGATCAGCAGCAGCCCGCCGATCAGCACGCGCAGCGCGTCGATCGGCAGCGCGGTGAGCGCCGGGCCGAGCGCCAGCACGATCACGGCGAGCGCGAGCGTTGCGGCGCCGGCGCCGCTGAGGGCCGAGGACCAGCTGCGGGTGGTGCCCACGGCCAGCACGATCGTCAGCGCCTCGACCGCCTCCACCGCGCAGGCGAGGAACACCGACAGGGCAAGTCCAAGCTCGGCGCCGCTCATGCTGGCGGCTCGCTCGCACGAGAACCCAAGCTGCCCGCTGGGAACGTGGCTGCTGGCAACGGCCGATCGCGCATGCGCCCCATGTTGACGGGGCGACGCCCCCGGCGCAATGCCCACGAGCGTGCGCGCGTGGGCGGCGGCAGGCAACCAACATCCGCGCAGAGCGCGCGCCCCTGCTCACGTGGGCGCAAACTGGCCCGATGTACAGAACAGATGGAACGCTCAACCGAGACCACCAACCCGCCCCTCCGCGACAGCGACGCGGTGGAGGAGGCGCTGCACGATATCTGGAGTCGCCATCAGGGGCTGGTGGAGGAGCGCATCGCGCTGATCGAGCGCGCCGTGGCAGCATTGGCCGCCCAGGAGCTCCAGGAACCGCTGCGCGAGGACGCACTGCGGGCCGCGCACATGCTGAGCGGCTCGTTGGGGACCTTTGGCTTCGCGGGAGCCTCCGAAGCGGCGGGCGCGCTCGAACAGGAGCTGGCGGACCCGCGTCGGGAGCAGGCGCCAATCATCCGGGCGCTGCTGGGGAACGTGCGCGACGGTTTGAGCAGCGCCGCGGCGACCGGCTGAGCCCCCAACCCCGACCACCCTGGGCCCTTCCGCCGCGCCCTTCCGCCGCGCTGACCGCCTGACTGCGCCGCGCGCTCGCCGATTAGCCGACCACGGCGCGAACGCGTGGCCCCTTGGCGGCGTACATGGCGCGGTCGGCCTCCATCAGCGCCGCTTCGCCGCCGGGCGTGTCGGCGTCGAGCGCGGCGACCCCGACCGAGGCAGTGACCGAGATGCGCATGGCGCCGTCGGCGGTGACCCCGCAGGAGGCGATGGCGTCGTTCAGCGTGGAGGCGACTTTGCGCGCGTCCTCGGCGGTGGTGCCGGGCAGCAGCACCGCGAACTCGTCGCCCCCGAGGCGCGCGACCATGTCGGTGCCGCGCAGGCGGTGCTGGAGCTCGGTGGCGATCGACACCAGCAGTTCGTCGCCGACCTTGTGGCCGTAGGTGTCGTTGACCTGCTTGAAGCTGTCGAGGTCGATCACCAGCAGCGCGCCCTGCTCGCCGTAGCGGCGGCAGCGGGCGACCTGCATCGCCAGCTGGCGCTCCAGCAGGCGGCGGTTGAAGAGGCCGGTGAGCGAGTCGTGTTCGGCGAGGTGGCGCAGCCGCGCCTCCATCAGCTTGCGCTCGGTGATGTCCTGGATCTGGGCGATGAAGTGCTGCGGGCGGCCCTCGCGGTCGCGCATCAGCGAGACGGAGTGGGTGGTGGAGATCACGTGGCCGCGGGCGTGGAAGTAGCGGCGCTCCATCTGGTAGTGGCGGATCTCGCCGGCGAGCAGGCGGCGGACGTGCTCGAGGTCGGTGGAGAGGTCGTCGGGGTGGGTCATCTCCTCGAGCGTCTTGGCCAGAAGCTCCTCTCTGGTGTAGCCGGTGATGGCGAGCAGCGCCTGGTTGACGCGCACCCAGCGGCCCTCGGGGGTGAGCAGCGCCATCCCGATCGGCGCCTGCTCGAACACCAGCTCGAAGCGCTCCTGGGCGTAGCGGCGGGCCTCCAGCACCGAGAGCGCGATCTCTCCCTCGGAGAGCCCGTGCGGCGAGTTGCTCGACGAGGCGGACATAAACGAATCATCGGCATGAGTAGCGGTGTGCTTGACGGTCGATCAGCCCGAGTGGGCAGGTGCGCATTCGCCCCGCGATGCGGCGCCGGTGAAGACCTGGACGCGATTGTTGGCGGTGTCCGCGACCAGCACCTCACCGCGGCAGTTCACCGCGAGGCCGCGGGGAGAGCTGAGTTGACCGGGACCGCCGCCGGAGAGGCCCCACACGGCGAGCGGATGCCCGTCGGAGGAGAACTTCTGCACACGGTCGGCAAAACGATCGGCGACAAACACATCCCCCGAGGCATCGACGGCGATCCCGGACGGTTCGGCGAAGCGGCCGGGACGGCGTCCGGGCCCGCCCCACGAGGTGAGCAGAGCGCCAGAGGGACTGAGCTCAAACACCCGGCGAAGGCCGGCGTCGGCAACGTAGAGCGATCCGTCCGGTGCCACCGCGACCGCAACCGGCATACGGAGCGCAACCGTGCCAAGCCGCCCCAGCGCCCGGCCGGAGGAGCTGAAGCGCATGATGGCGCCAGCGCCGGTGTCTGCGACATAGACAACGCCGCCGGACGGGGAGAGGGCCACCCCTTCGGGAGTGGACAAACCGCTCAGCGCGCCGAGATAGCCGCCCGTGGGGCTGAGGTGGCGCACGATCCCGTTGCGGGGGTCGGTGACCCACAGCGAGCCATCGGGCGCAACAGCGGCGGCGGTGGGGCCAAACCAATGGCTGCCAACGATCGCACCGCCACCCCGCTGCCACTCGCCGCGGTAGCGCAAAGAGCCGCCGAACTGGTAGATGGGGCTGCGCGAGCCGTAGGTCTCGACCACAAAGGAGTTGCCGGCGCGGTCGGCGGCGACCCCCAGCGGCGCGACCAGCTGCCCGGGCGTGATGCCGGGCGTGCCGAACGCCAGCAGACCCTGCCCGGTGGGGGTGAAGGCGAGCACCCGTTCGTTGCCGGTGTCTGCGACGTACACGTGCCCCGACGGGGAGACGGCGGCGGCGCGGATATAGCTGAGCTGAAACGAGCCTTCCCCGCTCCACTCTTCCAGGTAGTGCAGCACGCGCGAGAGCACGACGATGCGGTTGTTGTTGTCGTCGACCGCGTACACCCGCCCCCCGTGGACGGAGACGCCAAAGGGGTTGACGAACTCACCCGGTTCTTTGCCGAAGGTGCCCTCCCAGTACAGCGGGCGCCCCCGCAGGGAGAGCGCCTGGATGCGGTGGTTGCCCTCGTCGGCGACGTACACCACACCACCCGCGACGGCGAGCCCGCGCGGGAAGGAGAACTCCCCCGGCGCGCTGCCAGGGCGCCCCCACAGCAGCGGGTGGGAGCCGTCGAGGTCGAAGCGGACGATCCGGTTGGAGGCGGAGTCGGAGACGTATACGTAGCCGCCGCCCACGGCGATCCCGCCCCCCGGCGGCTTGTCGGGGCCGAAGCCGGGACCGAAGTCGAACTCGCCCAGCGCCCGGCCGGGGCGGCCCCATTCGCCGAGCAGGCGCCCGGAGGCGCTGAAGCGCTCGACCCGCGCGTGCGTGGAGTCGAGCACGTACACGTCGCCGCTGGGCGCAACCGCCAGCCCATCGACGGCGCCGAACTGCCCGGGGCCCGAGCCGTAGGAGCCCCATTGCCCCAGAAAACGCCCGGCGGGCGAAAAGCGCTGCACCACGTGGCTGAACTGATCGGCGACATACAACTCGCCGTTGGGAGCGAACGCGAGCGCCTCCGGACAGCGCAACACCCCCGCCCCACGCCGGCCGATGGAGGCCACGCGCGTGTATGGGCAGACGGCGGGGTGGGCGGGCTCGGACCCCCCGGGGCAGCCGGGCACCCGCACGCTGCGCGGGGCCGCGCCGAGCGGCTGGGCGGCGCCACCACACCCGGTGAGCGCGAGGATCACGCCCAGCAGCAGGACGAGCGCGACGACTTGACGACTCTCGAGGTGTGGCACAGTCCCATGGTCGTGGATTGCGCCGACCCGCGTCGCCACAACGCCGGAGGAATGCCCCAATGCACCTGCCAGCCACCCTGAGGCACAGGCTGCCGCTCGCCCTGGCGGCCGCGGTGGCGCTCGCGCTTATGGTGGTCGTGGTGAGCACCAGTGGGAGTTCCCGGCGGACAGGTACACACGCCGATCCTCCCTCCACCCAGCACCCCGCGGCGGCGTCCACGCTGCTGGCGACGCCGCCGCCACACGGCAAGGCGGTGCGCGTGAGCGTCGCCACCCGCCCCGTGGGGCCGGCGACGCCGGCGGACTTCATGGGACTGTCGTTTGAGGTGGGGAGCCTGCCGACGCTGGCGACATATGCGAGCAGGGGCAACCTTGTCGGGCTGCTGCGCTCACTGGGGCCGGGCGTGATGCGCTTCGGGGGAATCACCGCCGACGAACGGGCCGCATGGGTCCCGGCGGGGGCAGGCAAACCGGCGTGGGCGACCACGACGATCGACGAAGCCGACCTGGCGGGGCTGGCGGCGCTCGCCAGGAAGACGGGATGGCAGGTGCTGCTGGCCGTCAACCTCGGCCACTACGAACCGAAGGCCGCCGCTCAGGAGGCGGCCGCGGCGAAGGCGCGGCTGGGCTCGTATCTCGCCGGGATCGAGATCGGCAACGAGCCGGATCTCTTCCCGCGCAAGCACTTACGCCCCCCGGGCACCGGCGTGCGGGCGTACCTCCCGCAAGCCGTGGCATACCGCACGGCGATCGAGGCGGCCGCGCCGGGCGTGCCGATCGCCGGACCCGACCCCTCGACCGGCGTGCAGGCCCTCACCTGGGTGCGCTACGCCGCGGCGACCCTGCACCCGCAGTTGCTGACCGCCCACTACTACCCGCTCAGCAGCTGCGGCGAACACCCCACGATCTCCGAACTGCTGAGCGCGAACGTGCGCCGTAAAGAGAGCGACATGCTGGCCGAGATGCTGGCGCTTGCCCACACCTACGCGACGCCGCTGCGGATGGACGAGACCAACGACATTTCCTGCGAAGGTGAGCCCGGTGTCAGCGACTCGTTCGCTTCGGCGTTGTGGGCGCTGGACTACACGACGCGCGCGATGAGCGCGGGCGTGGCGGGCGTGAACTTTCACGACCTGATCGCCCAGCCCAACACCTACAGCGCGCTGGCGGCCCACGGCGAAAGCGCGCTGGCCGCGGGGGAGCTGCAGCCAGCGCCGGAGTGGTATGCGCTGCTGGCGGCGCACATTTTCATGGGGAGTGGTCCTCCCGCGCGTCCTCTCTCAACGAGCATCGCGGGGACGACGCCGGGCGAGCTGAGCGCGAGCGCTGTACAGGCCCCCGACGGGAGGATGAGCCTCGTGCTGGTGGACTACGACCCGCCCGGCTCGGCGCCGCTGGCGGTGCGCCTGCGCGTGCCCAGGGCGCTGGCCGGCGGCAGCATCCTGCGCCTGACCGGCCCCTCCCCCGCCGCCACCACGGGCGTGAGCCTCGGCGGTGGCGCGGTGGCCGCCGACGGCACGTGGAGCGCCCCCAAAGCGCTACCTGCGGTGTACGGCCGCGCGGGCGCATTGTCGCTACAGATCGCTCCGAGCAGCGCCGCGGTGGTGACACTGGCGCCACGCGGGCACCTCGGGCGCGCGGCGCTGGGGCGTTGAGTCTGACAACGCTGTTAGCTGGCATGGAAGCCAGCACCCGGGCGAGCGGAACCCGCGGAGCGCCGCGCGGATGATCCAAAAATATCGAAGGTGACACCAAACCGCGGCACAAAAACGAGCGGCCGTCGGCAACATCGCTTGCAACCCTTCCCATGTGATGCAAATTGCATTGAGACCTGATACGGTGCCCCCCGTTCGTGCCGAATCCCCCTTCCTACGGGAAGGGTGAGCGGGGGAACCAGTGCGGTCCGCGAGGACCGCGGGGGCGAATCGCCGCGTTTGCGGCGTAGCGTACTGCGCGAGCCCGACAGCTAACCCCGTAGGCGCCACCGCAACGTCGAAAGGATGTGCTGCGCCCATGTCGGGATACGCCCGTGACCTTGCCACCCTGGAGCCGTGGGATGCGTCGCTCGCCCGCTCGCGTGCGCGCCGCCGCCGTGCAACTGGCCGATCTCCGATCGGTGGCGCCGCCAAGCGCGGCGGGAACTCGAAGCTGGCGCTGCTGTCGCCGGTGTCGCTCGCCGCGTTGATCGACGCCCGCCGTGAAGCGGCGCGCGATCTCGCCGAGCGTGAGCCGTGGGATCTCTCGCTGGGGCGCTCCCGTGCCCGCCGCCGCGCCGCGCAGCTGCGCTTCGTGCCGGCATCATCGCGCGCCAAGCGGCTCTCACTGGGCGCGTTGGTGGCGCTCAGCGCCGGACCGGCCGCGGCGCTGCTGGACTCCGGCGGCGGTGTGGCCTCCGCGGGCGCGGCGCCCGCGGAGCTTGACCCGATCACGACCACCACTCATCACATCGTCCTGCGCTCGGGCAGCGAAGGCCGCCAGGTGCGCCTGCTGCAGCGGGCGCTCGGGATCGCGGTCGACGGCGTCTACGGCTCGGAAACCGAAGCGGCGGTGCGTCGCTTCCAGTCCACGCGCGGGCTCACCATCGATGGGATCGTGGGCGCTCGCACCTCGCATGCACTCGCCGTGCAGGCGCCGCCGGTGCTCTCCGGCGCCGCCGTGCTGCGTGACCTCGCGGGCGAAGCGAGCGAACCGGTGCCCGGGGAAGTGCGCGAAGCGATCTCCTCCCCCGGCGCGAATGGCACACTCGCGGTCACCGACACGACGCCGGAAGGCGCCGGTTCGCCAGCCGGCGCGACGACGGGCAATGGGGCCGCGACCGGCGGCGGAGCGGCGAGCGGCGTCGGGGTTGCCACGGGCGCAGGCGTCGCCACCGGCGCAGGCGTCGCCACGGGCGCAGGCGTCGCCACCGGCGCAGGCGTCGCCACGGGCGCAGGCGTCGCCACGGGCGCGGGAGCGAACACGGGCGCAGGGACTGCCGTGGGCGCTGGCGAAGCCGGGAGCGGCGGAGCTGGCGCGGGCAGCGGCGGGACCGTGGCGCTCGAAGGCGCGGGCGCAGCCGTCAGCGCAGCCGCGGAAGCACCCGTTCCCGCGGAAGGCGCGGGCGGCGAGGAAACCGGCGGCACCGCGATTCCAGCCGGCGCCGGGCCCACCGGCAACTACCAGACCCCCGCGATCCTCGAAAGCTCCGGCGGCGGCGCCACCCCTGGTGAAGCGGGCGAAGCGCCCGGCGGCGAAGAAGCCACGACCGGGACGGGCGCCACCGGCGTGGGCGCCGGCGGCACGAGCAGGGAACGCGCCAACGCCGAAGCCTCCGCGCGCGCCACCACGGATGCGGTGCGCCATCTGCAGGCCTCGCTGCACGTCGCTGTGGACGGCGAATTCGGCCCCGCCACCGAGCACGCGCTGCGCAGCTTCCAGGCGGCCCACGGCCTCACCGTCGACGGGGTCGCCGGACCGGCGACCTGGCAGGCGCTCGGCGCGCACCGCCAGCCCGAGCTGACTCCCCCGCCCTCAGCGCTGCCGGTAACCCACCCGCACGGCGATCGCGGCCAGACCGGCGGCGCGCTGGGCGGCGCCGCCGTGGCCACCGACCGGGATATCGCCGGCTCCCCGCACGCCGGCGCGCACGTCGGCCGCGGCGCGAGCGTGCGGCGCCTGCAGGAAGCGCTGCACGTCCCCGTGGACGGCGAATTCGGCCCCGAAACCGAGGCCGCCATCCGCCACTTCCAGGCCGAGCACGGCCTCGCCGTCGACGGGGTTGTCGGCCCCGCCACGTGGAGCGCGCTTGGCGACTCTGGCCTGCCCGAACTGCACCCCCCGCACTGGGCGCAGGCCGGGACCGGCAGCGGCGGCAGCTCCTCCACGGCCGGCAGTGGCGGCGCGGGCGCCAGCTCCTCAAGCGCCGAAGGCGTGGTCGCGCGCGTGATCGCCGCCGCTGATGAAATCGCCACCCGCCCCTACGTGTACGGCGGCGGCCACGGCTCGTTCATCTCCGACGGGTATGACTGCTCGGGCTCGGTCTCCTACGCGCTGCACGGCGGCGGCTTGCTCGCCGCACCGGAGGACTCGACCGGCCTGGAGTCATACGGCGAAGCGGGCCCCGGGCGCTACATCACGATCTACGCCAACGCCGAACACGCCTGGATGACGATCGACGGGCGCCGTTACGACACGGTGGCATTGGCCGAAGACGGCTCCCGCTGGGGCGGACCCTCCGACGACGGCGGCGGCTTCGTGGTGCGCCACCCGGACGGCCTGTAGGGGCTGGCTCACACCCGTCTTCCTCGGGCGCCCCGGGCGGGATGAATCGCCGGGTTGCGAGTCGGTGTGGCGGGGTGCGTATGTAATTTTCAGCCCCCAACCCTTCATTTAATGAAGTGGTCGAGTTGGTTTGAACGCTTCATTTTGGGACTCCCACCCTTCATTTAGTGAAGTAGCCGGGCAGGGAGAAATGCTTCGATCTGGGACCCCAACCCTTCATTTTGTGAAGTAGCTGGGGGGCAAATTTTAAAGCTTTCCCCCAGGCATGGTGGGATGTGGAATCTATTTTCGGGCCTCCAACCCTTCACTTTGTGAAGTGGTGGGGCCGGCTGAAAGGCATCTGAACCCCCGATTTCGGAGCGGGAGCGACGACGACCAACCGTGAGTCGTCGAACCCCAAAAGCGCCGACGCCGAGCGCCTGGCCGATCCCGGCCGAGCGTACCGTCCCAAGCGCGGCCTAACTTGCGGACAGTCGTCTTATCGGGCGACCACAACAGGTCCGAGCAAAAAGGAGGCAATCATGCTGGCGCGAGCGCTCACGTTCACGATCGAGGGGCTGCAGACGCGCGCGGTGACGGTGGAGGTGGACATCCGCGCCGGCCTGCCGGCGTTCACGATCGTCGGCCTCGCCGACGCCGCGGTGCGCGAGGCGCGCGACCGCGTGCGCGCCGCGATCCTCAACTCCGGGTATGAGTTTCCCGAACGGCGGATCACCGCCAACCTCGCGCCCGGCGACGTCCCCAAGATCGGCCCCGGCCTCGATCTCGCGCTCGCCTGCGCGGTGCTGGCGGCCTCCGGTCAGCTCCCCGCGAAGCTGCTGGAGAGTTATGCGCTGTTCGGGGAGCTGTCGCTCGACGGGGAGGTGCGCCCATGCCACGGCACGTTGGCGATCGCGCAGGCCGCACAGGAGCAGGGCCTGCGCGCGCTCATGCTCGCGGGCGCGCGTGCACGCGAGGCCGCGCTGATGGAGGATCTGCAGGTGGTGGTTGTGGAGCGCCTCGCCAGCGCTGCACGCGTGCTGAACGGCGGGACCGGCGATCCGCTGCCGGCACCCCGACCCCGCGATGAGGAATCCGAGCGCCTCGGCGAAGCGGCGGGCTGGATGGATGGCGGCGCTGGGCACCTCGACCTCGGCGACGTGCGCGGCCAGTCAGAGGCTGTCGAGGCGTTGATCCTGGCCGCCGCGGGGGAGCACAACCTGCTGCTGAGCGGGCCGCCGGGCACCGGCAAGACGATGTTGGCACAGCGACTGCCGACGATCCTGCCGCCGCTCACCCGCGCGGAGGCGATCGAGGTGACGCGCATCCAGAGCATCACCGGTCGCCTGGAAGATGGGGAGTTGATCAGCCGCCGCCCCTTCCGCGCCCCCCACCACTCGATCACGACCGCCGGCCTGGTCGGCGGCGCCCGGCGCGGGTGGGTGGGCGAGGTGGTTCTGGCACACCGCGGAGTGCTGTTTTTTGACAAGCATGGTCCTTGTAGTTTAGAATGGGGTGTATGGAACTGGACGGGTATTGCCGTGTGTCGCAGGTCAATGGACGTGAAGGCGAGTCGTTTCTCTCGCCCGATCTACAGAGAGGCCAGATCGAGGGCTGGGCCAGCCTCCACGGTCATACGATCGTCGAGTGGCACACCGACCTCGACCAGTCGGGCGGGAAGATGGATCGACCGGGGTTCATCGAGATGATGGCCCGTGTCGAGGCCGGCAAGACGGAGGGTGTGGTGGTCGCCAAGCTTGACCGCTTTGCCCGTTCGCTGCCCGGCGCGCTTGACGCGATTAGGTTCCTGGATGAGCACTCGGCCGTGTTCGTTTCTGTAGCCGAGGGTGTGGACCCCAGCACGAGCGCGGGCAAGATGATGCGAAACCTGCTGCTCGTGTTGGCCGAGTTCGAGCTGGACCGCATCCGTGATAACTGGCGCGCGGCGGTTAGCAACGCGATCGTGGAGCGCGGCATACAACCGACGGTGGCGCCGTTCGGCTACCGCAAGGACGGACACAAACGTTTCATCCCTGATCTGACCGAGGCTCCTTTTGTGAGGGAGATTTACCGTCGGCGCCTTGCGGGGCATACGTGGGCGGCAATCGCACGGTGGCTGAATGCCGAAGGCGTGAAGCCGAGGCGTAGTGTTCAGTGGAACGGCGATACGGTAAAGCAACTGGCCAGGCGTGAAGTCTACGTTGGCGTGGCCGCCAAGGGCGATATTCGCAACGAAGAGGCACACGAGCCGCTGGTGAGCAGGGAGGATTTCATCGTGTGCCGCGAGGCGTTCGCCAAGGATAACGGCGGCGGCCCCAGCAATGAGACTCGTCATGTTCTGAATGGGATCATTCGCTGCGCTGGTTGCGCTCGACTGATGAGCGGTCGCGGATACAAGCAGAAAGGGCAACCGCGAGTCGCTCAGTACCAGTGTGCGGTGAACCATACGGTCGGACGGTGTCCGGCCCCTGCCAACGTCAATGAGTCGCTCATCCTGCCGTTTGTCGAAGCTGCCTTTTTCGATTACGTAGGGGAGATATCGGCTGAGTCGCGCGTCGAGTCCGCCGAGCTGACAGACGCGCTCAATGACTTGAAGAGTGCACAGGCCACCTTGATCGAATATAGGGATGACGTGGCCTTGCAAACGGTGATCGGCATGGAGTCTTTCAAGGACGGTCTGCGGGTGCGCCAGCAAGCGATGAATGACGCAATGGATGTGGTGGAGCGAGCCAGGCGTGTCGTGGGCGGAGTTGATTTGCCTTCCCGTGAGCGGTTGGCCGACATGTGGCCGGACCTGCGCCCCGCGGAGCGTCGGCGCCTACTCGCGTCCGCGATCGACGTGGTCTACGTCCGCCGTAGCGGAAGTGGCCGTAGGAGCATCGGGGATCGTGTCAGGATCGTGTGGCGTGGGGAGAACGTGCATGCCCTTTCGGGACCTGGGCGAAGCGTGCCCATTCGTAGTGAAGATTGGTAGCCATGTCGAGCCGGGATAGCGGGCTTGCATGATGGACGCGAAGGTCTGAGCCACAGTCCGCTTGGCGTCAATCCTGTTGGTTTGTGCTGGTGCGGGGGCCAGACGCAGAGTTGCCACTTCGTTGATGGCATCAGGGCCAGCTAACGGGCTGCGGCCGTTGGTGTGGCTTGCTGGGGTTGGCAGAGGGGGCCTCCTGGGCGATATTGGGCCTGCTTCTTCTTACTCCGCCGTGGATGGCCGAGTGGGACTGCGACCCTCCGATGCCTCGATGTGGTGGATCCGAACTGCGCAGGCCTTCCCTGGCCATTGGAGGCCTTCCCGGGGCGGCCGACGCAGACCCTCCCTTCACGCGGAGCGCCACTCCTACCCCCGGCCCAGCGGGAGGCGCTTCACTGCTGCTTGAGAGGATGGAGCCGCAGTGCACTGCGGCTCCATCCGTACGTTTACTCAGCGATGCTGATCGGTTGGCCTCCCGCAGGTGGTTGACGAGCAGGCCGGCTGGCGCCTGCTCGCGGCCGCTGGCCCGCAGTGGCGGGTCTCTATGTGATCGTGCTCGGCGCGCTCGGCGGCGTGGAGCAGTTCGATCGCGCGCCTGCGTGCCTCCTCAGGGCGCATAGTGCAGATGACCTCGGGCTGCTCGATGATGCTCCCGTCTTCTTGGGCGAGGGGGCCTTCGTCGGTGAGCACAAGACGAATGAGCTGGAGGCCTCCGCCTCCGACCAAGCTCGCGGTCTCGCCTATCTTGATCTTGACGCGGGCCTCGTTGCGGTACTCCTCCGCCGGTGTGGCGTCGTGGCTTGTTATGGCCTGTCCTGGTGCTTGCATAGTTGGCTGCTCCTTCGTTGTCCCTGATTTGACGGCTGCGATCGGCGGCCGGCCTGGGGTTGTTTGCCCCTACTCCTTAATCCGACGAGCGGAGTCGGGTGGGACAGCGGCTCGCAGGCCCCAACGGCCCTTGACGTGATGGGTCCGAACGCGGACGCCGTCCCCTTCCGTTCTTTCGGGTTTCACCCAAAAGCGCCGGACCCGAAAAAGGAGCCCGTGTAACCCTGACAACGGACACCCACGGGACCATTGAATGGTAGCAGAAACCATTCACCTTTTCACCCCGATACGGGCCTTTATGTGATAGAATGACGTGACCGATGAAGCTCGACGCAAGCACCCCCCTCGCTTCTGAGCACCCTTCCTGGCTCGCCCGGGGCCACCTCCAATCCGCAGCCCTCGACGCGATGGATCCGACCTTCACGCACCTGCTCGGCCATTGGAGGCCTTCCCAGCGCGGGCCGTCGCAGGCCCTCACGTCGCGCCAGAGCCCAGCCCCCAAACCCCCGCCCAGCGGGAGGCGCTTCACTCCCCCTTTAGCAGTCCCTCTGGACTGCGACTGCCACACCAGCCGACCCCTACCGGCACCCGAACTGCCCTCCCACCCACGCACCCCTCGTTGCTGCTGTTTTTTGCGGCGCACCATCCCGCCGAGCGCTCTCTCGATGTCAATCACCCCCACCTCCTCGGCCATATGTGACAAATCAGCGCTCCGTCGCGGCGGGGCACTAGCCGCTTCATCGGCGAAGCCGATGTCGTTGCCTCGGGGTCCCCGCCGCTGTGGACGGTCGAAGGTCACCACCCCACTCCGCCACCCCTTGGTGTGTTTGCGCCAGCCAAACGCAGGCGCGAAGGCGCCGTTCGCGGCACCTGCACGGCGCGCGCTGAGCGCCACGGCGATGGCGCCGCCACCCTTGCCTCGGTCCTTTTCACAGCGGGACGTTTCACCGGCCGGCGCCCGCGATATCAATCATCCCCTTTCTCAGCGCCTTCTTGGGTCTTGCCAGGCATGGGGCGGCAAGGGCGGTCGTGCCTTTCCCAGTTTTTTCGCGAGCGGGGCGGCGCGGGGCCGGGGACGCGGTGGCGAAGGCCTCAGACCGACCGAAGGGGCGTGGGCCGGGAGCACCGAGCCGGACGAGGAGGGATGGAGCTCAGGAGCTCGTGAGACGAGATCCTGAGCGCTCCGGCCGACCAACGGGAGGCCGGCCATCCCTCGGCGGCCGGCCGGGCTCGCCGAGCCCAAAGCCCCGAAGGGAGGGTCGAGGCCTTCGTCCCGGTCCGCCGAGCCCCGCGCCGCCCCGCTCGCCCCGGCCGAAGGCCGGGCCTAACTCCGCCGTTCCCGTCGTGGCGCCCTTCGCGTCGCCGCCGGCAGGGAGTCCTCGCGCTGCGCAAAGTGGCTTGGCTACTCGCGTGGGTGGCCGCCGACCCACGTAGATCGAGCCTCGCGTGATTGCCCGAACGCAGAAGCGGGCTTCTAGCTATAAGGTAGCCGAATGCGTTGGACTATCAATGACAATTTGGGGGCTGGAACCTTCGGGATCGTCTTTTCGTGCCGCGAAACGGATAGCGACGTCAAAATATGGCCCTACGCACTCAAGCGCCTGCAGAGGGATTGGCTGGAAAACGACGAGGCTCGCGCTCGGTTCAAGCGAGAGACCGACATCCAGAGTGCTCTGATGCACGAGCACATCATCCCGGTCGTAGACGCAGGGGAGAGCCCGAAGCACGGGCCGTGGTTCGTCATGCCGCGCGCCATGAATGGCAGTCTCAAAGACGCCATCGCAGATGGACGGGCCGCGAGCCCTGAATGGTCTCTCAGGGTGTTTGAGGCCGTATTGGATGGCATGGCACATGCTCACGAGCATCAGGTCTTGCATCGCGATATTAAGCCGAGCAACATACTCATCTTTGGCGAGGAGCCATGCATCGCGGATTTCGGAATTGCTCGTCAGATAGACGTAGAGGGCACAACACTGACCCACACCGCGGAGCAGCTCGGCACGTTTCGCTACATGGCACCTGAGCAGTTTCACGACGTTAAGCGGTCCGGTCAGCCCGCAGACGTCTACGCTCTCGGAAAGGTTCTCTGCCATCTACTCTCAGGCATTCTCCCTGAAGCGCTCAAAGTAGACCTCCATGGCGTGCCCAGTGAGTACCGACACTTTATAGATAAGTGCTGCCGCGACGACCCAGCACAGAGATTCCCCAGCGCTCGTGAGGCGCTTCTCCGTTTCCGACGATTGTCCACTCCTGTGTCCGTGATTCTTCCACCCCTCGATCAAGGACGAGAGCTGGTGGAGCAAGCCGAAGCATCACTAGGTGCGGAGACAGAGCAGGCAAACATTGATGCTCTTGAGGCTCACATGCTGGGGCATGTAAGTGAGCGCCAGCTTTATGTGGCAGTCTTTCCTCGCCTTTCGCGTGCATTGACCAAAGCTTGGCTCACGCGCAATCTTGATGGTTTCCGGCACATTCTTGTCCGTTACGATAGCTTCTTGGAGGAAAGTAACCTCTCCTTTGGGTATTGTGATACTGTCGCCAGGTTTTATCGAGAGATTTTCCGCGCAACGGATGACATTGGCCTCAAACGTCTTACGCTATCTCGCATCATAGCGATGGGACATACGTACAACCGTTTCTTTGTCCACGACGTCGTCGTCGATCTCCTCCCGAAGCTCGATGATCCTTGTGATGTACAGATTGCCGAGGAAGTACTACGGGAGCACCCGGATGCAGCTAGATGGTACGCCGGTAGCGCATTGAAAATGGGCCTACCAGAGCCACTGATGGAAGCATTCCGCGCCGCTCAGACCGATGTCTGATCGCCTCCTGTACTAGCGCCGCCCCGCCCGGGCCGAAGGCCGGGCCTAACTCTCGCGGTTCCCGTCGGTGGCGCCTTCGCGTCGCCGCGGGGGATTGGACGGGTCTGCGTGTCTTAGTCAGAAACACGGACGGACCGTGATGTGTGTTCGCCGCGACCAGAAGGGCCGAACCGCTTGCTACTCGCCAGACGTTCGTCTAAGAAAGGGACGTCTAGCGGCGACCACATGAAGGTGGACCATAAATAGGAGGCAGTGATGCGAGACATTAAGTTGTTGAATCTATGCCTTACCGTCGTTCTCGCGATATGTGCAATTGCCGCAGCAGAGGCTTCTGCGGCAGAATACATCTATAAGGTCAATGGGAGCAAACTGGAAGCAGGTCAGACGAAGGAAATCACAGCGAAAGCAAAGACGGAATTTACCTTCAAAAGCAAGGGAGTTTTTGAAGTCGAAGCGATCATTAAGTGCCGGGAACTCAAATTGGAACCCGCAGGAAAATCGGTGATCATCGGTGGCACTCCGGGAGAATCGGGTGTAAAGATTGAATATATGGCGTGTACAGCAACTGTTGGTGGAACCAAATGCGAAAAAGTGACGTTCATTTACGTTCCGCTTGAGGACCAGATTGTGACCGCTGTCTCGAACCTGGTCGGGAAGATCGTAGATTGGTTCAAGCCCAAAACCGGCAATATCGTCGCGACCGGAAAACTAACCAAATGCGGGATCTTCGGAAGCCAGGAAATTACTATAGAAGGGACAACAGCCGCGCTAGTCAGTCCTGAAAAAACGGAACAGGTCGCTAATACCCTTATCTGGAGTATATCCGAAGAAATCACAAAGGTCAAAAAGTCCAACGGCGAAGAACCAACCGTCGGCCTAAGAGCTGCCGGCAAACCGGCCACCATCAACGGAGAAATGGAAGTAGACCTGGTCTCCAAAGAAGTGTGGGGAGTCTTCTAGCGAGGATCGTCTGACTCGAAACAGTAGACCAGAGTTGCGTTCGTCGCCGTCGGCAGGCATGGGCCTGCCGACGGGCTATTCCCGCGCCTCCCGCGGGTGGTAGACCCGCACCACCTTGGCGGGCTGGTCTGTGCCGGGGGTGATGAGGACGGCCTGCCCGGTTCCCAGGCGCTTGATGCGGTCGGGGTGGATCACGAACTCGTGGCCGCGCCGGCGCGAGCCGCGACCACTGGGGCCGGAGACGATGAGGCCCTCCTCGGTCTGCTCGGTTGAGATCCAGACGGCCTTGGTGCCGGCGATCTGGGCGATAAGCTCTGCTGATTCGGGGACGTTCTGGCGGTGCGCGATCAGCGCCTCGATGTTGGTGAGGACCTGCTCGCGCAGGCCGTCCTGGCCTGTGGCGCTGAGGTCTGCGAGCTCCTGGGTGCCGAGGATCAGGCTGATGCCCGCGGAGCGCGCGCGGCCGAAGAGGCGGTTGACCTGGCCCGCGGCGAGCGCGGCGAACTCGTCGATCATCACCACGGTGGGGATCGGCGTGCGCTGCATCCTTGCGACGAGCGTGATGAGGTCAACGACGATCGCCCCGGCGAGCATCGCGCTCAACAACAGGCGCCGGTCTGCATCCAAGCGGAAGTAGACGACCGCGGAGGAGGCGACCGCCTCGTGCAGGTCAAGGGCGGGCGTGCTCTCGGTGGGTGTGAGCCACGGCGAGAGCTCTGACTCGGCGAGGATCGCCAGGCGGTCGCGCACCCCGGAGAGCTCGCGCAGCTGACGCTCTGAGAGCGAGTCCAGGTATGCCTGGGTGTGCGCGGCAGCCTCTTCCTCAAGGCCACGGGAGCTCGCCTCAAGCTGGGGCGGGTCCATATGCTCAAGCAGCGAGCCGGGGGTGACGGGGATCGCCGCCGCGCGCATCACACGCACGGCGTGCGCGAGGTAGCGCTGGGCCTGGCGCTGGTAGTGGGGCTCGGTGAACGTCTCCCCGGCGAGCGCCTTGTCGGCGATCTCCCCATCTGAGCCGTGCGCATAGGGGTTATACGCCAGTGGCCCCTCCGGTGTCCACTCAAGGAAGCGCTCCCCCTGGCTCTCGGCGACGGCCTGAAGCTCGCTGCGCAGCAGCGGATCGCCCTTCGGGTCGATCACGACCGCGCCGTGCCCGGCTTCGATCAGCCGGCAGGCGACCCACGTCTGGCTGACGGTCTTCCCGGCGCCGGTCGCGCCGAGCACGAGCGTGTGCTTGCCGGAGTGATACCCGACCGGGATCGAGACCGACAGGCCGCGCTCCTCGCGCCCGAGCTCCAACCACTCGCCCTGTACCCACGGCTCGCCGCGGCGCTGCTCGCCCGTGCGCTGCAACCAGTCGCGCACACCGAGGCGCGCGTGCGCGGCTTCGGCGTGGTCGGCGCCGCGCATCACATCGGTGTGATGCCAGCTCATCCCCAGCAGCGACGCGAGACCGGCAATCATGAACGTGGCGAGGCCGAGCAGCGTGTCGAGCTGCCACACGATGAGGCTCGCGGGCAGCCCGAGCGCCGCCCACGTCCAGTAAAGGCCCTGGCGGCGCAGCGCGAGCGCGAGCGCGATCGCGCCGCCGACCACGACACCGGCGCCGATCGCGAGCAGCTCAAGGAGGCGTTCAACGATCCACACCGCTACCCACCTCCTCGCGTGCCCTCGCGGCGAGCGCCTGGGTGTCGTGCAGGTGCAAGATCGTGATGCGCTCCTGCGCATGGGTCTCGCGCACCGCGCGCGTGAGCGCCCGCGCGGGCGCACCCGCCGCGAGGTAGTAGACGTGGCGAAGGTGGCGCGCGCGCGCATACCCAGTGCAGATCGCGCGCAGGCGCGCACGGGCCTTCACCGAGAGCTCGACCTCGACGGCGCACACGCCCCCGGCGGGGTCGATCAGCGCAAGGTCGGGCCGGTGAGCCCCGGCGCGCTCTGAATGCCCGAGGCGCGCCGAGGCCAAAAGCTCGCGCTCCTCGCTCTCATGCAAGCGGATCTCCCGCTCGCTGAGCACCTGAAAGCCGCCCAGCAGCCCGTGCAGCTCCACAGCGACACTCGCGAGCTGCCACGCGTGCTCAAAGCCACCGGGCTTCACCCGGCAGACATCCATCCGCCCGAGACCCTGCCAGCGAAGCCCCGCCCTGCTGGCCACATACAACGCCGGGCGACGATGCAGCAGCGCCCGCGATGCCAGCAGCCCATCGGCGGTGAGGCGCTCAAGGCGCTCATAGCACCAGCTGCGCCCCATCCCGAAGCGGCCCATCACATGCTCGGCGCCGGCCGCACCGAGCGCCCCCACCCACCCCACGATCTCCGCGTCCCTGTCGCTCTGCACCACAACCACCTCCAGCCATGTCGGGGAAAGAAGCCTTCCTCTCCCCTCCTCCGCCGAGGCGGGGCGGGCGGGACAGCGAGCCCGCCGAGATCTTGCGATTTCGGGCGGGGAGGCTTATGGGAATCGGCCAAGGTAACTGTTCACGTCGCTCTTGGGTTGGGCAGGATTCCGGCTGCGTGCAGGGAAGTTTGCGTGTGTGACGGATGCAAAGGATGTTGCGGGGCCGAGCTATGAGGAGCTTGCGGCGTTGGTGGTTGAGTTGAGAGCGGAGATCGTGGAGTTGAAGGCGCGGCTGGCGGCCAACTCGCGTAACTCGTCGCGTCCGTCGTCATCGGACGGGCTCTCAAAGCCGGTGGTTGATCCGAAGAAGCGGAGTTTGCGCCGTTCCTCGGGGCGCAAGCAGGGTGGGTAGGAAGGGCACGGGGGTGCGCGGCTTGACCGGGTCGCGGTCCCTGACGCGAGTGTTGAGCACCCGCCGGAGCGCTGCGAGGAGTGCGGCGCCGATCTCGCTGGGGCGCAGAGCGTTGCGGGCGGCGAGTCGCGGCAGGTGTTCGATGTGCCCCAGCAGCGGGCGCTTTCTGTGATCGAGCACGTCGCGACGCTGCGCCGGTGTGATTGTGGGCATGTCAATTGCGGCGAGTTCCCGTCCGCTGTCGCGGCGCCGACGCAGTACGGGCCTGGGGTTCGCGCGCTCGGCGTGTATCTGCACGTCTTTCAGCATCTGCCGTATGACCGGGCGTGCCAGGCGCTGGCGGATCTGGTCGGGGCGGCGGTCTCGACCGGCGCGCTGAGCGACTGGGTGACGGCCGCCGCGGAGGGACTGTGCGACTTCGACGAGCGCCTCCAGGCGTTGTTGGCCGACGCGCCGGTCTGCCATTTCGATGAGACCGGCGCCAGGATCGCCGGCCGGTTGGGCTGGGTTCACAGCGCCAGCACCGAGAAGCTCACCAGGTACACCAGCCATGAGCGGCGTGGCAGCGAGGCGATCGACCACGCTGGCGTGCTCCCCGGCTTCAGCGGTGTCGCGGTCCACGACGGCTGGGCGCCGTACCGCAACTACACCGCCTGCGAGCACGGCCTGTGCAACATCCACCACCTCCGCGAGCTCCAAGGCGCGATCGAGGCCGGCCACACCTGGCCGTCGGCGATGAGCTGCCTGCTGTTGGACACAAAGACACTTGTCGCCAACGCGATTGCCGACGGGAACGAGCGCCTCAGCGCCCGCGCCCTCCGCGAACTCGCCGACAGCTACAAGACCGTGATCGACATGGGCTACCAGGAGCATCCCACGACGACCACCAAGAAGACCAAGGCACACAACCTGCTGCTGCGCCTAGAGCGCTACCAGCCCGACGTGCTGCGCTTCGCCCACGACTTCCGCGCCCCATTCGGCAACAACCAAGCCGAGCAAGACATCCGCATGATCAAGCTCCAGCAAAAGATCTCCGGCTGCTGGCGCACCACCCACGGCGCGCAACGGTTCCTCACAATCCGCGGCTACCTCTCCACCACCCGCAAGCACGGGATCGGGGCGCTCCACGCCCTCGACGCCCTCGCCGCGGGAACGCCCTGGCTACCCACCAGCGCATCACCCTGAGACCAAACCGCGTCCACCGCGACGTGAACAGTTACGGGCCAAGCAGGGTGGAGTGCGGCCTTCGCTGCGCTCGTTCGATGCTGTAACGCTAGGAGGCGTAGCGGCAAGAGATGGATGTCCAAACCAGCGAGATTCCCTGAGCGGCCGATTCGCTCCTGGCGACGATGGAAGCGTTGCCCGCCGAGTTGCTTCCGTGGCTGTTGGCAGTCGCGCGCAACGTCATCGCGACGCAGCGACAGCGTACCCCTGAGGCGCCGCGCATTGCATTTGCGGCTGTCCGTTCACACAGAAGTACGTTGGTAAGGAACGCCGGGTAGGCTCACTGCCACCGTTACTTGAACTGTGTCCTAAAAGTATGCATGCGCCCCGGCGTAAAGCCGGGGCGCATGCATTGAACGTCGAGCAGATGGCTCCACGCGGCATACGGCCCAAGGCCGCCGACGTGAAGCTAATGTGAATTCATCCCATAGGAGTCGGTGACACACCTTTGCCTTTACGTGACACGACTGTGCCGTTCGGCATCGTGTAACGAAATTCTTTGACGTTGGACTGGGCGTCGGCGGTCACGTTGTTGACCACTGTCGCGGTGCTTGTCGAGCCATCTGCGCCCGTAACCTCTACCTTTGAAACACCATCGGGCACCATAGCCACCACAGAGTTATTACCTACCCACGAGATTCCTTCGGCTTCGGCCGCGGCGTCTGGTGAGCACGCAACCGTAATTTCGCTTCCCCCTTCAACGTCTACAAGGCAATCTTCCTGTGGCGTCTTGTGCCAAGCATAGAGTTCGTTTGGTACGCCACCCACCTGACTCACGTCAGCCAAGACAGCACCTTGCGGAGCGGCTATCTTTCCCGCATCTGCACGGTGTGCGCGAACTCTAGCGGTATGCGAGAAGACAGAGAAAGGCCACCTTGGCGCCGAACCTCTTACCACATGCCCATGAACCGCCGAGCCGTGAGTTGAGGCGAGAGCACCACTCGCGACAGCCGTGGCCGCCACGGCAATTAGGCTACCCACAGCGATCGCCAGTAGCCTGGACTTGTTTTGCGCAAATTTCGTCATCATGTTAATCATCCATTCCTCTAGGACCTGCAACCTGTTACCTGAGTGCCGGCGAGATTTGATTTATGCCCCACGCCGGAGACCTCCTCGTGGCCATTGAACAGACTTGAGTAGCAATGAATCCCGGTGTATGAGAAAAAGAGGTGGGAATAGAGTTCGGTGTAGCTACTGCCGCCGTTATATTTCCAGAATATCAATTCGAATTCCGCAACGGAATAGTTGTCGCCTTCGCCTTCCTCCATTGATTCATTGGCCCCACTCACTACCAAGCATTTGCTACCTTCGGAGGAGCGCGTTTCACAGTTGAAGGTGCTGCTCGCCGATGCCGATACCGCACCGCCCGCGAGCATCGCTGCGCCCAGTACTGCGAGGGCAACGATAAGTCGTACATGACGTAGGCCGTACCAACAGTTCGCCAATCGTTTCATTGTAGTGCCTTTCCCGAAAGAGCCTTGTAGTTCTGTCCCCGGCCGCTGGCCGACGCATGTTTTAGCACAGTCGCGAGCGGAATGGAGTCCTTCTAGCCAACAAAATAGACGAAAGAACCAAATAGCGCTGGTTTGCAGCGTTTTTGTTTCCTTGGCGTTATCTCGTTGTTCACAATCATTGAACCGGGCCCAAGCACTAGCCAACGCTAGGCGCGCCTGCTGGAGCATCTCGGCGGAGCAGCAAGGGAGCGCGCAGCCGCGGTCCCACCGCGGCTGCTGGTTCTCCCACGGGTTCGGTGGTCCTAGTAGTAGCTCGCCCCACGCCGAGGCGCACCGGCGATCGCGCTGCCGCCCGGCAGCTTCGCTCCGCGCGGGCAGCTCTGTTCGAGGACCAACTCGGGTGGCTACGGCGCGAGCTGGTCTGCGGGGTTCGCAGGCTATACAGTCGCACTCGCCAGCGACATCATCCGGTCGGATGCCGGTGGGAGCCGTCGCCAAAGCAAGAGCAGCGGGCCCTCCCCGACGCCGGCATGCTCAGGTCCGATCGCTACGCGAGCCTCAGGCCGGGGTATTGGGTCGTGTTCAGCGGTGCCTACGCGACGACATGCGAAGCGAGCCGTGAGGTGCCCGCTGCCGTCGAGGCCGGCTTCTCCGATGCCTATGTGAGGCGCGTCGCCGAATAGGCGCGCCGACCCTCAAGCGGCCCGTTCTCCCGATATTCTCCCAGCCAGCCCCTCCTCCCGATTGCGGGCAGCGTCGGCGGGCCAGCCAGCTCGACGCGTACGGGAGGCGAGTCGTGCGAGACGTCGCGTCCCGTCTACGTGCCGCTGCACTCGGGCCGGGTTGCTGGCGGCGCTGATAGCCCTGGTGCTAGGTGACCGCAGGAGGCGTCGTGTGTGGCTCGTAGGCCTCAAGGCTCCCACGACGCGCGCCGATTCGGTGGAAGTCGGCGACCATCCACTCCCAGTTATAGAAGAGATGGGGGTGCCTACGAACCCGGAGCAAGGCGACGAGCCATCCCGCCCGATTCCACAGCGCCGGCGCGACATCCTGAAAATGGTTGTAGAGGATCGTTCGGCTCGCGTCCCTGTTCTTGTATGCGGCCCCGACGAGCTCGAAGTCGTTTAGGGGCGCGATTAGCCGCAGCTGCTCGGGGGGCGCCAACCGCAACCACGCTGCTGCTCGGGACTCCTCGCTCTCGCTCGCGCGCTCAGAGAGGAATGCCGCGGTCGCCTCCAGGCGTTCTAGAAACTCGGGCGCTGTGAATCGCGCAGCGAGCGATTCAGCGAGTGCCCGCCGTGTCTCCTCTGCTTGGCTCTGCTGGCTGGTCAGGAAGACGACGAGCGCGACAAGCGCGCCGCTGAGCAGCGCCGCCCCGAGGTCACTGTCTGCAGTGTCGTGCGACACTCCGGCCTCGGGCAGCCACAGCGCCAAGCCGACCGCGACCAGCAGCCCGAACGACCCGAGCACAACACTCATCCTCACAGGCACGCGGCTGAACACGAAGCCCAAGCTACACGGGCCGGCGGGCGGGACCCCCTCAACCCCGACGCTGGGTGAGCGCCCCAACCGCGGCGGTGAGGCCGCTCGACCCCCCGGTGGCGAGCGCCGGCCAGTGGTAGCCGCGCAGCGCGCAGATGATCGCCACGACCGCGAGCGCGACCGTGACCGCGAGCAGCACGCGCTGGGTCAGCAGCGCGGCGCGGCGCTCCTTCACCTCGCACGCGAGCAGAATGCCTTGGCTGTCGAGCGCGGCACGGCGCTCGATGAGCTCGAAAGCGAGCAACTCCGTTTTGATTTCCCGGCGGGTCGTATGTGGACTGCACTGCATTGTCCGCAAGCAAAGCACAGACGCTTGTCGTCGTGGGCGCAATTTCTTGTCTTCAGGGCATTTCGCAGTGAGCTGTATGTCTAAAGCAGCGCTTTGTATGTAGTAATCGAATCAGGGGTCCGTCACTGTGCCGCCGGTGGACGCCTACGACGCCGAGCGGCAGGAGATCCTCAAAGAGTTCGGCCTGAAACTCGCCAGGCGGCGCCTGAACCTCGACCCACCCCCCAACCGGCGCACCACCTCCCAGCGCGAAGTCGCCGAACGCGCCGGCCTTCACTACAACGAGGTCGGGTTCCTGGAGCGCGGCGAGCGCGAACCCACCCTCCTAACGATCCTGGCGCTCGCCAGCGCACTCAGCGTCAAGCCCGGCAAACTCCTGAACGGCCTGCCGGCACCGAAAGAGCCCAAAACCAGGGACGCCGCAGGCAAGTAGGGTCGGCCGCCCGCCGGCCTATGGGCCGAGCATCGGCACCGGATGGCCGAACAGCGGCCCGAGGCCGGCGCCGAGCGCACCGAGCACCTTGTGCACGACATCGGGCGTGAGCACGCCACCGGCGAACGCGCCGCCCACGGCACCGACGGCGACGTTCAGCCAGTCGATCCGACGGGTATGCCGGGCGGCTTCGACGAGGTAGTCGAGCTTCGCCTCCAGCAGACGCAGCTCGCGCTCGGGCAGCTTGTAGGACTCTCTCGCCTGTGCCAAGACGTCGGCGGCCGTCTCGGCGATCCGCTGCTGCTCGGACTCGCTGAAGGGCGTGTTCTCCTGGCCCTCTGCCAACTCGGTGATCGGCGCCTTGCTGAGTTCCGCCCAAAGGTCGGGGGTTTCGTGGTTCGCTTTGCTGGCCGTCAGCCAGATATTCAGCACAGAGGGGATCGCGTTGAAACCGTCGGAACGGGTCGTTTGCGGTTCCGCATCGCCGATTTGGTCGGTGACCTGTAGTTCGTTGATGGACTCATGCGGGTCAGACACGCGCTCGACGGCGAACCAGTCGCGCCAGTCGCGGTGTGACAGCTTCCACAGATCATTGGTGTGCTCCACGTAGAAGTCGCCGGGGTCGAAGCCCTCATCTTGGATGGCGAGGAAGAGTGCGTTCCGCTGGGGCTTATTGAAGAGGGGCACGGGGGCAGATTAGCGAGCGACCGCTTGCTCTAACGTTCTGCGGGTGGCCGAGCAGGTGCCGGCGGTTTGCGATGTGCTGGACGCGATCGAGCGCCGCGACTGGGCGCGTCTGCAACGGCTTCTGCACCCCGACATTCACTGGAGCACCGCAGTCGAGGAGCAGTTGCACGGTACGTGCGAGGTCATCGCGCGGCTCTTGCGTGACCCGCCGCCCGCGCCTCCGTCCCACCACGAGGTTCGCGACGGGCTGATCGACCGCTGGATCGACTGCCCCGGCTGACCTGGCTCTTGCCCGTGCGGCACCTGGAACTGCCGCCGCCGCGCAACGGCGCGCAGCACCCCGGCAGGCAATCGGCGATCGACGCACGCACTGCCGGCGCGGCCGACACGCGGGCGGCCCTTGCGCGATGGCGGCCGCATCGCTCGCCTGCACTCGCTCGCCGCTTCCTCCTCCCATTTTTTCTCTCGCCGTCCTTTCTTTCGCTTCTCCGCCGAGCCCCGGCCGCCCGCTCCCGCCGCGCCCTTCTTCCTTTCTTTCACTCTGTTGTCTTCATTCTCTGCCCTGCCCCTCCCCCTCCTCTCTTCTTCTTCTGGATTCGTTCTCTCATCTTCTTCTCTTCACTCTCCCGTCCCATCCCTGGTTGGTTCTTGACCACCCTCACTCGACGTTGGGGGTGGGTGGTCAAGAACCGCGCCAGCCCGTAGGGGCAGGTGGGACGGGCCGCGTCCCCGGACGCGGTCTCCGTGTTCCTTTCCGTGAGCGAATCCGGTCCTGCCCATCCCGGCCGGGGAGGGGCAGGGCAGGTTGGGACGCGACGGGAACCCGCCGCGTCCCGACCAAGAGCCTTCAGGCTTCTACTGGGCTAGCCACCCGGGGAAGGGGGCTCCTCTCTTCGAGGAACTCCGCTGGTGTTTCGCCTGTGGCATAAGCGATCGCTGCTTCTCGCACGAGGTCGAAGAACTCCTCCTCGCGTAGAAGATCTGCGGGCCGCTGCTCTTCGAGGTAGGCAGATCGGCCTATGAGCCATGCTCTCACGTTGACTGGCTCGATCATGTATTTCCTTTGAAGCATGGTCGCCACACTGTAGATGCGGTCGATACCCTGATCGAGCTTGGCATGGGGTGTTTCCCTTCGCTTAGTGGCGTCCTTGAGCTTCCTTCGCCGCTCCTCTACGGCGCGGACGCTGCATCCCGTCATGAGGGCAAGCTCGGCCGAGGTTATTGCAAAGAGTTCGATTAGCTTTTTGAATTTTTCGGCGAATGTTGTTGCGTCCAATTCGGGCGGTGGCGGGGTAGGCTCCAATCGTATGACCTGATTCCTCGTCATGTGGGTTCGCTCCTTTGCGTGGGTTCCTTGGTGTGTGTCGGCCCAACGCCCATGGTGTTCCGGATGTTTAGACTCCACTGATCTACGTAATAGGGCCATGGATGTTTGCGTATGTTTGCATCGGGATCTTTTGTGGGCTATATTGTGGCCTAGAGTTCGCAGGGTATCGCATGACTCGGATCCTCGCCTCGCCATGCTTGAAGCAACGCCTCATCCCCCGATACGAGACTCGCTTAGGAGACGACGATGATGAAGCCGGACCGACCCAACCTGCCGATCACCGCCTACATCGCCACGCCAGCCAACATTCCCGGCTATCGCGATACGGCGGACGCGGAGGAGGATCTCTGCGTTTACGTGCGAGACAATCAGCCCTTGGCCCATATGACCTTTGAGGCTGCCGAACGGGAGGCTCTAATAGCCGCCCCCGCAGCGGAAGACGCCGAAGAGTGGGCTGCTTTGATCGCGATTGCCTATGGATGCCACCCTGCGGAACTAGACGCTGACGCGATCAAGCCTCCCGAACATGTCTCCTACATCATCGAGGTCATGCTGGGTGATGACCTGAGGATCGAAACAACAGACCACGCCGCGAAGTCCGCCCACCTAGCATTTCGCGCGGAAAACCCGGAGTTCGACGCTCTCTGGATACCAGACGACGACGACACGCCTTGGCTCGCCGACGAGGCTGAGAAATGGCCAAGTCGCCTGCGGATCATTACCCATCGAAGCCTAGTCGGACATCTCAGGCTGCTTCGCTCTACACGAGTCCCGGCTCGATCTCGCCCATTCGCGAGTCCCGACTAGCCAGTACCTTGCTGCAACTTTCGGGCGCTACGCGGCTTGAAACTTGCGCTGAGCGCAAGTAACGGCTAAGCTGTAAGGGTCCCTTTAGGAACTGGAGATGACGTGATGGGCACGATGGTGACGCGTGATGCGGTGGGCTCGCGGGTGCGGGAGCTGCGCGAGGCGCGCGAGATGACACAGTCGGAGTTGGCGGCGCTGCTCGGGGTCTCGGTGCCGACGGTGAGCCGTCTGGAGAGCGGAGAGCGCGGCCTGACCGCGGAGGAGCTCGCGCTGCTCGCCGGGCGCTTCGGTGTCCCGGCTGATCTGCTGCTGTTCGGGGAGCGCGAGGAGGAGGTGCTGCTGCGCGCACAGGGGGACGCCGCGGACGCGGTGCGGTTCGCGCGCGAGCTCGTGAGGGATATCGAGTTCGTGGCGGCGCTGCGCGGATGAGCCCCGGACGGCGGGATCTCCCGTCCCATCCCGGGGAGCTGGCGGCCGACGCGACACGCCAGGCGCTCGGCCTGGGGCTCGACGCGCCGATCTCGGTGCTCGACGCGGTCGAGGATCTGGCGGGCGTGCCGGTGTGTGTCGCGGAGTTTCAGACGGATGTCGCGGGCCTTTTCTACCGGCGCGGCGGGCGGGCGTATCTGTTCGTCAACGGCGTCGATCCGGTCGTGCGCCAGCGCTTCACGCTCGCGCACGAGTTCGGACACAAGCAGATGGGGCACTCCCCGCGCGTGGAGTCTACGCAGGCGATGGCCTCCGTAGACCCGCAGGAGGTGCAGGCCAACTACTTCGCTGGGGCGCTGATCGCGCCGCGCCAGGCGGTGCGCAACTGGGCGGCGCGCCACCCCGGCATAGAGGGTTTGGAGCTCGTGGTGTGCGCAAGCGCCTGGTTCGGGTTGAGTGCCGAGGCGGCGCGTATCCGCCTTCAGCTCTCGGGAGTGATCGCCAAGGCGCAGAGCGAGCGGCTGAAAGATCAGGTTGCGAGCGGCGAGCACCACGGACTGCGTGCCCGGCTCGGCCTGGAGGCGTTTGAGGATGCCCTCTCTGCACTCGCGCGGGATGTGCGGGATAGCCGGCGGGAGCTGCCGCGGCTGCCGGCGGAGCTGGTGCGTGGCGCCCGGCAGGCGAACGCCGCCGGCCTGTTGGAGGAGGAGGACATGCTGGTGCTGTTGCGCGGCGCCAGAGCGGCCGGCGAGCAGCCAGCGCGTTGATGGCGCTCGCCGCCCGGCAGGCCGCGGTACTCGCGGACACGAGCCCGTTCTGCCGCTTCGCCGAGAGCGGCGTCTGCGAGCTGCTCGTGGACTACCTCGCCGGCAGGCTTCACCTCACCTCCTGGGTGATCGCCGAGCTCGAGCACCGCGCCCGCCAGCCCGCGCACGCGCAGCTGCGCGCCCTTGAAGGCCGCGAGCCGCCGTGGGTCTCAACCCCGCCAGTCACCCTCACGGCGGATGAGCTCAAGCGAGCCTCGGCGCTGGCTGAGGGGTGGCGCAGCCTGCAGGAACGCCGCTCCGGCGTCGCGCGCGATGAGCGCGCAAACCTCGGGGAGACCACGACGATCATCGCCGCCCAACGCAACGGGTGGGCGGTGCTCCTCGATGAGGGCCGCGCCCGCACTTACGCCGAGCGCAGTGGGCTAACGGTGCTCAGCACGCAGGATCTCGTGGTCGAGATGGCCGCCGGAGGTGCGCTGACCGAGCGCCGGGCGCAGATCGTCTACACGCGCGTGTACAACGACGCTACCGCGGCGGGGTTCGCGCAGGCGCTCACAGACGCGCGTGCGGAGCTGGGCCGGTGAGGCGGCGCTATGGATGTTCGGTGCGGGTGGCCTCGCCCGCCGGTGGGGTGGCCTCGCGCGGCGGCTTGGGTGCGAGCAGGTAGGCGATCAGCGCGAGGCCGGCAACAGTCCCGGCGTCGCGCAGCATCGCGGCGAGCAGGCTGGCTGTGGCGCGGATCGTTTCGAATTCTGTGTGTTCGGCTTCGCGGACGATGAGGTAGACGTAGATCCCGACGAGCGCGAGCACAGCGCCGCAGAGGCCGCAGACGACGAAGAACGCGATCGTGCCGGACGTGCCCGCCTGAAGGTCGGGCAGCCAGCGGCTTGCGGCCACGATGCCCGCAGCGAAGCATGCGACGGCGATAACGATTGGCACCAGCACGGGTGCCTCATAGGTTCGCGCTCGCGTCGGCCGATCCTGCCTACTGTCCGACCATGCGGAATGCCGTGGCCTACGGGCCAGTGGCGTGGGCGCGGTCCTCGTCCGGCTGGGAACTGGGATCGGTTGGGAGCCTTGCGGCTGTTTGGCGCCAGCGCCGGATCGCGTGTTGATCGACCCACACTGTGAGGAGCACGAAGATCACGTCGAGGATCACGTCAGCGGGCACGTTTCCGCGCCCCGGGTGAGCGACCACGAGAACCGTGCCGCCGGTGATCAGGAGCGCGAGCGTGGAGACCAATACGGCCTTGGCGATCAAGAGGGTTGCGCTCGCGGTGCTCGCTGGCGCGGGGTGGCGCGGCGGAGCTGTTCGCAGGCCGCGGTAGCGCAGTGGGCGGCGCTGGGGGTGGCTCATCGCCGGCGGCGCAGGCGCGGCGGGTGGTAGCTGGTGGCGCATTCGTAGCCGTAGTGTTCGTACTGGCGCTCGTAGCGTGTTGCGCAGTACTCGCCGGCCTGTAGGCACTTTTCCGCCCCGCCGATGCGGGCGGGGGTGCCGCTATGGCAGACCTTCGCCGCAGCTGCGACGGGCGGCGTGCCGGCGGCGCTCGCCGGGAGCGCGGCGGCGACACTCACGAACAGGACCGCCGCGATCGATCTGCTGCGAGCGCGCATGGGCGAACACTCTACAAGCTCTCAAGGTCCTGGGATGTGGACTGCTCTGCTCTCAGACCACCGGGGCGCGTTTGAATGCGTTGGGGCCGACGCTGCTGTGGTACGGGCAGGCCGGCGAGCAGGGCGTGCGGTGGGATCCCCAGGGCGTCCGCGAGGATCAGCAGCGTGAGAAGGCCGGGCTCGCACTGCCCGCGCTCCAGCACACCGATCTCGTTGCGGTGGAGGTTGGCGATTTCCGCGAGGCCTTCCTGCGCGAGATTGCGCCGCTCGCGTAGGCCCCGCAGCTGTGCTCCGAACGCCTTTAGAGCCTATCCGGATAACCAGGCAGGGTTCGGGGGTGTGCCGTCGTAGCTGGCCTGCATGGACAACAACCTTGCAGCACCTCAGATGTCGGGGCCTGTCGGCGATGATGCGCCGGTGGAGGGTTCAAAGCGCCGCACGATGGCGGGTGTGTTTCGGATCCCGGATGAGATGTGGCAGCGGATCGAGCCGCTGATCCCCGAGCACGTCAATACGCACAGGTTTGGTGGTGGGCGCCCGCGGGTGCCGGACCGGGTGATACTCGATGGGATCTTTTTTGTGTTGCGCACCGGCTGTCAGTGGCGTGCGCTGGACGCGACCGGGATCTGCTCGGGCTCCACCGCGCACGATCGCTTCCAGGAGTGGCAGCAGACGGGGTTCTTCGATGCGCTGTGGGAACAGGCGTTGCGTGACTACGACGAGGAGGTGGGGATCGACTGGAGCTGGCTCTCGATCGATGGATCGATGGGAAAAGCCCGTTGGGAGGCGGGAAGACAGGGCCGAACCCGACCGATCGCGGCAAGCTCGGTGTCAAGCGCAGCGTGATGACCGAGGCCGCGGGAATCCCAGTCGGCCTAGCGATCGAAGGCGCCAACCGCAACGACTGCAAGCTCGCCGAGGAGACCATTCAGAGTGTCCCCATCGATCGTCCCGGACCCACCGAGGAGCATCCCCAGGGCGTCTGCTTGGACAAGGCCTACGATCACGATTTCATCCGCGAGCTCCTTGAGGGTCTTGACTTCACGGCACATATCCGCAGTCGTGGCGAGGAGGCACTGGAACTACGAAAGGATCTCGGCCACCGAGCCCGTCGCTGGGTCGTGGAGCGCATCCATTCCTGGATCAACCGCTACCGCGCCCTGCTGATCCGCTGGTCAAAGAAGCCCGTCAACCACGACGCCCTGCTGAAGTTCTGCCTCGCCCTGATCACCTGGCAACAGATGGGCGTCATGGGGTTATCCGGATAGGCTCTTAGCACCCATGCGCGCTCGGCGGTGTAGGCGTCACGCTCGGTGGTCACCTGGGCGTACGGGCCGTTGCTCGGCTGCTCAGACACCCGGTCACCTCCAGCCCGTCCAGCAGCGCCGCGGGCAGGACTTCGAGGCCCTGGGCGAGGCGCAGGATCATCGTTGCTCGGGGCTCGCGGGCGCCGCGCTCCATACGCCCGATCGCGGTCGTGTGTAGGCCCGTGCGGTGGGCGAGGCTTTCCTGGGAGATGCCGCGCTCGGTGCGCAGCTCGCGCAGGCGCTGCCCGAACGCAACACTCACGGCGCGCGGGTCCAGGTCGCTTCCGTTGCGTTCGACGCGTAGCAGCAATTCGGTGGGGGTGATGCCGAGCGCGGCTGGGATGTACAGCAGGTCGTAGTAGCCGGGGACCATGCGCCCGGCTTCGATCGCTTCGAGCTCGCCGAGGGCGAGCTTCGCCGCTACAGCGACCGTCTCCACGCTGAGGCCGTGTTGCTCGCGCATCTGGCGGACAGCCCGGCCGAACGCGACCAAGTGCAGCTTCTCGGCCATCACGCCTGACCGTTGGTCGAGTGCAGCAACTCGAAAGCTCTCCGGGGCCCGCGCTCCCGTGGTACGGGCCGGCCGGCGAGCAGGGCGCCCGGTGGGACCTTCAGCGCGTCCGCGAGGATCAGCAGCATCGACAAGTGCGGTTCGCGCCGCCCCCGGCACCGAAGTGCGTTCGGTGGACATTGGCGAGACGTTCCGGCGCTCGCGCTCAGCGCGCTGCCGTTTGCCGAATGCTTCCAGCAGCCGGGTGCGCTCGACCGCGTAGGCGTCCTGCTCTGGCATCACGCCTCGCCCCCGCGCTCGAGTTCCTCGACTCGCAGCATCAGCGCGGTCCCGGTGACGCCGAGAGCGGTGGCAAGGTGCAGCACTCCGAGGGAGCCGGGATCCAAATACCCGACTTCGATTGGGTCGAGCTCGCCGTCGGCGACGCCCGCCGCCGCGGCGACCGCCTCTATGCTGAGGCCCTGCTGCTCGCGTATCTGGCGCACGGCACGTCCGAACGCGATCAGCTCCCGCTTCTCGCTCATTGCGCCATCTCGTCTCTGGCGGCGCCCATGAGGCGGATCGGGCGTGTCGCGCGCGCCGTGTGCCTCGACTTCCGCGAGCTCCGCGTCCTGGAGGTCTACGGCTCGGTCGGCTTCCCGGTAGAGCACCGAGGGGCGGATGTCCAGAGCGCGCGCCAGTGCGTTCAGCGTCGGGAACCTGGGGTTGCCGTGCCCGCGCTCGATCTTGCCGAGGTGCCCCGCGGAGATCCCGGCCTCGCGGGCGAGGTCCGCGATCCTCAGGCCACGCTCAAGGCGTAGCGTGTGGATGGCTCGCCCGAGGGCAACTCGCTCCTCGCGTCTCATATGCTGATGAAGCTGAGCGCGTCGAGATGCCACGCGCAGGGGCTCGCGGCAAGCCGCTGCCCGTCGGCCTGCACGACGCCCTGTTCTTGCAGGCGCTCAACGGCGACGGTGATCGCGCCGGGGTCCACGTCGTAGAGCGCCTGGTCGAGCTCGGCGCGGGTCCACTTGGGGTCGTGGTCATCGCGCAGCAGCTGCAGCACCACGATGCGCTGGGTGCCGGCCTCCTGGAGGGGGTCTATAGGCTGTCCGGGCATGGGAAGAAGCATCCTTTCTTTCCGTGCGGGCCCCGGCGCGGCCGTGAACCGTGCCGGGGCCAGCTCGCTTGTGGGGTGGGTGGGTTAGACGAATGCGGGGTCGCTCTCGTCGTTGAGCGGGACGGTGAGGTCATAGAAGCGCACGGCGGCGCGGGTGGCGTGCGCGAACTCGCCGTTTACGTGCGCGAGCCCGGCGGCGTGCAGGCCGGCGAGCGCGAGCGCTGCCTGCTCGCCGTCGCCGAGCTCGCGGGCGAGCTCGGTGGTGTGCCAGGGGCCGCAGCGGCTGGGGCGCAGCAGCAGCCACAGAAGCCACTGTTCGGCCTCTTCGAGCGAGCGCGGGCGCTCGCAGATAATCTGGTCCTGCATGGGAGCTAGTACCTCCTGTGCCGGCCCCCGGCTGTTACCAGCAGCGCGGGGGCACTTGTTTGCTTGAAAAGCGGCTTACGCAGACAGTTGCACGCGGGGGGCGGGATGTCAAGGAAACCGGCAAAAGCTGGCGCGATCGGGTCCATGAGCGGCGCGAAGCAGGCTTCGCGCCGTGCTCAACATTGAGCGACCATTCCGGTAAGTCGGCCAGTATTGTGCGGTCATCATGGCATTCAAGCCGCTTTCTCAACGCAACAATCCCAATCCCGCGTTTGACGGTCCCCACGACGGTATCCCCTCATGGATGTATCAATCCGTGTGCCGGTGGATCGATAGCGTGATCTCCGAGCAACGCGGGCAAAGGATGGTCCCAAGCGAAGAGATGCTCCTCGCAGCAGAGGCATCGCTCCACCTGGCGTTCGATTGGTCGTCCGGTCCTTTCAGCGCACGTGCCTATGTCCTCGATCGAGTCGCACGCGACGGGGAGCTTGGGCTTGATTTCCTCGATTTCCTTCTTGCCTATGTGCAGCAGTTGCCGGCGAACGAACTCGCCGTGATCCTGATTCGCGCCTCGTCGGCGTGGGAAGTTCGGCCTGCCACCGATCCGCGTAATTTCGAGCTTGTTCGTCGTGTGATCGGCCCAGCGAGGGATGCCATCGATGACATACGACCTGTCAGCGAGAGGGCACATGCCCATCTTGTGGTTGCTTGGAGCAAGCTCATGGGACGCAACCCCGACCCATCGACCGCATACCGGGAGGCAATCCGTGCTGTCGAGGTCGTAGCAGCGCCAATCGTCACCCCGAACGACACTACAGCCACCCTCGGCAAGATCATCAAAGCTCTACGTGACAAGCCCGAAAAGTGGGAAGTCAACCTTACCGAGGCGACCCCCGAGCAAGTCACCGAGATGGCAGCAATGCTCTGGCAATCACAGTTTGATCGCCACGGGACGCATGACGAATCGGTCCCGCTCAACGTCTCGCAAGATCAAGCAGACGCGGCGGTGCATATCGCTATCGCGCTCGTACGCATGTTTGCGGGCGGACACATTCAACGACTACCATAGCCGTTGCATTGTGGCTGAACCGAGCGCGAGCGGACTATCGGGCGAGGAGATCCCGAAAGACCTCGTGGCACTCTCTCGCCGCGCGACACTTGAACCAAATCCAGGTACCAGGAACCGAGGGCTCCGTATCCGTGTTGACTTCTATGCCGGGACAGCTGTCTCGCGTTGCGACTTTGATGCGGGCGCTCGCCGGAACCACAACCTCAACGTTCCCGACCATGAGTGCGTTATTCAGACTGGCACCCTTCACGTGTCCTTCATGGTAGAGCTTCACCACCCGCGCCTCGGCATTGCGTCCTCGGAAGAGACATACGAGCCTCTGCACGCGCTGAGGCGAACTCTCGACTTCAACGGGTAGCTCGTTCATTTCGGCATCTCTTTCGGTCTCTGGTGTTGACATAAATCTCTTTCAACTGTGGATGCCTACGCTCCCGTCACGGCGGGTGGCGTCGGAGGAATCCGCCGAAGGCTGCTCGGCTCCAGCACTTGGCGGAGGAAGTGGAACACGGCGGTCAACGTGTCGAGGGTGATACGTGCCGGCCGGCCTTCGAGTTGCTGCCGGAAGATTTCCTCGCCTCCGGGGTCCTTGTGGCGCTCGCCTTTGGGTTCTGGCAGATCGTCAACTGCACGCCAGCGCCACTCGAAGAAGACGAGAGGCAACGTCATTGGGAGGGTGAAGCCCCCCTCGTCCAGTTTCAGGGCGTCTGACCATTGGTGGTGGACACGGTTGCGAGCGAAGCGTACACCCTGCACGATTTCCGCTCCGCTCACTTTCTCGCGCCATCTCCAGCCGAGCGGCTGGCCTTCTGGGGCCCAATTCCTGGCTGCGCGGTCGTCGAGTGCCACTGCCCAGTTCAGCGCCTCGAACAGCGGGATGAAGGTCGCAGTTGCGTCCCGGGTCTTTGCCGCGTCGCGGAAGCGTCCCTCGCATGGAAGTAGCCGTCAAACATTGCGGCGAAGGTCTGGACGTTGTCGGAGGAGGGCGCCATCCCTCGCTGTGCCTACCGGCGCGAAGCCCGCTTCGCGCCGAGCGTGAGCATCACGCGCGCCCCGTGCGCGAGCTGCTCCCCTGCGGGGGCGCCTTGGGCGCTGACGTGCAGCGTGCCGTAGTGGTGGGCGGGCTGGTGGACGGCGCCGAGGCGGCAGTGCGCCCTGGTGAGGGCGTGGCGCGCTGCGGCGAGGGTGTCGCCTTTGAGTGCGGGGACGCGGCAGGCGGGGTGTTCGGCTTCTTGTCGTTCTCGTTCCTCGCGTTCACGGAAGGCTTGCTCTGCCTCTTCTTCCTGGTGGCGTTTGAGCACTTCAGCTTCGGTGGCGCGGATGGCGGCGGCTTCCTTGGCTTGTTGTTCTTCGTGTTCTTTGGCGCGTTGTTCGGCGACGGTTCGGGCGGCGGCTTCGTTGCCACTTTCGTTGGCCCAAGGGCTTTCGGGGGGTGTGTAGTGTTCTGTGACCTTGCTTCCTTCGGGGGCAGCTCCGGGTGGGATTTCTGGGACGGTGAATTCGCCGGGCCACACGGCTCCGCCGGCTGTGCTGTGTGCTTCGATCCAAAATCGGTAAGTGCCGCCGGGTTGCAGGCCGGTCAGCTGGAGGCTGACGGTGTGCTCTTCATGGTCAGCGGGGAACTGCCCTCCGGTGTGTTGGCAGCGCGGTAGACCAGGGCAGTTCAAGCTGATTTCCCACGTGGTTTCGCGCCACTCGGGGTTGATCCGTGCTTCGACGAGCCCTTCTCCCGACGGCCTTCCCCCGAAGCTTATGGGTCCGATGAGGGGCGGTATCCCTTCGCCCGCCTGCGCTGGGGTCGCCGGGAGTGCGAGAGCGCTTGCGATCACGCCCGCCGCCACCGCGAGGCGGCGGGCGCACCGGCGCCACCGGGTCGTGGTATGCCTCACGGGCGCTCCTTCCCCCGGTGCGAAGCCCGCTTCGCACCGCTTCCCTTCGCGCCACACCACAGCACCACGCGCGCCCCATGCGCGAGCTGCTCCCCGGCGGGGGCGCCCTGGGCGCTGACGTATAGCGTGCCGTGGTGGTGGGCGGGCTGGTGGATGGCGCCGAGGCGGCAGTGCGCGCGGCGCAGGGCGCGGCGCGCACTGGCGAGGGTGTCGCCTTTCAGCGCGGGGACGCGGCAGGCTGGGTGTTCGGCTTCTTCTTCTTCGCGTTCTTCGCGTTGGCGTGCGGCGGCTTCCGCTGCTTGTTCTTCAGTGTGTTTGAGTTCGGTGGCGTGCTGTTCGGCGGCTTCTTTGGCCTGTTGTTCTTCCTGTTCTTTGGTGAGGCGTTGTTGCTCTCGCGCGGGTGCTTCCTCGCCGTATTTGGCTATCTGTTCGATCGTTTCCTGGGAGAGTGTTGTTTCGTATGGTTCGCCGCTGTAGCTCCCTTCGGGGCGGGACCAGGGTGGGATTTCGGGCAGTGGTGGAGGAGGGCATCCACCACTCGGGCAGGGGCTCGGTGGGAGCGTGGGCAGCATGAGTTCTCCGGTCCAGTTGGTTTCGCCGGCGCTGCTCTGAGCGTGGATGTCGAGCTGGTAGGCGATGCCGCGCTGTAGCCCGGTGAGTTGGATGCTGACTCGGTGGGTTTCGTTGTCGGCGGGGAGCGTGCCTTCGGTTTTCTGGCACTGCGCCGCCTGGGGTTCGCAGGCGGAGAGCGTGTAGGTGGTTTCGAGTCCCTCGGGGTCGATCGTGGCTTGCAGGGTCGATTGGCCGTCGTTGGCGTTGCCCCATCCTCCTACGTTTTCGATCACCGGCGGGTTGGCGGCGGCCGCGAGGGCGGGCGCGAGCACGAAGGCGGCGAGGAGCGCGAGGGTGAGGCCGAAGGCGAGGGCGCCTCGGTGCCGAGTGCGTTGGCGGCTGTGTGTGGTTTGCCTGTCCATGATCCTGAGCTTCGGAATCATAGTCGGGGCGGGGGTAGGCGGCTCGTCCCGGCGTTGTGAGGGTGTCGTCTGGGCAGCTCAATATGGTTGTGTGCGCGCCTGCTCTGTTGATCCTGCGTTCCCCCTATCAACTCCGTAGATCGAGCTTTTTATTGGACGAGCTCTCTGAGTTTGCGCGCCCCACGCTGGAGGCGCTGCGCCAACCGCTTGAGGACGGGCGCGTGGCGATCGTGCGCGCCCGTCACTCCGCGGTGTACCCCGCGCGGTTTGCGCTGATCGCCGCTACCAACCCCTGCCCCTGCGGCTACCAAGGAGACGGTGACCGGTGCGATTGCAGCGAAGCCGATCTCGCCCGCCACAGGCGGCGCCTCAGCGGGCCACTGCTGGATCGCATCGACCTGATCGCCCACCTGCGGCGGCCCCGCCGGGCGGGTGCGACTCAGCTCCCCAGGCAACCGAATGGGCGCGCGCAGGCCGACGCGCCGGTGATCTCCTCAGCCGAGGCCCGCCAGCGGGTGCTGGGCGCCCGCGAGCGCCAGGCCGCGCGCCTGCGCGAGGAGGGAGTGAGCGCCAACGCGCACATGGACGCCCCCATGCTGCGCCGCCACGTGGCGCTGAGCGAGGGTGCCGAGCGGCTGCTGCGCGGCGCGCAGGAACGGGGCACGATGAGCGCCCGCGGCATCGCCCGCGTGTTGCGCGTGGCCCGCACCGCCGCCGACCTCGACGCCAGCGGGCGCACACGCGAGCAGGATGTCGCGCTGGTGCTATCGCTGCGCGCACAGGAGGCCGGCACGGGAAGGCGGGCCGCGTGATGAGCGCACATTCAGACGCCTGTCCGGCATGCCTGCGCCGTGCCTGGCTGCTGGAGACGCTGAGCGCGCGGCTGGCCTACCGTGCGCGCGACCCCGAGCGTCTCCTGCAGGCGCTGGCGCTCAACGACGAAGATTTGATCAAAGCGATCGCCGGCAGGCGCAAAGCGGAACTGCAGGAGCGCCACGCGCGGTTTGCGTGCTCGCAGCTGCCGCCTACCAACGGGGTGGAGCGGATCTGCCGCCACGATTCCCGTTATCCCGTCGCGCTGCGGGGCGCCGCCGCGCCACGAATGCTGCACGTGGCGGGAGGCGTGGAGCGGCTGCGCCTATTGCTGGCGCAGCCCACGGTGGCGATCGTGGGGACACGCCGCGCGAGCGACTACGGCATGGAGGTCGCCTACGGCCTCGCGCGCGGTTTGTCAGCGAGTGGGATCACCGTGGTGAGCGGCCTGGCCGAGGGCATCGCGGCGGCGGCCCACCAGGGCGCGCTATGTGCGGGTGCCCACACGGTGACGGTGATGGCGGGCGGCGTGGATGTCGCCAGTCCCGCCAGCTGGCGCGGCCTGCACCGGCGCATCGCCGCCGAGGGCTGCGCGCTGGCGGAGCTTCCGTGCGGCGCCACCACACGCGGCTGGTGTCACGTCGCCCGTGCGCGGATCGTGGCAACGCTGGTGCGCATGGTGATCGTGGTGGAGGCGCGCGAGCACCCCACCGAACTGCTGCACGCGCGCCTAGCGGACGCCGCCGGGGCGAGAATCGCGGCCGTCCCGGGCCGCGTGAGCGCCCCCGCCGCGCGCGGCCCTCACCTGCTGCTGCGCGGGGGCGCGCTGCTGGTGAGCGACCCGCGGGACGTGTTGGATGCGCTCCATGGGGTTGCGGTACACCCAGTCGCGGAGTCGCGTCCAGCGCCGAGCGGTCGCCTGCGAGCAGTGCTGGAGCAGGTGGGCGCGGGCAACGACACGGTGGCCAAGCTCACCGCCGGGGACGCCCTGGACGGCGCCCCCAAAAGCGAGGTGCTGGTGGCGCTGGCCGAGCTCGAGCTGGGCGGCGCCGTCGCGCGCGGGGACGGTGGGCGTTATGTGGCGTGCCTGTGAGGTGGCTTGAACGACCAACGGTATCTGGCACGCCTGTGAGGTGGCTTGAACGGCCGCCGGTATCTGGCAGGCCTGTGAGAATGCCCGGGTGCCCAAACCAGACAGACGCGAGCTGGCGGCGATCTTCATCGGAGGAGCCGCCGGGGGCCTGCTGCGGGTGTGGCTGGGCGCGACCTTCACCAGCACCGCCACTCAGTGGCCGTGGGCGACGTTCGCGATCAACGTCAGCGGCTCGTTCGCGCTCGGCTATCTCGCCACCCGTCTGCAGGAGCGCCTGCCGCTCTCGACCTATCGGCGCCCGCTGCTGGGCACAGGCTTCTGCGGCGCCTACACCACCTTCTCGACGATGCAAGTGGAGATTTTGGCAATGGTCGAACACCACCGCTACGGGCTGGCCGCGAGCTACGCCGGCGCGAGCATCGCCGCCGGCTACCTGGCGATCTGGGTGGCCACCGCAAGCGTGCGGCGGGTACGGGTGATCGCGTGAGCGTGGATCGGCGTGGCGCGGATCGTATGAGCGCGTGGGTGTGGATCGGCGTGGGGCTGCTCGTATGAGCGCGTGGGTGTGGATCGGCGTGGGGCTGCTCGGCGGCGGCGGGGCGATCGCGCGCTTCATGCTCGACGGTACGATCGGCTCGCGGGTGGCGAGAGGCGGCTTTCCGCTCGGCACCTTCGCGGTGAACGCTAGCGGCGCGCTGCTGCTGGGTCTGCTCAGCGGAGCGGCGCTCACCAGCGACGCGCTGGTGCTGGCGGGCACCGCCACGCTTGGCTCCTACACCACGTTCTCCACCTGGATGCTCGAGTCCCAGCGCCTGGCCGAGGACGCGGAGCTCACCGGTGCGGCGCTCAACCTCCTGCTCAGCCTCGCTGTCGGTGTCGGCGCGGCCGCGCTGGGACACGCAATCGGAGCACAGCTGTGAACGAGGACTGCCTCACCCTCACCACCTACTTCGGCGAGCGTGACCGCACGCCCGCTGGGCTGCTGGCGGACGAGTTGCTCGAAATCTACGGCAGACACCGTCTGGCCGCGAGCGTGCTGCTGCGCGGGACCGACGGCTTCGGGCGCCTGCACCACCTGCGCACCGACCGGCTGCTGAGCCTCTCCGAAGACCTGCCGGTCGTCTCGATCGCGGTCGACCGGCGGGAGCGAATCGAAGCGATGCTGGAGAGCGTGCTGCAAATCAAGCGCCGTGGGTTGGTGACCCTGGAGCGCACCCGCCTGCTCACTGGCGAGATCGGGCCGCTGCAGCTGCCCGAGCAGCTGCAGGAGCCGACCAAGCTGACGGTGTACGTGGGTCGCCGCGAGCGCATCAACGGTGCGCCCGCGTTCGCCGCGATCTGCGAGCTGCTGCACCGCCAAGGGATCGCCGGCGCGACCGTGCTGCTGGGCGTGGACGGCACCCGCGGCGGCCGGCGCTCCCGCGCGGGCTTCTTCAGCCGCAACGCGGACGTCCCGACGATGATCGTGGCGGTGGGCTCCGGCGAGTGCATCGGCGCGGCACTGCCAGAGCTGGGGAGCCTTTTGAGCGAGCCGCTGCTGACGCTGGAGCGCGTGCGCGTGTGCAAGCGCGACGGGCAGCTGCTGGCCACCCCCCACGAGCTGCCCGCCAGCGACGAGCGGGGGCTGGAGCTGTGGCAGAAGCTGACGGTGTACTGCTCCCAGAGCGCCACCCACGACGGCCACCCACTCAACCTCCAACTGATCCGCCGCCTGCGCGAAGCCGACGCCGCGGGCGCCACCAGCCTACGCGGCATCTGGGGTTTCCACGGCGACCACGCCCCGCACGGCGACCGCCTCCTGCGCATCCGCCGCCATGTCCCGGTGGTGACGATCGCGATCGACACCCCGGAGCGGATCGCCCGCGCCTTTAAGATCGTCGACGAGCTCACCACCGAGCACGGCCTCGTCACCAGCGAGATGGTCCCCGCCCTGAGCGCGATGAGCGCCACCGAGACCCGCGGCGGGCTGCGGCTGGCAAGGCACGATTTCTGAGGGCCGCGGCCTCCGCACCGGGTCATCGCCCCAGACGGCGAAGTCGGGATCGTGCCTCGTTCGAGCTCGGGGCGGGTATAGTTTGGCCCTACGCGGATGTAGCTCAGTTGGCTAGAGCGTCTGCTTGCCATGCAGAAGGTCGTGGGTTCGAGTCCCATCATCCGCTTCAGAAAAGCCCCGCAAATCGCGGGGCTTTTGTTTGCCTGGGGTCATTCGTTCTGACTTTGTCCCAAAACTTTGTCCCAAAATGTGCCGGTGAACCGGAGCGGCAGCGCAGCTGAGCGTCGGTGAAGACACGCTCAAGCTGGGCGGGTGGGGTCCTCGCCGGGCTGCGAGCTGGAATCGACGGGGAGCCTGGCGGCAATTTGCCGCCAGCGCTGGATCGCGTGTCGATCGACCCACACGGCGAGGAGTACGAAGATCACGTCGATGATCGCCTCGCCGGGGAGGTTGTAGCGCCCCGGGTGAGCGACCGCGAGCACCGTGCCGCCGGTGATGAGGAGCGCGAGCGTGGAGACCAATACGGCCTTGGCGATCAAGAGGGTCGCGCTCGCGGTGCTCGCCGGCACGGAGCGGCGCGGCGGAACTGTTCGCATGCCACGGTAGCGCAGTGGGCGGCGCTGGGGGTGACTCATCGCCGGCGACGCAGGCGCGGCGGGTGGTAGCTGGTGGCACATTTGTAGCCGTAGTGTTCGTACTGGCGCTCGTAGCGGGTCGCGCAATACTCGCCGGCCTGTAGACACTTTTCCGCCCCGCCGATACGAGCGGGGGTGCCGCTGTGGCAGACCTTCGCGGCGGCTGCGACGCGCGGCGCGCCGGTGGCGCTCGCCGGGAGCGCGGCGACGACGCTCACGAAGAGGACCGCCGCGATCGATCTGCTGTGAGCGCGCATACACGAGCACTCTACAGGCATTTAACGTCCTGAGATGTGGACTGTCTGAGTTGGGGGGCGCGGCCCATCATCAGCTCCTTGGGGTGGGTGGCGGAGACTTTCCCGCCGCCGGTGCCGTGCTATGGCGGGTTACCTGCGGTGAGCGGGGCTCGCCGCGCCATATGCCTCGGCTTCGGCGGCGTGTAGGAGTTGGTGCAGTGTGATGTCGAGAGCCTGCGCGAGGTTGCACACCTTCGTCCAGGTTGGGTTGCGCAGGGCCCGTTCGTCGATCCCATCGACACATGTATCGTTCTAGAGAACAGGACCCGCCGAAGGTTCCGGTTTACGTGTTTCCGTGTCGACCAACTCACGAAGGGAAGGACCAGATGAGCTCAGACATACCGCCCACGAGAGCTACCAAGCTGCGACGGCGTGCCGCTCTCATAGCCCTTTGCAGCGTCGTGATCTCGGGCGTGATCGCGGTCGTTGCTTTGGCCAGCACAATCTATCCCGCAGGTCACCACTTCCAAGGCAGGAGCGAAGCCGTATCCATCGTGACGGGAACTACACCCTCCTGACCTGCACGCTCACAGCCACTGGCGAAAGCGACACGCTTCTCCACACAAAAAGCGTCTCCTTCACATCCTGCAAAGATCCACGGGAAGGATCAGCAACCGTAGAAACGACTGGTGAACACTGGTGGTTTGCCGCAATACCGACGTTCGGAGTCCCGACCAAGATTCATCTCGAAATGGGCCCCGGTGCGCTCGTGCTCAAACTGGAAGATACCTCGTTCCATTGCACAGTCACCTCCAAAGGCTACTTCAACAAATCGGGGGACACCTGGGAGAACGGCCTAGACTCACCGCTGGTCAACTCGGAGTCCGAACTCAACGACTCAAACATCGGCGCCACCTGGGAAAACCACAACGGTACCTGCTCGCAAGCCGGCACCAACCCCTCGGTCGCCCTAGTTACCAGCACATCCAGTCCTATGGTATGGACCGATACAAGCGAACCGACGGATACCATCCTTATCGGATAACAGAAAGACTGGCGGCAGCCCCGTCGATGCAGACGTGGGCTGCCGCCACCTTGAACGCTCGGCGGCAGGCTCGACCTGCAACAGCGCGACCCGCCCGCGACGAGCTGGATCTGGTGGCGTTGCATAAGCGAGGGACCGGTTGCAACCCGTGGCGGGCGGTCCCAGCGCGCGTCGGCTCACCCCAGGCACAGGCCCAGCCCGCCCGCCTTGCCGCCGCGTCCACATCTGCCCTAACGTTCGGCGGGTGGCCGAGCAGATACCGGCGGTGTGCGACGTGCTGGACGCTATCGAGCGCCGCAACTGGGCGCGTCTACAACGGCTACTGCACCCCGACATTCACTGGACCACTGCCGTCGAGGAGCAATTGCACGGTCCGCGCGAGGTCATCGCGCGGCTCTCCCGCGACCCGCCACCCGCGCCTCCGTCCTACCACGAGGTTCGCAACGGGCTGATGTACCGCTGGATCGACTGCCCCGGCTGACCTGGGACCGCCCACGCGCGCACACCGGCTCTGCGCAAATGGAGCCAGATCAGAACCGTAACGACAGCCATGCGGTAGCACAGCAGCGGCGGTGTCGCACACACCAAGATATCTGCCTCACCCGTGCTTGGACACCAAGAGCACATCTGGTCCCCACCCGTGCTTGGACACCAAGAGCACATCTGGTCCCCACCCGTGCTTGGACACCAAGAGCACATCTGGTCCCCACCCGTGCTTGGACGCCGAGGCAAACGCCACCTCCACCCGATGCCTTGTCGGGGCCCTTGCTCCCGCTGAGCGCCAAACGGTCACCAGCAAGACCCGCCGGCGGCACATTTTGGACCCCAGTCCAAAGGCGCGAAGGGCGCGATGGGCCAATATCGATCCCATGACCCGCTACCTCTCCAACTCGATGCCCAGCACTCCACGACGGTTCCTGCTGCTGCCCGAGGAATCGCTCGCCGCTCCCGGGCGGGGGCCGCGGATACGACGCTACAGACTGGCCAGCGTCGCGCGGCGTTCCGGACCGGGCTCGGGCGATCGCTCTCCCCGTCGGCCCACCGCCGACGGGGAGGGGCAGTAGCGACGCCAAGGCTTTCCGGCCAGCATGTGTAGGTGCCTCGTCGCTGCCTCAACCTCTCCCTCCCCTTCCCCCTTCCTCCTTCTCACCTGCTCCCCGGTAGGCTCCCGCGCAACGCCGCGGCACTCGCCGCCGCCCAACCCCGGGAGCGACCCATGGACGTGCCGATTCACCTGCTGCACGACGCCGCGCAGCCGCCGCGTTACGCCACGTCAGGCTCCCACGGCTTCGACCTGTGCACCGCCGAAGCGGCGGAGATCGCGCCCGGGGAGATCGCGCTGGTGGGCACCGGGCTGGTGTTCGCCACGCCGCCCGGCTGGTGTCTGCTGGTGTGCCTACGCTCCTCCACACCGCGGAAGTTCGGCGTCATCCAGCCACACGCGGTGGGGGTCATCGACGAGGACTACCGCGGCCCCGCCGACCAGCTGCGGCTGCAGCTGTTGAACTTCACCGCCTCCCCCACCACCATCCCCGCGGGCAGCCGGATCGCGCAGGGGGTGTTCGTGCGCGCCGGCCGCGCGCAGTGGAGCGTGCACGACCCCGAGGCGCGCAGCCGCGGCGGCTTCGGCAGCACCGGCGGGTAGCCCGGCCAGCCCGGCAAGCCCGGCGCGACCGGACCGATCGGGCCGCTAGAACACTTGCGGGCACCCGGCCCTGGGCTCAAGCTTGTATTTCAATCATCCGATGCCTGCGAAGATTCATTCTGCCCGCACCAATAACGATGGATGGAACAGGGCCACAAGCTCCAGGAAGCAAAAGCTCGCCGCCCTTTGGAAGAATTACGACGATGACCGAGACCTACCGACACCTCCCGGCCGACATTCCGGTGCCAATCGACGACGGCGCGGCCGACCATTTGCGCGGAATGGAGGTGCCCAGCGTGGCGCTGAGCTCCACGCTGGGCCAGCAACTCGACCTGGCCGCGGCCACCGAGCGCCTCGCCGTGGTGTACGTCTACCCCCGCACGGGAGTGCCTGGCCAGCCGCTGCCGCAAGGGTGGGACGAGATCCCCGGCGCCCGCGGCTGCACGCCGCAGAGCTGCGCCTTCCGCGATCACGTGCTGGAGCTCGCCGCCTACAGCGCCGCGGTGGTGGGGCTGAGCACCCAGCCCCATGAGGAGCAGCGGGCGTTTGCCGAGCGCGAGCACATCCCCTACCCCCTGCTGAGCGACCCCGATCTGCGGCTTGCCCAGATTCTCGGGCTGCCCACCTTCCAGGCCGCCGGGCAGAGCTTCTATCGGCGCCTCACCATCGTCGCCCATCAACGGCGCATCGCCAAGGTGTTCTACCCGGTGTTCCCTCCGCACCGCAATCCAGCCGACGTGCTCGACTGGCTGGCGGATCAGCCGATATAGGACCCGTCGCCTACGTCAGCTGGTCTACCCAGCCGACATGGTGGCGCCTCAGCCGCCTGGTCCACCCTCAGCCGATATGGACCCCTTCGGCAGCGCAGCGGCAAGGCCGCTCGGCTCGAGGGCCCGGGAGGGCTGCCCCTCAACCCCCTCCCCTGACTCCTCCTCAGAGGACGCGTCATACTCCAGCCCGCGCAGCGTCACCATCCGCGCGGCCAGTGGGGCGGCAAGCGACACCACCACCGCCATCGCCACGAAAGCCGCCAATGGGTGGTGAACGAGCGCCTGCACCAGCAGCGCCACCACCAGCCCACCGAGGTTGCCCGCCATCCACACGATCGCCCCCGCCGTGCCCGCCGCGGGGCCGGCCAGGCGCTCGGCGACGGTCATCAGCACCGGCAGCGCGGGGAGCAGCAGCGCGCCCATCGCCACCATCACCACCGCCCTGCCCGCGATGCCCGGCAGCACCCCCAACGCCACGCTGCCGAGGCAGCCGGCCAACACCACCGCCCCCATGAAGCGGCGCTCTGCGCCGCGCGCAGCCACCGCCGCCGGCAGCACCGCGCAGCCGACGACCCCCGCCAAGATCATCCCCACCAGCAGCGCGCCCGCGGCGGTTTCGGAGATACCGGAGGGCGCCAGCAGCGTCTGCAACCAGGTGGACAGCGCCACGAACACCCCGAAGCCCAGGAACGCCAGACCCGAGATCACACGGATCTCCGGACGCGCCCACAGCGCGCGCGCCACGCCGCCCGCGATCGCGGTGTGCTCCCCCTCGCCGCTGCCGCGCCGGCGCAACGCCAGCGCCAGCGCCACCGCCGCCAGCACGGCGATGGCGGCCTGGATCTCCAGCAACTCCTCCAGCCGCCGGGCGCCCAGCAGCGGGCCCAGCAGCAGCGCCGCCAGCATCCCCACGAAGCCGGCAGCGGAGGCCAGCGAGATCCCGAGCGCCCGCGAGCGCGCGGGCAGGTATTCGCCGGGGAGCTTCGCCACCGCGCTCATCACCACCGGCTGGGCCAGCGCCACCAACGACTGCCCCACCAAAGCCCAGGCGAACGTCAGCCCACCCAGGCGCACCAGCCCTCCGGCGGCCACCAGCGCGCCCCCAAGCGCCAGCGAGGGCCGAAACCAGCGATCCAACAGCGCCCCCGCGGGGATCGCCAGCACCACGTACAGCAGCGGAAAGATCTCCGCCAACCACCCCACCGCGCCCACCGACACGCCGTAGCGGTGAGCCGTTTCGGTGGTGATCGCCGCGTAGGTCAGCCACAGCATCTGGGTGGCGGCCGCCACCGCGCCGTACGCCGCCACCACGCGCCACCCGCCACCATTCGAGCGCGCGGGCGCCCCTGCGAGGGAAAGCGAGGGTGCCCCGTCAGCCGGCATCAGCCGATTTCCTAGCAGAACACGCCGCCACTTACACCGCCCACGTCGCCCGACCCCGGGTGCGATTCGGTTGACCGGCAACGGCCTCCAGCCACACGCGGAGGACCGGCAATTTTCGATATTCAGGTCCCTCCCGCATGCGCCGATACGTAAACGTGTCTCGGGGAGAGCGTCTCGTACGGTGGCTGCCCGCCTTGCTTACGGTGTGCGTGGCCCTGCTCGCTGCGGCGGGGGCGTTCCTCACCGACCGCCAGGCTCAGCGCGACGCGCAGGCGCGGCGGGCCACGCTCGCCACCAACATCCGCACACAGACGCTCTACACGGTGGACGCGGCGATTCAGCGCACCGCCGAGCTGGCCGCCAGCGTGGGCGCCGACTGGAGCGCGCACGACGCCATCTTCGCGGCGGCGGCCCGCGACCTGGAGCGCGAACCGGGCATCAACGGCGTGGGTTTGATGGAAGCGGTGCCGGCGCCGCAGCGCCAGCGCTTCGAACGCGCTCACGGCCCGATCGAGCTCCCCCCCACGCACAGGGGCGCGCAGCGCGCGGCACCGTCGATGCGCGAGTACTACGTGGTGCTCGACAGCGCCCGCCGTGGCGGCGGCCCCTCCAGCCTGGGTTGGGACATCGGCGCCGGAGGCACGCGCCGCGCCGCGCTCCAGGCGGCGGCCCGCGCCGGGCAGCCGCGCGCCACGCCCACCGTGCGCCTGATGAACGGTGCCGGCGCCGGCACCGTGCTGTACGTGCCGATCTACGACACCCCACCCTCCCCCCCTCCTCCTCCCCCTTCCCTCCCGCAACCGCGCGCATTCCCGCCGCCCAACGCGCCGTCCGCCGCACCGGGGCAGGGCGCCCACGGCCCGTTGCGCGGCTTCGCGTCGATCGGCTACAGCTACACGCTGCTGCGACCCGCGCTGATACGCGCGATCCCACCGGGTACCGCGTTTGCGCTGCGCGAAGGCGACGTCACGCTGCTCGCCACCGGCTCGCTTCATCACCCCACCAGCTCGCGCATCGCGGTGGCGGGACGCACCTGGACGCTGGCCGTCGGCCAACCCTCTGCCGACCGCTCGCTGCCGCTGGCGATCGCGCTGGTGGGAGCGATGCTGACGCTGATGGTGGGCACGCTCAGCGTGCAGGGGCGCCGCCGCGAGCGCTACGCACAGGCACTCGTGCAGCGGCGCCTGGCCGAGCGTGAAGCGGCCGAGCAGGCGCTCGAGCAGGTGCGCCTGGAGGAAGCGGCGGCACGCGCCCGCTACGAGGCCGAACTGAAGCACATGGCCGACCACGACCCGCTCACCGGCCTGCTCAACCGCCGCGCGTATGAGCGCAGCCTGGAGGAGCATCTCGCGCGCGGCGAGCGCTACGGACACGCGGGCGCCGTGATGGTGCTGGACCTCGACTCCTTCAAGGAGGTCAACGACACGCTCGGCCACAGCGCCGGCGACGAGCTGATCATCCGCGTGGCGGGGGCGCTGGCCGGCCGCCTGCGCGAAAGCGACACGCTGGCGCGCCTAGGCGGCGATGAGTTCGCGATCCTCACCCCCACCGGGGAGCGCGAGGAGGCGGAGAGCCTGGCGGACTCGCTGCTTGAGGTGGTGCGCCGCGAGCGCGCGCCGCGCGGGCCGGGCGGGCGCGAGCGGCCGATCACCGCCTCGATCGGCGTGGCGCCGCTGCAGGGCGCCGAGGAGTTGAGCGCCGAGGAGGCGCTGATCAACGCCGACCTGGCGATGTACGACGCCAAGGAGGCCGGGCGCGATCGCAGCGTCACCTACGGCGGCGCCGGTCGCGGGCAGGCGCACATCGAGGCCCGGTTGGAATGGGCCGAGCGCATCAGAGCGGCGCTCGACGAGGACCGCCTGGTGCTGCACGCCCAGCCTGTGGTGGAGACCGCCACCGGGCTCACCACCCAACACGAGCTGCTGGTGCGAATGATCGACGCCCACGGCGATCTGATCCCGCCCAGCAGCTTCCTGCCGGTCGCCGAGCGCTTCGGGCTGATCCGCGAGATCGACCGCTGGGTGGTGACACGCGCGATCCGGATGCTGGGCGAGCACGGCGAGGAGGGCAGGCGTCCGACGGTGGAGATCAACCTCTCCGCGCACTCGCTCGGCGACGCGCAACTGGCGCTGCACATCGGCCGCGAGCTGCGCGCCGCCGGGGTGGCGGCGACGCAGCTGATCTTCGAGGTGACCGAGACCACCGCGATCGGCAACATCGCCGCCGCGCGCACCTTCGCCGAGCGCCTGGGCCAGCTGGGGTGCCGCTTCGCGCTGGATGACTTCGGCGCCGGCTTCGGCTCGTTCTACTACCTCAAGCACCTCCCCTTCGACTTCATCAAGATCGACGGGGAGTTCGTGCGCAACTGCACCTCCGACCGCACCGACCGCCTCGTGATCGCCGCCGTGGTGGAGCTGGCGCGCGGGCTGGGCAAGCGCACGATCGCCGAGTTTGTAGGCGACGAGCAGACCTTCACGATCCTCGCCGAGCTGGGCGTGGACTATGCGCAGGGCTTCCACCTCGGGCCACCCGCGCCGCTTGAGAACTGGCTCGGTTTGCCAGCCCGCCGGCCGCGGTAGCGCTCACGGGAGCGCTTAACGCGATCGGCCCGCCGGGGGCAGCGGGCCGATCAGGGAGGGAATGAGGGAGGGATGCTCCTCGTTGCGTATATTGCCCGGATGGCTCAACGCCAAACATGGATTTGTCCATCTTGGATTTATCGGAATCCGGTCCCAACATCAGGGCGGTGGCGACCGGACACCGTAACCCCGGCGATGTCCCCACGTCGAGGGCAGCAGCGCGAGCGCGACACGGCCCTCGGCGACGTCGTTACATCGAGGGCAGCAGCGCGAGCACGACACAGCCCTCGGCGACGTCGTTACATCGAGGGCAGCGGCGAGGGCGAGAAACGGCCCTCGGCAGACACACCATCGGGGGCCGGGGGCAGCCGGGACTGCTTGACGTTGTAGAGGCTGCGGTCGGCGCGCGCGAGACAGACGTCAAGCGCCTCCCCCGGCAGCCATCCACTGATCCCGACCGACCAATCGACGGGCAGATCCTCCCAGCGCAGACGCTCCAGCACCCCACCGGCCTCCGCCGGCGAGGTGGCGGGCAGCAGCAGCACAAACTCATCGCCACCATGGCGCGCCAGAATGTCGCCGGCGCGCAGCCGCACCTGCCACTCGCTGCCCAGCTCGGCTAGCACCCGGTCGCCCGCGGCGTGGCCCAGGCGGTCGTTGATCTGCTTGAAGCCGTTGAGGTCCAGCACCGCAATCGTGAGCGGCGTGCGCGTGCGGTCGGCGATCGCCCGCTCGCGGGCGGCCAGCGCGATGAAGCCGTTGCGGTTGAGCAGCCCGGTGAGCGGGTCGGTGTCGGCACGCTGGCGCAGGCTTTCGCTGAGGTTGCCCAACACCAGACCGGTGGACCACGCGGTGCCGGTAACCACCGCCCACACGATCCCCATGTGGGGCAGACCGCTCGCGATCAAACCCACCGCGAAGCCCACCGAGATCAGCAGCGCCTGCGCGACCAGCGCGCGGCGGGAGAAGAAATGGGCCACATACATCGCCGTCCACGGGTAGGCAAACGCCGCCAGCATCACCCCCCCGGTGGTACGCGCATTGGCCACCATCACGCTCAACGTCACCGCGCTCAGCGCCATCAGCAACTGCATGAACAGCATCGAGGGGTTGCGCGCGAACAGCCACAGCCCGGCGCCCACCAGCAGGGCAAGCACCCCCACGGACAGCTCCAGACGCACTGGCTGTAGGGCGTTGAGCGGGAAAGCCACCGCCAGGAAGCACTCCGCGCTACGGCACACATACAGCAGCGCGGCCGCCCACACCATCGGCGGGCGCCTGACGAGCAGCGACCCGAGTCCACAGCGCGCGGCTCTCGGGGAATGCAGACGGGACATCTGCTCGTCTCTTCGGATATCCCCGCCACCGGCTTGAGTACAGGAAGACGAAAAAGCTCGCTCCCACCTGACAAAACGGCGAAGGCGACCCGCGCTCAAGACGCTCTAACCTGGTGTGAATGCTTTTCGGTCGCCGCACCCCAACCATGATCGACCCCGCGTCGGCGCTGCCGGGGCGCAGTGAGGCGCTCAGGGTGCCCGAGCGCCACGAGGTCCTCGGCACCCCGCTGCTGGTGGACGGCGACCAGATCCCGGAGGGCCTCGAGCGGGCGGTGTTCGGGATGGGCTGCTTCTGGGGCGCGGAGCGGATCTTCTGGCAGGCGCCAGGGGTGTACACCACGGCGGTCGGCTACGCGGGCGGCTTCACCCCCAACCCCACCTACGAGGAGGTGTGCTCGGGGCGCACCGGCCACACAGAGGCCGTGCTGGTCGTGTTCGATCCTGCCGCCACCAGCTACGAGGAGCTGCTGAGGCTCTTCTGGGAGGGCCATGACCCGACGCAGGAGATGCGCCAGGGAGCGGATGTGGGCACGCAGTACCGCTCGGCGATCCTGTGGCAGAGCGAGACCCAGCGCGCGCAGGCGGAGGCCACGCGGGATGCCTACCAGCGGATGTTGAGCGCCGCGGGGCACGGGGAGATCACCACCGAGCTGATCAAAGGCCCGCCCCCACCGCCGGCGCACCCGTTCTACTACGCCGAGGCCTACCACCAGCAGTACCTCGCCAAGAACCCCGGTGGCTACTGCGGGCTGGGCGGCACCGGGGTCAGCTGCCCGGTGGGGTTGGCGGCAAGCAGTTGATCGCCTCACCCTGAAAGCGACGCGGCCCGCCGAAGCGGGCCGAGCAGCAGGCGCTTGATAACCAGCCGCAGTGTATGCCACGGCACAACAACTGTGGCCCCGCCGAAGCGAGGCCACAGTTCCTAGTTGCGTCATGGCTGGAGTCGCGCCCAGAGGATGGCGCGCTCCAGCCGCAGGCATCCCTGCCTACGTCTACGTCGCTCCGCCCACCGCTGCCGGCGTGGGCTGCCACGTCGGCGGATGCGGACCCCCGAGGGTGGGCACATCCGAGGGGTACACCTCGTTGCCGTGGATCGCGTGATCGCCGATCTCCAGTTCTTCGTCGGAGAGACGCAGAGAGATGCGCAAAACGTGCTTGACAACCATCAGCAGGACAAACGTCACCACACCGCTGAACACGATCACCCACAGAGCCGTCTCGGCCTGCCAGCGCAACAGCGTCCAGCTGCCGCCGTTGAAAACGCTCGCTTTGCCGGGCAGGTTGGACGCTCCGTGCACGCCGATGTACTCCACCAGGTTCGGGTCAGCGAACAGGCCAACCATCAGACCACCGCACAGGCCGGCGATCCCGTGGGTATAGATCACACCAAGCGTGTCGTCAACATGCCGGAACACCGGTGCGCGGCTGAGGAAGCGAATCGACATCCACACGATCGTCGAAGCGATCACACCGACCGCGATCGCGCCGTAGCCGTTGACGAAGCCGGCAGAGGGAGTGATCGCTACGAGTCCGGTGATCATGCCGTTAACCGAGCCAATTAGCGAGGGCTTATCGCGGAAGATGTAATCCCAGGCGATCCACACGAGCATCGCCACCGCCGTGCACAGGTTGGTGTTGAGCACCGCCGCCGAGGCGTTGGCGCCAGCGTAGTAGGAGTCACCGCCGTTGAACCCGTTCCAGCCGAGCCACAGCAGGCCGGCGCCCGCGGCGACCATCAGCAGGTTGTTGGGAGCATCGACCTCTCGATCTCGCTGTAGTCGCGGCCCAATTACCGCCGCCGCCACGAAGCCCGAGATGCCGGCCGCGAGGTGGATGACGTAGCCGCCGGAGTAGTCCAGGGCACCGTGCGCCGCGAAGTAGCCGCCACCCCAGATGAGGAAGGCGTTGATCGTGTAGACGAACGTGATCCACAGGAGTACGAAGGGAATCCACGCCTTGAAGCTGATCCGCCCGAGCACCGAGCCGAGCATCAGGATCGGCGTGATCGCGGCAAACACGAACTGGAAATAGACCAGCGAGGACTCCGGGAAGTGGAACGGCGGCCCTTCGGTGATCGACGGGATGACCGCCTGTCCCTCCTCGGCGCCGGTCGACAGGACGGTCCCCGACTTACCCCAGAAGGTGTCGAAGAAGCTTTTCCCGGTCCCTATGGGACTGCCGAAGCCCATCTTGAAGGCCCACAAACACCAGGCCACCATCACGAGGCAGAAAGCCACGAACGTCAGCATCATGCTGTTGACCGACCAGCGCTTCTGCATCACGCCGCCGTACAGCACCGCCAGGCCGGGCAGGCTCATCAGCCCGACGAACGTCGCTGCGGTCATCTGCCAGGCGTTGTCACCTGCGTTCAGCCAACTTGGGTATGACAGCCAGGTCATGTGCCTCCATTCCCTGTCGTTGTGGATCGGTTGACAGCGCCTCCCCGCCCCCGGGCGAAGTGCGCCAATTGCGATTTCTTATGAAATCCGTCTTGCAGGGCGCTCGCCAGGGACACTGTGGCCAACACTTTGAGGAGGTCTTTCGACATTTGTATAGACGGGGCCGTGGGGGCTCACGACGGCGCACCGTCGATTCGCGGCCCAGCCGCCACCAGGCCCTCGGACTCGCCAGGGAGAGCTTTCAGCGGCGCGGAGCGAACGGGAAGCCGGCCCGCACACAGGCCGTGCGCAACTCTTCGGCGACACTCTTGAACGCGCCCGGCGTGGCGCACACCCTGCGGGCCTGCGCCCCGCAGGCGTGCTCGGTGGCGCCGCCGAGCGTGGAGGCGAACGTCACTTCGATGCAGTCCCTGCGCGCGGGCGCGCCGCTGGTCAGGGCAAACGCGCCGAGGCCCGCCACCGCCAACGCCACGCAGGCGAGCAGCGCGGCGACGACGATGCGCTCGCGCCGCCCCCACCGCAGTGGCTCGGAGAGCCGCCGGGACTGGTCCATCATGATCATCGGATCGGGAAGGCTACTCGCCGGCTTTGAAGGCCAGCGCCGCGGAGTTGATGCAGTAGCGCTGGCCGGTGGGGCCGGGGCCGTCGTCGAAGACGTGCCCGAGGTGCCCCCCGCAGCGGCGGCAGCGCACCTCGGTGCGGCGCATGAAGAGGCCGTTGTCCGGGCGCAGCTCGACCGCCTCCGCGACCGCCGGCTCGGTGAAGGACGGCCAACCGGTGCCGGAGTCGAACTTGGTGTCGGACCCAAACAGCTCGGTGCCGCAGCCGGCGCAGGTGTAGGAGCCGGTCTGCTTGTTGTGCAGCAGCGCCCCCGTGAACGGCGCCTCGGTGCCGGCGCCGCGCAGCACGTCGTACTGCTCGGGCGTCAGCTGCTCGCGCCACTGCTGTTCTGACTTCTGCGCTGGGTCGGCCTGCGAGGTGTCGGCCTGCGAGGTGTCGCTCATATCCTCTTTCTAGCACCACCACACGCATTCACCGCGCCATCCACGGGTAGATGGTTGGGGAAGGCCACCGCCCGCGGGCCGCACGCAGGCGGGCAACGGACGCCAGGCGCAGTGCATGTGCCAATCGCGAACAAGGGAGTCGAGAGATGGAGACCATCAAGCTGGGGCGTACCGACCTCGAGGTCTCGCGCATCTGCCTGGGAACGTGGCAGTTCGGCGGGGAATGGGGCCAGATCGACCGCGCTGACGCGGCGGCCGCGGTCTCCCGCGCGCGCGAGTTGGGGATCGACTTCTTCGATACCGCGCAGGCGTACGGCTGGGGCGCCTCCGAGAAACTGCTCGCGCAGGCACTTGCGGGGGTGCCGCGCGAGCAGGTGGTGATCGCCACCAAGGGCGGGCTGCGACAGGAGGGCGCGGAGCTGTTGCGCGACTCCAGCCCCGCGTGGCTTCGCAAAGGCGTGGAGGACAGCCTGCGCCATCTCGGCACCGACTACATCGACATCTACCAGGTGCACTGGCCCGATCCGCACACCCCGTTCGCCGAGACCGCGGCGGCGCTCCAGGAGCTGGTGGACGAGGGCAAGGTGCGCCACGTGGGGGCCTCCAACTACGACGCACTGCAGATCGCCGAGTTCGAAGTCACGCGCAAGTTGGAGACGCTGCAGCCGGCCTACCACATGCTGCGCCGCGAGATCGAGCAGACCGTGCTGCCCTACTGCCACGAACACGACATCGGCGTGCTGGCCTACGGCCCGCTCGCACACGGTTTGCTGAGCGGGCGCTTCACGCGCGACACCCACCTGGCAGAGGACGACTGGCGTGCCGGCAGCGAGCTATTCAGCGGCGGGTCCTACCAGCGCAACCTGGGGATCGTCGAGCGTCTGGGGGCGCTGGCGCGGGAGCTCGGCATCACCGTGGCGCAGCTGGCGATTGCCTGGACGCTCGCGCACCCCGCGGTGCACGTGGCGATCGTGGGCGCCCGGCACCCTGCGCACATCGAGGGCGCAGCGCCCGCCGCAGAGGTGCACCTCGACGAGCAGGCGATGGCGCGCGTAGAGGAGATCCTGCGCGAAGCGGCGATGGTCGGCGGCCCCACCCCGGAGGGCGTGTAGGCGGCACCCAGCTCACCCAGCAGATCATCCAGTGGGGTCATCGCCGCCTTGCTATCCTGATCCTTACGTTCACGTCAGCTTCAACATACCCCCGCCTCGGAGTGGCGGAAGGACACGCCCACTACAAGTGGTGGGCGCTCTCCTGCACCAGCCTGGGGATGCTGCTGGCGGCGACCAACTCGGGGACGTTGATCATCGCGCTTCCCGACCTGGAGCGCTCGCTGCACGCCTCGCTGCTGGCGCTGGTGTGGGTGATTCTCGCCTACCTGATCGCCGCCACCGTGCTGGTGCTGATGGCGGGGAGGCTGTCGGATCTGTTCGGGCGCAAGCGCGCCTACATTGGCGGCTTCATCGTGTTCGCGCTCGCCTCGCTGGGGGCCGGCTTCTCGCCCAACGCCGAAGTGCTGATCGTGTGGCGCGTGCTGCAGGGGATCGGCTCGGCCTTCCTATTCGCCAACGCCGCCGCGCTGGTCACCGACGCCTTCCCCCACGACGAGCTGGGTCTGGCGATGGGCACCAACACGATGGTCGCCGCGATCGGCCTGGCGATCGGGCCGGTGCTGGGCGGCGTGCTGGTGGGCATCTCCTGGCATTGGGTCTTCTGGTTCAACGTGCCGCTCGGCCTCGCCGGCGCCGCGTGGGGCGCGCTGATCCTGCGCGAGCTCTCAAAGCCCGATGAGATCCGCGGGTATGACGTGCTCGGCAACATCACCTTCATCCTCGGCCTCACCGGCCTCGTGCTGGGCGTCTCCCGCGGCGGGCTGAGCGGCTGGAACGACCCGATCGTGATTACCGGGTTGCTCGCGGCGCTCGTGCTGCTGCCGCTGTGGGTGGCGATCGAGAGCCGCTCGCGCGCGCCGATGCTGGACCTCACGCTGTTCAAGAACCGCCTGTTCGCGGCCGCCACCGCCGCGGCCTTCATCAACGGGCTGGCGCGCTTCGCGCTGATGTTCCTGTTCGTGTTCTACTTCCAGGGCGCTCAGGGCGACAGCCCGATCACCGCCGGCGTGAAGCTGATCCCGCTCGCGCTCGGGATGCTGGTGTCCTCGCCGCTGGCGGGCATCTACGCCGACCGCCACGGCTCGCGCGGCCTGGCCGCGCTGGGGATGCTGGTGAGCGCTGGCGGACTCGCCGCGATGACCACGCTGCAGGTGGGCACCCCCTACTGGCAGAGCACGCTGTGGCTGTTGCTCGTCGGTGTGGGCTCGGGGATGTTCAACAGCCCCAACACCGCCGCCATGATGGGCGCCGTCCCCGCCAAGCGGCGCGGCATCGCCGCGGGCGCGCGCACCCTGCTGCAGAACACCGGCGCGGTGTTGTCGATCGCGTTCGTGATGGCGATCGTCACCGCCGCCGTCCCCCGCCCCACGCTGTTCGCGGTCTTCTCCGGCCTCGCCAAAGGACTCTCCTCGCAGAAGCTGGCGCCGTTCATCGACAACATGCACACCGCCCTGTGGGTGCTCGCCGCCACCTCGCTGCTCGGCGCTGGCGTCTGCCTGATGCGACCGCGCCACATGGAGGCGAGAGCCGAGGAGCGCCAGATCGCCGATCGCCCGGCCACGGTTGGAGCGCGCTCGTGAGCGCTGCGCCGCACACCCACGAGTTCGCCGCGCAGCGGGCGATTACATCCGGAGCGCGCTCGTGAGCGCCCCATTGCGCATCGGCGACGTCGCCCGCCTGGTGGGCACCACGCCGCGCACGATCCGCTACTACGAGGAGATCGGGCTGCTCGCCGAGGCACCCGCGCGGCCCTCCGGCCAGCACCGCACCTATACCGAGGCCGAGGTGGAGCGCCTGCGCGAGGTGATGCGCCTGAAGAGTCTGCTCGGGGTGACGCTGGAGGAGCTCAAGACACTGCTCTCCGCCGAGGAGGCACGTGCGGAGGTGCGCGCGCAGCTGCGCCGCGACGACGTCCACCCCGAACGCCGCCACGAGCTGTTGGAGGAGGCGCTTGGCCACATCGAGCGCCAGCTGGAGCTGGTCGAGCACCGCTCCGCCGAGCTCGCCAAGCTCAAGGACGAGCTAACCCAGACGCGCGCGCGGGTGCGCCGCAAGCTGCGCGAGCGCTCCGTCGACCTTCCCGAGCAGGTTCCCGTCTGAGAAAGAAAGGAGCACCGCCGTGGATCGCAAGTGGTGGACGCTGATCGCCGTATCGATCGCAATCTTCATGCTGCTGCTCGACATCACCGTCGTGAATGTCGCGCTGCCACGATCCAGCGTGAACTGCACGCCTCCTTCGCCGACCTGCAGTGGGTGGTCAACGCCTATGCGCTGACGCTCGCCGCCTTCCTGCTGACGGCGGGCTCGCTCGCCGACCTGTTCGGCCGCCGGCGCGTGTTCACCGCCGGCCTGGTGGTGTTCACCTGCTCCTCCGCCGTCTGCGGGCTGGCCGACTCGCCGCTGATGCTCAACCTCGCGCGCGCCGTGCAGGGGGTGGGCGGGGCGATGATGTTTGCCACCTCGCTCGCGTTGATCGCCCAGGCCTTCCAGGGCCGCGACCGGGGGATCGCCTTCGGAGTGTTCGGCGCCGTCACCGGCGCCGCCGTGGCGGTCGGGCCGGTGGTCGGCGGGATCATCACGACCGGCATCGGCTGGCAGTGGATCTTCTTCGTCAACGTCCCGATCGGCGTGGCCGCGGTCGTGCTCACCCTCACGCGCGTGAGCGAGTCGCGGGACCCGAACGCGACGGGCGTCGATTGGCTCGGCCTCGTGACCTTCTCCGGGTCGCTGTTCCTGCTCGTCTACGCCTTGGAGCAGGGCAACGAAGCCGGCTGGGGCTCCACCAAGATCCTCGCGCTGCTGATCGCCTCCGCGCTGCTGCTAGTGGCGTTCCTGATCGCCGAGCTGCGCCAGCGGCGGCCGATGCTCGACCTCACCCTCTTCCGCCGCCCCGCCTTCACGGGGGCCAACATCGTGGCGTTCACACTCTCCAGCTCGATTTTCGCGATGTTCCTCTACCTCACCCTGTACATCCAGGACGTGCTCGGCTACGGCGCACTGCAGGCCGGCCTGCGCTTCCTGCCGATCACCTGCTCTCGTTCATCGTCGCCCCGATCGCGGGGCGGCTGACCGTGCGCGTGCCGGTGCGCCTGCTGCTCGGCGGGGGCTTGGTGCTGGTGAGCGTCAGGCCTGCTGGCGATGACCGCGGTGGAACCTCGACCTCCGGGTGGACCGTGCTGATCCCCGGCTTCGTGCTCGGCGGGCGCAGGCATCGGCTGATCAACCCGCCGCTGGCCTCGACGGCGATCGGCGTGGTGCACTACTCGCGCAGCGGCATGGCCTCGGGCATCAACAGCACCTTCCGTCAGGTGGGCATCGTCACCGGGATCGCCGGCCTCGGCGCGATCTTCCCGCACGAGGTCAGCCACACCGTCAACTCCCGTCTCGCCGCGAGCGGGCAGGGTCAGGCCGTTCAGAGCGCCGCCCACGGGCAGCTCGCGCAGGCTGCTGCAGTCCGGCGAAGTCGGCCGGGTGCTGCACGCCCTCCCCCCTGCCGCCTCAGGCAGCGCTCGAGCACGCCTACCGCGTCGGCTTCACCGAAGCCTTCACCACGATCCTCGCGATCGCCTCCGCCGATCGCCTTGGCCGGCGCGGTGTGCGCGTTCGTGCTGGTGCGCAGTCGCGACTTCGTCAGCTCCGCCGAGCCGGCGGCCGAGACTGCCGAGCCCCCGCACGCGAGCCCGTCGGGGCCGGGGCCGGGTAGCGTCACGCGTGCGCTCAGTGATCGCGCCGCTCGTACCCCGGGCAGTCGAGCACCGGCAGGCGCGGGATAGCGCGGGTACGCGGGGTCCTCCCGCGAGCGATTGCACAGCGAGAAGACCGAGCCCCGGGTGTTGGGCACCGTGCGCTGGTAGGCGCAGCTGTCGCACAGGCCGGCGCGCGGCCGCTCGCGAGCCGCGGTGGAGGCTGTCGCGCAGGACATGACGCGCAGCGTAGTCGAGCGCGCGGGCGGCGAGGACCGAGCAGCCCACCGGATGTTCGCCTCGCTGCCGATAAGGCGCTCTGCAATAATCGTTGACTAAGCAACTATGACCACCTTCTACCGACTCCTCGGCTTCCTGCGCCCCTACAGCGCGGGGTGACTCGTCTCCGGCGTGCTGGCCAGCCTGGCGATGGTGATGACGGTCGCTGATGCCCCTGCTCATGGGGCAGGCCGTGGAAACGATCAACAAGGCGCCGAAGACCTCCACCACCACCAGCTCCGCCGCCGCGCGCACACGATCGCCACACGCTGCTGCTGCTCGCCGGTGGCGATCGTCGCCGTGGTGCTCGCCCGCTGGGGGCTCACCTACTGGCGGCGGATGATCGCCGGGCGCGTCTCGCTGGGCATCGAGTACGACCTGCGCGAGCGCCTCTACGGCCACCTCCAGCGCCTGGAGCTCGGCTTCTTCGACCACCAGCAGACCGGCCAGCTGATGTCGCGCGCCACCGTGGACCTGCCGGCGGTGCGCTTCTTCCTCGGCTACGGGCTGGTGTTCATCCTGCAGTCGCTGCTCACGATCCTGCTCGCCGGAATCGCGATGATCGCGCATCAACCCCGAGCTGGGCCTGATCGCACTCGCGCCCGGTGCCGTTCGTGGTGGTCATCTCCTACCGCTACGGCCGCCGCGCGCGCCCGGCGATCCAGGAGATCCAGCAGCGCATCGCCGAGCTGACCGCGGACGCCGAGGAGAACATCTCCGGGCGTGCGCGTCGTGAAGTCCTTCGCCCGCGAGCCGCCGCCAGCTGCAGCGCTTCCGCAGCACCGTCGGGCGCGTGTTCGACCAGGCGATGGTGGCGACCCGCCTGGAGGCCACGCTACAACCCGATGATCGGCTTCCTGCCCCAGCTCGGGCTCGCCGCGGTGCTGCTGATCGGGGGCGAGCGCCGGTGATCCACGCCCACCTCACGCTCGGCCAGTTCACCGCCTTCTACCTCTACCTCAACATGCTGATCGGCCCGATGCGCTCGCTCGGCGTGACGCTCGACCTCGCCCAGCGCGCCACCGCCTCGGGCGCCCGCATCTTCCAGCTGCTCGACCGCGAGCCACGCCTGAGCGCGACCCCCCGGCGCCGCGCGCTGCCCGCCGGCAACGGGCACGTGCAGCTGCGCGGCGTCACGCTGCGCTACGAGCCCGCCCCGACGAGCTCGGCACGGCCGACGCCGAAGCCCCGTCGCCGCCGGCCGGACGCGCGGTGCTGCGCGACATCGACCTCGACGTCGCCCGCCGGGCGCACGGTCGCGCTCGTGGGCGCCACCGGCTCGGGCAAGACGAGCCTCGTGTCGCTGATCTCGCGGCTGTACGACCCCACCGCCGGGCAGGTGCTGCTCGACGGCGCCGACGTCCGCGAGGTGAGCCTGCGCATCGTTGCGCCAGGCGATCGCGGTCGTCAGCGACGACCCCTTCCTGTTCTCCGCCACCGTCGCGGAGAACATCGCCTACGCCCGCCCCGACGCCCCGCGAGGAGATCGAAGCGGCCGCGCGCGCGCGCCCAGGCGTACGAGTTCATCGCGCGCCTGCCCGCAGGGCTATCGAGACGCGCGTCGGCGAGCGCGGGCTGACGCTCTCCGGCGGCCAGCGCCAGCGTCTGGCGATCGCGCGCGCGCTGCTGGCCAACCCGCGCGTGCTGATCCTCGACGACGCCACCTCCTCGGTGGACGCCTCCACCGAGCAGAGCGATCAAGCTGGCGCTCGCCGAGGCGATGGCCGGGCGCACCACGTTCGTGATCGCCCACCGCCTCTCCACGATCGCCCTGGCCGACGAGATCGTCGTGCTCGACCACGGCCGGATCGTCGCCCAGGGTGACCACGCACGAGCTGCTGGAGGCTCTCCGAGCTGTACCGCGAAATCGTCGAGAACGGGCCTGCCCGGAGCACGTCTGATCCGTCAGCCTCGTGAGACCTCGCCGGCAGCGCGGAGCGGAGGCGAGCGATGTGAGCACGCACGGCGGGCGGGCACGCGGCGGCCGGGCGGGCTCGGCCGGGCGCGCACGCCAGTGGGACGGCGAGCGCGCCAGCCGCGGCACCCGCGGGCGCAACCTGCGCGGGCCTGCTGGCGCTGCTGCGCCCCTACCGCGTGCGCGTCGCGGCGATGCTCGTGCGCGCTGCTGCTCGGCACCGCCGCCTCGCTGGCGCCGCCGCTGCTGGCGAAGACTCGCGATCGACAGGGCATCAAGCAGCCACGACACCAGCACGCTCGCGCTGATCGTGGTCGCGTTCCTGGTCTCGGCGCTGCTCGTGTGGGGCGATGACCTACGCGCAGACCTACCTCGTCGGCTGGGTCGGCCAGCGCGCGCTGGCGGACCTGCGGATCCGCATCTTCACCCACCTGCAGCGCCGCCGATCGGCTTCTACGAGAGCCGCCCCGCGGGGGTGCTGATCTCGCGGATGACCAACGACGTGGAGGCGCTGGACAGCCTCGTCACCGACTCGGTGGTGACGCTCTTCCAGGCCGGCCTCACGCTGATCGGGGCGATCGTCGTGATCCTGCTGTACCTCGACGTCGAAGCTGGCGCTGCTCACGTTCTGCGTCGTCCCGCTCTGGCCGGCGGCAGCATCTGGTTCCGGATCGTCTCGGCCGGCGCCTTCCGGCGCACGCGCGAGACGATCGGTTCGATCACCGCCTACCTGCAGGAGACGCTCTCGGGCATCCGCGTGGTGCGCAGCTTCGGCCAGGAGCCCGCCCACGAGGCGCGCTTCGCCGAGCTCAACGAGGACAACCGCGAGGCCAACATGGTCACGGTCACGCTCAACGCCGCCTACTTCCCGGCGGTCGAAATGCTCTCGGGCGTGGCGCGTCGCGGTGATCGTCCTGTACGGCGGCTACCAGGCGATCGAACGGTCACATCACGGTCGGCACCGTCGTCGCCTTCGTCGCCACGCTCTCGTACCTGTTCGAACCGATCCAGCAGCTCTCCCAGCTGTACACCACCTACCAGTCGGGGATGGCCGCGCTGGAGAAGATCTTCCAGCTGCTCGACGTCGCAGCCCGACCTGACCGACGCGCCGCACGCGGTCGAGCTCGGGCGGATCCGCGGGCGAGATCGCGCTTCGAGGACGTCTCCTTCGGCTACCAGCCGCGTGCGGCCGCCGGCGACGGGCCGAGGACGCGCCGAGCGCGGCGAGCGCGCCGAGATGGTGCTGGCGCTCGAGCACATCGACCTGGTGATCCCTCGCCGGGCAGACCGTCGCGCTGGTGGGCGCCACCGGGGCGGGCAAGTCCACGATGGCGAAGCTCGTCGCCCGCTTCTACGACCCCACCGAGGGGCGGGTGCTGGTGGACGGCCACGACCTGCGCGAGGTCACCAGCGCACTCGCTGCGCTCGCAGATGGGGATCGTGCCCCAGGAGGCGTTCCTGTTCTCCGGCACGATCGCGCGAGAACATCGCCTTCGGCCACCCCGACGCCGACGAGCGCCAGATCGAGCAGGCCGCGGCGGCGGTCGGCGCGGAGCAGTTCATCGCCGAGCTGCCCGACGGCTACGACACCGAGGTGGGCGAGCGCGGCGCGCAGCTGTCCGCCGGCCAGCGCCAGCTGATCGCGTTCGCCCGCGCGCTGATCGCCGACCCGCGCATCCTGATCCTCGACGAGGCCACCTCCAACGTAGACCTGCACACCGAGGGCCGCATCGAGGCCGGCGCTGCGCCGCCTGCTCGCCGGGCCGCACCGCGATCGTGATCGCCCACCGCCTCTCCACGATCCGCCGCGCCGGGCGGATCGTCGTGCTCGAACACGGCCGCATCGTCGAGCAGGGCACCCACGACGAGCTGATCGCCGCCGAGGGCCGCTACCACGACCTGTATCGCGACTGGTCGGTGCAGGCCGCGGCGTAGTCACTCCGGGACAGGGACTCGAACCACTGCTCCCCTTCAGGGAACCGCCCGCCGCAGGCCTCGCAATGCAGAAGTGCCCGGAAGGGGTCAGCCGTTCAGCACAATCCTGCGTGTTTCGCCGATCCCGCCAAAGCCACCCGGCGGCGGGCCGGTCCCTTCCGATTCGCCTTCACAGGTTTCGCGGCCTTCTCTCGCCGCACGGCTGAGATCTTTGCTCACAACGACCTTGCCGCTCGGCGAGCGCACGAGGATCTCTTCAGGTTGACTGACCGAAGCCAGATAGACCAGCACCCCGCCGGCATGCAGGCTGCTCGGAATGCGAACGCGGAGCACTGGAACAAGCTTGCCGGCGATCTTTGCCAGCACTGTGTCGCGCCGCTGCTTGAGCAGACCGTAGAAAATCGAGTATTCGTGCGGATGACAGGCGGCGGAGACTTCCGAGTCCAGCGGCGCCGTGCGCCTCCCGGGTACCGCGACCGGTCCGTTCAGACCTTCGGTGACGTTTTCTTCTCCGTATTCACCGGAACTCACCGACTCTTCCCCCGTCCTCAGCGTCAGCTGGGTGTGGACGCGACCGAAGAGCCGGTACCGTTCGCCGACGATCGAGAAGCTCGGACCCTGGGGCGTGCTCCCGCGGACGAGCGTGCGCTTCCCGCCTCGCAGGTATTTCACGGGGTGCCTGGAACAGCCAACCATCCGGCGCAGCTTCAGCACCCGCAGCGGACGTCCGTGAGCGTCGCGCTCAGTCAACGAAACGGGAATCGGAGAGGGACCACGTACCGCCTGGTAGTAAAAGGCGCCTGGGCCGCCCAAGCGGCGGGGCACGAACACCGGGCGGGAGACGACATGAGTACCGTCGCTCATCCGCAGGTCCACCGTGCGCGTGGCTGACGGCGCCTCAGTCTCGATCGTCAGCAGTCCTTCGCGGCAATTGACGTTGGGTTCTTCCGAGCGCTTCTGGTGAGGGGCCAGGCAGACGTCCGACCCAGTGTCAGAGAACAGTTCCAAGATTCCCGGCTTGGCTCCGTCGGCGCCCCTCACTTCCACGCGCGACTTGCACGTACCTGCAGAGCCGCCCTTTGTGCGTTCCAGCCAGATCGTGTATTTGGTTCCAGCCGCAGTGAGTCCGGCGCCGATCTTGGTGGAGGATTTGGATTCGTGCGAGATCGGCTTAGGTTTTTCTTCACTTCTTGCGCGCGCCGTCAGGCCAAGCGCAGCTTCGACGCGCTTGCGAGCGCGGTCGATGGACTCGGCAATCGTCTTTCCCGCCCGCAACTCCAACTTGACGGTCTTGCCCACAAGCGCCCTGTCAGCGGGAGTCTCCGTGAGAGACATCGACTCGCTCGCCGACTGTGCGGAGAGCTCCCTCAAGAACATCGCGAGTTCGGTTTCGCGCTGCAGCGCGATCGCCCTGCTGGCCTGGGAGAGCGTGCGGTAGCCGCTGCTCGCCCAAGCCTCCATGTCGGCGCATACGTCTGTGCTTTGCGCCTTCTGGCCTTCTTCCAATCCGATTGTCTGCGCATGGACAACCCGCGACAACGCCGGCCCTCCTCGCGGCAACGCCTTTAGATTGGCCAGGAGGGCCATCGCCGCTGGTCGCCGCGCTTCCCGCTCCGCGGAGGTAAGCTCCGAGGCAAGCTCCTCTTCCAGATCGCTGAGCTGTGTGCTCTGCCGTTTTTCTTCACCACGCTGGCGCGCTGTGCGCCGGAGGATGGACGAACCGACTTCGATCTCGTTTCCTTCTTGGGGGGCTCCGACGAGCACACCTGGACATTCGCCGGCGATCCTGCTCGCAGCACCTTCGTATGCGCCAACCAGAGCCGGCGCGGCGTCAGCGACGGCCTGAACGTAGCCGTAGATATCGAGGAGATACGCGTGCACGGCAGCGCGGTCCGCTGGAGTGCCCGCGGCGCGGGGCGACCCGGCCGACGCAACGCCAGTGGTTATCGCATAGACGGCCGCAGTGACAAGCACGATCACCAAGACCCTCTCGTATCCCCTCCGTGCCGGCAAACCGCGGACAGCCTATAGCAGACTGACGCCTAACCGCCGCGCGATCGGGACTTTTCCGACCAATGGCTTGTCCAAGCTGCTTCCTGCTCGCCCTGTGGATGCTGCTTGGGTGTCGAACGGGTGCGCGTCGAAGCCGGGACGGGGGACTACGCCGCGTGCGCGAGCTGGCGCATCTGCCGCACCGGATGACGCCCGAGGCGGCTGGGCGTCGCGTACGGCGTGGCATGGCCGTGGACGCGATGGGACACGTTGACGGGCACGTGGCCACGGAGACGGTCGAGCGGCCCGCGGCGCAGCGGCGTCAACACCAGCTCGCTCTCCTCGCCGACCAGCACCGTCGGGATACCGTCGGTGAGGTTGCGCCACACTACTTCGTCGGCCCACTCCTCGTCGGCGGGGACAAACTCGACTCCGTTGGGGTAGCCGAGGTCGTCGTCGCCGAGCGTCGCGGCCATGAACAGCTCGTCGGTCTTCTCGGAGATGGAGCTCATAGAGTGTTCTCCCAACTGCGCACGATATCGCGCCAGCCTTGGCGCAACTTTACCTCGGCAGCGTGCATGGCCTTGTTGACCGGGCCGTGCGTGATGGCCGGGGGCTGCTTCTCCGAGCCGACGTAGCGGTGCTCGTGGTGCTCCTGCGGATCGTGGGCGTTGTCGAAGGTCCTCGCCGTGTACCACGTCCCGTCACGGAAGATGAGCAGCACGATCGCGTATTCGACCGGGTGGTGGCTTGATCGTTCCACCATCATCACCACGCCAGGCGCAAGACGTCGCCGCCACATCCGGTCCTTGGACATGACGGCGCACAGTAGCGCCACGCAGAGACGCCATCCGACGATGCTGCGCGGCAACTCATACGCGCGACTGGCCCAGATACTGCCCCAAGCCGGCAGCGCCACCGCTCAATCTGGCTTACCTAAGATGTTTCCTGCTACTCCGGGACAGGGACTCGAACCCCAAATTCGTGCTCCAGAGGCACGCGTGTTACCGATTACACCATCCCGGACCGGACGGCCAAGGATAGTGGACGACAACGTCAGAGCGTGCGCACAGGACTGCGCGAGCCTTCGAGCGCTGGCTTCTCGAATTGTGGTAGCATGCGTACACAATGTCCGAGCAGATTGGCATACGCGAGCTTCGCGACAACCTGACCGCAACGATTCGTCGCGTCCGCGCCGGCGAGACGATCGAGATCACCCACCATCGAGAGCGTGTGGCGGTGCTTGCGCCAGCGCCAGTCAATCGGATCGACCGCTTGCACGAGGCCAGTGACATTACCCCGGGCACACCCCTCGGCGAGCCGCTGCGGCGCTACCCCGTGACAGGCGCACTCACCGCGAGCGACGCGCTCCAGGAAGATCGCGCTGAGCGTTGAGCGGCGCCTCGTCTACGCCGACTCCTCGGCGTTGGTGAAGCTCGTCATCCACGAGCCGGAGACCTCCGCGCTCGAACGCCACTTGGCAGATCATCCAGCCGTCATGGTCACCAGCCGACTCGCACTCGTCGAGGTCGCGCGGGCCACGAAATTGGCGAATCCCAGCGAGGAGGTGCAGGTGGAGGTCGACCGACTGTTGTCCTCCTGCATGCTCGTGGCGGTGAGCACCTCCTTGCTGCGTGCCAGCCGTAAGCTCGCCTCCCCGACTGTCCGCACCCTTGATGCGATTCATCTCGCCAGTGCGCTGCGCGTCGAAGCCGACGAGCTGCTCGCCTACGACCAGCGCCTGCTGAGTGCCGCATGCGCACAGGGACTTCCGGTCCTGACCCCAAGCCCACGCTGAAGCTGACCAGGCACAAGGCCCCGAGGCCCCTGCTCAGCACCTCCGAGACGAAGAACCCGCCCCTACCCCCCTGGCCCGCCCCCGTTGGGCGCGAAGAACCCGGTGATCGCCCCCTCCAGGCCCGGGTCCAGCACCAGCAGGACCTCGTCGCCGGCCTCGATCATCGTGTCGGCCTTGGGGACGAAGCCCGAGCCGCCGCGCAGCACCGAGATGATCAGCGAGCCTTCGGGCAGCTCGATGTCGGCGACCCGCCGGCCCACGGCGGGGGCGCCGGGGATCACCTCCAGCTCGATGATCTCCAGGCGCTCCTCTTCGAGGGCCAGCAGGTGGACGAGGCCGTAGCGCGGCACCTCGTGCTCGATCAGGCGCAAAATCAGGTCGGTGGCGGAGACCGCCGGCTGGATGCCCAGCAGCTTGAAGTGCTCGTGGTTGCGGGGGTTGTTGACGCGCGCGATGATGCGGTCGCAGAGGTACTTCTCCTTGGCCACCTGGCACACCAGCATGTTGTCCTCGTCGTCCCCGGTGACGGCGATCACCAGGTCGGCGCGCTGGATGCCGGCGCGCTCCAGCACCCACAGCTCGGTGGCGTCGCCGTACTGGGCGGCGTGCTCGAACTCCTCCTCGATCGAGAGGTAGCGGGGGCGGGACGACTCGATCAGCGTCACCTCCTGCCCCTTGGCGATCAGCTCGCGGGCGAGGTTGCGCCCCACCTTCCCCGCGCCGACGATGATCGCGTACATAGCTAGGCGGCGTGCTCAACCGTCAGCGCGCGCTCGAACATCTCGATCGCGTGCTGCGTCGGGGAGATCGTGTGCAGTCCCAATTCGCCATACCAGCCGGCTCGCGCGGGGTCCATCACGCGCGCGATGACCTTCGGCACCTCGAAACGCTTTTGGGCGATCTGGGCGATGATCAGATTGGTGTTGTCGCCGTTGGTGGAGGCGATGAACACGTCGGCGCGCTCCACGCCCGCCTGCACCAGCGCTTCCACCTCCAGTGCGGTGCCCACCGTGAACAGCCCCCCGGCCTCCTCCCAGCTGGTCGCCTGCCCCGCGTTGAGGCGCTCGTGGGAAAGCAGATCCTCGTCCAGCACCGACACTTCGTGGCCGGCGGCGAGCGCCGAGCGGGCAACGGCAGCACCGACCCGGCCGGCGCCAACGATCAAGACGAACATGAGCCGCAGCTTAGAGGGTGGCGCAGCCGGCCGTAAGGCCGGCGAGCCGGGCCCCTCTTCAATTAGACGATGCCGGCTCCGGCGGCACGCCTGCCGCCATCCGGGAGATCCGGAGCGCCACCATCCCGCGCCGAGCCGTGGCGCTCGGGCGGCGCGGTGACGATCACGCGGCAGGGGGCGCGGGTGACGACGTAGCGCACCACGTCCCCGACGTAGCTCTCCAGGCGCCGGCGACCCCCGAAGTGAGCGCCGCCGCGGATCCGCGAAGGCTCCTCGGCGCCGAGCACGATCGCCTCGACGCCGCGGCGGCGGGCCTCCTCGACGATCGCCTGCCCGACGCTGCGCGCGCGGACGGTGGCGGTGGCCACGTGCACGCCGGCGTGCTCCTCGCCGAGCTCCTTGGCGCGCGCCAGCGCCGCGCGCGCGCCCCGGAAGCGGTCCTCGGGCAGGCGGGCGTCCAGCGTGAGCGCCATCGGCATCTGGAAGATCCACACCGCCTCGATCGTCACGGCGTCGACCGCGGCCTCGTCGGTCGGCTCGCCCGCGACCAGCAGCGCCGCGGTGCGCACGATCTCATCGTCCAGCGCTCCCCCGTGCAGGGGCACGAGGATCGAGCCGTAGTCGCGCGCGCGGGGCTGCTCGGGGCGCAGCACCTCGGGTGCCACGGTGACGCGCCGCAACGGCGAGCTCTCATCCAGACGGCGGTAGACGAGGTACAGCACCAGGCCGGCGGCCATCCAGCCAAGCCCGACGTAGCGGGCCGCGTGGTGGACGAGCAGCAGCGCCACCCACCCGGCGCCGGAGAGCAGCGCGCCGAGCACCGCCAGCAGCGGCAGCCTGCCGCCGCCCACACGCACCGACAGCGGCGTGCGGAACGGGCGACGGCGGTGGGGCTCGCGGTAGCGCAGGCGGACCACCGAGAGGTGGGCGATCGTGAACGAGAGCACCGCCCCGAAGGCGTAGATGCCGACCAGGAAGTCGATGTTCTCGGGGATCACCAGCACGGCGGCCAGCAGGCCGGCGAGCAGGATCAGCACGTACGGCGTCGAGCGCCGCTGGTGCAGGCGCCCCAGGCCGGAGGGGATCTGGCGGTTGGTGGAGAGCGAGTAGGCCAGGCGCGAGAGCCCCAGCATCGCCGAGTTGGCGGCGGCGATCAGCGTGACCGCGACGACCGCGCCCATCGCATAGCGCAGCAGCTGGGAGAGCGCATGGGGGCGCAGACGATCGACCAGCCCGATCACGGGGTCGTTGAGGTAGTGGTGGGCCAGCGCCGAGTAGGAGCCGTGGATCGGGAAGGCGGTGACGGCCAGCAGCGCCACGCCGAGGTAGGCCAGCACCAGCACGGCGATGCCGCTCGCCAGCAGGCGCTGCAGCGCCCGGCGGCTGGCGATCACCTCGCCCGCCAGCCCGGAGGCGTACTCGACCGAGGTGAACGCCATCGTGGTGATCGTCAGCGCGAACACCAGCCCCGACCACGAGGGGGCGCTGCCGAGGTGGATCGAGGCGAACATCGTGTGGGGATCGAAGTAGAGGATCAGGCCGAGCGCGATCACAAACAGCTCCAGCGCCAACGCGCCGACCACGAGCACGCCGATGCGCAGCCCGCGGCGGGAGGAGAGACCGCGGATGTTGGACAGCACCACGAAGGCGATGATCGCCAGCGCCAGCACGAGCGCCTCGGTGTGGTGGCCGAGCGGCGCCCAGAACACCTTCAGGTATTGCGTGGCGGCGTACGCGCACACCGCGATCAGGATGATGTAGTCCAGCAGGATCGCCCAGCCGGCGATGAACGACACCAGCTCGTTGAAGGCGTAGCGCGCAAACACCGTCGAGCCGCCTGGCTCCTGGTGCAGGGAGGCGCCCTCCACGTAGGTGAGCGCGGTCAGCCCAAACATCAGCGCCGCGACCAGGAACACCAGCGGGGTCAGCCCCAGCGCGTGGTCCACCACCACGCCGAGCGAGAAGAACACGGCGCTCGCCAGCGAGGTGTAGACGATCCCGAACAGGATCGGACTGCCGATCGTACGGTCCAGCGCGGCCACCGACCACGCGGTGAGGCGCTCGCGCACCGGCTCCTTCGAGCCCTCCGGCTCCAGCCACTCCCAATCGTTCATCTGTACTTGAGGTTATGAACTGGAGCCCGCCCACCCGGCACTCACCCGCGGTGGGCGAGCGGGCGGGAGGGCGAGCGCCCAGTCAAATGCTCAGGTAATCAGCGGAATGATCAGGATCGCCACGATGTTGGCGACCTTGATCATCGGGTTGATCGCGGGACCGGCGGTGTCCTTGAAGGGGTCGCCGACGGTATCGCCGGTGACCGAGGCGGCGTGGGCGTCGGAGCCCTTGCCGCCGAAAGCCCCGTCCTCGATCAGCTTCTTGGCGTTGTCCCACGCGCCACCGCCGGCGGTCATCATCACCGCGAAGAAGAAGCCCACCACGATCACCCCGATCAGCAGACCGCCCAGCGCCTGGGTGTCGATCAGCCCGACGATCACCGTCATCCCGATCGGCAGCAGCGAGGGCAGGATCATCTCGCGCTGGGCGGTGCGGGTGACGATGTCCACGCAGGTGGCGTATTCGGGTTCTTCGGTGCCCTCCATGATCCCGGGGTGCTCCCTGAACTGGCGGCGCACCTCCTCGACGACCGCGCCGCCGGCGCGCCCGACGGCCTCGATCGAAAGCGAGGCGAACAGGCACACCATCAGCCCGCCGAGCAGCAGGCCGATCAGCACGGGCGGTTCGTTGATGCCGAAGCTCAGCGTGGTGCCGTGCGCTTCCAGTTCCAGGCGGAAGCCCGCGAACAGCACCACCGCGGCGAGGGCGGCGGAGCCGATCGCATACCCCTTGGTGACGGCCTTGGTGGTGTTGCCGACCGCATCCAGCGGGTCGGTGACGTTGCGCACCTCCTCGGGCAGGTCGGCCATCTCGGCGATCCCGCCGGCGTTGTCGGTGATCGGCCCGAACGCGTCGAGCGCCACGATCAGCCCGGTGAGCGACAGCTGGCCCATCACGGCGACGCCGATGCCGTAGATCCCGGTGCTGCCGCCGCCGGCCAGCTTCCAGGCGCCGAGGATGCCGAGCACGATCACCACACCGGGCAGCGCCGTCGCCTGCAGGCCCGAGCCGAAGCCCTGAATGATGTTGGTGGCGTGGCCGGTCAGCGACGCTTTGGCGGTCTTCTTCACCGGCGAGAAGCGCGTGGAGGTGTAGTAGTCGGTGATCAAAAACAGGCAGGCGGTGACGCCGATACCGATCAGCGCGCAGAGATACAATTTCCACCAGCTGATCGCCTCGGAGGTGCTCTTCAGCGCCACACCGTGCATCAGCCAGTAGGTGACTGGCGCGAACGCGGCGGCGGCGAGTATGGCGGAGAGAACCAGCCCCTGGTAGAGCGCGCGCTCGACGTTGCCGGTGGTCGTGCGCACCGCGAAGGTGCCGATGATCGAGGCGATGATCGCCACGCCCCCCAGCACCAGCGGGAAGATCACCACGCGGGTGGACTGTTCGAAGGTGAGCACCCCCAGCAGCATCACCGCGACGGCGGTGACCGCGTAGGTCTCGAACAGGTCCGCCGCCATCCCGGCGCAGTCGCCGACGTTGTCGCCGACGTTATCGGCGATCGTCGCGGGGTTGCGGGGGTCGTCCTCGGGGATGCCGGCCTCGACCTTGCCGACGAGGTCGGCGCCGACGTCCGCCGCCTTCGTGAAGATGCCGCCGCCCAGACGGGCGAAGATCGAGATCAGCGAGCCCCCGAAGCCGAGACCGATCAGCGCGTCGACGGCCGTCTTCTGGGAGTCGTTGAAGACCGCGGTGAGCAGGCCGTAGTAGCCGGCGACCCCGATCAGGGCGAGGCCGACCACCAGCAGGCCGGTGATCGCACCGCCGCGGAAGGCCACGCTCAGCGCGGGCGACACGCCCCCGCGGGCAGCCTCGGCGACGCGCGCGTTGGCGCGCACGGAGACGTTCATGCCGATGTAGCCGGCCGCGCCGGAGAGGATGCCGCCGATCGCGAAGCCGCAGGCGACCGCGATGTTCTGGACGAAGATCAGCGCGACAAACACGACCACGCCGACCACGGCGATCGTCATGTACTGGCGGTTCAGGTAGGCGCGCGCGCCCTGCTGGACGGCGAGCGAGATGCTCTGCATGCGCTCGTTGCCGGGCGAAAGCGCCAGCAGCGCACGCGTCGTCAAGAGTCCGTACACGACGGCACAGGCGGCGCAAACGAGGGCGACGACGACCCCATGGTTTGTCAGGAAGCTGCTCAACAGAAATCCTCCGGTCGGTTGGCGTGCCGCACGACGTTTCGCGCGCACAAAGGTCCACCATCCGCCCGGATCGCTCGGTCGAGCGCCTACCCGGCGGAAAAGCGCGCGCAGTCTATCGTGCCGCGCGGCGGATGGCGTTTAGGTTGATCGACAACGCCCGTTTGCGGGGCACGGAAGCCCCGCCCCCACGCGCCTGGTCTGCGCGTCCACGCGCGCGGATGCGCACCACTTGATGGCCCCGATGCGGGCTCAGCGTCCCGGCACCCACAGCCGGCCGCTCGACTCCGCCGGTCCCGGACCCGGCTTGGCGGCCCCCGGCTGCGGCTGCGGCGGGGTGGCCGTCGGAGCGCCCTGCGCTGGGGCCTGCGCCGGCGGCGCCTGTGCGGGCGGGGCCTGTGCTGGTTCGGTCGCCGGTGCGCCCTGGGACTCGCGCGCGTAGGCCATCTGCAGCTGCGAGAGCGCGTCGCGCAGCGGGCGCGCTTCCTGGGGCGCGCGGCGCTCGATCACGGGCAGCAGGCCGCGCACGGCGTCGATCGCGTCGCGCACCTGCTCCAGATCGCGCTCGGGGCTGCCCGGTTGTGAGCTCGCCTGGTCGGGCCCGCCCACCAGCCCGAGCCGGCGGGCGCCAATGTTCAGCAGCGAGACGGTCGCCTGCAGCACCATGTCGGCGCTTGTGATGCGGCTCAATTCGGCCTCATACGCCGCGCGAAGCTCGGCTTCGGTTGGCTGCCCCTGCTCGCCCGCGCCCCCGGTCTCGCCCTGTTGGGCCTCCTGTGTGCTCACACCGCCACCTCCGCTGAGTAGGTTTGCCTGGTCTCCGCCACCGCCGCCGCGAATACCTCCTCGCGCGTGGCGCCCTGCTCGATCATCGCGCGCTGGCGTTGGGCGCCGTTGCGCTCGGGGAAGCACAGCTCGATGCCCAGCTCCCCGCGCACCGGGGCGCTCCAGCTTGCCAGCCGCTCGATCGCCTCGCGCGCCGGGTACTCCTCGACGCGCTCGATGTCGATCAGCTTGCCGTCGAGGCCGAAGCGGATCGCGCGCCACATGTTCTCCTCCACCATCCGCGGCGTGGGGTCCGCGAACGGGATGCCCTCGTCGACGTCGCGCGCCGCCTGCGCCACACACGCCACCAGCAGCCCCGCCAGCGCCTCCGACTCGCCGGCGGTGCTCTGCGCGTCGCAGATGCGCACCTCCACCGTGCCAAACGCGAAATGGGGGCGCACCGACCACCACACCTGCGTGTACTCCACGATCGAGTTGGTGCGCACCAGCATCTCGATGTACTCGCGGTACTCCCTCCACCCGCCAAACGCGTCGGGCACCCCGCAGCGGGGGAAGCTGCGGGTGAAACTCTGCGTGCGCGCCGAGTGCAAACCCGAGTCGCGGCCGTCCAGGTAGGGGGAGTTGCAGGAGATCGCCAGCAGCGCCGGCAGCACCCCGCGCAGGCGGTCGCACACGCGCACCGCCCGATCGGCGTCGCGCACCCCCACGTGCGCGTGCATGCTGAAGGTGTTGTTGCGCCACGCCACGTATTTGAGGCCCTCCTGGACGCGGCGGTAGTGCTCGGTGTCGATGATCCGCTGCTCGCGGTAGTCCGCCCACGGATGCGTTCCCGTGGCGCCCAGCGCCAGACCCTCCTCCTCGGCGAGCCTGAACAGCCGCCTGCGGCGCTCGCGCTGGCGCGCCACCGCGTCGTGGAAGTCGGCGCCGGGGCCCGACACAATCTCGATCTCCGAGGAGATCAACTCGCCGGTGATGTGCTCGTACAGCAGCGGATCGCGCACGCGGGCCGCCTCGCGCAGCGCTTCGAAACGAGGCGCCAGCTCGAGCGTTGCGGGGTGCAGCACGGAGAACTCCTCCTCGAGGCCCACGGTGCCGTCCACCGCCTGTGCGAAGGTCTCCGCCGCCCGGTCGAGATTCAGTCCGGTCATCGGGTTCAGGTCAAGTAGAAGTACAGCGCGTACAGCAGATCGACGGCGGGGCTGGAGGTGTGGACGGTGACCTCCGGGGGCACCATCAAAAGCGACTCCGAGTAGTTGAAGATGATCTTCACGCCCGCCTGCACCAGCTCGTCGGCGAGCCCCTGCGCGACCGCGCCGGGGATCGCCAGCACACCCACCACGATGTCCTCGTCTTCGACCATCTGGCGCAGCTCGCGGGTGTGGCGCACCACCTTGCTGCCGACCGTGGTGCCCACCTTGTCGGGGTCCACGTCGAAGATCGCCACCACCCTGAAGCCGTGGTCGGCGAAGATGTCCGAGGAGGCGATCGCCTTGCCGAGGTGCCCCGCCCCGAACAGCGCGATGTTGTGCTGCCCCGCGGTGCGCAGAATCTTGCGTATCTGCGACACCAGCGACTCCACGTTGTAACCCACGCCGCGCTTGCCGAACTTGCCGAAGCCGGACAGGTCGCGGCGGATTTGCGTCGAGTTGACATGGGTGTAGTCGGAGAGCTCCTGCGAGGAGATCGTCTCCTTGCCCATCTTGCGCGCCTGCGTGAGCACCTGCAGGTAGCGCGACAGCCGCGCCGCCACCCCCAGCGAAAGCCGCTCGGGCTGGACGGGCATCCCATCCCCGGGATCTCCGTTTCCGTTGCGCTCAGCCTCCGCCGTGGCGCTGCTTAGCTCCCCAAATGCCATCGCCCGTGACTATAGAGATGGTTCCCGCTGCCTCTCGGGTAGATCATTCTGGCTCTCCCGAGAACCTCCCACCACCCATCCCGCCCGCCCGTTCTCCGGTCGCATACACGTCGAGCGGGAGATAGTCGGGGTAGGACAGCCGCGCGGCGAAGCGCGCGGCGCTGGCGATCATCGCGGCGTTGTCGGTGCACAGCACCCGCTCGGGCACGTGCACGCTTGCGCCCAGCTCGCCCAGCCGCCGGCGCAACTCGCCGTTGGCGGCCACGCCCCCGCCGACCGCGAGGCGCTCCAGGCCGGTCTGCTCCAGCGCCCGCTCGGCTCGTTCGATCAGGCGCGCGACGATCGCCGCCTGGTAGGAGGCCGCGAGGTCGGCCGCCCGCGCGGTGAGCTCCTGCGCGGAGAGCTCGCGCACCCTGTACAGCAGCGCGGTCTTCAAACCGGCGAAGGAGAAGTCCAGGCTGTGCGCAAACGCCTGACGGCCCACACCCAGGCCCGGCCGGGGCCCCCCGGCGGAGAATGGGAAGGCCGCCGGATCGCCCTGCTTGGCGAGTGCTTCCAGCGCCACCCCGCCGGGGTAGCCGAGGCCGAGCATCCGCGCGCCCTTGTCGAACGCCTCCCCGGCGGCGTCGTCGAGCGTGCTGCCCAGCACCTCGAAGCCCTCGTGCTCGCGCACGTGCGCCAGCAGCGTGTGGCCGCCGCTCGCGATCAGGCACACGAACGGCGGCTCGAACGGGCCGTCCCCGCCGGCAATGAAGTTGGCCGCCACATGGCCCTGGAGATGATCCACCGCCGCGAACGGCAGCCCCCGCGCAGCGGCCAGCGCCTTGGCGGTGGCGAAGCCCACCAGCAGCGCCCCCACCAGGCCGGGACCGCGCGTGGCGGCCACCAGATCGATCTCATTGAGGGTCGTTCCCGCCCGCTCCAGCGCGCCCGCCACGACGAGGTTGACGATCTCCAGGTGCCCGCGGGAGGCGATCTCCGGCACGACCCCGCCGAAGCGATCGTGCACCTCCTGGGAAGAGATCACGTTGGAGCGGATCCTCCCCTGCTCATCCAGTACCGCCGCGCACGTGTCGTCGCAGCTGGTCTCCAGCGCGAGGATCATGCTCTCCCCCAATCCGCCGGCGGCCGGCGGCGGGCCTCGACGACGCCGCTCACAGGAAGCCGGGGTTGGGCACGTCCTCCAGCGACCCCACCAGCGTCGCCGGGGTGCGCCACATCACCAGCGCGTCCTCGCCGTTGTCCTGGTAGTAGCGCCTGCGCATCCCCGCCGCGCGGAAGCCCTCCCGTTCGTAGAGGCGGATCGCCACGTCGTTGGAGCGGCGCACCTCCAGCGTGTAGCGCGCCTGCTGGTCATCGACGCGCTCATACAGCTCGCCCAGCAGCGCCGAGGCGACCCCTTCGCGGCGGTGCTCCGGGGCCACCGCCACGTTCATCACGTGCCACACGGTCTCATAGCGCGAGCAGATCAAGTACCCAACCAGCCGCCTGCTCGCCCCCGTGTCCAGGACCGCCGCCAGGCACACCCCCGATGGCTTGGACAACTCCAGCACGAACATCGCCAGCGACCACGGCGTGGGGAACGCGCGGCGCTCGATCCCAATCACCTGCGGCAGGTCGGGGTACGCCAGACGCCGGATCTCCAGGTGTGGCTGTTGGGAGGCTACGTCGGCGACTAGCGGTGTGCTCACTGCTGGCTTTCCATGTTTTTTGATTGAAGACGAGGGGCCCGGTTGGCCGGCCTTTGGCCGCCTGCGCCACCCTCCAGGGCGATCTCCGCATCCGGCCGGCGGCGGTAGTCGGGCAGCACCGCCTCGAGGTCGCCCGCCGAGGCGCTCAGGGCCAGCTCGCACAGCACCCCGGCGTCGACTCGGTGGAGCGGCGAGGTGTCCACTGGGACCGCCACCGCGATCGCCTCCAGATATCCCCGAAAGCGTAGCGCCCCGTCGCCGACCGCCAACCAATCGCGATCCCCGCCCAGCTCCCCCGGGATCGCGGCCAGTCCCTCCGGCGGGAGCGCTCTGGGCGGGCTCAACTCGCCCTGCACGTCGTAGGCCGCGGCAAACGCCTCCCCGCGGCGCGCGTCGATCGCGGCCAGGACGCCGCGTTGCGCCTGCGACCCGGGCGTGTGCAGGGCGGCATGCGCGAGCACGTTCAAACTGCCGACCCCCACCACCTCCACCCCCAGCGACTGCGCCAGGCCACGCGCCATGGCGACCCCGACGCGCAGCCCGGTGAATGTGCCCGGCCCCACGCCCACAGCGATCCGCTCCAGTGCCCCCCAGCCGATCCCCGCCCGCGCCAGCAGCTCGTTGGCGAGGGTCAGCAGTTGCGCGGTATGCCCGGGCCGCTCGCCGGCGCCCGGCTCCTCGTACGCACGCAGGGTGCTCGCGTCAGCGAGCCGCAACCCCACCGCCGTCGCCGGAGTGGAAGTGTCGAAGCCCAACACGATCATCGCAGTAGAGCTATCTCGATCCCTCGGCGGTCGCCGCCGCCGTGCGTGATCGTCACCTGCGCTCGCGCTCCCTCCAGCTCCGGGCTCCCCTCCTGCGGCCACTCCACAAACGCGATGGTGTCAGCCGCCAGGTAGTCCTCCAGCAGCCCGGGCGCCTCGTGCTCCAGCCCCGCCAGCCGGTAGAGATCGAGATGAGCGACGGTCACCCCCGCACCCCGGTAGCGGTGCCCGATCCCGAAGGTGGGGCTGGTGACCGGGTCGCTCACCCCCAGCGCCCGTGCGGCGCCTCGCACCAGCGTGGTCTTGCCGGCGCCCAGCTCGCCGCGCACCAGCACCACGTCCCCCGCCAGCAACTTCACCGCCAGCTCGGCGCCCAGCGCCTCGGTCTCAGCGGGGGCCGACGTTTCGTGGGTGGGCACCGGGAGAACTCTACGCGGCCAGCGCCTCCGCGCGGTGGCTCAGAGGGGAACACAACCCCAAGGTCGTGAAAAACCTTTTCTGGCGCCCGCGAAGATTGGCCTCAAGCCCGACGGGGCTGCTGCCGATACTGGACAAACCTCCTCCTCCCTAGCAGTACGACCGGCCCACGATCCCCTCTCCCCGTGGGCCGGTCGTCTTTAAGGGTGGGCTGCGCCCCTCAGAACAGGCCGAGTTGATCGACCTCGGCCACCGGCTCCGTGCCGGCGCCGGCGCCAGCGCCGCCGGAGGCTGGAGGTTCTTCGCGCCGCTCGGGCTCCTCGGCCGCCTCGGGCATCTCCAGCCACTGCGATTGCTCGGGCGCGGGTTGCGCCAGCAGCTCGGGCAGGCGCTGGAAGTCCTCGCGCAGCGTCTGCAGCATCCGCGGCGTGTAGAGCGCCGCCGCGGGGTGGAAGATCGGGTAGAGCCGCACCGCGCGGCGGCCCACCTCGCGCACCTCCGGCTGCCCGTGCAGGCGCGTGATCCCGGTCGGATCCTCGCGCAGCAGCTTGGTGGCGAAGTTCCCCAGCGTGCAGATCACTCGCGGCTGGATCAGCTCCACCTGGCGGTAGAGGTACTCCCGGCAGTTCTCGATCTCCACCTGCTGGGGGTCGCGGTTGCCGGGGGGATGACACTTGAGAACATTGCATATAAAGACATCTGCGCGTTGCAGCCCGATCTCTTCGAGCAGCTTGTTCAGCAGTTTGCCGGCCGCCCCAACAAACGGCAGGCCCTGCTCGTCCTCGCTCGCGCCGGGGGCCTCCCCCACGAACATCAGGTCGGCGTCGGCGCTGCCCGCCCCGAACACCACCGTCTTGCGGGTCGCCGCCAGCTCGGCGCAGCGCGTGCAGCCTCGCGCCTGCGCGAACACCTCCTTGAGGGCCTCGCGCCGCTGCTCAGCCGAGAGCTGGCTCTCCTCGCCCGACATCACGCGGATGCTAACTCTCCCGCCCCCACGAGCGCCTGCCGCCCGGCGACCCGACCCGTCTGCGGCTCCCCAGAGAGACCGTCAGACCCCGGAGGCCGCGCGTACATCGAAACTTGGAGCTGGCATTGATCCTTCAGAGCCATTCTGTTCAGCCTGCTAGAATCCATACATCATACTTGAGTCGGAAACATCACTATCAAATGATCCTGCTAGCTGAAAACATGGCTACTCGTTCATCTGTATGGCTCGACCCCCGACCAAAGCCCGCGGTCACACGCCGGCAACCCACCCTAAGCGCCTCGAAAACCGAGACGCGAAGCGGCCGAAACAAACCGACCGCGACATGGATCGACTCGTCGGAATGGCATGGGAGCAGGGTTGGTGGTGTGTCCGCGGCAAGAATAACCACGTAAAGTGCTTCCCACCGGACGAGAGCCGAATGATTCCAATTCCCAATACGCCGAGTTCATCGAAGACCTATGCAAATAAGCTCTCAGCACTCAAGCGAGGCGGCTTGCGGACCTGATGAGGAGGATAGAATGCAGGTGACTGAGCTAGGAGGTACCATGCCAACGATCGAAGCTGAGGTCGTCATCATGCTCGCTCCAGGCGCAGGTCCTGTGCCGCGCGAGACGCTCGAAGACACAACGCTTCACGTCGAGGATGTGCTTACGAGGCACGGAGCTGACATCGCTCCAGGCGCATCCGCAAGCACGAACCTCGTCGCAGGCACGATCGAGATCGACGCTGTCATCGAGGCTACGACGCCGGCCGAGTTGCATCAGAAGATCAGCGAGCTCATGGAAGTGCTTGCCTCGCACAGCGCGTTGACGATCTGCGACGACGATGGGGACGAGCAGCTTGTGGTGCGCTCCAGCGCCGCCCAAGTCGCACCGCCGCTGGTTCCCGCCTGATCGGCGCGTGCCCCCTGGCGCGGGGCCTCCTGTGTGAGATTGCACACACAGCCCTCCTGACCCATCACAGCCCGCCTAGCGCTGTATCATTTCTTGCAGGCCATCAACCGGGCACGCTCGGAATGGACCCGAAGCACAGGGCTTTTTCTTTCTCGCGCCGGTATCCGCAGGAACTGGACCGAAGGCCATGAGCCGCCGACATCACCACCGACAGAAGCCGGAAGACGCTCGCCTCCGGACGAGCATCCCCGTTTCGGCCAGCGTCACGCGCATGAGGAGTCTGCGCGACGGAGGACACGCCGGCATGAGCAGGCCGCCCGCCTTGTGGGCCTGTACCGAGAGGCGGGCCGCGCGATGAGAACGCTGCGCACCGTCGGGGAGCTGCGGGCCGCGCTGGCGCCGGCCCGCGAGGGCCGCTCGACGATCGGGCTGGTGCCGACGATGGGGGCGCTGCACGAGGGGCACCTGGCGCTGGTCCGCCGCGCTCGCGAGCAGTGCGACGTGGTGGTGGTGTCGCTGTTTGTCAACCCCGCGCAGTTCAATGAGCACGCCGACCTGGAGCGCTATCCGCGCTCGGAGCGCCACGACGCGGGGCTGGCCGCGGAAGCGGGCGCCGACCTGCTGTTTGCGCCCTCCGTCGAAGAGGTGTACCCGCCGGGGTTTGCCACCGCCGTGGAAGTGCTCGGGCTGACCGACCGCCTGGAGGGCGCGGCGCGCGGGGCCTCGCACTTCCGCGGGGTGACCACGGTGGTGACGAAGCTGCTGTGCATGACGATGCCCGACACGCTGTATCTCGGCCAGAAGGACGCCCAGCAGGTGGTGGTGATCCGCCGTCTGGCGGCCGACCTCAACCTGCCGGTGCAGATCGAGGCGCTGCCGACCGTGCGCGAGAGCGACGGGCTGGCGCTGTCCAGCCGCAACGCGCTGCTCGACCCCGCCACGCGCGAGCGGGCGCGTGCGCTGCATGCCGCGTTGTGCGCCGCCGGCGAGCTGGCCGCCTCGGGGGAGCGCTCGTGCGCCGCCCTGCTGGACGCCGCCCACGCCGCGCTGGCGGCCGCCGGGGTGCGCTCCGACTATGTCGCGCTGGTGGACCCCGACACGCTCGAACCCCTCCCCCAGCTCGACCGCCCGGCGCTGCTGGCGATCGCCGCTCACGTCGGCGGCGTGCGGCTGATCGACAACGTCACGCTTGCGCCCCTACCTGGCGGAAGGGATGAGCAGCGCGCCACCAGCAATACCAATCGCGCCGCCCAGAGCAAGCGGCGTGGCGCGAGCAACGTAAGTGGAGCGGGCATCGCGACAGCCACCATCGGCGAGAGGAGAGACGAGACCCCATGCAGCGCGTGATGCTCAAGTCCAAGATCCACCGCGCAACGGTCACCGACTGCGACCTGCACTACGTGGGCTCGATCACGATCGACGCCGACCTGCTGGAGGCCGCCGATATCCTCGAGCACGAGCAGGTGCACGTCGTGGACGTCGACAACGGAGCCCGCTTTGAGACCTACACGATCGCCGGCGAGCGCGGCTCGGGGGCGATGAAGGTCAACGGCGCCGCCGCGCGCCTGGTGCACCGCGGCGACACCATCATCGTGATCTCCTACGGCCAGTACGACCGCGCCGAGATGGAGCACTACGAGCCCCGCGTGGTGCACGTGGAGGCCAACACCAACCGCATCATCACCGTCGACGACGCGGTGGCGACCCTGCTCAGTGGAGACCCGTCCGCTGAGCCTGCCTCGAAGGGCGCGTACGAGGTGCGCGCCTGACGCGACAGCCCAAGGGCGCCAACCGGCGTCAGAGAGGACTCAACCACACCATGTCCAGCCACCCCTCCGCCCGCCCCTCCAACTCCTCAAGCGTCCAGATCCCCCACGATCCCGGCCGCCTGCCGATGACCCTGCCGCTGCTGGCGGAGAAGAAGCGGCTGGGCGATCCGATCGTGATGGTCACCGCCTATGACTACCCCAGCGCCCGCGCCGCCGAGGCGGCAGGGGTCGATCTGGTGCTGGTGGGCGACTCCGCCGCCACCACCGTGCTGGGCTACAGCGCCACCACTCCGGTGCGCCTGGAGGACATGCTGGTGCTGGCCGCGGCCGCCCGCCGTGGCCTGCGCACGCCGCTGTTGATCGGCGACCTGCCGTTCGGCTCGTATGAGATCAGCGACCAGCAGGCGATCGCAACCGCCGTGCGGATGGTGCAGGAGGCGGGCTGCGACGCGGTCAAGCTGGAGGGCGGCGGCCCCGCCTCCGCCAGCCGCGCGCGCGCGATCGTCGGCGCCGGCATCCCCGCGATGGGCCACGTCGGGCTGACCCCGCAGACCTCCACGGCGCTCGGCGGCTGGAAGGCGCAGGGGCGCAGCGCGCAGGCGGCGGCCAGGATCAGCGAGCAGGCGCTGGCGCTGCAGGAGGCGGGCTGCTTTGCGATCGTGTTCGAGGCGATCCCCGCCGCGGTCACCGAGGAGCTTATGGGCCGTATGGAGATCCCCGTGATCGGGATCGGAGCCGGCCCCGCCACCGATGGGCAGGTGCTGGTGTTCCACGACCTGCTCGGCATCCGCGACGGGCTGGGCCCGCGCTTCGTCAAGCGCTACGCCAACCTCCAGGAGGAGATGAACGCCGGCGTGGCCGCCTACGCGCAGGACGTGCGCGCCCGCCGCTACCCCGGCCCGGAGCACACCTACAAGATCGACCCCGCGGAGCTGGCCGAGCTGCGCGCGCTGCTCACTGCTTGAGTTCCAGCGTGTTCATGATGCGCTTGTAGGCAAACACAGCGTGGGCTTCGGTTTCGGCCAGTTCCGATTCGAAGGTTTCGATGCTGTAGAAAAGCGAGATGTCCCCGGCCGTCGCATAGGGCCTGGCCAGCCTCATGATCAGCGGGCCTTCTTCGGCTTCGGGATCGACCGCGTTGTACTGCGTGAGGAACTGGGTGGTGCTGGCGGTGAGCGTGCTGTAGCCGCTGGCGACCCATTCCTTGATGTCGCCGCACAGGCTGGGGACGGTGAGGCTGACGAGCTTGTCGAGCTTGGTGGCGAAGATTTTCACCGCGCGCGTCAGCTTGGAGTTGCTCCAGTGCAGCCCCTTCACCGCGCGGTAGAAGGCCTTGATCGGGCCGGCGCCGGTGCGGTAGCCGACGACCGTCATCCCCGCCACAACCTCGTCGTCCAGCTGTTCGGAGCCCTGGTCCTGCGGCGATTTCGCCGCCACGTTGGGGCACTGGGTCGTGACTTCGCCGGCATAGCGGTTGACGGCCGCCAGACCCTTGGGCAGGTCGGGGCGCGCGGCATGCAAAAGCGTCTTGGTGGCACGCGCGAGCGCCTGTGTGGCCGTCATGTCCGCCGCCGACCTGGCCGACGCAGCCTGTGGCGCCATCGCCAGCGCGAAGCTGGCGAAGACGAGCACGACCGAGCTCGACACCACCCTCCTACCCATGCCTACTAGAGTAGCATTTGCGGGAGAGGGGCGCCACCCCTTGCTGCGACGTATTTTCAACTGTCGGTGGCGTTACTTCTTGTGCTTGGGCTTGTGGCCTTTGACGGTGATGTGGTAGGTGTTCACGGTGGGGGCCCCACCGAGGGATGATTTGTAGGTCAGGGTCGCCAGCAGATGCACGGTCTTGCCTTTCTTCAACAGCGCCTTGATCGTGCTGGACAGGTTGACCGTCAGCTTCAAGGGAACGCCCCCCGTACCGGCGGCGGAGGTTTTGCCGGCCACGGTCGTTGAGGGACGGCACTTGCCTTTGATCTTCACCTGGCCGTGCTTGCACTTCTTGGACTTCGCGGCCATCGCCGAGGTGCTGGCGATCGATGCCGTGGGTACGGTCAGCACCAGGGTGGCCTCGCCCGACTGGGTCGGAACGAACGTGATCGTGACCGTGCCGTTCGAGTTCGAGACGATGCTCTCGATCGTGTAGCTGCCGCTGGGGGTCAGCGGCGGGGGCAGAGGCGCTGGTTTGGTCGACGGCGGTGGGTTGTCGGCCGCGTAGAGGGCCGCGTAGTTCAGGGATTCCAGAAAGACCTGCGGCCCAGTGCCGGGGTTCTCGACATATGCGATCTCGGCGTTGCCACCCCCGGTGCCGACGACAACTGGGTTGCCCTGTGGGCCACCCGTGGGTTCCGGGACGACCGCAGGTGGTTCCCAGCTGGCACCACCGCTACCGCTGTAGTCGAGCACAAGGCCCTGGTGGTCCAGCCATGTCGCGTATACGCCAGTGCCCGAGTCGTCGGAGAGGTCGAGCTCGATGACTCCACCCGAGGCCACATGGCTCACGTCCTCCAGCTGCACCGGGGCGCCGAACGTGCCTCCGGTGGCAGTCGCGACGAACGGGCGATAGTCGACGGTGACCAGTTCGCCGGCGCCGTCGAGGCCATCGCCTTCGTTCTCGATCACTCCGATCCCATCGGCGCCGCCCTGGGCCAACACCGGCGTCTGGGAAGAGCACGCGAGCACCCCATACGCCGGCAAACCTTTGGCGTTGAGCGTGCCGGCAGCTTTGGACGTGCCGTTCACTGCGCCAACGGAGACGCCGAATCCGGTGCCGGTGGCGTTGAGGCACCCTGGTAGGGCCGCTTTCGGACCACCGAAGTTATCCCCGACGCCCACCACTATGTCGGTGCCCGTGGGCGCGGGCGGAGGCGCCGGCTCGGCGGCGATCTCCGGCCCGTTCGTGTCGAGCGCCTTCCTTGGAAACTCGTTTGCCGGATTGGTTTGATTGGTGTCGGGTTCTTCGATTTTGGGAGATGCAGATGTGAGCGAGGTATCGGCGAACTTATCGCCGAAGTCGTCCAGCAGGCCGACATCGGTGCTGCTGAGCGCTGCCGCATTGCCGACGGTGTAGTAGAGCGAGACGTTGCTGATCGGCTCGCCGCCGTTCTGCAATCCCTGTCCTTTTGACAGGAAGGCAGCGCCGCCCGCGGGGGAGATCCAAGCAATGCTGCCGTTCTCGCCGGTGTTGCCGATCACTACCACCTCCCCGCCCGGCAGAACCTGGACCCCGCCGGGACCGGCGAAGTTGGCACCCGTGAAGAGCGAGTCTTCGAGCAGCACAGGCGCGCCACCCTCACATCCGGTGGCGCCAGCCTGCACGATGCACATGTCAACGGCGGGTTTGACCGGGTCTTCCCAGACGACATATGTCGTCTGGATCGTGGAGTCAAAGGCGATTAGCGGCGCCTTGCCATTTTCTGGGGCGTCGAGCGCAATCGGCGCGGCTGACGCCGAAGCCGCGAGCGTCGCGGCCCCGACCACCACAAGGCTGGTGAGCGCAGCCGCCAACCCACCCAACAGCGCCACGCTACGCAGCGCCCGGGGCATTGCGGCCCGCTTTGACGTGAACACCTGCAATGGGCGCAACATCACAGCCAACATGCTTCCCCGATCTGTCGTGGACACCTGCCGCCGAGCCTCGCGTCCGAGCGGGCTTGGCTTGGAACAGTAGCGCGCTTCCTGGACGCCATCAGCGGTACTCGACGCTTTTCAACACCTTTGCCGGGGCGCCAGCCGCGATCGAGAACGAAGGGAGGTCGTGCGTGACCACGCTGCCCGCGCCGATCACGCAGCGCTCGCCGATGGACACGCCGCTGGTGACGACCACGTGCGCGCCCAGCCAGCAGTTGGCGCCGATGCGCGTGGGGCCCTTGGAGGTGAAGCCCTGCCAGGGGACCGGCTGGTCGGGGTCGTCGAAGCGGTGGGCGGCGTCGGAGACGAAGCAGCCGTTGGCGAGCATGCAGTGCTCGCCGATCTCCACCAGCTCCTGGGCGGCAACCATCACGCCCTGGTTGAGGAACGTGCCCGCACCGATCCTTACGCGCGCGCGATCGGGGGCGACGATCCACACGTTGGGCTCGAACAGCGCCCCCTCCCCCACCTCCAACCGGCCCTCGCGCATGGCATCCAGCACGTTGCCCTGCAGCGGCCAGCGCGCGAACGCGCCGCGACGCATCAGCTCCCAGTGGATCTGCGCGCGGTTCCAGGGCAGCGTGTTGCGCTCGTACCAGCGCCACTTCTGCGCCCAGAGGCGGGCCTGACGGGCGAGCTGGTCGATCCCCGCGCGCGTCGGGTTGGAGGACGCAGCGACCGCGTCGCCCTCGTTGTTCAAGCCGTGGCCTTCTCGCGCGGTTTGCGTTTGGCGGCAGCCGGCGAGCGGGGTTTCTTGACCGCGCCGCGCGGCTTGCCGTTGGAGGAGGCGCCAGCCGCCGCGAGCAGCGGCGCGAGGAACTGGCCGGTGTGGGAGGCCGGCTCGGCCGCCACCTCCTCGGGTGTGCCGGCGGCGATCACGAGGCCGCCCTCCTCGCCGCCCTCGGGGCCCATGTCGAGGAGGCGGTCGGCGCACTTGATGACGTCGAGGTTGTGCTCGATCACCACCACGCTGTTGCCGGCGTCCACGAGGCGCTGGAGCACCTCCAGCAACCGCTGCACGTCGGCGAAGTGCAGGCCGGTGGTGGGCTCGTCGAGGATGTAGAGGGTGCGGCCGGTGGCCACCTTGGAGAGCTCGGTGGCCAGCTTCACGCGCTGCGCCTCCCCCCCGGAGAGCGTGGTGGCGGGCTGGCCGAGGCGCACATACCCAAGCCCCACCGCGTCGAGGGTCTCCAGGCGCCGGCGCACCTTGGGGATGTGCTCGAAGAACTTGACGGCCTCCTCGATCGGCATGTCGAGCACGTCGGCGATCGACCTGCCCTTGAAGCGGATCTCCAAAGTCTCGCGGTTGTAGCGCTTGCCGGCGCACTGCTCGCAGGGGACGTACACGTCGGGGAGGAAGTGCATCTCGATCTTGATCTGCCCGTCGCCCTTGCACACCTCGCAGCGCCCGCCCTTGACGTTGAAGGAGAAGCGGCCGGGCTTGTAGCCGCGCGCGCGGGCCTCCTGGGTTTTGGAGAACATGTCGCGGATCACGTCGAACAGGCCGGTGTAGGTGGCGGGGTTGGAGCGCGGGGTGCGCCCGATCGGGGACTGGTCGACGGCGATGATCTTGTCGAGCTGCTCCAGGCCCTTGATCGCGCGGTGGGCGCCGGCGCGGGCGCGCGCGCGGTGCAGGCGGTTGGAGAGCGCCTTGTAAAGGATCTCGTTGACGAGCGTGGACTTGCCCGAGCCCGACACGCCGGTGACGCAGGTGAGCGTGCCCAGCGGGAAGGAGGCGTCGATGTCGCGCAGGTTGTGCTGGGAGGCGCCTTCCACCTTCACATAACCGGTCGGTTTGCGGCGTTTGGCGGGTACCGCCACCACGCGAGTGCCGGCGAGATACTGCCCGGTGGCCGACTCCCGCACGCGCTGCACCTGCGCGGCGGTCCCCTGCGCGACGATCCGCCCGCCGTGTTCGCCGGCGCCGGGGCCGAGATCGACGAGGTGATCGGCGGCGCGCATGGTCTGCTCGTCGTGCTCCACCACAATCACCGTGTTGCCGAGGTCGCGCAGCCGCTCCAGGGTGGCGATCAGCTTCGAGTTGTCGCGCTGGTGCAAACCGATGGAGGGCTCGTCGAGGATGTACAGCACACCCACCAGCGAGCTGCCGATCTGCGTGGCCAACCTGATCCGCTGCGCCTCCCCGCCGGAGAGCGTGGCGGAGGAGCGGTCCATCGAGAGGTAGCCGATGCCGACGTTCTCCAGGAACCGCAGCCGCTCGGATATCTCGCGCAGGATCAACCTTGCCACGTGGCGGTCGGTGTCGGAGAGCTCCACCTCATCCAGCCACTCGATCGCGCGCCGCGCGGAGAGCGCGCAGAAGTCCTCGATCCGCGTGCCCCCCACCAGCACAGCGCGCGACTCCGGGCGCAGCCGGGCGCCCCCGCACGCGGGGCAGGGCCGCAGCGACATGTACTCCTCCAGTTTCTCCTTCACCCCGTCTGACTCGGTTTCGCGGTAGCGCTTTTCGAGGTTGGCGATCAGCCCCGCGAAACGGGTCGAGTAGGAGCGCCGCCGCCCGAAGCGGTTGCGGTAGGTGATCGCCAGCGGCTCCTTGGTGCCGAGCAGGAACAGGTCGCGGTGCGCTTGCGGAAGGTCCTCCCACGGCTGCTCGAGGTCGACGCCGTAGCTATCGGCGAGCGCCTCGGCGACCTGCTCGTAGTAGTTGGAGAAGGCCGCCGCCCGGCTCCACGGCGCGATCGCCCCCTCGCTCAGCGACAGCGCCGGGTCGGGGACCAGCAACTCGGGATCGATTTCCATCTGCGCCCCCAGCCCGTGGCAACGCTCGCAGGCGCCGTGGGGGGAGTTGAACGAGAAGATCCTCGGCTCAAGCTCCACCAGCGACGGGCCGTGCTCGGGGCAGGCGAAGCGCTCGGAGTAGGTGACGATCTCCCCAGACCCCTGCCGATCCTCCCCGGCCGTGGCCGCTTCAACCGTGCCGCTGTCCGAGGTGCGTACCCCTCCCCCTCCTCCCCCTTTCCCAATGATCTCCACCTCCACCAGGCCGTCCGCCAGACGCACCGCCGTCTCGATCGAGTCGGCGAGGCGCTTGCGCACGTCGTGGCGCATGATCAGGCGGTCGATCACGACCGAGATGTCGTGCTTGTAGCGCTTGTCGAGCACGATCGATTCCTCCAGCAGGCGGATGCGATCGTCGATCCGCACGCGCGCGAAGCCGTCGGCGCGCAGCTCCTCCAAAAGCTTGCCGTACTCGCCCTTGCGCCCGCGCACGACCGGCGCCATCACCATGAAGCGCGCGCCCTCCGGCAGCTCCATCACCTGGTCGATGATCTGCTCGGCCGACTGCCCGGTGATGGGGCGCCCGCAGATCGGGCAGTGCGGCTTGCCCACGCGCGACCACAGCAGGCGCAGGTAGTCGTAGATCTCGGTCACTGTGCCGACCGTCGAGCGGGGGTTGCGCGAGGTGGTCTTCTGGTCGATCGAGATCGCCGGCGAGAGCCCCTCGATGGAGTCCACGTCGGGCTTGTCCATCTGCCCGAGGAACTGCCGCGCGTAGGCCGACAGCGACTCCACGTAGCGGCGCTGGCCCTCCGCGTAGATCGTGTCGAACGCGAGGCTGGACTTGCCCGACCCCGACAGCCCCGTGATCACGACCAGCGCGTCGCGCGGCAGCGTCAGGGAGATGTCCTTCAGGTTGTGCTCGCGGGCACCTGAGACGACGATCTGGTTGCTCGAGGGCATGCTCGATACATCATACGATGGCGAACAGACGTTCGCGTGGGGAGGGATTTTTAAGGATTTGGATGGGGGGCCACCACACGCGCTTGGAGCGCCACCGCGGCCAGGCCACGGGGGCGCGTGGATTTCAAAGCCGATGCCAGCGTGCGCCGGCTCCCGTTCCCCGAGACTTGATCCGTTGGGCGTCTCGCAGCTCTTTGAGAACCAGCCGGATCGTCGCGGAACTGATGCCGGGAAGAGCACGCTCGACGTCGCGTCTGCGAAATACATCTGGGGCCTGTCGCAGAATGTAATCGCGAACCTGCTCCTGCTTGCTCGCGACGATCTCCCCCGCGAAGGCGAGGCGCTGCTCGAAGTCCTCATAGGAGTCGGCGAGGATGCGCGCGAGATAGGAGGTCCACGGCCAGATGTCGTGTTCGTCCTCGCGCCAACCGCGCTGTGACTGATAAAGGCTGGCGTAGTAGGCGTGCTTGGACTCGAAGATGCGCTGCTCGATACTCACGTAGCGCGCGACTCCGTAGCCCTGCGAGAGCAGCTCGTGTGTCGTCACCAGGCGTGCCAATCTGCCATTGCCGTCGGCGACCGGGTGAATGGCCAAGAGGTCGAGGATCAGAGCGCCGACCAGGGCTACCGGGTGCGCTCGCGCCTCGCGCTTGCAGTCGTTGTAACGCGCGAAGAGCTCGGCCAGCAGGAACTCGGTCTCCTCCGGTGCAGGCGGGATGAAGACGGTCTGTCGTCGGCCGCCCTCGTAGGAGACGATCAGGTTTTGGTCGCTCTTGAGATGGCCCCCGCGCCCACCCGCGTGATGAAAGAGCAGGCGATGCAGGTGCAGGACAAACGGGACGCTCAGCGGCTCGTAGGAATCGAGGCGCATGAGCGCGTCGATCGCGTCCCGGTAGCCGGCGAACTCCCGCTCGTTGCGATTACGAAAGCGAGGCGAACCCTCGGCAATGCGCGCCGCCCGCTCGCTGTCGAGCACCACGCCCTCGATCGCGTTGGAGGCGGTGATGGAGGCAACACGGGCATTCTCGGAGAGCCGCCTTAGCAACTCTGGCCGCTGGTCCTCGGAGAGCAGCTCGCGGCCTCTGCCAGTATCGATGCTTGCCACGACTGGACCAAGCTCGCGGGGCTGTCCGCCAAACGTCCGATCGAGGTCGACGAAGCTATGCATCGTGCTAATGATCGCATAATCGTGCTAATCGCACTATGAGTTAGCCTCATTATTGAGGTATTTGCCCTGATCCATGCACCCTCCACAGGCCGAGCTCAAGCGCCAGCGACGATCTTCCTCTTGGCGAGGTCGACCGTGACCGTGTCGCCTTCAAGCGGCTGGGTGCCTTTGGAGGATTTGCCGCGGGTCGGCTTGAACGCCACGGTGAGCGTCGGCGAGGAGCCCGACATGTCCACCGTGAGCGTCAGGTAGCCGTAGTCGAGGATCGGCGGCACGGTCAGCGCATACCCTTCCGGGAGCGTCGCTTCCGCGGCGCTCGCCTTGGGCTTGGTGACGTTGTGCCCGCCGCTGCCCGACACGATGTAGGGGATTTCCGCCCCTTCCACCGTGCGCGTGTAGCGCTGGTAGAGATGGGCGTGCCCGGAGAGCACCGCGTCCGGGCGCAAGCCCGCGGCCGCGCACGCCCTGTCGATGTCTTCGGCGAGCCCCCGCGCGCCGCCGTGCTTCTCATCCACCGACAGCGGCGGGTGGTGGCAGGCGAGGATCACGGCGCGTTCGCCGGCTTCGCGCTGGGGCTTCAGGCGCGTGAGCTCGGCGATCAGGAATTCCAGCTGCTGTTCCCCGATTTTTTCGTACCTGCCGCCCTCCGAGGAGATCACCCCGGGGCCCTCCAGCACGTTGGAGTACAGCCCGACGATCGACACGAACGGGGCGTCGAGCGTGAAGTACACGCCCGGCTGGTTCACCGCGCTGCGCACCAGCCCGCCCGAGTCGGGCGAGGGGCCGGGAACGGCGGCGCAGAAGTTGCGCAGGAACGCAAACAGCGATTCCGTGTTTTCGCTCTCTTCGGAGGGAAACCCGTCGTGGTTGCCGGGAATCGCGAAGATCGGCGCGTCGTAGGCGCGGAAGGGCTCGTAGAACTGGTCGTAGTAGTACTGGTGCTCGCCGAAGCTGTACACCACGTCGCCGAGGTGGAACAGGAACATCGGCCCCTCCCCCGGCACCGCCGATTTCACATCCGCCGCCATCGCGTCGGCCACGCTCGCCACGGTGGTGACGTGCGACCCTTCCGATGGCCCGGTGTCGCCCGCCGCGTGGAAGCTGATCCGCCGCGCCGCCACACACGGCGCCAGCGGTCCCGCGCCGATCACCCGCGCGAGCTCCATCCGCGGCGGGCTCACCCGCGGTAGGGGAACCGGCTGCAGCTGTTCTTCGTGGCTCTTGTAGTAGGGCGACTTGTAGTAGGCGTCGCTCGTGTTGTCCACCTGGAAAGCGCTCTCGTCTTCGCCGGGGTGGGGATCGGCGAACAACTGCCCTTCCGGCCCCACGAGGTTGGAGCTGAGCCCCGGGATCGGAGGCGTCGTTGAGGGCGGCGGTTTCGGAGGGGCGGGAGTGGGAGTTTCGGTGACGGGCGCAGCGACCTTCAGCGCCTGCAGCAGACGGGTGCCGTCGGGTCGGCCCCAGCCGGTGCAGGCGTCCCAGCCGGCCCCCGCTTTGTAGCTGCCGTTGTTGCCGCTTACGATGTCCACGAGGCTGTCCTTCAGGTGCGCGTACAGCTGCGGGTTGCAGAACCCGAGCGGAGTCCCGGTGAGCTGATTGAGCAGCGTGATCAGCGCCGACCACAGCGGCGCGGAGGCGCTCGTGCCCCCCACCCCGCCCAGTTCGCCGTTGGGGCCGAGCACCCACATCGGCGTTTCCGGGTCGGCGAGGCTTGAGACGTCGGGCACGCCGCGTCCGGTTTTGCCGCTTCTGTCGGCGTTGGCGGGGACGCCCGCGGCGGCCTGCCACTCCGGGAGCGCGAACAGGCGGCTCACGCCACCGCCGGTGGCGCCCTCCTGCTTGGCGAGGTCGTTCCACACCTTTTCCGAGGAGATCGTCCCGGTTGCCGCGTCCGCTTCCAGGCGGATGCCGCCGCAGCCCAGCACCCACGGGCTTGAGGCTGGGAAGTCGACGTGCGGGGTTTTCGTGCCGGGCTCGTCGGCGGAGCCTTCGTCGCCCGAGGCGCAGCAGATCGTGATGCCCTGGGCGGCGGCCTGTTCGAAGGCGCCGTTGACCAGCTTCACCGCCTGCGCGGTCCACGCGCCCTTCACTTCGTCGTCCTCGGGGTTGCCGTAGGAGCAGGAGATCACCCGCGGCTTGTTGGTCGTGTCGGCCACCGCCGCCTTGATCGCGTTCACCCACCCCTCTTCGGTGAATTCGGTGAAGTACACCGCCAAATCGGCCCCCGGCAGCACCCCGCCGACCGTGCAGAGGTCGAGCAGCACCTCGCCCGTGGCGTCGTTGCCTTCGCCGTTGCCGGGCTGGTTGCCGGGGCCCTGCACGACCACGTCGGTGATGTTCGGCGCCGCCTGTTTGAGGGTGTCGGTGAAGTAGCCCTCGAGCGCGCTCGGGTCGTAGCCGCCCTTGGTGGATTCATCGTTGAACGCGAGCACCGCCACGCACTGCCCGGCGCCGTCGCCGGCGGGGAAGTCGAACAGCTTCGCGAGCATCGGCGGCGTGTAGGCGTTGGCGAGCGGTTCGGAGCCGCCCGCTTCGGGTTCGGCGGCGCGCCTGGAGACGTGCGGGCGGGTGCGCACCATCCGTCGGTTGTCGAGCCCGAGCACGCCCTCGACCACGCCAGCCAGCTCGGCGGGGAGCAGCAGCTCGCCCTTGTAGGAGCGGTAGGTGCCGCCCTCGGGGTGTTTGTAGTGGCGCAGCTCCACGCCGAACGCTTCGCTCAGCTGCTTGGCGGTGCCCGACACGCGCACCAGGCGCTTGGCGATGCTCCGCTCCACCACCTTCAGCTTGTGCGCTTCGGCGAACGCGGTGACGGTGTCGAGGTCGGATGGGGCGGCGCCGAACGCCGCGACCGCTTCCTCGGGGCGCAGGTAGGAGCGCGCGCGGGGAGCGAGGCGACCGAGCTCGTGCGCCGTGGGGGCGGGTGTGCCCTGGGGATCGCGCTGCACGTAGATCGTGACGGTCAGCGGCGCGCCCGGCTTCAGCTGGTCGTTGGGCTTGGCTGGCGCGGGCGCCTTGGTGGTCGGGCGGCTGCTGCCACGGAGACGGAAGTGCTTGCTCATGTGGACCTCCAGTTGTCGGGAGCTACTGGAACGAGGCCACCCATCAGAAGCTTGCGCTTCCCCCACGATGGCGTCGGTCGATACTACAGAAAACCGTCAGCTAAATGGATTCTTCTTGTGAAGATTTGGGACAGGAGGTCTCGGCCTGCTACGTGCGCTTATCGCGCTTTGATCGACTGGCGGTGGCGGAAGATGTCGTGCGGATCCCAGCGCGCCTTGGCCCGTTGCAGGCGGTGATAGGCATCCTTGTAGTAGAGGTGCTCCCAGTCGCGCAGGTCGACGTCGGGATAGTTGACGTAGCAGCCGTCAACCTCGCCGTCCGGACGGGGACCGTGCGCCCCGTACATCTCCTCGTAGAAGCCTCGGATCCAGTGGAGGTTCCGGGCGCCTTCGCCCTCCTCGTTCCAGTAGGTCTGGTACTGCAGCTTCATCACCGAGGAGCGCTGCGGGATCGCGGTCGCCTCCGGTTTGACGGCGTTGATCTGACAGCCGTAGGAGTCCACCTGCAGCAGCGCCGCCGCGTTCGGGTGCGCGGGCTTGGCGAGGTGGGTGAACATCGCGTCGATCTGGCGCTCCTGGAAGGGCTCGATCATGTACGCCGACTTGTACTTGCCGTGGCGGTTGGGGCCCGAGCCGTTGAGCGTCTGCGTCATGAACAGCCACGGCATCCGCGCCGGCTTGCCGTCCCCGAGCGGCGCCTGGTGGTGGCCGATCCGCGCGGGAGCGGGGTGCGAGGGCGTGTGCCCTGCCATCTCCCGCGTGAACTCTTCCAGCAGGCCCGGCTGTTTGCCGACGTACTGCGTGGTGAGCACTATTTCCGGGCTCTTTGGCGCTTGCTGAAAGAGGTGCAGCAGGCTGAAGAGTCCCGCGAACTGGCTTCCCGGCTGGCTGTTCTCGCGCAGGAAGCCACCGTAGCGGTGGATCAGCCCGGCGAAGCCCCCCGATCCGAGCTTTTCCCAGGTCCACGCCTGGCTGGACAGCCACGCCTCGGTCGGCGCCGACGGCAAGCCGCGAAACCAGAACCGCGTCACGATCCCGAAGTTGCCGCCGCCTCCGCCCTGATTGGCCCACAACAGGTCGCGCTCGCCGGGATCCTTGGAGTCGGCGCTGACGACCACCGCCCGCGCCCGGCCGTCGGCCGCGACGTGCACCACCTCGACCGCGTGCAGGTAGTCGACGGTGAGGCCGTACAACCGCGAGAGCAGGCCATAGCGGCCCAGTGCTCTACGGCTCGAGCTCGCCGTCGTAGAGCGCGAACACCGCGCCCTGCGGGTCGGCGACGACCGCGATTTTCGCGATCGAGATGTCGATCGGGCCGGCGTGCTTGACGCCGCCGAACTCCCCCACCTTGGCGAGCGCGGCGTCGAGATCGTCCACGCCGAAGTACACCATCCAGTACGGCGGCGCGCCCGGGGTCGCTGGCCGATTCGGGGATGCGAGCGCAGCGAGTGTCCCCCTAATCGGTCGGATGCCGCCGGCGTTGGCGTCGCCGTTCTTGATCGACAAATACGGTTCGGGGCTGCCCTCGAAGGGCGCCACGGTCCAACCGAAGAGGGCGCTGTAAAAGGCGCTCGAGGCGTCGAGGTCGGGGGAGCCGAGCTCGTTCCAGAAGAGGTTCCGAGCAGACCGGCCCGGGCAGGTCGGGCCATACGCCGGCACGCTCGGCACCGCCCGAGATGGTGGCCGCTGAGATCACCAGCCCTCCGCCATTCGACTCGCCGGAGCCCGATCGTGCAGACTGCACTTGTGCGCTCAGCCATCCACGCCGCCCCGGCTGTGCTCCCGCTGCCGGGCGGGCAGGACGGAGCGACGGTTACGCTCCAGCCGCTGCTGTGCGGCGAGATGCGCGGGCCGGCGGGCTGGTTCGAGGCAGAACCGGGCTTCGCCGGCACACTGCGCGCGCTCGGTGTGAGAGTCCCAAAGCACGAGCTGATCCGCATCCCGATCGTGGCGTTCCTGGTCGAGCACCCCAGCGCCGGGGCGATCCTGATCGACACGGGCTTTCACCGTGCGATCGCGGACGGTACGCCGGCGCAACGCAACCACAACCTCGGCCCGATCGGGAGGTTGATGGTGCGCAACGTCGAGATGCGCGCAGAGCAGACCGCGGCGGCGCAGCTGCGTGCGCGGGGGATCGATCCTGAGACGCTCAGCCTGATCGTGATGACACACCTGCACTTCGACCACGCAAGCGCGCTGGAGGACTTCCCCGCCGCCACGGTGCTGGTCTCCGCGCCGGAGTGGCGCGCGGCGAACGCGCGGGGAGCATCGCTGCAGGGCTACTCGGCCGCCCAGCTGGATCCGCGCCTCACCTACCGCACGGTGGACTTCCACGGACCCGCGGCGCATGCGCGGGGCCCATTCGAGGGCGCGCTGGACCTGTTCGGCGACGGCTCGCTCACGCTGCTCGACACGCCCGGCCACAGCGCTGGGCACCTCGCGATCCTCGCGCGCCTGCGCGAGCGCGAGGTGCTGATCGCGGGGGACGCGATCTACACGATGGCCACGTTGCGCGAGGGCCGGCGGCCGTGGCACTCGCAGAATCGCGCGGCCTTCGAGCGCAGCGTGCAGGCGCTCCAGGCCTACGACCGCCAGCACCCCGACGCGCTGATCGTTCCCGGCCACGACATGGCCCACTGGGAGACGCTCGCGGAGCGCTACGAGTAATCCGACGGGCAGTGGGTACGGGTGGTGGGCCCTCGGCGCCGGCGCTACAGAACAGCCGCTGAGGAGGCGCAGCCGGGGGCGGGGTACTGCTCCATCAGATCCTGCACCTCGGCCTTGACGCGCGCGAGTAGCTCGCTCTCGCCGTCGCGCACCGCGCCGATGACCTCGTCGAACCAGCGCGCGATCTCCCCCATGTGCTCGGCGCCCAAACCGCGGGTGGTTGCCGCGGGCGTGCCGATCCGCACCCCGGAGGGGTCGAACGGCTTGCGCGGGTCGAACGGGATCGCGTTGGCGTTGGTGACTATCCCGGCCTGACTCAAGGCGCTCGAGGCCTCCTTGCCGCTGACTCCCTTGGAAGCCATGTCGATCAGGATCAGATGGTTGTCGGTGCCGCCGGAGATCAGCGTGAAGCCGCGTGCGGCAAGCGCCTCGGCGAGCGCTTTGGCGTTGGCGACGACGGCGTGCGCGTACTCGCCAAAGGCCGGCGTGGCGGCTTCGCCGAGCGCGACGGCGATCGCGGCCGTCTGCTGCTGGTGAGGCCCGCCCTGCAGCCCCGGGAAGACGGCTTTGTCGAGCGCTTTGGCGTGCTGCTCGCGGCACATCAGGATCGCTCCGCGCGGCCCGCGCAGCGTCTTATGCGTGGTTGTCATCACCACGTCGGCATGCGGCACCGGCGAGGGGTGCGCGCCCCCAGCGATCAGGCCGGCGAGGTGCGAGACGTCGGCGACCATCAGCGCGTCGATCTCCCTGGCGATCGCCGCGAACGCCTCGAAGTCGATCATGCGCGGCACCGCCGTGCCACCGCAGAACAGCAGCTTGGGCCGGTGCTCCAGCGCGAGCTCCCGCACCTCGTCCATGTCCACGCGGCCGGTGTCGCGGCGCACGCCGTAGTGCACGGCGTTGAACCAGATACCCGTCGCCGACACCCCCCAACCGTGCGTGAGGTGCCCGCCCGCGGGCAGCGAGAGCCCCATCACCGTCTCCCCCGGCTTCACAAACGCCAGGTAGATCGCCAGGTTGGCGGGCGACCCCGAGTAGGGCTGCACGTTGACGTGTTCGGCGCCGAACAACTCCAGCGCGCGCGCCTGCGCCAACCGCTCGATCTCGTCGATGATCTCGTTGCCCTCGTAGTAGCGCTTGCCCGGGTAGCCCTCGGCGTACTTGTTCACGAGCACCGTGCCATTGGCCTCGAGCACGGCCGGCGAGCAGTAGTTCTCGGAGGGGATCAGGCACAGCGACTCGGCCTGGCGGCGCTCCTCGCGGACCAGCAGGCGGGCGAGGTCGGGGTCGGACTCTTCGAGGACGGAAAGCATTGGGCCATTCTACTGCGGCTCGGGACGGCGCCGCCCGCGCGCCGTGCCCCGCCCGGAGGAGCCGCATGCCTTCGCCTTCCCCTGCCAGCAGCGCTCGACCAGATTCTGTCTTACCGCTGTGCTACCGTGATGATGTGGCTGTGAGGCGGAAGCGATCGATCTCGGTGCCCCCCGACCTGGACGCTCGGATACTTACCGAGGCAGCACGGGACGGCATGACCTACAGCGCCTGGTTGACCGCCACCGCGCGCAAGGAGCTCATGATCCGCGCGGGGCTCGGCGCGGTGGCCGAGGTCGAACGAGAGCTCGGCCCCTTCACACACGAGGAGCTTGCGGACGCCGAAAAGTGGGCGAGCGAGACGATCGAGCGCAGCCGTCGCGCGGCGCGCGAGCAGCAAGCCGCGTGAGGAAGCCCCCATGGCGGTCACCTACGACACGGGCGCCCTCATCGCCGCCGATCGCGGCGAGCGCCGCATGTGGACCCGCCACCAGGCGCTGCTGCAACAGCGAGAGGTACCGACCGCCCCCGCGCCGGTCGTCGCACAGGGGTGGCGCGGGGGCTCGCGACAGGCGCTCCTGGCAAAGCTGCTCGCCGGCTGTTTCGTCGAGGCGCTCGACGACGACCGGGCTCGCCTTGTCGGGGCGCTGGCGGCGCGCGCCGGGACCGCGGACGTCGTGGACGCGGCCGTCGTCGAGGGAGCCCTGCGCCGGCACGACGTCGTGATCAGTTCCGACCCCAACGACCTGCGGTCAATCGCGAGCGCGGCCGGACACCACCTGGAAGTCGAATCTCCCTGAGTGGCCACGCCAACGTCAACGTCTGGCCGAGGCACTCCCGGCCCAAAGGGCACGCCCCGACGTGGACCGCAGCAGCCACAAACCGGCCGCAAAATGCGATGCGCCTGGGGGGAATCGCGCACGCCTACCTCCGCCGACTGGCGGACGTGGCCGGCGCCAAGCCTTCGACGCTGCGAGACCACGGTTACGTGCTGGCCGAGCCGGGCATCCCCCACAAGCGCGGCAAGGGAACCCGAGCTCCTCGCGCTGCGCTGGCACGACGTGGACTTCGCGGGCTCGGTGCTGACCATCGCCCGCGCCATGAGCGCCGGCGAGGAGTGCTCCACCAAGTCCGGGCGGATCCGCCGGGTGCCACTCGCCGACCAGGCCGCCGCCGCGCTCGACCGAATGAGCAGGGGCGAGCGCTACACCTGCCCGGAAGACTTCGTGTTTTGCAACGTGTACGGCCGGGCGCTCGATGACTCGGCGCTACGCCGCCGCTACCGTCGAGCGCAGGCCGCCGCCGGCGTGCGGCCCTTGCGCTTCCACAGTCTACGTCACACGTTCGGGTCGTTGCTCGCGATGCGCGGCGTCGATGTGGTGACGATCCAGAAGGCGATGGGGCACAGCGCGCTCAGCACCACGAGCCGCTACCTGCACGCGCGCCCGGCATCCGAGCAGGCCCACGTGTTCACGCGCGCCTTCAATCCCGCCCAGCCGGTCGATGCTGAGGCTGAAGGGCGTCAGGACGCCGTGGCGGCGTAGCGTCGCAGGCCACCGTCCATCAGAATATGCCGTTGACAGCATATGCGCTGTACGGTATGGTACTCCAGTGTGGGACGTCGAAGTCACAGATCAATTCGAGCAGTGGTGGGACACTCTGAGCGTCGAGGATCAGCAGACGATCGACGCTGCGGTGGGCTTGCTGGAGCAGCGTGGACCGGGACTCGGGCGGCCACTCGTCGACGGTGTGAAGGGCTCGCGCCACGCGAACATGAAGGAGCTGCGCGCGGGCACACTCCGCGTGCTGTTCGCCTTCAACCCGCAGCGCACCGCGCTCCTGCTCATCGGCGGGGACAAGCGCAACCGCTGGCAGGAGTTCTACGAGCAGATGATCCCGCTCGCCGACCACCTCTTCGACGAGCACCTGACAGAACTTGACAAAGAAAGGAGCGCCCTAGATGGCCACCAAGACCAAGAACTTCAACGAGCTGCGCAAGCGCGCACGCCGCAGCCACCCCGACTGGGATGCCGATGTCGCCGAGCGCCGGCGCGCGATGCAGGACGCGCTCGCGCTGGCCGACCTGCGCCAGGCCAAGCACGTCACACAGGTCCAGCTCGCCGAGCAGCTCGGGATCTCCCAGGGCAACGTCTCACGGCTGGAGGGCCGCAGCGACGTCTACCTCTCGACGCTGCGCTCCTACGTCGAGGCGCTCGGCGGGCACCTGGAGATCGCCGCCGTCTTCGGCGAGGAGCGCGTCGCCGTAGCCGTCCGCCCGAGCGAGCACGAGAGCGTCGAGTAGCACCGCTACGATGCCCAAATGAACACAACAAGCAGCGCCAAGGGCGAGAAGCGTGCGCTCAGTGACTTCAGGGACGCGCTCGACGGCTGGCGCAAAGCGCTCGAGGCGCACCGCATGGCGCCCCCCGACCACGGCTTCAGCGCTCGCCTGGCCGGTCTCGCCGAGGCCGCGAGCAAAGAGGCGCGTGCCTGCCGCGCGGCGGACGCAGCCGGCTTTGACTGGCCGCCTCATCGCCCCGCGGACCCTCGGCCCCCGTACGAGTTGCGGCCCGGTACCGGGCGCCGCGGACCCGAGGACCTCTGGCGGCGCTTCGATGAAGCCGTCGGGCAGCTGAACACCGCCGCGACCGGCCAGAACATGCTCGACGTCGCTCGTACCTACGACGAGCTTGCCGCGGCGGCCGCGGCACTCGCAGAGGCGGTCGAGCAGGAAGACGGAGCAGGCGCCCGGCGGCCACGAGCCCGCGCGCGCCTCTCAGCCTGAAGCGCGAGTCATTCGCCGCCGCGTTCGGTGGCTCAGGAGCGCTTGGACGGCAGCGTGAGGGCGGCCGTGTCGTCCCACACCGACGCCGGACGCTCCGCTCCGCGACGGCGGTGTGGCAACCCGAGGGTCTCGGGCGCCCAAAGATCGCGGCGTGTCGCCAGCGAACTGCTGTCGGCTTGCGCGCGCGCGAGCAGCGCGTCGACGTGCTCGCGTCGTATCCGGAAAGCGCGGCCGATCTTCGCAGCCGGCAGCGCGCCACTGTCGATCCAGTTGCGGATCGTCTGGGCGGTCACCTGAAGTTCCTCGGCGACCTGTGGGACGGTCAGGATCTGCTGCTCGGTGGTAGACAACACAGAGCAAAATAGCAAAGCAAGCACCCTTTGGTGCAACCGTGTGCCGTGAGGCGGAGCGCAGCGGAGCCGGGAAGCTTATTGTGGACCTCGCCACCGGCGAAGCCGAAGACCCGCCCCTTGACGCAGGCAAGGACCCGGAAGCCGTCGCACGGGGCCGCAAAGGCGGACTGAAGGGCGGCAATGCCCGCGCAGCGGTCATGTCCGCCGAGCAGCGCAGCGAGTCCGCCCGACGCGCAGCCCTGGCGCGGTGGAGCAAGGCTCCGTAGAAACAATGTGGGGCTACTTGCCCTTGTGCCACGGGCAAGTGGCTAGCGTCATGAAGCGGCTCCCCTTGACGGGGATGAAGTAGATGCCATCGCTTCTCGCGCCCTTCGCGATCACAAACAGTCCTCGCCATTTGCTGGTCTTGAACTCCCACACGTCACGGCCGCCGACATCGATGAATTGGGCGGCGTTGCGGAAGCGCCGGGCGTAGTTATGGCGGGGCTCTCGTTGCCCCGATGGGTCGGCGCAGACCCGCAGCACGGCGCGCTTAAGGGACTCGTCGCCGATCGTCTCTAGCTCGGCTTCACTGCCTGGGTCCAGGGGGAGCAAGTCGAGACACCTACAGCGTCTGCTCCCATGCCTCCAGATCGGGGAGTGCCGCCTCGACGGCTGCAACAACATCGGGATTTGCGAGGATGCGTGCTTCTTCATCGGTACGGCTGACGGTCGCCGAGGAGTTCTTGGGTGGAACCACGATGAGCACCTCCCGCGGCTCGGGCAGAAGCGATTCTTCGTCGTAGCTGGCGAGCAACGGGCGAAACGCGGGCATCGTGTTCTCGCCCACGGGGATAGCCGCATCCGCCCAGCGGCTAGGCCACGAGAATATTGCTGATTCGGTGCCTTCCATCTGCTGTCCCCTATCGCGTTAGTAGGTTCATAGTCGATCCGGACAGAAACTCGAAGCCATCGCTGATCCAGCTGGACAGATGATCGAGCTCAATTGGGCGCTCCACTGCGACACGGACCTTCTGATAGTCCAGGTAGACGAGCGTATCGTCCTGGAGATACGGTTCGATTGTGAGCGAGTCCTCGCCCGTTCCGTCCTCCTCCAAGCGACGAAACCTCACCCCACCAGCGAAGTATCCGGACCCAAGGATGTCTTCTGTTTGGTCTCCGCCCTTCATAAGATGATCGGCAACGAAGTCCTTGGCTTTAGGCTTCTCCCCAGGCACCGGAGCCTTCGCGATGATCTGCACTCCGCACTGGAGGAATGCGTTGACATCCAGACGCTCGCACGCAACCCCCAGGATGGTCGTGACCTTCTGCTCCGCGGTGGCGGCAACGAGCGGTTCTTGGCCGTCGAGGTTCGCCTGGATCTGGAGCTGCGCTGGGCGCAGCTCCACGGCATCTTCCGGCCCATTCTGGAAGACCGCACCGCGGCCATTGGGCGTGAAAGCAAACGCCTGGTAAGGATATTTGCGGATGATCTCCGAAAAGATCCCCTGGAGGGCATCGTGATCGAACGGCGGCAGGGGCATCTGTCGCGGCTGGGGCACGAGCTGGACGATTAGCGACTTGAAGAGCAGGTTCATCGGAGGGGCGGCTGGCTCCTTCTAGTTCGGGAACTGCGAACAGCCTAGCGATCATCGGTAGCCGCGTCTACTGTTCACGGCTCCGGGTAACGCATCCGAAACAAGCCCCCAAGCGTAAGCGCCACGCCCAGCCTTGAGACGTGGCGCTCCCGCTCGGACTCGTCAGTTGACGACGCCGACGATCTGGACCATGCGGAACGCAGCGCGGGTAGCGAACACGTGGCCGTCGCTCGTCTGGTTGACCAAGCCGTTGATGCGCAGGGACCGGATCGTGTCTTTGACGAGCTTCCCGCGCTCCGTCGCACGCGCGAGGTCCCACACGGACCAGAGCGGGGAGTCATCTCCGGTGAGCAGGTACAGCACGTCGCGCTCGATCGCGTTGGCTTCGGCGACGGGATCAGGGGTAGGGTTCTCGTTAGGCATGGGGAGGTCAACTCTCCTTGTGTCTAGGTCCCGGCGTTGGGTTCGCGCCCGCGCCGGGGCCGCTGGTTATGGATGCCAGCGAGCGTAGACCCCACAACAACTCCGATGGGGCCGCTTTTCAAACTGAGACACTACCCACGGGCGAGAGCCAAGCGGAGCCGAGGGCGAAGCCTTGGTGGAGTTCGTGGGCGAGCGTCGCATGGCGTCGAGCGCTCGGGTGCGGCGGCTCAGCGGCGTCGGCGCCGTAGGGTGCGCAGCCCTGAAAGCCCCTGACGTGAGCACCCCGCGAAGAACCGCCACACCGCCACCCCATCCGTCGATCGAGCAGTCGGCCGGCCCCCGGCCCGGCCCCCGATGCACACCCTGTCACACCCCTTGTGGGTTGACAGGGTGTACCACGCTACCCTGCGGACGGGGGCCGGGGGACTGCGCTCGATCGACCGTGACTTTGCTGTTCCGTGGGTTCGTCGGACGCGTTGGTGATCCGCTCAAGCTATGCGTAGCATAATAGGCGGATGCGTACTATACTATGCGCATGGATTATCGCCGTCCACTGCTCGTGGTCACACCAACACTCGATGGGGACGTGCTCGCTGCGCTCGCTCGCGCGGAGATCGAGCTCACCGGCCGAGAGCTCGCACGACACGTGGGCCACGGAAGCCCCGAGGGAGTCCGTCGAGCAGCCGACCGCCTGGTGAGCCAGGGAACGCTGCTCCGCCGCACCGCGGGCGCGGCACACCTCTACCGGCTCAATCGAGATCACGTCGCGGCCCCCTGGATCGAAGGCTTGGCAGGCCTGCGCGAGCAGCTGATCGAGCGCCTGCGTACCCTGCTCGCCGGATGGGAGCAGCCCGCGAGGGTCGCGCTGCTCTTCGGCTCAGTCGCCCGCGGCGAAGCAAGCGCCGACAGCGACCTGGACCTTCTGATCGTCCGGGCGCGCGGGTGCAACCCCGACTCGGACGGCTGGCGCTCGCAACTCCTGGACCTGGAGCAGTCAACGACGACCTGGACGGGCAACGACGCGCGGGTGCTGGAGTACGGCGAGCAGGAGCTGGCCAACACCGCCGGGGAGCCGCTGCTCACAGAAGCGCTGCATGACGGCATCGAGCTGTCCGGCTCGCGGCGCACACTGCGACGCCTGATACGCCCGGAGGTCCAAGCGTGAGCACACGAACGAGACCATGCGACGAGGCCACCACGGCCGGTCGCCTCCGCAAGGCCGAACAGTTCCTTGAAGCGGCCGAGACGATCCGCGATTTCGCCGACGACGAGCACGAAGTCGGCGACGCCTACGTGACGCTCTGTGTCCACGCTGGCGTGGCCGCAGCCGACGTCATCTGCTGCGTCGACCTCAAGGTGCACGCCCAGGGCGACGACCACAACCAAGCGCTCACGCTGTTGAGGAAGATCCGGCCCGACGGGGAGCAACTCGCAAAGTCGCTCGGGCCATTGCTCGGGATGAAGACGCGCGCCGGCTACAGCCATCGTGCGGTCACAAGCGAGGATCTCAAGCGCGCGCACCGCAACGCGCAACGACTCCTCCGCGCAGCACGCGACCGGCGCGTGGCGGGCGCCTGAAGACGCCGAAGACCCACCTCATGCTCGTCGTCCCAAAAGAGGGCAACGCACCCCAGATAAAGGCGGCACAAGCGCGAGGGCTCGTCTCCGACGCCTCGCTCCACCGGGGCCGCGCATGCGTTCTCAGAAGTAGGGCCGGAGTCTCGCTTCGATGCCCTCGACGATCGTTTTGCCGCGTTCACAACTTGGACCGCCTCGAGCATTCATACCATCAGCTTCGCGGCCGTACCCGTATCCGCAGGACCAGCCGTGCGGTGGCGTGCCCGGGGAGCCTTGGGTGACGGGACCGTGGCTGAGCACGTATTTGATCACGTAGTGGGCAGTGATGCAGCTCGTGTGACCGGCGACAATGGCGACGTTGAAGGTGGTGCCCTTGGCGCGGATGCTGTCGCAGCGATGACCGTGGGACGCCTGCGCTCTCGGCGACGCTGTGGAGGCCGCCGCGCCAGCGCCGGCAACGTGCCAACTAGACAGGGTGTGAGCGCGAGGACGACGACGCGCCGGAGTGTTCGGCGCGCGCCGACTGTTGCTGCGTGAGAGCTCGTCATCTGTGGTGGATCGTATCCGACGGCGTTCTCGACATTCAGACGGTTATGTGCAGCCGCCCACGGTCGCGAGCCGGCGTCGGTAGATCTGCATGTCGTCGTGATTGAAGTCGGCGTGTGTCTGCGTACGCAGGGCCGGCACGTCCTCGCGGTGGTACGGGCTCGAGAGGCTCTCGTTGTGGCCGATCACGTTGCGGATCGCGATGTGGTAGCGGCAGCGAAGCCAGCGCACCAGCTTGAGGCTCGCACTCATCTGTGCCGGGTCGCCGAGCACTTCCTGGTCGCTGTAGCCGACATGCTCGATGCCGATCGCGGCCCAGTTGAGGCCGACGGTGTGGCGGCACATGATGTTGAGGGGGACGAGCTGGTGGATGCCGCCGGCCTTGTCGATCACGAAGTGGGCGCAAGTGTTGGGGAGCTCGTGGAGCTCAGGATCCGGCGTGTCGGGTGCGAAAGTATTGAATGTCGTCTGGAAGGTCGGGGTCTCCGTGTAATGGATGACAATGACGTGCGGATTGACGAGCTTGTACGTGGGTGCCATGAAGCTGCCGTAGTGGCGGCGGACGTACGCGACCATCTGGGCCTTGCGTTCCGGCCCGAACGGGATCGGATCCCAAATGATGTTGGGCTTCGGAACCGTCGCTGACGAAGGAGCGGGCGCCACGGGCGCAGGTGTCGAGGTTGGTGTGGTCGTAGTGGATCCACCCGGCGCTTCGGTTCCCCCTCCGCCCGGGTTGGTCGACGCGGCTGTGGCGATGTGAGCGGTCGCCGCAGTCTGCGTGACCGTGACCGTGGTCCCGGAGCCACAGGCAGACACAACCAACAGGGCTATCGTGACCGCTGCGCCGGTAGCTGCGCGCACCGGAAGGGATGGGCGTGGAGTCACGGCGCTATTCAGGGCTGCAGCCGGTGCTGGGCCGCGAGGACAGGTGGAGGTGGTGGTCGAGCCAGGACGCGGTGCGGGTCAGCGTCTCCGTGCCCGCGCCGAAGTCGGGGGCTTGGGTGACGATGGCGACCGCGGCGCCGCTCGTGGAGCCGGGGTCGATGATGCCGGACTGCCTGACGAGGTAGCCGCCGCCCTCGGGTCCCCAGCCGCCCTTGAAAGCGACGGAGCTGAAGCCGGCGGAGCCGAGGCCCCAGCTCTCGCTCGCCTCAATGTTCTGCATCAGCCCGAGCACGTAGCTCGTTTGGCTCGAGGGCAGGAGGCAGCCGTTCGCGAGCGCGCGGAAGAACTTCACGGCCTCACCAGGGCTCCACCCCGTCTGCCCGAACGTCGTCACTGCGCCCGCGGGCGGCGGTGCTGTTGCGATCACGGTCTCGTTGTCGCCGGCTTCGCGCAGCACGGATTCCATGAACGCGCTCGCGCCGCCGAGTCCGCCCTTCAAGCGCTCGAGGTCGCCGAAGAGGGAGAGCACGGATTCGTTGTTCGATTCCGTAATCGCAGACTGGGCCCACGACTGCTCCTGCGACGTAAGCCCTTCGCCGCCGCGTGCCCTGAGGAGCGCGACGAGCACGGGCACCTTTGTCGTGCTCCAGCCGTGCGCGGCTTCGTCGCCCCCAAGGACTTCGCGTGGGCCGGCGCCGAGGGGTTGCACGGCGAGCTCGACGTGTCCGGGGAGGCTCGCGGCGAGTTGCTGGAACGACGATTCCGCGTCCACGGTGAGCACGCCACTGCTCGCTCCGCTCGACGAGTCTCCGGACGAGTCTGCAGTCGCGCTGTTTGCGTGCTGGTGTTGCGTCGCCGCGAGGTCGGACTGCACGCTCTTCAGGCTCGGCGCACCCGGCGCGGCCGGGTATTCGCCCTGGCCCGCAGCGGGCTTGCTTGGCGTGTTGTGGACGCGCGCGCTCACACTCAGCACGACGATGTGATGGGGCTGGTTGAGGAGGTAGACCGCGACGCCGACACCGACGACGACCGCGGCTGCGCTCGCGGCGATCACACGGCGTCGGCGCATCCGGGCGCGGCGGCGCCTCGCGAGGTACTCCGGGGAGTAAGCCATCGTCAGGTAGAGGCTAGCCGAGCACCCGGTGACCTCACCCTGGTCCTACTCGCGCTGCGACTCAGGGGAAGTAAACAGACGCGTTGTTGCCGCCTGTGCAGACGACCGGAGTACCCGAGGAGCACGTTATCGAGTACGTCTTTTCCGTTACCGGGCTGTAGATTTCGTATGTCCCCGGGCCTTCCTGCTCGTACTTTGAGCGCACGTTTTGGGCGAACGAGCACGTCGTGTCGGGGCCGACGGTGAGCTGGTTCCCGCACGGCGTCTGGTTGTTGCTCTGCCCCGGTGCCTCGTTGGCGACGTTTGGCGTCGCGCCCGACTTCGACGTCTTTGAGCCGCCCGACGAGTTGCCGCCGCTGCCCTGCTGTACGACGACAACATTCGTGGATCCCGGCACCTCACCCGCGGCGCTGCCGATCACGTCGACCGTGGTGTGGCCGCCGTGGAGTTCAGCGGCTGCGGTGAAGACGCCGTTGCCGACGGCCGCGGGTTTGCCCTGGACCTGGACCGTCGCCGTGGGCGGGGAGACAGTGCCGCGGATCGTGACGCTGTTGCCAGCGATCACGCTGCCGCTCGTGGGCGACGTGACTATGACGGAGACCTCCCCCCCGGTCGTGGTCGTCGTCGTGGTCGTGCCGCCGCACGCCGCGAGTCCGAGCGCGGACAGCGCCGCGATCCCCATGATTCCGAGCGTCCTCGTCGAAGCTGTTCCCAGTCGCACGGCGGCAACATACCATCAAGCTGAATCGTTGGCGTGTCACCCACCGACCAACCACAGGAACTCGCCACGGCGGCCTGGGTCGTCCGGGTTCTTTTGTTAGCTAGCTTGTTTTGCTAATTTGGTCTATATGGCCTTTCCTCGAGGCCGTGCCGCGACAAGACCACGCCTCCTGGACGACCGCCGCCGGCCGCCCATCGCGCCGGTACGCCTAACGGCCGACGACGTGATGACGGCCCGCGAGGTCGCCGGCCTACTGCACGCCCCCGCCAGCACGGTCGAAGATTGGGCGCGGCGCGGCGTGCTGCCGAGCGTCAAGGTCGGCCGCCGCAGGCTCTACATCCGCCAGCGCATAGAAGCGGTGTTGACCGCCGAAGCCAACGCACAGCCCCCACGCTGACGGGTCCCTTTGGTACCCACGAGTGGTACCCACGGGACGAAACCACCCAAACCATCTCGTCCCAAATCCCCCAAAATCCGCTCCCATAAAGGAGATTCTAGTGATGCGCCTGGGGGGAATCGAACCCCCGACCTGCGGCTTGAAAGGCTGAATCTGGCGCGGTGTGGGCCGGTGCGTAGTCGGCCGATTTGGCTCTAGTGCAGGGAATCCGCGTGTTCGCGGGCCGGTGTTGTGGTGTGCTCCGGTGTGGGGTCTGTTTGCACTCTGTTCACACTCTGCGCGAGCGTCAGCGGGGCGCCTATGTCGCCGTCGAGCAGTTTGATGTACGTGGCAAGCGTGAACGCCGCGGAGTGGTGGCCGAGCCACCGCTGGACCTGTACGGCGTTGCGGCCTTCAGCGAACAGCAGCGTTGCGCAAGTGTGGCGGAAGGTGTGGAACCCCACCCACTCCAGGCACGCCTCCTCACGGGTCGGCTTGAGCACCCGGCGGCGCAGGTTCTCGGCGTCCAGATATCCGCCGGTCTCCGAGGGGAACACGGGGTCCTCGTCGCCCGGCCACTCCGTCGCCTTGTGATGCTCGCGCAGCGCCACCACGAGCGAATGATCCAAGGGGACCTCGCGGCGGGCGTAGCGGCTCTTGAGCGGCCCCATCTGGCCCTTCACGAGCGCGCGGCGCAGCTTGACGTGCGGGGTGTCCCCGTCAAGCTGGAGGTGCCGCCACTGGAGCGCCACGGCTTCGCTGATTCGGACCCCGGTCATGGCGAGCAGCGTGAAGAACAGACGCCAGCGCTCCGGGTACAGCCCGAGCAGCGTCGCCAGCTCTTCGCGGCTCAGCGCGCGGACCTCCTCGTCCTCATCGCCCTCCGCGGTCGGCCGGTGCGGCATGTCGGCGTCACGCGCGGGGTTGGAGCGAATCAGCCCCTCCCGTACAGCAGCGGCCAGGCACGCGCGGAGCGGCTTGGCGATGTTGCGCACGGTGCTATCGCTGAGCGCCCGGCCGTCCTGCTTGGCGGGGTCACACAGCCACGCCACGAACCCGGCGACTTCCGACGGAGTGACCTCCGTCAGCTTGCGGGCCGGCGGGAAGTACCGGAACACGTACTGCTCAAGCTGCCGGCGGTATTCGTCGCGGGTGTGGTCGCGGAAGCCTCGACGGCCGCGGCCCTGATAGCGCTCGACCCACTCCAGCGCGTACTCGCGCAGCGTCAGACGCGAGCGCGGCTCGAACTCTCCGCGCGCAATGTCGGTCGATCGCGCGGACTTCGCGCGGCGGGCCTCCTCCAGCGTCCGGCAGGACTCCCACCGCTGCTTGCCGTCGGTGTCCCTGTAGCTGAACAGGTAGCGCTCCCCGCGCTTGTAGATGCCAGGAGTCCGGGTCTTGACCATCGCCGCTGCCATCACTGCCTCCGTTCGATCGTCATTTCCACAACCTACGCCACACGCCGGCGCGTCCCAGCGCGCGGCCTACAGCGATGTTCTTGGCGCGGCGGGCGATCCGCTTCGGGTGCCCGGACGCCACCGCGCCGATCGTGTTGCTCACCCGCGCAGCCCTGTAGAGCTGGCTCGTGAGGGTCCGTCGTTTACTCACAGCGCATCACCAGCTCCCGGGTGTGCGAGGGATGCCCCGCACCCTGCCTTGGGGGACAAGGATCGTGGCACCCCCCTTGCGGCGGTCCAGGGTCCTCAAGTACGACTCGATTCCATCGAGGGTCAGACCCTTCTCGCGCGTCACCAACTCGTCGGGCTTGCCGGCGCCGGTGCTCACGCGGATGAGCCAGTAGGCGCCGTAGTCGAGCGCACCGGGGTCGCGGCGGCGCGACTTGCGAAGTGTCAGCCCGCGCCGTTCGGCCATCCTGCGTAGTCGATTCTCCCGAGCCTTCTCTTGTGTGGTCATCCTGCCTCCAGTAGTGATGCTGGACATGATGCCATAAGCATACCAGACCACATGCGGGAAATGATGCCCACGGGTCAGCGCGTGCCCCCTCGCAGGTGCTCCAGCAGGTCGGCCGCGAGAGACGACCACACGCGCCGCTCATAGGCGTGGAGCGCCCCCACGGCAGCGGGTGGCGCCACGCGAAGCGCGCGCGATAGAGCGCGTACAACGCCTTGCCGTTGAGTGGGCTCACTGCCCCCGTCTCCACCGACGCCACAGCGCGCGCAGGCGCGACCAGTGGCCCCGTAGTCGGGTCGGCGTCAGCGTGGCTGCGGCCGGGGGCGTACCCCGTCGCCCCCGGCCCGTTGCCGGCCCCCCGGTTCTCACGATGTCTCCCCCGGTTCGAGTAGGCCCGCGAGCTGGTCGAGGCCCGTGGCCGTCGCATCCTGCGCGAGCTGGCCGGCGAGCAGTTCAAGCGCCGGCCGGTGGCACGCAGCGAGCAGCACGTCGCACTCGCCTCCGTGCGGCGCCCCCCAGCCGATCGCGTCGAGCAGGTGGCGTGTGGCCTTGAGCGCGTCGAGCGCGTCGTCTCCGGCTCTCCAGTCCTGGCGGATCGTGGCGACGCCGAGACTCGCGGTCCCTGAGCCGAGCACGGAGAACGCGACCGCGCGCACGGCGCCCACCAGCTCGCCGGGGATCAGGAAGCCCCGCGTCGTCATCACTCGTGAGGCCCCTCGATCGCGTCCACGCGAGCGCGGGCACGCTGCGCCTGCTCGCCGACGTGGGCGAGCGCCGCCATCAAGCTAGCGGCCTCGCTCGGCGTCAAGTAGTCGATGCCGTCCAGGTGGTCGGCGATGGTCGCCAAGTCGGCGCCGGCCTTCCGCACGCCCTCGACCATCAGCTCTACCAAGTCAGCCATCACTCGCCTTCCTCGACGCGCTGCACGAACGCCGCCAACTGCTCCGTGTTGACCTTCGCCTGCGCGCGATCCTCGATGCCCGCGTGCTCGTTCGTCTCAATGCCGCGTTCCCGCCCGATGCGTTCGAGGGCCGCGCGCAGCACCGCCTCCCGGTGCCCGTGTAAGTTCACATCGATCGCGTAGTCCTCATCGACGGGCTCAAACCAGCCGATCACGTCAAGGAGCGCTCGGGTGGCGTCCGCGCGGGCGAGGCCGTCATCGACCTGAGCGCAGGTGTCCCCCCGGCGATGCTCGATCACGCTGCTGGTCGCTTCGAGCTGCCCCTGCAGGTCGGAGTAGCAGCCGTCACGCACAAGCGGGACAAGCTCGGCGGGGATGGTGATTGTGCTCATGGGCTCCTCCTTTGTTGGAGGCCCCGGGGGCGGTCTTTCTGGCGAGGAGGCACCCCTGCCACGGTCGGTAGGATGTCGGCGCGCCGGGAGGTCACACTCTCCGGTGCCAGGGGGCCGGGCGCTAACTCCGTCGCGGCCCCCATTCGTTGGTTCTGGTCCGCACAGCGTAGCGCCGTCAACGTCATGGCGTCAAGAAGGCAGCCTTGGCAGCATGGCCCGAACGTCTGGCATCGTCCGCGCGGTGCCGCGTTCTCTGCCACCCGATCCGGCCCTCTCCGCTGCGCTGCGTCGCCTGCGCGAAGATCGCGGCATGGCCCAGGAAGCGCTCGCCTTCCGCTCCGGCATCTCGACGGGCGCTATCGCCCGGATCGAGCTGGGGCAGGCATCGCCGAGCTGGGTAACTGTCCGCGCCATCGCCGCCGCGCTGGACGTGAGCTTGGCGGAGCTGGCCGCGGCCGTCGAAGCCGAGCAGTAGGCCGCGCAGCGAAGGCGAAGACTGAGGGCAGGCACCCGGTGAGCTGAAGACCGGGGCCTGCCCCTTTCGCGCGCCAGGTGGCCGGAGAAGGTGCCACCGTCGCGGCGAGCTTGTCAGCGGGTCGCAGGGATGCGCAGCACGCGGCCGCCGCGCTCGACCTCACGAACCGTGGGCGCCGGCCCGTCTTCCCAGCGCAGCCGCCACGATCGCCCCGGCCGCGCCAGGCACCCGGCGCACAGGTACAGCTCCCCCGCCTCGCCGGTCTCGCGGTCAGTAACCGGCGTGGGCTCCGCGCCGATGACCTTCCCGCAACAGTCACACGGCGCGGTCCGCACGTCCAGCCTACGGGCAAGCCGCCGTGACCGTGGCAGCCGAGCCACCCGACGGGCAGAGTGTGGACACGAGCTGGAGAACGCTATTCACAAAACCGCGCTGGGCCAATCCCTCGAACGTCTCGTAAAAAACCTCGAAGTCATTGGTACTGTCAAGAACGCTATCGCGTACTACGCCGAGGTCGAGGCGTCCACCGTCGAGGAACTGGACCGACCCGTCAACCCACATGTACCATGCGACCTTTTCCGGGTATTTCTTGATCGCTTTTTCGGCTTCAGCCGCCGCGAAATACTGATTCGGATAGTTTTTGCTGGAGGGTTCTTTCAGCCCATCCAGGTGCCACACCGGGCGGACGCGATGCACTCTCATCACGTCTTCGATCTGCGCGTCTGTCACCGCGAGGCTGTTCCAGTCTGAGCCCTGCTGGTGAGCGGACTCACGCGCCAAGTCCTCGCGCGCCAGCGTTTTCACCCACTCCGGCAGGCATACCGTGAGCATTGTTTCCGGTGGGATTCGGTGAGTCTGCCGGTAGTTCGCGCCGGCAGTGTCGATCGCGGTCAGCAGGTCACGGAAACCTCCGAGTACCTGCGCGGTCGTCACGTCCTTCAGCGCGGTTTCTTCTAGGAGTTCGAGCAGGTGGTTCTCAGCCTTGCGTGCAGCCGCCGCGGCCGCGAGGTCGTTTGTCGCGGCGACCTGCTCCGGTGCGAACCGGGCCTGCATGTTTCCATAGCTGATCCGCGTTGCGACGGCCGAGAGGTAAATCTGCTTTTCTTCACCGCAGACCATTGCCTTTACCGGCTTTGTCGCGCCGGCCGGTTCGAGGTCGATGGCCTCCGTCCATATGCCGGTCGCGGCTTCCCATTCCGCGATATCGGGCGGGACGATGTACCGGATTCCGCCGCGGGTCGCCTCGAACTGCGCGAGCGCATCGCGCAGCGGACGCGCCTGGGTCGCCCATGTCCCGATGCCGTAGTCAACATTCGTCGGAGCGCAGATACCACCAGTGGCGACTAGGGCCTGTAGGCCACAGACCGCATCCATCAGCCGCTCGCAGCGACTTACCGAATCGTCCAATTTTCTCTCGGCGGGGTACTGGTCACGCCAGTCCGCCGAAGCGACGATGCACTTTCCATGCCAGGTGCCGTCGAGGCTGTTCAGCGTCGCAGCCATCGACTCGGCTAGCTCCCACTTGCCGGGGAACGGGTCGCCCGCCCGCACTCCGAGCGCGTTGCTGGACGCCACAAGCGCCGTCCGGGCACCCGTGACCGTGGCCTCGGGTGAGGGCTTAGGTTTCCCAGCGCGGCGTGCCATGCGCTGCACGGCGCCGGTCGCTGTCACGGGCTCCGGGTCGGTGAGGGCCTCGGGGTCGCCGCCGAGCCGCTCGAACACGGCCGCGGCGTCCTCGGGGTCGAGCGCCTTGAGGGCCTCGGCGAACTTATCGAGTGTGGCGGCTTGCAATGGCATGGTCAGGGCTCCGGTCGCGGGTGGTGAAGTGCTCCCGTTACGCTGCCACGCGGCCGGGAGAACTCTCACGCGCACCCCGTGAGAGTTCTCCCGCGCGTCCGGTATGATGCCCGGCCCTTTGGTGCCGCTGACGCTCACGAGCCGCGGCACGCTCACACTCTGCCGAGCAGTAGCGCGCCTGCCGCGCACGGCCCGTCATAGCGCCATCGCAGTGAGCGCAGGTGCGGGCCGGCTCACCATCGGGCAGCAGCTCCTCACCATCGCCCACAAGCTCCGTGCGGTCGAGGTCGGCAAGCAGCACGGAGAGCGCCCGCTCCCCGCGGGTCTGTGGGCCGCGCTCCCATGCCCTCCGCCAGGCGTCTTCCTGCTCGGTGAAGATCTGCCGCCACCCCTCACCGGCCAGGCCCTTGCAGGTGCGGGCGAGAGCTTCCGGCCATGCGCTCTCGAAGCTGTGCCCCGTCTGTCTACGCCCGTCGTGGCCGTCCCTGAGGAGGCTCAGCCATTCCCTCAACACCGCGGCGGGCTCGCACCCCGCGAGACGGACACGCCGCGCCTCACGGTCAGCGGCAACGCGCGCACGGTGAACCTCGCCGGGGGAAGGCTCGACCATTAGTTGAGGCTCACCCCGGCCTCGGCGGGCGCGAGTACAAGCGAATCGTGCAACTCCGCGCACCCCGCGCACACACGCCCCAACACCATCACCACACTTTCACCCGTGAGCTGGTGGGAGAGCCCATAGGACGGGTCGGCCGGAGCGCCGCAGACATCGCAGTCAACGTCCGCGCCCTCCCGCGGCCCCAGGTCCTCCCACACCTTCTCTTCTATGCACTCCCGGCATGTCACGATGCCGAACCGCAGCCACGCATACCGCGGCCGGTCGAAGTGGTCACACTCACGCTCGCAGCGAACCTCCACCGCGCGGGTCAGCATCCCCACACGCGCGGCGCGGCGCAACAGGCCAGCAGGCACGACAACGGGCGCCCCGGACGCTATCCGCAACTGTGCCCGCATCCCATCCGGGTCACTGTCGATCGCGTCGTCCATCATCTCGCGCGCCAGCTCCTGCGCCTCATCGTATGACAACAGCCCGTCACTCATCGGCCTCTCACTCTCTGTGTAATTTTCCACTGCCAGTCAGGCACACCCGGCGGCCGTGTCCGCGGACGCGACGGCATCGCGTTACCCTTCGGCGTAACGTCCGGGGGCGCCGTGGACCCAGGCGCAGCCCGCGCCAGCGACCGAACATCCACCCGGCCCTGCGGGACCAAAATGCGACCCTCACCCCTCTCTTTCAACTCCCACGCCGCCGACGCCAACGCCACCACCGTGTCACAGTGCGACCCCCGGAACTTCGGAAGGTAAATCTTGCCGCCCTCAGTTGTCCGCACCCTCCGCAGGTCTTGGATCAACTGCGGATGCGCCCACGCCCGCAGCGACCCATCCTCAAGCCGCGCCTTCAACGCGACGAACTGCTGCATTTGCAGCGTCCCCGTAGGCGGCACAAGCTCCACCCTGCAACCCTGCCGGCCAAAATGTGAGCGAACCGGGCCACCTTTATGTGAATCCGCCACACCCCGCGTCGGTGAGTACGGCTCCGCGACCGCCCACGCCCGCGAAAACATCGAGTCCTCACGAGCGCGCGCATCATCAAGACTCTCACTCGACGCCGCACGCACCCGCACAGCAGCAGGATTGATCCCCTCCACCGCACCCACCACCAACACCCCCGGATCAGGGACCGACCGCGCCACCAACGCCACACCAAAGAAATCCGAGCTTAGGCCCACATCGAGACCGCATATCCAATCGCGGCCCTCAGCCGGCGTCGCCGCACGCTGCTCGAACTGGATCGCAGGCACATCAAAGAACGACCCGCGGCCCGTGATGAACTCCGCGCCGACCTCCTCTGCAAAGCCATCCTCCCCAAGCTCCGCCCGGTCCGCGTCCCGCTGCGCCTGGTCATAGCTCGGGTCCACCTCCCACGTAGCCGCTTTCACCGCACGCGACGAAGGCAACACACCCGTCTCCGCATCCCGAAACAGCTCGGCGAACTTCCCACTCTGGCCGTTAGGAGTCGAGATACTCAGCACCCGCGCCAGCTCCCCGAACCTACGCATCGACGGGCGCGCCGCCCGGTAAAGCCGCTCATCACTGCCAGGCCCAGCGGTCGCGTCGAAATGCGCGTGCTCCTCAAAGATCACCAGCGACGCCGACATGCCACGGATCGTTTTCGCATTCGCCGGCAACGCCCGGATACGCGACCGCCGACCATCCGGCAAGTGAAAAGTGATCTGCGTAGCCGCAACCTCAGCCATCCCCCGCAACACCGGCGAATCCTCCACCAGCCCCGCCGCCACTTCAATGAACTCCCGGCCCTGATCGATACCCGGCGCGATCACCAGCACATACCGCACTCGCCGCCGCGGCAGGATCACGTCCAAGTCAGGACGCATCGCGCAGTTATGCACCGCATCGATCGCCGCAAGCGTGCTCTTAGTCGCCTGCCTCCCGATCGCCCACACATGCGTCCGCTCCGGGCCTTCCAACGACCCCAACAACTTCACCTGCTCAGGCCAAAGCGACAACCCACTCTCAGAGAACTGAGCACCAAGCAACCGCGGGTCCTGCGCAGCATCCACCAGACGAACCCTCACGACGACACCCCACGATCGACCGGCCACAACTCGACCTCGGCACGCGGCCCGTCAGCATCCACCGGCAACTTGTGACAGCCACTCAGACACACAACCTGCCTGTCATTATCAAACGCGAGTGTCTGCAAAGCATCAAGTATCGCCTTCACAAGATTGTCGAGGTCAGCGTTCGCCCGCGCGCCGTAGAAGCGAGCACTGAGCACGACCGGCACGCCCCCCAGCGACGGGCGACCAGCGGCCATCCACTCGTCTTCGATCAGCGCCCTGTACGCCTTCGAGCGCACCGGCAGGTATGCGCGGCCCTTCCCCGTTCGGTGGCGCTGCAAGGGGATCGGCCGGCCAGAGATCACGAGCTGCACGCGGCCGGTCATGCGTCGCCCTCGCCGTCCGCCTCGGCGTACTCCGCCGCGATGCTGGCAAGCGCAGCGTGCGGACTCCCCGCGCCGGCCTCACGCGCCAGGTCTTCGATCCGGGTCAGCTCCGCGCGGTACGCGCTCTCTTCGCGCTGGAGTCGATCGACGGCCGGGAACGTCGAGCCGCGCCCCTTGTGCGCGATGACACCGCGCGCCTCGACATACCCCTGTAGGAGCACGATCCTGGCACGCTGCGCCGCAAGCAGCTCCAGCCGATCCCGGCGCACGTTCGGAAAGCTCGCCAGCAGCTCGCCAAGGATTCGCTCACGCTCGGGCTTGAGCAGCTCGGCGGAGTAGGCACCGTGTTTGACGGCACCCTGCGGTTTGAGGTTCGCCAGTTGCCGCGCTCGGGCATCGACGTTGCTAGACAAGGGCACGGTCGCCTCCGTGACTGTCGGCTTTACACGCCGCCGGTCGCCCCGAATCCCGCACGGATACAAGGGATTGAGCAGGGGTGTGAACGGGGTGTGAACGGCTCACCGGCTCGCCTCCACGTAGGCGTCGAGGTCATCCCGGCGGAAAAGCAGCCGCCGACCATCGCGCCGCGGGTGCAGCTTGTGGAGTTGCACAAGGTCATGGATGCGGTCAGTGCCGGTCGCCAGATATTCGGCCGCGCCCTGGGTGTTGAGCCACGGCGAAGCGGCTGGCGGCTGGCGCTCGGCGACGATCGCCGCTGCGCGTTCCGCGATCTGCTCGACCAGCGCGGGCGGCAGGGCGAGCGCGAGGCCGTTCGGTTCCGGCCGATCGGCCAGCGCGCGCCCGTGTGAGGCTTGCGGTGGCCTTGGCGGGCAATCAGGGGGTGTGGTTTGGGCCTTGGTGCTCACCCGATCGTCTCCTCGTGCTCGGCGCGGATGGCTTCGAGTTGGTCGAGCGTTAGGGGATGTCCGCCACCGTTCTCTATACCCGGGGTGTTGGCGGTCTTGGCGGTCTTGTCTTCATCTCCGCCAACACCACCAACATTGCCAGGGGGGGTGTGTAGGGAGGTCTTGAGTTCCCATCCCCAGGTGTTGCCGTTCTTGCGCGAGCGGATGCCGAGCTGCGCTTTGATCCGTTCGCAGGTGCGCCAGCTCACTCCGGCGTCTTCTGCGTGCTTGCGGAGCGTCTTGGTGAGCACAAACCCGGCTGCCAGCTCGGAGCGCAGGAAGTCGCCCGCTTCGGTGCGTGCGTTCGCTTCGGTGGTGCTGGTGGCGTTGCCGAGGAGGTCTCCGGCGGAGACGGTTGTCTCGCCTTGGCGGGATGCGATGGAGGTCTCGATCGGGCCGTCTGCGCCTTCGATGATCCGGGTCTCGATGCGGTAGGCGAGGGAGGGCGCCTTGGCTCCGAGGTTGCTCTTGGCGTGCGCGAGGATGCGCTGGTTGCCGGTCTCGCCTTGCGGGTCGTCTGGGTCTGGTGCGAACAGCAGGACGGAGCGCGCGGCGGCGCCGAACCCGATGCTGCCCGACAGTCGGCTGAGCGCGTCGCCCTCTTGGGACTTGTTGAGGTGGAGGATCAGCAGCGCGACGGCGCTCCGCTGGTGGCACATGTGCGCCAGCGGCGCTATGGCTCTTCGAATGTGCTGGTCGCGGTGCGCGTTGAGTGCGGGCGGCAGCATGGCGACGAACGGGTCGAGTACGAGAATCCGCGCCTGGGTGTCCTGCATCCACTGGTCGATGATTGGGATGTCGGCGGGGAGCTGGAGGGATGGGTCCTCTTCGTCTGTGTGGGCGGTACTCCGGTGCTTCGCTTGGTAGAAGTGGATGAGCGCCGGGTTGCCGCCGGCCGCGAGGAACCGGGGGGCCAGCGTGTAGACGATGGAGTCCTCGGCGGAGATGTAGGCAACGTGGACGGGCTCGGGTAGGTCGCCGTCGAGCTTGCCGAGGGTGGCGGCTGCGCAGATACCGATAGCGAGCTGCGTCTTGCCGATCCCGGGCGTGCCTGCGAGGATCGTGGGCTCTCCGAGCGGTATGCGGGGCTTCGACGCCCAGCGAACGCGCTCGGGCCGAACCTCGGCCGCGGTGATCGAGATGACCCTCACGCCGCCGCCGCCATTGGCTCGATGTCGAGCCACTCGACCCACTCGCCGGGGCGCAGCCGGACCGTCTCCTTGCGGACTGGGTAGAGCCGGTCGCCGTGCAGGTCGCGCTCCCGGCGCCTCCCGCAGAAGGTGACTACGCCGCCGTGCTCCACCGCCCACTCGGCGACGTAGACGCCGCGGCGCAGGTGCAGGACCCCTGGGCCGGTGGTGGGCGCGATATCCCATCGGCCGGGCGCGGTACGATCAGCCGGTCGGGGACGAGCCGCCATGATCGGCCTCCTCCTTGAGCGGGCCGGGGGTTGCGCCCCGGTCCGCGTCGTTAACGGGGGGCTCCGCGTTGGCCGCCGCAAGAACGGCCCAAGCCTGCGAGAGCACACGACTTCGGCGCGGGCACGCGCCCTGCTCGATCCGGTCGAGTGATGCGAGCGAGACATCGGCTAGGCCCGCGAGCCGGGCGCGGGAGATTCCTAGCCGTTCCCTCGCTGCGCGAAGGTCACGACCGGGGGAGCTGGTAGTAATCAGAGTCATCTACCTATGCGGAGCGGCCCAACCCCCCCAACGAAAATGCCTCTCACCGCCGACGGCTACCGCGACCTAGATGAGCTGCGCGAGCTTCGTCCCGGGCTTGAGCAGCGGATCGCCGCCTCCATCCCGGCTACCGGACGTGGCCGACCCCGACGCCCAAGCCCAGACGTCGTATGGCACGGCGTCTGGGCGCGCTGTTGCCGCGCCGAAGGGATGCCGGGCTCGGTGATCGCCGCCGAGGGCGCGCTAGGCGACAGTCGCGCCAGGCCCTACGCGGCCGAGGCCCTCCGCCGGTGGGAGCTGGCCGTGCAGCAGCTTGAGCGCGCGGAGGGCCTGCCGACGCCTGAGAGTTCGCGCGACCCCCAGACACTCCAGCGCGTCCGCTACGCGCTCGCCGCCTACGGCCGGCGCGGCGAGAGTGTCGCGGAGGAGCGCGCGCTCCGGCACGATGTCGAACTCGCGCTGTCGGCTGCCGGTGGCCCGGACCCCGACGCCGTGAACACCGCGATGGTCCTTGACCGTGCGGTGGACGCCGAGCGGGATGCGGAGCTGGAGCGGCTCGCGGCCGAGCAATCAGCCGAAGCTAGACGCGACGGCTTGCGGCGCTTCTCGATGCCCGGCTCACTCGTCGCTTAGCCCGAGAAGGTCGCGCTCGGGCTGGCGCTGGAGGAGCTAGAGAAACCGAAGGCGGCGGGGCGTCGGACGGCGAACCTGCCCGGCCAAACGGACCCCGGGGGCCACTTGGATGGTGACGCGGGCCGGGTGCGTGAGGTAGTCGGCCCGGCTGTCGGGCTCTCCGGCAAAAACTACGACCGCTGCTGCAATTCGTCGATCGCGCGGGCGAGACGATGGACCGCCTCGTGTAGCTGCTCATAGCGACGAGCACGCTCAGCTTCGGTCAGTGCAGCGAAGGCCACCCTCGCGGTCTCGGGATCGGCATGTACCGAGACCGTCTCGCCTCGTCCTTTGAGCATTTCGGCGATCTCTTTCTCAAGCGGTCCCACGCGCACACCGTACCCGCACGGGACACTGCCGGTGAACTCCTCGGCCCTGGCGTGTTCACACTTCCGTTCACACCCAAGCCGGCGGCGATCCTTCCCGGGCATAGAAAAACCCCGCGTTTGCGGGGCTTTTCTATGATGCGCCTGGGGGGAATCGAACCCCCGACCTGCGGCTTGAAAGGCCGCTGCTCTTTGGCACCCCGTAGGTTGCCGTTGACCACTGAGCTACAGGCGCATGAGTTGCTGGACCGCGGATTGTAGTTGGATGCGCGGCCGCCGTGTGCCCGGGATGTTGCGGCGCCTCCGTGAACGCTGTACGCCGCGCTCAGCCTTCGACCGCGGTGTACACCTCGTCGAGCAGCTTGGCGCGGTCGGAGAGCTGGAAGCTGTCGGCGAGGTAGCGGTCGGTCTGCTCGCGGGGCTCTCCGCTGAGCGCCATGTTCAGCGCCACCAGCCGCGCTCCGTCGAGATCTTCGTTCTTCTGGGGTTCCAGATCCTCGTTCTTATGGGGCACCACCTCTCGCTTCTCCTCAGCCACGGGCGCCGGTCCCGCGGGCGACGGTTGCTGGCCGAAACGGGGGTGCGCGCAGCTCGTCTCCTGCTTTCGGTCGGCGTGGGCGACGGTCGCCTCCTCCGCGCCGGCGTGTAGGCTCGCGGTTAGCGCCCGCATCTCCCCTCCGAGCGCCCGAGCACGCTCGTACAGCTCGCCGCTCACCCGCGTGAGCGCCTCCACCTCGGTGGCTAGAGCCCCCAGATAGGCGTCCACCGCACCCCGGTCGTATCCCTCGCTCACCGGTGGGAAGTGACGCCGCTCAAGACTCTGGCGATCATGCTCCAAGAGACCAGCCTAACGGAAGATCGGTGGCCCGCGCTACGCCAACTCCCCGGCGGGCGCCTCCAGCTCCTGGGCCTCGCGCAGGTCGCGGCGCAGCTCGCGGATCTCGTCGCGCAGCTGCGCGGCGTACTCGAAGCGCAGGTCCTCCGCGGCGGCGAGCATCTCCTCCTCGAGCTCCACCGCGAGGCGCTCCAGCTCGTGCGTGGGCATCTCCTTCGCCTTGCCCTTGCCGCGTGCGCCGCTGCGCCGCTGACGGCGCCCCCGGGGCACCTTGGACTCGCCCTGCAGGAACTCGGCGATGTCCGACACGCCCTTGACGATCGACGCCGCGGTGATCCCGTGCTCCTCGTTGTACGCCACCTGGATTTCGCGGCGGCGGTCGGTCTCCTCGATCGCCGCTTTCATCGCACGGGTCTCCTTGTCGGCATACATCAGCACGACGCCGTTGACGTTGCGCGCCGCGCGACCGATCGTCTGGATCAGCGAGGTCTCCCCGCGCAGGAAGCCCTCCTTGTCGGCGTCGAGGATCGCCACCAGCGACACCTCGGGGAGGTCGAGACCCTCGCGCAGCAGATTGACCCCCACCAGCACGTCGTACTCGCCGAGGCGCAGGTCGCGAATGATCTGGATGCGCTCCAGCGTGTCGATCTCCGAGTGCAGGTAGCGCACGCGGAAGCCCATCTCCAGCAGGTACTGCGTGAGGTCCTCGCTCATCTTCTTGGTGAGCGTCGTCACCAGCACGCGCTCCTGGATCTCCACGCGCGCGCGGATCTCGTTCATCAGGTCGTCGATCTGGTTGCGCGTCGCGCGCACCTGCACGTCCGGGTCGACGATCCCCGTGGGCCTGACGATCTGCTCGACGATCCTGCCCGAGCGCGTGCGCTCAAATTCGCCCGGGGTGGCGGAGACGAACAGCAGCTGCGGGGTGATCGAGAGGTACTCCTCGAAGCGCTGCGGGCGGTTGTCCATCGCGCTGGGCAGCCGGAAGCCGTAGTCCACCAGCGTCTGCTTGCGCGAGCGATCCCCCTCGTACATCCCCCCCAGCTGCGGGACGGTCTGGTGGGACTCGTCGATGAAGCACACAAAATCCTTCGGGAAGTAGTCGATCAGGCAGTACGGCCTATCCCCCGGGCCGCGCCCGTCGAGGATCCGCGAGTAGTTCTCGATCCCCGAGCAGAAGCCCATCTCGCGCAGCATCTCCATGTCGTACTGGGTGCGCTGGCGCAGACGGTGGCTCTCCAGCAGCTTGCCTTCGCTCTCAAGCTGCGTGCAGCGTTCGTTCAGCTCGGCGCCGATGTCCGCGACCGCCGCCTCCACCGAGCCCTCCCTGACGTTGTAGTGCGTGGCCGGCCAGATCGCCACGTGCTCGAGGTCGTCCTCGATCAGCTCGCCGGTGAGCGGGTCGAAGTGCTGCAGGCGCTCCACCTCGTCGCCGAACAGCGTCGCGCGGTAGGCGGTCTCGGCGTACGCGGGGAAGATCTCCAGCGTCTCCCCCCTGACCCGGAAGGTGCCCCGCGCCAGCACCGCGTCGTTGCGCGTGTACTGGATCGACACCAGTTTGCGCAGCAGCGCGTCGCGGTCGATCTCCGCGCCACGGCTGAGGATCTGCATGTTCATCTCGTACACCTCGGGCGAGCCGAGGCCGTAGATGCAGGAGACCGACGCCACCACGATCACGTCGCGGCGCGCGAACACCGCCGCCGTGGCCGCGTGGCGCAGGCGGTCCACCTCCTGGTTGATCGCCGAATCCTTCTCGATGTACAGGTCGCGGCTGGGGACGTACGCCTCGGGCTGGTAGTAGTCGTAGTAGGAGACGAAGTACTCCACCGCGTTGTCGGGGAAGAAGGTGCGGAACTCGTTGCACAGCTGCGCCGCCAGCGTCTTGTTGTGCGCGATCACCAGGGTTGGCCGCTGCACCGCCTCGATCACGCCCGCCATCGTCATCGTCTTGCCGGTGCCCGTCGCCCCCAGCAGCGTCTGGAAGCGCTCGCCGGCCTCGACGCCTTCGGCCAGCGCCGCGATCGCCTGCGGCTGATCGGCGGTGGGTGTGAAGACCGAGTCGAGGCGGAACGGCGGCATCGGACCTACGCTAGCGAAGCCCCAGCTGCTGAGCGTACGTAGCTCGATAGGCCCGCTGTGCGTTCAGCACCCGGCGTACGTATTCGCGGGTCTGCGCAAACGGGATCGCTTCGACGGTCAGTTCCCCGCCTTGCGCGCGCGCCCGGGCAACCCATTCGTCGACGTTGGTGAGACCCGCGTTGTAGGCGGCGACCGCCAGCATCTCAGAGCCCCCGTAGTGGTTGAGCAGGTAGCGCAGGTAGTAGCTGCCGTACGCGATGTTGATCGAGGGCGTCGCCAGATCGCCCGTCTGGAAACGCACGCCGCCGGAGAGGTGAGCGAGGAACAGCGCGGTGCTGGGGAGGATCTGCATCAGGCCTTGCGCGCCCGCCGAGGAGGGGCGCGGATCGAACTTGGTCTCGGCGTAGATGACCGCGGCGATCAGCGCAGGATCGAGGTGCTTTGCGGAGGCCTGCTGGCGGATCACGCCGGCGTCCTGCAGCGGCAGCGCCAGTTCGCGCACCGCGTGCTCCAGGCGCGGGGCCAGCACCACGATCAGCCCGATCGCCGCGGCGATCACCGCAAGCGTGGTGAGCAGCCGCCGCTCTCTGGACCCCCGCCCGCCCGAGCCGCGCTGAGGCCGGCCGATCTTCGATCGGCCGCTTCGCGCGGGCTGAGGCCGCACGTAGAGCTCGTGGGTTTGGGTGTTCACCCCTTCAGCTTGTCAAGTATCTCCGACAGCTTCGCCGCCAACTGCGCTTCGCTGCCATCGTTGCAGACCACGAAGCTGGCCCGCGCCGCCTTCTGCTCCTGGGAGAGCTGACGCGCAGCGCGCTCATCGAGCAGCTCGTGACCCCGCCCGGCGGCGCGCTCGTGGCGCAGCTGCTCGGGCGCAACAACGGCGATCGTGGCGTCGTAGAGCCCCTGCATCCCCGCCTCGAACAGCAGCGGGACCTCCACCACCGCCGCCGCCGGCGGCGGGAAGAGCGCGCGGGCCTGCGTCAGCCACTCCCCCATCCGCTCGCCCACCAGCGGCCACAGCAGTCCCTCCAGCCAGCTGCGCTCCTCCTCGCCGGCGAACGCGCGGCGCGCGATCGCCGCGCGTTCCACCACGCCGGCGGGTGCCACCTCGGGGCCCCAGCGCGCCACGACGGCCTCGCGCACGCGCGGATCGCGTGTGTAGAGCTCGTGCACGACCGCGTCGGTGGAGAGCACCACCGCCCCCAACCCCTCCAGCGCGCGCAGCGCGGTGGACTTGCCCGCGCCGATGCCGCCCGTCAGCCCTACCAGTGGGACCGGACGCTCGGCTTCCGGCACGGGGCGCTGGTCAGTCCTGGGTGGAGTCGCTCGCGGTGGGCGTCAGGTCGGGATCCGCTGCTGGCTCGCCTGCCGGGGCCTCGGCGGGGGCTTCCGCCGGCTCGACCGCGGCGACGGGCTCCTCGGCGACCGCGATGCTCGACGGCTCCGCCGCTTCGGCCGACGGCTCACCCTCCGCAACGGGTTCGGTGACGGTCGCCTCGGGCTCAACCTCGGCAGCTGGCTCGTCCGCCACGGGCTCCGCAACTACCGCTTCGGGCTGGCTCGCGACCTCTGCCGTCTCAGCCTCCGCCGTAGCTGGCTCCACCACCGCTGCCTCGGGCTCGCTGGCGACATCCGTCTGCTGGACCTCCGCCACCTCTGCCTGAGGCTGATCCTCCGCCACCTCTGCCCGGGTCTGATCCTCCGCCGCAACCTCGGCCGCCGGCACATCCTCCGCTAGGGGCTCCGCGACCGCCGCCTCTGGCGCAACCGCCGCCACCGGCTGGCCCTCCTGCGCCTCGGCGCCTGCGGCGGGCTCGGGCGCGGGCGGCTCTTTACGCGGGAGCGGCAGGATCTGATCCTCGACCCGCTTGGCTGACAGCGACAGGCGCCGGCGCTCGGAGTCGATCTCGAGGATCTTCACGCGGATTTCATCGCCCGGGTGGACGATCTCGCGCGGGCTTTCCACGTGGTGGGCGGCCAGCTCTGATATGTGCACGAGCCCCTCGACGCCGTCGAGGATCTCCACGAACGCGCCGAACGTCACGACCTTCGTGACGGTGCCTTCCAGCTCGTCGCCGATGTTGTAGGTGTCGATGATCCGCTGCCACGGGTCTTCCTGGGTCTGCTTGAGGCCGAGCGAGATGCGCTGGCGGTCGCGGTCGATGTCGAGCACCTTCACCTGCACGGTGTCGCCGATGTTGAGCAGCTCGGAGGGGTGGTTGACGTGCGACCAGGAGAGCTCGGAGATGTGAATCAGACCATCGATCCCGTCGAGGTCCACGAACGCGCCGAAGTCAACGATGTTGGAGATCTGGCCCTCCACCACGAGACCGGGCTGCAGGCGGTCGAGGATCTGCTGGCGCACCTCCTTGCGCTCCTCCTCCAGCACCGCGCGGCGCGAGAGCACGACGTTGTTGCGCGAGCGGTTGAGCTCGATCACCTTCGTCTCGATCTTCGTGCCCATGTATTCGTCGAGGTTGGGCACCCGGCGGATGTCCACCAGCGACGCGGGCAGGAAGCCGCGCACGCCGAGGTCGATGATCAGACCGCCCTTGACGACCTCGATCACGTTGCCCTCGACCGGCTGCCCCGACTCCGCCGCGGCCTCGATGCGCCGCCACGCCTTCTCGAAGCGGGCGCGCTTCTTGGACATGATCAGGCGGCCGTCCTGGTCCTCCTTGGTGAGGACGATCGCGTCGACCTCCTCGCCGAGCTCCACCTCCTCGCGGGGGTCCACAGACTTGCGGATTGACAGCTCGCCGGAGGGGATGACCCCCTCGGACTTGTAGCCGATGTCGACCAGCACCTCGTCCTTGTCGATCCGCACCACGCGGCCGGTCACGACCTCGCCCTCCTCGAAGGGCTGCATGGTGGCGTCGTAGTTGGGGACGATCTGCCCGTCGATTTCGAGCAGGAGGCCGTTGGATCCCTCGACCACGTGGGCCTCGGGTTTCTCGATCAAAGCTTGCACCGCTCGAAGCCTAGCGCAGCGCGATCGGCGGAGGATGCCACCCACCCGGCGAGCCCGGTCGCGGGGTGCCGCGCTCGTATGATTGCGAGCGATGCCCGTACGCGCCACCAAGCGGGGAAGCGAGCGCACCCGCCTGGAGGGCGACTGCGACGTGCTGGTGTGCGGCGCCAGCTTCGCCGGCCTCGCGGTCGCTCGCGAGCTCGCCGGAAGTGGCGCGCGGGTATTGGTGATCGACCGCTACGAGATCGGCGAGCGCCAGACCTCCGCGTGCGGCGTCCCCACCACCTGGCTGGACGCGCTACAGCTACGCGGCTCGCTGCGCCAGACCTTCGATGGGCTGGTGGTACACACCCCTTGGAGGAGTTCCCGCTGGAGGCTGCCGTGGACGTTTTCGACTTTCGACTACCCCGAGTTGTGCGCGCTGATGTGGGAGCAGGTGCGCTCAGAGGGTGGCGCAGGCGGCCGAAGGCCGCCGAGCCGGGCCCCTCTTTCTCGATCAAATAACACCCGCTTCGAGACGGCTACCGTGCGGAGCAGGGAGGGCAACACGGTGCACACCGACCGCGGCGAGCTGCGCGCCCCGCTGATCGTCGACGCGCTGGGCTGGCGACGGACGCTGTCGCGCGCCACGCCGATCCAGCCGCCCAACGCGAGGCTTTCCCGGGGCCTTGAGGTTCACCCGCACGGCAGTGGCGAGGAGATGGAGCTGTGGATCGATCCCCGCTACGTCCGCTCGGGCTACGGGTGGAGCTTCCCCGCGCGCGATGAGGTGCGCGTCGGCGTGGGCTCGTTCTGGCCGGCCCATCACGTCAAGGAGCCGACCGTGAGGCTCGCGCACGACCTCGATCTCCCCCCCGACGGGTATCAGGGCAACTGGATCCCCCACCAGCTGCGCTCCGCAACAGAGGACGGCGTGTTCTTCGTGGGCGACTCCGCCGGCCACTGCCTGCCGCTCACCGCCGAGGGCATCCGCACCGCCTTCTACTTTGGGATCGCCTGCGGGCGCGAGCTGCGCGCGGTGCTGGACGGCCACAGCAGCCGCGAGCAGGCGCTGAGCCGCTACGGCGCCTTCTCCGACGCGCACCGCTGGAAGTTCAGCTCGCTGCTGTTCACCCAGCGCGCCGTCGGGCGCCTCACCCCCACCCGCGCCGTCACCGCACTCGCGCGCGCCCTGGAAAGCCCGCGCGTGTGCGAGTGGGCGTTCGAGCACTACATGCGGATCGCCCCGGCCTCGTTTGTGGTGCCGAGTCCCAGGCGGCCAATGCGAGTAGCAGCGGCCACGGCTTAAAAGGCGAAGGACCCGGTCGCCCGGGTCCCTCGACAAACACGCTGGCATCCTTTTCTAGGACGCATGGCCCTCAACCAAGCCTCAGACTACCACGGCTGCCGTCGCCTTCAAATCACGGCTCCGGGACTCGGATTCGAACCGGGGGTTCTTGGTTGAGGGCCAAGCGTGTTACCTCTACACCATCCCGGAAGACCGGAACAAATAGTACGCGGCGATGCAGACGAAACGCCTCGCTCACGCCACCTTCCGCAACCGCGGACGCGTCGTGCCCACCGCTGCCAGCGCCAACCGGCTGGCCTCCAGGCCGCTGGCCCAGGAGACCTCGGCGAGCAGCCCCGGGGCGGCGACCATGTCGCCCGCGAGGTACACACCGTCGCCGCGATCCACGGCCGGGCGCTCCCGCCAGGTGCTGCCGGGCAAATCGAGCGCGCCCGAGCGGGCGTCCATCACCTGGCGGCGGCGCCACGTCTCGCGCTCACGCCAGTTGGGCACTGACTGGTCGATCATCCGCTCCAGGCGCGCACCCGCCTGATCGGTGCTCTCGCCGGGGCGAATCGGCATCTGTGCCTGGATCAGCTCGTGGCCCTCCGGGGCGATCGTGCGATCGGAGGAGGAGTAGCGCCCGATCCAGCCCGCTTCGTCGAGGTCGGAGACGATCCACGGGTCGCCGCGCCGGCGGGAGAGGCCGAGATCGAGGCACACGGTCTTCCCGCTCGGCCAACTCAGCGGCTCGCCTCCCAACAACTCGCTCGCCTGGTGGAGCTCGGTGGCGAGAATCACCGGCGCCTCGGGCAGCGCGTCCACGCGGTGCCCGAGACACACCTCGACGCCCAGCTCACGCAGGCGGCGCTCCAGCGGCGCGACCATCCCGCTCCAGCCGCCGCTGGCGTAGCGCACCACCGTGGAGGGCGGCGGCGTGGAGAGGAACAGGCGCACGGTGCGCTCCCACACGAACGCCGCCGAGAGCTCGCCGGGGTCGTGGTGGAAGGTGTAGACGCCGGCGATCGAGGAGAGCATCGCGGCGATGCGCTCGTCGGTGTGCGCGGCAACCCAGCCGCGGAAGTCGGTATCGACCGGCGCCTGGCGGCCGCGCAGGCGCAGCACCGCGGGGATCGTGCCCAGCGGCGGGGTGCGCTGCACCGACCCATCCCAGCGAAAGCGCGCGCCGCCGAGCGGTGGGCGGACGTGCTTGGGCAGCAGACCGCGTTCGTTCAGCCAACCCCACATCGCGCCGTCGCTGTAGAGCGCGTGCGGCCCGAGATTGGCTTTGTAGGGGCCATCGGCGCTGCGCGCTCGCCCGCCGAGTGCGTCGTGCGCCTCCAGCAGCCGCACCTGAGCGCCTCCTTCCGCGCACGCGATCGCCGCCGTCAGCCCTGCAAGCCCGCCTCCCACAACCGTTATCTGGCTCATGGTGTCCTCCAAGATCGAGAGTGTGCGCTCACCGTAGCTCGCAACTGGCTCACAGTACAGTGCCAGTTATGACGCCAATAACCGGACCAGTGGAGCTGCTGGTGGAGCTCGACCGCGGCGGCGAACTGTCATTGGGCGAGCAGCTCATCGGCAGCATCCGCGAGGCGATTCGTGCCGGACGCCTGCCGCCCGGCGCGGCGCTGCCCTCGACGCGCCTGCTGGCGGCCGAGCTGAGCGTCTCGCGCGGCCTGGTTAGCGAGGCGTACAGCCAGCTGGCCGCCGAGGGCTATCTCAGCACCCGCCAGGGCGCGCCCGTGAGGGTGAGCGCGGCGGTGCGGGCCGCGACCCAGCGCGCCCCCGCCCGTTCGCTTCAGGAGCGCTTCCCCTACCACTTCCACCCCGGCCTGCCCGACCTGGCGAGCTTCCCCCGCGAGCGCTGGGTGCGCTCACTGCGGGCGGCGCTGCGCGAGTCGCCACTGGACGCGCTCGGGTATGGCGACCCGCGCGGGCTGCCGGAGCTGCGCGACGCGCTTACCGACTATCTCGGGCGGGTGCGCGGCGCCGCGGCCGACACCGAGCAGATGACGATCTGCACCGGCTTCATGCAGGGCTTCTCGCTCGCCTGCGGTGTGCTGCGCGGCCACGGCGTGGAGGCGATCGCGCTCGAGGATCCCGGGTGGCACGTCCACCGGTTGATCGCCGAGGAGTCGGGCCTGCGGATCGTGCCGATCCCCGTCGACGCTGAAGGGCTGCGAGTGGAGGATCTGATCGCGAGCGACGCCGCCGCGGTGGTGGTAACGCCCGCGCACCAGTTCCCCACCGGGGCGATCCTCAGCCCCTCGCGCCGCGCCCTGCTTGTAGAGTGGGCCGAGCGCGAGGAGCGACTGATCGTCGAGGACGACTATGACGCCGAGTACCGCTATGACCGCGTCGCGGTCGGTGCGCTGCAGGGGTTGGCGCCCGAGCGTGTGCTCTACATCGGCTCAGCCAGCAAGCGCCTGACGCCGGGCATGCGCCTCGGCTGGATGCTCACGCCCTCGTGGCTGGGGTGGCAGATCGCCACCGCCAAGGCCGTGCACGACGGCGGCTCGGAGACGATGGGGCAACTGGCGCTGCGCGACTTCATCGTGCGCGGCGAGCTCGACCGGCACGTGCGCCGCATGCGCACCAGCTACCAGCGCCGACGCGAAGCGCTGCTGGAGGCGCTCGCCTGCCACCTGCCCGACGCGCAGGTATATGAGCCCGCCCACCCAGCCGCCGGCGAGCCCGCCCACCCAGCCGCCGGCGAGCCCGCCCACCCAGCCGCCGGCGAGCCCGCCCACCCAGCCGCCGGCGAGCCCGCCCACCCGGCCGCCGGCCTGTTCGAGCTGGTGGGGCTGCCCGACGGCGTGGATGAGCCCGCGCTGATCAAGGCCGCCGCCGCTCGCGGGGTGGGCATGGAGGGCCTCTCCCTGCACCGTTTCGCCCCCGGCGGCTCCCCCGGTGTGCTGCTCGGCTTCGGCAACCTCTCCAAGCCGGCGATCGAGCAGGGCGTGCGGCTGCTGAGCGAGGCCTATGCCGAGGTGACGGAGCTTGCGCCGTCCAGCCGAGGGCGACCGGGCCGGTAGATGCTATTCAAATCGGACCCCAACCACTTCACAAAATGAAGGGTTGGGGTCCAAAAAGAACAACACAACACCGCCCCTCCCCCACCCCGAACCCGACCTCAACGGTTCAGCGCCGCACCACTAATGCAACGCCCGCGACAAGCAGCACGAGCCCGACGATGCGGTGCAATGCCAGCGGCTGACGGGCGATCCCGAGCAGGCCGAAGCGGTCGATCGCAACCGAGATCACGAGCTGGCCGGTGATCACCGCCGCAGTGAGGCCGGTGGCGCCGAGCGTGCGTACGGTGAGGATGGCCACCGTCACGTAGGTGGCGCCGAGCAGGCCGCCGATGAACGCCCACCAAGGGATGCCGCCGGTATGGCGGAAGCTGCCGAGCCCGCCCTGGGCTAGCGAGGCGGCAATCACCAACGCAACGGTCCCGACGATGAACGACAGCGTGGCCGCCTGCAGGCTCCCCACCCCCCTGCCCAGGCGTGCGTTGACCGGCGCCTGCATCCCGACCAGCGCCCCGGCCCCACCCGCCAGCAGCACGGCCGCGAGACGACTCACTTCGCCTCCAGCCAGTTGCGCCCCACGCCGATCTCGACCGCCATCGGCGGCTGCAGCTCCCAGACGCCCACCATCTCGCGCTCGATCAGCTCGCGTGCCGCGGGGACGGCCTCGGGGGCAGCTTCGAAGAGCAGCTCGTCGTGGATGGTGAGGATCAGGCAGGCATCGATGCCGGAGGCTTCCAGCGCCCGGTGGCAGCGCACCATCGCCAGCTTGATGATGTCGGCGGCGGTGCCCTGCACAACGGTGTTGACGGCGAGGCGTTCGCCGAGCGAGCGCACCTGGTAGTTGCGCGCACGCAGCTCCGGGATCTGGCGGCGACGGCCCCACAGCGTGGTGACGTGCCCCTCCTCCTTGGCGCGCTCGATCGTCTCGCGCATGAACCGCGCCACGCGCGGGAAGCGCGCGAGGTAGGCGTCGATGAACTGTTTGGCCTCTTCGCGGGGGATGTTGAGGCGGTCGGCGAGGCCAAAGTCGGAGAGCCCGTAGACGATCCCGTAGTTGATCATCTTCGACTTGGCGCGCATCCCCTGGTCGATTGCCTCGGGAGCAACCTGGAAGACCTGCGAGGCGGTGGCGGTGTGCACGTCTTCGCCGCGCGCGAAGATCTCCTTCAGCACCGGCTCATCGGCGGCGTTGGCCAGCACGCGCAGCTCGATCTGCGAGTAGTCGGCGGAGATCAGCACGCGAGCATCCTCGGCCTCGAAGCAGCCGCGGATCTCGCGGCCCAAGGCGGTGCGGATCGGGACGTTCTGCATGTTGGGGTTGGTGCTCGACAGGCGCCCCGTCTGGGCGACCGTCTGCAGGAAGGTGGTGTGAATCCGCGAGCGCTGGTCGACCTGCGCGGGGAGCACGTCGAAGTAGGTCTTGATCAGCGTCGAGAGCTCCCGCCAGCGCTCGATCTTGGGCACGATCGCGTGCTCGGAGCGGATCGCCTGCAGCACGCGCGCGTCGGTGGAGTAGCCGATCTTGCCGCGCCGCTTGCGCGAGAGGCCGAGCTTCTCGAACAGGATCTCCCCCAGTTGCTGCGGGGAGGCGATCAGGAACTCCTCGTCGGCGAGCGCGAAGATTTCTCCTTCGAGCTCGGCGATCTCCTCGCGCACGCGCGCGGCCACCTCCTGCAGGCGCGGCACGTTGAGGCGCACGCCGATCAGCTCCACGGCGCGCAGCACCCCCACCAAAGGCAGCTCGATATCGCGCATCAGCCCCTCCAGCCCGCGTTCGGCGATCTGCGCGCGCTGCCATGAGGCCAGCGCCCCCACCAGCAACGCCTCGCCGGCGACGGCGTCCTGCACCCCCTCGACGGCAAAACCGCGCTCCTCGCACAGCTCCGCGAACGGATAGCCGCGCCGCGCGGGCTCCAGCAGGTAGGCGCCCAACAGGGTGTCGTGGACGAGGCCCGGCGGCACCAGGCCGAGCGCCTTCGCGTCGTGCACCACCACCGGCAGCTCCCCGCAGGCGGCCGCGACCTCCTCGGCGCTCTCGCAGTCGCCGCACAGTACCTCCGGCGGCCCGCCCGCCGCCCGCCCTCGCCGCCCGGCACGAGCGGGATCGGAGCCGCCCTTGGAGGTCTCCCTCGAGGCTCCCCACGCGGGTGCCGACGTGACCGCGAAGCGCCACCCGGCGCCCTCCGCGAATAGCGCGCCCTCGGGCGTCTCGGAGGGACGCACCACGAGGTTGAGCTCCGGCGCGCCACCGCCCGACGCAGAGACGGCGAGCGCAGGAATGTCGGCGCAGACACCCGAGCGCACGCGCCCCGAGAGCCTGACCTCGCTGGGAGTGGGGGCGGCCGCGAGCTCGGCCTCGCCGAGCGCCTCCTCCAGGCGGCGCAGCGGGTCGCGCAGCTCGTACTCGCGGAACACCTCGCGCAGGCGCGAGCGGTCGGGCTCGCGCGCGGCCTCGGCGGCGGGGTCGAAGTCGAGCGGTACGCGGCGATCGACGGTGGCCAGCCGCTTGGAGATGCGGGCGTCCTCAGCGTGCGTGGTCAGGTTCTGTTTGCGCTTGGCGCCGCTGATGTCGGGGATGTGCGCCAGCACCTCCTCCAGCGGCCCATAGCGCTGGATCAGATCGGAGGCGGTCTTGTCGCCGATCCCGGGCACCCCCGGGATGTTGTCGGAGGTGTCGCCCTTCAGCCCGTAGAAGTCGGGGATCAGCTCGGGGGGAATGCCGTAGCGGTCGATCACCGCCTGGCGGTCGTACACCTTGGTGTCGGTGATCCCGCGCGCGGTGGCCATCACCTCGACCAGACCGCGTTCGTCGATCAGCTGGAAGACGTCGCGGTCGCCGGTGACGATCGTCACGGGGACGGGCGGGTCGGCGTTGGCGGCGCGCGCGGTGAGCGTGGCGATCACGTCATCGGCCTCATAGCCGTCTACCCGCACGTTGCTGTAGCCGAACGCCTCCACCAGCGGTTCCATCGCCGGCCACTGCTGCTTGAGCAGGTCCGGGCGCGAGCGCCGCTGCGCCTTGTATTCGGGGAACAGCTCGGTGCGCCCGGAGGTGCCGGCATCCCACGCCACCACGGTGGGACAGACGCCGTGCTCGGTGACGATCTTCACCAGCATCGAGGCGAACCCGAAGATCGCGTTGGTGGGCACCCCGGTGGAGGTGGCGATCGACTCGGGCAGCGCGAAGAAGGCGCGGTAGACGAGCGAGGGACCGTCGATCAGAAATAGGCGACGGTCGGTCTGGTCGCCGTTGGCCGCTGCGCTCATGGCCGAGCACTTTACGCATAACATGGCAGCGTCCCTCGATCCAGGAGCCAGCTTTCCGTGAGCATCACCCCCAGCGCGCAGTACCGACTGACGATCCGCGTCCGGCTGGACGACACCGCCCCCGGTGCGGTCGGCCAGGTGACCGGCGCGGTCGGCGAGGCAGGCGGCGTGGTGGTGGCGGTCGATCTGGTGGAGGCCGACGCGAGCGCCAGCATCAGAGACATCGTGGTGGACGCGGCCAACCGCGAACACTGGGGCAGGATCCTCGAGGCGATCGAGGCGCTGGCGGGCGTGGAGGTGGTGGACACGACCGACCGCACCTTCCTGCTGCATGTGGGCGGCAAGATCGAACAGCGCAACAAGCACTCGCTGAAGACGCGCGACGATCTTTCGATGGTGTACACGCCGGGCGTGGCGCGCGTGTGCATCGCGATCCGCGACGACCCCGACAAGGCGGCGCAGTACACGATCAAGCGCAACACGGTGGCGGTGGTTTCCGACGGCACCGCGGTGCTCGGCCTCGGCGACATCGGCCCAGCGGCGGCGATGCCGGTGATGGAGGGCAAGGCGTGCCTGTTCAAGGAGTTTGCGGGCGTGGACGCGTTCCCGATCTGCCTGGACACCAAGGACCCCGACGAGATCGTGCATACCGTCAAGCTGATGGCCCCCGGATTTGGGGGGATCAACCTCGAGGACATCTCCGCGCCGCGCTGCTTTGAGATCGAGGAGCGCCTCAAGCAGGAGCTGGACATCCCCGTCTTCCACGACGACCAGCACGGCACGGCGGTGGTGGTGATGGCGGCGTTGCTGAACGCCGTGAAGCTGACCGGCAGGCGGATGGAGGAGCTGCGCGTGCTGGTGATCGGCCTCGGCGCGGCGGGGATCGCGGTCACCAAGATCATGCGCGAGGCGGGCGTGCGCCACATCATTGGCGCCGACTCCAAGGGGGCGCTGCACGTGGGCCGCGAGGACTACCTCGACGGCACCATGAACCCGGTGAAGCGCTGGTATGCGGAGGTCACCAACCCCGACTGTCGCGAGGGCGCCCCGGCGGACGTGATCGACGGCGCGGATCTGTTGATCGGGGTCTCCGGCGCGCGCGCGCTGCCAGCGGAGGCATTGGCGCGGATGAACGGGAACGCGATGGTGTTCGCGATGGCCAACCCCAACCCCGAGGTGATCCCCGAGGAGGCGGCGCCGTACGTGCGGATCATGGCGACCGGCCGCTCGGACTACCCCAACCAGATCAACAACGTGCTGTGCTTCCCCGGGATCTTCCGCGGCGCGCTGGACGTGCGCGCGCAGGCGATCACCGAGGAGATGAAGATGGCGGCGGCGCGCGCGATCGCGGCGATCGTCCCCGAGGAGGAGCTGCGCGAGGACTACATCATCCCCTCCGTGTTCAACCGCGACGTGGCGCCCGCGGTGGCGGCGGCGGTCGCCGAGCAAGCGCGCTCCAGCGGCATGGCGCTGGCCGGCCAGGAGGTGGGGTTCGCCCAGGCCGACACCGCCACGGGGGCTCCCGCCCCGGCGTGAGGCGATGCGGGTCACGCTCACCGGCGCGACGGGCCTGATCGGGACAACGCTGGTCGCACGGCTGGTGGCGGAGGGAGCCGAGGTAACGGTCCTCTCGCGCGACCCCGAGCGGGCCAGCGCACGGCTGGGCGTGCCCGCGGTGAGCTGGGATCCGCTGAGCGAACCGGCGCCCGCGCACGCACTGGCAGGTCGCGACGCGGTGGTGCATTTGGCGGGCGAGAACGTGGCGCAGCGCTGGAGCGCAAACGCCAAGCGAGCGATTCGCGAGAGCCGCACGATCGGCACGCGCCATTTGGTGGAGGGGTTGAGTTCATGCGCGTCCTCTGCCGCAGAAGCGGGAGGAGGAGAACGGCGAGGAGGAGGAGGAGGAGGAGGAGGGAGTTCGGCTGGAGGTGAACGGCCTGGCCGCGAGGGAGCCGGCGCCCGACCGGCGGTACTGGTGAGCTCCTCGGCGATCGGCTACTACGGCCCCCACGGCGAGGAGCCACTCGACGAGGAGGCGCCGCCCGGGAGCGACTTCCTCGCGCAGGTGTGCGCCGCCTGGGAGACACAGGCGCGCGCGGCGCTGCAGCTGGGGATGCGCGCGGTGCAGGTGCGCACCGGCGTGGTGCTGGACCCCCGAGGCGGCGCGCTGGCGAAGATGCTGCCCCCCTTCCGGCTGGGCCTCGGCGGCCCCGTGGCGGGGGGCGCCCAGTATGTGTCGTGGATCCACGTGGACGACCTGGTGGGGATGATGTGCGCGGCGCTCGACGACGAGCGCTGGTCGGGCCCGGTCAACGGAACGGCCCCAGAACCGGTCACCAACCGGGAACTCTCACACGCGCTGGGGCGCGCGCTTCACCGCCCGGCACTGCTGCCGGTGCCGGCGGCAGCGCTGGGGCTGCTGTATGGCGAAATGGCGCAGATCGTCACCACCGGCGCGCGGGTGCTGCCGGCGAAAGCGCTGGTGCTGGGGTATGAGTTTCGCCACCCTCATTTGGACGAGACGCTGGGGGTGGTGTTGGGAAGGTGAAGAGACTCGCGCCCTACCCGAGGGATCAATGTGGACAGCAGTACCGATAACGCCGTGCGGAAAGCGAGCTACCGAGAATAGCGACCGACACCCGTAACGCCGACAGCCTTCGTGATGCGTTCCGCTTCCTGATAAAACGCTTCGCCATTGAAGCCCGATCGAACCGGGATACTGTGCGGCAAGGCGACCAGCCTGGCAATGTACGTTTCACCCGTGCCACTCGGCGGGCAGATCGAGTAAGCGGCCTTACCGAAGCCGTTGGTGCCCACGATTGCGCCTGACGGCAGCGATCCAGATGCGATGCCGTGCGAGCGAGGATCGATGCCAGCCACAGCCCAGTCGACGAATGCCTTTTCGCGAACCGGAACCACATTCAGAACAAAGAGCGCCAACTCTGCTGTGCCGTGCGGCACTTCTTTCCATTCAAAGGACACCGGCGTGTTTGCTCCGTCGCAGGTGTTCTTGGTGGGGATCGTCCGTTCCTGTCCCGAGCCAACGCCAAGGGCCACAAGTTTGATTGATACCGGCGGAATCCGCGAGGTCCCCTGCGTGGACGATGGCGCCTGTTCCGAGGCCGGTGTTGGGGAGGAAGCCGTGGGAGATGGGCCAGTTTCAGGCGATCCGCTCGGCGCTGGCCCACTCGCCGTACTGGTCGAGATCTGGGAGGATGTCGTAGACGTGGGCGAGGATCCGCCACATCCTGTAACAGCGAGCACCACGAGAAGAACCACGCCCCCAAGTCCGATCCTGATTATCGTATTGCCTTTTATTTGGACTATATTCATATTTTGTATCGTAGCAGACCAAAACGATACTCGCCGGTTTTAGGTGGTGTCTAATTTCACCCCTTGCCATACAGCTTACGTGCCCTCCTTTCACATGCGGTCTTCTTCCGCGAATGTTTCTTTCTGCATGTCCGCAGCGCGCGGTGAAGCATCTGCACCCGGGTCGGTGGTCCCTGCGGGTGCGCTTCGATTGGGAACGCGATCTCGGGAGTGGCGATCTGCACCGGCGCAATCGGTTCGGCGATCGGCGAGGAGACTCCAAGTGTCGTAAACGTCTGGTCGGGACCGTATGAGATACCATCTTCGTCTGTTGCAAGCGCTCGCAGATGGTAGGTGGTGCCAGACGCGAGGTGTTCGAGCACGATCGCAACTTCTTCCCCACCCGGCGGGACCGTGCCGTAAAGATCGCCACCGTCATACACCGCTTCGGCACCCGTGCAACTCGTTGCCGCACCGCTGCAGGTCACTGTTGTCGCGAGCTGGAACTCATAGGCGGTCGGCAGTTCCCGCGCGTCGATCGCGACCGCGACGGTCGCGCCGGTCTGCGTGATCGCACTCACCTGCGGCGAGCCGACGCGCGGCGGCGTTGCCGGCGCGGTCGTGAACATCTCTTCTTCCCCGGCCGCTTTTTCGCCAGCCGCGTTGACTGCAATCAGCCTATATACGTAGGTTGTACCCGCGCGCAGGCCGGTGATCTGCACCGGTCCGACCGGCACCGGTGCACCGCCGGCGCCGGCGCTGAGCGTCGGGGTCACGCTGGGAGCATCGTGATCAGACTTGTCGACGTAGGCGAAGTAATAGCTCGTGGCACTGTTTTCCGGATCGACCGAGCCCGAGAGCAGCTCGGCCGTACGCGGCGTCCAGCCCGGAGCGGCATCGACCGCTTCCACCTTCGGGGGAGCCGGGCCGGTCGCGAAGGTGTTGTCTTCGCCGGGAACTTCGAACCCTTCGGAGAGCCCCACCAGCCGGCAGTGATAGGTGGTGTTCGGCGTCAGCGGCATTTCGCCGGCACCCGGCAGCACCGCTTTCACCGCCCCGATTTCAGCGGCCGTCGTCATCCGCTGACTCGCGGTCTGATGTTCGTAGGGTTCGCTCGGTCTCGACGGAGCATGCGTGCCGTATTCGAAGCGGTATTCGACCGGCAGTTCGCCTTCGAGCGGTTCGAGCGGAGCATCGAGCGTGGCGCCGTGGGGCTCGATCCCGCTCGGCGGCGCCGTGCACACACCGACGCCGTGCACAGCCGGAGCCGTTTCGAAGATCGCTTCGGGGCTTCTCAACCTCGGGGCGCCGTCCTTGGCGGCGATCGCGACTAGGCGGAAGTGATAGAGGGTGTGCGGCTTCAACGTGGAGACGGTCGCGTTGACCGCGAGCGCCTGCCCCAGGCCGGCCGGGCCGACCTTTTCCACGGCCGTTTCAAGCGGATATTCGGCTTCTTCGCAACTGTTGGGGCCTCCGGGGCAGCGACCGTATTCGAAGTGGTATTCGGCTTCTTCTTCACCGGGGACGATCGTGCCGTTGAGCGTCGCGGCCGCCTTAGCGATCGACGACGCGGCCGCGATGACCGGTTCCGGCTGCACGACCGGACGCCCGTACAACAGGTTGGCGACCGCGACCTGTCCGGTTTCGTCGTTGGCAGCCAGCCCCCCGCCGCCGACGAGCTGTTTTTCGGTATTGAATTCGAAGCTTCCCGTAAGGTTGCCGGACGAGTCGTATTCTTCGACGTGGTTTTCGACGTCGACCAGGGCAGCGCCGTTCGCCCCGAGCGCGATCGGGCCGCCATGGACGACTTCCTGCCCGTTCATCGGCTGTGGTGTGCCTTCGTTGCTGCCGTTGACCGCGAGCTTGACGACACCCTGACCCGAGTAGCCGCCTTCTTCGCCTTCCCCGCCCAGGTACACGGTGCCGGGAGCGCCGACCGCGATATAGCCAGGTTTCCCGATGACGCTCTGGGTGATCTTTACTTCCCCACCTCCGCGGGCGAACTCCGTGATCGCTTGTTCACGGGAGTCGGCCACGTAGACATTGCCCTGCGTATCGACCGCCACGCCGTGCTGAGCGGCGAATGGGAAGCTCTGGACGACTTCGTATTCATGGGTGAGCTTGTTCAGCCCGAACTTCTCAAGCATTTCCGCGCCGGTCTCCGCAATGTACACATCCCCGTTGGAGGGGTCGAATTTCTTGCATTCTTCGCTTTCGCTGCTCAACCGCGGCGAGTGGAAGTAGCAGGCGTCATCGACCGCCACGCCCGGCGGAACCGTCAGGTTTCGTTTGAAGCTCAACCCGGAGATGACCGCTGGCGCGCCGGCCGCTGGAGCACCGCCTTCCTTGCCGAAGATGTACACCGCGTCGGCGACTTCATCGACGACAAAGATGTTGCCAGTCTCCTGGTCGATCGCGACCCCGCCTGGAATCACAAAGCCCGGCCCAGGCTTCAGTTCGAATTCCGCGACGCGGGCCGTTCGTGCCTGGGCGCTCGACACGACGACCGTGAGGATCGCCCCGAGCGCGAAGAGGATGGCGACGGGCAGCAGCTTGGAAGCGCGCATCCACATTAGCTGCTCCCGCCGGTGCGACCAAACTGGTTGACGATTGCGCTCTCGGAGGCTCGCCTGTGACGCGCCACGGAGGCGTGCTTGGCCCTCCTCCGGCGATTGGTGGTATTCGCCTTCCTGCCCCGTCGGTGGCGAGCGGCGCTTGCCTTCGTAGACTTCGCGCAGCCGGTAACCGCGACCGGCGTGGCCTGGTTGATCTCCAGGCCGTTCTGGGCAACAAGCGTGGTGGGCATCGTGAGTTTGGACCTACACAGGTTCCCGTTGGCGGCGAGCGCGGAATAGGGGCCCTCTGGCAGATACAGCTCGAAGCTCTTGAAGGGCACATCGGGGACCGTCTTGAACGTGGAGCTCGTGACCTGCGCTTTGCTGATGAAGGTTGTGCCGGTAAGGTCGACCCTGATCCCATCGCCCTGCAGCACGATCACGAGGTTGGGCCATGCTTCGCCACCGTGGGAGACGAAGTAGACCGGGCCGCTCAGTTCGCTCGGCAACACCGGCGTCGATACCCGGGCGACGCCGATCGCCGACGCCGGCGGGCACGCGGCGGGATTCGTTTCGAAGGTGGCGGCGGGACAAGCTTTACGCAGCGTCGTCAGCCGCGCCGGCAGCTGCTTTGGCAGTTCGACTTTGACCGCGCCGATGTCAGCCTCGCTGCCCTGCGATCCCGATGGGTAGCTGAGCTTTGTGTCCAGGCTCGCCCCGCCCACGCGCGAGGTGTGGCCGGAGGTGCTGACCGTGAACTTCGGCTTGAACGTGAGGGCCGCGCAGCCTGCAGCCTGGAAGCGCGAGGAGAGCGGCGCGCGCTGGCCGGTGACGCTAGCCGCTTCGCCTTCGATCGCCATCGGCGCGCAGCTGGTGGGGTTGAACGTGAACCCGGGCCGGTCGATCGTGACGTTGACGGTGCGGATCTGCAGCGGAACTCCCTGGATGATCTGTGGCAGCGGGCTGGTGGTGACCGTCGCCGCGGCGGTGTGCTGATCGATGCTGAGCGCAGCCCGCACGACCACCGGGCGGCCTTCGCGGTCGAGGTTGAACGGGCCCGCAATCGCCGGCACCTCGATCGTCAGGCCGTACGGTGAGCCATTGTATTTGCCGGTAAGGAACACTTCGCCCGATACATACAGCGGATTTGGACCCGGACCGACGCCCGCGGTCACCTCGCCGACCTCGCTCGCCCGCGGGCATTTGCCCAGTTCGGCCTGCGGTTCGCCGCACAACGGCACCGAGGCGACACTCGCCAGCAGACCCGGCGGCAGCTTCAGCTGTATGCGGTCGAGCTCCCCTTCACCGTCTTCCCTGCGGAGCACCGTCGAGAAGGGGCTGAACGCGCCGGCCAGGTTGTTCTCCGTGCCTGCGACCAGCGCGGGCCCGAACTCGGGTCCGTGACACCCTTCGTCGATCGCGAAGCTCGCGCTCGGCGTCGCCGGGGGGCCCGATTCCGGCGCTGACCACGGCTCCAGGCTGCTGGTGGCTGTATAGGTGCCACACTGTTCGGGCGTCGACAGCGCCGCCTGGGGCCCGCCGAAGAGGTGAACGCGCAAGTGGGTGAAGGGGAACTGCGGCAGATAATCTTTGTTGATCGGGTCTTCGCCGAAGCGCGTGGTGAGCTGGCCCGTGCTCGGGTCGAGGGTCACTTCGCCAGGGATCTTCAGCACGACGTTGGCGACTTCGGCGACGAGATACAGCGCGAGCAGGCTGTGGAATGGGTTTTCGCCCTGGGCCGGTCCGGCGTTGCCCTGCTGCGCGAGGTAGATCGCGCCATGCAGCGGCCGTTCGGGTCCGAGCAGCGGGCTGACGATTTCCACCGAGCCGAGCTTCGACGACGGCGGGCATTCCGGTTTTTCGGTGTTGCTCAACCCCACCTGCGCAGGCGTACAGGCGCCGAGTCCCGCGGCGGCGGCCGGAGAAACCCTGAACCCAGCAGGCAGCGTGATCGACGCTTCCTTCAACTCGGCCTGGGCGAGGCCGCCGGCGCTTTCTTCCTGGGGCATGCTGAGTTCCACGTCGAGGCCGCTAGGGGAGTCCGTCTGGCGCGTGGTGGGCCGCACGCGCAATTCCGGGTTGAAGTTGAGCCGCTCGCAGCCAGTGACAGTGAGTTGTTTGCCTTCCCCATCGAGCGGTGTGAACGATTGCGGTGATTGTTCGCCCTGCCATGATTCGCTCTCGGCGGCGAAGGTCAGTGGATCACCGCACGACGTGGGCATCGTCAACAGCGGCTTGCCGGCCGGGCCATTGGGAAAGCCATTCAGCTTGACGATCGATCCATAGAAGCCGTCGCGCTGCACAATTTCATTGGCGTAGGCGGAGATGTGGTAGCCACCAGTCGGATCCACCTTGCCGACGATGTGCACGATGACCTGCCCAACCACGTTGAAAGCGAAGTCGGCGGCCACCCCAGGGGGCGGAACCATGTTGTAGATCGGCTCTTTGGCCTTTCCGATTTCCAGGAACGCCAATACTTCTCCGACTGCCGCACCCGGCGGGCATTCGGGCCGGCCGAAGTACCGTTCGTTCTGCAGCAGCTCTTCTTCAGTGCATCGTTCCGCCGTGGCCGTCGGGTTGACGAGGAGACCCGGAGGAAAGTTTACCACGAGCGTCCTGGGATCGCCGTCGGACGCAGCGAGCAATTCTTTCGCCGGGGCCGGTCCTATGCGTCCATTCAGGTGGTGGTTGAACATAACCGTGGTTGTCATGCTTTCCGGATGGGATCCCGCCTGCCGAACGGTGGCGCCCGCGGATTCCAGCGAGGCTGTAAACGATTCGATGCCGAACCCTTCATCAGCTGCCGCCGACGCCGCGAGCACGAACACCACCGCCAGCAGCACCGGGAGGACGATGGCCGCCCTGAGCGCACGCGGCGTCATCGTTTCTGCCTCGACGCTCTGATCCGCGCGCATTTACCACCGCTGTGGCGCCTGTAGCCCCGCTTGCACTTCGGCTTCGAATGGGATTTGGCCCTGGGCTTGGCCACCGGCCCGACCAGCGTCCGCGAAGCGACATCGCTCGACCCGACAAAAGTGTAACTGGCGGGCACCCCGAACGACGGGGGCGCAGACCCCGCCCCGTGGCACTGTTCGCCGCAGTCCGGCCGAGGCCCTTCATTCTGAGCGGCGATGCCCCCGTTTTCGTGGGCATCGTACAGATCGATGTTTTCGTCCTGATCCTGCATGACGAGCGACTGCCCGGTGAAGAAGAAGACATCGCTCCCGTTGGCGGAGGCGTCGCCCAGGTAGGCGGGACCGGCCCCCTGGCCGCTGGAGATCAGATAGATCTGGCCGTTCTCCCACTCATACACGTTGGCGAGACCATTTTCCGCTCGGGGCGTGAGCGCTTCGGCGCTCTGAAAGAAGACGCGCTGCCCGTCTTCGGATAGGTTGTGAAGCGCAAAGGGTCGATTGCGCCCGGCCGGCTGGGCAGCGTACTTGATGGGCTGATGCAAGAGATAGGCGTCTATGCTAGCCGGCGCACCGCTTGGGTTGCACGATACACAGGTCAGCGACGCGCCCATCGCGTCGTATAGGAAGATCTCATTATGCTTCTGGTTTTCGTAGTGGGTGAGCGGTAGGATCGACGTGAACAGGAGCGTCGTGCCTTCGGGCGTGACCTGCGAACTCTTGAGCCCTTCCGCGGGACCGTTAGGTTCAGGATAGAAGTAGCTGTGCCAGTTTTCCGTATCGACCGAGGAGGTCGTTGTGGCAATAAATGCAACAACTTGTGCCCCCCCCTCCTCGTGCCACACATAAAGATTCGGCTCCCCTTCAACTGCTTCTTCGCCCTGAGCGTTCTTACCGCCGAGCTTGCCTTCTGCGACGAAGTACACATAGGAGCCGTCGTTGGAGACACCCAGCGTTCCAAGAACATTGGTCGAGGGTTCGGCAATCTGGACGGTGTGGGGCCCGGCTTCGCCGGGCCGCCACGTCCACCGGTAGAGCCCGCCGATAACGCCTTCGCCACGTCGCACTCCGCCGCCTTCGGTGTAGAACACGCTTGAGCCGTCCGGTGTGGCGGCACGCCATTCCGCAACGCCAGCGGAGATCGGTACGGGTTCGCCCAGATTTTCGCGCATATAGATGCGCCCTTCGCCTGCGGCGGCTGCGGGACTCGAGTAGAACACTCGTGTCCCGTCCATCGAAATAACGTGTTCAGTGTAAGCCCTGATTCGATGTTCTGGTTCAAGATCGGGGCCAGCCGCGGCGTCTGCCGCCACGAGGCGCAAAGCCCCTTCGTGCCACTCGTAGAGATTGGGCTCGCCTCCGATACCAGTCGGTGAACCTTGGGCCACGTGGAGCGACTGATTGCTTGCAACGAGAATTGTTGAGTCGTTAGTCGAGGCATCGACGAATTCTTCGTCGGCAAACGGAAATTCCAGTAGACGGCCTGCACTGACGTCGTAGAGCGCGCCAGTGGATGCCTGGGAGTTCTCCAACACGGCATAGGAGAGATCGGCGGTCAAGCCGGACACGAGGAAGCTGGCGGCTGGTTCTTGGCCCTTTGGGCCGGGACTCGCCGGCAGAAGCCCCAGCGTGGACCAGCCTGAGCCGTCGGACGCACGGGTGGCCAGGTATGTTGGGTATTCTGAGGAGCCGGGGGTGCCTGGGAAAGGAACGAACGCCCCATACGACACACGCGTAGGGCCTTCGTTGTTCGGCGAGACGGAAACCTGTACGAGGCCAGCGTGGCCGATCGCGCTGCTGAGGTTCTTTTCGACCGGTGAGACCTGCTCATAGGCACGGCAGTCCGGCAGCTGCGAGCTGTATGCCTGCTCGAGGCGAATGCCTTCGTTCGCACATACCGCCGCCTGAGCGGACGACGCCCATATCAATGCACTGATAGATATGAGCATAGCCGCCAGAACCCAGTAGACATCCCTTATGGATCGGTATGTGGGCTTGCACAATTCGATGGCCCATTGTGCCGGTTCATCTGGAGCTAGGCTATAGATGTTTCTCACTTTACGTAATTATCCGTGGTAGGTGATGTAAGTGGAGGCGACAACCTGCGCCTCAGCATGGCTGAGGCGCAGGTTTAATCGTCAGCGAGATACCTTCTCGCTTGTAGATAGATTCAGTCTAGTTGGAACTCAATGTCTGGCCTTTGGTTCCCGCGACTCCGATGTCCGCGTAGAGTTTTGCCGGTTCGACACCCAGTTTGAGGAGTTTGCTTCCGGTCGGGTTGCATAAAATTACAGCAACTAACGATGCGACCGCAAAGTGCGGCAAGCTGCATTCCTGTGTTGTTTCGACTTTATATTCCCCTTTGAGGGTGCAGGCGCCACCATTTTCTTCGATTTTAATTATGGCGAATGGTTCTCCTTTGACTTTGATGATCCCTGCTTCGCTCAATTCGCCAGCGCCTTCCGCGTTGAAGTTCGCGATCTTGCATTTGGGGGAGTTTTCCACTACGCCTTCGCCATTGACGGTGCTCAGCGTGCATGCTTTGTATTCCTGCTTGGTTTTCAATTTGCCTTTTTCTTCAAGAAGATTACTGGCAGCTGGAAGAACCACCTGTTGACATGAGATGTGCACACTGGCACCGAGAATCACGCCTTCGAGTTGGTTCTCGCCAGGTAGCTGATTCCCGCTGATTTCGACTTTTTCCGCCGCCGCGATTGCTTTCCCGTTGACGAACCATTCATGCGCCGAAGCGGTGGACGACGCCACCGCTGCAAACGCGAACACCACGAGGGCGCTCAGCATTACTACCTTCAATTTAGGCATGTACGTAATTTCCTCCTATCCCTATCAAGGGACACTCGTATTTATATTCTCCGCGCGCGACCCAGAGAGGGGGGCCGCGCGCGGAGCGATCGGTATTTGCCTTCAGACGAGATCCCTACCCATGGTCAAACCCGTCTGCAGGTACTCGCCTAGAATCGCTCAAACAACAGGGCGCTGTCAATGGATGTGAGGCGTTTCAGTGTTCACTACTGTGGTAGAAACTGCGATTGACCGCGCGGATCCCCTTTATCTGTGCCATTTTCCAGCCGGAGCATCTGGAAACATCGCGGCGAAACTGAGCGCCCCCGGCGGTATCCATCGCTCCGACGAACCCTCCAGCCGACACCGCCCTCGCGGGTATCGCCTCCCATTGGAGGGCCGCCGCCCACCGGCTGGCCTCACCCCACGGGCGGCAATTCAAACGCGCGGTAGAACACCAGTTGCCCGGAGCGCACGCGGTCCACGGCGTAGCGGGAGAGGGTGGTGTCGCCGTCGGGCAGCACCGAGTAGCGCCCCAGTACGGAGTCGCGGCGTTTGATCGCGAAGAACTTGTGGATCACCGTCTGGCGGTCGTTGCCGTGGCGCCCGGCGCGGTGGATGGCGAGCAGCACGGCGCTCATCGTCTCATACCCGTACAGCGCGTAGGGCCCGGCGGCGTGGTGGAAGCGCCTGGCGTATTCGGCCAGCACCCGCTGCGCGGGCGGCGGGTAGAGCGAGGGCGCCAGCAGCGGCGTGGTGAGGTAGGTGTGCGCCGCCGCCACGCCGATCCGCGCCGCGAACGCGGGTTCGGCGAGGCTGCTGGGGCCCAGCAGCCGCAGGTGGGGGTCGGCGGCGTGCAACTGCTGCCACAATGCCACCGCGCCGGCGTTGGGAGCGCCGCTGAAGAACACCGCCCGGGCGCCGCTTTCCAGCACCTTGTGGACCTCCCCCGCGAATTCCGTGCCGGCGGTGGTTTCGATCTGGTCCTCGCCCAGCACCGCGATACCGGCCCGCTTGGCGTCTTCGGCGAGGATCGAGGCCAGCGGCGCATTGAAGGGGTCGAGGTCGTCGATCACGTACACGCTGGGTAGATGCAGCGCGCGCATCAGCCTGACCTGGGCGGCGGCCTGCACCTGGTCGCCGGGCATCAGCCGCACGAAGGTGCGCTGGCCGCTCGGGTAGAAGCGTTCCGGTTCGTCCTGGCCGGCGTCCAGCGAGGAGGTCAGCCCGACGTAGGGGCTGGCGGGGCTCACCTGGAGGATGCCGGCGCCGTTGACGAACGACAGCGACACGGCGGTGGCGGCGGAGTCGAGCTCGCCGAGATAGGCGATCGTGGAGGTGTCCTGGGTGGCCACGCGGGCGTTGCTGGCGATGATCCCGGGGTCGGCTTCTCCGGTCTTGGGGTTGGCGTCATCGAGCGAGGCGTAGTCGATCTTGAAGCGCCCCACGCGCCCCCCCACCTGGGCGAGGGCGAGCTTCTCGCCGTTTTCGATCTGCAGCGAGTCAGCCGCCAGCGGCCCCTGGAGGGGGAGGCTGGAATAGACGGTGAGCTGGCCGGGGAGGGTGCCGGCGGTGGATACCCCAACCCCGCCGCAGCCGGCCAGCAGGGCGAGCAGCGCCAACAGCGTCAGCCCAGCCAGCGCCGGGCGGAGCCACGTTTGGTCCTGGCGATGCGTCAGCCCAGCCAGCGCAACACGGGGCCGCGATTGGTCTCGGCGATGCGTCATCCGGCGCCGGTGCGACCCCGGGATCGGTGGATCCAGGCTGGGCCGCACGGCCCGCTCAGGCGCCGCTGCGACGGCGACCGGGCAGGTAGCCGGCCAGGATCCGCACGCAGGCGCCCACCAGCATGATGAGGGCGGCGAGCATGAATGCGTCGAACCCCTTGGCGCCCAGGGCCCAGAGCACGATCCAGACGACCAGACCGGCGGTGATAGCTGCGATCAATCCCATCGGCTCAGCATCCTACCGGCCGGGCGGGCGGCGTGTGTCGCTGACCGGACGGCGGGGGATGGAGATGTCTTTCAAGCAGCCAACCACTTCACAAAATGAAGGGTTGGGGTCTGAAAAGTACACGCGCAACCCTGCCCACCCCATGCCCCGGCGGCTTCATCACCCACGCGTGCCCGCGCACGAACGTAAGAACCTAACCCCGCAGCCCCGCTGCCAGCTCGGCGACAAGCGCGCCCACCGCGGCGGCGGGGTCCTCGGACTCGCCGGCGGCGCGCACCAGCCGCGAGCCGACGATCACCCCGTCGGCGCCGGCGTCGGCCGCCTGGCGGGCCTGCGCCGGGGTGGAGATCCCGAAGCCCAGCGCCACCGGCACCTCGGTGGCAGCCTTGGCGCGGGCCACCACCTCGGCGAAGCGCTCCGAGAGCGCCGCGCGCTCGCCCGTGGTGCCGACCACCGAGACGGTGTACAGAAATCCTCGCGCGCGGGCTCCTATCTGCGCCAGGCGCGCCGGCGGCGTGGTGGGCGCCACCAGCGGCACCAGCGCCAGCCCATGCGCGTCGCAGGCGCCCAACACCTCGGCCGCCTCCTCGAAGGGCAGGTCAGGCACGATCAGCCCACTCGCGCCGGTCAGCGCCAGCCGCTCCACAAACGCTTGGATTGAGCCGCCGCTCGCACCGCCCGCCCCGGCGAGCACCATGTTGGCGTAACACATCAGCACCACCGGCACGCTCGGGGCGAGCGCGCGCGCCACCTCCAGCACCCCCGTGAGACTGGCGCCGGCGGCGAGCGCGCGGGTGGCGGCGTCGTGGATCACCGGCCCATCCGCCAGCGGGTCGGAGTAGGGCACGCCCAGCTCGAGAATGTCCGCGCCCCCCTGCACGCACGCCTCGCCGATGCGGACGGACTCGGCGAGCGTGGGGAAGCCGCCCATCAGGTAGGGCATCAGCGCTGGCCGAATCGGGGATGCTAGCCGAAACGGGGACTCGCGCCGAAGGCGCGTGTCACCCGGCTTCGGCGTAGCGAGTGTCTCCCTATTCGGTCGTCGCTCGCTCTTGGCGCCTGCGAACGCCGCCGCGATCCGCTCCGCGCCCCCGGCCCTCGGGTGGGCAGACCCCTCCCCCGTGGACAACCCGCCGCTGCCAAGCGCGTCGGAATCGCGGTGCGTAACCCGCCCGCCGGAGCGCTTCAGCGCGGAGGCACCATCCCCATCCTCGGCGCTCATGAGAGGGCCAGAACCTCCGCCAGATCCTTGTCCCCGCGCCCGGAGAGGCACACCAGGTCGAGCTCGCCGTCCGGCTGGGCCAGCGTCCATGCCAGCGCGTGCGCGGTCTCAAGCGCCGGAATGATGCCCTCCAGGCGCGCCAGCTCGCGGAAAGCGGCGAGCGCGTCGCGGTCGGGCACGGCGACGTAGCGGGCGCGCCCTGAGTCGCGCAGGTGGGCGTGCTGGGGACCGGTGCCGGGGTAGTCGAGACCGGCGGACACGGAGTGCGCTTCGATGATCTGGCCCTCCTCGTCCTGCATCACCGCCGAGAGCGCGCCGTGCAGCACGCCCGCGCGGCCGCCCACCGTGAGCGGGGCGCCGTGGCGCGGCGTGTCGATCCCCTCCCCCCCGGCCTCCACGCCGACCAGCTCGACGGCGGGATCGTCGAGGAACGCGGTGAAGATCCCCAGCGCGTTGGATCCCCCGCCGACGCAGGCGATCACGCGCGCCGGCAGGCGCCCCTCGCGCTCCCGCAGCTGCGCGCGCGCCTCGTCGCCGATCACCCGCTGCAGGTCGCGCACCAGCGCCGGGTAGGGCGCGGGGCCGACGACCGAGCCGATCACGTAGTGGGTGCCCGCCACGTTGCTCACCCAGTCGCGGATCGCCGCGGAGGTGGCCTCCTTGAGCGTGCGCGCGCCCGCGTCCACCTCATGTACGGTGGCGCCCAGCAGCTCCATGCGCTGGACGTTGGGCCGCTGGCGGCGGGTGTCCTCGGCGCCCATGTAGATCTCGCACTCCATATCCAGCAGCGCGCACACGGTCGCGGTCGCCACCCCGTGCTGGCCGGCGCCGGTCTCGGCGATGATCCGCCGCTTGCCCATCCGTCGCGCCAGCAGCGCCTGCCCCAGCGCGTTGTTGAGCTTGTGCGAGCCGGTGTGGTTGAGGTCCTCGCGCTTCAAATACACCTTCCTCCCGCAGCGCTCCGACAGCCGCCGCGCGAGGTACAGCGGCGTGGGGCGCCCGCCGAAGTCGCGCAGCAGCCCATCCAGCTCGGCGCGGTAGCCGGCGTCCTCGCGGGCCTGCACCCAGGCCTGCTCCAGCTCCGCCAGCGCGGGCATCAGCGTCTCGGGGACATACTGCCCCCCGTACCGTCCAAAGCGGTGCTCGATGGTGCTCATGTGGGCGAGGTTATCTACACCGAGGCGCCCACCGGTTCCGCGTCGCGCACCGCCGCGAAGAACGCGCGCAGCCGCTCGGGATCCTTGCGCCCCGGGGCGGCCTCCGTGCCGCTGGCGGTGTCCAGCGCGAACGGTCGCGCGCGGTGCCCGTGCGTGCAGGCCGCGAGAATCGCCTGCGCCGCATTCTCCGGACCGAGGCCCCCGCTGAGAATCAGCGGCACCTTGGAGCGCCGCGCGGCGAGCAGGCCCCAATCGAACGCCTCCCCTGTGCCTCCGCGCAGATCCTGCCTGCCGGGCGTCGTGGAGCGGGCGTCCAGCAGGTGGAAGTCGGTGTGGAAGCGCTCCACGTCGCGCACCTCCCCGATCGACTCCACCTGCGCCGCCTTGATCACCCGCGCCCCCGTGCGATGCCCAGCCTCAGCGCAGTAGGCCGGCCCCTCATCGCCGTGCAGCTGCAACATCGTCAGCCCCAGCTCGTCACCAACCTGCACCACATGGTCAAGCGGAGCGTTGACGAACACCCCGCACAGCTCCACCCTGCGGCGCAACGCCGACACGATCCCCAGCGCCTCCTCCATCGCGCAGGCGCGTGGCGAGGGCTCGTAGAAGATCATCCCCACCGCCCACGCGCCCAGCTCGACCGCGAGCTCGGCGTCATGCAGGTTGGTTATGCCGCACACCTTCACGTGAGGACTTATTTCAGCCATACGCCAACGGTAGCGACTGGCCGGCGCTCATCGCGTCGAGGATCGAGACCTATGGGACCGGGGCCCGCCATGGCGGGCCCCGGTGAGCCATCGATGCGCCCACGCGCATTCGAGATTGCGGCGTCAGCCTTCGGGATTGCCTGTGGGAGCCGAATTGGGGCGCTGTGTGAGGGTGACGTTGAAGGTCTTCTTGGAATAGCCGCCGCCACCACTGGCACGCAGCAGTTCGATCGAGATTGTGTCGCCGGGCTTCTTGGATTCGATCTCGGCGGTGAGCGCTTCGGCGCTCTTGATCCGCTTCCCGTCGATCCCGACGATGATGTCTCCGCCGACGTTGACTTCCCCGCCGCCGATCTTGGCTTCGACGTTACCGCCGCGTATCCCAGCCTTGGCCGCGGGGGTGCCCGCCTGCACGTTCTCCACCAGCACCCCTTCCTTGACAGGAAGATTCAGGCTGGAGAGCGAGCCGTTGATCGTGAGCGCCACCACGCCAAGGTACGCCTTGCGCAGCGTGCCTCCCCCTTCGAGTTCGGGGAGCTCCTTCTTGGCGGTGTTGATCGGCACCGCAAACCCGATGCCCACGTTGCCCGAGCTGCCACCGCCGCCCGTCTCGATCTGGGAGTTGATGCCGATCACTTCGCCCTGCGAGTTGAGCAGCGGCCCGCCGGAGTTGCCCGGGTTGATCGGCGCATCGGTCTGCAGCACGTTGTCGATCGCAAAGCCGTTGGGGGATTCGATCTGACGCTGCAGGGCGGAGATCACCCCCGTGGTGAGAGTGTCGCGCTGGTTGAAGGGATTACCGATCGCAAACACCGGTTCGCCCACCTCAACAGCATCGGAATTCCCCAGCTTGAGCGGATGGAGCGTCAAGCCTTCGGTGGGGATCTTCAGCACCGCGAGGTCCTGCGAGGGGTCCTTGCCGATCACGTGCGCTTCGACGGTTTTGGTGTGTTCGAAGCTGACGGTAACCTTGACCGCGTTCTCCACCACATGCCAGTTGGTGAGCAGCGTGCCGTTGGCGTCGATCACGAAGCCGGAGCCCGTGGCGATCCCCTGCTGTGAGCTTTCGCCAAAGCCAAAGGGCGATTCGCTCTTGCGCACGATCGTGGAAGTCACATACGCCACGCTTGGGGCCGCATGCTCGTAGATTTCGTGCGCGGTGAAGCCGCCCCCGTTCTTCGCGGGGATCGTGGCTGCGGATGAGGCGGCGCCGGAACTCGCCGCCGGGGCCGCCGCCTGCACCTCGGTGACGGTCTTGCTCGTTGAGCTGAGGCTGCCGCTGGCGGCGAGCACCGCCACCACGACGCCGCCGCCGACGAGGGCGGCGAGGAAGGGGATTGCGAAGAGGCGTTTCATCGCGGCGAGATGGCCGCGGGGGGCCGGTTGACGGCGGGCGTGGAATACAAGCTCATTGGGGTCATGTCGAACAGGATGATCGGCGGCGATGAAGGCGATCTAAAGGTCTGCCGCGATGTCTCTAAAACTTTGCCGACCCCTCCGGCGCCCGATCGGCAGCGCGCGGGTGGGCGCGGGGCGGCGAGTCTGCTGACAGCGCCAGCAGCTCCCGCAAGGCGTACTGCGGATCGGAGGAGCGCATCAGCGTCTCCCCCACCAACACCGCCTGCACGCCCCGCTCTCCCAGGCGCCGCAGCTGCTCGGCGGTGGCGATCCCCGACTCCGACACCACCACCACGCCGTCGGGGATCCGCTCCAGCAGCGCGAAGGTGCGCTCGACGTCGACGCTGAAGTCGCGCAGATCGCGGTTGTTGATCCCGACCAGCCGCGCCCCCACCTCCAGGGCGCGCGCCAGCTCGGCGCGGTCGTGAACCTCGACCAGCGCGTCGAGACCCAGCTCGCTCGCCTGCTCGTGCAGCGCGCGCAGCGTCAGTTGATCGAGCGCCGCCACGATCAGCAGCACCGCGTCCGCGCCGGCGGCGCGTGCCTCGTGCAGCTGGTAGGGGTCGACGATGAAGTCCTTGCGCAGCACCGGCAGTGCGCAGGCGGCCCGCGCCGCGCGCAGATCCTCCAGCGAGCCGTCGAAGTGCGGACCCTCGGTGAGGATCGAGACGGCGGCGGCGCCACCGCGCTCGTACGCGCCCACCAGCTCGGCCACGTCGGGGCGCTCGCGCAGCGTTCCAGCGGAAGGAGAGCGGCGCTTGAACTCGGCGATCACGGCGATGCCCGGCGCGCTCAGAGCCGCACGGAGGGACCGGCGGGCGGCCGGGGCCTCGCCGCCGCCCGCGAGCTGGTCCAGCGGCAGCTCGCGCCTGCGCCGTGCCACCTCCTCGCGGGTGGTGTGCAGGATACGATCGAGCACGGTGGGGATCTCCCCGCTACCGCCGATCACGTCGCGGCCTCGATGGGCGCATACCTGAGCGTGACCTCCACATAGCCCTGCAGGACATGGGCGGCACTCCCGTCGGCGAGCGCCACGCGGGCCGCCTCGACGCCGTCGGCGATCGAGGCGACCGCTCCGGCCGCGTAGATCGCCGCTCCGGCGTTGACCAGCGTCAAATCGACGCGCGGGCCCGTTTCGCCTTCGAGGACCGCGCGCGTGACCGCCGCGTTCTGCTCAGGGGTGCCGCCCGCCAGCTCGGGGTGGTCCGCGGTGTTTAGCTCGATTCCGAGCTCCTCCGGGGTGATCGTGTAGCGACGGATGTCCGAGCCGTCCAGCTCCACCACCGTCGTGGGGGCCGAGATCGAGATCTCGTCCAGCCCATCCTCGCCGCGCACCACCAGCGCGCGGTGGGAGCCCAGCAGGGCGAGCGCGCCGGCGATCGTCTCCAGGAAGTGGGCGTCGGAGACCCCGATCAGCTGCCGCGTGGCGCCCGCCGGGTTGGTGAGTGGACCGAGCAGGTTGAAGATCGTGCGCACCCCCAGATCGCGGCGCACCGGGACGACGAAGCGGGTCGCGCGGTGGTGGGCGGGGGCAAACATGAAGCCAAACCCAACCTCCTCGATACAGCGCGCCACCCCCTCGGGATCCAGGTCGATGCGCGCGCCGAGCGCCTCCAGCAGGTCGGCCGACCCGGAGGGGCCGGTGGCGGAGCGGTTGCCGTGCTTGGCCACCGCGCACCCCGCGCCCGCGGCGATCAGCGCGGCGGTGGTGGAGACGTTGAAGGTGCGCCGGCCCCCGCCGGTGCCCGCGGTGTCCAGCAGGTTCTCATGGGTGCTCGGCACGTGCGCCGCCAGTTCGCGCATCGTGCGCGCCATGCCAGCCAGCTCCCCCACCGTCTCGCCCTTGGTGCGCAACGCGATCAGAAAGCCCGCGATCTGCGTCTCGGAGACCTCGCCGTGCATGATCTGCGCGAGCACCTCCGCGGCCTGCGCTTCGCTCAGGTCCCTGCGCGAAGCCAACGTGTCGATCGCAGCGGTGAGGATCGGGTTGGGCATCAGAACGTGGTCGTTTGCAGGGAGCCATCCGGCACCCGCAGCTCAGACCCGCCAGCGCCCGCCGCCGGCCACGCACACCCGAGGAAGTTGGCCAGTAGACGCTTGCCCTCTTCGGTGAGCACCGACTCGGGATGAAACTGCACGCCCTCCGCTGGCAGCTCGCGGTGGCGCAGCGCCATCAGCACACCGTCGCCCTCGGCCGATGCCTCCAGACAGGCGGGCAGCTCGCGATCGACGATCAGCGAGTGGTAGCGACCCACCGTCAGCGGCGAGGAGAGGCCCGCGAAGATCGTGCGGCCGTCGTGCTCGATCGTGGTCGCTTTGCCGTGCACCGGCGGGTGCAGCACCACACGGCCCCCGAACGCCTGCGCGAGCGCCTGGTGGCCCAGACACACACCGAGCGTGGGGATCCCCGCCTCGGGCAGCCGGCGCACCGCCTCCAGCGTGATCCCCGCCTCGTCGGGAGTGCACGGCCCGGGCGACACCACGCAGCGCTCGTAGCCGCCGGCCAGCAGCTGATCGACGGTGGCGCGGTCGTTGCGCACCGTGTGCACGTCGGCACCCAGCTCGCCGAGGTACTGCACGAGGTTGTAGGTGAACGAGTCGTAGTTGTCGATGACCAATACCTTCATCGGGGCCTCCGGGGCGCAATACGCACCCATGAGTGCGCTACGCAGCCATACACGCTCACGGTCATGCCCAATCGGCCTGTTCGCATGCCAGCGCGATTGCGCGCATCGCCGCGGTGGACTTCGCCACCGACTCCTCGTACTCATACGCCGGCTTGGCGTCGGCCACCGTGCCACCGCCGGCCTGGATGTGAGCCACGCCGTCCTTGACCACCACCGTGCGAATGTGGATCGCGGTGTCGAGGTCGCCGCCGTAGCTGAGATAGCCGATCGCACCGCCATACCCGCCCCGCTTCACCGGCTCCAGCTCGTCGATGATCTGCATCGCGCGCACCTTCGGCGCCCCCGAAAGCGTCCCCGCGGGGAGCACCGAGCGCAGCGCGTCCATCGCACCGACATCGGCTCGCAGGGTGCCGGATACGGAGGAGACGATGTGCATCACGTGGCTGTAGAGCTCGATCTCCATCAGCTCATCCACGGTGACGCTGCCGTACTCGCACACCCTCCCCAGGTCGTTGCGCCCGAGATCGACCAGCATCACATGCTCGGAGCGCTCCTTCTCGTCCGCCAGCAGCTCGGCGGCGATGCGGCGATCCTCCTCGGGTGAGGCGCCGCGCGGGCGGGTGCCCGCGATCGGCCGCGTCGAGACGTGGCGTCCGCTGACGGTGAGCAGCGGCTCGGGACTGGCGCCCGCCACCTGAAAGTCGCCGAAATCGAGGTAGTACATATACGGCGAGGGGTTGACCGTGCGCAGGCCGCGGTAAATGGAGAAGGCCTCCACCGGCACCGGCGCCGACCAGCGCTGGGACGGCACAACCTGAAAGGCGTCGCCGGCGTGGATGTAGCGCACGATCCGCTCCACCATGCCCTCGAACTGGGCGCGCGGCATATTCGACTCAAACCGCGGTGTCTGGCGCGGAGACTGGCACCCACCCACCCGCGCGGCGTGTGGAACGGGGCCGTCGAGCACGCGGCGAATTTCGGCGATGCTCACCGCGGCATCGGCATATCGACGCTCCAGCTCGGCGTCCCCCGGTTGCATCCCGGCCTCCACCTCGATGTTCACGAGGATCGTGACGGTGTGCTTGAGGTGGTCGAAGATCACCAGCACGTCGGAGAGCATCAGCGCCATGTCCGGCAGCCCCACGGGATCCGCGTCGGGACCCCCCGCAGGCGCGCCCAGCGGCTCGACGGTGCGCACCAGGTCATACCCGAAGAAGCCCACCGCGCCGCCGGTGAACGGAGCCCGATCGCCAGGGTCGCTGAGCGGAGCCTGACGGAAGCGGGCCACGTGCTCGGCCGCCAGCGCGTAGGGGTCGCCGGGGTCGCCCAGCGACCAGCGCAGCACCGAGCGCGGACGCACGCCGATGAACGACCAGCGCCCCACGCGCTGGCCCTGATCGGCTGACTCCAGCAGAAAAGCCGGTTCGGAGGGCGCCAGCGCGCGCAGCTTCAAAAACGCCGACACCGGTGTCTCGCAGTCCGCGATGAAGCTTTCGCAGACGGGGATCAGGTTGTACGCGCCGTCAGGCGGCAGGGCGGGCGGGCGCGCCCCAAGCGGGCGGGCTCCGCTTCGATCCCTAGCGGCGGCGGGCATCGAGCACCCGCTCGGCGTCGGCGAGGGCGCGGCCGCGGCTGTGCAGCAGCACCAGCAGGTGGTAGAGCACGTCGGCGGCCTCTTCCTCCACACGCTCGTCGGACTCCTCGCGGGCGGCGCGCGCCACCTCCTCGGCCTCCTCCATCACCTTGGCGCCGATCAGCGGCGGATCGTCCAGCAGCGCCACCGTATAGGAGCCGGTGGGACGCTCCCGCGCGCGCGCGTTGAGCGTGCGCTCGAGCGCCGGCAGCGTCTCGTGGGGCGCCGCCGGCGACAACGTGCCGCGGTGAAAACAGGTGCGCTCTCCCGTGTGGCAGGCGGGGCCGGCGGGCTCCACCAGCGCGAGCAGCGTGTCGCCGTCGCAATCCACGCGCAGTGCCCGCACCGCCTGGGTGTTGCCGCTGGTGGCCCCCTTGTGCCACTGCTCCCCGCGCGAGCGGCTCCAGAGGTGCAGCTCACCGGTGGCGCGCGTGCGCCGCAGCGCCTCCTCGTTCATGTAGGCGAGCATCAGCACCTCGCCGCTGACCCAGTCCTGCACCACGCATGGCAACAGACCGCGCTCGTCGTAGGCGACGTCGATCGACTCCTCGGTGGGTGCGCTCATCCCGGAGATTGTAGGCCGCACATGGGTCCGTCATCATGTTGGCGATGCCATCGGTGCTGGAGCGCAGGCTGATCGTGGTGACCGGCAAGGGTGGGGTTGGCAAGACGACCGTGTCGGCCGCGCTCGGCCTGCTCGGGGCGCGCCGCGGGCTGCGCACGATCGTGGTCGAGGTGACTGGCGGCGAGGCAGGCGGTGAGACCGCGGGGACGGGCCGGCTGTCGGCCCTCTTCGGGCATGCCCAGCCGCCTGCCCATGGTGTGGAGACGCAGCTGCGGGAGGGGCTGTGGGGCCTTTCGATCGACCGCGATCGCGTGCTCGCCGAATGGCTGCGAGCGACCGGGGGGCGGGTGCCGGCGCGGGTACTCACCGCCAGTTCGAGCTTCCACTACCTGATCGCGGCGGCGCCCGGCGCGCGCGAGATGATCACGATGGTGAAGCTGTGGGAGCTCGCCCAGAGCCGGCGACCCACGGCGGATCGGCCAGCCAACCGGGCAGGGCCGGCCGAGCGTCGATCGGTGGGGGGCACCACCGCCAACGAACAGGGCGAGCGCGCGGCGGCGGACGAGCGCGACTACGACCTGGTGGTGTTCGACGCGCCCGCCACCGGTCACGCGCTGGCGATGCTGCGCTCGCCGCACACCTTCGGGGCGATTGCGCGTGTGGGGCCAATCGCACGCCAGTCCGGTCACGTGCGCGAGCTGCTGGAGGACCCCGCCCGCACCGCCTATCTGGCGGTGGCGCAAGCCACCGAGATGGGTGTCACCGAGACGCTCGAGCTGCGCAGCGGACTGCGCCGCGATCTGGGCCGCGAGCTGGACGCCGTGATCGTCAACGGCACCCTGCCGCGGCGCTTCGCGGGGGAGGAGCTGCGGCGCATCGCGGCGGTTGGGGAGGACCCCGGCGGGGGGAGCACCGTGACCATCTCCGCCGCGCGTACCGCGCACGCCGTCCATCAGCGGGTCCTCGCACAGCAGCGCCAGATCGCACGTCTGCTGGCCGATCTTCGATCGGTGGGCGAAGGGCCGCACGGCACTCCACCGGTGGTGAGAGTGCCCTTCCTGTTCCGCTCGCAGCTCGACCTGGAGTCGATTCGGCGCATCGCCGATCGGTTGGAGCGCGGCCTTTGAACGACGCTGTCAGCCTGGATCGGTGAACCCGGCTCGGGCTCCGCCCGATCGCGAGGCCCCAAACTCTCAGCCTGGACCGGTGAACCCCGGGCTCAGGGCCCGTCCCGCTAGGCTCGCAGCGCATCGGAGATGCGCTTGGCGGCGGCCAGCACCGTGGGGCCAACGGTGTTGCGCAGATCATCGAGCGTGTAGTCCTCGGCCGGAACCGGGACACCGACCGCCGCGACCACCTCGCCGTCGGGGCCGTGCACCGGAGCGGCGATCGTCCGCACTCCGGGGCCGAGCTCTTCGTCGCCCAGCGCGATGCCCTGATCGCGCACCTGCTGCAGCTCGGCGCGCAGCGCCTTCTTGCTGGAGATGCTTTTGGGTCCCCGCTTGGTCAGCTCCAGTTCGCCGACCAGCCGTTCGCGCTCGCGGTCGGGCAGGTTTGCCAGCAGCACCTTGCCCATCGCGGTGCACTGAGCCGGTAGATGGGCCCCCGCCCCGAGATCGAGGTCGACGGCGTGCTGCCCGCGGCGCCAACCGCGGCGCCGATCGACGTAGCGGATCTGGGTACCATCCAACACCGCCAGCGAGGCGGTGCGACCGGTCTGCTCGCGTAGTTCGCGCAATGGCTCGCGGGCCTTGCCGCGCAGCGCCATCGAGTCCAGCACCGACATCCCCATGTCGGCAACCCTCGGCGCCAGGCGATAGCGGCGCGCATGGTCTTGCTCCAGGTAGCCCAGCGCCACCAGCGTGGAGGCGTAGCGGTGGGTGGTGGAGCGGCTCATGTTGAGCTCGTCGGCCAGCTTGGCGATGCCCAACACGGGTTTTTGCGCGCTGAAGCAGTTGAGGATCGCCAGACCCGCCTGCAGCGAGGATGAGAACCGACCGCGTCGCTCCTCCTCCAGCAGCTCGATGCCCGTGCGGCTCGTCGCCTCCTCGCCGGTGGAGGTCGCTCGCCTGCTCATGCTCCCACCCCGCCATGCACGCGGACTCCGCCATGCACGCGGGCACCGCGGCAGGAGCTGCGAGCCGGACGCCGCATCCAGCGCCCGGCTCGCGGTCGAGCGGTTCGAGACCGGAGCGCGCCACCCTTGGCCCCCGCGGCTGGGCGTCGCGTAGGACGCCACCTCACTTCCAACCGAGGAGCCATGACCCGTAGGCTGACGTTTCCGTCCCGCATTGCACCAGCGATCATCCCCGACCACCGTGAGCGGCTCAATGCACAGGTGAAAATCTTCAAGTCGATCATTCCTCTCGGAATCTGGGCAGTCATTGTGGCTTGTACACGACTGGACACTATGTATATCAGTGTACAGGTTTGTGTGGAGGTTTGGCGTCACTGTACAGCCATTGCGTAATGCGCAAGTTGTGGTGCCGTTCGGAACGCCGGGTCGCCGCATCGGCAACGTCCGCAAAGCGAGCGCATCAATCCTGCAGGGCGATCGCCGCGCGCACGCGCGCCGCCAGGTAGCCGGGCAGGGCCACGATTGCCACCGCTACGCTCGTCACCGCCAGCAGGCTGCCGATCGCCACCACCGCCCCGACCGAGAAGACGACCGGGAAGCCAGTCACCACCGCGAGCGCATGGCTCAACAGCAGCTGGCCGCAGAGCCCGAACAGCGCGCCGATCGAGCATCCCACGCCCAGCAGCAGCCCGCTCTCCACGAGCAGCGAGCGCCATAGCACCCCCTGGGCGAAGCCATCGACCTTCATGTCCGCCAGCAACGGGCGCCGCTGCCAGATCATCGAGCCCATCGCGGTCGCCATCGCGAGGATCGCGGCGATCAGCACGAGGCTGGTGATCTGCGTCAAACGCGAGAGCCCCTGCCGGCTGGTGGCGCGCAGGCGCTGTTCGCGTTCGGAGCGGGTTTCCACCGTGAGACCGGCTCCACTCACGGCGAGTGCGCGCTGAATCTGGTGGCGGCCTGCCCGTGGTGACACGCCCGCCCGCAACGTGATCCCGTAAGCGCTCACTCCTTCACCCGGCCAGGCGCGGGTGTAGTCGCTCGCGCTCATCACGATCGCACCGGGCGGCCAGCCGACGTTGGTGCTCAAACCCGCCACGCGCAGCACAATCGGCCGCGCCGACGGCAGCGTGAAGGCGTGGCCGATGCGCAGGTGCTGTTCGCTGGCAAGCCCCCGCGAGACGACCGCCCAGCCTCCGTGACGCAGCCGCGCCGTCGCCCGCGCCAGATCGCCACTCAGCAGCTGCCCGGGAGGGATCGGGTCGGCGGCCGAAGGTGGAAACGCCATCACCCAAACCCGGCGCACGCCATCGTCCACGAAGCCCGCGTGAAAGAGGCCAACGCCGCGCACGTCCGGTAGGTGCTCGAGCACAGCCGCCTGCGAGGGGTTGAACGCGGTGGTGCCCAGCACGTTCTGCGCGCCCGCCGCGGTCACCCACACCGTGGCGGGCGCGGCAAGACCATGGGCGGTGCGGTCGAGTCCGCGCTGGAGGTTGCTCTGCGCGCCCTCGACCGCCACGCTGGCAAACACCGCGGTGGCGCCGGTGGCGGCGATCGCGAACGTGCGCAACCAGTTGGCGGTGGATCTGAGCTCGATCAGCGCAAGGTGAGCGGCGGTGCCGCCGAGCGAGCGCTGCAGCCGATCGGCCAGCCCGATGCAGATGCGCAGCAGCCACGGCAGCGCCAGCAACAGCGCGATGACAAGAGTGACGATCCCCACGATCGCGGCGCCCGGGGCGACCAGCAGGGTGACGGCGGTGATCGTCCAGCACACCAGCTCCCCCAGCACCACTCTCAGGCCCGAGCTCGACCTGACGCGTGTGGGCGCCTCCCCGAGCAGGCGGCGGCTGAGGGTCGCTCGGCGCAGCGAGATCAACACCCCGGCAAACGCGGCCAGCAGCCCGCCGCACACGGCAAACACGATGCTCTGCCAGGCGATGATGCGGTGGGCGTCGATCGGGAAGGCAAACGAGAGGTAGCCGGGATTTGAGTCGAACAGCGCCGCGGACAGCAGATCGCCGAGCACGAGTCCCAGCAGCGAGGCGAGCACCCCGAGCACGAGCGCGTCGAACAGCAGCACCTCGACGATCATCCTTCGCGAGTAGCCGTCCAGGCGCAGGTCTTCGACGAGGTTGCGGCGCTGGGAGGCAGTGAGCATCAGAGCGTTGAGGGCAAGCAGGAACCCCACCAACGCGCCGATCACAGAGAACAGCTCCGCCGACTGATTGCTCGGGGCCGACGCCTGGTTGAACAGCGTGGTGTCGAAGTTGGCGGGCTCGACGTTCAGCCGCCCCCCGGCAAGGCGCTCAAGCTCTGCGCGCACCTCCCGTTCGTGCCCCGCGCGCGGGCGTACGAGGACGGCCGTGATGCGCCCCGGCAATCCCGCCAGTTGCTGGGCATAGCGCAGCGGCGCAAACACAAAGCGGCTGTGGGCGAGCACACCGAGGCCGCCTTCGAACAGCACGGCGCCGACGAACACTCGCAGGGCGCGACCGCCAACCTGGAGCTCGGCCGCCTGCAGCGACGACAGCCCAACGGCGTCGGCGAGTTCGATCGGCACCGCCAACGCCCGTTGGTTGTTGAGCTGGGCGACGCTGAAGCGGCGCAGCAACGGCCCACCGAGATGCGCAAAGCGCGCGTCGGTGGTGAGCAGTTCGATCGGCTGCTGGCCGGCGGGGCCGATCAGATTGGCGCGCTCCTGAAACACCGGGATCGTGGCCTGTACCCCGGGCAGGCGTTGCACCCTCCCACGCATGCCCTGCTGAAATCCCCGCGGATCGCGTGCGGCCAACTGCAGGCGCATCGTCCCAGCGACCCCGCTGACCAGCTGACGCATCGAGGTGTTGGGGCTGGCGCCGACGATCTGCGAGGCGAACAACAGCGCCACTCCAATTGCGATCCCGAGGATCGCAAACAGCTCGTGCGCAAGCCTCGCCCGCAGGCGCACCCGGTAGAGGAGGATGATGTTCCGCAGTCGCATGCAGCGACGGTCAGGGGCCGTCGGAATCGCGCGATGCGAGCACCAGTTCGGGCGCGTATTCGCAGAGACTGCCATCGCGCAGGGAGTGCACACGATCGGCATACGCGGCCGCCTGCGGGTCGTGCGTGACCAGCAGCGTCGCCACCTGGCGCTCGCGGCAGAGACCAGCCAACAGCGCGAGCACCTCGCGGCTGCGTCGGGAGTCCAGGCTGCCGGTTGGCTCATCGGCGATCACCAGCTTGGGCTCCGTCGAAAGCGCGCGCGCGATCATCACCCGTTGGCGCTCGCCCATCGAGAGCTGGTCGGGACGGTGGCGCAGGCGATCTCCCAGCCCCAGCCGCTCCAGCAGCGGGCTCACTCGACGGTGAGCTTCGCGTGGGGTGAGATCGGTCCCCAGCAGCTTCAGCGCGGCGTTGTCAAGCGCGCTCACACCCGGGATCAGGTTGAGGCTCTGTCGCACAAACCCGAGCTCCCGCAGCCTGTACGCGGCGCCCTCTTGATCTGAGAGCGCCGATACCTCGCGTCCGCCTACGCACACCGTCCCGCCGTCGGGGTACAGCAGCGCGGCGATCAGCATCAGCAGCGTCGTCTTGCCCGACCCACTGGGTCCGTACAGCGCCACCAGCTCACCCGCCGCCACCGACATCGACACCCCGTCCACGGCGCGCACGGGCTCGTCTTCGCCGACCCGGTAGTGCTTGACCAGATCGCGCAACTCGAGCATCACGCCAGCCGTCGCCCGCTCAAGCCGATGGGCTCGCGCGCGGGGAGCATCACGCCAGCTGCTGCCTGCCACGCAGCTGGATCACGTTGGCCTGAGCGGCCTGCGCCGGCGGCGGCGGCGAGGAGACGCAGCTCAAACGGCCCCCACCAAGGGAGAGGATCTGATCGGCCCGCATCGCCGCGGGCATGTCGGGGACCGCCATCAGCACAGCGACCGCCTCCTCGTCCACGAGCGAATGTAAGAGCTCGGTCACCCGCTCGCGTTCGAGTATGTCGAGGTTGGCGGTGGGATCGTCCACCAGCAGCAGCCGCGGCGCGCGCGCGATTCCGTGGGCGATCCCGATCAGGGCCCGCTCCCCGTCGCACAGACTGCCCCACCGTTGGCGCGTCTGCGGCGAGAGCCCAACCCGCTCGACCGCGGCCTCGGCAAGCGCGTAGGCGTGGCGGCGGCCGTGCGCGGCCAGCAGCGGCAGCGCCACGTAGTCGAGCATTCGCAGGTCGCTGCGCGGCCCCGTGCGTCGCACCCAGCCGATCCACTCCAGCATCAGCCGCGCGTGCTGGCGCTCGGAAAGACCGGCGAGATCGACGCCGTTGAAGCACACGCTGCCGCCGTCGGGAATCTCCAGACGAGCAGCGAGCTTCAGCAAAGTCGACTTGCCAGACCCACGGGTGCCCCACACCGCCACGAACTCCCCCGCCCGGATATCGAGCGTCACATCGTGGAGCACTCTCACCTCTGTGTCGCCCCGCCAGTAGCTCTTGCTGACGCCCTTGAGCGACAGCAAAGCGCCCACTCTCACCTCGCCGAATGGCGCCCGCTCGCGGACCGATGGTCTGCGCTTTGCCAGCACTTCGCGTACAACATACTCAACCCGACAGAATTGTGCGGCGTAACGACGCGTGGCTCCGCGGCGCTCACGGCGTCGTCAACCCGCCGAAGATTGTGCGCCCGTGCGCTTTACCCTGGATCCACCGATACCGGGCTGAGCATCCGGTGCCGGTGACCAAGCCAGGGACAATTGACCGAGCATCCGCAGGGTGACCCCTCGGAGCGAGGGCAATTGGTCCTGGCGATGCGTCATCCGGTGCCGGTGCGACCCCGGGATCGGCGGACCCAGGTTTACGCCGTGAGTCGCGCCGACGGCGACAGGAGCGCTGAGGAGGCCGAAGCCGGTGCACGACGCTGCGCCGGCGGCCCAACCGTGCCGGTGGCGCGCTCGTATGCGGCGCGCATTCCTTCCAGGGACTCACGCACGCCCTGCAGCCACGTCAGCCGCGCCTCCCAGAAGGAGAGCTCCGCATCGCGGATGTGCACCAGCACCAGGCCCGACCACCGATTGGGCGCCGGCGGACGCATCCGCTCGAAGGTGTGCTTGAGCTCCTGCACGCGTGCCAGACAGATCAGCTCTTGACCGTAGACCAGCTCGACCAGCCGCGGCAGGTTGTGCGGCTGGCAGAGAGCGACCTTCATGTGCAGCTCGTCGCGCAGAGGAGGCGCCGTGGAGGATCTGAGCAGCCACTCCTCGAAGTGCCGTACGCCGGCCGGCGTCGCTTCGAAGGAGCGCGAGTAGGCGCGCGAGCCCGGCGCCCGCCCAGGCGCGGGTCGGCGCCGTCCCGCAACGGCTTGCTGGCGCCTGATGCCCGCCTGCTCGACCACGGCCGCGGCGGCGCCGGGGACACTCACAGCCGCCAGGGGCGGACTGGAAACACTCCTTCTGGGCGAGGAAAATGGCGTCCCGGCCTGAGCCACACCGCGTGTCCGCTCCGACCCCTGACCCTCACCGATGGCGCGCACCAGGCCGTCGCGCTCCAGGCGAGTGAGGGCTGAGTACACGTTGGAGTCGACAAAACCCGCCGATGAGAGTCGTTGGCGCAACTTCGCCGTTAAGCGATGAGCGGGACCGGGCTCCTCGATCACCAATCCCAGCACTGCGATCTTAGCTGACATCTCCCCGCCGGCCCCCTTTGACGACTAGCTCTGTGGGTCCCTGCTGCCGTAAGATAACGTTTCCTGCGTCCCGAACAACCCGTTACATAAACCGTACACCAAACCGCGCCGCCGTGCAGCCCTTGGGCGAACGGTTCCAACATCTTGAGAATAAGGTCCCGCGAATGGACCGTACCATCAATGCGGTGCCACAACCCCCGGCAGACGGAGGTTCATTCGATCCCCAAACGATCGAGCAAGCCATCGTCGCGGCGCCAGTCCCGGCGCACTCGCACCGACAGGTCGAGGTGCACCCTGCCCCCGAGCTCCCGTTCGAGCTCTCCGCGCGCGGCGCTGCCAATCGCCTTGATCATCCGCCCCTTCGCGCCCACCACGATCGCCCGCTGGGAGTCGCTCTCCACCCAGATCAGCGCCCGCACCCGCGTCATCGCCTCGCGTACCCACTCGATCTCTTCCACCACCACCTCCACCGCGTGCGGCAGCTCATGAAAGGTGCGTCTGATCGCCGCCTCCCTGATCAGCTCAGCCGCCAGCAACCGCGGCGACTGGTCGGAACGCGTATCGGCATCAAACAGAAAGGGGCCTTCGGGCAACAGCTGGCGCAGATGCTCCACCAGCTGGACCACGCCCTCCCCCGTGCGGGCCGACACCGGGAACACCTCCGCGTCGAGGCCGAGATCCGCGGCGCCCTGCAACGCCGCGAGCGTGCCGGCGCGACTCAGTCGATCCACCTTGTTGACCGCGATCGCCACCGGGGGCGGGCCCTGGAGCGCTCGCGCGATGAAGCGATCTCCCGGACCCACCGCCTGCTCGCCGTTCAGCATCAGCAACGCCGCGTCGGCGCCCTGCAGCTCCTGTTGCACCCGCTGCGACATGCGAGCGGTGAGCGCGTCACGCGGGCGCTGCACCCCCGGTAGGTCCACCAGCACGATCTGACAGTCGCCCTCAGTGCGGATGCCCCGAATCGCGCGGCGCGTGGTCTGTGCGCGGTCGGAGACGATCGCCACCTTGCCGCCCACCACCGCGTTGACGAGCGTGGACTTGCCCACGTTGGGGCGCCCCAGCAACGCCACGAAGCCGGCGCGGGTCACGACCGCGCCCAGTTCACGGCGAGCCCCGGGGCGAGCCCATGCTCGCGGGGAGCCCCTCCCAACGCAACAGCTCGGCCTGCACCGCCAACATCTCACCGCCATCGATCTCGTGATCCATCCCCACAAGATGCAGCACCCCGTGGATGATCGCCTCGCGCAGATCCTCTGTGTGCTGTGCACAGATCACCACGTCGCCCAGCTCACGCGTCGACCCCACCACGGGAGTGGCACCGTCGATCGGGAACGAGAGCACGTCGGTCGGGCTTGGCTTGCCGCGATAGCGCGCATTCAGCTGGGCGATGCGCTCGGCATCGACGAACTCGATCGCCAGGTGACCATCCTCGACCCCGGCACAGGCCGCGGCCAGAAGGCACAGCCGCCGCAGCTGGCGCGCCGTCGGAGCCCGCTCTCCGAGCGCGTCCGCGCCCAGCACCTCGATCTCCACCCGACGTTATCCCTGCCGCCGACGATCCACCGGACGGAGCTCCCGAGCGTCACACCGGGAGTGCTCGTCGTATGCCTCCACAATCCGCTGCACCAGCTTGTGGCGCACGACGTCCTCGCCACCGAAGCGCACGAACTCGATTCCCTCCACCGTTCCCAGCACCTCCCCCACCGCGATCAGGCCGGACTGCTGCTCGGGCGGCAAATCCACCTGGGTGACGTCGCCGGTGACGACCATCCGCGAGCCGAAGCCCAGACGCGTGAGAAACATCTTCATCTGCTCGGGCGTGGTGTTCTGCGCCTCATCGAGGATCACAAACGAGTCGTTGAGCGTTCTCCCGCGCATGAACGCCAGCGGCGCGATCTCAATCACACCTCGCTCCAGGTGCTGGGTCACCTTCTCGGGGTCCAGCATGTCGTGCAGCGCGTCAAACAGCGGGCGCAGGTAGGGATCCACCTTCGCCATCAGGTCTCCCGGGAGGAAACCCAGCCGCTCGCCCGCCTCCACCGCCGGGCGCGTGAGGATGATCCGGTTGACCTCGTTGCGCGAGAGCGCCGCCGCCGCCATCGCCACCGCCAGGAAGGTCTTGCCCGTGCCCGCCGGGCCCACCCCGAAGGTGATGGTGCGCTCGCGGATGCAGTCCACATAGCGCTTCTGGTTGACGGTCTTCGGCGCCACCCGCAGCGAGCGGTGGCGCCACACCACGTCCTCCAGCACCTTCGCCGGAGACTCATGTGCATCCAAAGCCCCGGTCACCGCCGCGATCGTCCCCGGGCCGATCTCATGCCCACGGGCGATCAGCTCCGAGAGCTCCTTTACCACTCGCTCACCGGCGCGCATCTCTCCCTCCGATCCGTCCAGCGTCAACAGGTTGCCGCGCAGGAACACCCTGCACTCCAGGTGCCCCTCCAGCGCCCTCAACACGGCGTCCTGGCTGCCTGCCAGCTCGGCGGCCACTTCGCCAGGCAGCTCGATCTGGGTCCTCATCCGTTGAGCGCGGCCCGCACCAATCCGGAGACGCGCTTGCCGTCGGCGCGGCCATCGACCGCGGCCATCGCCACCCCCATTGCGCGTCCCATGTCTCTGACCGACTCGGCGCCGCTGTCGCGCACCGCCCGCTCGACGATCTCCCGCAGCTCAGCTTCCGGCAGCTCCGCCGGCAGGTAGGCGGCGATCAGCTGCGCCTCACCCTGCTCCCCGGCCGCCAGCTCCTCACGCCCGGCCTCGCGATAGGCCTCCGCCGCCTCCAGGCGCCGCTTACGCTCGCGGCGCAGTACCGCCTGCTCGTCCCCTCCCCCGAGCTTGGCGTCCTTCTGCAGCTCCGAGAGCACCATCCTCAGCGCGCCCACGCGCTCTTTCTCCCCCGCCTTCATGGCGGTGGCCAGATCGCTCTTGAGCTGCTCTTGGATGCTCACCGGTATGCCAGGAAGGATAGCCGCGCCGCGGGGCGTGGAGCCGGCGTTGTTCACAGCGGCGTCACACGCAGACCGTCCGCGTGCAGCTCCCGCACGCTCACCTCCACCAGTTCCCCTGCGCTCGCCGCGCCCGCCGGCAGGTAGCAGCGCGTGTAGTCGGCGGTGTACCCGGAGCACTGTGTCTGCGCCACCTTGTCCACCAGCACCCGCTCGGTGGCGCCCAACTTCGCCGCACGGTGGTGGCGCGAGCGCACCTCCGAGAGGCCCCTCAACTCCCGCGAGCGGCGCTTCTTCTCCTCCGGGGCCACCCGGTCGCCGAGCTCCTGCGCGGCGGTGCCCGGGCGCGGGGAGTAGGAGAAGGCGTGCACCCTGCTGATTCCCGCCGCCCGCACCAGCCCGAGCGTCCGCTCGAACGCCGCCTCATCCTCGTTGGGAAAGCCGACGATGATGTCGGTGGTCAGGTTGACCCCGGGAACCGCCCCCCGCAGCGATTCGATCGCCTCCAGGTACTCGCTCGCCGTGTAGTGGCGCCCCATCGCTCGCAGCACCCCGTCGTCGCCCGACTGCATCGGCACGTGCAGGTGGGGGCAGACCTTCGGCTCCTCCCGCAGCGCCTGGATCAGCGAGTCGCGCACGTGGATCACCTCCACCGAGGACAGCCTCACGCGCTCCACGCCCTCCACCCGCGCGGCCCTCGCCATCAGCTCGCCCAGCTCCAGGCCCTCCCGCGGGTCGCGGTAGTCACCCACGCTGATCCCGGTCATCACCACCTCCGGCTGGCCCTGCGCCACACGCGCCCTCACCTCATCGAGCACAGCGGCGGCCGGGCGCGAACGCGCGGCTCCGCGCACGGTCGGGATGATGCAGTAGGCACAGTGGCAGTCGCACCCGTCCTGCACCTTCACGAAGCCGCGAGTGCGCGCGGCCGCTGGCCGATTCGGGGATGCGAGCGCAGTGAGTGTCTCCCCAATCGGTCGGCCCTCCAGGTGCTGCCCGCGCGCGCGGCCCACCAGCGGCTGGTGCTCCAGATCCACACATCCCCCGAGCGCACCCGCCATCGCCTGCGCCACATCCTCCGCAGTACCCGTAAATGGGCGCACCGCCGCGTCGATCTCCGCGAACTGTGCTGCTCGCAGGTTCACCGCACAACCCCCCACATACACCGTTTGCGCCGTCTTCAACGAGCGGCGCACCGACTGGCGCGACTTTGCCTCTGCCTCGCCGGTGATGCAGCACGTGTTGATCACATGCAACTCCGCCTCCTCCTCGGGCGCCTCCTCGTGCCCCGCCTCCAGCAGCCGACGACGCGCCAGCATGGCGTCGGCGTGGGACACCTTGCAGCCCAGAAACTTCACCGCGAAGCGCATCGCCTGCGCAGGGTAGCGCGGCGGCGGAGTGGCTGTCTGCTGTTGTGAGCGGGCGCCGAAACCCACGGCGCCTTTACTGCTAGAGTAAAGGGATGGCGCGAATCTCGACCAAGAACCAGATCACGATCCCCGTCGCGGCGCTCGACGAGGTTGGGCTGCACGCCGGCGAGCGAGTCACGGTCGAGCCGACCGGCGACGGGGAACTGCGGATCCGCCGCACCACCACGACCTTCGAGGATGCGTTCGGGACGCTGACGGGCACCTACCCTTCCGGCTATCTCGAGCAGCTCGACGCCGAGGATGAACTGCGGTGAGGCTGCTCCTCGACGCGGACGTCCTGATCGGAGCGCTTGATGGCAGCGACCCGCATCATCATCGCGCTCGCGCGCTGTTCACCAAGTGGCGTGACGACCAAGACGCTTGCGCCGTCAGCGTCGTGAACCTGACCGAGGTGCTGATCGCCCCCTCGGCGGACGTGTCGAAGCTCGCCGCCGCCCGGGAGGCGATCGCCGCCCTCGGCGTCACCGTGCACCAGCCCAACGAGGCGATCGGAGTCGAGGCGGCGCGTTTACGAGGACGCCACCCGATCACCCTCCCCGACGCCTACTGCCTGGCGACCGCGAAGCACACGAGCTCGGCGGTCTCGTCATTCGATCAGAAGATCCTCAAGGCCGCCACGCGCGAGGGGATCAAGGCCGCCTAACGCCGGCAGGCTCGAGAGAGACGGCCTTGTGATCTCTGCAGGCGAACATCCTTGCCGATGTGATCCGACGCACCGCCAGAGGCGCGGGGCTCTCAAAGCACGTGACGGCCCACACGCTGCGCCACACCGCCGCGACATGGCTGCGCCAGGCCACCGGCGACACGCGACTCGTCGCCGAGTACCTCGGGCACGCGGACCTCTCGACCGTCAACCGCTACGTGCACCTCGCCAGCGAGGAGATACACGCCGCCGTGCAGACGCTCGCCGACCAGGCCTGCATGTCCTTCGTTCCCACCCGCCTCGCCGGCGGCCACGAGGCCAGCGAAGACCGCCCGTGGCAAAGAGCGCGCCCAGCGAGCGCATGGGCCGGCACGCGCAGAGATCTATCTGCCACGCAGCAGACGTCGCAGTCTGACCATAAAATCGTCGAGCTCAGCGTCGCCGATATCGGGCAACCCGTCGGCGCAGCACGGTGGACGCTCGTGCTCACCCGGGGGGTTGTCGACCTCGAAAAGATCGTGCACAACCTCCCAGATGTCGTGCGAGCGACGGCGCGTGTCGCGCTTGCCCACGTACAGGACGACGATACGCGCGTCGTGCGCGCGGGTGGTGGGCTGCACGGTGAACGCCAGCCTGTACCCCTGCGAGAGGTGTATGCCGCAGACGATTGGAGTCAGCGGACCCGATAGACGCCGCGCGTCGAGCTCGGCCGAGCAAGGATCCCGCGCCAGCTCTCTGAGCGTGGGTCCGAGCCCCAGCCGTTTTCCGCGCAGATCATCGATGACCCGTTGGACCGCAGGCGCAACATAAATCTCCAGCCCCGGCACGGCCACCGACGCGGTTGGTCAGTCGTCGGGGCCGAAGCTGTCGAGGTCGACCTTGACGAGATCGCCACGCTTCATCGCGTGCAGACCGTCTCCGTAGAGGTCGTCAAATTCGCGCCGCCACTGCGGATCCTCCTGCTCAAGGCGACTCAAAGCCTCGACCAACAGCCCGCGTCGGCCTCCGAGTCGCCGCAGCTCCTTGACCTCGCCCGCCAGCCTCAGCAGCGGGCGCGCGGGCACACGATCGCGCTTGTACTGCGGCACATGCACGACCGGCAGCTTGCCTTGCGCAATCCACTTCTCCAGCGTGGTGGTGCTGACATCCAGAAGGTGCGCAGCCTCAACCTTCGAATATGTCGCGCGATCCGCGAGACCGGCCTCCAGCTCGGCGGCGGCGTCCTGCACCGCAGCGCTCAGCGCATCGTGGCTGCTGCTATCCACGCTGCGCAGCGCCACGAACGCGCGCGCCATCGTCTCGGCTGGAGTCTGGACACGACTCATAGAGAAATCCTAGCACCAAGCTGGCGTTTTAGCCGGCCATTTCGCTAACTTCGCTCGGGCGCCCGCGGACACAACCCATCCCGCTGCGCCCACTCGCCCACCGCGAGCGTAAGCCGGCCCACACATGGAAACCCGGCAGGTCTGGGGTTCGACGCTTTCCGCCGGGACGCCCTGGTAGGCTACGTCGGTGCGGCATGGAGCGCTGCCGGGGTTTTCCCGGGCGCCCGCGCCGAGCGATTCCATAGAGATCGCCCCTGTACTGGGTTCCAATCTCTTAGCCTGTCAAGAACCCAGCTTCTGCACATATAGAAAAGCCCCGCCGGGGCGGGGCTTTTCCTTAGCAGGTCGGTAAGCCGGATTCTGTCGTGAGCAGCCATCCATCTGAGCGGCCTACCTGGACCTCGGCGGGCAGCCTGCAAACGGTCCGGTTTGGCCTTGCATCGGGTGGGGTTTGCCCAGCCGCCGCGTCACCGCGACGCTGGTGCGCTCTTACCGCACCATTTCACCCTTGCCCGCCGGCCGTTCACGTGGGACGGCCGGCGTCGGCGGTTTGTTTCTGTGGCACTTTCCCGCGGGTTTCCCCGGGTCGATAGCTCGACCACCTCGCCCTGTGATGTCCGGACTTTCCTCGAAGGCCAGGTGGCCTCCGCGGCTGCTTGACCTGCCTTGTCAACTTAGCGTGTTGGCAGCCCGTTGTGTAGGAGCGCCAACCATCACAGGCTCCTGAGCAGCCCCACCACGCGCCCCAACACCTTGACCTCCTTGCTGCGAATTGGCTCCATTGTCTCGTTCTCGGGCTGCAAGCGGATGTGGTCGGGTTCCCGGAAGAAGCGCTTGACGGTCGCCTCCTCCCCCAGCAGCGCCACGACGATCTCGCCTTCTCGCGCGGTCTCCTGTGGTCGCACCACCACGATGTCGCCTTCAATGATTCCTGCGTTCTTCATCGAGTCCCCGCGTATGCGCAGGAGATACTCCCCATCCCCACCCCCAGCGACCTCAGGGACGGAGATGTATTCCTCAATGTTCTCCTCCGCCAGCACCGGCTGGCCGGCGGCGACCGAACCCAGCAGCGGCAAACCTTCGGAGCGCACGATGGAGCGCACGCTGTCCACGGCGCTGCCGACCGCCCGGTCGACCCTGTCGAGCAGCTCGATGGCGCGTGGCTTGGAGGGATCACGGCGCAACAAACCGATCTTCTCCAGGTTGGCGAGGTGCGCGTGGACGGTCGAGGAGGAGGCAAGGCCCACCGCCTTGCCGATGTCGCGCACGGTCGGGGGATAGCCGTACTTGGCCGAGTACTTGCGTATGAAGTCGAAGATCTCCTGCTGGCGCTTGGTCAGATCCATGATCTCTTAATCCCTTGGGTCGCTGGGCTGGAGGGTGCGACGAACATGTGTTCGTACAGTAGCGCCGCTCGCGGACGGATGCAAGCTTTCGCTGTGGCACACGGTTGCCGCATCGGTCGCCTTGCCCATTCGGGGAGCATGCCCACCACTGACCGCCGAGCCCTACCACACGAACCAACCACGGTGGCCCGACCGTCGGTGATCGCACGGGGCTATACTCGCCGCTCCAGCGCCCGTGGCGGAATTGGTAGACGCGCAAGGTTGAGGGCCTTGTCATGTGTAAACGTGGTGGTGGTTCGAGTCCACTCGGGCGCATAGAAATAGCTGCAAATCGACTGCTATATGGGTTGACATCGGGCTCCGCCTGTTCCGAAGGCTAGGCGCGCGACAACGTCCGCTGCGACCCACATCCGTTCGTAAATGCACGAAGGGGCCGCGCCATTGGTCGGCGGTAGCTCTCGACAGCCTCCGATTGAAGCGGCTCGACTCCCAGCTGTATCAGGCGGTGCCCTCGACAGCGCGCAATCGTCGAGGATCAGGGGGAAGACCTCGCCAGATATCGCGGGTCTTCACCGTCGGCCACTGCTCGGCGGGGAGGTTCGTACTGAAGAGGGCAAGCGTCTCGCCGAGTCGGCTGGCCGAGGGGGCGATCACGCCGTGGCGGCCGAGCTGGTGGGCCGCGGCTCCGATCGCCTGGCAGCGATCGTATTCGCCGGGTTCCGAGACATCTCTCCGTCGGCGAGCTCGACCGTCGTGCGTGCCTGTTGGGAGCGCAAGTCGAGGACGTTGTCGACCTGCACGTCACAGGTCAGCACCCGGCGCTCGATCACCGCCGCCGCGAGCTCGCCCGGCTGGTCGAGCTCGTCGTCGACGAGGTGCCGGTATGCCTCTGCCACGACGCTCTGGTGAGGCCTGCCGAGGTAGAGCACCTCGAAGGTCTTGCGCGCTCCCCACCGTCCGCCGGCTGCGCTTGGCGTCAGATCTTCCAGCGCAAGCCGCAGTGGCGTTCGAAGTCTCCACTCACCTCCACCGGTTCGAGGTCGGAGATGGCGGCGAGCAATTCGTCGTGTCTCACATCGCCCCCGCGTTCATTCGCTCGATTGCGTCGAGCACCTCGTCGAACGCGCCCGCGGCGAGCAGGTCGATCGGGCGTCGCCCGCCGAGGCTCCGCTTGCGGCCGTGCAGCCAGACTCTACGCCGAGGGCCCGGACTCGCCGGCCCGGCTGGCAACGAGCATTGGACCGCTTCGCCGCCACGGCGATCGAGGTCGGGCCGCAAGCGATCGCGCTGTACCTCTCCCCGCTCGGGGACGGACGCGAGAGCTACGCCAAGCTGCTCCACGCACACCTCGCCGCGCGCCAGCTGCGCGCCGCCGGCGTCCCCACCATTGCCTGGCGCCAGGGCATCTACGGATGGGCGCTGGTCGCGGCCGGCCTTGACGGCTATGAGTGCGGCATGGGGGTCGGCGAGCGCGGCGACGTGCGCGGGTTCGTCGCCGCGCGCAAACCGCGCAAGCCAAACAGCGAGCCGCAGAGCGGCTTCGCCCCCAGCGGCATCTACATTCCCTCCCTGCGGCGCTCCGTGCCGTCAAAGGTCGCCCGCGTGCTGCTCGACGACGCACGTCCGCGCGGACGGGTCATCTGCGACTCGATCACCTGCTGCCCGCGGGGCACCGACTCGATGCTCCAGTCCAAGGGGCGCGCCCACGCCGTGCGCTCACGCGCTCGTGAACTTGCCGAGCTCGCCAAGATGCCAAGCGAGAAGTGGCGGCTGAACCACATTGCCAAGCAAGCCGCCAGCGCCTACGTGACCGCGACCAAGGCCAACGAGGTTCTGGCGCGAGCCGGCCTACCTGAGAGGGTCAAGACCGAGGGCTACGCCGCCCTGGAGCAAAGCGCCGAGCTGCTGCGCACCGGTCAGCCAGAGAACGTGCGGGACACAGCCTGACAAGCGGGGTAGGCGGACGACGACGCGGATCTTTGAGGAGCTCCATCAAAGCGGTCTGGCAAGGCAGACCGAAGATGGCGCATCGATCCCGCTGCACCCACTCGTGCGCAATCTGTTTCTCGTGCTGTTGGCCCAGATCCTGCGCGAGGGCGGGCCTGGCCTTGGGCTCGAGCTTTCTCCCGCGACAGACAGTCCTCGGATACAAGAAGCCCTCGTGCAGCTTCTGCAGATGCCATCCCCAGAGCCAGCCGCGGCCCAAATAATCACCATTGACCTGGACTTCGTGGGACCGAACCTGGAGGCTGTTCCGCTCGATGAGGTGATCCAGTTCCGCGCCGAGCATGGAGCCGAGTTCCGGGCATACGCTCGACGCCTGCGCGCTGTGGTACGTGAGATGACCGACGACGCCACAGACGCTCTTGACGATCGCCTGGAGGAGATCCGCGAAGCGGGCGAGGCCCTGCGGCATGGACCGCTCAGGATGATGGCAGGGACCGCGGGCATCGGACTCGGCATCGCCGGTGGCGTGACGAGCGCGGTGGCGGGCGAACCCATCGGCGCCATCCTTTCCGCGTTGTCGACCGCTAGCGGAGTCGCTGCCCTCCCACGCAAGACGATCACTTCGTACTCGTACCTCTTCTCAATCGACAGCGCCTCGCACAGCTACGGGCTCGCATGAAGCCCGGCAAAGGAGCAGTCCGGATCGTCCAGGAAGGACGTCGGGAACTCGAACAGCGCAACCAGCGCGATGCAGGATGATCGGGCAAGCCGGCCGCACAAGGCCATCATCTGTGACCCATCTCTGGCCCAAGTCATTTTGTCCGATGTGTCCGATGCGTCAAACAGCACCAAGCTTCCCCTTCTCCGTAAGGGGCGAGCAGCTGCCCTTCGCAAGACGTACGAAAAGATAGCGCTTGAGCTCAAACTCGAGACATCGGTTTAGATATCAAGCTAGCGTGTCACCCAATATCGCTTGCGGCAATCAAATGGCAGTCGCGTAGGATCTTTAGTTACACGCTCGGCGGCTGATATACTCTAGGCATGCACGGGTAGCTCAGTGTGGTAGAGCGTGGGGTTTGATAGCTCCAGCGTCGCCGGTTCAAATCCGGCCCCGTCTTCGGAAGGCCCCTTGGCTGCGTGAGCGCCGGGGCCTTCTTTTGTTGTTCGCTGCGTGTTCGATTCAGGTTGAGGTAGCGTCATGCTACGGCCGCAAACTCGCGCTCTACCTTGCCGACCACTGTACGCTGAAAGTACACCAGTAGTTCCTCGTCTAGCACGACTGCGATATGCTGCACGTGGGCGACTGTGAGATATGCGTCCCCTTCTCAAGTCGAGAGACGGCGCAAGGACTCGAATTAAGGCTCGGGATCAAGTCGCCCATGACCGTTTCCGGGGTCGCCGCAACCACTCCTGGCGCGCCAGTGCCCAAGAACCTCCGATGGTCTCCATAGGATTAGCACGTGCGGCACGACTCACTTCTGGAGCGCCTGCGTTTTTCAGCGACGGCAAGCATTCAAGCTGCCGTAGTGATCAGCAAGACTGACACAGCCTACGGCGAGCGGACTGTCGTGCATATCGACCATCGCCTACCCGAGCCGGGCCGGAGCCGGCACGCAGCCTTCCGCATCACGACCCGAGAGCAGTTTCTCCCCCGTGCACACTTCGACCGTTCCGTGCGGGAGATCGTCAACCGAGCTGCCGTTGAGCGCGGACGGCGCATCTACGCCATCGAGTTGCGCAGCCAGGAGATCATGGCCGTGCTCAGCTATCACCTACACGACAGCCCGGCCCGGCCGTTGTTGATCACCGCCCTCGGGACACGCGCCGACGCCGACGCCACGCCCGACCTATACGCGAGGAGCCTCGCGCTCGTCTGGCTGCTCAAGCAGTACGCGCACGCGATCAGCGATCGCACCAAACGCGGTGGCTACGTCGACATGGACGCAGCGAACCGCCCAAAAGTGATCGCCGTCCTTCGCCAGCTCGGCTTCCGTGACGCTCCGCGCGTGAGCGGGTTCAGCCCCTCGGGGCGACACCTGCGCCAGGACGCTACCGACTGGCGCTGACCAGCGCGGACGAGCTGCCCTCGGACGCCCCGTAGACCCGCCGCACCTGCTCGTACAGCTCGGCAGGCAACACTCGCTTGGCCTCGGTCAGGAACGCACCCACTGGGAGCGCCGGAGACTCGCTCTGCTCGAAGAAGCGCTCGATCTCCTCCTGCACATGCTCCGCGTCGTGAGGAGAGCTCTCCCGAGCACGACCGATAAGGTCGGCGGCCACCTCGCCCAGCGAGCGCTTGCGGTAGACGACGGCCAAGCGCATGACCTCCCCAGCGGGAATCCGCTTGTCGCGCTCGCCCATCCGCTCGCATACGAGATCGTCCCGCCGCGAGAGCGTCGACGCGCTTACGCCGAGCAGACGAGCCGCCTCCGTCAGCGTCGGATAGGCAAGCAGCGAGATGTCGAGCGTTAGGTTCATAGGAGAGCCTCAAAGCACACTCTACCTCATCGACGCACGAAACGCAATGGACGCAACGGACGGAAGCAAGTTCGGCAACGAAGGAGCTACGCCACGCGGCCCGTGAGAACACTTTGAGAACATCCACCCCTCCAGACCCGTCCGATCCGTCCGCGAAACCCCGCAAACTGGACGATCTGGACGCCCTCGGACCCATTAACACCCACCCGTATCCGGTTGAGGGTCTTGTCATGTGTAAACATGGTGGTGGTTCGAGTCCACTCGGGCGCATGAAAATAGCTGCAAATGGTGGGTCTTGGCTACTTGTGATCTGTTTGTGATCGCGTACACACCGCGTCGAACAAGAGCTTGGCTCGGTCCTTGAAGACCGACTGGAGCGTGCTCGGCATGTTCTCGAAGCCGCGCTGCATCATCGGCAAAGTCACGCGCCGGTCCAGAAGCTTTGCGAAGCCACGTCCGGGGCCCCAGGCCTTGCCGAACTGACTCATCGACTGTGGTCCGTACCCGAGCAGCGTTTCGAGCTTGTCGAGCAAGTCGAATGTGGCGCCGAGGCGGGTAAGTGCCGGTGCCTGCGGCGATGCGTTGATGATCCGCAGGTCTGCGAGCACGCGTTCGACGGTCAGACGGAAGGCGAGGTGGTCCGAGCTGTCGTACTCACCACGCTTGATACCACTCCGCCGTCGCTGTGGTCACAGTGTCGGCGAGGTAGAGAGCGCGTACGACATCGCCGCGCTGCCAGCGCCCATCCGACGGGATGTCCGCTCGGCCGAGGAAGTCAGCTCCGTGCGGTACGTGCCTGATCCAAGTGCCCTCGACGGTGCGAGGACGAACGGGCAACTGCTCCACGGTCAGGAGACGCTGGGGTACTCGATCTCGGCGATCAGCTTGGCGACCTCGCGGCTCGTCGAGGAGGCCGGTCGCCGAAACGAGACCGTCGATGACACGGCCGCCGCATCCTGCGCGAGCACTTGCCTGTAATTTACGACGCGCGTAGCACGCTGGCGACCCTGTGCCGCCCGATCGGAGAGGGCTCGATATTGTCCGGGTTGAACAGCGGGGCGAAGTGACGAGGAACGCTTCGATCAGCTCCATGTCGTAGCTGACACCGCCCAGCCCGTCGAGGGCGTTGCGGACAAACTCCATCCCGGCGATATCGGTCGTGAAGCCTTGGAGGAGTGTGCCATCCGCAGCGAGTTCGAGCAGCTTGAAGTTGTAGCCCGTCGGCTTTCTCAGGGCGCCGCAGAGCATTGTGGCGTCGAAGACTACGAGCACTCAGGGCGGCGTCGAGCGACGATCTCGGCCGCCAGTTCCTCATCAGAGGGGCCGGGTGCGCTCCCTGCGCGTTCGACCAGCTTTGTCTTGAGCGCTGTCGCGGCGTCCTGCCTGGCGCCGTGACGCTCGAACTGGTCGGCCGCCAGTCGCCAGGAGCCGCCCGGGGTTCGCTCCCCGCGTACGCGTCCGGCATCGATCCATTTGTAGACGGCCTGTGGTGTGACGCCATACCGTGCAGCGACCTGGGCCGCGGACAGCCACTCGGGTGCCTCGCGTGCTCGATCGCTGACGTGTCCCCGCCAGACACCGGCAAGACGAAGTGCCCTCAAGCGGACGTCAACGCCGAGTCGCTCGACCTCCGCCGCGCCATCTAGATGGCTGGCCAAGAGCGCAGCGAAGGTCTGCGCTCGATCGTCGTCCTCGTCGGCGTCCTCAAACGCCTCGCGAAGATCATCGCGGCCGAGGAGGCCGGAGGCGTCGAGGATCTCGACGGTCTCGATGACCTCGTCGTCGTGGTCGCTATAGAGCACGGAGCGCTGCTGCAACACTGCGAAGCCAAGCCGAGTGCCAACCCGTTCAAATTCACCGGACGTGGCCGCAAACTCGCGGTCTCGCTGTACCGCGGCGGGCACCTGTACGTGAAGGGCTTCGCGCTGTCGGCCGCCGACGGCAAGACGCAACTGCTGCTCGGACCGCTGCGCACGCTTCCCCGTGGTCGCTACACCCTGACGATCGAGAACAGGCACAAGCAACAGCGCGAGACCATCACCGTCTCGTAGCTTGCGGTTGGGGCAGGGTCGCATGCGACCCTGCCAGGTGGGCCGCATGCGGCCCACCTACGGCCGGCGCATGCGCCGGCCGCGGGGTCGTGCATGCACGACCCCGAGAGAGACGGCTAGCAGTGGTGCGCGTTGCGTGCGTGTCGAGTTGCTCACGCCGACGCGGCTCCGGTGTGGCGAAGACGGTCGAGGCCGTCGAGGATGAGATCGAGCCCCCACGCAAACTCGACGGCGTTGTGGTACCCGGACTCGGGGAGCTTCGTAGCGACCTCCACGAGATACGGGTAATCCTCAAACGCACCGATCGCCTCTGCCCTCCTCTGCGCGGATTCCCCAGCACTGTCGGGAGTCTCAAACGCTGTATCCCGTTCCTGCAGGGCGAAGCCGTAGATGTAGGCGTCCTGGACCGAATAGGCGTGAATCGCCATCCTGAACGAGAAGCCCGCCTTGCGCAGGCAGCCCATCACCGCGTTGTGGTTTCGCAGGTTCGCCGGCCCCGGATGGCGCGACTCCATCATCCCGATCGCCCAACTGTGGCGCTGCAGCGCCTCGCGCGTCGAGAGCGCCCGGCGCCGCATGGCGGAGCGCCAGTCCAGGTCCTCAGAGGGGAGTTCGATCTCGCTGAAGACGATGTCAACCATGCCGTCGAGGAGATCCTCCCTGTTGGCGACGTGCTTGTAGAGCGCCATCGGCACGACGCCGAGCTCCTGCGCGAGCCCACGCATGCTGAACGCTTCCAGCCCGGCCTCGTCGGCGAGGGCGACGGCGGCGTGCAGCACGCGAGCGCTGCTCAGCGGTTTCCGGGTGGCGAGCTTCCGTTTTGTCATCGGCCTTGACAAGTGTACACCGTACACCTATAGTTCCAGAGACGAGTGTACGCCGTACACCTCACAGAAAGGCATCTCATGGACCCCGACGCTCCGTATCCCGTCCAGTACTCGGTCGACTACCCGGACCGGCCGCTCAACCGCCTGAGCACTTTCTTCCGCCTGTTCATGGTCATTCCGATCGCGATCGTGCTCGCTCTCATCGAGGGCAGCGGCTACGCCTACGGCGGCGGGAGAACCACCGGGGCACTCGGCGCCGCCGGCCTGGTGGTGCTGCCCACGCTGCTGTTGATCCTGTTCCGCCAGAAGTACCCGCGCTGGTGGTTTGACTGGAACCTCGAGCTGATGCGCTTCTCCGCCAGGGTCGGCGTCTACCTGGCACTGATGGATGACCGCTACCCCTCCACCGACGAGCATCAGGCGGTGCATCTCGAGTTTCCCTATCCAGACGCGCGCACCGACCTCAACCGCTGGCTGCCGCTGGTCAAGTGGCTGCTGGCAATCCCCCACTACGTGGTGCTGTTGTTCCTCTACATCGCCGCGTTCTTCGTCGTGATCGCCGCCTGGTTTGCGATCCTCCTCACCGGTCGCTTCCCGCGCGGGATGTTCGACTTCCTCGTCGGCGTCGGGCGCTGGACCAACCGCGTGGTGGCGTACGCACACGTGCTGGTGACCGATCGCTACCCGCCGTTCCGCCTAGCCCCGTAGGCGCCGGGAGCGGATGCGGGAGGCGACGTGCCGTGATCGGTCCACACGGGATCTGATCACGGCTCTCGCCATACGCAAACAACCCATGACCCGCCGCCATTACTCGCGGAGCGGCTCGCGCATCACGACGGTGAGCGTCGCGGTTTGCCGGATGCCGAAGCCGAGCTCCTCATAGAGCCGGATCGCGCCGGTGTTGGTGCTCATGACGTGCAGGAATACTCGTTCGGAGCGCCGCTGGATGCCCGCGATCAACGCCCCCATGAGCTGAGAGGCCAGGCCCTGGCCACGATGGTTGGGCTTGGTGCAGACGGCGCTGATCTCGGTCCAGCCGTCCAGATGAAACCGCTCGCCGGCCATCGCGACGAGCTCCCCGTCGCGCCTGATGCCCAGGTAATCGCCAAGCTCGATGGTTCTGGTGAGAAACGGCCCCGGCTCGGTCTCGGCCACGAGCTCGAGCATCTCGGGGACATCCGCCACGCCGAGCGGGATCGCCTCGGCGCAGTCGGCCCCGGTGACCCGCTCCTCGATCATCTGCACCAGATCGAACGCCTGCACCGCCCGCCAGCCGTCTGGCGGCTCGGCTCCGTCGTACCGCCCGGCCACGTAGGCTCCCGGCGCCACGAGCTCGGCGGCGTCCCGCCAGTCCTGTGCCGTGGGCGGTGAGGGCAGTGCGAGGAACGGGGCCACGTCCTCCGGATATCGGCGCGCGCGCCCCCGCACCTGCGCAAGCCGCGCATGCGCGCCGCACAGCGATGCGTACGCGGGATTGTCGAATTGGGCTTCCTCGGTCGGCAGCATGCCTCAGCCGACGACCATCAGGGAGTTGCCCTCGGGATCGCGCAGCCAGAACAGCGGCGGCACCGGATCTCCCATGCGGCTGATCTCGGCGTCCACGTCCACACCGGCGGCTTTCAGCTCGGCGTGGTAGGCGTCGATGTCGTCGGTCTGCAGGCTGATGCCGGTCTCGCGATCGCCGGTCGGCTTGCCCTGCGGCGGCGGGGCCAGCGCGAGCGTCGTTTCCGCGTCCTCCGGCGCAACCTCGACCCAGCGGTAGCGGTTGCCGAAGGGTATGTCGGTGCGCTTCCGCAAGCCCAGCTTCTCGACATAGAACGCGATCATCCCCTCCTGATCAGACACCGGGATGACCACCGTGTTGATCCTTTTGACACGAGTCTTGGTGCTTGGCATGACATCCTCCTTTGGGTTCGGTTAGGAGTGCTGAGACTTGGGGTCGTCGGTGTGGTTGATGACACCACGGTATGACGAATTGCGGTCAGGTAGTCCGCATGTGTGCGCCGAAGGCATTGAATCAGGGAAGGTTCTGGTAGACCAGACTGGGAGGGGTGGTACGTTCGAGCGCCTCCCAACCACGGTCATGTTCGCTTTCGGCCTCGTTGGCGTCAGTGCCGGCGAGCTCGTGGCCACGCAGGCCGCAGACCAGCAGCTCCCAGTGCAGAGGCAAGCGCACTCAGTGCGGCTGGGGCACGATCCGAATGTAGGGCTTGGGCGTCTTCCAGCCGTCGGGGTAGGTGGCTTTGGCCTCCTCGTCGGATACCGACCCGGCGATGATCACATCCTCTCCCGGCTGCCAGTTGACCGGCGTCGCCACCTTGTGGTTGGCGGTGAGCTGCAGCGAGTCCACCACCCGCAGCACCTCGTCGAAGTTTCTGCCGGTCGTCATCGGATAGATGAGGATCAGCTTGATCTTCTTGTCGGGGCCGATCACAAAGACATTGCGCACCGTCTGGTTGTCGGCTGGCGTCCGCGCGTCGGAATCGCCCGAGGTCGCCGCGGGGAGCATCCCGTAGAGCTTGGACACCGCGAAGTCGCCGTCGCCGATGATCGGGTAGTTGGGGGCGGTGCCCTGGGTCTCCTCGATGTCGCTCGCCCACTGCGCGTGCTTACCCGTCTGGTCCACCGACAGCCCGATGATCTTCACGTCCCGGCGATCAAACTCGGGCTTGATCTTCGCCATGTAGCCGAGCTCCGTGGTGCACACCGGCGTGAAGTCCTTCGGGTGGGAGAACAGCACCGCCCACGAGTCGCCGATCCAGTCATGGAATTTGATCCGGCCCTCAGTGGTGTCTGCTTCGAAATCGGGGGCTGTATCGCCGAGCTGCAATCCCATTGTTTGCTTTCCTTTCATTCCACTCTGGTTGGTCGATTCGCGCCGATCCGCTGTGCCGTGGGGCGAGCCCGCGGCGCCGCAAGATGCCAGTCGCAACTCTACGAACGCTGCGCCAGCGTAGCCTGGCCGGCGCCTGACGTGCAGACCGCCACCGGAATCTCACCGATCTTATCGAGATCATGCATTTTACCGTGGCCGGGCGCCAAGCCCAGCGCACGCACGCCGCGCGGCCTCAGGCAACCCCCCAGAGCATCGACGGCCGCGACCCCCTGGCGAGCGGGTCAGACCTTCTCAGGCTCCCCGAGGACCGCGAGGCCGTGGACGCACACCAAGCAGATGGCGAAGATCCCGAGCGACCACCACGGGTGCGTACCACCGACGTCCAGTAGCGCGCCGATTGCCCCCAGCGAGGCCGCGATGATCCCCACCACGCGCCCGTAAGCATTCCCAGCGAAGAGCGAGAACGCGGCGGTGAACTGGATGACGCCCAAAATGATCGTGATCCAACCCCACGTGTGGAGGTTCGAGAAAACGTACTGCGTGTCGTTGACGAAGAAATTTGCGTCTCCCACGGCCGCAATGCCGTAGATGACGTTGAGAGTACCCGCGATCAACAGCAGGATCCCAACGAAGAACGCGCTACCCACACCTCGCATTTGTGTCCCCCAGTCTTGGATGGCAGATCTCGAATCTCAGGCGGCTAGGCCGCCGCGTACTCCTTCTCTGCCTCGTCCAGTTCCTTCTTGAACTCCTTGCGGTCGACGTCGATTTCCCTCTCGATCGACTTTTCCGCGCGCGTGAGCACCTTGTCGAGCTGCTCTTCTACGCGCGACTCCCCGATCACCAGCAGCGTCGCCTGGCCCGCCTCGATGAGGTCGCCCAGCTCCTTGGCGTCGTCTCTTGAGATGCCCCGTTTGAAGTGTCCGCCGAGGCCGCCGATGACACCGCCCACCAATGCCGCCGGGATGATCGCCGGCGCCGCGAGAACCCCAACCGCCGCTCCGACCGCGATCCCTCCCCAGGCACCATGCTGTGTGGGCTTCTCGTGCTTTTTGACGTGCACCTTGCCATCGGCGTCCTTGGTGACCAAGGCCACGTCATAGGTGCCCACGAGCTTCGCCGCGTGCAGCTCCAGGAGGCTGTCGTAGTCCACTTCCGCGCCGGCGGGGTCGGCATAGGTTGCGGCATAGATGAAAACCGGTCGGTCGCTCATATTTGATCTCCAGTTCGACGCTTGTACGAGCCTTGAAGTCCGCCGCTGGGCGGGCCCGTGCAGGTCTTCTACCCGCACAGGCACAGCTTCCCTCGCGCTCAAGCGCCCCGCATCAGCCAAAGCCCGCGAGCGCAATCCGGGCTTTCCCGCAATTGGGCCCTGTCCGGCCTGGCGTCGTGCGCACACCCAAGAGTTCAGGATGTCCGACACGGACGGAGCACCGGTACCCCGCTGGCCGGGCAAGGGCGTCACGGCGAGCCGCCAGATGTCCGCCCCGTGCAACTGCTCCACGTTCGCCTCGATTCGCGCCCGCCGGTCGCCCTGCTTGACCAGCTCGAACTTCGCGCGCGCGAGCTGACGAACGTGGGCGCGGTCCAGTTGATCGTCGTGCTGGCCGAGGATCAACGCGAGGTCGGAGAGGTCGGTCGGCCGCTGCCGCTGGAGCAACGTCCGCAGCTTCTCGGCCACGGTCTCGGCAAGGGTCAGAACGGGGATATGGAACGGCGCGTAGTAGGGCGGTCCGATGGCCGTCCATTCGGGCTCGTCGGCCACGGCCTCCCGGTAGCTGATCTCGACAGCGATCTGTCCGTTGTGATGCGGCGTGTGAAAGGCAATCTGGTCGAAGTCGAGACTGTGCTGGGAGTCGGTGGCGGGCACGCCCGGCTCGATGCGCAGCATGGCTCGTCGGTGGCGCGCCTCATCGTCTCGGCTATCTCGGCGGCGGCGATCTTGTGCTTCGGAGGGTTGGTGCGGGTGGCGTCGAGGTCGGCTGAGAAGCGGCTGGACCCGCGGACGTGGCGCAGCACGAAACCGCCCTTGAAGCAGAGCTGGCCGGGGAATTGATCGGCGAGATGCGCAGCTACGGTCACCAGCGCGAAGTCGCGCTCGATCAGCTCGATCGGCCTGTCCAGTAGTTCGGCGAGCTCCTGCAGGTCGTACTCGTTGTGGATGAGGCGGCGAGGAAGAGTCATCCGACCAACCGGTGGGCGAGCAAGGCGTCGGGATCCACGTTGATCCGCAAGCCCCATCGCGGACTGCTCGGCCCACGATCCGGCGCGGAGGACGAGAGCAGAATGTGGGCATGGCTGCGCCCTCGCAATGCCAGCAGCGGCTCGGCGGCAGCCGGGCCATGTAGAAGCTCGAGCAGATAGCCGAGTCGCCGCACCACCGCGGCGCTCCCATAACGTTCCGCCGCCCGAGCGAGGCGCTCGGGGCTCGTGCAGCCGGGCGCGGCGCGATCGACCGCCTCTGCCGTCTGCACCACGCTCACTCCCCAGCGTGGGTTTGCCAGGCAGTCGAGGATCGCCCTCTCGGGCAACGCGATCGAGGGGCCGTCCGGTGAATACAGCCCCCATATCCGCTCCGGGGCCAGTACCGCGTAGCGGACCTGATCGCCCTGCCATCTCCAGTCGTTCAGGCGGTGGGAGGTCAAGACAATCACCCGAAAGAAGTGCTGGTCGCTGAGGTTGAACTCCGTCAGCGCTCGACCCGCAGTAATGAGATATGGCTTCGGCGTAACCGCGTCGATGAGATCCAGCAGACGAACGTCGGTCGATCCCGTCGGCGCCACCAGGAGGTAGACGCCTCGCCGTACACGCCGCAAGCGGCCGTCATGGTTGAGCTGACGCAGCGCATCCTGGCTGCGTCGCCGAGAGCCCGCGGTTGCGTCCAGCGCCTCGATGTCCTCATCCAGGCGAACGACCGGATGGCGCCGGGCGTCCATTGCTCTACGACTCAGCGCGACGAACGCCCGCTCGCTGAGCGGCCGCTCGGACAGGGGGATAGCGGGAGAAGCCATGTTGATCCTTGTTGCATGAGTGATCTTACAACATTCTTGTTGTTTAGCTCAAGCAAACGGGAAGGCACGATCGACGCGCCGATACCGCGCCTCCGACTCGATCCGCGGGGCTGCCTTTGCGGCCCCCACGCCCCCAGCGCGGCCCTCCAGGGAAATCACAGGGAAATCCACACCCAGCCGCCGCACTCGCGAAAATGGCTTGAACATGGGCTTTTCGCCATCCATCCATGCCGGAGGAGGGACTCGAACCCCCGACACGCGGATTATGATCCTTCCGCCGGCACCCCTGATTGCCCGAGTTTAGGCGGTTTTGGCCCATCTAGCAGGGCCTTTTTCAGCCTCCGCTCGGCCCTCTAGGGAAATCGTAGGGAAATCGCTCTGGCCCTCTACGCAACTCATTGGCCGTTTCGAGTTCGTGGAGGTCTTAAGCATCATGAGCGATACAGCACGCCCCACGGGGCATCTACAGGTCAAGCTCGACTGGAACGGCCGCACCCGGTCGTTCTATGCGTTCTGGCGCGACCAGAATGACCAGAAGGGCGGATGTCGCCTCGGTCCGGCACATGTCCGCGACTCTGGCCGCAAGACGCCGCGCGGGGCGACCATCTGGCGCGCGGGCAATGGACCGCGCCCGACACCGGAGCATCTGACCCCAAAGGACGCCGAGGCCCAGCTCACGGAGATCCTGCGTGACTTGGAGACCAAGGCGCAGACCGAGGATGCTCAGACCCTTGAAGGCTCGCTCAGGCAGTCCGCCGAGGGATGGCTCGCTGAGCGCCAGAGCGAGAAGGGCCTCAAGCGCTCCACCGTCGCGGGCTACGAGGACATCTTCGAGCGGCTGTACCGCGACCACGGCGCCGACACTCCTGTCCGCGACTTTGCCGACGGTCGCTTGCGCGCCTACTTCGCGGACTTCAAGTCCTGTCGCGTCTTGGGCGAGCAGGCCGCGCAAGAGGCCAAGGCCGAAGGCAAGGATGTCCGCAGGGTGCAGATCACGCGCTGGACGGCTCAGCCACCCGGCAGCGCCGCCGTGGAGGTCACGACCAAGGCCGAGGCCGAGCGCCTGGCCGACGAGATGCCCGGCACCTGGAAGCACCGGCGCCGAGGCGCCTACCGCGTGGTCCCCCTGAATGCACAGCGCCCAAAGCGGGTCTCGCACGCGACCGCAAAGGCGCGCGAAGCCGAAGGCTGGATCATCGCGCGTCGCACGACGAAGCCGTGGATGCTCGTCGCTCCCGCAGCGGCGCAGACGCGCAACACATACCGCGACATCTTCGGCGCGATCCTCGACTACGCCGTGCGCCGGCGCTGGCTGCCTACGAACCCTTTCGATGAGGTCAAGCGCACGAGCAAGAGGCACGAGCGGGAGCGCATCCTGCGCCGCGACGACTTCTACGACCCCGATGAAATCGACCGGCTGCTCCAGCACGCGCCGAGCATCCTCGAGGAAGTCTTCTGGCTGCTCGGCGCCCACGCCGGCCTGCGCCTACCGGGCGAGGCCCAAGGCCTCACGCGGGGCGCGGTCGACTTCCAGGCCGGGGTGATCCGCGTCCACGACAACTGGGTGCGCAACGCCCTCGACACGACCAAGACCTCAGACTCAGAAGCGATCCCGATGACGCCCCGACTGGCTCGCGCGCTGGAGAAGGTCATGGACCGCGACTATGCGACCGAGAATGGGGACTTGGTGTTCGCAAGCGAGGACCGCGACGGCCCCGTCAGCGAGCGCTCGATGCGCAACGCGTTCAAGCTCGCCCAGCAGAAGGCCGGGCTGCAGCCGATCAGGATGTACAACCTGCGCCACTCCTTCGGCACGACGCTGGCCCGCGGCGGAGTGGATGTCAGGACGATCCAGGCGCTCATGCGCCACGCCCGCCTGACCACGACCGAACAGTACATGGCCTACAGGCCGCAGCCTGAGCTCGCGAATCAGATCACGCGGGTGCTCGATCCGCGCAGCCTTCCCGAGAACGTCACACCGATCCGTCCGCACTCGGCGGGTGCCGAGGCAGCTTTCTTAGAACGCTTGGAGGAGGAGATCCCGGCCAAGTGGCTACGGGAGGTCCAGCGGCTCTACGCGGAGACCGGCGCGCAGCTCTCGGCGTAGCTGTCTCGCTCGCAAGTCCGGCGAGCTTACGGCCGGAGCGCCTCGTAAGTTGCACGCATGAGTGGCCGCGGCATCCCGTTCGTCTTCGACCGCCTCAGCGAGATCCGCGATCAGCTGCACCTATACGGCTTCCGGCTCGATCCTCGGCCGGGCACCTCCTACGTGGACCCGACGTACGCCGCCGAGCCTCGCACTGGGATCGTGGAGGTCACGGCCGGCTTGGAGGACTGCCCGCTCGACGTACGCGTCCAACTGGTCGAGCAGTGGCGAGCGGGCATCGACGGGGCGCACGCCCAGCGTGGTCTGAGCGTGCTCGCCTACACCTACTGGGTCGGCTGCGTCGACCCGGCTATCGATCTGCACTACGACCTGGACCCTGTGCGTCATCCCGAGATGCCGTTGCATTGGCACCCGCCGGCGATGACTGTGGTTCGCCGGCCGTGCGGCCCGGCGACTCCCGGGCGCGCAATGCAGGCAGCCCTCCAGCTGGCGGCGGACATCGAGCGGCTGCAGGCTCAAGGTCTCAACACCGCTGCCGATATAGTGGATAGTCTGGACCTAGGGGATTACGTGCCTTAGCGTGGTAGACTCAGAGTGAGCGATCATGAGCGATCTCGACAGTCGATATCTCACCGTCCCCCAGGTGGCCGCCGAGCTGCAGATGGATTCCTCCGCGGTCTACAAGATGTGCAAGTCCCAGCAGCTGCCGTCGGTCCGCTTCGGCAAGTCGGTGCGCATTCCGCGCCTGGCATACGAGCGCTACCTCCAGCGACTGGAGAAAGGACGCCCCAAGCCCCTGGGGCACGACTCGCCCGGCTCACAGGACCAACTAGAGGACTTCCGCGACGCCACCGGACACGATCCCGAGACGTGGATCGATGGATGGCGGTCTGGAAGCATCCCCGACACGCCGGAGAACACCCGCCTGGCCATCCATGCCCTCGGTCTCCGTTCAGGGTTGACTCTGGCTGACCCCTGAACGCCGCCAGCAACTCCGGTTCGGGTGCACGCGCGCTACCGTGCTCGGATAGTCCGCTACACCTTCCAGATCAGCGACGTGTTCCCCGCAAACGATGCCGTGGCTCGCTTCGTCACGGGGCTCGGGATGATCGTCAACGACTGGCATCGGTCGATGAAGTTCATGAACGACTCGCTTGAGGCGCCGGCCGATGGCGAGGGCGTGCGGATGATGTTGTTCCGCCAGCAGGTCGCCTACCTACACGAGGCGGCCAAATTCGTCGCCGACGCTCGGCATCACAACGCGGACGTGGAGAGCTTCGTGGCGAGTCTCGACGCTGCGGCCCGCAGCCAGCTCGACACGGCGATGGCGACGGCGGCCGAACTCGACCCGTGGCTTGAGGGTCATCGCAACGTCACCTTCCACTACCCCAAGGTCGTGCAGGCCGCGCACGAACATGACGACGAGGAACTCGGAACCGCCTTGGCGGCGGCGGCCAGCGAGGAGGGCACGATCACCGCAGAGGGTCCCGCTGGGGCGATTCGCTTCGAGTTCGCGGACGTTGTGGCTCTGGGGCTGCTTGGCGGCCTTGCCGTCGATGCGCCGCTCGTCGAAAAGGTGGCGGAGGCCCGGCTCGCGCTCGGCGAGTTTGCCTACGCATGTTTCCGGGCCTACCTTGGGACGGTTGATCCGGCGCTCTACAAGATCGAGCAATGAGCGTCCACTGGCTCAACAGGGCCGTGCGCACGAGACGCGAAGCTGCCGAATCGGGCGAACCACGCTTCGCGTGTCCGTACGATCCCCGCACCTAAACCGGCCAGTCAGACGCCAGCACAAGCGGCCCAGAAAGAACAGTCTCAGCAAGCTGAGATGACACGCTCCTGAGCACCGTGCTCCCGGCGTCGTCATCGGTCCCTGGCACGAACGCACTCAGAAAGAACAGACTAGATGCACGCCCCTGCGGGTGCTGTGCGTGCGCTGTGCGGATTCGTTGGCCGTTTTCGGGGGGTGGTGGTCTGTATCGGGTGTGATGACCGCTGCGAGCATTGGTGCCGCGAAGGCCGGTGGGTATGCGCGTTACCTGGAGTCAAAGACCCTCCAGCCAGAGCGCGGGGACTACTACCTCAGCCCTGACGGGGAGCCCACCCAGGCCCCCGGCCGGTGGCTTGCGAGCCCTGACACGCTCGCCCGTTTGGGGATCGAGGGCAGCGCTGTCGAAGGCCGGGATTTCATCACGCTGATGGAGGGCCGCCACCCCCGAAGCGGGGCGTGGCTTCGCCGGGCGGGCGCCACCGGTGGCCGGGGTGGTGGGATTGACTTGACGTTCAGCGCGCCGAAGTCGGTTTCCGCGGTGTGGGCGCTCGGTGGTGAGGCTCAGCGTCGGGATATGGAGGCTGCGCATGCCGCGGCGGTGAGTGAGGCGATGGCGCATCTCACCGAGACGGTGCCTACGGTGCGCCGTCGCTATAGCGGGCAGGTTGTGGAGGAGCCGGCGCGGGAGGTTGTGGCGGCGGAGTACCGGCACACCACTGCACGCGGTGTCCTTGAAGGGGACGCGCCTGACCCGCAGCTGCACAGCCATGTCGTGGTCACGAGTGCTGTGCGGGATGACGGGCGGATCGTTGCGGTGGCGTCCCGTCCGGTCTTCCGAGCGGCGCGAGAGATGGGCGCGTACTATCGCTCGGCGCTCGCGCATCAGCTCTCCGAGCGTGGTTATGCGATCGAGGCGGGGACCGGCAAGCATGGCCGTTACTTCGAGATCGCCGGTGTACCGCAGGGGTTGTTGGACGCGTTCTCTGCTCGTAGCCGTGAGGTCGCGAGGGCCGCGGAGCGCTTCCGTGCGAAGTGGGGTCGGGCACCGGAGCGTGGGGAGCTGCGCCGGCTGAAGCTGGAGAACCGTAAGGCGAAGGTGCTCGTCACCCGCGCCGACCTACACGCGGTCTGGAATGAGACCGCGGCCCGCTTTGACTTCGTGGGAGATGAGCCCGCTCGGCTGCTCGGGGAGGCTCGTGGGTCGCGGCCGGAGCGTGCCCTCCCGGATCGCGTCGAGGAGCGCCTGACCGAGCGCGCCGCGACGTTCGAGCCAGGGGAGTTCCGAGCGGTGCTGCTCGAGCAGTCCGTCGGCGAGCTCGCGCCCAGGGAGGCGCTTCACTTCTCGCGGTCGATGATCGCCGAGCGCAGGGTTCTCCCGTTGGAGGGTGGGTTGATGACGACGCTCGCTGTGCGCGCCCGTGAGCAGGCGATCGAGCGGAGGTTCACCAAGCTCGCCCAGGCGGCCGACCGGGATGTCGGCGCGGTCGCACGCGAGATCGCAAGCGACCAGGTCGCCGAGCGGATCGGCGGACGCCTCAGCGACGAGCAGGCCCACGCGCTAGAGGTCATCACCGGTCCCGCGCGTGGCGCGGTCCTCGTCGGGCCCGCAGGCACCGGGAAGGGTGTCGTGATCGACGCCGCCGCCAGGGCCGAGCAGCTCGCAGGGCATCAGACGTTGGGTGTCGCCGTGTCGTGGTCGACGGCTGAGCGTCTTGGCAGGGACAGCCCGGCGCTCTCCCAGCAGGTGTTCAGTGTCGACGCGCTCGTGTCTCGTGTCGAGTGCGGCCAGGTCCAGGTCGATGCGGATACGACGATCTACTTCGACGAGGCCGGGATGGCCGACACCGACCGGCTTGACAGGCTCACGGAGACGGTGGAGCGAACTGGCGCAAAGCTCGTCGTGGTAGGCGACGCCGCGCAGCTGCCCTCGATCGGCGCGGGCGGCATGTTCGACCGGCTCACGGAGATCGCGCCGAGCGTCGAGCTCTCAGACGTGCGCCGGACCTTGGACCCGCACGAACAGCGTGCGTGGGCGGACCTGCGGGCCGGACGCTCAGACCGTGCGATGGCGCACTACCACGCCTGCGGCCAACTCCACATGGCCGACACAAGGGACGAGGCCGTCGAGCAGGCCGTGCAGAGTTGGGCGAAGCTCACCGAGAACCATCCGATCGGCGAGGTCGCGTTGATCTCCGATGCCTCGAACCAGGAGATCAATCGTCTCAACGCCCGCGCACAGCACTACCGATCAGAACGCGGCGAACTCGGCGAACTGGAGGTCCAAGTGCCGGGCGTTCACTACGGCATCCGCAAGGGTGACCGGGTGGCGATGATCGAGCAGCACCACGAGCCAGGCGCCGAGCGCATCGAGAACGGCAGCCAAGGAGAAGTCCTCGACATCACCCCCGCCGGAGAAGCACTCATCGAGTTCGACATCACCGGCCGGCAGCGAACACTCGCCGGCGACGACCTCGCCCGCGTACGCCTCGGATACGCGCACCACATCCACCGCGCGCAAGGCGCGACCGTCACCCACACCCTCGTCGTCACCGGCGGCTGGCAGACCAGCAAGGAGCCCGCCTACGTAGAGGCATCCCGCGCCCGCCAAGGCACCAGCTGGTACGTCTCACGCGAAGACCTCGGGACCGAAGGCCACGACACCGACCGCATCCAACGCCTCGCCGCCAACATGCGCCGCAGCAACGCACAAACCCCATCCCTCGCACACCCCGAACTACCCGCCCCAGAGTGGGGCCCCGGCTTCCGCATCCCGATCGCGCCCAGCCGCGCCAGTCGGATACCAGGCATCGCCCGCACCATCAACCGCATCGCCCAACCCGACCGAACACCCGAGCGTCTAGTTCGCTGAGCGAAGATGCCTCACAAGGTCTTTGGCGAGCTCGCGCTGCTTCTCCTCGACTTCGCCCGCTCTGCCCGCGAGCGGCGGGAACCCAGCATCGGTCACGACGCGCCTTCGGCAAGCTCGGAGGGGCGCGCCTCGGCCGTGAGCAGGAGTTGTCGTAGCTCGTGCGCCCGCTTGCGCTGCGCGGCCTCGACCTCGCCGGCCTCCACGAGCGCCGCTTCGAGGGCGTGGCGCAGGTTCCTGACGGGCTAATAGAGGGGTCCCAACGAGGCTCTTGGGGGCGGAACGTTCCCTCCTATACCTTCCGCCTCGGTTGCCCAAAACTAGGGGCGTGACCTCGCAGGGCAATCGTCGTTCTGTTTCTGCTCGACGCCCGTGCATCGTCTGCTCGGAGCGTCCTAGCAGCGCGGTAGCCTGCCGACAATGGAGTATCCACAGAATGTCGCCTTCTCTTGGACGGGGACCCTGAGCACCATGGTGCCAGGCGTTTCGGGAACCGAGGGTTCGGCCATCACGGTCACGCCGCAGACTGCGGCTGAGCTTCATCCCCACGCGCTCCCGGTGCCGCTATTCGATGCCGTTTTGATGGTCGTCACCGTTACCTTTGTGGTCTTGCGACGACTCGCCCACCGGCGATACCGACTATACACCGACCGCACCGCGAGTCCGCAAGCCCGTAGCCCGTAGCGGCAGTCGGTGGGGCTTGTGTCTCCGGGTCATTCTTTGCATCCGGCTTCTCGCGCTGGTTCGGGCGCTAGCCGACGCTCCAAGCCCGTGCTTTGCTTTCATATTGCTTTTCGCCCCACAAATCGAGCGTTGCGGGCTTGGCATCGGCAGACATCTTGAAGTCCACGGTAATGTGACTGTTGGACAAGCCCGGCTCAATGGTTTCACAGCTACCCTCGAACTGTGATTCGTGCTGTGCTTCATAGACTCGTTCTTTGCTATCGATCAGTGACGCCCATTCTTCGGCAATTCGGCAAAACGGAGTCACACCCGTGGAGCCGTTGTTCGTGGCAGTAATCGTGGCTCGCCATATCGCTTCGCTTCCATTGCTTCTATACCGGACAAATGAGGTAGGACGGATGACGAGCGATCCAATGGTAGCGGCTTCACCGATTCGTAAGCCAAGGGGCGTAGCAGTGTGCGACTTGGTTTGCCCGCTGGCTTCCGAGCCACAGAACTTGAAACCATACCCCTGCTCAAGCGCGTAGAGATGCTTACCGATTTCACTGTTTTCGTTGCTGGCGGCTTTCCAGGTTTCGGCCTCGAAGTGTTCGAGTATGGGTACCTCGCGTTCCTCAACGGCAGCTAGGTCTTTGTGGGCGATGGCAATTTTCCCTAGTATTTCTTTATCGCCCGGCGGCTGAGGCACTGCAGCCACTTGCTTGATGAACCTCCGATAGGCCGCGATGTTGCTGCGATAGAGCGGTGCCAGTTTAGAGCCGGATGCTTCGTCGCTTAGGTGCATCGCAAGTATTGCTTCGATTTTTGCGTTGAGCGGACGTTCAGCGGCGTCGCTTGCGCGGCAGATGGGATCAACTGTGGCGATGTACTGCGCCCGCGTTGGTGCGGCGGCAGTCGTCTTGGTGGTGGTGCTGCCGCAGCCAGCTATCAGCACCAGCGAGAAGCAGAGGACCGACGCTCGCACTACAGGCATTTTGGGGCGAGGGCACTTCTTGGAGGCTGTTCTCCCAGCGCCGAGCCACGCATGGCGTGTCTCTCTGCTCATCGCGTCCTCGTCTTCTCCATGGACTCTGAGATGCATCAACTGCCTACATCCTGACAGATTCCCTATTGAGGTATCGGTCAGGGCCATTGAGGGTGCCTGCCATGTCCGCACCCTCCGTAGACGACCCCCGTGCCATCTTTGGAGCGAACCTCCGATCAGCCCGCGAACACGCTGGCCTCACACAGGAAGCCCTTGGGCTTCGCGCGGACTTCCACCCGACCGAGGTCAATCGTATCGAGCGCGGACGTCGTAACCCCGGCCTGCTTACGATCGTCCGGCTCTGCAAGGCACTCGATATTCCACCCGGCGACCTGCTCGCCGGCATATAGCCGACTGCGCCAACGTGCGTTGAGGCGAGCGCGCATGGCCCGCCTGTGAGCTCAGCGCGCGGTCGGGGGGCAGCGCCCATCCAACACGCCCGCGGCACCCACGTCGCTAGTCGAAATCGTGGGCGGTCAACGTCTCGCTGCGTGGTCGATCGCGGTGACGGTCCATCGGCTGCCCTTAGCTACGACCACAAAGCGTCATGATTGGCCACTTCGGGAGTCAACAGAGAGGTGGAGACATTGGCTGATGCGAGCGAAGATCAATACGATCTGGTGATGTCCACCAACGGGACTGAGGAGCTGGTCCTCATGGTGGTCGACGAGACTTTGCAGATCGGCGTTAGGAGTGTCGCGCCGCCCGCAGCGGGCCCGGCAACCTATCTCACGCGCGAGAGGCCCGCGAGCTTGGTGAACGCCTGATCACCTTCGCCGACACCCGGCACCTATAGCGCTCAGTACATCGCGACGGATCACCGCGCGGAGTAGCCCACGCCGCGCGTCGGTCGCTGCCCGAGCCCTCATAACCGGCTCCTTCCGCCTTCCAAGGCAGCGGCATATCGCGTCGCCGGCCGGGGGCTCGTCAGCCCGTGGATGGGGAGCCCTTCTGCACCCATCCAGACCTCTCGACGCCCTCCGGACGGCCCTCTAGGGAAATCGCTGGGGAAATCGTAAGGCCCATCCGCAGCCCTTGATATGCTGCTTTCGTTGTGTTTGCAGGGTTTTAGCGATGCCGGAGGAGGGACTCGAACCCCCGACACGCGGATTATGATTCCGCTGCTCTAACCAACTGAGCTACTCCGGCCGGATCAGACAGCAAGTCTAGCCGCCGACCGACCGGCGTCGCGCGCCGGTCAGCCGACGTAGGCCGCGAGGTGCTGGCCGGTGAGGGTGGCGCGAGCGGCGATGAGGTCGGCGGGTGTGCCCTCGTAGACGATTCGGCCGCCGTCGTGGCCAGCGCCGGGACCGAGGTCGATGATCCAGTCGGCGTGCGCCATCACCGCCTGGTGGTGCTCGATGACGATAACCGACCTGCCGGAGTCCACCAGCCGGTCGAGCAGGCCGAGCAGCTGCTCCACGTCGGCCAGGTGCAGACCGGTGGTCGGCTCGTCGAGGACGTAGATGATCGTCCCGCCCGCCCGGCGGGACACTTTTTCCGCCATCTTGGTGGCCAGCTTCAGCCGTTGGCGCTCGCCGCCGGAGAGCGTGGGGAGCGGCTGGCCGAGGCTGAGGTAGCCGAGCCCGACATCGGCCAGCCCAGCCAGGATCTGGTGCGCCGCCGCGTTCTCCGCCTCCCCGGAGGCAAAGAACTGGCTGGCCTGCACCACCGGCATCGCGAGCACCTCGCTGATGTCTTTGCCACCCAACTTGTACTCCAGAACCTCGGCCTGGAAGCGCTTGCCCTCGCACACCTCGCACGGGACGGCCACACCAGCCATCATCGCCAGGTCGGTGTAGATCACGCCGGCGCCGTTGCAGTTGGGGCAGGCGCCCTCGGAGTTGGCGCTGAACAGCGCCGGCTTCACGCCGTTCTGCTTCGCGAACGCCTTGCGGATGTGGTCCAGCAGTCCGGTGTATGTCGCCGGGTTGCTGCGCCGCGAGCCCCTGATGGCCGCCTGGTCCACGGCGACCACCCCCTCCCGGGGCGGCTGCGATTTGACAATCGAACCCTGAATCAACGAGCTCTTGCCCGACCCCGCCACGCCGGTGATGACCACCAGCACGCCAAGTGGGATGTCGACGTCGACGTCGCGCAGGTTGTGGGTGCTGGCGCCGCGCACCTCCAGCACCCCCTCCGGGGTGCGCACCGCTGGCTTCAGCGCAGCGCGGTCGTCCAGGTGCCGGCCGGTCAGGGTGCCGCTGGCGCGCAGCCCCTCGACGGTGCCCTCGAACACCACCTCGCCGCCCTCGGTGCCGGCGCCGGGGCCGAGATCGACGACGTGCTCGGCGATCGCGATCGCCTCCGGCTTGTGCTCCACCACCAGCACGGTGTTGCCCTTGTCGCGCAACCGCAGCAACAGGTCGTTCATCCGCTGGATGTCGTGCGGGTGCAGTCCGATCGTCGGCTCGTCAAACACGTAGGTGACGTCGGTGAGCGAGGAGCCCAGGTGGCGGATCATCTTGACGCGCTGAGCCTCACCGCCCGACAGCGTGCCCGACGGCCGCTCCAGCGAGAGGTAGCCCAGCCCGATGTCCACGAACGCGTCAAGCGTCGCCCGGAGCGCCTCCAGCAATGGCGCGACCGAGCGCTCTTTGAGTTTGCCCACCCACGCGGCGAGGTCGCTGATCTGCATCGCGCAGGCATCGGCGATGCCGACCCCCTTGATCTTCGACGATCGGGCCTGTGCGCTGAGCCGGGTTCCATCGCACTCGGGACAGGTGGTGAAGGTGACCGCCCGCTCCACAAACGCGCGGACGTGCGGCTGCAGCCCGTCGATGTCCTTGGCCAGCATCGACTTCTGGATCCGCGGGATCAGGCCCTCGTAGGTCAGGTTGATGCCGTCCACGTTGATCTTGGTCGGCTCCCTGTACAGCAGATTGTTGAGCTCCTTCTTGGTGAACTTCCTGATCGGCTTGTCCGGGTCAAAGAAGCCGCAGCCCATGAAGATCCGCCCGTACCAGCCGTCCATGCTGTAACCGGGGATCGTGAGCGCACCCTCCCGCAGCGACCTGGTCTCGTCATACAGCGCCGACAGGTCGATGTCGTTCACGGCGCCCCGGCCCTCGCAGCGGGGGCACATGCCGCCGAGGATGCTGAAGCTGCGCTTCTCTTTCGTGGTGCGCCCGGCGCGTTCGAAGGTGACCGCCCCGGCTCCCGAGATCGAGGCGACGTTGAAGGAGAACGCCTGGGGCGAGCCGACGTGCGGCTGGCCGAGCCGGCTGAAGAGGATGCGCAGCATCGCGCCCGCGTCGGTGGCGGTGCCGACCGTTGAGCGGGCGTCGGCGCCCATCCGCTCCTGGTCGACGATGATCGCGGTGGTCAGCCCTTCCAGTACGTCCACCTCCGGCCGCGCCAGCGTCGGCATGAAACCCTGCACGAAGGCGCTGTAGGTCTCGTTGATCAGCCGCTGCGACTCCGCGGCGATGGTGCCGAACACCAGCGAGCTCTTGCCCGAGCCGGAGACCCCGGTGAACACCGTCAGCCGGCGCTTGGGGATCTCGACGCTGAGATCCTTGAGGTTGTTGACGCGCGCGCGGTGCACGCGGATCAGATCGTGACTGTCCGCCCCGAGTGGCGTCACACTCACTGCGGCAGCTTGAGCGAGTTGAGGATCTCGCTGTAGTCGCTCACGGCGCTGGCTTCAAATTCGGCGAGTGGGGCTTCCAGTCGCTGCGTGCGGTGCAGCAGCGAGGCCTCGGTGGCGCTCTCGTAGGGACGAAGCAGCCCCAGCGGGACTTCTTCGGCTTCGATGTCGAAGGTGTAGAAGCCTTTGTCGAACGCGATGGTGCTGGGGGGCAGCGTTGCGTAGCCGCTGGCCACCCACGCTTTGACGTCGGCGCAGATGTTGGGCGCCGCCAGCGTCGGGAACCCTTCCAGCTTGGCCGCATACCCGCTGACCGCGCGCGTGAGCTTGCGGTTGCTCCAGCGCAGACCGCGGATGGTGTGCGCGAAAGCCAGCATCGATTCCTTGTCGGGCTGGTAGGCGGCCACCTCCAGCGCGCCCACCACCTCGTTGCTGAGCTGTTCGGCGTCGTGGTTCTGCGGCGCCTCGGCTGCCACCAGCGGGCATTCCCCGGCGACCGTTGCGCCGAGGTTGGTGATCGCCGCCTGGGCGGGGGCGAGGTTGGCGCGAGCGGTGCGCACAAGCGTGTAGTTGGCTTTGATGTAGGTTCGCGTGGCAAGCGAGTTCGGCGAGCCACGGTGCGTGGCGACGGCCTTGTGCGAGCGGGCGAGCGCCGCCGCGGGAGCCAGCGCGAGCACCGCCGTGGGCGTCAGCGCAAGGGCGATGAGGGTGGCGAGCGTCGCTGCGAGCCGAGTGGCCATTACACACAGAGTACGCGCCCGCCCGGCCCGCGCGCCTCACAGGCGGACCCCGGCACGGGATCGTCCGCTCATCAGAACATCTAGCGGCGCCATCGGGGGGATGCGTTAGCTTGTGGCGCATGCGCGCGCGGCCTCTCGCAATCCTCGCGGTGGTGGCCGCGGCGGGTGCGGCGGTCGGCGGCGTGCTCGCATCCGCCTCCACGGGCGCCTCCCCAGCGGCGCCGCTGCCCCCCACGCGCCTGGCCGCCGTGCCCGCGGGCACGATCGCCGACGGCGCGGCGCCGCTGCGCGTGACGCTCTCCGCCCCGCCAGCGGCGAGCTCGCCGCGCCCCACGCTGCGCCCGGCGGTCCCCGGCAGCTGGAGCACCGTCGGGGACTCGGAGGTGTTCACTCCCACCGCCACGCTGGCGCCATGCGACACCTACTCGCTGACGGTGTGGAAGCACACGTTCGCCAAGGAACACGCCGCGCTCCAGGAGCGCCACGTGCTCACCCTGCACGTGGCCTGCCCCTCGATCGCCGCCCTGCAGCAGGCGCTGGCGCGCCAGGGCTACATCGGGGCGGCGCTGCACCCACGCTACGCCGTCCATGTTCCCACCGGCAGGGAGACGCTGGCGCAAGCGGCCGAGCACGCCTTCCGCCCCTTCCACGGCAGGCTGGCGCCGGCGCCCGCGGATGCTCCACCCGTGGAAATGGGCAAGCTGGATGAGACCACCAGGGGGGCGCTGGAGGTGTTTCAGGCCGACCACAACCTCGCGGCGACCGGCACACCTGATGCGCAAACGTGGCGGCTGCTGCTGGCGGTGGAGGCCCTCAACCACCGCAACCCGCGCCCCTACACGTGGGTGTCGGTGACCGAGTCGCTGCCGGAGACCGTGGAGGTCCACGAAGGCAACCGGGTGGCGATCTCCAGCCCCGCCAACACGGGCGTGGCGGGCGCGGAAACCGAACGGGGGATCTTCCCGATCTACGCCCGTTATGTCACCACGACGATGACCGGCACCGACCCCGACGGCGTCCACTACGTGGCGCCGGACGTGCCGTGGGTCAACTACTTCAACGGCGGCGACGCCGTGCACGGCTACCCGCGCGCCTCCTACGGCTTCCCCCAGTCCAACGGCTGCGTGGAGCTGCCGATCGAAACGGCCGGGGCGATCTACCCGAAACTGCAGATCGGCGACATCGTGTGGGTGACGTAGGCGCCGCGACAACTACCCCCCCTCCCCCTCCTCCCTGCTCAGAGCGACTCGGCGGGAGGCGCCGCGGGAGCCCCCTGTGCGGGCAGCGCGTCGGGGCCGGCCTCCGCGGCGGCGCGGTTCTCCTCCTTGACCGCCAGCCAGATCTCCTCGCGGTAGATCGGCAGTCCCTGGGGCGCGGCGATTCCGAGGCGGACCGTTTGCCCACTGACCTCCATCACGGTGACGAGCACATCCTCGCCGATCACGACGCGCTCTCCGGCGCGGCGCGTAAGTATCAGCATGGAGCGGGATTATGCAGCATCCACCGGGGGCCTCCCGGCGCTGCGAGCAGAACCGCGCGCCAGCTCAGCCGGCCCGGCCGGTCTCGACCGCCTCGCCCGGCCCCGCAGAGCCGAACAGCGGCACCCGCAGCTCGGCGCCGGGAGCGGTGTTGAGCACCTGATGGCCGCTTCCCTCCCACACCACGATCGGGGCGCGGAGATTGACGAGCGTGTCGAGCGGGTCGGGAGCGGTGCGCACCGTGACATACACCTGCGCAGCGGAGAGGTCGGGCGCGCCGATCCGCTCGCGGTCCTCCGCGGACAGCACCAGCGCAAAGTCGGCGAAGAACTCGCGGGGATCCACCACGGGCAGCGCCAGTCCGGGGTCCTCCAGCGAATGCAGCCAGCGAAAGCCCGAGCCGGGGTTGCGGTCCAGCAGCGCGTAGTGCAACCCGCCGAGACCGATCAGCCCCAGCGGGAACTCGATCGCATCGGCGTCGGCGATCTCCAAAGCGCCAAAGCGCGAGCTGTCAAGAGTTAGGGGCATGGGTGAAGGGAGGTTGGGTGTGAGGACGGGGGAGAACGGGGGGAGGTCGGGAGGGGGGCCTGCCAAGCCCCCTCCCGCTCAGCTAGTGCAGGAATTCCAGCAGGGACTCCTGCACGATCGACGCGCCGGCTTTCAAAGCCGCTTCGAACGCGGCGTGCTCGTTGGAATATTCCATCGACACCTTGGCGATGTTGGCATCCTGAACGTTAGAGAGCTGCGCCGTGTCGGTGGTCTGCAGCGTGGAGATCCGGCTGAGCGCGAAATTGAGCTGGTCGGTGGTGGCCCCCGCTTCGGCCTGCAGGCCGGTGAGCGAGGTGAGGTTGGCGTCGAGGTTCCCCAGGTCGCTGGTGCGCAGCGCTTCGAGGGCGGCGGGGGTGCCTTCGCGCAGGTGCGCGGCGATCGTGCGCAGCGTGTCCAGCAGCTTGCCGTCGGCGGCGCCGGAGCCCGAGCCCAGCGCGGAGGAGAGGTTGACGGCCACGTTGACGGTGCTGCCCGGGCCGAGCGCGCGGGCCAGCGGGGCGGCGTTGCCGTGGTATTCGTCGCCCGCCCCCTGTTCGTAAGGGGGGGTGGAGGTGAGGGTGCCGGAGAACACGTACTGCCCGTCGTACTGGGTGAGCGCGTCCTGCTTGACGCCTTCGGTGAGCTGAGACACCTCCCCGGCGATCGCTTCGAGGTCGGAGGGGCTGTTGGTGCCGTTGGCCGCCTGCAGCACCAGCTCGCGCACGCGCTGCACCTGAGAGTCCATCGAGGCCAGCGCACCCGAGGCGGCGTTCATCCGCGAGAGCCCATCCTGGGCGCTCCGTTCGTGGGAGGTCAGCCCGTCGAGGGCGCTCTGCAGGTCGATGATCTGGCTGGCGCCGTAGGGGTTGGAGGAGGGTTCGAGGATCGACCTGCCCGAGGCCAGCTCTTCCTGCGTGCGCGCCAGGGCAACCTGGGCGGCGTCGATGTTGGCGAGCGTGGAGCTGGCCACCATGTCGGAGGTTATGCGCGCGCTCATGAGGTCACAGTCCGGACTGGTTGATCAGGGTGTCGAGCACTTCGTTCATCACGTTGAGCGCGCGCGCGGAGGCCTGGTAGCCGCGCTGGAAGGTGATGAGGTTGGTCATTTCTTCATCCAGCGAAACCCCCGACACCGACTGGCGCTGGTTGGAGACGGCGGAGAGGACCGCTTCGGCGTTGGCCTGGTTGGCGGCGGCGTTCTGCACGCCGGCCCCCACCCCCGCGACCAGCGCGGCGTAGCGCTGGTCGGCAACGCCGCCGCGCAGCCCGGCGATCGCGAGCGCCACGTCGTTGCCGCCGACGGCGGCTTTGGCGGAGGAGGTCTGGACTTCGCCGGCGGTGACCGCCACTTCGATCGTGGCGGCGGTGGTGCCCTTGAAGAAGGGGGTGGCGGTGTGCAGTTCGTTGACGGAGCTCGCCACCGTTTTGGCGACTTCGTTGAGGGCGGCCTGGTAGGAGGCCAGCGCGCCGGCGGGCGAGGAGAGTTCGAGGAGCGCCCCCAGCTTGCCGCCAGCGGCGGCGGTGAGCGCCTGCGGCCAGTTGACGGTGGCGCCTTCCACCAGTGGCAGGGCGGCGTTGCCGAAGGTAACGGTGGCGGTGCCGTCGGGTTCCTTGGTGACGGTGACGGCGGCCAGCGTGGAGAGCTTGTCGATCAACAGGTCGCGGTGGTCTTCCAGCTGGTTGGGCTGCTGGTGAGCCTCCAGCGACAGCTTGATCTGGTGGTTGAGTTCGGCGATCTGAGTGGCGTCGCTTGAGACTTCGCCGGCGGGGGCGGTGATCGCGGCGTACTGAGCGGAGGCCTGACCTTCGAGCGACTGCAGCTGCGCGGAGAGCTGGTGCAGGGAGTCGGTGAGCTGCGTGGCGGCGCCCACCACGGCGACCTTGGCCGCTTCGGCGGTGGGAGCGTCGGCGAGTTCCCCCCACGAGCTCCAGAAGGCCGACAGCTGGGAGGCCAGCCCGGTCGAGGAGGGTTCGTTGAAGGCGCTCTGGGCCTGCTGCAACTCTTCAGCCTGGGTGCCCGCGGCGCCGACGGCGGTGCTGTGTTCGCGGTAGGCGGCGTCCAGGTAGGTGTTGCGGATGCGGGTGATGGTGGCCACCGTCACGCCGGTGCCCAGCTGGCCGCCCTCGCCGGTGACCGCGGAGAGCGCCGCGATGTGCAGCGGTTCTTTGGTTTGCAGAACAGCCGTTTGGCGCGAATAGCCTTCGGTGTTGACGTTGGTGATGTTGTTGCCGGTGACGTCGATCGCGTCCTGCTGGGCCAGCAGGCCGGAGAGGGCGGTTTGGAGTCCCTGGAGGGTGGGGATGGACATGGGAGCCTGCCTGCCGCTATGCCGAAAGGTCGAGTACGCGCAGCGCGTGGACAGGAGCCCGCCCACCCGCGCGCCCGCCCGCGCCCGCGCCGGCGGTGGCGCCGCGGGAGTCGTAGCTGTGCACACCGGCGTCCAGCGCCAGCGACTGCATGAGGTGGTCGAGGAAGGAGAGCTCGATCTGCATCAGCACCCGGTTACAGGAGTGCTCGCGACGGAGCTCCTCGATCAGGCCGCGCAGTTGCGCGGAGCGCTCGGCGGCAAGGTGCGCGCGGGCGGGGTCCAGCAGCACCGACAGCCGCGAGAGCGTCACCGCCTGAGCGGGGATCCCCAGCAGCGCGCCGGCGCGCTCCAGCAGCCGCGAGCGGGTCTCCTCGATCTGCTGGCGGCGGGCGATCTCGCCATGCAACAGGCCGGCCAAGCGCACCACGGTATGCACGTCGCGCGCGCGAATCGCGGCCCCCTGCTCCAGCACGATCTCCAGCAGCCGCTGCACCGAGGCGATCTGGGCGTCGAGATGGGCCAGCACGTCGGCGCCGAGCGGGTCGGCTTCCACGATCGGGGTAATTTGGGTGGCATCCGCGCGGGCCAGCTGAGTAAGTGGGTGTTGGGGGCGGGGCGTCCGGCCCCGCAACTGCGCGTGTGGTGGGGCACTCATGCGGATGCCCCCCCTGTATGCACGGCGGCCCCCGCGGAGGGATCGAGCGAGCCCATCAGCTGCTGGGCGAGGCCGAGGCCGCCCTCGCGCATCACCCCTTCGGTGAGCGTTTGGGGCAGCAGCGATGAGAGCATGCTGTTGCCCGCTTCGCCCCCCGCTTCGGAGGAGCCTTCTTCGCCGGATTCCTCTTCCCCTGAGAGGCCGCTGCTCTGGACGAGCGAGGAGGAGAGCTGCTGCAGGAGCATCTCTTCGAAGCCCTGAGCGGTGGCATACGCCTGTTTGATGGCCGCCGACCTGTTGCGCATTGATTCGAGCCCGCCCACCCCGTGCGCTTCATCCACCACGGGCGAACCCGCTGGGGAATCGGAGCCCACCCGCCCGGCCGTGGGCGGCGCGGCAGAGATCGGGGCAAGGGAGCTCACGGGGTCACGAGCTGGTTGGCGATCGACAGCATCTGATTTTCGGTTTGGATGGCGCTGCTCTCCAGTTGGTAGCTGCGCTGGGCGCCCATCATCTGCACCATGTCGTGGCCGACGTCCACGTTGGAGCCCTCCAGCGCGCCCTGCTGGAGGGTCGCCCCAGCGCTTGGCCGGGGGCTGCCGCTGGAGGCGCTCGCCGTGAGCAGGTTGCCCCCGGCGGCCAGCAGATGGTCGGGCGAGGCGACGTCGACGAGCGTGATCCGGCCGATCGTTCGGGTGCCGGCGCGCACGGTGCCGTCGGGGCCGATCGCGATTTCGCTGGGTGAGGCCGCTGTGGGCAGCGTGATCGGCGGATCGAGCAGATCACCTTCGGCGGTGGTGAGCTGCCCGCGCGCGTTGACCTGCAGTGCGCCGTCGCGCGTCAGCGCCACCGTGCCGTCGGCGCGCTTGACGGTGAGGTACCCGGGGCCCTCGATCGCGAGATCGAGGGGGTTGCCGGTGCTCTGGATCGACCCCTGCGCCTGGTTGCGTCCAATCGTCTGCGCGGCGGCGCCGGCACCAACCGTGGCGGTGGTGCCGGCGATGTCGATCTGGTTGTAGAGCAGGTCGCGGAAGCCCACCCGTTCGGCCTTGTAGCCGGTGGTGGAGGCGTTGGCGAGATCGTTGCCGACCGCGTCGAGCTGCTGCTGCTGGGCTTCCATCCCCGATGCGGCTGCGTACAGTCCTTCGAGCATCTCGCGCCCTCCCTCAGCCTGACCCGTTGAGCGAGCCGACCTGTGTGGAGGCGGCCTGGAGGGTTTGGTTGATCGCCTGGATGGCCTGCTGACCGGACTGGAAGGTGCGCATGGAGCCGATCATTTCGACCATCGTGCGCGCGGGATTGACGCCCGATTCCTCAAGCACCCCCGAGCGCACGATCCCTGTGGCGTGCCCGGAGGGCGTGCCGGCGTAGAGGTTTTCGCCCTGCTTCACTGCCCCGGGAACGTTGAACAGGCCCAGCGCGCCGCCCGGCACGGTGCCGTCTGCCCCCACTGTGATCGGGGCGCCGCTCTGGCCGAGAACGGTGTCGCCGGCGCCGTCCACCAGCTGCCCGGAGGCGGAGGCGGTGAACTGGCCGTTGCGGGTGTAGCGCACGCCCTGGGGGGTCTTGACGGCGAAGAAGCCGCCGCCGAGGATCCCGAAGTCGAGCGGCTGGCCTGTGGTTTGCATCCCGGCGGGGGTCATGTCCACGACGCTCTTGCCGAGCTGCACCCCGGTGTTCATCGCGCCGATCGTCTGCCCGGTGGAGGTGTTGGAGAGCAGCAGCTCCCCGAAGCTGTGCTGGGGGGAGCGCTCGGGCTTGTAGCCCGGCGTGGAGGCGTTGGCGAGATCGTTGGATAGCTGCGCCTGGCGGGTCTGATCGGCGACCATTCCCGACGCGGCGATGTAGAGGCCGAGGTCCATCTCAATGCGGGTGATCGCCCGGAGCGGTGGATTCTTTAGCTGCGTCCAGCCCGCGACACCGCGGGCCGAGACCCCACATCGTGGGGCTCAGACAGCGGAGAACAGCGATTCGTCGCTGGCCAGCCGCTCGCGCAGGCGGCGGCGCAGCTCGGTGTGGATCTGCGAGACGCGGCTCTCGGAGACCCCGAGGCGCGTGCCGATGTCGCGCAGCGTGCGCCCCTCGACATACAGCAGCACCGCCACCTGGCGCTCGCGCGCGGGCAGCTGCGCGAAGGCGGCGCGAAAGCGTTCCTTGGCTTCCCCCCGCTCGGCGCTGAGGGCGGGGTCGGAGCCCTCGTCCTCGGTCTCCAGCGTGTCGATCCGCTCGATCGTGCTGGAGTCCTCCGAGCGGATCGTCTTGTTCAGCGAGCCAACCTCCACCAGCGCGAGCTCGTCGAGTCGGCGAGCCAGTTCGGTGGCGTTCATTCCTGCGGCGAGGGCCAGCTCCTCGCGGCTGGGGTTGCGCTCGTGCTGTGAGGCGAAGCTCTCGCGAGCGCTGTTGATCGCGCGCTCGGCGCGGCGCAGCGAGCGGGGCGCCCAGTCGTGGCGGCGCAGCTCGTCGAGCACGGCGCCATGGATGCGCGTCCACGCAAACTGCTCCAGAGTGGCGCCCCTGGCGGGGTCGTAGCGCTCGATCGAGTGGATCAGCGCCTCCAGGCCGCAGGAGAGGAAGTCCTCCACGTCGCACTGGGCGGGGACCTCGCGCACCTTGCGGTAGACGATGTAGCGCACCATCGGGGTGAAGGTGAAGATCAACCGGTCGCGCACCCGGCGGTCCCCGGTACGCTTGTACTGCTGCCACAGCGACAGCACCTCGGTGGCCGAGATCCTGGCGGTGCGCTGGTCCATAGCATTCATGTGGTGCTCCGACTCTCGAGGGAAAGTGGTGCGTCTCGTGGACTGCCCCCCGTCCTCCGTTCGAGGATTCCGGAGGAGCCGATTCCACAAAGACCCCGCACTGATCGGCACGTGGGTGGGCAGGCTTGAGCGATAATCGGAAGCTCGCAACGAACCGGCCGCTGGCAACTATTCAAATCGGAGAGCGCCGGCTTTGCATCACCCGGGAAAAGTGGCTCACGGATGGCGGGGAGCGGTCGATGACCGTGATGCGTAGATTGCCGCAGCCGCACGCAGGTCAGCCGATCCGATCTAAAGTTTTTCGAGCACCAGCCGATCAGGATGAAGACACCCAAGAGCAAAGCGGCCCAGGGACGGGACCGTGACCAGTGCTTTCAGGAGGAAAACAGCATGAGCTCGCCGATTACGTCACTCCAGGCAACGACCGCCGCGCAGCCGGCGCTCCCCACCGCCGCGATCAGATCTTCCGAGGCTGCGCGGGGCAGCGGCGCGCCGTTTTCACTTGAGCCCACGGTCTCACATGACGCCGTGCCGTCGAGCCCCCCGCGGGAGGTGCTGGAGGAGATGGCGAGCGCGGCGCACACCTATGAGGCGTTGAGCTCGCAGGGCCGCGAACTGCGCTTCGCGCGCGACGAGCGCAGCGGTCGCACGAGGATCGAGGTGCGCGACCGCGACGGCCATGTGCTGAGGACCCTCTCGCCCGCGCAGGCACTTGAAGTCGCGGCCGGGGCGCCGCTGGACTAGAGGATGCTGCCGTGACCATCGTCAGCTCATCCACCGCCGGCGCGCCGATCAGCTTCAACGGCCTCTCATCGGGGCTGAACACGGGCGAAATCATCTCCGCGCTGCTGGGGGTGGAACGCGCTCCGATCACGCACCTCACCGACGAGCAGGTCACCCTGGAAGGGCAGCGCACGCAGCTGCAATCGATCCAGAGCAGCCTCACGCAGCTCACCTTCGACGCGCAGGAACTGGGCTCGCCGACGCTGTTCAACACCTCCCAGGCGGTGAGCTCAAGCGAACCGACGCGGATCGCCGCCACCGCTACGGCGGGCGCCGCGGTGGGCGGCTATGAGGTGAACGTCACCCAGCTCGCCAACTCGGGGCAGCGCACGTTCACGTTCAAAAGCCCCGCCGCCGCCGAAACCGTGACGATCGACGGCAAGGAAATCGAAGTCGCGGCGGGCGCCACCATCGAAGACGTGGTCAAGGCGATCAACTCGGACTCCACCGCGACGGTGTACGCGGCGGCGATCGGGAAAGAAACGGTGGTGCTGTCCACGCGCGAAACGGGCGCCACGGGAGCGGGCTTCATCGCGCTCGCCGACCCGGGGGGCACGCTCGTCGAACAGGCGGGCCTCGCAAAAGAAGGCCAGAACGCGCAATACACGGTCGACGGCGTCGCGGGCAGCTCCGCCTCGAACAAGCTAACGGGGGCGATCCCGGGGGTGACGCTGGAACTGAAGGCGCTGACCACCACCACGGGGCCGGTGACGGTCGACGTGCAGCCGCCGGGGCCCAGCGTGAGCGCGATCGTCACGCAGGTGCAGGCGTTCGTCACCCTCTACAACTCGACGGTGGCGACGATCAACAAGCAGCTGACCACCAAGCCCCTGACCAATCCACAGAGCGCCGCCGAACTGCAGACGGGCACGCTGTTTGGGGACTTCGAACTGGGGAATCTGCTCAACGGGATGCGCCAGTCGATCTACGAACCGGGCAAAGAACTGCCGGCGGAAATGTCGAGCCTCGCGAACATCGGTATCAGCACGGGCGCGCCGACGGGCAACACAACCCCCTCGCAGACCACGCTCGAAGGACAGCTGACCGTCAACACCGCGCAGCTGGAAAGCGCGATCCAGGCCAACCCGGCGGGCGTGGAGAAGATGCTGCAGAGCTTCTCCAAAGGCTTCGAAGGGCTCCTCAACGCAAACGCCGGCCCGGGAGGCTCCATGGAAGCGCGCCTCACCGGCGACACCGCCCAGACCTCGGAATTGAGCGCCAGGATCACCAACATGAACGAAATGCTCGCGATCCGCCAGAAAACGCTGGAGTCCGAATTCGCCGCGATGGAAAAAGTGATGGCTCAAAGCCAGTCTCAGTCCGCGTGGCTGAACGCTCAGCTCAGCTCGATGCTGGCCAGCAGCTCGGGCTCCTCCAGCAGCTCCAAATCCTCCTCCGGCGGTTAGACGCAAAGCCACACGGCTCGCCCCACACGGCCCGCCCCAGGCGCAGCCGAGCGATCGCAGGCGGGCGGCGCGAGGCGCTTCGGACTCCAGGCTCAACTTCTGACGGACACGACCGATCACCCGGAACAGCCATAGCCAAGCTGAGCGAAGGAGCGACCGAGGACCGCATGACCCCTCTGACGGCATCACCGCAGGCATACCGCGAGAACACCGTGCTCTGCGCCACCCCGGCACAGCGGGTGGTGATGCTCTACGACAGCGCGCGCCGCTTTCTGCGCCAGGCGGCAGACGCAATGCGAGCCCACGAAGTGGAGCGCGCCCACAACAAGCTGCGCCGAGCGGAAGAGATCGTCGCGCACCTCGACGGGGTCCTCGACTACGAACAGGGCGCCGATCTGGCCGAGCATTTGCACGCGATCTACCACTTCTGCCTGACCCACCTCAACCGCGCGCGCATGGGCCTGGAGGCCGACATGCTCGAGGAGGTCTCGGAGATGCTGGGCGAACTGCGCGAGTCCTGGGTGGAGATCGCACACCGGTGAGCGCAATGACCCCCGAGCGCGACACCTCCGCCACCACGGCCACAGCCATCCCGCTGCCCGCCGATCCTCCCGCCACCGATCACGGGTTGCGGATTGGCTCCTCGCCGGATCCCTACGCGGCGATCCTCGAGCTCGCCGAGCACGAGCTCCAGCTCGCCAGGGACGGCCGGATCGAGGATCTGCGCTCGCTGGCGCCCCGGTGGGATGCGCTCACCGCGGACCTCCCCGAGCAACCGCCCATCTCCGCGCGCGGCCCGTTGGAACGCGCGGCGGCTCTGCACGAGCGTACAAGCGCCACACTGCAGTGCCTGCGCGAGGGGCTGCTGTGCGACCTGCGCACCACCGCGCGCGCCAGTCGCGCCGCCCACGGCTACGCCACGCAGGCTCCCCGCCGCGTACACCGCATGGACCGCAGCGCGTAAACGCTAAAGGTCCCCGCCCCGCCGCCGATGACCGGAGCGACCGGGCCACCGCCCGGGGGCGGCTCACATGGATGAGAGTCGGGTTTGGCCCATGGAGGGCAGCACCTCTAAGCAGCACGCTCTCCCAAACGCCACCCGATGTCCCTGATCGACACCACCCAGCTCGCATTGGAAAGCGCGGCGCGCGGCGCGTGGGCGCGCCAGACGCTGCTGACCAACAACATCTCCAACGCCAACACCCCCGGCTACCACCGCGAGGACCTCAACTTCCAGGGTGCCCTGCGCGAGGCGCTTGCCGATGGGCAGTCCCCAGCGCAGGTGTCCTTCCAGCCCGAAGTCAGCTCCCAGGTCGTGGGGCCAGAAGGCAACGGGGTGAGCGTCGACCAGGAATCCGCGCTGCTGGCCGAGAACGGACTGGAATATCAGGCGCTCGTGCAGGTGATGGGCACCCGCGACGGAATCATGCGCTCGGCGATGGGGATCGGCTGATGGGTCTCTTTGACGCGATCGAAATCGCCGGCAGCGGGCTCAGCGCCGAACGCGTACGGATGGACGTCACCTCGGAGAACCTCGCCAACGCGCAGACCACCAAAGCGGCGAACGGACAGCCCTACCAGCGCCAGGAGGTGCTGCTCCAGCAGACCGGCACGCCCTCCTCCAACTTCGAAGCCACGCTCTCAGAAGCGCTCGGCACCGGCCCCGCCGCGGGCGACGCCGCGCTCACGCACCCGCCCGCCGGCGGCGTGCAGGTGACCGGGATCGTGGCCGACAAGACGCCCGACCAGGAGGTGTACGACCCCGGCAATCCCGAAGCCAACGCGCAGGGGTACGTGAAGATGCCGAACGTCAACACGGTCACCGAAATGGTGGATCTGATCTCCGAGTCGCGCTCCTACCAGTCCGACGTCACCGCGATGCAGACCGCCAAGTCGATGTTCACCGCCACCCTCGGGATCCTCAAGTGAGCCTGCCCGCGATCGGCGCGATCGGCAGTGTGCTCTCGCAGAGCGTCGCCGGCCTCGGCCCGGGCGTAACGCCGGGGGTCGGTGCCGGCCCAGAACAGACATCTGGTACTGGCCCAAGCTCGGGTGTGGGCGGGGTCGGTGGGATCTCCGGCTCGGAAAGCCCGACCGCCCCGAGCGGCATTGAAGGTACCGGCGGCGGCGAATCCGGCGGCTTCGGCGGAGCGCTCACGCAGGCGATCTCCTCGCTCGATAAGACCCAGCAGAGCGCCGACGGCGCCGCGCAGGCGCTCGCCACCGGCACCGCCGCCAACCCCGAGAGCGCCGTCGTGACCGTCGAGGACGCGCAGCTCGCGATGCAGCTGGCCTCGCAGATTCGCACCAAGGCGGTCGAAGCCACCCAGCAGATCTTCCAGACACAGGTGTAAGCGATGCCCGTAAAACAGCTCGCCACTCGACTGACCCCGCGCGGATGGATCATCCTCGGCGCCGGCGCCATCGCCGGGATCCTGTTCCTCTATCTCTTCGTGCACATGGTCTCCAAGCCCTCCTACTCCACGCTCGCCACGGGCCTTGAACCGGCGCAGACGGGAAAGATGACCAGCGCACTCGACCAGCAAGGGATCGGCTACGAACTGCAGAACAACGGCACGGCGCTGGCGGTGCAGTCCAACGAGACCGCCCGCGCCCGCGTCGCCCTGGCCGGCGCCGGGCTGCTCGGCAACGCCCAGCCCGGCTTCAAGCTGTTTGAAAAATCGAGCCTCGGAGAAAGCCAGTTCCAGCAGCAGGTCACCTACCAGCGCGCGCTGCAGGGCCAGCTGGAACAGACCATCGACAACATCCAGGGTGTCTCCGGCGCGCAGGTCGAGCTGGTCATGCCCTCCACCCAGAACCAGCTGTTCGGCGAAAATCAAAACGCCTCCTCCGCCGCCGTGTTGCTGAGCGGGACCAGCTCGCTGAGCTCCACCTCGGTGCGTGGCATCGCCCAGCTCGTCGCCTCCTCCGTGCCCGGACTGCGGTTGCAGAAGGTGACCATCACCGACGGCACCGGGCAGCTGCTGTGGCCCTCCCAGAACGGCGAAGCCGGCGGCGGCGCCACCGGCAAGCAGGCCGCCGAGGAACGCTACGACGACGGGATGACCGCCAGCCTCGACGCGATGCTCGCGCAAACGCTCGGCCCCGGCAAGGCGGTGGTGCAGGTGTACGCCAACCTCAACACCAACCAAACCACCCAGGAATCGCTCACCTACGGCAAGGCCGGCGTGCCGCTACAGCAGAGCAAGAACCTCGAAACCCTCACCGGCTCCGGCGGCGGGGCCGGCGCGACGGGCACCGCCAACATCCCCGCGTACGCCCAGACCGGCGCCTCGGGCAAGTCCAACTACAAGCATGAAATCACCGGATCTTCGCTGGGGGTGGACAAGACCGTCACCCACTCCACCGTCGCACCCGGCGCGGTCGAAACCGAGCACGTCTCGGTGCTGCTCGACCACTCCGTTCCCGCCGCCTCCGTCGGCGCGATCAAGGAAGCCGTCACCAACGCCGCCGGCCTGCAGACCAAGCGCGGGGACACCATCTCGATCGGCCAGATGGCCTTCGCCAAGTCCACCGCCCCCGCCGCCGCCGAAGGCGCCTCCGGCGGGATGCTCGGCTACGCCAAGTACGCCCTGATCGGCATCGCCTCGGCGATCTTCCTGTTCTTCACCACCCGCGCGCTGCGCCGCCGCGAGCAGGAGGGCATCGACAACGATCCCCCGTGGCTGCGCGAGTTGGAGCTGCCCGTCAGGCTCTCCGAGCTCGAACGCGAAATCCCGCCGCGGCCCGCCGCCGACGCGCCGACGCTGGTCGCCGCCGGCGCCGGCACCGCCGCGGGCGGGGCCGGCGCACCCATCCGCCGCCAGGTGGAGCAGCTAGCCGAGTCCAACCCCGACCGCGTGGCCCAGCAGCTGCGCAGCTGGATGCAGGAGGATTGATGCACATCATCCGCGCCCTACCACTTCACAAAATGAAGGGTTGGGGTCCAAAAAATAGACAAACCACCCCCGCGTTGGTGAGGCCGGCCTGATGGCGATTCAGCTGCCCCCCGCCTCGGAGGCACCGAGCGCCGCGCTGCCAGAGCGCACCGTCAGCCGCCTCGGCGGCCGCCGCAAGGCCGCCGTGCTGATGGCCGCCCTTGGCCCCGAGCTCGCGGCGGAAGTAATTCAACACCTGCGCCAGGAGGAGATCGAGAGCCTCTCACTCGAAATGACCAAGCTCGGCGCGATCGAGGAGCACACCACCGAGGCGATCCTCGGCGAGCTTGCCGCCGCCGCCGGCGCCGAGGGCCTGGGCGACGTGGTCGGCGGAGTCGAGTTCGCCCACGAAGTGCTCGAGCGCGCGCTGGGCCCCGAGCGCGCCGAGGAGCTGCTCGCGCGACTGGCAAGCGCCAACGAGGCGCGATCCTTCGAGTTCCTGGCTCGCACGCCCCCCGAGCAGATCGTCGGCTTTCTGCGCACCGAGGCCCCGCAGACGATCGCGATGGTCGTCGCCAACCTCCACACCGCGCTCGCCGCCCAGGTGCTCGCCCGCCTGCCCGACACGATCCAGCCCGACATCGCGCTGCGCATCGCGCGTATGGGAGAGACCAGCCCTTCGGTGATCCAGCAGGTCGAAGAGGTGATCCGCCAGAAGCTCACCACCGTCGTCGAGCAGGAGTACTCCACCGCGGGCGGCGCCAAGGCGCTCGCCGACATCCTCAACCACGCCGACCGCTCCACCGAGCGCGCCGTGCTCGACCACCTCACCGCCACCGATCCCGAGCTCGCCGAGGAGGTCCGACGGATGCTGTTCGTGTTCGAGGACATCGTCACGCTCGAAGACCGCGCCATCCAGCAGGTGCTGCGCGAGGCCAACCAGAAGGATCTCGTGCTCGCGCTACGGGGGGTGCCCGACGCCGTCAAAGAGAAGCTCCTGGCCAACATGTCCGAGCGCGGCGCCGCGATGCTGCAGGAGGAAATGGAGGTCCAGCAGCCTCAGCGCCGCCGCGATGTCGAGGCCGCCCAGGGCCGGATCGTCGCCGTCGTGCGCCGCCTCGAGGAGGCTGGCACGATCGTGCTCTCCACCGGGGATGGCGAGGGCGAAGAGGAAGCGGTCGTGTGATGGGTGACACCCCACGCGGCATCGCCACGCTCTCCGCGGATGAGACCCCACGTGGCGATGCCGCGTTCTCCGGATATCAACTCGAGCAGCTCGAGCCCTCGGCGCCTCCCCCGCTCGGCAGCGCCGCGCGGGTCCTCGCCGACGCCACCGTCGAAGCCGAGCGCGTGCGCGAGCTGGCCCGTGCCGAGGGCCACGCCGAGGGTCTCGCCCAGGGCCGCGAGGATGGCCTGTCCGAGGCCCGCTCCGCCGCGAACGCCCTACGGCAGGCGCTCGCCGGGGCACTGGCGCTGCGCGAGCAGCTCGCCGAAGAGACCGAGGCCGACGCGGTCGCGCTCGCGCTCGCGCTCGCCGCCAAGATCCTCGCCGGCACGCTCGCGGTGGAGCACGAGCGCGTGCTCGACACGGTCCGCGGCGCCCTGCGACGCGTCACCGACCGCCGCCGCGTCACCGTGCTCGTCGATCCCGCCGACCTCGACACCGTCACCGCCGCCCTCGCCGAACTGGAGATCCAGGTCGGCGGCATCGACCACTGCGACGTCCAAGCGGACCGCCGCGTCGGGCGGGGCGGTGCGATTGTCCGCACGATCGACAGCGAGGTCGACGCATCAATCGATACCCAGCTCGAGCGCGCCCGTGAAGTCATCCAAGCAGAGCTTGGCCGCGAGGAGGCATCGCCGTGAGCAGTGAGCTCCTCAGCCGCGCCGCCGGCGCGCTCGCGGGCGCCGATCTCGCCCGCTGCCACGGGCGCGTGAGCAACCTCATCGGACTGATCATCGAGGCCACCGGACTGCAGGCCGAGGTCGGCGAGGTGTGCCTCGTCGGAGCCGACCGCAATCGCGAGGCGGTACCCGCCGAGGTCGTCGGCTTCCGCGAGGGCCGCACTCTGCTGATGCCACTCGGCGAGCTCCAGGGCATCGGGCCCGGCACCAAGGTGCTCCCCACAGGCGCTCCCTTCCGCGTTCCGGTCGGTCCCCACCTGCTTGGGCGCGTCATCGACGGGTTGGGCGCCCCCCTCGACGAGCTCGGCGGGGTGGCGGCGGAGGACCGTGAGGGCCCGGGCCTGCGCTCCACGATCGCCGCTCCCCCCTCCGCGCTGCGCCGGCCCCGCATCAGCGAGCGCGTCGCGCTCGGTGTGCGCGCCCTCGACAGCCTCGTACCGTGCGGACGCGGGCAGCGCCTTGGGATCTTCGCCGGCTCCGGGGTCGGCAAGTCATCGCTGCTCGGGATGATCGCCCGTTCCACCTCCGCCACCGTCAACGTGATCGCGCTCGTCGGTGAGCGTGGACGGGAGGTGCGCGAGTTTGTCGAGCGCGACCTCGGCGACGCCCTCGCTCGCTCCGTCGTGGTCGTAGCCACCTCCGACGAGCCCGCTTTGGTGCGCATCAAGGCCGCCTTCACAGCCACCACGATCGCCGAGCACTTCCGCGACCACGGCCACCATGTGATGTTGATGATGGACTCCGTCACCCGCTTCGCCACCGCCCAGCGCGAGATCGGGCTGGCGATCGGCGAGCCTCCCGCCACCCGCGGCTACACCCCCTCCGTCTTCGCGCTGCTGCCCCGCCTGCTCGAGCGCGCCGGCACCAGCCCCGAGGGCTCCATAACCGGCCTCTACACCGTGCTGGTCGATGGCGACGACATGAACGAGCCGATCGCCGACGCCGTCCGCTCGATCCTCGACGGGCACATCATTCTCACCCGCTCGCTCGCTCACGCCGGGCACTACCCCGCGATCGACGTCCTGCAGAGCGTCTCCCGCCTCACCGGCGAGATCGCCGCACCCGAGATCGCCGCCGCCGGGCAGCGCCTGCGCGCGGCGCTGGCGGCGCTGCGGGAGAAGGAAGACCTGATCTCGATCGGCGCCTACCACTCCGGCAGCGACCCGCTGCTCGACGCCGCGTTGGAGCACCGCCCGCGGATCGATGCCTTCCTGCGCCAAGCCGTTAGCGAGCCCAGCCGCCCCCCCGACTCCGATCGCTCCCTGCTCGAACTGACCGACTCGATCGAGCGCTCCATGTCCCAGCGCTCCGGTGAGATTCTCGACGCCGAGGAGGTGCTCCCGGGCGGGGGCGGCGCGGAGCAGATGGCGCGGACGCCGGGCTCAGGCGGCGCGCACGCGCCGGACCTCGAAGATAGGACAGAACCCAGCCCCTTCGAGGCCTCCGCCATCCCGGCGCTCGGGCTCTAACGTTACGCCACTGCCACCGGGCGATACTCCCTTGTCTCGGGGTTTTGCTCCAACAGGCCCACCGCCCGCAGCGTCTTCACATAGCGGTGGGTGGTTGAGGGCGACATCCCCAACTGCCCCGACAGATCGATGATCGCGCGCCATGGCCGATCCGGCCCATAGGAGGCCAGGATCGCCAGCCCGCGCAGCAGCGACTGCGAGAGCTGTGGATCCTCGAGCGCATCTTCCAGGGCGGCCCGCGTCGCTTTCTGTAGCGGCGAAGGTTTCCCTTTGCCGTTTTTCTCAGCGGGCTGGTATGCGTGGTCGAGCGCGGCCAGCAACAGGTTCGAGACCGTGCCGTTGCGGTTGCGCCCGGCGTAGCGCATCACCTGCTCCACCTGTAGCGGTGAGAGCGTGATCGCCACTTCATCGGATTTCTTCTTGCTCATGTCTTCATCCCCAGGGTGTGGTTGATTGAATTATCCGACTGGCATGACCAGTGCGGGTTATGCGCATCCGTGCCTTCATGGCATGGGTAGACATGTGTTCTTGCGAATCATTTTGCCGTTTGGATCACATTGCGATGATAAATCCAACTTTCGGTTGGCCTAATCATCGGAGCTACCGGGAAAATAATGGCGCGAGCCCCTCAAACCACCACGCTTGCCCGGGCCCGCGAGGGGCGGCTTCGCCAATGCCCACAGGCACCCCACGTGGGGTGCCAAGGCCGCGGTTTGACGTCATCGCCGGGGCCCGCGCCCACGCAGAGCCCTCTCCGCTGTGGTGCATACACAAGAGCTTACATTAATTCGTTCTTCGGGACAACCGCCGGTCCACCCCCTCGAGAACCACGCCTCTGCCTCTCAAGAACCGCACCACGCGTCCGATTACGCGGCTGTGAGCAACGCTCCCTCGTTCCGCTTCCGCCTTGAGCGCGTCCGTGCACTGCGCCAGCGCAAGGAGCTCCTCGCGCGTGAGGAGCTCGCCCGTGCCATCTCCCAGCGCACCGGCAGCCAGGATCGCCTACAGCGCGTCGAGGAGCATCTCGAGCGGGCGTACGCCCACCAACGCCTCGCGGTCGGAATGGGTGGGAACACCACCGCCGTCAGCGCCGCCGAGCTTCTCGCGCGCCAAGCTTTCGTCGAGCACATCGAGGCACAGCGCACGATGGGCATACGTGAGCTTGAGCGCCACGAGGCCAACGTCGCCGACTGCGACGACCACCTTGGTTGCGCCGCGCGCGAGCACGAGATCCTTGAGCGCCTCAAGGATCGTCAGCGTGTCGAGCACCAGCGCGAGGCCCAACGCCACGAAACCGAACAGCTCGACGAGATCGCCCTCGAGCGCTTCCGCCGGAGCGCGGCATGAGCGCCTCCGCCCTCAGCGGGCTCGAACCAATCGCCGCCACCGCCGCCGGCGAACGCGTCCAACAGCTGCATGCCCTCCTCGAACAGGTCGAACAGGGCCCGCGGGTCGTGGCGTCCAAAACCTTCGCCTCGGCCCTCGACGCCGCCCAAGCGGACGGCACAGGCTCCGCGGCAGCTGGCGCTTCCACGCCCTCAGCACCTCTCGCCCCAACCGCCCTCCCGGCCGGCGCCTACCCCACCACCATCGCTGCCGCCGACAACTACCCCACCACCTCTACACCCGCTGGTGCGAGCGCCTCCGGCGATGGATCCGCGTATGCGCCGATGATCGAACAGGCCGCCGCCCGCTACGGGATCGACCCCTCGCTCCTCTACGGGTTGATCGAGCAGGAGTCCGGATTCGACCCCTCCGCCAGCAGCAGCGCCGGCGCGCTCGGGCTCACCCAGCTGATGCCCTCCACCGCCGCCTCCCTCGGCGTCACCCAACCGCTCGATGCCGCCCAATCGATCGAAGGCGGCGCCCGCTACCTCTCACAGCTACTCCACCAGTTCGCCGGCAACACCACCGACGCGCTCGCCGCCTACAACGCGGGCCCCGGCGCCGTCGAGCAGTACGGCGGCGTCCCCCCCTACCCTGAAACCCAGCAGTACGTCGCCAAAGTGCTGGGCTATGCCGCCTCCTTCAGCCCGAGCGGGCAGGACACGGGGGCCGCCAGCCTCCCCTCCACCGCGGGTGTCCCCCTCACCACCGCACCCACTACGACCGGCGCCGCCCTCGCCGCCGAGGCGATCGCATGAGCAGTACCGCCACACAGCCGATCCCAACCGCACCCGCTGGACGGGAACCGATCTCCCGCGGCGCTCCACCCGGCGGCCCACCGGAAGGGCCGCCCTTCCAGAGCGCGCTCGAAACCGAATCGGCCCGGACCGCCATTGCGGAAGGCCAACAGCAGAGTCACTCGCACAATCGTGGCAGGGACACGAAGGAGCTCGCGACGGGTACCGCCACCGGCACCACCACCGCGAGCGCTGTCACCCTCCCCGCGGGTACGGACGTCATTCCCAACTCTGATGCCCCCCCAGCACCCGGCGGCTCCTCGCCCGCAAGCGCCGATGGCACTCCCACTCCCGGCACCCCTACCGCACCTGGCGGCTCCTCGCCCGCAGGCGCCGACGGCACTCCCACCCCCGGCACCCCAACCGCACCCGGCAACTCCGCGCCCGCAGGCGCCGACGGCACTCCCACCGCCGGCACCCCAACCGCACCCGGCAACTCCGCGCCCGCAGGCGCCGACGGCACTCCCACCCCCGGCACCCCACCAACACCCGGCGGCTCGCCCTCGGCGAGCGTAGTGGACGCCCTCACCGCCACCGCCCCCGACGGCGCGCCGCACTCCTCCCATCCCAACCACACAGACGCCGCCCTTGCCTCACCGCGAGACAGCACCCCCGCCGAGGGCATTCTCGCCATCAGGGGAAACGATGCCCCCCCGGCTGGGCCCGGCACGCAGGCGCATTCGGCGCCCCCGACTCCACCCAGCGGCCAGCTCCCCGTCGCGCACGCTTCCTCCGCCCCAGCCACGCACACGGGGCCGGGTACAGGTACGGGCGATCTCGCCAAGACCACGCTCAACTCCCCCACACCCTCAACAGGCGCGAACGCCGGCGGGCAGGGGAGCGGGCTTCCCGAAAATACCGCCTCACCGCTCCTATCGGCCGCCCTGGAAGGCGACCCGGCCGCCCCCCCGGGCGAACCAGGATCGGCCGCCTATGGCGTCGGCCTACAGGAGGCGATCGAGAGCCTCCACGGCACGATCCAGCTCACCGCCCGTCAGGGTCTCTCCCAGGCGCGCATCTCGCTGCATCCCGAGGAGTTGGGCGAGATTCGCATCAACCTCACACAAACCGCCCAGGGTCTGCTGGCTCGCGTCAGCGCCGAATCGCCCGTCGCCGCACAGGCGCTCGCCGCCGCCCACGCCCAGCTGCGTCAGTCGCTGAGCTCGCTTGGCATCAACCTCGCGCGCCTTGATATCGGCCACCACGATCCCTCCACCCAGAGTGGCGGTAGCGACCACAGTGCCGAGCACCACAACGGCGCCACCCACGGTGAGGGCTCCTCCGCCAGCCGACCCGGTCGGCCCGTCGCCAGCGCACACCCCACCGACCCCGCGATCGATCCTCCCCCGGGCGCGTCGCCCGCGCCGTCCACGACCGCGGGGTCGCGCGGAACCCTTATCGACGTGCTCGCCTGAGCACCCACCAACACCAACCGGAAAAAGCACACCGAACCACCAGGCACGAGAGCGAGGCAACCCCCATGACCACCGTCACACCATCCTCCACCACGGCGCTCCCCGCCGCGGCCACCCCCACCAAAGCCGGCTCCGCCACGAGCCCCACCGAAACGGAACCCACAAACCCCAAAGGGGAACTCGGCAAGAACGCCTTCCTGCAGCTGATGGTCGCCCAGCTGCAGGCCCAGAATCCGCTGGAACCGAGCAACGGCACCGAATACATCAGCGAGCTCGCCCAGTTCTCTCAGCTCGAGCAGACCACCAACCTCGCGCAGAGCAGCTCACAGTCTGTCGCCGCCCAGCGCGTCGCCCAGGCGGTCGCGCTGATCGGGCACACAGTCTCCTACATCGATCCCTCCACCGGGGCCACGCAGAGCGGTGGGGTGCAGAGCGTCGAGATCACCCCCGAAGGGGCCACCCTCACGGTCGAAGGCACCCCGGGGATCGAACTCGCCGGCGTATCGGAGGTCGCGTGAGCGTCGAATTCAATCCCGCGCTGCTTGCGGGTGGGCCGGCCTCGATCCCGGCCTCCACCCCCATTGGCAACCCGCAAACCGGTTCCACGACCGGCAGGCGGGTCACGGGTGCCGGGAACACCTCCGGGCCGTCGTTCGCGGAGCTGCTCAAGGAGACCAGTGGGCAGGAACCCCTGCACTTCTCCAAGCACGCACTCGAGCGCGTGCAGCGCCGAGGAATCGCGCTCGACCCGAGCACCCTCGGCAGGCTCCACGAAGGCGTGGGGCGGGCCGCCGGCAAGGGCTCGCGCGATTCGCTCGTGCTCGTCGACGGCACCGCCTTCGTGGTGTCGGTGCCCAACCGCACCGTCATCACCGCGGTCGGCGCCGAACACATGCGCGAGCACATCTTCACCAACATCGACAGCGCCGTCATTGCCTGAGGCGCCAACAGATTTTCACACAAACAACCACGGCCGGACCTCTTCGAGGAGGCCGCGAAAGGAAGTGACGCAAACCATGATGAGTGGAATGTATGCCGCGATCAGCGGCCTCGACGCCAACGAGACGATGCTCAACGTAACCGCCAACAACCTGTCGAACGTCAACACGATCGGCTACAAGTCCCAGCGTGTGACGTTCGCCGACTCGCTGGCGCAGATCGTGCGGGGAGCCTCCGGCCCGACCACCAGCAACGGCGGCACCAACCCCATGCAGGTCGGGCTCGGCGTGGTGGTCTCCTCGACCGACAACGAAATGTCGGAGGGCTCCTTCCAGTCCACCAACAACCCCCTGGACGTCGCCATCCAGGGCGAAGGGTTCCTGCGCGTCGGCAGCGGCACACCGCCGGCCGAACCCCCCTACACGGCCAAACTGCCGGGCGGCTTCCAGTACACCCGCGAGGGCGACCTCACCACCAACACCAAAGGCTTCCTGACCACCCAGGCCGGGAACTACGTGATCGGCCGCGAAGCGGTGGCCACCGAAACGGAAGCCGGCACCACCTACGCGCCGGGTGCCAAAGACAGCTACATCGTGATCCCCCCCGGCTCCGCCAACGTGTCGATCGGCGAGGACGGTGCGGTCAGCTACACCGACGAGAACCCCAAATCGCCGACCTTCGAACAGCAGGTCACCGCGGGCTACCTCTCGCTGGCGCAGTTCCCCAACCAGAACGGCCTGGAGCGCCTCGGCGGATCGCTGTGGGGCCAGACCACCAACTCGGGCGCGCCGATCGTGGGCACCCCCAACACCGGCGGCTTCGGGCAGACCGTCGCCGGGGAGCTGGAGATGTCGAACGTGGACCTCGCCACCCAGATGACCAGCATGATCACGGCCGAGCGCGGCTACCAGGCCAACTCGAAGGTGATCACCACGGCCAACGAAATGTTGCAGACGGTGGTGTCGATGGTCCAGTAGTCGCAGTGAGGGACGTACAACGAGGCGCCCGGTGGGGCGTGGCCGCGAGCAGCGCGCCGCGCCCCACCAGAGGCGATATCTCAGGGTTCTCGACGTGGACCCCAACAGAGAGAAGGCCCCATGATCACCCTGCACAGGCTCGGACACACCGACGAGCCCTTCCAACTGAATCCAGACCTGATCGTCACCATCGAGTCGACCCCCGACACCGTCGTGACGCTCGCCACAACCGCCAAGGTGGTCGTGGCCGAGAGCCCCGACGAGGTGGCAAACCTGATGCGCGAATGGCGCGTGGAAGTGCTCTCCGAGGCGATGCGCAACCGCCGCGGCGGCCCGGGAATCGGTTCGGGGGGAAACGACTCCCCGCCCACTCCCATCAAGGGGCCGGGGAGGCGTCCGGAGCCCATCGAAGGATCGCGCCCCCCGGCAACTCAGAGCAGGCGTCCAGAGCGAGTTGAAGGATCGCGCCTCCCGGCCGATGAACGAGGGCGATGAAGGCCGCAACAGCTATCGGGATCGGGGTCGCCTTCGGCGCCCTGCTGCTCAGCTCGATGATGGACGGGACGAGCCCCGCCTCGTTCATCAACATCCCCGCGCTGATGATCATTCTCGGCGGCACCGGCGGGGTGACGCTGGCGAGCGTGGGGATGGACTCGATGAAGCGCATCCCCTCCCTCTACAAGCTCACTTTCTCAGCCGAACCCCCGGACCTGCGCGGGCGCATGGACCTGCTGGTGTCGCTCGCCGACCAGGCCCGCCGCGAGGGCCTGCTGGCGCTCGACGCGCAGCTCAGCGAGATCGACGATCCCTTCACCCGCAACGCGCTGCAGCTGGTGGTGGACGGCACCGATCCCGAGATGGTGCACGCGATCATCGAGGCCGAGGTCGACGGCATGGCGGCCCGGCACGCGGCCGGCGCGGCCCCGTTTGAGAAGGCGGGCGGCTTCGCCCCCACGATGGGGATCATCGGCACCGTGCTCGGGCTGGTGCATGTCCTCCAAAACCTCGCCGCCCCCTCCACACTGGGGCCCTCGATCTCGGCGGCCTTCCTCGCGACGCTGATGGGAGTCGGGGCGGCCAACGTGATCTTTCTGCCGATCGCCAACCGCCTGAAGGCGATCTCCGCCGAAGAGGTCGAGCTGCGGATGATGACGCTGGAGGGCATCCTCTCGCTCCAGGCCGGCGACAACCCGCGGTTGGTGGCTGACAAGCTGATGTCCTACCTGCCCCCCGCCGAGCGCGAGAGCGAGGATGGCGAGGGCGCTTCCGCGCCGCGGGCCGCCAGCCTGCAGGCCGAGGCAGCCTGATGATCCAGTTTGGGCGCCAACGGACCCGCGGAAGGAGCTGATCGTGGCACGCGGGCACGGCAGCAGACGCCGTGGGCACGGCGCCGAGCACGACAACGACGAGCGCTGGCTGCTCACCTACGCGGACATGATCACGCTGCTGATGGCGCTGTTCATGGTGCTGTTCTCGATCTCCTCGGTGAACATCTCCAAGTACAGGACCCTCCAGATGGCGCTCAAGGCGGCCTTCTCCGGGGACATCCTGCCGGGGGGCAAATCGATCGAGCAGCCCGGCGCCAGCGCCAACTCCAGTCGCGCCCCCACCACGATCGACACACCGGCGATCGTGCGGCTGGTGCCCAACGTCACCAGCGAACTCGAACACGTGTCCGGTGGACAGACGGGCAGCGCCCAGGCGAGCGCGCAGAGCGCGGCCTCCAGCGCCGCCAGCGTGCAGCTGTCGGCCGCCCAGCAGGAGCAGGCCAGCTTCCAAGCGCTCCAGCGCGAGCTCAACGCATACGCGGCCAAGCACGGGTTCGCGAAGTCCGTCCACGTCGCGATCGAACAGCGCGGCCTGGCAATCCGTGTGCTCACCGACAGTCTTCTCTTCAGCTCCGGCAGCGCCACCCTGGAGAGCCACGGCCAACCCCTGCTCACCGAGATTGCGGCGCTGCTGAACGTCGACCACGTCCACCCGATCGCCGTCGAAGGCAACACCGACAACGTGCCGATCAGTGGCACCTTCCCGAGCAACTGGGAGCTCTCCACCGCCCGCGCCAGCAGCGTGGTGCGCTTCCTGCTCTCCAAGGGCGTCGACCCCCAGCGGCTGAGCGCCATCGGCTACGCCGACCAGCACCCGATCGCCACCAACTCCACGCCCGCCGGGCGCGCGCTGAACCGGCGCGTGGAGATCGTTCTGCAACGCCTCTACTGAAACGCCTCTGAAGAACTGAGCCCGGCGCTACGGAAAGCCCGGCCTGCTCCCGATACACCACCAGAGCCAACCAACCACCTACCCCACACCGACCCCCACACCGCGACCATGTCAAAAAAGAAGCTCCTCATCCCCCTCGTGCTGCTGCTGGTGCTCGGCGTGGGCTACACCATGAGCAAGCCCAAAAAGACCGTCAAGCAGAAGATCCCCGGCACCATCTATCTGATGCCCCAACCCTTCCTGCTGAACCTCACCGAAGGCCACTACGCCAAGCTCGCGGTCGCGCTCGAGCTTGCGCCGGGGCAGAGCGACGGGGCCACCGCCGGAGGCGCATCGAGCTCGGGGGAAGGCGCGGGGACACTGCCCGAGGAACCGGCCGTCCGCGAAATCGTCACCAATACCGTCACCGGCCAGAACGGGGGCACACTCACCTCCAGCCAAGGCCGCAATTCCATCAAGCACCGCATCCTCGCGAGCATCGACCGCCAAACCGACGTCAAGGTCGAAGCCGTGTTGTTCCCCGAATTGACGGTCCAATAGCGCATAGGAGCAGAACGAAATGAGCGATGCAGTGGTATATGAGCAGCTCGACCAGGAGGCCCAACCATCCGGCTCCGAGCAGGCGCCCGGCCAGACGGGCGCGAACGGCACCCTCTCCGGCGTGGAGTCGCGCAACGACGTGGAGGCGCGCAACGGCGCCGACCTGCGCCGCCTCAGCGACGTCCTCATGGAGCTGAGCGTGGAGATCGGACGCACGCGGATGACCGTTGGGGAGATGTTGCAGCTTCGCGCCGGCTCGATCGTCACGCTTGAGCGCCTCGCCGGCGAACCGGTGGACCTACTCGTCAACGGCACCCCGATCGCCCGCGGCGAGGTGGTGATCGTCGACGAGCAGTTCGGCCTGCGCGTCACCGAGATCGTCGAGGGCGACCCCACCCCGGCGGACCTCGGCGAGCCGGAGGGCGAGCGGGCGGGCGTGGAGACGAGCGGGGATCCAATCAACATCGACGCCGCCGTGCAGGAGTGAATGGGAGGCCACGATGAGCGAGGCCGCACAGCACCACCAGCTCGAAGAGACACCACCCGACCCCACGCAGCACCATCAGCTCGAAGAGACACCACCCGACCCCGCGCAGCACCACCAGCTCGAAGAGACACCACCCGACCCCACGCAGCACCACCAGCTCGAAGAGACACCACCCCACCCAGCCCGCGCTGAGACGGGCCTCAACGCCACCGATGCTCCCCCGGCTGACGGGGAGAGCGAGGGTGGCGGGCGGGGCGAGCATTTGATCAGAACGGTGGACTTCTCCCAGCCCACCAAGTTCACCGCCGAGCTGCGCCGCCGGATCATGCGCGCGCTGGGTTCCTTCTGCGAAGCGTTCGCCATGCGGCTCTCCTCCGAGCTGCGCGCTCCGGTGGAGCTCGGCGTGGCGGACTCGCGCCAGCTCACGTGGGCGGCCGCCAAGGCGCCGCTACCGGCGAACACGATTGCGGTGGCGCTCGGCGTGCAGCCGATCAACGCGCAAATGCTGCTGTGCATCGAGCCACCCCTGGTACTGCAGGCGCTGGAGTGCCTGCTCGGCGGCCACCCCGCCCGGGCCGCCTCCGAGCGGCGCTTCAGCGAAGTCGACTGGGCGCTCACGCAGCGCCTGCTGCAATCGATGATCGCCCAGCTCGGCCCGGCGTGGCGCGATCTTGGCGGCTTGGAGCTTAGTCTCGGCGAGGTCGATCTCGAGGGCGACGGCGGAGTGCTGGTCCCGATCGGGGAACCCACCTTTGCGGTCGCGCTGGAGAGCCGGATCGACGATCTCCCCTCCGGCATGTCCCTGTTGATCCCGTGGTCGGCGATCGGGCCCGTCACCGAGGAGATCCTCGGCGGCGGGGAGGGCGGACTTCGATCCCGCGACATCGACTCCCGCGAGGCCCAAGCGATGCGCCGCGGGCTCGCCGCCGCCCACGTCTGCCTGCGTGCCGAGGTCGGCGCCCGCGAGATGCCGGTCGAGCGGATGCTGGCGCTCACCCCCGGCACCCTGCTGGGGTTGCAGGATCGCGCCGCGGAGGGCGTACGGCTGTTCGCCGAGGGCGTCCCCATTGGCCGCGGCCGGCCCGGTTTGCGTGGGTCCCAGCGCGCGGTGAAGCTGACCGAGGCGATCGCGGGGGCGGACGGGCTCCCAATCAACCCGATCCAGCCACTGCTGGCCCAGGCGCTCCCCGGAGCCATGCATCCCAATCTCAACGCAAGCGACGAGCAGGATTTGCCCGCGCACGAGAGCCTCGCGCGGATGCTGGACGTCTCAGTGCGCGTGTGGGCCGAGCTGGGACGTACAACGCTGCCCTTGGGGCAGGCGCTGGAGCTGCCGCCAGGCACCGTCGTCGAGCTCGACCAGGGCGCCGAATCTCCGATCGAGCTGTTCGTCAACGGCACCCGCTTCGCCCACGGCACCCTGCTCGACGCCGACGGCGAGTGGGCAGTGCAAATCGACGCGCTGGTTTGAGGCAACCACCATTCCTGTGTTTGTTCTCTTTTGAGCCCCCAACCAATCGAGAATAAGACTTAGTCTTATCTGGTTGGGGCCTAAAACTTTCATCTCGCGCACCCCCCAGGTGATTTGGACGAGGTGTTGACTGAACCGCGGATCAGGCGGCAGACCCCTCCATGTGAGCGCGCCCTGAGCGGCGACCGGCAGCACTCAAGGCATCTGGGGCGCCGCCGATAACCGGAGCGACTATCGAAGAAGAGGGGCCCGGCTCGCCGGCCTCCGGCCGGCTGCGCCACCCTCTCTGCCTCGGAGTCGTCCCTCGATGACCAGGTTTATTACGCCTTCGCGCGCGACCTCATGGGTCGCTCTTCCCGCGCTCGGCATGGCCACGATCGGCCTTACCGTGCTTGCTGGCGCATGCCCGGCGCAGGCCTTCACGGCCAGCTCCAAGCACGGTGGAGAAGCGCTCCCGCTCAACCTCTCCACCACCGCCGGCAGCTCGCACACCAGCTCCGGGGGGGCCAGCATCGTGCGCACGATCGTCGGCCTGTTGATCGTGATCGCCGTAATCTGGGGGCTCACCTGGATCCTCAAGCAGGTCAAGACCGGGCGCGAGACTCGCAGTGCGGGCGCCGGGCTGACGAGCCTCGCCACGCTGGCGCTCGGGTCGGGCCGCACCCTGCACCTCGTGCGCGCCGGGCGCGACTACCTGCTGGTGGGCTCCGCCGAGCACGGCGTCGTCCCGATCCACCGCTACACCGAGGAGCAGGCGCGCGCCGCCGGCCTGCTCGACCTGCCCGAGCCCACCACCGAGGAGGGGGATGGGACGGCCGGGTCGGGCGGGGCTGGCCGGCGTCCGCTGCAGATCCCCGGCCAGGCGCGCGCCCCCGCGGTCCCAAGCGTCGTCTCCGACGCGCTTGAGCGTATGCGCGAATGGACGGTGCGCAAGTGAATCCTGGGTCCGCATGGCTGCGCTGCGAACCCGGGAGACGTTGTGAGGTGACCTGGTGAACGTCAGCTCCTCCAACGCCGTGCAGATCCTGCTGCTGGTCGGCGGGCTCTCGCTGATTCCCGCGGTGCTGTTCACCGTCACCGGCTTCAGCCGCATTCTGATCGTGCTGGGCTTCATCCGCACCGCCGTCGGCACCAACAACGCGCCCCCCAACCAGGTGCTGGTGGGGATCGCCCTGTTCCTCACGATCTTCGTGATGGCTCCCACCATCAGCGCGATCAAGCGCGACGCCGTCGAACCGCTCAGCGCCCACCACATCTCCACCACCACCGCCATCAAGCGGGCGGAGCAGCCGCTGCGCGAATTCATGTTCCACCAGACCAGTGTGCAGGACATCTCCCTGTTCGTCACCCTCGCCCACGCCAAAGACCCCCACACCCGCGCCGAAGTGCCCACCGAGGTGCTGATCCCCGCGTTTATCGTCTCCGAGCTCAAGAGCGCCTTTCAGATCGGCTTCCTGATCTTCCTGCCGTTCCTGATCATCGACCTGATCGTCTCCTCCACGCTGATGAGCATGGGGATGATCATGCTCCCGCCCACCTTCATCTCCCTGCCTTTCAAGATCCTGCTGTTCGTGCTGGTCGACGGCTGGGACCTCGTCATCAAGGCGCTTGTGCAGAGCTTTCACGTGCACTAGCAGCGCGATCTTCACCAAAACCCCGTTCACCCCGCAAGCAACCCCTCCCCCTCCCCCCAAAAAAAAGCCCATGAACCAGGACACCGTCGTCAACCTCGCCTCCCAGGCGATGAGCCTCGCCCTCAAGGTCGCCGGGCCGATGCTGCTCGGCGCGATGGTCGTCGGCCTGCTGGTCAGCGATCTTCCAGGCGGTCACACAGATCCAGGAGCAGAGCCTCACGCTGATCCCCAAGATCGCCGTGATCGCGGTGATCGCGGTGCTGCTGGGCCCCTGGATGCTCGGCCAGATGGTGGCCTACACGACCAACCTCTACTCCTCGATCCCAACCCTGACCAACTGATGAGGCGCGCGGTAATGACCCAGGGGCACCCTACGCCGGGCCGGCAAGCTCTGGCACAGCCACCCGCCGAATACCCACGACTTGGCGGCCCGGCATGACTCAAATCTTGAGTCTCCTCGCGGGCAACGAGCTCGCCGGCTTCATCCTCGTGCTCGCACGGGTGAGTCCGCTGTTTCTGCTCGCCCCGCTCTTCTCCTCGCCCATGATGCCCGCCGCGCGTGCGCGGCATCATCGCCGTCGGGATCTCGATCGGCCTCGCCCCGCTGGCGCTGCACGGCCAGCACATCCCCACCGACCCGTTCACCCTCGCCGGCGCTGATCCTCGAGGGAGTGCTGGTGGGGCTCGGCTTCGCCTTCTCCCTCGCCGTGCTGTTCGCCGCCGTCGAATCGGCCGGCTCGCTCGTCGACGTCGGCGCCGGGCTTCTCCTACGGCAACCTGATCAACCCGGTCAGCGGCGACGAGAGCGGGCCGATCACCCACATCTACTCGCTCGTGGGGATCGGCGTCTTCCTCGTGATCGGCGGCGAAGCGTGGATGCTGCGCGGCCTCGCCCGCACCTTCACACCTCGTCCCGCTCACCTCCGCCCCCCGCATCACCACCCTCTGGTCGCGGCGCCGAGCAGGTCTTCTCCACCGTGTTCACATCCGCCGTGGAGATCGCTGCGCCGGTGCTGATCGCGCTGCTGATCACCGACGTCGCCTTCGGCGTGGTCTCGCGCGTGGTGCCCCAGCTCAACGTGTTCGCCGTCGGCTTCCCCGCCAAGGTGGCCGTCGCGCTGCTGCGTGGTCGGCGCCTCGCTGCCGTTCGTCGCCGGCTGGATCGCCAACCAGATGTCCACCTGCGTCGGCGCCGCGCTCGGCGCCCTGCACGTCGGGTAAGCCATGGCGCACGACGACCGCACCGAGAAGCCCACCCCCAAGCACCGCGAGCGCGCGCGCAAGAAGGGGCAGATCGCGCGCTCCGCCGACGTCGGCGGCTCGCTCGTGCTGGCCGGCGGGCTGTTCGCGATCACGCTGCTCGGCCCCTCCGTGGTGGGCGCCGCCCAGGCCGCCTTCCGCGAGATCCTGGCCGAGATCGCCACGCCCGCCAAGGCCACCACCGCCAACGGGCTGCACTCGCTGATGGAGGTCGGGGTGAGCACGCTCGCGCTCACCGTCGGGCCGATCGCCGCGATCTGCCTCGGCGCCGGTCTCTTCGCGGGGGCCGCCCAGGTCGGATTTCGACCGGCCCCCAAAGCGCTCGCGCTCGACTTCAAGCGAATCAACCCCATCTCCGGGGCGCGCAACCTGTTCGGGCCCAACATCCTCTTCGAGGCGCTCAAGGCCGTCACCAAGGTGGCGCTCGTCGCCGGCGTCGCCGCGCTCGCGATCCTCCCCGGCCTCACCACGCTCGCCGCCGAAGTCGGCATCCCTCCCGCGGACCTCGGCCTCATCCTCGGCCATCGCGGGATGGAAATCGCCCAGCGCGCCACGTTCGCCTACCTCGCGATCGCCGTCGTCGACTACGCCTGGCAGCGCCGGCGCAACGAGCGCAAGCTGCGCATGACCAAGCAGGAGCTCAAGGACGAGCAGCGCCAGTACGGGCGTCTCCGCCGAGGTCAAAGCGGCGCTGCGCCGCCGCCAGACGCAGGCGGCGCGCAAACGGATGATGGCCGCCGTCCCCGAAGCCGACGTGGTGATCGCCAACCCCACCCACTTCGCCGTGGCGCTGCGCTACGACGGCTCGCGCACCGCCCCCGAGGTGGTGGCCAAGGGCAAGGATCTGATCGCGCTGCAGATCCGCCGCATCGCCGAGGAGCACGATGTGCCGATCGTCAGCGAGCCACCGCTGGCGCGCGCGCTGCATGCCTCGTGCGAGATCGGCCAGGTGATCCCCGAGGAGCTGTACGCCGCCGTCGCGCGCGTGCTCGCCTTCGTCTACCGCCTCGCCCGCCAAAGGAGATACGCGCTATGAGCATCGAAGCCGCGGTCCAGGCCACCGGTGGGGCGGCCCATACGATCGGCAGCGCCAACCGGCTGGGGGCGCGATGAACCTCGACACCGTACGCCGCCTGCTGCGCCACACCGACCTGCTCGCCGCGATCGCCGTGGTGATGGTCATAACGATGCTCGTCGTGCCGCTGCCCTCCGCGCTGTTGGATCTCCTGATCACGCTCAACATCTCCGCCGCGCTCACGATCGTGGTCGCCACGATGTACCTCGGCAAGGCGCTGGACTTCGCCTCCTTCCCGTCCTGCTGCTGCTCACCACGATGTTCCGCCTGGCGATCAACGTGTCGGTCACGCGTCTGATCCTCACCACCGGAGACGCCGGCAACGTGGTCAAGGCGTTCGGGGAGTTCGTCGTCGGCGGCAACGTGGTCGTCGGCCTCGTGATCTTCCTGATCCTCGTGGTGATCCAGTTCGTGGTCGTCACCAACGGCGCCGGGCGCGTCGCAGAGGTGGGCGCGCGCTTCACCCTCGATGCGATGCCCGGCAAGCAGATGGCGATCGACGCCGACCTCAACGCGGGGCTGATCACCGACGAGCAGGCCCGCTCACGCCGCTCGGAGATCGCCCAGGAAGCGGACTTCTACGGCGCCATGGACGGCGCCTCGAAGTTCGTCAAAGGCGACGCCATGGCCGCGGTCATCATCACCGCGATCAACCTCGTCGGCGGCATCGTCGTGGGTGTGGCCCAGCACGGTCTGTCCTTCAGCGAAGCCACCCACCAGTTCTCGCTGCTGACGGTCGGCGACGGCCTCGCGGCGCAGATCCCCGCGCTGCTGATCTCGGTCGCCACCGGCATCATCGTCACCCGCGCCACCTCCGACAAAGATCTCGGCAGCGACATCGCCTCGCAGATCCTGCGCCAGCGCAAAGCCCCGCTCGTGGCCGCCACCGCGATCGGGCTGTTCGCCCTCGTTCCCGGTCTACCCAAGCTGCCGTTCCTGTTCATCGCCGCGATCTTCGGCGCGATTGGCTGGTCCGTGCGCCACGGCCTCCCGGGCGAGGAGGATTTGGATGGAGGGGGGGGCGTACTCGCGGCGGCACGGGGCGTGGGCTCCGGTTCCCAGCCCGCGCTGCCGACCGACGGGCAGGGCTCCGAGGAGGCGATGGAGCGGCTCTCCGTCGACGCTCTGGAGCTCGCCGTCGGCTTCGGCCTCGTACCGCTCGTCGATGGCAGCTCTGGCGGCAACCTGCTGCGGCGCGTCTCCGTGATCCGCCGCCAGATCGCCGGGGAGCTCGGGATCGTGATCCCCGCCGTGCGGATCCACGACGAGCTCGGCATGGAGTCCCACGAGTACGTCTTCAAGGTGCGCGGCTCGGAGGTCGCCCGCGCGCGGATCATGCCCGGGCACCTGCTCGCGATGGACCCCGGCGACGCCGCCGGCGGCCTGCAGGGGATCCCCACCACCGAGCCCGCCTACGGCCTGCCCGCCGTGTGGGTGCACTCAGTCCGACCGCGCCGAGGCCGAAGCGCTCGGCTACACCGTGGTGGACGCCGAGTCGATGATCGTCACCCACCTGACCGAGACGATCCGCACGCACGCCTCCGAGTTGCTCACCCGCCAGGACGTCAAGACGCTGCTGGACCGCCTCAAGGAGACCAACGCGGCCGTCGTCGAGGAGATCGTGCCCGAGGCGCTCTCGCTCGGCGAGATCCAGCGCGTGCTGCGCTCGCTGCTCGCCGAAGGCGTCCCGATCCGCGACCTCGGCACGATCGTGGAGGCGATCGGCGACAAGGCGCGAATAACACGTGACACCGAGCCTGCTCACCGAGTATGCCCGCCAGGCGCTGGGCCGCGCGATCACGGCCCCCCACCTGGACGAGCGGCTCTGTCTGCAAGCCATCACCCTTGACCCCGCGATCGAGCAGGAGGTCGCGACCTCGATCACGCAGACCACAGACGGCGAGTATCTGGCGATCGACCCCCCGCGCGCGCAGGCGATCGTGGGTGCGCTGCGCGCCCAGGTCGAGCACGCCTCCGCGCGCGGCACCCGCAATCCGGTGCTGCTGTGCTCCGCGCGCGTGCGCCGCCACCTGCGCCGCCTGATCGCCCAGGCACAGCCCCACCTGCCGGTCTGCTCCTACAACGAGATCGCACCCGGCGTCAACGTCGAGACGATTGGAGTAATCCACGCATGAGCACCGCCGCCTACCACACCGCTCTCCCTCACGCCGCACCCCGCGAGGCGGCCTGGCAGGACTCCTGGCAGAACGCGCCCCACCCCGGTCATCTGGACCCCCAGGAAGGCGTCCCGGGGTACTTTGCGCCCCGCATCTACCGCGGACGCAACCTCGATGAGCTGATCCCCGCGATCGTCGCCGAGCTCGGCGAGGACGCGGTCGTGATCCGCCACCACCGCGGGCTCACCGGCGGCTTCGCCGGCTTCTTCCAGAAGTCGTTCGTCGAAATCGAGGCCCGCCGCGGCGACCCGGGTGGTCAGCTGCTCGACCGCTACGACGATGAGGACGCCTCGCCCGCGCTGCCAGAGTACGAGGCGGAGGGACCAACAGAAGTGTGGGCCACCAACCCCTTCGCCGCCGCGCTCGCCGAGGCCGAGGCCGCGGTGCGCGCGGCCGAGCCCGCCGTCCCACCCGACCTCGACGCCGCGCTTGCCGAAACGCTCGCCGAAGCCGAAAACGCCGAAGCACCCGAAGAGATCGGCCCTGTGCCTGCGGACCTCTTCGCGGAGTCCCCGGCGCTGCCCGCCGCGATCGACGACGCCGAAGCCGAAGCCCAGGACCCCGAAGCCGCAGCCGAAGACCCCAAAGCCGACACAGCCGCAGCCGAGGACTCCGACGCGCCCAACCCCGGCTCAATCGCCGCACTCGCGCAACTGCTGGCGGACGTGGCGTCCGACCGCGTGGTACTCGCACTCCCGGCCACCCTTGGCGCCACGCCAGTGGCCCAGCTGCTGCAGGCGCTGCGCCCGCTCGGCGCGAACGCGCTGGCGATCATCCACGCCGACGAGACCGACCAGCTCGGCGTGGCGGTGCAGGCGGCGTGCGCGTTCGAGTCGACCCCCGTGTACGTGCTCGCGCGCGCCGACTGCAGCGGAGCCAACGGAGGGCCCCGAGCGTGGGCTCTGAGCTCGATCGACCCCTGCCGGCTGCTCGACGGGCCGCTGCCACCGCGATGAAACTGGGACGCTCCGCAAAGGCGTCGCAGGATCGCGGCGAGATCGAGCTCCCCGAGCGCACCGATCCCGTCACGATCGTGCGTCCCAGCGGGGAGCGGGTTCAGGCGCGAGTCGCCGAGCGCGACGGGGGCGAGCTGCTGGTGGCGCTGATGTTCCGCGCCGAGGCGCCCTTCACCCCCGGATCGCTTGACGAGCTGGTGCTGGAGTTCACCAACCACCGCGGGCGGATCCGGCTGCGGGGCACGGTTACGCTCGAGGATCGCGAGCTGCTGCGCTTCCGCGAGCTGCACTCAGTCGAACTGATCCAGCAGCGCGAGTATGTGCGAGTCCAATCCACCCGACCGGTGCTGGTACTCACCGGCGGCCGCGACGGCACGGTCCAGACCTACTCGGTGGATATCAGCGGCGGTGGGATGCTGCTGGCGGGACCGAGCACGTTGAAGGTCGGCGAGCAGGTCGAGTTCCGGCTGACCACCGCCAAGGGCAGCCCACCGATTGTGGGTGTCGGTACGGTCGTGCGCACCGACCTTCAGTCCCGTCGCGCAATCTGCTTCGATGAGATCGCCGAGGGCGAACACCGGCGTTTGGTGCGCTTCATCTTCGACTGCCAGCGCGCCGAGCGGCGCCGGGGCCTGGAGAGTGACGGTCGTGGCCGCTAAGAGCGACAAAGCGGCCAAGGCCGCGAAGCCCAAGGGCAAGCAGAAGCAGGGCGCGGTCGCTGAGGGCGCCGACGCAAAAGGTTCGGGGCTGATCCTCGCCGAGCACCCGCGCGCCTCGCGCGGCGTCGCGCGGGCCAAGGCGTGGGGCGGCCTCGGCGGCTTTCTGATCGGCGGATATCTTTCGCTGCCCACCCAAACGCTGGCGGGGGCCGGCGTACGCGCGCTGGCGGCAGGCATCGTGTGCTACGTGGCGATGTGGGCCGCCGCCGTGTTCCTGTGGCGGCGCATGTTGGTCGCCGAGCTGCACCAGGCCAAGCACGACCTGCTCACCGAGGAGCTCGCCAAGTTCGATCGCGCCCGCGCTCCCGGAGGAAGCGGGCCCGTCGGCGGGCGCACGCTGTAGCGGTGGGAATCTCGGGAGAGCGCGATGGATCCCATCCAGCCGATTGGACCCCGCCCCCCGTGGATCGCCGAGTTGGCGGCCGAGCAGACGCGAAGCCTCTCCAAACGCCGCAAGCGCTCCGGCGTGGACGCGAAGCTGGGATCCCGTCGCCAGCCGCCGCGCGAGCCTGAGGATCCTGACGAGGACACGCCTGAGGGCCGCCACATCGACGTGCGGGCCTGAGGCGACCCCGACCTCGCGCGGGTGGCAAACTTGTAGCGGCGCTGTACTGATGCTCGCTCACGGTGTCGGTAGTACGCGATAGCCGAAAACGCGTTCGGCGTCGCTGACGAGAGTATCGGGAATTGCCCCGCTGACAGCTGGCCACTGCGGATCGGCAGGGTCAGGGATCCCGGCTTGGGCAAACAACGCGAGGCCGTAGAGCTTCTGGGCGGGATCGTGACGGACGAAGTAGCGTACACCGTCGAATCCGTTTTCCAGCGCCTGCACCGCGAACTTTTGGCTCCCGTCGTAGTGCTCGTCGGCGCCGAGCGACGCAGTGACTCCGAAGCTCAGTGCCCGACGGGCGCCGATGTCGGCCAGGCGCAAGTCTCGTTTCAATGCGACAGCCAACAGCGACCGCTCCTCGATCTCGACCTCCGGAAGTAGCTGGCGCTTGCGGAAGACCTCCACCCAGGCACCCAGCGCGCCCTCCGCGAGATAACAGGCGCCCGCGCCGGTACCCACAGGATCGAAGCGGCCGTCGCCCGCGGAGGAGAACCACCAAGGGGCACGTGCTGACTTGTGGATGCGATAGATGGTCCGCTCGCCTCGCAGCGTTCGCTGCGGGAAGCCCTTCAGACTCACTGGCCGAGTCGCGCCGCGTCCTGACGAGCGACTCGGGCGAGGTCCGCGTCGTCCCGGCCGCCACGCGCCCACGCCACCGGCGACAGACCTCTCAGCGCATCATCGTCTGATGCGATGCACCACGAAGCGGCGGTCCAAGGGCTGATCGCCGCGTCGGCTACCGTCCAGAACGCAGCAACCAGCGATTGGAGCGGCTGGCCGTCGTGAAACTGAAACGCCGGGTACTGGCGGTGACCGGCGCTGTCGGACAGTGCGATCAGCCGCTTCGAGCGCAACAGTTCGTCGACGCGCTGACGGGAGACGCCGAGCAGTTCGCGCACCTCGGTGGTGCCCAGCAGCGGCCCGAGCTCGTTCTCCCACGCCTGGCTCGCGGCAGCCAGTAGCCCGCCGCGGCGCGCGGCCTCGACGCTGAGGCTACGGCCTGCTCCGAGGAGCTCACCCACCGTCTGCACAAATGCGATAACGGCCTCCTCGGAGAGATGAAACTGCGAGGCGAGCTCGGCGACCGTGATGCCCGGCTTCTCCCTGACCATTTCGAGAATGGCCTTGGTGCGCTCCACGTCGGAGGTAGCCTCGCGCAGCGCCGCCTCGGCACGATCCAGCACCTCGAAAACCTCGGGACGGTCCTTGACGGCCATGACGTTACGATAGCACCACTCACCACACGCCGCAAGATCGTCAAGCACAAGCGTCTTGCAGCCAGGAGCTGCTTGGGGTCGCGGTAGGGGTACACGGAGACCAATCCTGTCCTCTTCTTCGACCACAAGCCATGCGCCTGGAATGCGTCGCGCCGCCAACTCGCCGCCGGACCCCGGCCCGGGCGGACCCTTAAAGACGGGATGGGCAGCCAAGGCTGCCCATCCCACCACCGTTCCCTCGATGAATCGGCGGTATGTAGCTTCTTGCGGGCCTTCCCAGACCGTCGGAAGCGTTGTAGACCACCCCCGGGCGGGCTTTCACCCGCCCCGAGACGGCTTCGCTGCAGTGGTGGCGCGGTTAGGCGCCACCACTGAGGAAGATCGGGTTAGGGCCCTGATCAGGCTCCGACCAGCTTCAGCACTGCCTGGGGCAGCGAGTTGGCCTGAGCGAGAATCGCCACGTCGGCCTGCTGCAGCACCTGGGCCTTGGTGAAGTTGCTCATTTCGGCCGCCATGTTGGCGTCAACGAGCGAGCTCTGGGCAGCGGAGAGGTTCTCCCCGTAGATCGCCTGGTTGCTCTGGGTGTACTGGAGGCGATCCTGCACCGAACCGAATTCGCCAGCGAGTGTGGCAACTTTTTCGATCGCGGATTCGATCGTTTTGATTTCTTTGATTTTGATACCTTCGGTGTCTTTTTTGAGTTCGGCGGTTTCGACTTCGATCGTTTCTTTTTCGTTGGCTCCGACCTGGAACTTGATTTTTTCCGCTTTGCCCAGGAGTTCGACACCGTTGAATTTGGTCGTTTCGCCGACTCGGGTGAGCTCTTTTTCGAGCTGTTTCGACTCGTTTTCGATCGCTTCTTCGTCGGATTTCGAGTTGGTGCCGTTGGCCAGCTGCACCGAGAGCTCGCGCATCCGCTGGAGCATCTGCTCCACGTTGTTGAGCGCGCCCTGCGCCGTCTGCACCAGCGCGACCGCTTCCTGGGTGTTCTGCTGTGCCTGCGTGACGCCGTTTACCTGGCCCTGCAGGCGCTGGTTGGCGGCGTAACCGGCGACGTCGTCGGCGGCCGAGTTGATCCGCAGACCCGAGGACAGACGTTCCGTCGACTGGGTCAGCATTCCCTGGCTGGTGTTCAGGTTGCGCTGAACGATCAGCGAGTTGATGTTGGTGTTGATGCTGAGGGACATGCGTTCATCTCCTTGATGACGATTGTTTGGTCAGTCCCGGGCCGACTCCCTGTCAGCCCTTGTTCCTACACGCCGGTTTATCGTCAGCGGCGGGCGATACTTGAGGGCCGGCCAGACCACTGGACGGCTGCAAGCGGTCATTCACACCAGCCGGGACTTGCGTGAGCGGCTGCCGTCGCGTCGCGGCGTCCACTCGCCCTGCGTGACGCCGCCGGCGGCGAAGGTGTCCTCCGCCGGTGACGCACCGGATGCCCCCCGCACGCCCGGCGCGTCACGTACCGAAATCGGCCCGGCGAGCTTGGGCTCGTGGGCGTAGGACTCGTGGCTGTAGGACTCATACACGAGGGTCTCGCCAGCCAGCGCCTCATCGGCCAATGCATCGTAAGCCAACTCCTCGTCAGTCAGCCCCCCGGCGGGTTCGTCCCGGTGGGCGCCTGCCCACACGCCAACCGCGTAGCGGAACTGCCCGCTCTCGTCGGTGACCCAGAAGGCTTCGCCGTCCTCGGCGATCTCGTGCAGGATCGAGCGGTCGTAGTGCTCGGCGATCTGCGCCAGCGCCTCCATGTCCTCGACGTCGATCACCGGCACCCCCGGCAGCTGCCACACCCGAGCGACCGGCACGATCCTGCGGCCGTAGCGGGCGCGGATCGAGGCCGACTCGTCACGCGGCCGCGGCGCCCCGAGCGCGAGCGCCAGCCGCAGCCAGGCAAGCGCCGCCAGCACGGCGCAGACGACGAGCGCGAGCGCGTCGCGCGAAAGCGTTCGGGCGCCCGCCACCGAGAGCTGCGCGACCCCGAGCGAGAGCGAGGCCGGCTGCGGGCGAGTGCCCGCCGCCGAGCCCGCCGCCGACGGGGCGAACAGGCTCAGCGCAGCGTGTTCCCCGGTGGCCGAGGAAGCGGTGAGCGCCGCGCCGCCCGAGAGGGCCGGTTGGGCCTCGACCGGGGTGAGCGAGAACGCGACCTTCGGCGCGAACGCCGTGTGTACCGGCACCCCGTTCACGCGCCCGCTCGCGAGCACCCGCGGGAGCAGCGTGAGCGTGTAGGAGCCGCTCGCCTTCGTCGCCGTTTCGACGCTATGGATCAGCGCCAGCAGCGAGGTCAAGTCGAGCGTCCCCGCGACCAGCGCGCGGTCGCCGTGAAAGCGTGTGGGGGGCGCGAGCGCGAGCGTCGTGTGCCACCCGTTTGTCGAGACCACCAGCGCATCGAGCGAGGCGCTCCCTCTCAGCGAGCGCCGGCCGGCCGCGTGAAACCCGTAGCCGAAGCTGAAATCGACGGTTTTGAGCACATGTGCGAAGAGCGGCTCGCCGGTGACGGCCCGGCCGCTCGGGTAGGTCGGCCCGGGCGACGCCTGCGCCGTGTAGGAGACCCGGCCGCTCTGCCGGTAGGGAATCGAGTAGCGGTGGCGCGTCGTGGGCGAGTGGGTGAACGCGATCAGCGCGAGCGCGATGAACGGGAGCGCCAATACGAGGCCGGCCCCCAACACACCAAGCACGGGCACGCCGAAGCCAGACGCGGGGCGCGAGGCGCGCGGCATGGCGGGCCGAGCTCCCTCACCCGCGCGCCGCTCCCGGCCCCGGCGCCGCCGGCGTCCCGTGAACGCGACTCCAGAGATGAGCAGGACCCCGACCGCGAGGAGCAGGCCGATCAGCAGCGGCGAGCGCAGCGACTGCAGTGTGCCGCCGACTCCAGGCAGGTGCAGCCACAGCGAGCCGACGAGCTGGCTGGCAACGGGATGTTCGGGGTCGACGAAGCTGTTGTTGTCGCCCTTGAAAATGTAGCGCGCGCCTTCGCGCCCGATGATCCTGTGCAGCACGATCGTGTGCAACATGTTGTTCTGGTAGGCGACGATTTCGCCAACGCGGTAGCTGCCGCGGCTGCGTACGAGCGCCAGGTCGCCGGTGCGAAAGTGGGGCTCCATGCTGATTCCCCGGGTGACGACGTAGGTGCTCGAGCCGCCGAGCGAAGCTGGGGCGAACCAGAACCACAGAGCCCCCAGGACCGCTAGTCCAAGGGCGAGTGAGACGAGTTGCTTGGGTCGAGGGATGCGCATGGTGGATCGGGAAGTGCGCACGGTGAAACTGGGCGCGGAGCGGCCGTGCGCCGGCCGCCCCGCATTGCCCAATGTCGGATGACTATTTGATCTTGACTTCGCCTTCGCTGACGGCGGCGATCGTCAGGTGGTCGGCGTTCGCGTTCGGAACGGGAGTCGCCAATTCACATTTGACTTCATATTCTTCGGCGCCCGCAGCTTTGATGTTGGCTTTCGGGCAGTCCGACCATTCAGCTTCGGAGGAGGGGTGTTCTTCTTTGGTAACCGCGACCTTCACGTCCGACGGTTCCAGTTCTCCCTTGAGAACGAAGTCGACGGCCGTGTTTTCAGTCCCTTCCACATTCCATTCGTAGTAGACGCCTTTGGTCTGTTCGTAGCCGCCGACCACGTGGACGCCAGCGCCGGCATCCTGCGCTTTTACCGTGTTGGCTGCGGTGAACGCATACGCGCCAACGCCGATCATGCCTGCGAGCACGAATGCGCACAGGCCCGCTATCTTTCGCTTCCGGCTAGCGAAGCTTCGCTTGCCAATACGCATAGACACGTCTAGCCCCCTTGGGATTGAACAGTGATGTGGACACTTGAGTGTCCTTTGCCGTGGGCTATCGACGAACTATTGGAAGCGCTTTAGACCGTATTTTGGATGCAAGCATTTATGCGTGAGATGGATCGCCGGACCGGCAGCCCATCGATCCACCTCACGCCGTTGCGCTTGCCGCGCGATGCCCACCCGGCCCCGCGCCTGCGTCCTCTCCACGCCCGCCGCTCAAACCCTGACACGCGCTGCCGATCATCCGGGGCGATGTCGGTCGAATCCGTCCTCGCGCGCGTGGCAACGATCGAACAGGCGATCGCCAACCCCGCCGCCCTGCTCGCCGCCAACGCGGCCGGCACCGGCGGCGCGGCCTCGCCAGCGGCCCCCGAACCAACCCCGGCCACCGGCAGCACCACCTTCGCGCAGGCGCTGCAGAGCGCAAACGCAAGTCAGGCAAGCGCGGCGACGCCCACCAGCCCCGCGCCCACCAGCCTCGCGCCCGCCAGCCCCGCGCCCACCGGCGTCGGAGCCCTCACCGCACCACCCGGCGTCGGGGTTCCGACCGGCACCCCGGGCCAGCAGATCGTGAGGAGCGCCGAAAGCCAGCTCGGCCAGGCCGAGCAGCCCCCCGGCTCAAACGAATCGCCGGCGATCGCGGTGTACCGCACCGCCACCGCAGGCGCGATCCCCGGCGCGCCGTGGTGCGCCTACTTCGCCTCGTGGGCCGCCCGCCAGGCGGGCGTCCCGCTGGGCCCGGGCGGTGAAGGCATCGGCTCGGTCGGCCAGATCTGGTCGTGGGCGCAGGGTACCGGCCGCGCGATCCCAAACGGCCCCGGCGTCACCCCCCAGCCGGGTGACCTGATCGTGTTTGGCGACGAACACGTGGGGATCGTCAGGAGCGTCCTGCCCAACGGCGACATCCAGACGATCGAGGGCAACTACGAAAACAAGGTCTCCGCCAACATCCGCACGCCGAGCGAAGCCACTGGTTATGTGAACATGAACTGAGGCGGCTCGCCTTTGCGGGCCTGGATTGTGGCAACGCCGCAACTGCGTCGCATCGAGAACACACCCGCTTGCGTGGTGACCCATGGCGCGCATCCGCCCCCGCAACCCCCGCGCTCTGATACACCCAAGTGATGGGCGATACCGTCTCGTCCCAACGAGGCACCTCGCGTCCGCGCCTGCGCAGGCGCGTGGTCGTGCCCGTCGCGCTGCTGATCCTTGCCGCAATCCTCGTGTTCGCGCTCTCGCGCCTGGGGCTGCACCGCATCGGCAATGCGCTGACCTCCGCGCAGCCCGGCTGGATCGTGCTTGCGCTCGTGCTAATGGGGCTCTCGCTGCTGCTGCGCGCCGGCTCCTGGCATGAGGTGCTACGCGCCGCGCTGCCCGACACCGAGATCGCGTGGGTGCCGGTGATCCGCGCGACGATGATCGGAGTGATGGGCTCGGCGGTGTTCCCCGGGCGCATCGGCGAGCCCGCCAAGATGCTGGTGCTCACCCGCCGTTTGCCCGGATCCTCGCGCCACCAGCTGCCGGTCGTCGCCGGCACCGTCTTCTCGCAGACGCTGATCAATCTGCTGGCGCTGGCGATCCTCGCGACCGTCACCTTCACCAGCCTCGATCTGCTGCGCCAGCACGTCTCCGGCCTCGTGATCGCGCTCGCGGTACCACTGGCCATTTGCCTACTGGTGTTGATGGGCCCGTGGCTGCTGGCACGCGCACAGCGCTCCCACTCGCTGCGCATCGCGCTTGCCGCCACCACGCTCGCCCGCCTGCTGCGCCTCGGCAGGCAGGGGCTCGCGGCGTTCGCCAACCCCCGCCATGGGATCCCCGCGGTGCTGTTGCAGCTGCTCGCATGGACACTTCAGTGGCTGGCCTGCTACGCGGTGCTGTGCGCGCTCGGCCTGCAATCCGACGATGGCCTCATTGCTGCCGCAGCGGTGCTGCTCGCCGTCAACGTCTCCGCCGTGCTGCCCGCCACCCCATCGAACGTCGGCGTCTTCCAGGCCGCCTGCCTGGTGGTGCTCGCCGCCTACGGAGTCGGCGCCGGCCCCGCCCTCGCCTACGGAATCATCCTCCAAGCCGTCGAGGTCATCACGGCGCTCGCCCTCGGCATCCCCGCGCTCCTCGGGGAGGGCATGACCTGGCGCGACATCCGCGGCGCGGCGACACTGGAGGGGCAAGAGGCCGCCGAGCTAGCTCCCGAGCGAGCGCCGCTCAGCTGAACCGGACCCGCAACCGCGTCAGCTGACCAGCGCCCGCAGCGACTGGCGCAGCGAGTGTGTGGTGCGCAGGACCGCGGTGGGCTCGTAGCCGCAGTGGGCCATGCAGTTTTCGCAGCGCGGGTCGCGGCCGCGGCCGTACTTGCTCCAGTCGGTGGTTTCGATCAGCTCTTTATACGTCTGCGCGTACCCGTCAGACATCAGGTAGCAGGGGCGCTGCCAGCCGAACAGCGAGTAGCTGGGGATCCCCCAGGCGGTGCAGTCGAACTCGGCGTTGCCTTCCAGGAAGTCGAGGAACAGCGGGCTGTGGTTAAGGCGCCAGCGCTTTCGCCGGCCGCCCGCGAACGCCTCGCGGAACAGCTCGCGCGTCTGGCGCACCCCTAGGAAGTGCTCCTGATCGGGCGCTTTCTCGTAGGCGTAGGCGGGAGAAATCATCATCTCATCGACCCCGAGCTCGTCGTTGAGGAAGTCGAGCACCTCGCGCACCGTCTTCGGGGAATCGTGCGTGAAGAAGGTGGTGTTGGTGGTCACCCTGAAGCCGCGCGCCTGCGCCGCCCGGATCGCCGACACCGCCTTGTCGAACACGCCCTCGCGTTCCACCGAGGCGTCGTGGCGCTCGCGCAGCCCGTCCATGTGGATCGCCCACGCGAAGTAGGGGCTGGGCTTGAAGTTCTCCAGCTTGCGCTCCAGCAGCAGTGCGTTGGTGCATAGGTAGACGAACTTCTTGCGCTTGACGAGCTCCGCCGCGATCAGGTGAATCTCGGGGTGGATCAGCGGCTCGCCGCCGGCGATCGACACCATCGGCGTGCCGCTCTCCTCGATCGCGCCCACCGCCTGCTCGACTGACATCCGTCGCCGCAGCACGTGGTCGGGGTGCTGGATCTTGCCGCACCCAGCGCACTCCAGGTTGCACTGGAATAGCGGCTCCAGCTCGACGATCAGCGGGAACTTCTCGCGTTTGGCAAGGCGCTGGCGCATCAGGTACCACCCCATGCGCGTGCTCTGTCTCATGCGCGCCGCCATCTGGAGCTACCTTAGCCCCTCCGGCGTCCACTCATGCAAGGCGCCCGCCGCGCGGCGCAGCGCCGCCATCGCCCGCGCCACCCCCGCGACCGTCAGCAGCGGGTTGGTCAGCTCCCGCGCGGGCGTGTCGGTGATCACCCGCACCACGGCGAACGGGCGCTCGCCCGCGCCGGGGGCCAGCCACGCCGACTCCATATCCACCGCGATCGCCCCCGCCTCGCGCAGCTGCACCCGTGTGTCGCCCATCGCCAGATGCGCCACCGAGGCCACCGTCCCACGGCGCACGCGCAGGCCGCGGCGCTCCAGCGCCCTCGCCAGCTCCGGCCCGCCCGCGCACGCGACCGGCCCCATCCCGTCGGGTCCCTGCACGGCGTCGGCGACCACCACATCGCCCACGTCGCTGTGCTCGTCGAGGGCGCCGCCAAAGCCCATCACCAGCAGCGCCGCCCCCGGGCGGCCGAGCAGCACCGGAGCCATCGCCTGCGCGCGGCGCGGCCCCATGCCGCTGCGGTGCACCCGCGCTCGGGGTGAGCGCGCGCGGATCCCCGCGGAGATCGCCCAAGCCTCCAGGCGCAGCGGTGCGGCGATCAGCAGGTCGCCAGGAGGGTGGCGCAGCCGGCCGTAGGCCGGCTGGCCGAAACGGGGATGCTCGCCGGAGGCGAGTGTCCCCCGGCTTCGGTCGGGCCCCTCCTTTTTCAATCTCACCGGACCGCCTCCAGCGCACATTGTGCCGCCGCGTGGCCGCTCAGCACAGCACTCTCCAGCGTCGCCGGCCAACCGGTGCCGGTCCAGGCGCCCGCCAGCGCCAACCCGGGGACGGCGGTTTTCGGCCCGGGCCGCAGAGCGCCGGCGCCCGGCTCGGCGCGCAGCGTGGCGGCGTGCTCGCGCGTGGCCAGGAAGCGCTCGACCCGCGCCGCGCGAGCACGCGGGAAGATCGCGGCAAGGGCGGGTAGATAGCGCTGGCGCAGCTGCTCAAGGCTCATGCCCATCTCCTCGTCGGCTCCCGACAGCGACACCGCCAGGTACTGAGTCCCCTCGCCGACCCCAGCGGCGTCGGTGCGGTCGAAGACGTACTGCACCGGGGATTGCACCCCACCCACAAACGGAAGCTGGCACACAGTGCGGTCGTATACCACGTGCAGGTTGACGATCGGGGTGTCGCGCAGCTTCAGCGCGCGAGCCGCGACCGCCGGGTCGAGCGGCTCGATCAAGGCCGCGGCGCGCGTCCGCGGCAACGCGAGGATCACGGCATCCGCGCTCACGCTCTCGGCGCCCCGCACCTCGAAGCGGCCGCTGGCCGCAGCGGAGACCGGCGGTTCGGGAGACGCTCTCACCACCTGCTCCGCGCGCCACCCCAGTTTCACGTCCACGCCCGCCGCGCGCAGCGCCCACTCGGCCGGCTCCCCCACGATCTCGCTCTGTGGGCGACGATGAAAGCCGATGTCGCCCGCGTCGGCGCGTTCGAGGAGGCCGCGCTTGAAGACGAACGCCGCCAGCGCCAGCGACGCCTGCTCGGCGGGGAGGTTGAGCGCGGGCAGCGCAATCAGGTCCCACAGGGCCGCCGTGGCGTGAGGACCCTGGCCGTGGGCGGCCAGCCACGCGCCGAGGGTCTGCCGGTCGAGCGCCGGCGCGCGCGGGTCGAGGCGGGCGAGCGCGAGCGCCGCCCGCGCCGCACCGATGCGTTCGCGCACGGTGAGGTTGCCGTAGCGCAGCAGCGTGCCCGCCAGATGCAGCGGCGCCGGCAGCGAGGAGCGGCGCAGCACGCTCACCTCCCCGCCGGGGCGCACCAGCGGTATCTCCAAACGCGGTTGCACAAACACCCTGCGCTCGCTGCCCAGCCGCGCCAGCAGCGCGCGGTAGGCGTGGAAGCAGCGCAGAAACACGTGCTGGCCGTTGTCGATCCGCAGGCCGTCGCGCTCGAAGGAGTACACCGCCCCACCCAGTCGCGGGCGCACCTCCAGCAGCGTCACCCGCGCGCCGGCGTCGGCGCAGTCGAGCGCCGCGGAGATCCCCGCCAGCCCGCCGCCGATCACCACCACATCAGGTACACCCACAGGCCCTCCAGGGCGGCAGCTGAGCAAGCGAGGCGCGGACGCAGGGAGCGTGGCGTGCTAAGCACGCGAGCGACCGAGGACAAAGCATCGCGTAGCTCAGCTGTCGTCCTGGATCCGTTCGGCGGGGTGACGCTCCGGTATCCCCTTGCCGAGCAGGGCGCGCGCCGCCACCCACGCCTTCTCGCGTTTGCGCAGCCGCGCGCGCTGCGCGAGCGCGCGGTCGGGGCGCTCCTCGATGTGACCCAGCAGACGCCAGTAGATGCCCGCCATCGCCAGCACGCACGCGGCGCTGCGGCGGTCGAGCAGCGCCACCAGCTCCATGCCGCGGTGAAAGAAGTCGCGCGAGCGCAGGCAGTAGAAGCGCATCAGCGCGTACAGCTGACCGACGTCGCCCCCCTCGAAGCCCGCCACCATCGCCGGTTCGGCCATGCTGGCCTCGCGCGTGAGCGCCTGCAGCGCGGGCGCGTCGAGCGGGCCGTCGTCGTGCAGGTGGTAGCGCACCAGATCGCGCTGCGCCAGGTACACCCGGTCGCGTTCGGCGTCCTCGCGCAGGTCGCGCACGATGTTGGCCAACTGCAGCGCCACACCAAGGTCGTCCGCCATCTCGCTCGCCGGACGCTCGCCGGGCCGCCGGCGGCGTGTCCCGAAGATCGCCAGGCACAGCCGCCCGATTGAGCCGGCCACGCGCCGGCAGTAGGGCTCCAACTCCTGGAAGCTCGTGTAGGAGGTGCCCAGCACGTCCATCCGCACCCCCTCGATCAGGTCCTCAAGCGCATCCCCGGGCAACTCGAAGCGCGCGCTGGCGTCCGCCAGCGCCGCCATCACCGGGTCGGCGTCCCGCGGGTCCAAGCGCTCCAGCGCCCGCGCGGCCGCGTCCAGCCGGCGCAACTTATCCTCCGGCGCCAGCGTCCCATCGGCGATGTCGTCCACGCGACGCGCAAACGCGTACACCGCGCACATCGCCTGCCGCTTGGGCGCGGGGAGCAGGCGGATGCCGTAGTAGAAGTTGCCCGCCGCCGCCCGCGTCAGCGACTCGCACTGGCGGTAGGCCAGCTGCGTGTGGGTCTCGGGTGCGTTCACCAGTGCACCTTCGACATGCCCACCACCGCGCTCGGCCGGCAGCCCTTCATGTACACACTCCTACCGCGCTCACCGGCGGCGCCCCGCCAGGGTCATCACCAGCGCCGCCGCGCGCCGCCCACGGGTCGCCCGGGGTGGGCCGGCCAGCACGTCGAAGCCGGCGCGCTCGATCGCCTCGAGCGCCGCGCGGGCGCCGCTCACAAACGCCGCCACCGCCAGCCGCTCGCGCCCGTGCAACGTGCCGATCAACGGCGCCCCCTGCTCCAGCAGCTCGCGCGTGCGGGCCACCTCGAAGGCGATCAACCCCTTTACGCGCCAGCCCGCGGCGGGCTGGGCGAGGTCGCGCTCGGCGCAGCCGAAGCGCGCAAGGTCCTCCGCCGGCAGGTAGATCCGCCCGGCGCGCAGATCCTCGGCGACATCCTGCCAGTGCTCGGTCAACTGCAGCGCCGTGCAGATTCGATTCGACAGCGCCACGCGCTCGGGAGTGGCGAGGCCGAACACGCCCAGCACCAGCTCTCCCACGGGGTCGGCCGAGAGGTGGCAGTAGCCCAGCAGTTGCTCCCAGGTGTCGTAGCGCGCCACGCGCTGGTCGCACACGTTGGCCTCAATCAGCCGCTGGAAGGGCTCGCGCGGCAGCGCGCATTGGCGCACGGTCTGCTGTAGCGCCACCAGCAGCGGATGGCGCGCCTGGCCGGTGTAGACGCGCACCACTTCCCCCTCCAGCCAGTCAAGCGCCGCCAGTCGTTCGACGGCCGGGCGGACATCGGCGTCGCCCAGCTCGTCCACCAGCCGCGCGAAGCCGTACAGCGCCAGCAGATGCTCCCTGACGCGGCGCGCCAGCACGCGGCTGGCGACCGGGAAGTTCTCGCCTCCCGCCCTTGCCAATACCGCCGCGGGGGTGGGCAGGTCGGCGGGCTCTGGGGAGGGAGAGGATGGGGAGGGCGGGGATGCCATCGACGCGACCGACGCCAACTCACCCCAGCCAACGCGGCCCATAGCCGCCACTCTCACGCGGGGACCTCAGCCCCCGCGCAGCGGCCCAACGCCATGATCGGGAAGGTGAGGCGGTAGAGGTGGTAGTTGATGTAGTAGTCCGACGGAAACCCGGTGCCGGTGTACTGCGGCTCATCCCACGTCCCGTCGGGGCGCTGCGTGGAGACCAGCCACGCCACGCCGCGCTCGATCGCCGAGGAGCGCTCGATCCGCTCGCCGGCCGCGTGCAGCGCCAGCAGCGCCCACGCCGTCTGTGAGGCGGTGGAGTCGCCGCGGCCGATCCACGCCGGGTCGTCGTAGGAGCGGGGGTCCTCGCCCCAGCCACCGTCCTCGCTCTGGTGCTCGCGCAACCACGCCACCGCCCGGCGCACCGGCTGCTCCTCGGGGGCCACGCCCATCGCCGCCAGCGCCGGCAGCGCCGCACCGGTGCCGTAGATGTGGTTGATCCCCCAGCGCCCAAACCACGAGCCGTCGGGCTCCTGCTGCCCCAGCAGCCAGCCCAGCCCCGCACGGGCCGGTTCGCTGTCGGCGCGACCCAGCGCGGCGAGCATCTCCAGCGCGTGCGCGGTGACGTCGGCGCTCGGCTCGTCGATCACCTCGCCGAAATCGAGAAACGGAAGCGCCCGCACCAGGGCGCGGGTGTTGTCGGCGTCGAACGCCCCCCAACCGCCGCCCTCGCTCTGCATCCCCTCCACCCACTCCACCGCGCGGTCGATCGCGTCCTGCGCGCGCTCGCGCACCCCCTGTGCCCCCTCCGAAGACGCCATCTCGCCGATGCGCCGGCGGTGGCGGTTGGCACGGCGCGTCTGCTCCGGTTCCAGCTCGATCGTGCGCAGCAACGCCAGCGCCACCTCGGCGGTGTCGTCGACGTCGGGGTAGTTGTCGTTCTCAAACTCAAACGCCCACCCACCCGGCTGCAGCTGCGGTCGCGCCGCCGCCCAATCGCCGCGCACACGCACCTCCTCATCCAGCAGCCACTGCGCGGCGCGCGCGAGCGCCGGGTGCTCGCGCGCCTTGCCGGCGTCGCTGAGCGCGACGATCGCCAGCGCCGTGTCCCACACCGGCGACTGGCAGGCCTCCAGGCGCCGGCTCGCACCGGGGGGCGCTCCCACGCCGCGACTGTCGTCGCGGTCCTCCACCATGAAGCGCTCCAAGCCCTCCAGACCGCGGCGCATCACCGGGTGCTCCAGCGCGTAGCCCCCCAGGTGCAGCGCCATCAGCGAGTACACCCACGGCGGCTGGATTCCCCCCCACGAGCCGTCGGCCTCCTGGCGACGCACGATCCACGCCTCCGCCCGCGCGATCGCCTGCCGGCGCAGCGGGGGCAGCGGGTGGCGCTCGTATAAACGCAGCCCGCGGTCCAGACGCCCCAGCCACGTGCCCGCGCTGGCCGAAACGGGGATGCGAGCGAACAGCGAGTGTCTCCCGGCTTCGGTTGCGGCAGTGGGTGAGGCCGACAGAAAGGAGAAGCGCCCGGGGGCGGCCACGGCGGAACGCGGAGGGCGGGTGCCGGCGCTGGGTTTCGGTCCGGTCCCATCCGGGATCCACGGCCGCTCGCCGTGCAGGTCGCGCAGGTCGAACGGCAGCTCCTTTTTGGGACGTCGCGCCATCACCAGCGACAGCGCCACGATCGTCTGGCGCGCCCAGCAGCCGAAGTCGTAGATGTTCAGCGGCGCCCAGCGCGGCAGCATCGCGATCTCCGGCGGCAACGCGGGAATTCGCTCCCACGGCCATAGTCCGAACAGGGCCAGCCACACGTGCGTGAACACCCGCGCCCGCTCCACCCCACCCTGCTCGCGCACCCACTCCGCGGCGGTGCGCATGTGCGCCTCTTGCGCCGAGTCGCCCGCCAGGCGCAGCGCCCAGTAGGCCTCCACGGTCGTCGAGAGGTCGCCGGGGCCGCCGTAGAAGTTCGTCCACGTCCCATCCGCGCGCTGCTGCGAGCGAATCCACGCCGCCGAGCGCTCCGTCTCGGCCGCGGTGCGGATCCCGAGGAACTCGCGCAACAGCATGTCCTCGGCGTCCATCGTCACGTTGGTCTGCAGCTCGCCCCGCCACCAGCCCGCCTCGTCCTGGAGGGCGAGCAGGTGCTCACAGGCGCGCTCCAGCGCGATGCGTGCCTCGCTGCGGGTCGTGGCGGTCGAGGTCGGCATGATCCAGCGAGCTAATCCTTTCGTATCCAACGACTGCGCGGGCGGTGATATCACGTTATGGACTCCACCGGCGCACTCGACACTTCATGCCCACCCGCGCCCGACGTGAAACGAGTGGGTCCATCTCTATCGCACCAGCACCTCCGGGCGGCCTTCGGCGATCACGTGTTCGCGCAGCTGCGCCTCGGACACCGTGCGCGGGGTTGGGGAGACGAAGCGGTAAAGAATCATGCCGTTGACATTGCGCCGCCCCACCAGCTGGAAGCCCGGCGCAGGCGGTTGGCCGGCCCCCGGGCGCAGCGGCGGGTAGCCGGTCTCATCGATTTCGCTCACCGCCACCACCGCGCCACGGCGCAGGTTGCGCAGCGGCGGCAGGTAGTACTCAAGGGGCGCCGCCCCCAGCTCCACGGTGGTGAGCACGCGCGGGCGGCGGGTGCGGCCGATCGCCTGCGCAAGGCCCCGCCAGTCACCGCGCTGCAGGCGCGGGCTGAGATCGACATCGACGGTGAGCGCCGCGAACGTCACCGCGATCAGCCCCACCAGCGCCAGCCCCGTGCGACCGGTGCGCCGGGCCACCGCGATCACGGCGATCCCGCCCGTCAGGGGGATCATCGCCGCGACCACGTTGCGTGGCGCCAGGTAGTCGGCGCCGGCCGCCGCCATCGCCACCGGGATCAACACCCCGCACGCCGCCACCCCCAGCGCCAGCAGCGCCGCTTCGCTCTCGCGCGGAGTGAGCATCCGCCACAGGCCGTAGCCCACGGCAGCGACGATCTCCAGCGCCACCAGCAGCTCCAAGCCATGGCCGAGCGGCGCCCCCGAGTAGCCGGTGAGGTAGTACTGAGGAATCGCTTCCAGGCGGCTGGCGAGTGCCCACGCCCCGATCCACTGCGTGCCGTGGCCGCCCTGCGTGAGCGCCAGCGGCACAAGCGCCGCACCGACCAGCACAATCGCCGCAACCGCAGCAACCGCCCATCTCGGCGGCATCGATCGCAGCTCCTGCTCCGGCGATGGGCGTGGCTGCCGCAGACCCGCAATGGGCGCGCCCGACGCCGCGATACGCCGCGGGCGCAGCAGCCACAGGCACATCGGAGCCAGCAGGAACACCGCGAAGTAGTGCGTGGCAAGCGCCCCCGCGCCGCTCAGCGCGAACGCCGTCAGCCGGCCCAGCGTGGGGTCGGCGTCGGCGCGCAGCCAGCACCACATCGCCAGCGCCGCCATCAACACGAACAGGCCGTATGCGCGCGCCTCCTGCGAGTACCACACCAACAGCGGGCTGGTGGCCACCAGCGCCGCCGTCGCGATCGCCGTCCTACGGCCGGTCAGCTGCTGCCCGATCCCCCACGCCACACCCACGGTCGCGATGCCCGCCAACGCCGAAGGCAGCCGCAGCGCGAGCATCCCCGTGCCGAAGATCCGCGACCACGCCCAGATCAGCAGGTACCACAGCGGGGGCGTGTTTTCGCGGTGCTCGACCGAGCGCAACGTCGCCACCAGGGACGCGTGCAGCGTGTGCACCGGGACGTAGGCCTCGTCGTACCAGAAGCTCTGCTCCTCAAGCGTGCTGAGGCGCAGCACCGCCGCCAACACCAGCAGCGCGGCCAGCGGCCACCACTGCCTGCCGTGGGGTCGAAGGAGTGTGTGGATGTCTTTCAAGCGGCCCCTACTACTTCACAAAATGAAGGGTTTGCGTCCCAAAGTGAAACGGGCATGGACAGCTAGTGGCCATTCGTCAAAGGTTCGTCCGGCGCGCCCGGCGGGATGGGCAGGCCGCACAGGTGTTCCCGCACCGCCGTGCCGAAGCAGGCGTAGCGGTTCACGCGCTTGTCCTGGAAGTAGGGCGGCAGGTAGAAGCCGCCGCTCGCCGTGCGCAGCCCGCGCACCGTGGGGCCGGTGATGATCAGGCACACCTGGGGCTGCGTCCCCGGGGGACCCGAGGCGGTGTTGCCACACAGCACCTCGCGCGTGGAGTAGTGCTTGAGGTCCTGTTCGATCGAGATGTTCTTGAGGTCGTTGCCGGTGACGGTGCGCCACGTGTGCAGATCCACGCTCAGGCGCTGGTTGACGTGTATCTGGCGCACCACGTCGTTGACGGTGGCCACCGCCAGCAGCACAAACGCCAGCACCAACAGCGTGCTCTCCACGCGGCGCAGATCGCCGCGGCCTCGCCGCTCCCGCGTGCGGGGGCGCAGCCGTTCCGGCAGGCGCTCCCAGCCTCCTCCTTGCGGTTGTGCGCTTGGAGCAGGTGCGCTCATGACACCCGAAAGAGGAACGGCGTGGTGGGAGCGGCGGCGCTCATGACACCCGAAAGAGGAACGGCGTGGTGGGAGCGGCGGCGCTCATGACACCGGGGAGAACAGCGGCGCGGTTTGGTGGACGATGAACAGGCCCTGCACCGCGAACGTCGCGATCAGCAGGCGCCGGTCGCGTGCGATCACCGCCAGCGGCAGCGTCCACAGCGTGTACCACGCCAGCAGCCAGGTGCTGGTGACGGCGATCGCCAGCAGCGTCCACCCCGACGCCGACACCCAGTCGTAGCCGCGCCAGGTGCGCCACAGCAGGTGCGCCACGATCGCCACCAGCGCTGCCTTCAGCAGCGTGTGGTCGGCCGGGAACACCCCCGGCTTGCCCAGCAGGTGGGCGATCTCGGTGGGGAAGCTGTCGGTGGACACCAGCGCCGCGTCGCGGTTGAGCGCGGAGATCACATCGAGGCCGTGCAGGCCGAACACGGGGAAGGAGACGGCCGCCACGAAGATCAACGCCGCCGCCGCACCCCACACCGCTGAGAGCTTGCGGCGGGAGAGCAGCATGAACGGCAGCAGCACCGCGCCGGTGGCCTTCACCAGCGCGGCGGCCACCACCGACGCGCCGGCCAAGGCATCCCGGTTGCCGGTCGCGCGGGCCAGCCGGCCCCGGGCCGGCTGGCCGAACGGCGGATGCTCGCCGGAGGCGACTGTCCCCCCGCCTCGGTCTGGGCTGGCGGCAACTTCCTCCCTCACAACCAGCGCCACCGCGGCCATCATGAAGAAGGTCATGATCAGGTCGTTGTGGGCACCCCCCAGCCCGTACAGCACATACAGCGGGTTGGCTCCCACCGCCAGCAGTGCCGTCGGCGGGTCGTACCCGCGCAGGCGCGCGCAGCGCCACGTCAGCGTCAGCGTGCCGGCGCTCGCCGCGAGCGCCATCGCCTTGGCGCCCCACACCGCGCCCTTCAGCCCCAGCAGCGCGAGCGGGTAGGAGAGCAGCGTGTACAGCGGGCCGTACGCGGTCGCCACTTTGCGCCAGTCGTCGCCCACATACTTGTAGATGCCGTCGGTGTTGGCAGCCACGGGGCCGTGCAGATAGGGGTCGATCCCGTGCAGCACCCCCATGCGGGCGTAGTCGATGTAGCTGAACACGTCGGTGGAGAAGAGGACGGGGCCGGCGCATACGATCACCCCCAGCGCTCCCACCAGCGCGATCGACCAGCCGCCGGCACGGCGGTCGGCCGCCAGCCTCCGCGCCAGCGCCAGCAGGAGGGCGTAGGCGCCGGTGAAGCAGAGCAGCGCGATCAGGAATACGCGGAAGCCGAGGCGCTCACCGATTCCCTGCCACCAGCCCGCGATCCCCGGCGAGCCGGGGATCAGCGGCGAGTGACCCACCGCCGCGTCGAGCACCACCTCCAGCGTGGCCGCCAACAGCACCGCCACGCACAACCCCGCCAGCGCCAGCGTCGCGCGGCTCGGGGTGGCGCCATCGGCGCCCGCGCGGTTGCCGATCGAAGATCGCTCGCCAGCCACCGCGCTCGATCCGGTGGGTGACTGTCGCAGCGCTGATGAACTGGACAAGGGCTTCTCGGGCGCTCTCGGTCGGGGCGAGGTCTGGGGTCTAGCCCTCGGCGCCCTCGAAGCGCAGGATCGCAAGCGCGCCCGTGACCTCGAACACCCTCTGCACCGCCTGCTGGCCGGGGCGCAGCACCAGCTCGCAGCCGCGCTCCTTGGCGCGCGCGTCCGCCTGCAGCAGCAGGCGCAGCCCCGTGGAGTCGATGAACTCCAGGCGGCTGAGGTCGATCACCAGGCGGGAGGGGCCGTCCCACTCGGCCGCCGCCAAGCTCGATTCCATCTGGGGAGCCCCCGCCAGATCGAGCTCGCCCTCCAGCAGCAGGCTGATGGTGCCGTCGTCCACCACGCTCGACACCCTCAGGCGCCCGGGGGCAGGTATCGATGAGGTCATATGGCCGTCCACACGCTCTTGGTCTCCAGATAGGCATCGAGGCCGTCGTGGCCGTGCTCGCGGCCGAGGCCGGAAGCCTTGAAGCCGCCGAACGGCGCGGAGGGATCGACGGCGCCCCACGTGTTGATGTACACCGAGCCGGCGCGCAGTAGCGCCGCGAGGCGGTGGGCGGATGAGACATCCCGCGTCCACACGCCGGCGGCCAGCCCGTAGTCGCTGTTGTTGGCGCGCGCGGCGACCTCCTCGAGCGTGTCGTAGGGGGAGGCGACCAGCACCGGGCCGAAGATCTCCTCGCGCGCGATTCGCAGCCCGTCGGCGTCGGCGCCGGTGGCGCTGAAGAGGGTGGGCGCCACGAAGTAGCCGCCGCTGTCGGCCAGCGCCGCCTCGCCGCCAGCCAGCACCTCCGCGCCTTCGGCGCGGCCGGACTCGATGTAGCCCAGCACGCGCTCCTGCTGCTCGGCGGAGACGAGCGGACCGAGCTGCGTCCCCGAGTCGAGGCCCGGCCCCAGCTGGGCCTTGGCAGCCTGCTCTGCCAGCCCGCTCATCACCTCGTCGAAGCGCTCCTTGGGCACGAACAGCCGCGAGCCGGCGTTGCAAGCCTGGCCGGAGTTGAAGTAGATCGCCTGGTAGGAGCCCCTGACGGCGGACTCGATGTCGGCGTCGGGGAGGATGATGTTGGGCGACTTGCCACCCAGCTCCAGCGTCACCCGCTTGAGCGCTTTGCCGGCCTTCGCGCCGATCTCGCGCCCCACCGCGGTGGAGCCGGTGAACGCGATCTTGTCGACCCCGGGATGATCCACCAGCGCCGCGCCGGTGGAGCCATCGCCGCTGAGCACGTTCAGCACGCCCGGGGGGAAACCGACCTCCAGCGCCAATTCGCCGAGGCGCAGCGCGCTCAGCGGCGTCTGCTCGGCCGGCTTCAGCACCACCGTGCAGCCCGCGGCCAGCGCCGGGCCGAGCTTCCAGGCGGCCATCAACAGCGGGAAGTTCCACGGCACGATCTGCCCGCACACCCCCACCGGCTCGCGGCGGGTGTAGCAGAGCATGTTGGGCGCGGTCACCGGCAGCACCGCGCCCTCGATCTTCGTCGGCCAGCCGGCGAAGTAGCGCAGGTGGGCGACCGTCCCGGCCACGTCCACGTACTGGGCGAGGCCCACGGGCTTGCCGTTGTCGGCGGACTCGATCTGCGCGAACTCCTGCGCGCGCTCCTCCACCGCGTCCGCCAGCGCCAGCATCAGCCGCTCGCGCGCGGACGCCGGCATGCTCGCCCACGGGCCCTCCGCGAACGCCGCGCGCGCCGCCCCCACGGCGCGATCCACGTCCTCGACGCCGGCCTGCGGCACACGCGCCAGCTCCCTGCCCGTGGCAGGGTCGAGCGTCGCGAAGGTTCGCCCGTCGGCGGCCTGCGGGCGCTCCTCGCCGATCAGCAACCGGTGCTCGCCAGCGATGAAGGCGCGCGCCTCAGAGCCCAGCGCAGCGGGTAGCTCGATTGTCGTTGTGCTCATCTTGGCTCCTAAGGTTTGAGGACGATCTTCAGCGCCTCGCGGCGGTCATACAAAGCGTACGCCTCCGGCGCCTCGTCGAGGCTCATGTGGTGGGTGACCAGGGGCGTGGGGTCGAGCACCCCGGCCGACATCAGCGCGAGCACACGGTCGATGTGTCCGATCACGTTGGCGTGGCCGGCACACATCCGCAGCGACTTGATCCACAACAGGCCCATATGCAGCTCCGCACGCTCCGCGTACACGCCGATCGCCTGCACGGTGCCGCACTTGCGCGTGAGGCGCAGCGCGAGGTCCAGGGCGGAGGGGTGCCCAACCGCGTCGATGCACACGTCCACCCCACGCCCCGCGGTCGCCGCGCGCGCCGCCGCACGGGGGTCGCCCTCCTGCAAATGCACCGCCTGCGCGCCGAAGGACTCCGCCATCGCCAGGCGCTCGGGCACCGAGTCCACGGCGATCACGTGCGCCGCTCCGGAGGCCCTCGCGGCCTGCACCGCACACAGGCCCACCGGCCCCAAGCCGAGCACCGCCGCCACGTCCCCGGGCCGCATGCCACTGTCCACGACCGCGTGAAAGCCGGTGCCCATCACGTCCCCGGCGAACAGCGCCACGTCGTCGCTCATCCCCTCCGGCACCCTGCGCAGAACCAGGTCGGCGCTCGGCACCAGTGCTCGCTCGGCCTGCGTGCCCTGCAGCGAACCCAGCGCCGCCCCGTGGCCGAAGGTACGCGACTGCTCGCACTTGTGAAAGGCGCCGTTGCGGCAGAACCAGCAGCGCCCACAGGCACTCTGAAAGCAGCCCAGCACGCGGTCGCCGACGGCCACTTCGCGCACCGCATCGCCGACGGCGAGCACCGTGCCGACGTACTCGTGGCCGATCGTGAAGCCCGGCTCGATCTGCACGCGCCCGTGGTAGATGTGCAGATCCGATCCGCACACCCCGCTGGCCTCGATCCGCACGATCGCGTCCTGCGGGCCCGCGAGCTCGGGCTCGGGGACCTCCTCGACCGCCACCTTTCCCGGGGCTTGGAACGTGACCGCGCGCATCGGGCACGCAGCCTAGAGGATCGCGGCATCAGCGGGCCGGTTGGTTTACCCTGGAGCACTTCGATGGCAGCCAGAACAATCGTGACCTCTCACCCCGACGTGGAGTGCGACGTGTGTGGGAGACGCCTATTGCGGGGGGAGCAGCCCGACGTTTTCCTCGGCGGAGGACAGCGGCGGACGGTGTGCGAGCTGTGCACCACGCGCGCCACCCACGAGGGTTGGCGGCGGGAGACCGAGCAGCACCCGGACAGGCAGCGCACCGATCGCTCGCAACGGGGCCGCTCGCTGCTGCGCAAGCTGCGCCAACTGCGCGAGCCCGTGCGGCCGGTGCGCGCCGGCGGCGTGGAAATCGGTGACCCGGCCGAGAGCGTGGGCGAGGCCGCCGGGGAGGCGGGATGGACGGGAATCGACGCGGAGTGGGCCGCGGTGGACGAGGAATGGGGCCGGCCCGAGGAGGCGGATGGCGCTGTCGAATACGTGGCCGATCCACCCGGCGCCAGCCAGGCGGGCGTCAACGTGGAGCGGGCTCTGGCGGTGTTCAACGCCGGCGAGTATCCCCGCCGGGTGGCGGGAGTGGCGCGTTCGCTCGGCACCCCCACCGTGCGGGCGACCGAGCTGGAGAGCGCCAACGTGGCGATCGTGGTGGCGTGGGAGCTGTGCTGGTATCGCTACGAGATCGACTCCGCGGACGAGACGCGAGGAGCGTGGCTGGCGGCGGAGGGGATGGAGCTCGAGGAACTCGCCGACGAGGACCGCATCGCCAACGCCGTGGCGGACGAGCGCGGCGAGCTCTCGCTGCTGGCGCCCTGACTGACTCTTTGCGAACCTTTCCCCCGGCCGCGGTCAATAGTCGCGAACCTTTTTCCCGGCCGCGGTCAATAGTCGTTTAGAATCAGATGCGAATGATCTACAGCGTGGTGCCCCGACCCCTTGCCGACGAGCTCTACCCGAAGCTGGTCGACTTCTACAAGAACACCGAGAACGTGACCGTGATTGTCGACCGTCGCAAGGCCGACCGGCGCGCTCGCGCTGGCGGCGCAGGCGACATGGACGGAGATCCCGCCCGCCGGCAGCGGATCGTGCGCGATCGCCGTCGCGCACGGGTGCCCGGCGACCTGCCGCGGCTGGCACAGCCCTGAGCCTCCGCGTCCTCGGCCCCGCCCGCTGCTTGTTGCGATCCACCGCGCCCAGCCGACGATCCACCGCGCCCAGCCGACGATCCACCGCGCCCAGCCGACGATCCACCGCGCCCAGTCGAACGACCGCCACTCGCCCGCCGGCGCATACCGTCCCCGCCGCGGGATAGGCTCGCCACGATGAAGGTGATCGTTCACGTCGACGGCGGCGCCCGCGGCAACCCCGGCCCGGCGGCGGCCGCATCCGTGGTCAGCGACCCCACCGGCGAGGTGCTGGACGAGCACGCGCGCCTGCTGGGCGAGGTGACCAACAACGTGGCGGAGTACCGCGCGCTGCTGCTCGGCCTGGAGCGCGCCCGCGCGCTGGGGGCCACCGAGGTCGAGGTCGTCAACGACTCCGAGCTGATCGCCAAGCAGGTGCAGGGCCTCTACAAGGTCAAGCACGCCGCGATGCGACCGCTGCACCTCGACGCGATGGCCGCGCTGCGGCAGTTCGAGCGCTGGTCGATCCACTCGGTGCCCCGCGCCCAGAACGCCCACGCCGACGCGCTGGTCAACGCCGCGCTCGACGGGACGAAGGTGGGATGACTCAGCGCAGCGGCTGCGTGGAGTCGGCAATCGTGAGCATCTGCTGGTTGGTGAGTTCCTCCAGCAGCGTGTTGATGACCCAGTAGAGGGCGTGGTGCTCATGCCAGGCGATCATGTGGATGTGTTCGCCGTCGGCAAAGATCATGTAGGCCCGCCGTCCCACGTAGCGGGTTTCCTGGGGGTGCTCGATGATCGGCGGTTCCAGCCAGTCGGTGCCCTCGACGTCGTAGTAGCCGCCGATCGTGTTCTGCTGAAAGACGACGGTGTACGCGTGATGCAGGTGTCCCTGGGGGTCGCGTAGCGCGTAGGGGCGCACCACTTCCTGCGACGCCGGGCCGGTTTGCAGGCGGGGGTAGAGCATCGGGAAGGGCACCTGCACCGCGGCGCTCACCGCCTGCTGCTGGTCGCTTGAGGGCGTCGGGTAGAGATCCTCGGCGGCCGGATTGGGGGCCCCGCCGCGCGCGCTGTGATGGTGGTGGCCGTGGCCATGGCCGCGAGCGCTTTGCGAGCGCCCCGTGCTGGCGTGCAGGTTCAGCGGCTGCAGGTGCTGGTGGCCGTGCAGGAAGTCCTCGAGGGTCGCGTGCTCCAGCGCGGGGGAGGACGTCACGTAGGAGCCGCCGTTCAGCATGTAGTCGACGTTTTCGGTCTGAAACTTCACCTGGCGCAGCGGCTTGCCCTGGGAGAAGCCGATCAGCTTCGCCAACTCCAGCAGGATCGCAGCCGACGGCGAGAAGTTGGTGCTGATCGCGTGCCCCACCGCCCTGGCAACCTTGTCGACTTCGCCGAGTTCGGGGGACACCTGCTCGCGCAGGTCGCGTAGGAAGTCCTGCTGGCGGGCGACACGCACGAAGTCGGAGTCGGTGTGGCGGTAGCGCACATAGTCGAGCGCGTTTTCGTAGCACAGCTTCTGGTAGCCGGGCTGCAGGTTGATGCTGGTGTAGTCCGTTTCGGGGGTGCCGATGTTGTCGTTGAAATAGCGGTGGTCCACGTTGACGTACACGCACCCCAGCGCGTCCACCACCCGGATGAAGCCGGCGAACGTGACGTCGATGATCCCGTTGAGTTTCAAACCGGGCAGCGCCGATTTGACGGTCTCCGCGGCGAGGTTGGCCCCCTCGTCGTGTCCAGGCAGGGCGCTGCCGAGCGTGTAGGCGGCGTTGATCTTCTCCGGGTACAGCGGACTGCCGTTGGGCATTTTGATCGTCACGAGCAGATCGCGAGGGATCGAGAGCACCGAGGTCTGTTCCTGTTCGGGGTCGAAGCGCACCAGCAGGATCGTGTCGCTGCGTGGGCCGGCTTCGCGTTCTTCGGCGTTCTTGGAGCGGTAGCGTCGGTCGGAGCCGAGGATCAGGAAGGTCTTCGGCCCGCCGGTGTAGATCGAGGAGATCAGGCCTTTGGGGGTGTGGATCTGGTTGAGCCGCGGAAAGACCTCGTCGGCGATCCGGTTGGCGGTGTGCACGGTCACCGCAGCGGTGGCTCCGGCGCACAGCAGCACGATCAGCGCTCCCGCGATCGCGAAGCGCCGCCACATGCCGGTCCACAGCCGCGGCGGGCGCTCGTCATCCATGTGGTGTCGCGAGGTTGACGCTCATGGGCTGGGGTAGGCGCAGCCGCGCCTCCCGCGACGTGCCTTCTCAAGGGTATAGGCCGGTCCGGCGCGCTACGCCGGACCTCGGGATACCCTCAGCGAGTGCTCAGCCCCCGCAACCGCGAGCTGCTCGGCCTGCTCCCCGCCGCCCTGCTGGTGATCGCGGGGTTTACGGCGATCTTCATCCAGGAGCAGAGCACCAGCGGGGGGGCGGCGGCCGACGTGACGCTCAACCACGCCTCCAGCGTGTCGCTGACCTACGGCGCGATCTTCCTCGGGCTGTGCCTGGCGGGGCACCTGGTGATCCGCTTCGCGCTGCCCAACGCCGACCCCTACCTGTTCCCGCTCGGGGCGGTGCTGGCGAGCGTGGGGATCGTGATGGTGTACCGCATCAACCCCACTTTGGCGCGCCAGCAGGCGCAGTGGATGGTGCTGGGCCTGGTGCTGTTCGCGGCCACGATCCTGGCGTTGCGCCACACCGGCGTGGGAGTGCTGGAGCGCTACCGCTACACGATCGTGGCGGTGGGGATCGGCATGACGGTGCTGCCGCGACTGCCGGGGATCGGCGAGGAAGTCAACGGGGCCTACCTCAACGTGCACATCGGCAGTGTCTCCTTCCAGCCGGCGGAGCTGGCGAAGATCGCGCTGGTGATCTTCCTCTCAAGCTACCTGCGCGACAACCGCCAGATCCTGGTCACCGCCGGGCGGCGCGTGCTGGGCGTGACGCTGCCGCCGATGAAGCAGTTCGGGCCGATGCTGGTTGTGTGGGGCGCGGCGATGGCCACGCTGCTGTTGACCCGCGAGCTCGGCACTTCGCTGATGTTCTTCGGCGCCTTCCTGGCGCTGCTGTACGTCGCCACGGGGCGCCTCTCGTTCCCGCTGATCGGCCTCGTGCTGTTCGCGCTGGGCGCCTGGCTGCTGGCGACCCATGTCAGCCACGTGCACGCGCGCGTGCTCGACTGGGAACACCCATTTAACGAAACCCTGTACAACCAGAAGCCCGGCGGCAGCTACCAGCTGGCGCAGTCGCTGTTCGCGCAGGCCGACGGCGGCCTGCTGGGGACCGGCTTCGACCGTTCGCTTGTCGGCCTGTTGCCGGTGCCCGAAAGCGACATGATCTACGCGGTGATCGTCAACGAGCTGGGCCTCGCCGGCGCGGCGGCGCTGCTGCTCACCTACCTGCTGTTTGTTGTCAGGGGCCTGAAGATCGCGATGCTGGCGCGCGACTCCTTCTCCAAGCTGCTGGCCACCGGTCTCTCGTTCATCGTGGCGCTGCAGGTGTTTGTGATCGTCGGCGGCGTCACCCGCGTGATCCCGCTCACCGGCGTCACGCTCCCGTTCGTCGCCTACGGCGGCTCCTCGGTGGTGATGAACTTCGTGCTGCTGGCGCTGCTGCTGGTGATCTCCGACAAGGCGCGCCGGCCGGGGTAACCGTCAGAGTCTGTCTGCGGCGACAGCCCGCAGCGTTCTTGAGGCTGTGATCTGAGGAGCCGGATCCGCGGGTACCTCGCCATCGTCGAGGCCGGCCGTCACGCGCAGGTCATCGACTCGTTCGACCTGCTTGTCGAGCTGGCGCGTGCGTGTGGTCATCAGCTCGGCGTACGCCCGCTGCGAGCTTTCGAGGGTGCGCTCGACCTTGCTCATCTGATCCTTGAACATGCCCCACTGCTTGTTGAAGTCTCCCAACGCTCCCAGGATCTCGTTGGTTTGCCGCGCCAGCTTGAAGTTCTCGCTCGCCTGGCGGATCACCGCGAGGATCGCGAACAGCGTGAGGGGCGAGCAGAGCACCACCTTGCGCCGAAGCGCCTCGTCGAGCAGCTGCGGGTCGTTTTCGTGGATGAACCCGTACACCTGCTCGTTGGGGATGAACACCAGCATGTAGTCGAGCGTGCCGCCCTGGGGGTCGATGTATTCGCGCGTCCCCACCTCCTTGATCCGCATGCGCACGTCCCGCTTGAAAGCTTTCGCCGCGTCCTCGCGCTCGCGCTCGCTGGCGCTCTCCAGGTAGCGTTGATACTCGACCATCGGCGTCTTCACGTCCATGTTCAGCCGCTGGTCTTGCACGAAGAACGTGAAGTCCGGCCGCGAGGCGCCGCCGGGTATCTGCTGTTGCTTGCGGTATTGGACACCCTCGATGAACCCCGCCATCCGCAGCACGTCCTCAGCCATCCGCTCGCCCCACTGACCACGCGTCTGCGAGCCCGAGAGCACCTCGTTGAGACGGCCGGTTTGAGTGCGCAGCAGTTCGGTTTGCTGCTTTGACTCGCGCGTGACGGCCTCCAGCTTGACGATGCTCTCACCGCGCTTGGCGTCCACGTCGCGTACCCACTGGTGCAGCGTGAGCAGCTCTTTGCGCACCTCGGCCAGGCCCTTGTCGATCTCGCCCTGACGGGCCTTCAGCTGCTCCTCGCCGCGGCCGGTCTCCTTCTCCAGCACGGCCTTGTTGTGGGCGACCAACTGCTCGACACCCGTCCTCTGAATCTCGCCCTGCACGCGTGCGAGGTTGGTGTGCAGCGCCGCGACGATCCGCTCAGTCTCGCCGGGGTCAAGCTGCGCGGGGGCCTCTCGCCCCTGGCGGCGGAGCAGGACCGCCACCAGGGCAATCAGGACGAGCAGGAGCAGTGCCAGCAGGTAGAGCATCGCCCACGATTATGCGCGGCCCTCCGGCGGGAAAAAATTGACGCCGGACGGCGGCGGGCGATCCGCGCGATTCATTGGGGACGTCCGCGTTGAAGGTGTGCCGCGGACGGCAGGCGCTGCGGCCTACGCGTGCGCGGCAGCGCGCTCGCCCGTGGCCTGCTCGACCACCTTCTGCGCGAGGTGAGCGGGGAGCTCCTCGTAGCGCAGGAACTCCAGCGTGTAGTCGCCCTGGCCGCCCGTTATGGAGCGCAGGTCGGGGGCGTAGCTGAGCATCTCCGCCATCGGCACCTCGGCTTTGATCTCGGTCATCGCGCCGACTGGCTCCATCCCCTGGGGGCGCCCCCGGCGGCTGTTGAGGTCGCCGATGACGTCGCCGACGGACGCCTCCGGCACCGACACCGTGACCAGCATGATCGGCTCCAGCAGCACCGGGTCGGCCTGCTCCAGCGCCTGCCTCATCGCCGCCGCCCCAGCCAGCTTGAAGGCGATCTCCGAGGAGTCCACCGCGTGGTAGGAGCCGTCGAACAACGTCACCCGCACGCCCTTCACCGGGTAGCCCGCCAGCACACCCGCGCCCATCGCCTCGCGCACCCCTTTCTCGACGGCGGGGATGAACGAGGAGGGGATCACCCCGCCCTTGATGCGGTCGACGAACTCGAAGTCGGCGTTGGCGGGAGCGGACTGGGCGGGAGCGGACTGGGCGGGACCGGGTCCAGCCCCGTCGGCGAGCGGCTCGATCTCGATGTGGCAGTCCCCGAACTGGCCGCGTCCGCCCGACTGCTTCTTGTGGCGCCCGTGCGCCTTGGCGGAGCCGCGGATCGTCTCCTGGTAGGGCACCCGCGGGGGCTTCAGCGCGACCTCCACGCCGAAGCGCTGGCGCAGACGGTCGACGATCACCTCCACGTGCACCTGCGAGAGGCCCGCCACGATCTGCTCGCCGGTCTGCGGGTCGCGGTGCAGGTCGATCGTCGGGTCCTCCTCCTGCAGGCGGCGCAGCGCGGCGAACACCTTCTCCTCCTCCCCCCTGCTCTGCGCCTCCACCGCGAACGCCATCACCGGCGCCGGCAGGTTCAGCGCGGGCAGCTCGATCGGCTCATCGCGGCCAGCCAACCAGTCCCCGGAGCGGGTCTCCTTGAGCTTCGCCACGGCGCCGATGTCGCCCGCGCCGAACTCCTCGACGTGCACCACCTCCTTGCCCGCGAACGTGAGCAGCTGCCCGATCCGCTCTCGCGCGTGGGCGCGGGTGTTGAGCAGATGGGTGTCGTGGCGCATGGTCCCCTGGTAGACGCGCAGCAGGTTGATCCGCCCCGCAAACGGATCGGCGCGGGTCTTGAAGACGTAGGCGAACAGCTCCTCATCCTCCACCGGCTGGAGCGTCAGCTCGCCCACTTCCAGGCCTCCGTGCTTCACCGGCGAGGGGAGATCCTCGACGATCGCATCCAGCAGGCGCGTGGTGCCGAGGTTGGCGCTCGCCACACCGCACACCACGGGGAAGATGCGCCCGTGGTTGGTGCCCTCCTTCAGCGCCCCCACGATCTCCTCGTGGGAGATCTCCTCGCCCTCCAGGTAGCGCTCCATCAACGCATCCGACACCTCCGCCACCTCGTCCATCAGCTTCTCGCGGTACTCCTGCGCCCGCGCGGCATACTCGCCGGGGATCGGGATCTCCGTCCAGCCCCGTCGCTGGGCGGAGTCCTGACGGAAGGCCTTCATGTCCACCAGGTCGATCACCCCGCTGAGCTCCTGCTCGGCGCCCATCGGGATCTCGGTGGCCACCACGTGGGGGCCGAACGCCGCCTTGAGCTGCTCCAGCGCTCCGAAGAAGTCGGCGCGCTCGCGGTCGAGCATGTTGACGAACAGCATCCGCGCGATATCGAGCTCCGCGGCGCGCGCCCACAGGCGCGCGGTGGAGACCTCGACGCCCATCACGCCGTTGACCACGAACACCGCCGACTCGCACACGCGCAGCGCGCCCAGCGCGTCCGCGACGAAGCTCGGCTCGCCCGGGGTGTCCAGCAGGTTGATCTTGCGCTCCCCCCACTGGAAGGAGCTGAGCGTGGTGGAGATCGACATCTGCCGTGCCTGCTCGTCGGGGTCGGCGTCGGAGACCGTGTTGCCGTCCACCACATTCCCCAGCCGGGTGGTCACCCCCGCCTCGAACAGCAGCGCCTCGTGCAGCGAGGTCTTCCCCGCCCCGCGGTGTCCGACGAGGGCGACGTTGCGGATCCTGTCCGCAGCGGCGTGCATCAATCGAAACTATCGCTCTGCATCCGAGAACGCAAGCGCAGCACCGCCTTGGTGTGCAGCTGGGAGATGCGCGACTCGGTCACGCCCAGCACCTCGCCGATCTCGCGCAGCGTGAGGTTCTCGTAGTAGTACAGCGCGATCACCAGCTTCTCCCGCTCCGGCAGCCGCGCGATGGCGTCGGCGATGCGGTCCTTCATGTCGCCCACGTCCAGCGCCCGCGCCGGGTCGGGCGCGCCCGGGTCCTCCAGCGTGTCCATCAGCGACACCTGGTCGCCGCTGGAGTCCGAGACGCTCCACAGCTCATCCAGGGCCGCGATCGAGGAGTGCGAGATGGCTAGCAGCGAGTCCTGCAGTTCCTGCTCGCCGATGCCCAACTCCGCCGCCAGCTCGGTGTCGGTGGGCGCCCGCTGCAGGCGGTGCTCGAGCTTGGAGTTGGCGCGCTCGATTTCTCTTGCCCGCGCGCGCACGCTGCGCGGCACCCAGTCCATCGAGCGCAGCTCGTCGATGATCGCGCCCTTGATGCGCGTGATGGCGTACGTTTCGAACTTGATCTCGCGCGAGGGGTCGAAGCGCTCGATCGCCGAGATCAGGCCCACCAGGCCGTAGGAGATCAGGTCGGCCTCCTCGACGTGCGGGGGCAGTCCCGCGGCGGTGCGCCCGGCGACGTACTTGACCAGGGGCGAGTACGCGACCACGAGGCGCTCGCGGGCACGCCGATCGCCGTCGGACTTGTAGCGTCGCCACAGATCGCGCAGCTCGACCGTCTTTACGTTGGTCTCCAGGGCTTTACTCCGACTGGTCAGGCTCGAGGGTGGCTGCGTGCATAAGCGCTTTTCAGCCTGGCGGACTCTACCCGAGTGTATACCTGCGTCGTCGAGACGCTGGCGTGGCCGAGCAGCTCTTGGATGCTGCGCAGGTCGGCGCCACCGTCCAACAGGTGGGTGGCGAAGCTGTGGCGCAGGGTGTGTGGAGAGGTTCCGCCAGGGATGCCGGCGCGGGCAGTCCACTTGCGCAGGCGCCGGCGCACGTCGCTGGTGCTCAGGCGTCTGCCCGACTTGCTGAGGAACAACGGCCCTCCCGCCAGATTTGCTCGGCCCCGTTCCCGGTAGTCGCGCAGCGCCGTCATCGCCAGCTCCCCCACCGGCACGTAGCGGGTCTTGCGGCCCTTACCTTCGACGCGCAGCTGCTCGCCGTCCCAATCGACGTCTTCGAGTCCCAGCGACACAAGCTCCTCCGCGCGCAGCCCGCAGGCGTACGCCAACTCGAACAGCGCCCGGTCGCGCAGCTCCAGCGGCGAGCCGGCGGGAACGCTCTCCAACAGTCGCGCCGCCTCGCTCACCTTCAGCACACGCGGCAAACGCGAGGGCTGACGCGGCGTGGCGACCAGGTCCGCGGGGCTGCTCACCAGCAGCCCATGCTCGCGCTGGCTGGAGAACAGGCCTCTGACGGCCGCCAGCTTACGCGCCGTGCTGGCCGGCGCGGCGCCCCCCTCCGAGAGCCGCGCCACGTAGCGGCGCACATCGCGCACGTCCACCTCCGCGGGCGTTCTACCACGAGCCTGCGCCCAGCACGCGAACTGCTTCAGATCCACGGCGTAGGCTCTGCGTGTGCGCGCGGCGGCATCGCGTCGGCGCAGATCCTCCTGCAGCAGCGCAAGTGCCGAGGTCCACTCCGGTGGCAGGTCGGCTTCCTCGCTCTGCGGTACCCCGGCCATGTCCAGCTATTCGCCGCGCTGGCACCTATGACCTGCTGGCGCCCACCTGCTGCCGCGAGCCACTTGCGCCCGCCTGCTCGTGCGAGCCGGCCGGCGTGCCGACCACCGGCGCCAGCAGCCGCGCGAGCTCGTGCCAATCCCGTGCGCAAATCACGTCCTCTTCCTCGCACAGCTCCTCGTTCCAAGGGTGCACGATGGTCGCCGCGACGATGCCATGCTCCAGCGCCCCCGCGATGCACAGGGGGCTGTCGTCGACCAGCAGCTGGATGCCCTCTCGCACACACATCTCCACCCGCTCGGTGGGACACTGCAGATCGTCGAACGGCAGCCCGATCGTATCCAGCCAGGCGGCCGTCGAGCGGCGGCAACACGTGGCGGGATAGCTCAAAAGCTGCACGAAGTGCCCCTGCGCGTGCCACCCCCGGACGGTCTGTACCGCGCCCTCGTAGGGAACAGCCGCCAGGATGCGCTGGTCGCTGTGGCTTTCGCGCACGCACACCTCCAACTGCTCGGGGCGCAGGCGCGTGAGCCCCCACGTCAGCTGCTCCTCATACGGCAGCTTCACGCCGAAGCGCCGCATCGAGACGTCGGAGACGACGTCCCAGTGGTGATGCAAAGTCGAGTCGATGTCCACCGCGATCTTCATTGCCGTACCCCGCTTCCATTGCCTACCCTGGTTCGACCGTCCTGATGCGGCCCGTTTCCCGCACCCCGTTTCGAGCGTTCTCCCCGCTGCGAACCTCTTTTCCTTCTAACACAACGCATGGACGATCCGATTCGTACTTTCCCCGCCTTCTCCACGCGATAAGTTGTAACGATGGCCTCCGTCTCATCGCCCCCCCAGCCGGACCGCCGCGGCGCCCACGGGCCCCGGGGACGCTCCCCCTGGCTGGACGTCGACTGGCGCGCCCACCAACACTGGACAATTGTAGACGGCACACCGATAAATGTGATCGAGCTGGGGGAAGGACCGCCGCTGGTGTTCGTGCACGGGCTGTCCGGCTCCTGGCCCAACTGGCTGGAGCAGCTGCCGGTGTTTGCCGGCCAATCTCCGATCGGCAACCATCGCGTGATCGCGCTCGACCTCCCCGGCTTCGGACGCTCGCCGATGCCGGCCGAGCCGATCTCGATCTCCGGCTACGCACGCATGCTCGACGCGCTGCTTGACAAGCTCGGTGTCAGCGCCGCCGCGGTGGTTGGCAACTCGATGGGGGGCTTCGTCTCCGCCGAGCTCGCCATCAACTTCCCCCCGCGCGTGGAGCGCCTTGTGCTGGTGTCCCCCGCGGGACTCAGCACCTACGGCGACCCTCGGGGTCTGCGCGCGCTGGGACGGATGCGCCGGATGGAGCGCATCATCGCCACCTACGCCGGCTGGGTGGCCGCCCACTCCGACACCGTCGCCCGGCGCCCGGCGTTGCGCAACGCCACCCTCGGACTCGTCGCCGCCCACCCCAGCCGGCTGCCGGCGCCACTCGCCGCCGAGCAGGTCCGCGGCGCCGGCAAGCCGGGCTTCATCCAGGGACTGGCGGCCAACCTCGAATACGACTTCAGCCACCGTCTCGGTGAGATCGTCTGCCCCACCCTGATCGTGTGGGGCGACCGCGACCGCGTCATCACCGTCCGCGACGCCGCGCGCTTCGCGGAGCTGATCCCCGGCTCGCGCAAGGTCATCTTCGAGGACACCGGCCACGTGGCGATGCTGGAGCGGCCCGCCGAGTTCAACGCGCTGTTGGCGGAGTTCCTCGCGGGAGACCTCGGCGAGATCCCCACCTGACGCGAGGGAGTGCGTTAGGCTGGTCGCATGCGCAGCGGCCTGATCGAGCTGGGCGCGAGCGAGCTGGGCACACGGATCGACTGGCCGGATCCAGGTTTCAGCCGGTAGATGTTGTACGGATGACGCATGCGCTCCGTCGGGCCGCACATGTGTTAGCCGAAACGGGGATGCTTGCCCGAAGGGCGAGTGTCCCCCGGCTTCGGTCGTGGACCGGCCACATGTGGCCGGTCCTGCAGGGCCACATGTGGCCCTGCACCAGGCAGTGCATGCACTGCCTGGCCGCCGGCGCATGCGCCGGCGGATCCTCCCCCTCAGCGGGCGACCGCGCCCTCGGCGGCGCTGCCGACCAGCTTGGCGTACTTCGCGATCGCGACCTCTTCGCGGCCGCTGCGTGCGAGCGGGGCGTACGCGCGCAGACGCTCGGCGATCTGCTCGTCGCTGAGCGCCACGTCGATGCGGCGGGCGTCCACGTCGATCGTCAGCTCGTCGCCGTCGCGCAGCGCCCCGATCGGGCCACCCCTAACCGCCTCGGGGGCGATGTGCGCCGCCATGAACCCGTGTGTGGCGCCGGAGAAGCGCCCGTCGGTGATCAGTGCCACTGTCTCGCCCAGTCCCTCTCCCACGATCGCCGCGGTCACCGCCAGCATCTCGCGCATCCCCGGACCGCCGGCAGGGCCCTCGCCGCGGATCACCACCACGTCGCCCGCCGCGATCGCTTTCGCCAGCACCGCCGCCATCGCCGCCTCCTCGCCGTCAAACACGCGCGCGGGGCCGGTGTGGTGACGGCGCTCGTGGCCGGCCAACTTCACCACGCAGCCGTCCGGCGCCACGTTGCCACGCAGGATCGCAAACCCGCCCGTCGGCTTCAGCGGGTTTGACAGGGGGCGCACCACCTGCTGGCCGGGCGTCTCCCGTGCGGCGGCGGCCTCTTCGCCGATCGTGCGGCCGGTCACCGTGATCGCCTCCTCGCGCAGCACGCCAGCTTCGGCCATGCGTTTGAGCACCAGCGGGATGCCCCCCGCCGCGTACAGGTCGGTCGCCACGTAGTGCCCCCCCGGCTGCAGATCGCACAGCAGCGGCGTGCGCTCGGAAATGCCGTCGAACTCGTCGATCCGCAGCGCCACCCCCATTTCGCTGGCGACCGCCAGCAGGTGCAGCACGCCGTTGGTCGAGCCGCCGCTGGTGGCCACCGCCGCGATCGCGTTCTCCAGCGCCGCGCGCGTGATCACTTCGCTGGGTCGCAACCCGCGGCGCAACACGTCGATCGCCAGTTCGCCGCACTCCCTTGCCACCTCCAGCTTGCGCCCGTCCTCCGCCGGCACCATCGCCGAGCCGGCGGGTGAGATGCCCAGCACCTCGAACGCCATCGCCATCGTGTTGGCGGTGAACTGACCCCCGCACGCCCCCGCTCCGGGCGAGGCGGCCTCCTCCAGTTCGTGCAGCTCGTCCTCGGTGATCTTCCCGGCGGCGTACTGCCCCACCGCCTCGAACACCTGCTGGATGGTCACGTCCTTGCCGTGGAAGTGGCCGGGGCGGATCGAGCCGCCGTAGAGCATCAGCCCGGGGATGTCCAGCCGCGCCAGCGCCATCACCGTGCCGGGGATCGTCTTGTCGCAGCCGGAGATGCACACGAGCGCGTCGAAGGCGTGGGCGCTCGCCACCAGCTCGATCGAGTCGGCGATCAGCTCGCGCGAGACCAGCGAGGCGCGCATCCCCGCCGTGCCCATCGTGATCCCGTCGGATATGGCGATCGTGTTCAGCTCCATCGGCGTGCCGCCGGCCGCGCGGATGCCCTCCTTCACCCGCGCCGCGAGCACGCGGTTGTTGAAGTTGCACGGCATCGTCTCGATCCACGAGTGCGCCACCCCCACGATCGGCTTCGCGAGATCCTCCGCGGAGTAGCCGATCCCGTGCAGGTACGCGCGGGCGGCGGCCCGCTCGGGGCCCTCCGTCAGCGCGCGGCTGCGGTGCCTTGGATCAAAGTCGCTCACGCTGGGCGCACACTACCGCGCACGGGCCCGGCGGGGAACGGCCGATCGGTGCGCTGGAGGCGCTCCATCCGCTCCCGCTCCCACCGCGCCAGCCGGGCGAGGTCCTCGCGCACCTGCCGCGGATCGACCTGGCGGCCGGGAAGGTGCATGTTGGCGTCGGCGATCAGCCGCCGCTCGTCTGCCGTCAGCGCCATCCACTTCGCCAGCACGTCATCCGCGTCGGGCAGCCGCGCGCTCCCGTACGGCCGGGTCTCGTCGGGAAACGCCACGCAGTACTCGTTCAGCAGCGCCCCCGTCTGCGGGACGTACGCCACGAGCGGCCGGTGCGGGTACAGCAGGTAGGCGTATGGCGCCCTGTCGGTGCGAGTCGGCTCGCGGTTGGGAGCCCACACGCGCAGGAAGCCCAGATCGCGGTACATCGCCCACTCTTCCTCGTTGACGCACGAGCGCAGCAGCTCGCGGGCGCGCTGCTCGGCGCGCAGCTCGCGGCCGGGGTCGTAACCATGCTGGCCGAAACGGGGATGCTGGTCGATTCGGGGATGCGAACGCAGCGAGTGTCTCCCGAATCGGCCGGAGGCGAGCATCCCCCCGCTTCGGTTGGTAGCGCGATACGCCTGGCGGCGAGCAGCGAGCTGGTGGGCCAGCCGCGGCAGCGATCTACGCAAGCGTGGCAGCGCCAACTCCCACAGCAGCACCATCGCCACGATCGCGGCGGCACTCAGCGGGAGCAGCATCCCCTCGCCCTACCTGCAGGCCCCGCCGGCGGCCCGCGGGAAGAAGATCACCCGCTGCGCGTCCCGCGGCACCTCGGCGAAGCTCCTCACCATCTCCGCCTCGCGGCGGCCGTCCCGACGCTCCGTCGGCACCGCCGCCCACATGCCGGCGTCAAGCTCCCGGCGGAACGCCTCGATCAGCTCCCGCTCCTGCTCGGGCACCTCCACATCGCCCTCCGCGAGCACAATCTCGCCATGACCGGGCTTTAGACGCAGGAGCTTCATCGAAGAACCGGCTTCAGTCGTGGGAGCCTCATCGCCCCTCGATTATGGCACTCCGCCGAGCCTCCAACCCGACAATGTCGACCGGCCCCGCGCCCGCGCCGATGTCGCGCAAACCCTGCCTCACCGCCTCGCCCGCCAGCCGGCGCGCCGTGCGCGCCGCCTGCAGCGGGGCCTGTCCCAGGGCGAGCGCCGCCGCCAACGTCGCAGAGTGGGTGCAGCCCGAGCCGTGCGCCGCGCCGTCGGCGTGCCGCTCGCCGGGGATCTCCACCGCGGCGGCGTCGCCCTCGCCGTCAACGAACAGATCGACGGCGCGCTCGCGGTGCCCGCCGGTGAGCACCACGATCCGTGGGCCCAGCGCCAGAATGGCGCGGGCCAGCGCCTCGACTTCAGCCGGCCCGGCGGGGGCGGTTCCATATCGATCAAGATCATCTCCGTCGGCCAGCACGCGCGCCTCGGGCAGGTTGGGCGTGAGCACCGTGGCGCGCGGCAGAATCTCCTCCGTGAGCGCCCGCTGGGCGTCGAGTTCGAGCAGCCGCGCGCCCGACTCCGCCACCATCACCGGATCCACCACCACGGGTGTGCCGGACGGCAGTTCGTCGAGCGCCCGCGCCACCGCCAGCGTCATCTCGGCTGTTCCCAGCATCCCCACCTTGACCGCATCCACGCCGATGTCGACGGTCACAGCCCTGATTTGCGCGAGCACCATCTCGGGCGCCAGCATGTGCACTGCCAGCACCCCCACCGTGTTCTGCGCGGTGATCGCGGTAATCGCCGTCATCCCGTGCACGCCGCAGCGCGCAAACGCCTTCAGGTCCGCCTGGATGCCGGCGCCGCCACCCGAGTCCGAGCCGGCGATCGACAGCACTCGGGGGGTGCGGGCCTGTGCGCTCATGGGCCGGCGGCCCCGCTCAGCGGACGAACACGGACGGTCCCGAGACGACAACCGTGCGCCGTCCGCTCAAAGCCGAGGCTTGCAAATGCGCAATCAGGCCGCAAACCGCTGCGCCGCGCGAGCCCGCGCCTTGGCCGCCTCGACCTCGCGGTCCTTTCCTGCACATGCAGCCGATCGTATCGCCATCCCACTCACAGCCCAAGCACGGATAGACCCGGCACGCGCTCAAACTCCCCCGGGTTGCGCGTGACGACGCGCATGTCGTGCGCGATCGCTGTGGCTGCAATCCATAAGTCATGGGCACCGATCACCAGCCCAACCATCTCGAGCTGCGCCCATACAACAGCGTGGACGCGTGCGACCTCGAGGGTGGCGGGGAGCGTCTCGATATCCGCGAGCACCTTCTCGACAAACGCTTGACGGCGCGTCCTGCGGGCGCCATCGGCCGCACGATGGACCCCGTGCAGCAACTCGCTCGCGGTGATCGCGCTGATCGCGTGCTCGCCCTCGGCCGGCACTCCCCCCAGCCCGCTCGCGCCACGCTCGGCGTCAACCAGCACGGATGTGTCTATCAACCAGCCGGCCACCGGCTCGCGGGAGGCTCGATACTCATTCGCGCCGCCTCCACGTCGCTGGCAAACTCCTTGTCGACTGCCGGCAGGCCCGCGACGAATGTGCGCCACGCATCGCCTGCAAGTCGTCGCGGCCGTGGTGGCCTGCGCAGCTCCGCGACTGTCGCGCCGTTACGGACGATCTCGATCTCCTCACCCGCGGCAACCCGATTGATGACAGCGGAGAAGTTCCGGGACACCTCGGTGGCACTCATGCTCGCCATTCCGCAACCGTATCAGACAAATCAGATTGCTCGTCACGTGGGCGTGTGCGCCCCGTGTCACAGTCCTGCCACATTTTTGGCACAAACTGTCGCCTCAGGGCACATTTGCTCCCGTAGCGTGCGCGTCATGGGGATCCCCTCCGATGCCGCGCCCAACCACCCGTCGCCCCCGGGCGGCGAGAGCGCCCACCGCTCCAACGACGATCCCGGAGTCGGCGCACCTACCAAGGACCCACGTCGCGCGCTTGGCCGCCTCGGCGAGCAGCTGGCCGCCACGCACCTGGAGCGCCTCGGCTTCGCGATCCTCGCCCGCAACGCCCGCACCCGCCACGGCGAGATCGACCTGATCGCGTTTGACGGACACAGCCTCGTATTCGCCGAGGTCAAGACACGCCGCGCCCGCAGGCGCTGGCGGCTGAGCGCAGAGGAGCAGCCGCTGGCGTGGCTGCGCACCAGCCAGCGCGCGCGGCTACGGCGCCTCGCCGCCGCCTGGCTGCACAACGAATCCCGCAATCGCCCCACCGCCCACACGATCCGCTTCGACGGCATCGGCGTGATCGTCGACGAAGCCAACCGGCTGGTGTGCCTCGATCACATCGAAGGCGCGTGGTGAGGAGGCAGGTCGTGGTCGTGCACACCTCCCACCAGCCTCCCAGGCGATCCTCGCCCGCCCGTGCGGTCGCATGTAGCGTGGTTCGCGCTACGCTGCTCTACATGGCCTCAGCTCCGCCGCCGCTCTCCATCCGGCTTGGCAGAGACGGACTGACAGCGCTCGACGAGATCGCGCGTCGCCGTGGCATCGGCCGCGCCGAAGCCGTACGTCAGGCCATTGCTGAGACAGCCAAGCGCGATCGACGGCGCACAGGGTTGGCCGCGGAGGCTCGGCGGTTTCTAGATATCATCCACGCCCCGAGGGTTGCGGGCAGATGGCCGTTTGTACGGCGACGCTGCACGAGTTGTTGATTTCGCATATGAGGTGCAAAGTGATTGCCCCGAGGCCATCGCCGATGCTGGTGGCTTCTCTTATTTTGCTCCAGGTCGTTTCGCCGGGTTCCATCCGTTCGATCGCGCTCTACTGCGCGTGGCGGATGCGCGGATGGCCAGGTGCGGCCATCGGCGGGCTGGGATTCAGCTACTGAGAAGGACCGTCCCCACCAGCAAGTATCCCAATCGCCTCACGATCAAAACCCAAACCCACAGTCCATCATAGCCATACACCGGACGGAACCTACGGAACTGACGGGACCGGTTCACTGCTGGCGATCTTGATCGGTTGGGCGCCTGGCGTTATGGCCTGGGCGTAGAGGACCTTTTCTTGTTTCTTCGGTTCTTCAACCCAGAACACCGTCGCGGTTCCCTGTGGGCTCATGGTTGCGATGACTTCGCAGTCTGTGACTCCAGCGCTTAACGAACCGACGGTTTGCGCATCGCTGCTGATCCCCTGGGTATTACCCAAGACCACCTTGACGGGCCGAATAACATTGATCCACACGATTACCGCTTGACCCAACGCATTGCTTACGACGCCTGGGTCTTCGACGAACCCCCCAAGACGATGCTGATGACCGACGCGATCATCTGGCGAAATCGCAATCTCTTTGAGACCGTTATCTGTCGTCGGTGAGACGAGGATCGCCCGTCCAGCACCATCAACCGCAGCCGTATCGGATTTAGCCAAAAACCCACTGGGCAAGCGAACAGGCCGATCGAAGCGACCATCCGCCCTTCGATATATCAGCAGATTGGGGCCTGAGAATTCGTATTCAGTGCGCCGGTTCGCCCAGGTGGTTTCCAACGCGATCACCGCATTGCCGCGAGGCCCGACCGCCACCAGCGGGGGTTCGAAATAGCCGATCAACCCCTTGCGCGCATTCCGCAGCCGTCGGATGAGAACCTGCGGTCTCGAGAACGACCCCGAGGCCCCCGCGGTCACAGCCGCGATTCGCACAACTTCGTCTGCCTTCTTGGCATAGTAATAGCCCACGACCAGCGCCCGCCCGCTTTCATCGACGCCCAAACCGGCGATCCGAAACCCACCGCCGATGAACGTCGGCTTCGAGATGACACCGGTCGATGTGCCAAAGGCGAGGTAGGCGCCGCTGTAATTGTTCCACGCAAGCAACGTCCTACCCGCCCGATTACCCGCCACCCACGCTTCTGTTTCTTGCACCGGACTCTTGATCGGCAACTCGACCGGCGCCCGAAAACCAGCCCCAGCCGGCCGAAACGCCGCCCACACACCCGAAGGTTCAAAATCGGGGCCATACTTGTTGCTGCCGGCATACGCTTCGTGCAGACCAACCACCCAGCCATCGCCGGCGCCGTCCAACGACACTCCCGTAGCGTACGACAGCTTGCTCGATTCCGAGATCGCCCCCAAACTCGCAAAACCCGCGCTCGCCGAACCCACCGCCGCATCGGCCGCAGTGCTTTCGCAAAACCCGCCCGCAGATTCTCGTCCATACTGCCACACCAGCAGGGTTTCCCCCCGCCCATTCGTCGCCGCCAGCGGCGAGGAGATCCCATGCCCCCCACACGAGAACCGAACATAGGCCCCACATACGGGCGCGGCCACTGCCATCGCCATCACGACGAGGACCGACAGCGCGCAGACGGATATCGCGATTCGGCGCATGTTGCCAAAACTACCGCGGCTCTCCAAAGTTGCGGAGCAGGTAGACATTTGTATGAGTGATCCCAGGGTGGAGGTGGGCGGCGAATCGTATGACTGTGCACCGCGGCCAAAGCGGTGCATCGAAAAGACATTGAGCGTGTATGGCTGGCGCTATCAAATGCATCGTATCGATTCTTTGTCAGCGCCATAGCTCGTGCCCCCGGCGTTAGCGCCCACAAGTCGGAAGTGGAAAATATTGCAAATGATTTTGGGGGGCAAGGCGAAAAAGACTCCGCCAAAGACTTCTTCGTATTCGATTTCGGCGGCTACTTCGAGGGCTTTTGTGCCGCTTCCTGCGGAGCCCGGTGAAGTCGCCTCTCCGTAGGAGGTTGTTGGCCCGTATTCAAAATAATAGGTAGACGCCTCACCGTTGGGGTTGATTTCTCCCGTCAACTTGTGCGTATTGCCCCCAAGATAGGTCGCGATGCCGGTCGTCACCGTCGGCGGCGCGCATCCACCGGTGGTAAAGGTCTGATCGCCGCCGACGCTCGGCGCGCCTTCGTTGACCGAACTTTCAGCCTCGGCTTGGTAGTGGTAGGTAGTGCATGCTTCGAGTCCACTCAGACCGACCGTCTCGCTCTGGGTGCCAGTGTCGTTGACAACGGAGGTCTTTGTCGTGGTATGGCCATAAGCCGTGTTCGATCCGTACTCGACGAGATATTTGGTGGACAGGCCACCAGGGTTTACCGTCAGCGAAACTGTGCTCGCATCCGATGTCGTCGTCCCGGCGACCGGCGCCTTGGTGGTGGTCGCCGGCGGGCAGCTTTCCTCGCCAAGCGCGATCACGCAGTATGCCTCCCGCGGATTCTGGGCTTCAGCAGACTTTTCTTTGCCGTTGAGAAGGCCGCTGTCGAACTTGTCATGCTTCTTTTCTTCTTCTTCCTTGGACGGACCCCAATAGAGATAGTAGTCTGCGACTTCTATATACAATTCCGAGACCGTGTGAAGATGGAGGAAGTCGTGTGCCGCTAGACGCTGGAGTTCGTCCGCTCCTTCTCCTTGTGCCAAGCTTGTCGAGGTTTCCCCGTTGTTCAACTCGACGCCCTGCTCGCTCAGCCAGATACGCGGATGGCCCGTGCCCTTGCTCATCGTTTTCACAAAGTCGCTTGCGTATTCGGTCAGCTCTGGATACTGCGCGCTCACATGCGCCAGATCATGGTAGTCGTGAAAACCCCAAACATGAGGCTTGCGGGGCCAATAGCTGTGGTTGTGGAGAATTGCATGCTTATAGCGTTCAATATAGCCGTCGTACTCGGCGAATTCCCCTGCAACCATCGTGCAGTTGCACCCAAGTTCCTTGAGGATGGCTCGACCCCTTTTCCACAAGAGAGCGGCTTTTTCGGGGTGCTTATACAACGGATCGTATTTGCTCGCGCTGTGGAAGTCGGGCTCGTTCCAAGCCCCCCATATCCTGATGGCAGGTATCACTTCGGGTTCTCTTTCATGGCTTTTCTTCAAGCTCTTCAAAAGCGTCCTAATGTCTTCGCCGTAGGCTCTGGCCGACGGGATGTCTCCAGCCGGACAAGGCTTCCCAACCGTACAATTGGTTCTTTCCAGGACCCCAAACGTGATATATGGTTCAAGGTGCTGTTTATTGATGGCCTTGAGCCACGCGATGAGTTCTTCTTTTTCTTTGGTTTTCGGGTTGTACGAGATGACATCCCGTGCGATCTTGACGTGCAGCGGACCGCTTGTCAGGTGCGTATCGAAGTGTTCGGCGGTTTTCCCGGGTTCTTCTTCGGCCTTTTCGAAGCTTACGGCTTTGGGGTCAGACAGGCCATAGTGTAGTTCGGGGCCGGGTGTTCCCCCGGTTGGGCTCGGGCCAAGGATCGAGGTGGCAGCCGTGACGGGGTAGGTGGTGCTTTCGCTGGGCGAGAGGGTCATCGTGATCGTGTCGCCCTGGGCGCTGAGGGTTGCTGGCACGCTGTCGCCGGCGGCGTCCATCACCTGTGGTGGCGCGATCACCATGAGTAGCTTGTTGGCGGTATGTGCTTTGGCTTCTGTGATGAGGCCGGTGGCGCGTTCGTACCGGGTTTTGGTTTCCTGGGGGTGGAGTTCGCCTGATTTGGGTGTGATTTCGGGCGTGGTGGTTTGTGGCGCAGTAGGTGGCTGTTCGGAGCCTCCCGATTCTTCGGATGAGCTTTCCAGTTCTTTTTCGGCGGCTTCGCCGTTGACTCCTTCTTCGCCTGGTGGTTCCGCAGATTCCGTTTTCGGTTTTTCGAGGACTTCTTCGGGGAGCGGCCCCCCGAGGACTGAGCCGGACGCCGGTTCGGTCACGGCGATGCTGCCGTTGGGGAGTTCTTCGAGCTGTTGGTCGGCGCCGAGGCCGACTTCCCAGGAGAACGTGCTTGGCGCATCGGCGGAGCGCAGCTGCAGCAGCGCGGTCGCACCGAGCGCTTCGGGGCGCACGATCGTGTCGGTTGCTGCCGCGGTGCCGGCGAACACCGCCGCCGTGCCGTTGACGATCGTCGGCGTGGTCGTCGCGTTCGGGGCCGTCCCGACCGGCTGGAGGTTGAATTCGCCATCGGGCGTCTTGACCGCGAATTCCCCGGGGGTTTCCTTGGAGACCGTGGAACTGGTCAGCGTGGCGTTCGCGGTGAGTTCCACCCCGGCGTCGCTGAGCGACGGGGTGACCGTCTCTTCTTCGAGGCTCGCACTGGTTGCGGACGCCAGCACCGAGGGGTCGGTCGCCTGCGCTACTTCGATCGCTTCGTTGACTTCCGCTTCGCCGGCACCGAACACGACCGCCGGCGCGGAGAGGGCGCTGGTGCTGCCAAGGGAGTTGCTGACGGTCACCTTGACGCGCAGGCTGTGGCCCACGTCCGCGCTCGCGACGGTGTAGCTGGGTTTGGTGGCGCCTTCGATGCCGGCGCAGCTTTCGCCTGCGGTATTGCAGCGCTCCCAGCGGTAGGTGTAGCTCAGCGGCCTCGAACCCGACCAGCGGCCGTTGGCGGCAAACAACTTTTCGCCCTCCCTCGCGGTTCCCACGATCGCCGGTCCTTCGCTGCTTGCCGGCGGCCCGGGGGCGCCCACGACTTCGCTCTGTTCGGAGGTCGCGCTCGCGCTCCCGACCGAGTTGTTCGCCGTCACGACGACCCGGATCGTGGATTCGAGGTCGTGTTCCCCGAGCAGGTAGGTTTCGCCCGTCGCCCCGGAGACGTTCGCGCATTCTTCGCCTTCGGCGTCGCAGCGCTGCCACTGGAAGCTGTAGGAGATCGGTTCGCTCCCCAACCACACGCCGGGCTCGGTGTGCAGCGTTTCGCCGGTCGTGGGGTTGCCTTCGATCGACGGTTCGATCAGATCTTCGGGCGCCGTCGGCTGCGTCGCGATCACCGGGGTAGCGGCGGAGGACACGCTACCGGTGCCCGCAGGGCCACTCGCCGTGACCGTGACCTTCAGGGTATCGCCGATGTCGGCCGCGACCGGGGTGTAGCCGGATTCCGTGGCGCCCGCGATGTCCGCGCACGCTTCGCCTTTTTCGTTGCACCGCTGCCACTCATAGGAGTACGCGATCGCGCCCGTCCCGGTCCAGATCCCCGGGTCGGCGGACAACGTCCGTCCCTGCTCCTCCTCGCCGGAGATCGAGGGAGCGGAGACCTCCAGTAGCGTCGCCGCGCTGACGGTGACCGGGAAGCTCGGCGCGCCGGTGGAGCCGCCGCCGTCCACCGCGGTCACGAGCACCCTCAACGCCGACCCCGCGTCGCCTTCGACCAGCGTGTAGGAGTCTGAGGTCGCGCCCGAGATCGCGCTGCACCCTTCACCGCCTTCCTCGCAGCGCTCCCACTGGTAGCTGTAGGTGAGACCTTCCCCGGACCACGCGCCGGTGCTCGCGGTGAGCGTGTACCCAACGAGCTCCGTCCCGGATACCGCCGGCGGTTCTTTGACAGTGGGGGCGCCTTCAGCGGCGACCGGCTCGGTGGCGGACGAGGTGTCCGTGACCGTCCCACTCGTTTCGCTGGCGCTCGCGAGGACCCGCAGCGCGTGACCGACATCCCCGGCGCCCAACACGTAGGTCGATGCGGTGGCGCCTTCGATGTCTTCGCAACCGTCGCCGTACTGGTCGCAGCGCTCCCACTGGTAGGCATAGCCGATCGTGCCGAGGCCCAGCCAGCTGCCGGCGTCCGCCGTAAGCGTCTGCCCCTCACGAGGCGTACCCGAGATGCTCGGAGCCCACGTGTTCACGAGCGTGACAGCCGCTTCGATCACCGGCGACGCGGGCGAGACGGCCGTGAGGGAGCCCTGGGGGTTGCTCACCCCCACCCTAATCCGCAGCGTCTTGCCGACATCGCCCCCCGCGAGCGTGTAACCCGACTCGCTCGCGCCCGCAACGTCCACGCATTCACCGCCCGCCGCGTTGCAGCGTTCCCACTGGTAGCTGACTTCCGTTTCGCTGCCCGCCCACACGCCGGCGTCCGCCTGCAGCGTTCCGCCCACAGCCGGAGTGCCCGAGACCGACGGCGCTTCCAGCTCGCTCGGCGGCCCCGGTTCGATCGCCGCGCTCGCTGCGGAGGTCGCCGGCGCCGAACCCACACCGTTGGTAGCCGTCACGACCACACGCAAAGTCGTTTCGAGGTTTCCAGAGCCAAGCGTGTAGCTGCCGCCCGTCGCGCCTGCGATGTCCCCGCATTCCCCGCCCCCCTCGTTGCAGGTCTGCCACTGGTAGGTGTATGTGATCGGCGGGGTGCCTTCCCAGTTGCCCGTGCTCGCGCTCAGCGTCTGCCCGTCCCGTGCCGTCCCGGAGATCGATGGCAGGCTGGTGCTCGACGGCGCGAGCGCCGCCACGACCCCGGTTGCGGCGGAGGTGCTGGAAGCCGAGCCCCCGCTGTTGCTGGCCGTGACCTTCACCCGCAGCGTGTCACCCACATCGCCGTGGCCGAGGAGGTAGGTCGAGCTGGTCGCCCCTGAGATGTTCGCGCAGCTTTCCCCAGCGCTGTTGCACAGCTCCCACTGGTAGGTGTAGGAGAAGGGTTCGGTGCCCGCCCACGAGCCCGTGCTCGCGCTCAGCGTGTGGCCGTCTTCGGCTGTGCCCGAGACCACGGGCAGCGCGGTGTTGACCGGCGGGCCGGTCGTGATTACCGCAGTCGCTGCGCTGGTCGCTCCTTTGCTGCCCGCCGCGTTTTCCGCGGTCACGACCGCGCGCAGCGTACCCCCGATCTGCGAGCCGAGCACCCGGTAGGTCGAGGCGCTCGCCCCCGTGATTTTTTTGCAGCTGCCACCCGTGCTATTACAGCTCTCCCACTGGTAGGCATAGGAAAACGGCGGAGTGCCGCTCCATTCGCCTTCGCTGACGCTCAACAGCTGCCCCTGCTCCGCGGCACCGGAGATCGCCGGCAGCACCGTATTCGACGGTGCGAGCGGCGCGACGAGCGCGCTCTGCGCCGAGCTCGCGCTACCCATACCCGCGCTGTTACTCGCGGTTACCGCCAATCCACTTCGGCTTCTCGCTCACTACAACGCCAGCTGCTGATAAGCCAGCGACTGGAACGAGAGCCGGTGCAGCGGCGAGACGCCGAGGCGCATGATCGCCTCGCGGTGGGCGGGCGTGGAGTAGCCGACGTGCTCGGCGAAGCTCCAGCCGGGATGCAGGGTGTCGGCGTGGCACATGTAGCGGTCGCGGGAGACCTTGGCGACGATTGAGGCGGCGGCGATCGCGGCGCTGGTGGCGTCGCCGTCGACGATCGCCCGCTGGGGGCGCCCGAAGTCCGGCACGGAGAAGCCGTCCACCAGACACGCCACCTCACCCCGCACGCCGTCGGTGACACCTTGTAGCGCGTCACGCAGGGCGGCGAGGTTGGTGTTGTGCAGACCCCTGGAGTCGATCCCACGCACGCAGCGCGAGACCACAGTGACCCGCGCCGCGCTGCGTAAAACCAGCGGGTACAGCTCCTCGCGCGCCTCGGCGGTGTGCTGCTTGGAGTCGTTCAGCGCCGCCAGCGCGCGGATCTGCGGGGCGGAGAGGGTGTCGTAGTCGAACAGCACGCCGGCCGCCACCAGCGGCCCCGCCAGGCAGCCGCGGCCGGCCTCGTCCGCACCGGCCACCAGGCGCACGCCGAGGCGACGATCGAAAGCGAACAGACGCCGCCCGCTCGACGCTCGGCGGGCTCTGCGGCGGGTCCGGGAGGTCCCGGGCGCGCTAGAGCGTCCCGATGCGGTCGGGGGGCCAGTAGGTGAAGAACGCTCCCCCGATGATCCATGAGGTGGGGACGGGTCCCCAGAACCTGCTGTCGTCAGATTCGCCACGGTTGTCCCCCATCATGAACCAATGACCGGCGGGAATCTTGATCTGGGTGAGGAAGTTGCACTCCCGCACCCCCCCGCACGGTTTGATGTAGGAGTCGGGCTCGCGCTTTCCATTGACGATCGCGTGGCCTTCCTTGACGTAGATCGTGTCTCCAGGCCCGGCGACTATCCGCTTGATGAAGTTTTCACCGGACTCTTCAGGGTTGGTCTGAGCGCAGGGCGCGCCGCCCGGGCTGACTTCGTAGTGGGTGGGCCCGCAACGCTGTTCCTTGGCGCCGTTGGGCGGATGGAACACCACGATCTCGCCGACGTGCGGCCCGTTGAGCGTCATCCCGATACGGTTGACCAGCACGCGCTGTCCGATCGACAACGTCGGCTCCATCGAGCCGCTCGGGATCTTGTAGGGCTTGACGAGGAACCGCTGGATGCCAAGCGCCAGCAGCACCGCGATCACGATGATCGCCGCCAGCTCGAACAGTGAGCTGGCGGTCGATTTGGAGGTCTTGGCGCCGTTGCCGGTGCTCATCGATGTGATCGGTCCGCCGGGCGTGCCGGGGCGGGCCATGTCCCCGCCCTTCTTGGTGGAACGTACGCTCACCGGAGCACCCCGGGGATGGCTCTCACGCCTGGGCGTCGCCGGCGGACTGCCCACCGGCATCGGGGGCATCGGCCTGATCTGCCTCCGCCGCCGCCGACGACGGCGCTTCAGAGCGCTCCGTCTCGTCGGTGTTGGCGGGTGACACATCAGGCTCCCCCCCGGCGGGCGCGTCCATCGCCCCGTTCTTCACCGCGTCCTGCGACTCCGTCGCCGGGCTTTCCGCCTCAGGATCGTGCAACAGCCCCGGCTGCACCGTCTCTTCCGGGCCGGTGTAGCGGCGCTCGCGCACCCGCGCACGCTTGCCCACGCGATCGCGTAGGTAGTAGAGCTTCGCGCGGCGCACATCGCCGCGGGCCGCCAGCTCGATGCGCTCGATCTTCGGGGAATGCACGGGGAACATCCGCTCCACGCCGACTCCGAACGACTGCTTGCGCACCGTGAACGTCTCCCGCACGCCGTGGCCCTGGCGCTTGATGACGACGCCCTCGAAGATCTGGATACGCCGGCGCGTGCCCTCGATCACCTGAAAGTGCACCTTGACGCGATCGCCCGGCGCGAAGTCGGGCACACGACGCAGCTGTGCGCGTTCGAGGGTGTCGATGACGCTGCTCATAACGTTCAGAGGGGTCTCGCGCCCATCAGCCGACCGACGGTGGCTGCGGCGCGGTCAGCAATGGTAGCGGACAACCGGCGCAGCCCGCGTCAGCGCTCCCCCGCCCGTTCCCTGCTGCGCTCCCGCCGCCAGCTTTCGATGCGCTGGTGGTTGCCGGAGAGCAGCACGTCGGGCACGCTCCACCCGCGGTAGTCGGCGGGGCGGGTGTAGTGGGGATACTCGGGGTCACCCCCCAGCGCCTCGCTGAAGGACTCCTCGACGGCCGAGTGGGCGTCTCCCAGGGCGCCGGGAAGCTTGCGCAGCACCGCGTCGCACACCACCATTGCGGCGGGCTCCCCCCCGGATAGCACGTAGCGTCCGATCGACAGAGTCTCGCCGGCGAAATGCTCGACGATCCGCTCATCGAAGCCCTCGTAGCGTCCGCACAGCAGCGTCAGTGCCCCCTCGGCCGCGAGCTCGCTGACGTAGCCGTCGTCGAGCAGCCGCCCCGTGGGGGTCAGCGCGATCACGCGGCGACGCTCGCGCAGTTGCACCGGATCGACCCCGTAGCGAGCGCGCAGCGCGGCGTCCATCACATCCACCCGCAGCACCATGCCCGCCCCGCCCCCAAACGGGGTGTCGTCGACCTGGCCGCCGGTGAGCGGCGTGTGCTCGCGGATGTCCACGCACTCCACGCGACTTCCCGCGGCCAGCGCGTTGCGGACGTGGCGCTGGGTGTGGAACCACCGAAACCACTCGGGGAACAGCGTGAAGATGTCTACCTCCATTGCTACTCCTCTCCGAGAAAATCGAGGCTCACCTCGATGCGCCCCGCGGCGACGTCCACATGGCGCACGGCGTCTCTGACCATCGGCACCAGTAGCTGGCGGCCGTCATCGCGACGCACTTCGAGCACCTCGCAGGAGGGCAGCTCCAGCAGGCCGCTGACCGTGCCGAGCAGTCGTTGTCCGTCGCATACCGCGCAGCCCTCCAGTTCGTGCGCCCACCACTCACCCTCCCCGAGCGCGGGCGCCTGTGCCTGCGCCACCGTCAATGGCTGCCCGCGCAACGCCTCCGCGGCGGTGCGGTCCTCGACGCCGTCCAGGCGCACGATCGGGCGCTGCTCGACGCCGGCGCGGCGCCGGATACGGTGGACGCTGCCGGCGACCGTCACCTCGCTCCCCTCCTGGAGCAGCCGCGGACGGGCTGCGGTCACGTAGAAGCTTCCGTCGAGGCCATGCGCGCGACCCACGCGGCCGGCCTCCAGCGGCTCAGTCGACAATGTCGATGACCACACGGCGCTTGTCCTCCGCCGCCGCGGCCCTCACCACTGTGCGCAGCGCCTGGGCGGTGCGGCCACCGCGGCCGATCACCTTGCCGTAATCCTCCCGCGCCACCGCAAGCTCCAACACGACCGTGCCGTCGTCCTCCTCGAAGCGCTCGACCGACACCTCCTCGGGCTCGTCCACCAAGCCCTGGGCGAGGTAGATCAAGAGCTCCTGCACCCTCTCCGCCGCCATATGTTTGGGCGCTCCAGGCGCTCAGCTGCCGATTCCCTGGGTGCGCAGCAGCTTGCGGACTGTGTCCGAGGGCTGCGCGCCGCGGGCCAGCCAGCTGCGGGCGCGCTCCTCGTCGATTTTGATCGTCGAGGGGTTGGTTTGCGCGTTGTAGTGGCCGATCGTCTCGATCACGCGCCCGTCGCGGGGGGAGCGCTGGTCGGCGACGACCACTCGCCAGATCGGGTCCTTCTTGGCGCCCACTCGCGTGAGCCTGAGCCTTACCGACACGTGTTGCCTCTCAGTGGTTGAAAACGACTTTCGATACTGCCAACGCGGAAGCTTAGACGGTTGGGCGCAAGGTCTCAGCGTGCCTGGCGCATCAGCCCGCGGCACAGGGTCTCAGCGCGCCCGGGGCATCAGCCCGCGGCACAGGGCCTCAGCGTGCCTGGCGCATCAGCGCGCCGATGTCGGGCATCTTGCCCCGGCCGACCTGGCGCATCACCTTGCGCATCTGCCCGAACTGCTTGACGAGCTGGCTGACCTGCTGCACGTTGGTGCCCGACCCCCGCGCGATCCGCAGCCGGCGTGAACCCTTGATCAGCTCGGGGCGACGGCGCTCCTCGGGGGTCATCGCGAGGATGATCGCCTGCAGGCGATCGAGCTCGCGTTCGTCCATTTTCAGGTTGCGCAGCTGGGCGCCGCCGAGGCCGGGGATCATCCCCAGGACGCTGCTGAGCGGCCCCATTTTGCGCACGGCCTTCAGCTGATCGAGGAAGTCGTCGAGGCCAAACTCGTTGCGGCGCAGCTTGCGCTGCAACTCCACTGCGTCGCGCTCGTCGAACTGGCGCTCGGCCTGCTCGATCAGGCTGAGCACATCGCCCATGCCGAGGATCCTCTGTGCCATGCGATCGGGGTGGAAGCGCTCGAACTGCTCGAGGTGCTCGCCGGTGGAGGCAAACAGGATCGGCTGGCCGGTGACCGCCTTCACCGACAGTGCCGCGCCGCCGCGGGCGTCGCCGTCGAGCTTGCTCATCACCACCCCGTCAAACTGGACGGCGGCCGCGAACTGCTCGGCGACGTTGACGGCGTCCTGGCCGGTCATCGCGTCAACGACCAGCAGCGTGTCGCGGGGCGCAACCGCGGCGTGGATGCGCACCAGCTCCGCCATCAGCTGCTCGTCGACGTGCAGCCGGCCGGAGGTGTCGACGATCAGCACGTCCTTGCCCTCCTCGCGCGCGCGCTGTAGCGCCCACGTCGCGATCTCCACCGGATCGGGCTCGGTGCCTCGCTCATACACCGCCGCGCCCGCGCGGGCGCCCATCTTCACGAGCTGCTCGACCGCCGCCGGGCGGTAGGTGTCGCAGGCGGCGAGCGCGACCGAGGAGTTGTGGTGCTCCTGCAGGTAACGCGCGAGCTTGGCAGCGGCGGTGGTCTTGCCCGAGCCCTGCAGGCCGGCGAGCAGGATCACCGTGGGGGGGCTGGAGGCGAAGCCGAGCTCCTCGGACTCCCCCCCCATCAATTGGGTGAGCTGCTCGGCGACGATCTTCACGACCTGCTGGCCGGGGTTGAGCGTGCCGACGATCTCCGCCCCCAGGCAGCGCTCCTTCACGTCAGCGGTGAATTGGCGGACCACCTTGAAGTTGACGTCCGCCTCCAGCAGCGCGAGGCGGATCTCGCGCAGCGCGCGGTCGATGTCCTGCTCGGTGAGCGTCCCCCGCTGGCGGACATCCGACAGCGTGGCCTGGAGCTTCTCGGCGAGCGAATCGAACATCGGTGACGCGCGTCAGCCTTCTCCGCCAGGCGAGCCTCCGGAGCCCGGGCCGAGCGAGCCGGCGCCGCGGGGACCGTCGCCCGGGGCTGAACTGCCACCGGAGGGGGGCTCATCGCCGCGACGGGCAAGGGCCTCGCCGATCCCGCCGAACATCTGCGCGAACTCTGAGGGCACCACGAACACCTTGTTGGCGTCGCCTTCGGCGAGCTGGGGCAGCATCTGCAGGTATTCGTAGCTGAGCAGGTCGCGCGTGGGGTTGCCGGCGTGGATCGCTTTGAAGACGGTGTCGATCGCCTTCGCTTCGCCCTCCGCGCGCAGGATCGCCGCCTGGCGCGCGCCCTCGGCGGTGAGCACCGCGGCCTGCTGCTCACCCTCGGCGGTGAGGATCTGGGCCTGCTTCTCGCCTTCGGCCGTGAGGATCGCCGCGCGGCGATCGCGCTCGGCGCGCATCTGCTTCTCCATCGCCGAGCGGATATCCGCCGGCGGATCCACCGACTTGATCTCCACGCGGTTGATGCGGATGCCCCACTTGCCGGTGGCCTCGTCCAGCACCGTGCGCAGCTCAGTGTTGACGTTCTCGCGGGCCGTCAGCGTGGCCTCGAGCGTGAGCCCGCCGATCACGTTGCGCAGCGTGGTCACCGTCAGCTGCTCGATCGCCTGCAGCGGATTGGCGACTTCATAGGTGGCCGAGCGGGGATCGGTGATCGTGAAGTACAACACCGTCTCGATCGCCACCACCACGTTGTCCTCGGAGATGACCGACTGGGGCGCGAAGTTGACCACCTGCTCACGCAGGTCCACCAGCGGCTTTACGCGATCCACGAACGGCGTCACGATCGCCAGGCCCGGCTCCAGCGTGCGGCTGTAGCGGCCGAGGCGCTCGACCACGCCGGCGCGCGCCTGGGGGATCACGCGAACCGTGCGCGCCGCCACGATCAGCGCGAACAGCACGACTACGACGACGACGATGAGAGCGACCATATGGGGGATTCCCTTGCCTTTCCAGTGTGCCTGTATTGGGTTCAGTGCCTCACGCACGTGCCGTGGGCGTGGGTCTCGGTGCGGCGTGCCTTCGAGCGCGTGCCGTGGGCGTGGGTCTCGGTGCGGCGTGCCTTCGAGCGCGTGCCGTGGGCGTGGGTCTCGGTGCGGCGTGCCTTCGAGCGCGTGCCGTGGGCGTGGGTCTCGGTGCGGCGTGCCTTCGAGCGCGTGCCGTGGGCCTGCATCTCAGTGCATCACCAGCGCGGTGGCCCCGCGTATCTCCACGACCTGCACGCGCTCCCCGGCGGGGATCACCTCGTCCTCGGCGTAGCTGCGCGCCGTCCACACCTCGCCGCCGATCCGCACGCAGCCCACGCCCTCCTGATTGGCGATCCGCTCCAGCACAACCGCGTCGCACCCCACCAGGGCGGCGGCGCCAGTGCGAATCCGAGGGGGGTGCTGCAGGTGGCGCCGGGCGAGGGGACGCAGGGTCGCCAGCACCAGCAGCGAGACGAGCAGGAAGGCGATCACGGCGAACGGAAGGCCGGCGCCAACAAGGCTCACGAGAGCCGCGACCAGCGCGCCAATCGCGAACGGCGCGAGGAAGAACCCGCCGGTGTGCATCTCTCCCGCGCCCAGCACGCACGCCGCCACGGTCCACACGATCCATGCGTCCATAGTCCGATTATCGCATCTCCTTTGCGCCTCCAACCCTTCATTTTGTGAAGTGGTACTAACCTGACTGGGGAGCCACTACCCGTCGTTTGGTCGGCCTGACTGGGAAGCCGCTACCCGTCGTTTGGTCGGCCCCAGGGACCACCCGGCACGATGCTTCGCTTTCGTCCCCCAACCCTTCATTTTGTGAAGTGGCGTGGGCGCTCTCTCAAGCCGCGATCAGCGCCCGCGCGAACTCATCTGGGTCGAATGGGCGCAGGTCCTCGAGGGACTCGCCGACGCCGATCAGCTTCACCGGGATGCCCAGTTCGCGGGCGATCGCCAGCGCGATACCCCCGCGGGCGGTGCCGTCGAGCTTGGTGAGCACGATGCCCCCGACCTGAGCCGACTCCGCGAAGACACGCGCCTGGCGCAGACCGTTCTGGCCGGTGGTGGCATCGACCGTGAGCAGCGTCTCGTGCGGCGCCCCCTCCAGCTGACGCGCGATCACGCGCCGCACCTTGGCGAGCTCTGCCATCAGGTCGTCCTGGGTGTGCAGGCGACCCGCGGTGTCCACGATCACGACGTCGAGTCCCTCGCTCCGCGCGCGCGCCACAGCCTCGAACGCCACGGCGCCGGGGTCGGAGCCTTCGGGGCCGGTGACGATCTCGCAGCCGGCGCGCTGCGCCCACCCCTCCAGCTGCTCGGTGGCGGCCGCGCGGAAGGTGTCGGCGGCGGCGAGCAGCACGGTGCGCCCAAGCTCCTTGCGCAGGTGCCAGGCGAGCTTGCCGATCGTGGTGGTCTTGCCCGTGCCGTTGACGCCCACCGCGAGGATCACCGTGGGGTGAGCGCGGATATCGATGCGCCCGTCCCCCACGCGGGCGGTGTCGGCGAGCAGCTCGATCAGCCGCTCCGAGAGCGCCTCGCCGCTGGCCGAAACGGGGATGCGAGCCGAAGGCGAGTGTCCCCCGGCTTCGGTCAACCCGCCCTCAAGCGCCTCGCCTTCGAGCGCCTGCACCACCGCGGCGGTGGCGGTGGCGCCGACGTCGGCCATGATCAGCGCCTCCTCCAGTCGTTCCCAGGTGTGCTCGTCGAGGGTTTGGAAGAGCGTGGCGTGAATCTCGCCGCCGAGCGCCTGCCGGGTCTTCGCGAGGTTCTCGCGCAGACGACGGAAGAAGCCGCGGCGCTCGGGACTCTCACCACCGCGCTCAGCGCCGGCGGCCTGCTCGCCGGTGATGAATAGGTCGCTCCAGTCGCGTGGCACGACGTCAGGCGGCCTCCACCATCTCAGGCCGCGGTGTCTCGGCAGCCGGCGGCAGACGCCTGGAGAGCACCTTGGAGACGCCGTTGCCTGCCATCGACACTCCGTACAGCCAGTCGGCGGCCTCCATCGTGCGCTTCTGGTGGGTGATCACGATGAACTGCGCGCGGTTGGCGTAGCGGCGCAGCAGCGATAGGAAGCGCTCGAGGTTGAGGTCGTCCAGTGCAGCCTCGACCTCGTCGAGAATGTAGAAGGGGCAGGGGCGCGCGAGGAACACGGCGAACAGGAAAGCGAGCGCGGTCATCGACTTCTCTCCACCGGACAGCAGCGAGAGGCGCTTGGTGGACTTGCCGGCGGGGGTGATCTCGATCTCCACCCCCAACAGCTCCTCGTCGGGATCGGCCGCCAAACCGGAGGGATTGGCATCCCCATCCTCCCCCTCCACGCCCTCCACATCCCCGCCCTCGGCGACGGCGCGCCCATTCCCCGATCGCCGCTCCTCGTGCTCCGCGGCGGCCTCGCTGTCGCGCTCCTCGCGCCCGCCGGAAGCCGCGCCGTTGGACAGCGGTTGACCGCCGAGCACTGGTCGGGGGACGAGCGCGTCCTTGACGAGCCGCAGCTGACCGCCACCCCCGGGGAAGAGATCGCGTGCGAGCTCCTCGAAGTTGCGGGCAGCAGCGTCGAAGGTGGCGCGGAAGGTCTCGTGGATCTGGCGATCGGTGTCGCGGATCAAGGTGCGCAGCTCGCGCAGCGCCGTCTCCAGGTCACTGCGGCGGGCCTCAAGCTCCTCGACGTGGGCGAGCGCCTCGGCGTACTCCTCTTTGGCGAGTGGGTTAACGGGCCCGAGCTGCTCACGCCTGCGACGCAAACGCTCCAGGCGGGAGGTGAGCGCCTGCACCTGCTCCGCATCGAGCGGCTCGGGGTTCTCGTCGAGTGTCTCAACAACGACACCTTCGTCGCGCTTGTCCGCCGTCTCGTCCTCCTCGCCCGCGGGCGACACTCCCTCCAACTCCGAACCCGGATCCGCATTCCTATCGCCCTCCCCCGGCTCACCTGCCGCGACGGGCAGCTCCAGCTGTTCGCGCACCGTGCGCAGCTCCAGGGCCGCCTCCTCGGTGTGGTCGCGCAAGCGCTGCGCCGCAACCTCGGCGGTGGTCACGGCCTCACCCCGCGCGCGCAGGTGCGCCTGGATGTCGGCCTCCTGTGCGGCGCAGGCGCGCAGCTCGCCGGCCATCGCCTCGCCGGCAGCGCGATAGCTGTCGAGCTCGCGTTGAAGCTCGCCGGCGCGCGCGGCGACCGCCTCCCCGGCGGCATGTAGCGCCACGGCGAGCCGCTCGGCGAGCGGCACCAGCGCGGTGTCGGCGGCATGCCGGGCGCGCAGGCGCCCCAGGCGCTCCAAACGCTCGGCGTGTTCGCGCGCGAGGCGCTCAGCTGCCCGGCGCTCGGCGGAAAGCTCGCCCTCCAGCTGCGCGCGGCGCACCGCCAGCGGCCCCTGCTCAGGGGCAGCGCGGCGCTGCTCGACCAGCCAGGCGGCGTGGCGCTCACCCTCCAGCGCATGGGCGTGAGCGCGCGTCGCCTCGCGTAGCCCGCCGTCGGCCTCTTCACGCGCGAGATCGGCGCTCGCTGCACTCTCCTGCGCCCGCTCGACCGCGCCGCGCGCGGCGTGCTCGGCGGTGGCGGTGGCCTCGGATGCGAGGATCAGCTGCTCGCGCTCGTTGCGGCGAGCGAGCACCCGCTCGGAGCCACCCTCGGCGACCTGGCGCACTTCGCCCAGGGCGGCAAACCACACGCGCCCGCGGGACGTTACGGCGACCCCCGCGAAGTCGTCGGGGAGATCCTCCAGGCGCTCCAGCACCCATGTGTCGGCGAGCAGCCGCCCTGCAAGCGCGAGCACCGGCGCGGGCCCGTCCACCAGCTCAATCAGAGGACGAGCGCCGGGAGCGGGGGGCACGGACGGGCCGAGGGGTGCGGCGTCCGAGGAGCGCCGATCCGCCAGCAGCGCCGTGGCACCGTCAGGCCCGGCGCGATCGAGCAGCGCCGCGGCGGCGGCCAGGTCGGGCACAAATGGCGCGTCGAGGCGCCCACCGAGCGCGGCGGCAAGCGCGAGCTCGTAGCCCGGCTGGACACGAAGCGCCTCGCTCAGCGCACGCGGGGCGCCATCTCCGGACGCGCCATCGCCGGAGGCGCCATCGCCGCGCTTGCCCTCCGCGGCCCCGCCCACCACGGAGGCGGTACGCAGGAACTGGTTGACGGCGGCCAGCTCGGATCCCACGCGAGCAGCGTCACGGCGGGCGGCCTCGACCGCACGCTCAGCCTCGCGCAGCGCGCCGCGGGCCTCCTCGGCCTGCTCGTCGGCGGCCTCGCGTGCCTCGCGGGCCTCAGCCAGGGTGCCGGCAAGCTCAGCCACCTCGGCGGCGGCGACCTCGCAGGAGCGCTCCAGTTCGGCGAGCTCGCGCTCCAACTGCTGCTCGCGCTCGCGGTCAAGCTCGGCCAGCTCCTGCTCGATCGTGCCGATGCGCTGCTCCCCGTCAGCATCGAGGGCCCCACTCTCGCCCTCCGTGGAGGCCTCCTCGAGCAGCTCAATCTCGCGCGCGGAGCGCTGCACCCGCTCGGCGAGACCGGCGGCCGTGGTGACAGCCTGCTCGTGACGCAGTTGCAGCCGCTCGGCGGCGGCGCCGGCGTGCAGCGCGCGCCGGGAGAGCTCGTCGTGGCTGGCTGAGCGCTCGGCCAGCGCGCGCTCAGCAAGGCTGCGCCGCGCGACGACCTCCTGCAGGCCACCTTCGACCTCGGTGCGGGCGGCGCGCGCCGCCTGCACCAGGGTCTCGGCCTCGGAGAGCTCCAGCCGCCGGACACGCAGCGCCTCACGCGCCAGCTGCAGGCGCGCTTCGAGCATCTGAGCTTCCAGGCGCTGGTGCAGCTCGGCGGCCTCCGCCTGACGCTTGAGCGGGCGCAACCGCGAACGGGCCTCGCGCTCGACGTCCAAGGCACGATCGAGGTTGTCCTGGGTGCGTTCGAGCTTCAACTGGGCGCGACGGCGGCGCTTGCGGTGCTTGCCGAGCCCGGCCGCCTCCTCGATCAACAGGCGGCGGTCGCGCGGCTTGGAGGTGACGATCCCCTCGACGCGACCCTGGGAGATAACCGAGTGGGTCTCCTTGCCCAGGCCGGTGTCGGAGAGCACCTCGATCACGTCCACCAGCCGGCAACGAGCACCGTTCAGCCGGTACTCGCCCTCGCCCGAGCGGTGCAGGCGGCGCAGGATCGAGATCTCGCTGAGCGGGAGCGCGACGGTGCCATCGGAGTTGTCGAGCACAATCTCGACCTCGGCGGCGCTACGTGCCTGTACACCGCGACCGCCACCAAAGATCACGTCCTGCATCGACTGCCCGCGCACCGCCAGCGGCGACTGCTCGCCCATCGCCCACAGCACCGCGTCGGTGATGTTGGACTTGCCCGACCCGTTGGGCCCAACCACGACGGAGACGCCGGGGCCAAAATCGAGGCGGGTGCGGTCGGGGAAGGACTTGAAGCCCTTCAACGTGAGCGATTTCAGATACATGGCCCTGAGCCCGCATGTCGGCGCTGGATCATGTTTGCAATCTCTCCACGGCCTTGCGCGCGGCCTGCTGCTCGGCGTGCTTCTTGCTGCGCCCGGAGCCGCTGCCGAGCGGGCGACCGTCGACCGAGGCCGCCACCTCGAAGGTACGCTCGTGCGGGGGGCCGTGCTCGGCCGTCACCTCGTAGGTGACCAGCTCTCCGCGCTGCGCCAGCAGCTCCTGCAGCGTGGACTTGAAGTCGACTGGGTTCTCCAGCGCCTGCTCGATCTCGAGCCGAAACGCCTCCACCACCGCTTCGGCGGTGCGCTCGTAGCCGAACTGCAGGTAGCACGCCCCGATCACCGCCTCGATTACCGAGGCCAGCACCCGCTCGGTGGCACCCAGCAGCACCGCGTTCTCCTGGACGCCGGCGGGTGCGGCAGCGCGCAGCCGCTCCGGCACCGCGAGGCGCTCGGCAACCGCCCGGCAGGAGGGGCCGGAGACCGCCTGGGCGCGGATCTTCGTCAGGCGCCCGGCGCCGAAGCGCTCGGCCTCCAGACGTGGATAGAGGTGGGCGGTCACCGCCAGCCCCAGCACGCTGTCGCCGAGAAAGGCGAGGCGCACGTAGGAGTCGCTGCGCCGCTCGCTCCACGAGGCGTGCGTGAAAACCTGGCGGGACAGCTCCTCGGGAAGCTCCTCCAAGAGCGCGTTCAGCAGCTTCATCCGCGCGCATCAAACCTCGGCGCCGTGGGCCTGCGCCAGCACGAAGTCCACCGCCTGCCCCACCGTCTTGATGCCCACGGCCTGCTCGTCGGAGACCTGCACGCCGTAGGTGTCCTCGAGCTCCTGCACCAGCGTGTACAGGTCCAGCGAGTCGGCCTCGAGGTCCTCCTTGAAGCGGCTCTCCTCACCGATCTCATCGGGGTCGAGCTCCAGCTCATCGGCGAGGTGATCGCGGATCAGCTCGTATACCTGCTCACGGGTCATCTCTCGTGGAGGCTAGCGCCCCGCGCGGATGGCGGTTGACCCACCCGCGTGCGCAGCGCACCCGCCTGCTCCAGCGCGGCATGCGTGCGCCCCACGAGATCGTCCTGCGCGCCCCGCGCGGCGCGCAGGATCGCCCGGGCGAAGCCACGGCGGGTGAAACTCCCATGGGGCACAACTCCCAACCGGCGCAGCCCCAACAGGTAGGCGCCTCCCTGTCCTTCGGGGTCGATTTGATCGCGGAAGGAGTGCAGCGCCGGGCGCAGCAGGGCGCCCCCGAGCTTTGCGCGGGGGGAGGAGAGGGCGGCGTCGCGGATCGCGCGCAGCATCGTCTGCGAAACGCCCTCCATCACCTTCAGCGCAATGTTGCCGGTGAAGCCATCGGTGACGATCACATCGGCGGCGCCGCTGGTGAGATCGCCGCCCTCCACGCTGCCGACGAACTCGAAGGGCTGCGCGACCACGCCGCCGAGGAGCTCGAAGGGCTGCGCGACACCGCCGCCGGCCAACTCGAATGGCTGCGCAACGCCGCGCTCGACGCTGCTGCCCGGTTCGAACGACCCCGCATCCCCGCCCGAGCCTTCCGCCGCGGCGGCGAGACGCTCGGCGAGCTGCGCGCGCGCGGCCACCACCAGCGGGCTGCCGCGCCCCTGCTCCTCGCCGTTGGAAAGCAGCCCCACGCGGGGGCGGGGCACGTCGAGCACCACCTGCGCAAGCGCCGCGCCCATGAACGCGAACTGCACGAGATGCTCCTCGCGCGCTTGCGCGTTGGCGCCCACGTCGAGCAGCGTCACCGGATGGCCGGGCACCGGCAGCGGCAACGCGAGCGCCGGACGGTGGATGCCCCGGGCGCGCTTGATGTTGAACAGCCCCGCTGCCAGCGCCGCGCCGGTGCCGCCCGCGCACACCAGCGCCTGCGCGCGACCCTCCGCCACCGCCCGGGCGGCCTGCACGATCGAGGCCTCGGGGTTCGCGCGCGCGGCGCGCGCGGGGTCGGGGCTCTTGGCGATCGACAGCGGCGCGTCGACGAGCTCGACACCGGCGATCGAGGTGGCGATCTGCGCCACGGGTGCAATGTCGAGCTTCGCCAGCGCGGCACCGATCTCCGCGAGCGGGCCGAACAGCAGCACGCGCGCTCCCTGTTGCGCGGCCAGCGCCGCGCCCGCCGCCACCTCAGCCGGTCCGAGGTCGGCGCCGTTGGCGTCGACCGCGACCACCGACTCAGTGGTCGTGGTCGTGCTCCTCGCTGTGTTCCACCGGGAGGGCAACCTCGCGCCCGGCATACGTGCCGCACACCGCGCACACCCGGTGCGGACGACGCGGGCTGTGGCAGCGCGGGCAGACGCTCAGCGCGGGCGCGGCGATCTTGTGCTGCGCACGGCGCTTGGCGGTGCGGCTGTGCGACTGCTTCTGCTTGGGGACGGCCATCGGTTGGGGAAGGCTAGCAGCCACGGGGCAGGCGGCGCCTACTCCAGCTTCAACTCCCGCAGCTTCGCCCAGCGCGGGTCGGGATCGCGCTCGTGGTGGTGCTCGGGGTCAGCCTCGTTGAGGTCGGCCGCGCACACCGGGCACAGTCCTGCGCAGTCGGCGCGGCACAGCACCTGCGTGGGGGCGCTCAGCGCGAACGCGTCCCGCGCCCACGCCGCGAGGTCGAGCGTGTGATGGTCGATGTATGGGCTCGACAGTTCCTCCCCGCTGGCCGAAACGGGGATTCGCGCCGAAGGCGCGTGTCTCCCGGCTTCGGTGGGGCGATCCACCTCGCGCGAGTCCACCTCCACCTCCGGCGCCGCCGCCGCCAGGCAGCGCATGCAGGGCCCCGCCAGCGCCGTCTTGAAGCGCAGCCGAAGCGCATACCCGTGGCCGACCATGCGCGATACGTCCAACGTCACCGCCGGTTGGGGCGGCTCCGCCTCATAACGCTCGCCAGCCAGCCCCAGCGGCTCGATCTCGACCGCCAGCTCCAGGCGCCGCCCCTCACCGGCGCTGAGATGCAGGCTCTCCAGGTCGAGCTTGTCGGTGAGGGCAGCCACCGCTCCCAGGCTAGCTTCAATCGGCGGTGGCGGCCAGCTCCCGCTTGAGCACCTTGCCGGTCGCGTTTCGCGGCAGTGTCTGCAGGAACACCACGTCGCGCGGCACCTTGTAGCGGGCGAGGTTCTGCTTGACGTACTCCCTGATCTCCTCCTCGCCCAGGTCGGCCTGCTCGCGCACCACAACGAACGCCTTCAGGCGCTGACCGAACTTCTCGTCCTCCACGCCGACCACGGCGGCCTCTTCGATCTGTGGGTGCTTGGCGAGCAGGTCCTCCACCTCGCGGGGGAACACGTTCTCGCCGCCTGAGACGATCATCTCGTCGTCGCGGCCGTCCACGAACAGGCGTCCCCCCGCGTCGATGTGACCCATGTCGCCGGTGCTCATCAGACCGCGCACGATCTCCTTGCCCCCACCGCCGGTGTAGCCGTCGAACACCATCTCGTTGGCGGCGAAGATCCGCCCCCGCTGCCCCTGCGCCAGCTCGCGCCCCTCCGCGTCGAGGATCTTCACGACCGTTCCCAGCGGCGGGCGCCCGGCGGTGCCCGGGGCCGCGCGCAGATCCTCTGGGGTGGCGATCGTCGCCCACGCCACCTCGGTGGAGCCGTACAGGTTGTACAGCACCTCCCCAAACGTGTCCATCACGCGCGTGGCCAGCTCGCCGGGGAGCACCGAGCCAGAGGCCGCGATGATCCGCAGCGCGGCGGTGTCGTAGCGTTCGAGCGTCTGCGCTCCCAGCTCCAAGATCCGCTGCAGCATCACCGGCACCACGGCGAGCGCGGTTGCGCGGTGGCGCGCGATGTCCGCCAGTGTCTGCTCGGGGTCGAAGCGCCGCCGCAGCACCAGCGTCGAGCCCAGCGGCAACGCCATCGTGAAGTGCGCGTACCCCCACGAGTGGAACATCGGCGCCGCGATCACGGTCGTCTCACGCGCCCGCAGCGGGATCTTCGAGAACAGCGCCGCCGCCGGCTCCAGCGACTCTGGCTGTTTGCGGTTGGCGCCCTTCGGCGTGCCGGTCGTGCCCGAGGTGAGGATCACCACGCGACCTTTCTCGGTCGGCGGCCGCAACGGCGCCGCGTCGGTGCGCGCGATCAGATCCTCCACCCACGGGTCCCCACACGCGCTCTGCGGCTCGCGCCAGCTCACGAAGCGCCGCATCCCCTCGGAGCCCGGCCGCACGAGGCCATCGAACTCCTCGTCGTAGATCAGCGCCACAGGCGCCTCTCGGCGCAGCACATCCGCGATCTGCGGCCCCGCGAACGCCGTGTTCAGGTAGAGCACGCTCGCCCCCAGCTTCGCGCACGCCACGGTCGCCTCGATGATGCCACGGTGGTTGCGGCACATGATCGCCACCCCATCCTGTTCGCCGACGCCCACCTCCCGTAGAGCCCGCGCCAGCGCGTTCGTGCGCGCGTCAACCTCGGAGAACGTCAGCGTGCCGCGCTCGTCCACGATCGCCACCCGCTCGGGATAGCGGATCGCCGAGACCGAGTACGCCGCCGCCGAGCTTGAACCCCAGCGACGCAGCGTTCCCAGCGCGCGGGCAACCTTGTCGGGTCGTTCCAGGCGCAGCATACGGGTGCCCAGCAGCGTGCGGGCAACCTCCAGGCGATGCTCGAGCGGAGAGCTCACAAGGCAAAACTACCGGACTACGACACTTCTGCCGGTTCGTCCTTGCCCTGCAGCCGCTCGCGACCGCGGCCCACCGCGCTGATGATCTTGGAGAGGTTGACCTCCAGCGTGCTGAGGATCTCATCCGCGTAGTCCTCGGCTCCCAGGCGGATCTCGCGCTCGCGGGCGCGGGCGTCCTCGACGATGTCCTCGGCGGCGCGCTCGGCCTGCTTGGTGACCTCCTCCTCGCCCACCAACCGCTCCTGGCGCTCGCGCGCTTCCTTGACGATTTTCTCGGCCTCGCGCTTGGCCTCCGCCAGCATCTCCTGGCGCTCCTTGACGATCCAGCGCGCCTGCTTGATCTCCTCGGGGATCGTCGCGCGCATCTGGTCGAGGATGTCGTAGATCTCCTCCTTGTCGACCCTCACCTGATCGGTCAGGGGCACCGGCTTGGCGTTGTGCACCAAGTCGTCCAGCTTGTCGATCAACACCAAAACGTCCATAGGGATTACCTGCGCCGGGCTTGCAGCCCCGCGGTCTGTATATCAAGGTTGGAGATCATGTCTCGCATCCGATGTTCGTCAGCGCCGCAACTCTTCCTGCAACCGTACCGCCACCTCGGCGGGCACCAGATCGTCGATCCGGCCCCCGAACGTGGCCAGCTCCTTGACGCCACTCGATGACAGGAAACTGTACTGCGAGCTGGACATCAGGTACACCGACTCGATCTCCGGGTCCTGGCGGCGGTTGAGCTGGTGCAGCTCGAGCTCGTACTCGAAGTCGGAGATCGCCCGCAGCCCCTTCACGATCGCCTTCGCCCCCACGCTGCGCGCGAACTCCACCACGAGGTTGCTGAACGGCTCCACCCGCACCCCCGGCAGCTCGGCGGTGGCGCGTTCGATGAAGCCCACCCGCTCCTCGATGTCGAACAGCGTCGCGTTCTTGCGCACCGAGCGCCTCACCACCGCCACCACCACCTGCTCGTACAGCCCCGCCGCGCGCCGGATCACGTCCAGGTGGCCGTTGGTGATCGGGTCGTAGGAGCCCGGGCAGACCGCTATTGACTTGTCGAGGCTCATCGTCGGCGTTGAATCGTGATCACTGTGTCTCCGTAGCGCCGCTCCGCCTCCACCTCCAGCAGCGGAGATTGCAGCGGCGGCTCGGTGCGCCGATCGCTCTCGTTCACCACGCGCGCCCGCGGCGCGAGCACGGGGGGCAGCGCCTCCCGCAGCTCGCCCACCAGCACACCCGCATGTCGGTAGGGCGGATCGACGAAGACAAGATCGTATGTCTCCGCGCGCTCGCGTGCGTTGCGCAGCGCCGCCAGCGCATCGGCACGACGGACCTCCGCCTCCCGCGCGCCGAGTCCCAATGCCGCGAGATTCGCCCTCAGAGCCTCCAGCGCCCGGGGGTCGCGCTCGATCAGCACCGCCCGCTCGGCGCCCCGCGAGAGCGCCTCGATCGCGAGCGCGCCGGTGCCCGCGAACAGATCCAGCACCCTCGCCCCCTCCAGCTCCCCGAGCATCGAGAACAACGCCTCCTTGACGCGATCGGAGGTCGGCCGCGTGGTCCGGCCCCGGGGCGCCCGCAGTGCTCTGCCGCCGTACTTGCCCGCGATCACCCGCACCAGGGGATCATCGCCCACTCACGCCCGCAGCGGCTCGCGCGCCTCCTCGCCCAGCGCGCGCTCCAGCGCCTCGCCCAGGAGCGCATGCTCCGGGGCCGCCAGCGCTGGATCGACGGCGAGCAGCCCCTCGGCCCACACGCGCGCACGTTCGAGCAGTGGCGCGTCCTGGGGCAGGACCGCTACGCGAGGCTCGGCCTGGCCGTGCTGGCGGGTGCCCGCCAGCTCGCCCTCCCCGCGCAGCTGCAGATCGATCTCCGCGAGCTCAAAGCCGTCGCTGTGCTCGGCCAATGCGCGCAGGCGGCGGGCGTTGCGAGGCCCGAGCAGGAGGCACACCGATGGGTGCTCGCCGCGGCCGATCCGCCCGCGCAGCTGATGCAGCTGGGAGATCCCGTAGCGCTCGGCGTTCTCCACCAGCATCACGGTCGCGTTCGGGACGTCGATCCCCACCTCGATCACGGTCGTCGCCACCAGCACGTCCGCCGCGCCCGCCGCAAACCTCGCCATCGCCGCGCGCTTCTCGCGAGGGCGCAGCTGGCCGTGCAGCAGCTCCAGGCGGAACTCGCGCAGCTCCCCGGTCCGCAGGCGCTCGTACTCCGCAGTGGCGGCGCGCGCCGATCGTCGATCAGATGCGATCGACTGATCGGCCAGCTGGCCGAAACGGGGATGCTCGCCAAAGGCGAGCGTCCCCCGGCTTCGGTCCTGGGACTCCTCGACCAGCGGGCACACCACGTACGCCTGGCGCCCGGCACGCAGCTCCTCGCGGATTCGCTCGTACGCGCGGGCGCGCTCCGCGGCGCTCGCCGCCACGTGCGTGGCGATCGGCTGCCGCCCGCGCGGCAGCTCGCGCAGGCGCGTCACGTCGAGATCGCCGTACGCGGTCAGCGCCAGCGTGCGGGGGATCGGCGTGGCGGTCATGTGCAGCACGTGGGGGGCGAGACGGGTGGGGCCGGGATCGGCGGACGAGGCGGACGGGCTCGCAACGGACGCGGCGGATTGGGCGAGAGGCCCCTTGCGATCCAGCGCCGCGCGTTGGCGTACGCCGAAGCGATGCTGCTCGTCGATCACCGCGACCGCGAGGCGGTCGAAGACAACGTCATCCTCGATCAACGCGTGCGTGCCGACCACCAGCTTCAGCTCGCCGGTGGCCAGCTTGCCGAGCAGGTCGGCGCGGCGGCGCGGCGGGGTCGAGCCGCTCAGCAGCGCCATCGACGATTGAAGAAGAGGGGCCCGACCGAAGCCGGGAGACACTCGCCTCCGGCTCGCGTCCCCGTTTCGGCCAGCCCGCCTTCGGCGGGCTGCGCCACCCTCTAGGAGCGCCTCGGGGACGAGCGCCTGCAGCGTGGCGAAGTGTTGCTCGGCGAGCGTCTCGGTGGGTGCCATCAGGGCCCCTTGCATACCGTGCTCAACCGCACGCAGCAGCGCGTACAGCGCCACCACGGTCTTGCCCGAGCCCACCTCGCCCATCAGCAGGCGCTGCATCGGGCGGGCGCGCGCCAGATCGGCGTCGATCGCCGCGATCGCAGCGCGCTGGTCGGCCGTCGGGGCGAACGGCAACAGCTCCTCCAGCCAGCGCGCGGTCAGCTCGCGGGCGCCCGCCAGCGCCGGCGCGCAGCCCGAGCCTCGCAGCGCACGCCGGCGCAGCAGCCCGAGCTGCATCAACAGCAGCTCCTCGAACGCCAGTCGCGCGCGTCCCGCCTCCGCCTCCTCGCCGCTGCGCGGGAAGTGCACCGCGGCGAGCGCCGCGGCGCGGTCGGGCAAACACTCGATGGCGCGCATGCGCCCTGGTAGCGGCTCGAGCACATCGGCGAGTGCGCCGCGGTGCGCGCGCACCAGCGCCGCAATCTGCGTCGAGCTCACCCCCGAGGTGGCGGGATAGTGCGCGATCTCCCCAGCTGCATGCGCGCCCGCGAGCTCGCCGCCGAGCGCGTGGTGGGTAACCGCGAAGCGCCCCCCTGCGCGCGCCTTGCCGTGCAGCAGCAGGCGCGTGCCGGGACGGTAGCGATCCACCAGCCACGGCTGGTTGAAGAACGCGGCGCCCATCGTCCCGGTCTCGTCGAACACGGTTGCCTCCACCAGGGGGCGCATCCCGCGGCGGCGTACCTGACGGGCGGCGATCGAGCGCACCTCGACCGCCACCGTCGCCTGCTCCCCGGGGCGCAGCTGGGCGATCGCGCGGGCCTCGCGCCGGTCGCGCGGCAGGTGCTCCAGCAATGTCCCGACCGTCTCGACACCGAGCGTCCTCAGCCCCTCGGCGAGCTTCCCAGCGGCGAGCGCGATCGGGGCCTCCAAGCGGCTGGGTCGCGGAATTCGCGTGGGCGTGATCAGGAGCTCGGTGGGCGTCGGGGCCAGGGCGGAGCCGAAGCTGCGCAGCCTCGGGACGGCGTCCTCCGAGCCAGGCGCCCGATCCACCAGCGCCGGCACGAGCTTCCGAGTCACCGTGGCCATCTCCACCTGCATGATGCACCGCATGGCGGACGTGCCGCGGTCACACCGCCGCCGACGGCGAGGCAACCGGGCGGCTCGCCGGGCGCACAGGCGGGGCCACGCCCTGCGACCGGGCGTGGCCCCGAGCTGCGCTTGGCTACACGAGGCTCTCGCTAGAAGACGCCCCACACTTCTTTGCTGGCCAGTTCAACCCAGGCTTCGCCTTCGATCGTGGCCTTTTTGCCTTCGTTCGTCAGTTCGACTTTTACTTTTTCTCCGTTTGACTTTTCAACTTCTGTGATTTCTGCTGCACCGGTGGCATACACGAGCCAATCTTTGACTTCTTCGAGGCCGTTGGGTTCGTCAAGCCCCGCGGATTTGCCCTTCACTTCGGCTTTCTGGCTGCCGAAGATGCCGCATTTAACGAATTTGACTTTCGAGAACACTTCCCCCGCGGAGGGCGTGAACAGCGTCGCAAGGCGCCCTTTGAGTGCTTCGGGTTTTACGACCGTGACAATTTCGTTGTTGGTTGAGACATTTTCAACTTCTACTTTTTCGCATTTGCCCCCACCGAGTGTAGCCGAGCATTCTTTGAATTCGATCTTCTCTTTTTCGGACTTGCCCGGTTTGCCTCCAACGATGACTGGTTTTTCGGCGGCGTTCAGTTCGAGCGCTTTGCATTTGGTCACCGATTCGATGTTGAGCACGCCTTTGCCCTTCAGGACGAATTCTTTCTTGACCGACGATTTGATTTCTTTCGTCTGGCCCGCTTCCAGTTTGGCCCCTTTCACCTTGTAGATGTATTCGGCAGCCGACGCCTGAGCGACTGTCACGGCGCCGAACGCGAATACGGCAACGAGGCAGAGCCCTGCCAACTTGATACGTGTCATGCTAATGATCTCCTTTGTGGATTTATCAGATACGCAGGGGCCAACGCTCCGATCCTGGGGGGTCAGAAACAATTTCCGGCACCTGCAGTGCCGCCGCGCCAAAATGGGGGGCGGCGATCTAGAACCTATCCCCTGTGGAGAGGGACATGTTCCAGTGTCTCTGACCCGACCCTGCCGTGACAGCGGAGATCACTGAAGCCGACTCTCGGCGCAACTTCAAGCGGTCGCGCGTTTAGATGAAGCGGGGCCACGTCACCGAGGACGCGGCCCCGCCGGCTACTGCATCCGGCTACGCGGTGCCGGTGAGCACCTGCCTATAAGGCGCTCCATTTCTGGCCGCTGACCAGTTCCACTAAGGCTGACCCGTTGAGGGTGGCCAGTTTGCTATTGGATGTCAATCCGACGGTTTTTTTGGCACCGCTTTGTGTTTCGACTTCGGTGATTTCTGATTTTTCGTTCCAAACCAACATCCCCGCGACGGCTTCCACCGAGGATTCCACCAACGCGGCGCTGGTGCCTTCCACCGTCGCCGACTGGCTGCCGAAGATGCCGCATTTGGTTAGTTTGATTTTTGAGAACACTTTTCCCGAGGCGGGCGTGAACAACGTCGCGAGCAGGCCTGCTAACGCGGCCGGTTTGACGATCGTGACGAGTTCATTGTTCGTCGCCGCGTTTTCGACTTCCACTTTTTCGCATTTTGCTCCGCCGACAGTGGCCGAACATTCTTCGAATTCGATCACCTCTTTCGCCGACGTGCCCGGCACGCCGCCGATGATCTCCGGGTGTTCAGAGGCCTTCAATTTGAGCTTTTTGCATTTGGTCACCGCTTCGATGTTGAGCGCGCCTTTGCCCTTGAGGGTGAATTCTTCAGAGTCTTTAGCCTTGATTTCCTTTGTTTCGCCCGCCAACAGTTCTTTGCTTTCGACGGTGTAGATGTGTTTTGGAGCCGCCGTTGCCGAAGCCGCCGCAATGGCGACCACCGCAAACACGGCGATGAGGCACAGCCCCACCAACTTGATACGCGTCATTCTGTATCTCCTTTATGTAAATAACCCTTACACGCAGGTACGAGCCAGCGCCCCAACCCTCGTGAGTCGGAGACATTGCCCGGCACCTGCCACCGCTGGCCGATAATGCGGACAGCGGCCCTACGGATCACAAACCTACCCGGTTCGAACGTAAATCAGCAATGTGTCTCTGACCCTGAGCCCAATCGATTCCGGGTGGGGAGAGCGAGCCATGGGTTTACGCCAAGCAGCCTCGGGCGGTTCGCCCGAGGCGAGATCGAGCGCTCACCCCGGGCGAGATTGAGCTCTCCCTCGCGCGAGATCGAGCTCTCCCCCGCGCGAGAGCGAGCGCTCACCCGCGGCGAGCAGAGACGGCCACATCACTCCGCGGCGAGCAGCCACCAGTAGGCGCTCTGCCCACCATGGCGCTGCTCGAGCTCGGCCGCGCCGAGATCGCCGTCGAGCAGCGCGGCAACCGCCGGGGGGTCGAGCGGCGCCGCTTCACCGGCGAGCACGCTGAGCAGCTCGGCGTGCTCGGCGAGCGCGACCAGCACATGGCGCAGCGTGGCCGCGGGCTCACCCCAGGCGACGACCTCCTCGCCCAGGAAACCGACCGCCTCCCCGGGGGCGAAGCGGCCCGCGGGGTCGGCACGGGCGGCCGGGGCGACGGCGCCGGTGCGCACCCGCGCCAGCACCTGGTTCAGCGCCTGCGCGTTCTGCTCCAGCGGGCGGTCGAAGATCAGCTCCACCGCCGCGGCCAGCGCGGCCTGCTGACTGAGCGCGGGGACCACCACCACCTGCTTGTCGGAGAGCTCCGCCGCACGCTCGGCGGCCATCACCACGTTCGGGGAGCAGGGCAGCACCAGCACCTCCTCGGAAGGCACCTCATGGATTGCGGCCAGCAGCTCGTAGGTCGATGGGTTCAGCGTCGGGCCACCGTCGAGCGTGTGCACGCCCAGCTCGGTGAACAGCCGTTTCAGGCCCTCGCCGCTGACGACGGCGACCGCCCCGCAGCGCGCCAGCGACGCCGGACGCACCTCTGCCTCAAGCGATGCTCCCTCGTCGAACAGCCGCCCGTCGCGCTCGGCCATCTGCACGCGCATGTCGGCGACGTCGAGGTGCGACACCTCGCCGGCGCCGGCGAATACCGCCGTGGCCCGCTCGGGGTCGTCGGTGTGGATGTGCACCTTCAGCGTGGCGGCGTCGCCGACCACCAGCACCGAGTCGCCGAGCGTCTCCAGCAGTGCCAGGAAGCGCTCGGACTCAAGCGCCGAGCCGGTGACGGCGAAGTTGGTGCAGTAGCGGTAGGTGGACGAGTGGTGCTCGGGATGGTGGATGCGCGCGGGCGCGTAGTGATCCAGCGGCGGCGGATCGTCCCCGCGCAGCGCCGCGACGACGCCCGCGAAGATCACCACCAGCCCATAGCCGCCGGCGTCGACCACGCCCGCGTCGCGCAGCGCGGCGAGCAGCTCGGGGCCACGCTTGACCGAGTCCTGCCCGGCCGCGACGGCCTGCTCCAGCGTGGCGGCGATCGCGCGGTCCTGCAGCTCCGGCGCGGCGGCCGGGTGCAGGCGGGTGCCATCGGGGTCACGCTCGTTCTCGGCGGCGATCCGCTCGGCCATCTCGCGCGCCACGGTGAGAATCGTGCCCTCCGCGGGGCTGCGCACCGAGGCGTAGGCGCGCTCGGCGGCGTTCTCCAGGGCCGCGGCGATCAACGTGGCGTCGATCAGCTCGCCGGGGCGCGACACCAGCTCCTCGGCGGCGCCGCGGATCAGCTGCGAGAGAATCACCCCGGAGTTGCCGCGCGCCCCCAGCAGCGCGGCTCGCGCAACCGACTGCACGATCTCCTCGCGGCCGATCTCATCGATCGTGCGCGTCTCGTCAGCCCCCTGTAGGCGGTCGAGCTCGGCCAGCACCGCGCGCAGAGTGAGCGCCATGTTGTCACCGGTGTCGCCGTCCGCGACGGGGAAGACGTTGAGGTCGTTGACCTCCTGGCGGCGCGACTCCAGGTGCGCCAGCGCGCCGGCTACGGCGGCTCGAAAGCGAAGCAGGTTGGTGTCGGTCACTGCGGTCTGCATCATCCTGTCCGTCCGGGCACGCCGCGAGCCATGCAAGGAGCTACGCGGTGGGCCAGTCAAGGTTACGCAACCCACCGGCGCGGGAGCTCTCGCGGGGGATTCGGCGCCATCGCTTCACAAAATGAAGGGTTGGGGTCCAAAAACCAAACACACACCACCCCGTCCAGCAGCGCCAATACAAACACCCAACCCAGCCCATCCCGGCGGCGCTCCCGCCCGGCGAGGACTCAAAGCGCCTTGACGACCTTGCCGGCTTTCAGGCAGCGGGTGCAGACGTAAACGCGCCGTGGCGCCTTGCCGACGAGGATCCGCACCTTCTGCAGGTTGGGCTCGAAGCGCCGCCGGGTGGCGACCATCGAGTGGCTGCGGCTGTTGCCGTACGCCGGTCCCTTGCCGCAGCTGTGACATACCTTGGCCATTGCGCAGGCTAGTTTAGCCGTTTGGCGGATCGTTAGCCGTTCGGCGGATCAGCCTGCAGCTCGACCCGCAGCTCGGCCATTCGCAGCACCGCTTCCGCGGCGTGGCGGCCCTGGTCGCGCTTGCCCCCGCCGGCGCGCGCGAACGCTTGATCCATCGTCTCGCAGGTGAGCACTCCGAAGGCGCAGGGCACGCCGGTGTCGAGCTGTACTTGCATAATCCCGCGCGCGGCCTCAGCACAGACGAAGTCATAGTGGTCGGTCTCGCCACGGATCACGGCGCCAAGGCAGGCGACTCCGCGAAAGCGCCCTGACTCAGCGGCATAGCGGGCGGCGAGCGGAAGCTCGAAGGCCCCGGGGACCTCAAAGACCTCGACCTCGGAATATCCGGCCTCAGCGAACGCCGCCCGCGCATTCGCCACCAGCAGCCCGGCGAGCTGCTCATAGAAGCGCCCCACCGCGATCGCGAACGTGCCCGCGCCCGAGCCCTTGCCCGGGGATCCCTCACCCAGCGCGACGGTCACTGCCCGCAGCGCTCCCGCTCGCTCATATGTTCACGCGTCCCCGTCCGGGCGTTCGCCGCGCTCCTGGCGCTCGTGCGCCTGCTCGCGGTCATGGGCGCGCTCGGAGTGCAGGAACTCCTCATCGAGGTTGAGGCCCTGGTGATGGAGGATGTGGCCCATGCGCCGCGCCTTGGTGCGCAGGTAGTCGGTGTTGTGCTCGTTGGGGGCCTGCTCGATCGGGATCTGGGCGGAGACCGACAGACCGTAGCCCTCCAGGCCGCGGATCTTCTTCGGGTTGTTGGTGAGAATGCGGATCGAGGAGAGGCCGAGGTCGGAGAGGATCTGCGCGCCGATCCCGTAGTCGCGCAGGTCGGCCGGCAGCCCCAGGCGCTCGTTGGCCTCGACCGTGTCGAGACCATCCTCCTGCAGGCGGTAGGCGCGCAGCTTGTTCAGCAGACCGATCCCACGGCCCTCCTGGGAGAGATAGAGCAGCACCCCCTCCCCCTCGCGCTCGATCATTGCCAGCGCCGCTTCCAGCTGCTCACCGCAGTCGCAGCGCAGCGAGTGGAAGACGTCGCCGGTGAGGCACTCCGAGTGCACGCGCACCAGCACGTCGGGACGGCCGGAAACCTCGCCCTTGACGAGCGCCACGTGGTGCTTCTCATCGACCAGCGAGCGATACCCGACCGCCTCGAAATCGCCGAACGCGGTGGGCAGCCGGGTGGTGACGACACGTTCCACGAGCCGGTCGTTGCGCCGCCGGTAGGCGATCAGATCGGCGATCGTCACCATCCGCAGGCCGTGGCGCTCGCAGTAGTCGGCGAGGTCGGGCACGCGCGCCATCGAGCCGTCCTCGTTCATGATCTCGCAGATCACCCCGGCGGGGATCAGCCCCGCCAGGCGCGCCAGGTCGACGCTCGCCTCGGTGTGCCCGGTGCGCTCCAGCACGCCGCCGGCCTTGGCCTTCAGCGGGTTGACGTGTCCCGGCTGCACCAGATCCTCGGGCCGCGAGCCCGGGTCGACGGCGACCTGCATCGTGTGCGCGCGATCGTGGGCGGAGACGCCGGTGGTGACGCCCTCGCGAGCCTCGATCGTGACCGTGAAAGGGGTCTGCAACGCGGACTCGTTCTTCGCCGTCATCAGCTCCAGCCCCAGCTCCTCGCAGCGCTCGGGGCTGAGCGCCAGGCAGATCCAGCCACGCGCCTCCTTGGCCATGAAGTTGATCGCCTCGGGCGTGACGAACTGCGCAGCCATCACCAGGTCGCCCTCGTTCTCGCGGTTTTCGTCGTCGCAGACCACCACCATCCGCCCCGCGCGGATCTCCTCGATCGCCTCCTCGATCGTGGCAAACAGGGTGCTCGTCTTCGATGCGCTCATACTCGGGCCTCCAGCAGTCGCTGTACGTGCTTGGCGAGGATGTCGGCCTCAAGGTTAACCGGCCGCCCAACCCCTGCCCGGCCGAGCGTAGTGCGCTGCAGCGTCTCGGGGATCAGCGAGACCTCGAAGCCGGACTCGCGCAGCGCGCTGATCGTGAGCGAGACGCCGTCCACAGCGATCGAGCCCTTGGCGACCACGTAGGGGAGCAGCGCGGAATCGGCGTCGATCGCCACGACCCGGGAGAAGCCCTCCTCACGCACCGCGGCGATGGTCCCCACGCCATCCACGTGCCCCTGCACGATGTGTCCCCCGAGGCGCCCATCGGCGCGTAGCGCCAACTCCAGGTTGACCGCGTCGCCGGGCGCGAGCGTGCCCAGCGTGGAGCGCTCCAGCGTCTCGCGGATCGCCTGAGCCTCGAACTCCCCCGCGCCAATCCGGGTGGCGGTGAGGCAGACGCCGTTGACGGCGATCGAATCGCCCTCCGCAAGCTCGCCCGCCAAAGCGGTGCCGATCCGCAGCGTGGCGCCCTGACCGTCCTGCCTGACCGTGGCGAGAACGCCAAGATCGGCGATCAGGCCGGTGAACATCTCGCTCCCAACCGCCGCCGTGCTGCAGGCACCCGGGCGCGCGACGACGATCGCGCCGTCGCCGGCGGGCTCACCACTCGCGCAGACGCGCCGAGACGAGCAGGTCCTCGCCGACGCGGGCGCAGTCGAACGTGAGCGCCCGCACCGCGTCGTCGATGCGCTCGACGCCTTCCCCCTCCAGCGGGTCGCGCGCGGTGCGCCCCCCGAACAGCAGCGGCGCGAGGAAGAGGCGAATCTCATCGATCTCGCCCGCGTCGAGGAAGGCGCCGGCGAGGTGGGGGCCGCCCTCCAACAGCAGCGAGGCGACGCCGAGCTGGCCGAGCTGATCAAGCGCGGAGCGCACACGCGCCGGCTCGTTCTCGCCCGTCGCCACCAGCACGTCGGCGCCGGCCGCCTCCAGCGCGTCGGTATCCGCGCGGGCCGCCGCTCTGGAGACCACCACGGTGAGCGGGATCTCAGCGGCGGCAGCGAGCAACCGCGAGTCGGAGGGCAGGCGCGCAAGCGCGTCGAACACCACGCGGCGGGGCTGCTCGGAGGGGCAGGCGGGGTTGCCCTCGGGGCGCGCGGTGAGCTGCGGGTCGTCGGCGAGCGCGGTGCCGATGCCGACGACGACGGCGTCAACCGAGGCGCGCCACTGGTGGGCCAGCTCGCGCGAAGCCTCGCCGCTGATCCACTGCGAGTCGCCGGCGCGGGTGGCGACCTTGCCGTCGAGCGTCATCGCGGACTTGAACAGCACCCACGGGCGCCCGGTGCGCGCGTGCTTGCGGAAGGCCTGGTTGAGCAGACGGGCGCGCGTGGCGAGCTCGCCGTCGGCGACCACCACCTCCACGCCCTCGTCGCGCAGGATGCCAAGACCACGCCCGGCGGCCTTCTCGGTGGGATCGTCGGAGCCGACGACGACGCGGGCGATGCCGGCCTGCACGATCGCCTCGGTGCAGGGGGGCGTCTTGCCCTCGTGGCAGCAGGGCTCCAGCGACACATACAGCGTGGCGCCGGCCAGATCAGCCATCCCGCAGGCCTCGATCGCGTTGACCTCGGCGTGGGCGGAGCCGAAACGTTCGTGCCAACCCTCCCCCAAAACCTCGCCGTCGCGGGCGATCACGGCGCCGACCACCGGGTTGGGCTTGACTGCCCCGACGCCCCTGCCGGCAAGCTCGATCGCGCGCGCGAGGTGCAGCCGGTCGGTGTCGGTGACGACGGTCATACTCACCGCCCAGGATAACTTGCCGGCGTGTGGCAAAGTGTCGAACGTGAAAGTTGACTCATGCGCGCTCACCCCCGCGCGCAGCGCCCGCCGCGCAGCCGGTAAAGGGTCACTTCGGGGCCGGGCCGGGCGTAGGAGAGCGGGTAGTAGTCAAACGACCAGTCGAAGTTGAACGCGACCGGGCGGGCCCCGGCGCGGTAGGGGGAGACGTGGTAGACGACTTCCCCCGCGCGCGCAAGCGCCCGGTAGTAGGCAACCGCGAGCGGGGCGCGCGAAGGGTCGGCGAACGCGCGGGCGGACTCGCCGGAGCCGCTGAGCACCCAGCAGTAGCCTTCGCGCTCGTAGAACGGGATCAGCGCAGGGGCGAGCGTGAGCTCGTAGTTTTCGAGGCTGACGGTATGACCTTCACCGGGCGAAAGCGCGCCCGAGGGGCCGATCAGCGAGCGCAGCGACTGGTACTTCAGCCAGCGGTCGCCGTCGGGCACGGCGAGTGTGGGGTGACCGACGTCCTGCACCCACTCGTCGGGCACGATCGGCTCGACCACCACCTTCGCGCCGACTGGCACGTGCGCGAGCATCCACGCGCGCGCCAGGCCGCGGGTGTCGGCGCGCGAGAGCACGATCCCCGAGTGGACGCTGTATACGAGCCCCTGCGCGCACAACGCGAGCACGGCAAGAGCGGTGAACACGACCAGTGCGATCCTCGGTCGCGACGGGTGGGCATTGGGTTGGATGAGCTCCGCCGGCCGAGCCGGCTCCGCGGGGTGGGCACCTCGCTGCACGACATGCTGGGTGGCACGCGCCAGAGCACGGGCGCACGACAGCGCGGCGAAGGCGGCCAGCAGGCAGAGGATCGGGAAGATCGGCAACAGCCAGCGCCCGAAGTAGCGCCCCTCGGAGCCCATGAACAGCAGGTAGAGCAGCGGCGCCGGCACCAGCACCCAGCCGAGCTTGCGCTCGTGCCGCCACACCAGCAGCGCGCCGGCGAGCGCGGCGACGGCGGGCACCCAGCCGAGACCCCAGGTGAGCGACCACAGGTAATAGCCGATGCCGCTCTCGTGCGGCGCTCCGAGCTTGCCCTGGGCTTCACCGGAGAGCGATGACTGGTGGGCGAGACCCTGCTCGAAGGCGTGGAGATCGAGCACCGAGTAGGGGTCGGCTATGAGGAACGCGGCGAGCGCGGCGGCGCCGGCCAGCACGAGGCTGGCCGAAACGGGGATTCGCGCCGAAGGCGCGTGTCTCCCGGCTTCGGCCAGTACACGCCGCCCGGCCGACGGGGTGTCGAGGTACCGCGCCGCGGCGGCGGCGAGCAGCGGCAGCAGCGCGATCCCGGCGGTGTACTTTGTCGCGCAGCCCAGACCGAGGCCCACCCCCGCGATCAGGTAGTCGCGCGCGCGGCCTTTGCGCAACACCCCCGCCGTGCCGAGCAGCGAGAGCGTCAGCGGCACGAGCGTGGGGACGTCGTTGAGCGCGAGGTGGGCGTAGAAGACCGGCAGGAACGCGACCGCCTCAAGGGCAGCGGCAAGCAGCGCGACGCCGCGGCCGAAGAGGCGGGCACCAGCGAGATACAGCAGCCACACCGCGAGCGTGCCGAGCAGCGCCACGCACACACGCGCCAGCGTGAAGACCGCCGCGGGATTGGAGGCGAACGTGTGCGAGACCCCGGCGCGGCCGCCGAACCAGGCGGCGAACACGAGCCGCAGCAGGTCGGTGTAGGCGGGTGGGTTGGCGAAGTAGTGGGGGTTCCAGCCGAGCGTGAGCATCCCGATCGCGCGGGGCACGAAGTGGGCGTCCTCGTCGGCGTTGTAGGCGTAGGGCAGCCCTTGACGGATGCCCCACAGGCGCAGGCCCAGCGCGAGGAGCAGCACCAGCGCGAGGGCCGTCCACACCAACCGCCGCGCGCCAGCGCCCCCTCCCCCCTGCCTTTTTCCGTCCGGCGACCCGGCCGCGGCGCCGGCGCCATAGGGCATCCCCCCCGCTGGGGGTGGAGCCGGAGATGACCCGGGCACGGCGCCGCCCTCAGCAGTTGCCATAGACCGCGTAGTAGCGGCTCGTGTAGATCCGCCGAAAGCCGGGCAGCGCGATCTGGTCGAGCGGGTCATCGCCCACGTCCACAATCGCCTCCTGGAAGACGGCCGCGCCGAGCGGGTACACCGCGACGCTCGCGTGGGCGATCCTGTCGGTGAGCGTGGGGTCGCCGGCTTCGCGGTCGGCGCGCGCCTCGCTGCGAGCGACGATCTCCTGCTGGTTGCTCGCGCCGAGGATCCAGCGGGCGTCGGGAATCAGCTTGTTATCGGGCAGCGACAGCAGCGGGCAGCGCTCCAGTTCGGCGTGCACCCTGGGGCTGTGCAGCGCGGCGGCGAGCCCTTCGTGGAAGTCGTCGTGGTAGGCCAGCGTGGTGCGCGCGTTGGAGAGGGAGGTGACCGACACGGCCGCGACCGCGCCATAGAGGAGCAGCGCGGCGCCGGCGAACATCCACACCCAGCGCAGCGGCGAGCCCTCGCGCAGCAGCGACCAGCCGCCGATCGCCAGCGCGCAGAACGGCAGCAGCAACGCCGCGGCGCCCATCATGTAGCGGTCGATCACCGACGCCCCGGCGGCGCCCTCAGCGACGTACACGAACAGCAGCAGCGCCAGCACCGCCAGCGGCACGCGCGCGCGGCGGGGCGTCAGCCAGATCCCGAGCGCCGCCCCGGCCAGGCCGCCGAGCACGATCGGCAGCTTGTCGATCCGAACCAGGTAGCGCCAGGTGGCAGCCAGCACGGCGGTGAAACCCTTGGTGCGTTCCAGTTCGGCGGCGAGTACCGCGGTGGAGTGCAGCGAGTACAGCGGGTCGCCGGTGACCAGCCCGTCAAACGCCACCCACAACAGTGGCGCGGCGGCGACCAGCACCGCGTAGCCGACGAGCAGGCGCGGAGATGGGCCGGCCGCGGTTGTGCCGAGATCCACTCGCGGCAAGGAGTCGGCGGCCGTTGCGTGGCGACCCGCCGGCGGCGACGATCCCGCGGCCGCTCCATCGCGACCTGCCCGCGGCAGGAGCCGCGTACGCGCCGGCCACGCACACCACAGCCAGTAGACGCCGCCCAGCACCCACGCATCGGGGCGCAGCAGGCCGGCGAGCGCCAGCAGCACGAACACCGGGGTGCCCCGACGCGAGCGCTCCACCTCCAGCGCCGCTGCCCACACGATCAACGCGAGATAGGTGAGATCGAGATAGCCCTGCGCGGCGAGGTTGGCGTCATACAGGCGCGTCAGCATCAACAGCGCCGCCAGCACCGCCACCAGCGGCCCGAAGCAGAGGCGCGTCAGCCGGAACAGGCCGGCGGTGAGCGCCACGAACGAGGCGATCGAGCCGAGCACCATCAGCCGCGCGCCGGCCTGCCCGAACAGCGAGCAGAGCATCCCGAAGGCAATCGCCAGCGGGTGCTCGGTGGGGGCACGGTAAACGCCGAAGTCGGGTAGCTGCAGGTGCAGCAGGTCGCGACCCCACAGCAGCGCATAGAAGGAGTCGTAGGTGGGGTAGGTGGGGAAGGCGAAGTACCCGACCAGTGCCCCGACACAGAGCGCCGCGAAGCCGAGTCGCGCCCAGGTGGCGCCCGGCACGGAGCGTAGGCGCGCAAGCCGTGTGTGGTCGTGCCCGGGCCGGGCGAGCGTGGCGCTCTGCATCGGATAGAGCTTATGTGGCCGGTAGGCTGTGAGGCGATGGCGAGACCCCGCCCGCAATGAAGCTGATCATCCAGATCCTCTGCTTTAGCTGGGGGAGGGCAGGCCCTCCCCCAGAGCCCCCTCCCGGCAGACCTGGTCTCACGATGTGCCGAATGCCTTCCGCCGCATGAAGCTGATCATCCAGATCCCCTGCTGGGACGAGGCGCAGACGCTGCCCGTGACGCTCGCCGAGCTGCCGCGCGAGCTGGAGGGCTTCGACGCGGTCGAGTGGCTCGTGATCGACGACGGCTCCAGCGATGCGACGATCGAGGTGGCGCGCCGCCACGGCGTCGACCACCTCGTGGCGCTCACCAACCACAAGGGCCTCGCCAGCGCCTTCCAGGCCGGCCTCGACACCTGCCTGAAGCTGGGCGCCGACGTGATCGTCAACACCGACGCCGACAACCAGTACCACGGCCCCGACATCGCACGGCTGGTGGCGCCGATCCTCGAGGGCCGCGCCGACATGGTGGTGGGCGACCGCGAGGTGATCTCGATCGAGCACTTCTCGCCGCTGAAGAAGCTCTTGCAACGGCTGGGCTCGTGGGTTGTGCGCCAGGCCTCCTCCACCTCGGTGCCCGACACCACCTCGGGCTTTCGCGCCTACAACCGCGAGGCGGCTTTGCAGGTGCAGGTGGTCTCGAAATTCACCTACACGCTGGAGACCATCATCCAGGCCGGCAAGCTGCTGGTGGCGGTGGAGCACGTGCCGGTGCGCACCAACCCGAAGACGCGCGAGTCGCGCCTGTTCCCCTCGATGGGGGCATACGTGCGCCGCAACGCCGTGTCGATCTTCCGCATCTACGCGCAGTACGAGCCGCTGCGGATCTTCTGGAGCCTCGCCGCGGTGATCGGCGTGGCGGCGCTCGGCGTGTGGATCCGCTTCGTGGTGGCCTACGCCGAAGGCAACGGCAAGGGCCACGTGCAGTCGCTGATCCTCGGCGCGGTGCTGTTCATCGCCGCGATCGTGCTGTGGGCGCTCGGCGTGATCGGCGACCTGCTGGCCGCCCAGCGCGTGCTCTCACAGCGCACGTTCGAGCGGGTGCGGCGGATCGAGCTGCAACTGGACGTGCCGCCATCGCACTACCAGCCCGGCGGCGGCTCCCCGGCCGCGGACGCTCACCCCTTGCATGACGCCAACAAGCGCGCCCAGGCCCACGAGCGCGAGCAACCTCAGCCGCACGAGGTGATTGGGGCTTGAGCACCGACGTCACCCTCTCCCGCGACGGCGTGGTCACGGGCAACACCTACGACAAGTACGGCTCCACCAACCCGCTCGCGCGGCGGCTGATGGCGGGCTTCGAGCGCGAACTCGACGGGCTGCTCGCGCTCGCCGATCCCGCGTCGCTGCTGGACGTGGGCTGCGGCGAGGGCGTGCTGGTGCATCGGTGGGCGCAGCGCCTGGAGGGGCGGCGGATTGTCGGCATCGATCTGGAGGAGGAGTCGATTCAGGCCGGGTGGGCGCAGCGGCAGGCGCCCAACCTCGAATACCAGGTGATGCGTGCGGAGAACCTGCCGTTCGCCGACGATGAGTTTGACCTGGCGAGCGCGATCGAGGTGCTGGAGCACGTGCCCGACCCCGAGCACACGCTCGCCGAGATGGCGCGCTGCGCGGGGCGCCACCTGCTGGTGTCGGTCCCGCGCGAGCCGCTGTGGCGCGCGCTCAACATGGCCCGCGGCGCCTACCTGCGCGAGCTCGGCAACACCCCGGGGCACCTCAACCACTGGTCGCGGCGCTCGTTCGTGCGCCTGCTCGCGCGCCACGGGACGGTCGCCGAGGTGCGCTCGCCCTTCCCGTGGACGATGCTGCTTGTCCGCCTCTAGTAGTAGCCCCACCGGCGTCTGCGCCTCCGAGCCCGAGGCACCGCCGGGCCCCAAGCCGACCCGCTCCTATGGCAGCGGCGCCCGGCTGCTGTCGATCGGGATCGCCGCTACAGGCCTGCTGACGTTCGCTTACTTCTCGATCGCCTCCCACGTGCTCAGCGAAGAAGCGGCGCAGCGCCTGGACGTGCTGTGGTCGGTGATGTTCGTCGTGATCTCGGTCATCTACCGCCCCGTCGAACAGCTGCTGTCGCGCACGATCGCCGAGCGCCGCGCGCACGGCCACGCCCAGCACCCGCTGCGCGTCCCGCTCGCGCTGCAGGGCGGCTTCGCGCTCGCCTTTCTTGTGGTTGCGCTGGCGCTGAACCAACAGTTGATCCACCAACTCTTCGACGGCTACACCGCGCTCTACTGGGTGCTGGTCGTCGGCACGCTCGCCTACGCCGGCAGCTACTTCGCGCGCGGCTGGCTGGCCGGACACCAGTATTTCGGCCTGTTCGGCGCGCTGGTGCTGATGGAGTCCACCTCGCGGATCTGCTTCGCGCTCGCGGTGGCGCTCGGCCTCGCCAGCGGCCAGACCGCGGTCGCGCTGGGGATCGCCGCCGCGCCGCTGCTCTCGCTGGTGGTGGTGCCGGCCGCGTTTGCGCGCTCGGCGAAAGAGCGGGGAGCGGTGGATGCGCATGTTGACTTTTCGGACGCCAGCCAACCGCCCGCGCCCGGCGCCGCCGAGGTGCCGTACACCGCCGACGAGGCCGACGCGGCGCTGGCCGGCCCGGGCACCGAGGGAGTCCAGGAGGTGGCCGCCCACGAAGCGCTCTCGCTCTCGCGCGGTGGGCGCTTCGCGCTGTGGGTGTCGGGCATCATGCTCTCCGAGCAGACGCTGCTGAACGCGTCGGTGCTGACCGTCGACGCGCTCTCCCCCGACAAGGCGCTGGCGGGGATCGTGTTCAACGTGATGCTGATCGCGCGCGCCCCGTTGCAGCTCTTCCAGGCGATTCAAACCTCGCTGCTGCCCCATCTCACCGGCCTTGAGGCCCGCGAGGGCCACACCGCCTTCGCCCGCGCGATCCGCCTCACCCTGCGCGCGATCGCCGCCTTCGCGGCCGCCGTCGCGCTTGGCCTGCTGATCGTCGGCCCGTTCGTGATGAGCCACATCCTGTTCGGCCAGACCTACACCTACAACCGCGTCGGCCTCGCCCTGGTCGGCCTCGGCATGGGCATGCACCTGGCATCCGGCACGCTCAACCAGGCCGCCCTGGCCCGCAACCGCGCCCGTGCCGCCGCGCTCTGCTGGCTGGCGGCGGCGGCGGCGTTCCTGGGCTGGATGTTCGTCCCGGCGGTCAGCGAACAGGTGCTGCGCGCGGAGATCGGGTATCTGGGGGCAACCACGCTGCTGGCGGGGATGCTGGGAATGCTGTACCGGCACGGGACGCCTGGCGGCTGATAGCTGCGACCGTAAAGCACGGGACGCCTGGCGGCCGATAGCTGCCACCATCAACGCGTGGGTCGCCTCGACGACGTCGATCTGAGCCGCTCGCTTTCGCGCGAGGAGTCCGAGAAGCGCCTGCCGGCGCTGCAGGATCGGCTGCTCGCGCTGCGCCTAACGCTGGCGGGGCTGCGCGACGACGGGCACCTGGGGCCGCCCGTGTGCGTCCTGTTCGAGGGCTGGGACGCCGCCGGCAAGGGTGGCGCGATCAAACGGCTGGTGGCCCCGTTGGATCCCCGTCACGTGCGCGTCGCGGAGTTCGCGGCCCCGGATGCCACCGCCAAGCGCCACCACTTCCTGTGGCGCTTCTGGCCGGCGTTGCCAGGATGGGGCGGTTTCACCGTGCTCGATCGCTCCTGGTATGGGCGGGTGCTGGTCGAGCGCGTCGAGGAACTCGCCACCGAGCAGGAGTGGACGCGCGCGTACGACGAGATCGTCGAGTTTGAGCGCATGCTCACCTCCGAGGGCGCGGTGCTGATCAAGTTCTGGCTGCACATCTCAAGCGACGAGCAGCTCAAGCGCTTTGAAGCGCGCGCGGGCGACCCGCTCAAGAGTTGGAAGCTGGCCCCCGACGACTGGCGCAACCGCGGCCAGCGCGAGCTCTACGTGCAGGCGCTGGAGGAGATGTTCGAGCGCACCGACGTAAAGCACGCCCGCTGGCACATCGTGGCCGCCGAGTCAAAGCACTACGCGCGCGTGCACGTCCTGGAAACCGTCAACGGCGAGATCGAACGGGCACTGCGCCACCAGGACAGGGCGCTTCCCAAGCCCTAGCCTCGCTGCTGCTCCTCATGCTCCAGCACCGGCGGGTGGCCGAGCTGGCCGAGCTCCGAGGTGTCGCGGTCGAACAGCAGCGCCACCGTCCAGTCCACCAGCAGACGCAGCTTGCGCCGGTAGCCGGGCATGTTGGCGAGGTGGTAGGTGCGCGCCAGGAACCACGCGGGGAAGCCGCGCCACCTGATCCCCACCGTGCTGGCCACCGCCTGGTGGCGGCCGAGGTCGACGAACACGCCCAGCGTGCGATACCGGAACGGCCGCACCCTCCCGCCGCCACCGAGCTCCGCCGCGACGTTGCGCGCCACGCGCCTGCCCTGGCGGGTCGCGTGCTGGGCGGTGGGTGGCGAGGGCTCGCCATGGCGCGCCGGGTTGGGCACCGCCGCCGCGTCCCCAATCGCCCACACATTGCGCTGGCCGCTGACGCGCATCGTGCGATCCACCTCGATCCGCCCGCTTTCGTTCAGCGCCAACCCGAGGCGCGCGACCACCGGGTGGGGCCTCACCCCGGCCGTCCACACCACCGTGCGCGCCGCGATCGTCTCGCCGTCGCTCAGCCGCACCGCGCTGTCTGTGACCTGCGCGATCGTGGTGCCCGTGCGAATCTCGATGCCCCTGCCGCGCAGCTCGCGCTGCGCGAACGCCGCGAGGCTGGGCGCCACCTCCGGCATCACCCGCGCCTGCGCCTCCACCAGTACCCACCGCATCCCCTGCGTGGCACAGCGTGGGTAGAGGTCGATCACGTCGCCCATGAAGTCCTGCAGCTCCGCCAGCCCCTCCATGCCCGCATACCCGGCGCCGACGAACACGAACGTCAGGTACCCCGCGCGCGCGTGGGCGTCGTGGATCGTCTCTGCGCGCTCCAGCATCGAGATCACCCGGTTGCGCAGCGCGATCGCATCGGCCAGCGTCTTGAAGCCGATCGCGTGCTCCACCAGGCCGGGCACCCTGCGCGTGCGCGAGATCGATCCGAGCGCGACGATCAGCTGGTCGTAGCGCAGCTCGTGGCGCTCCCCCTCCGGGGAGTCCACCAGCAGCCGCCCGCGCTCGGGCGCGGCCCCCACCACCTTCCCCAGCCACAGGTCGGTGCGCCGCAGCTGCTCGCGCAGTGGCACCACCACGTGGCGCGGCTCCAGCGTCCCCGCCGCGGCGCCCGGCAGCAGCGGGGTGAACAGCAGGAAGTTGACGTCGTTCACCAGCGTCACGCGCGCGCTGTGGTGGGGCAGCACCCGCTCCAGCGTGCGCGCGGCCGAAAAGCCTCCGAAGCCGCCGCCGGCGATCACCACGTCCCATGCCATTCGCTGCACGCTAAAGGCCGATCGCGGTAGAGACCAATGTCACGAGGCCGCCAACCCATTAGGGTGCCTACCATGGATGCCTCGCTCTACGCCAACGCGCTCGCCCCATTCGCCGCCGAAGCCGACCGGCTGCTGCCAGCCGGCGCCGAGGTGCTCGACGCGCACACCCACCTCGGGCTCGACGAGGACGGGCGCTCGCTGACACTCGAACAGTTGCTCGCACAGCTCGACGAGGCCGGCGCCCGGCGCGCCTGCGTGTTCCCCTTGCACGACCCCGAGCGCCGCCCCGCCTACTCGCTCCCAAACGATCGTGTGCTCGCCTGGGCGGGCGAAAGCGACGGGCGGCTGATCCCCTTCTGCCGCCTGGACCCCTTTGAAGACCCGGTGGCCGAGGCCGAACGCTGCCTCGCCGCCGGCGCCCGCGGGATCAAGCTGCACCCGCGCGCCCAGGAGTTCACGTTCGACGGCAACGGGCTGGAGGGCATTTTCGCGATCGCCGAAGAGGCCCGTGTGCCGATCCTGATCCACGCTGGGCGCGGTTTGCCCCCGATCGCCGAGGGGCTCGCCGAGCTCGCGCTGCGCCACCCCGAGGCCGTGCTGATCCTCGCCCACGGCGCGATCTGCGACCAGGGGATCCTCACCTCGATGCTCGCCGACCACCCCGGCGTGCTGTACGACACCTCCTGCTTCTTCGCGCTCGACGTGGTCGAGCTGTTCGCACGCGTTCCCGCGGAGCGGATCGTGTTCGCCACCGACCCGCCCTACGGGCGCCCACAGAGCGGCCTCTACATGACGCTGCGCATCGCCGCCCAAGCCGGCCTCGACGAGGCCACCACCCGGCTGGTGCTCGGCGGGACGGTGGCGGGACTATTCGACGGGCGCGGGCTGCCGCCGGTCACACCGCCGCGGCGGGGGCCGTCGATCACGCTCTCCGGGCGCCTCGCCCGCATCTACGGTTACGGCAGCCTCACCGGGCCCGCACTCTTTGCCGGGGTCCCCGAGCAGGCGCTGGCGATGCTCGAGATGGCGCTCGCCGCCTGCCGCGACCCCTCGCCGGGGGACGTCGGGGAGGCGATGGAGACGATCGGCGCCGCGCTCGCCGCCGCCGTCGCGCTGTTGCGCCAGGGCGCCGAGGGCGTGCGACCCGCGATCGATCTCCTCTACCGGGCCATGGCGCGGGCCGCCACCGAGGTTCCGGACCCGGCTTGACGTTTCAGCCAGGCACGATCCTGCTCAATCATCCGCCCTGCGCAGCCACACCGCGGCCCATTCACCACTGGCGCGGCGCTTGCGCTCATGCATGTTCAAACACTTCTTGAAGGCTCCAACCACCTCGTCGGTCTGCTCGGTCAACAGCCCCCCGGCGATCAGGTCCGCCGGGGCGTGCTCGATCGACCGAGCGAGGTCGAGCAGCAGCGGCTTCAGAAGGTTGGCGAGCACCGTGGGCGCGGTCATGCCGTCGATGGTGGGCAAGCACTCGCGGCGCATGTCAAAGCTGCGCGCCTCCAACTCCACACCATTGACCTTCGCGTTCTCGCGTGCGGCCGCGACGCTCTCCTGCTCGTTGTCGAGGCCAAGGACAGGCTTGAAGCCGAGACGGGCGGCGGCGATCGCGAGCACTCCTGAGCCTGTGCCGACATCGAGCAGCGGCCCGCGCTGCTCGTCGCGTGACGCTACCTCCAGCAGCAGCTCCAGACACATGCGGGTGGTTGCATGCGCCCCCGTCCCAAACGCCTGGCCGGGGTCGATCACGATCTCCTCGACATCCACCCGACCGCTCGGGGGCTCCCACGGCGGGCGTACGTGCAGGCCCGGCACCGGCTCCCCCACCACCCCCGATCCCGACCCTCCGCCCACTCCCGCCAGTGTCGGCTCGATCAAGACGGGGCGGTGAAAGCGCTTCCAGCGCTCCCCCCAGTCGTCGGGCAGCTCGCTGGTGGCGACCTCCACCAGCGCCTCCCCCGCCGCGGCGCGCAGATCGGGTAGCTGAGGCAGCTCGCCGGGGCTGCCATACACCGCGTACTCGACCACCCCCTCCCCCACCTCGGCCTCCTCCACACCGGAGGGCGCGAGCTCCAGCAACTGCGCGAGCACCAGCTCCGCGTCCTCGCGGCGGACGCGCACCGCGAGACGGATCACGCGGCTCGGTGGTGCAGCGCGCGGCGCAGCTTGCCGAGCATCGACTCCTCGCCGCGCAGGTTCTCCTCGGTGAGCGTCTCCTGCACCCGCTCCATCAGCTCGCGCTGCTCGGCGCTCAGGCGCCGGGGCACCACCACGTTGACCACCACCCGCAACTCGCCGCGCCTGCCGCTGCGCAGGCTGGGCATCCCCTGGCCGCGCACGGTCAGCACCTCGCCCGGCTGGGTGCCGGGGGCGATCTTCACGTGCGTGGTCCCCTCCAGCGTCGGTACGTCGAGCGTCGCCCCCACCGCGGCCAGTGGAGCGGAGACGTCGAGCGCGGTGATCAGATCGTCCGCTTCGCGCACGAAGCGCTCGTCGGGGCGCACCCGCACGAGCACGTACAGGTCGCCAGCGGGCGCGCCGGACTCACCCGTGTGACCCTTGCCGCCGAGACGGATGCGCTGGCCGTCGGCGATCCCCGCGGGCACGTCCACTGTGAGCGTGCGCCTGGCGGCGCGGCGGCCGCGACCACGGCACTCCCGGCAGGGCTGCTTGGCGGTGCGGCCGTCGCCGTGACAGACGTCGCACGCCACGGTGCGCATCATCTGGCCGAAGGGCGTGCGTGTCACCGCCTGCAGCTGCCCGGCCCCGCCGCAGCGCTCGCAGGTCGCGATCGGGGTGCCCGGCTCGGCGCCGTTGCCGTGGCAGTGCTCACAGCGCTCCACCACCTCGAAGGCGACCTCCGCGCGCTTGCCGCTGGCCGCCTCGCGCAGATCGATTTCGAGGGCCGCCGCCACGTCTCCACCCTGCGCCGGCCCCGCTCCGCGCCCTCCTCCGAAGGGGCTGGCGCCGCCGAAGAAGGCGTCGAACAGGTCGCCGATCGAGCCGAAGGCGTCGAAGTTGGGGGAGTACCCACCGGAGCGCAGCCCTTCGTGGCCGTAGCGGTCGTAGGTGGCGCGCCGCTGCGGATCGGAGAGGATCTCGTACGCCTCTGCGGCCTCCTTGAACTTCTCCTCCGCCTGCGGGTCGTGCGCGTTGACGTCCGGGTGCAGCTCTCTGGCGAGGCGCCGGAAGGATTTCTTGACGTCCTGCTCGGAGGCGTCGCGGGCGACGCCCAGCACCTCGTAGGGGTCGCGAGGGGTGGAGGATGCGCGGCTCATCGCCACACCTTAAGGGTTCTCGGGGTGTGAACCCTCAGCTCTCCGCATACGCCTCTTCGACGAAGCGCGAGAGCTCGTGCGCCACCGCCCGCACGGCCGGGATCGCGTAGGCGTAGTCCATCCTCACCGGGCCGATCACCGAGACGATCCCCAGCCGGCGCTGCGCGACGCCGTAGCCGGTGGCCACCATCGCCAGCGAGCGCATCGCCGGGATCTCGTTCTCCGCACCGATGCGCACGTACAGTCCCGGCTGGCTGAGCGCGGTGCGCAACACGTCCAGCAGCGCCACCCTGCGCTCCAGCAGCTCCATCAGCTCGTTGATCTGGCCGACGTCGCGCAGGTGCGCCTCGGAGAACAGGCGCGCCGTCCCCTCGAGGTAGAGCACGTGCTCGGACTCCGCCGCCAGCTCGCCGAACGCGGGTGCCAGCCGGTCGAGGAAGGCGCGCTCCTGCGCGGGCAGCGTGGGGTCGGCGAGGCGCTGGTGGAGCATCCTGGCGCCCAAACCGAGCCCCACGAGGCGCTCGTTGAGGTACTCGCCCGCCCACGCCAGCAGCCCGGCGTCGACCGGCGCGTCGAAGGTGGCAAATACCCTGGAGACCTCGCCGGTGGAGGTGATCACCACCGCCACCACCACCCGCGGCTGCACCGCCAGCACCTCGACGCGGCGGATCGTGGCGGTGCTGGCCGAGGGCGCGGACACCACCGCGAGCAGGTCGGTCACCTGCGAGAGCGTCTCCGTGGTGGCACGCATCGCCTCCTCCACCTCCTGGCGCGTCAACGCCAGCTCCATGCTCGGCGCCTGCACCAGGCCCTCGCCCGAGGCCAGCATCCGGTCCACCACGTAGCGCTGCCCGGCGTCGGTCGGGACGCGCCCCGCGGAGGTGTGCGGATGCGCGAGCAGGCCGTGCTCCTCGAGCAGGGCCAACTCGTTGCGTACGGTGGAGGCCCTACAGTCGAGCGCGGGGTCGGCGGCGATCGCCCTGGACGCCACCGGCTGGCCCTCCAGCAGGTATCCCTCCACCACCTTGCACAGGATCAGCTCCTGCCTGGCGGTGAGCATCTATCTGATTGTACGAGGCCCGGCCCCGGCCACACACCCAGCGACCCGGCGCAAGCACTTAATTTTCCAGCCCCAACCCTTTACAAAATGAAGGGTTGGAGGCCAAAAATAAAGATATAACCCAGCAGGGCGGGCGTGAGTCTTGCCGCTACACCTCGACTTCGGCCTCGGCGTTGCGGATGATCTCCTTCCCCCCCTGCGCCGCCACCGTGTCGATCAGCGCCTTCCCGTCCCGCGTCTCGCGCACGGTGCCGCTGACGACGATCTCCTGCTCGGGAACCCCCATACCGCGGAACTGCACCGACAGGCGCCGCAGGTGCTCGGGGCCGCCCGCCGCCTCCGTCTGCGCGCGCGCCACCTGCGCCATCGACCACAGCCCGTGCAGGATGCGCCCGGGCAGGCCCACCGCGCGGGCGAACTCGTCGTCGACGTGGATCGGGTTGAAGTCGCCCGAGGCGCCCGCGTAGCGGACGGTGAGGTACTTGTCGGGGGTGATTGTCAGCTCGGGAATCTGCGCTCCCGTGGTCAGCTCAGCCATTGCTCGCTCCTTGAAGGTCGGCCATTGCTCGCTCCTGAAGGTCGGCCATTGCTCACACTCCTCGAACGATGTTGGTCCAGGTGCCACGGCACACCTGCTCGCCGCGCTGGTTGGTGGAGACCGACTCGAACACGTAGAAGCCCTTGCCCTGGTGCTCGTAGATTTCCTTCACGCTCGCGGTGGTGGTGATCTCATCGCCCGCCACCACCAACGGGCCCCACTCGAACTCCTGGCCGCCGTGCACCATCATCGGAAAATTGATTTCGATCTCGGGATCGAAGATCGGCGGCCCCACCGAGGGGGCGCTGTACACCACCGTGAACATCGGCGGCGCCACCACGTCGGCGTGGCCGGCGGCGCGCGCCGCCTCCACATCGAGATGGACAGGGTTGGTCTCACCCACCGCCCGGGCGTACTCCTTGATCTTCTCGCGGCCCACCGCGTACACCGTGGGCTCGTACTTCTTGCCTACAGCTTTGTCGTTCACTGGCACTGTTCGGATCTCCTTGCGCGGTGAGGTTTCGGCGCGGCAGTCTATGGCATATGTGCGGAGCCCGACGTCGACCGGAGCCCAACGGCGGCCGGAGCCCGACTGCGATGTGTCTTTAAACACGAAAGGCGGCCCTGGGCCACCTTCGACGTGGATGTGACGTAGCCCCTCGGACCCGCGGGGCGCCGGAATCCCGGCACCCCGCGGTATGCGACCCGACGCGAGCAGCTAGAACACCAGATCGACCTCGCCGGCACCGGCACCCACGAGCTCGCGCTCGTCGTTCTCCGCGCCGCCCTCGCCCTGCTCGCCCTCACCGCGCGCGGCGGGCCGGTCCAGGAACTGAACGCTTTCGGCCACCACGCTCACCGCCTGACGCTTCTGTTGGTCGGCGGTTTCCCACTCGCTCCACTCCAGGCGCCCATCCACCGCCACGCGGCTGCCCCTGTGCATGTAGCGGGCCACGCTCTCCGCCAGCCCGCCGAAGGCGGCGACGTCGAAGAACAGTGGACGCTCGTGGTACTCGCCCTCGGCGTCCTTGCGGATCCCGTTGCACGCGATCCGCAGGTTGCAGACGCTGTGGCCGGTGGGCAGCTCGCGCAGCTCCGGGTCCCGCGTGAGATTGCCGATCAGCACTACGCGATTGATGCTTGAGTACGACATGACTTCGTCTCCTTTGCTGTAAGCCACTGCCCCGCCACAGACGTTACGCGCCGCTTGGGACGGTACGCTCGGCCGGGCCGTCGGCCGGGCCGGCGCAATGCTCGTCGGGCAGCGCGTCGAGCGGGACGGCCACCACCCGCTCGTGGGCCTGCGCACGGTCGATCGCGCGCAACACCGCGCGCTCCACCTCGGGTGTGGTGAGGTAGATGACGCCCGCCACGCAGCGCGCCCGTGCCCATCCCCGGCAGATCGCCGCCAGGCGCTCCGGCGCCTTGACCGTCAGCTCCACCTCCACTGCCACCGGCAGACCTCCCGCTGGATCGGACGGCCACAGCACGAGGTCGGGGCGGTGGCGCAACATTTCACCGCGATGACCCCCACCGAGCTCGGCGCTGGCGAGCGCGCAGCGGCGCTCGCGCTCCTCCCCGCGCAGCTCCCGCTCGCCCTGCACCCAGTGGGAGGGGTAGCAGCGCTCCAGCGCCGCCGCCACGCGGGCGCACTCGATCAGGTGCAACGCGTTGGAAGCGCTCACCCTGCACGGATCCAGCCCTCGCACACCGGCCTTATGAAGGCCGGTGTGCGTGACCGTGTAAAGCGCCGGGCGACCCGTGAGCGGGCGCCAGCGCTTAAGCAGCCGCTCGCCCGCGGCCGCCCGCAGCCGTGCCCGCGCCGAGGCGGTGCTAACACCCAGATGCACGGCCACGGCCTCCGCCGTGACCGCGCCCAGCCCCGCCGCCCACCGCACGATCGCGGCGCGCTCGGGGGGCATTGGCAAGTCGTCGCGGTGGTTGTGGTGGCGAACGCTGTCGTGGTTGTGGCTTGGGTCGTGGTCGTGGTGGCTTGAGTCGTGGTTGGGGTGGCTTGAGTCGTGGTTGGGGTGGCTTGAGTCGTGGTTGGGGTGGCTTGAGTCGTGGTTGGGGTGGCTTGAGTCGTGGTTGGGGTGGCTTGAGTCGTGGTTGGGGTGGCTTGAGTCGTGGTTGGGGTGGCTTGAGTCGTGGTTGGGGTGGCTTGAGTCGTGGTTGGGGTGGCTTGAGTCGTGGTTGTGGTCGATCGTGGTGTCGGTGTGCACAGAGACCATCGTGTGATCCTCCTTGTCGTCATCGTGTTCAGAGGTAGCGATCGGGCGAGTGCATCCGCGCGATCGCGGCACTACGTGGGCTGCTGAGCCGGATCACCGCCGCCTGGCCGAGCGGGAGGCTCATCACTTCTTCGGGGCTGATAACGGGCTCGCTGACCCGCGTGCGGGTGGTGCGACCGTCGCTGCTCACACTGGTGCGCCACACACCCCTGCCGCCGCTCAGGCGCGCGATCAGCTCGGCCGACGCGGGCACCGCCTGGCGGTGGGCGATCACGCTGGTGAGGTTGCCCAGCACCTGCTCCTGCAGCATCTCGCGACCGGGCAGGCGCAGGTCGGAGAGCTCCTGCGTGCCCAGCAGCAGGCAGATCCCGGCCGATCGTGCACGGGCGAAGAGACCGGCGACGTGCTCGGCGGCGATCGCGGAGAACTCGTCGATCGCCACCACGCACCGCGCCGGGCGCTCCTGCAACGCCGAGACGACCGTCTGCAGGTCCTGAACGATCGCCGCTCCGAGCATCTGGGCGAGCAGCGGCCGGGAGTCGGCGCGGAGGCTGAAGTACACCACCGCTCCGCTGCGCACCGCGTCCAGCAGCTCGAAGGACTCGGCCCCGCGCGTGGCGGGGTCAAGCCACGGGCCCACGTCGGACTCGGCAACGATCGCCAGGCGGTCGCGCACGCCGCTCAGCTCGCCACGCTGACGGGGCGTGAGCGAGTCCAGGTAGGTGTGTATAGCCAGCGCGCTCTCCCGCGGGAGCTCACGCGCCAGCAGCTCCAGGCCCTCGGGGAGGAGCGCCTGAAGCAGACCGGCGAGGCTCACCTCCCGCCCAGCGGCACGCAGCGCGCGGACGGCGTGCCCGAGGTAGCGCTGCGCCTGGCGCTGGTAGTGGGGCTCGGTGAAGCGCTCCCCCGCGAGCGCCTTGTCGGCGATCTCCGTCTCGCCGCCGCGCGCGAACGGGTTGTACACCGCCGGTCCGTCGGGCGTCCACATGTAGAACGCCCTGCCCGAGGCGCGCGCCGCGCGGCGCAGCCGTTCGCACAGCCCGGTATCGCCCTTCGGGTCCACCACGATCGCCGACATCCCGTAGGCGATCGCCAGTGTGGTGATCCACGTCTGGGTGAACGTCTTGCCGGAGCCGGTGGCGCCCGCCACCAGCGTGTGTGTGCCACCGCTGGCCGAAACGGGAACCGAGTGGGGAGACACTCGCTTCGCTCTCATCCCCAAATCGGCCAGCGCGGCGGGCGCGTGTCCCCCGGCTTCGGCACCGCCGAGCTCGATCGCCACCGAGCGTCCGCGGCGATCCGTGCCGACGCTCAGATGGCTGGCGCGCCAGATGCGCTCCCGCCGCTGGCCGTGACCGGTGAGCCACAGGTGCACGCGCCGCACGCCGACGCGCAACCCGTCGAGCGGGGTGGTGCGCTCGGCGGCGATCGCCGCGAGATCGGCGCCGGCCTGCAGGTCTTCGCCGTGCCAGCGCCGGCCACGGACGGCGGCGCCGAGCGCGGCGACACCCAATGCCGCCGCGTTCCCCGCCAGCGCGGTACGAGTGAGCAGCACGAGCGCGAACGCGCCCGCCGCCCAGCTCCAGTGCAGATGCCAGCGGCGCATCAGGCGCGCCGCCAGCAGACCGAGAAGCACGCCGAGGAGGACATGCACGGTCGTACCCACCAGCCACCCGAAGAGGTGGGCAAGCGGGGCCAGGGGGTCGGGTTCCCGGTAGGGAGTGTGTGGGTTGGATGGGGGCATGGAGCCCTCCTTTCGCTCTCGATGGAGCACCCGGCTGGGGGCCGGGTGCGGGGTTAACGAGCGACGGCGAGCGCGAGGCTCGCCGTCTGGGTGGTGCGTGTGGGCGGTGCTCTTATATGAGGCGGTAGCCGACGCCGCGCACGTTGACCACCCACTGCTCCTCGCCCTCCGCGCGGAGCTTGCGCCGCAGGCGGCTGGAGTGGGAGTCGAGCGTGCGGGTGCAGACCGGCACGGGGTGGCCCCACACGGCGCGCAGCAGCTCTTCCTTGGCGAACACGCGGCGGGGCTCGCGGGCGAGGTGCACGAGCAGTTGGTACTCCAGGCGGCGCAGACGTAGTGGGCGCCCGTGGAGAGTCACAGTGTGGGCGTGGAGGTCGATCGCGAGCGCTCCCACCTCCACCCGCGCGCAGCCATGGCGGTGGGCGGTGCGCAGGAGCAACGCGCGCAGACGGGCACGCAGCTCCAGGTAACCGGGAGGCCGCGCGAGAAAGTCGTCGGCGCCCGCCTCGAAGGCCCGCAACAGGTCGGGCTGCGCGGTTTGGTGGCTCATCACGATCACCGGCAGCGCCCGGGGCCAGGGGGAGTGGTCGCCACCGCGTGCAAGTGGGCCGCCACCGCGGATCTCCGCCAGCAGCGCGAGCGCCGATCTCGGCGTGTCCAGCTCGCCGAGCAGCACAATCTGTGGGACCTGGGAACGGACCAGGACCCGCGCGTGTTGGGCGGTGCGCCCCAGGTGCACGTGGTAGCCATCGGCCGCCAATTGCTCCACCAGCTGGCTGGCGAGCAGCTCGTCGTGCTCCACCACCAGCACGGCGGGCATACGCTCCACGCGATCGCGACCGGCGATCAAAGCTCGACCTCGCGGGGTGAGATGCCGAGGCCGTCGCGCGCGATCACAGCCAGCACCTCGGAGTGGATCCACGGCGTGGGCTGGCCGTCGCCACCACCCTCGGGCAGGATGCCAACGCGGCGTGAAAGCCAGCTGGTCTCGCCGCTGCAGTTGCCCTTGCCGTCGCGCTTGACCTTCCCGCAGCGGTAGGCGATCTCGCTGAGGCTGAGCCCCTGGGTACGCGTGGCGTGCAGCACCGCCCGGCGCAGCTCCCGGTTGAGCACGATCCGGCTGGCGTCGATGCGTTGCAGCTCGCCACGCAGCACCGCCACCGACACGGTGGGGTCGTCGCGGTGGCGCGCCAATGCGGCGACGGTGAGCGCGCGCACCGGTTCGTAGCCCTCCATGCACGCAACCACGTCGCGCACGCTCTCGGTGGCACCCGCCCTCCGGCACCAGCGCAGCTCTGGGATCGAGAGGCCGGCGGCGACCGGCTCCAGCCGATGGCAGGCGCCGTGCCGGTCGCGTAGCTGCACCGTCCGCGGCGATGAGGGCCGGTCGAGCTCTCCATTCTGCGAGTGCGGCTCGCACCCCTCAGAGAAGGGGGCCGTGAGAAGATCCTCGGGCGCGAGCGCCCGGCAGCGGCACGGGCGGGGATCGCGCAGATAGTGGCGGCACACGAGATATGCGTTATCCACAGGCTCGTCGGCGGCGAGGTGCGCCACCAGTCGCCGATCGCCCCAGGTGACGGCGTCGCGGTCGAGCACCAGCACACTGCCGCCGTGCCCTGGTAGTGCGAGGACCTCGCGCGGGCAACCGGCATGGTTGGTGTAGCGAGCCAGCAGGCACGAAGGCGTGCGATCGGCCGCCCGGGTGAACTGGCGATCGGCCGCTCTGGTGAGCGGGCGTCCGGCCGGCGTGCGAGCGAACGGTGAGGTGCGGGGTGACTTCGCGGGGAGCGTGGTGAGGGGCATGGCGCGTCTCCTGGCCCACGGGGCCGTCGGGCGTGGTCGAATGGGAGCGGCTTGTAGGGCTCCAGCGGGGGTCCGTCAAGCGGAGTGCCAGCAGCGCTCGGGAGCCAGGCGGGATCGAGATCCCCTTAAGGGATCTCGGGGCTCACGTGATGGCGCCGCGCAAAGTCGAAGTTGGCGCGATCGGGTCCATCGACGCCCCATCGGAGGCTGGGAGGAAACGAAGAGGTGAGCGGTTGAAGACTGCTGTGCGGCTTGGGTGAAGGGAATCGGGGGGCCGCGATGCTAGCGCCGTGAAGGGTGCGCGAGGACGCCCACAGTCCCTCAACCTGACAGTCGGTGCAAGCGCCCGCGGCGCCCCGACGCAGTTTGGCTCAACAGAGCCGCTCCCGGGGCCCACCCCGTGCAGTCGGGCGCTCGGGGAGCGGCCAGCCGACTGCATAAATATGCGCATGCTGACCGGGGCGACTGCATATCGGGGAGGGGCAACGGCACATCTGGGCGGGTGACTGCGTGCGTCCCATCGCGCCAGGCTGGCCGCGATTTCTCGATCACGCCACGGTCGCCCGCGTCGGCGGCGTCTATGCGCAACCTCCACCCCCGCCGAGCGGGAGCTCCCGCTCCTCGAACGAGGCTTCGCCCGCGCGAAGGTCGCCCCGGGCAACCGCGCCGCGCACCTGCGGGGGCAGAAGGGGGACGCCGTAGGCGAGCAGCAGCCCCTCGTGGACGTCGCGCTCGGAGGCGAACAGGATGCCGGCGCGACCGGGGTACTGCCACGCGCTGGGACGCTCGCCGGCGTAGGCACGGCAGGCGCACAGCACGTGGTCGGCCAGCTGGGCGCATTTGCGCGCACGGGGGCGATCGCGGCAGAGGAACACCACCAGCGGATTGGGTTGCCCACTCCCGGCGCCGTGGCGGGCGAAGCGGGGAACGCACAGCGACCAGCCGGCGAGCAGGTGGTCGTAGCGCTCCAGCTTGGCGGCCGCCGAGGAATGCGACCGGGTCGCAAGGCGATCGTCGCGCTCGATCAGCAGACACGCGGTGACGGCGCCCGTCAGCTCGACGCTGGCGTCGGGGCGCACCGTCTCGAAGCGCTCCGCCTGCAAACGCGCGCCCGTGAGGTCGGTGCGCAGAAAGTCGTGCGGCGCGCGCCCTCCCGGCAGGCGCAGACCGCCGGGGCCGATCGCGACACGCCCGGCGGGTGTGGAGCACAGCGGCGGCGAGAGCACCGATTCCGATGGGCCCCGCAGCCGCAGCGCGCCGGCGCCGAGGGCCCGCTCCAGCGCGAGCGCCCACCCGGTGACGTGCGCCTCGTGGCGAGCTTGGCGCAGATGGCGGTCGCCCCCGGCAGGTGGCGAGGGCGGGGTCGATGTGGAGCACAGGACCGGTGAAGAGGATTTGGATTTGGGGGAGGGGCTACGTGCCTCGTTGACCGCGTGCTGGGCGAGGACATCCAGGCGCCCGTGCGCTTGCAGCAGTTCGGTGCCGAGGGGGGCGATCACGTAGCACATCGGCGCCCCTCCACCATCGCGGCGGTGGAACTGGAAGCGCCCCACCAGACCGGCGTCGGAGAGGCGCTTCAGGCGCCGCTGGGTGGTGGTGAGCGCCCGCCCCGGATTGAAGCGACGGTGGAGCTGGCTGGTGAGCACGTGGCGCATCGAGGCGATCAGCGCAAGGATCTCCAGGTCGAGCGGGTCGGGGTTGAGGGCGCGCGGCGTGGCGAGCGCCCGAGCCCAGCGCACGCGGTGGGCCGCGTCGAGAACCACCAGCTCGGCATAGCTCTCCGCGGCGGCGTCGGGCAGTGGGGTCCGTGCATCCCCAACGCGCTCAGCGGAGCTCTCTGCCGTGGTGTCGGGCAGGGGCGCCCGTGCCACAACGTCGCGCCCGCCGTTCTCCTGCTCGCGTTCGTGGCGGGGCACGGATGCCCGGCCCCCAGCCGCTTGGCTTCCACAACCACCCGCGCGGACGCTCCCAAAATACTCGCTCCCATCCCCCCTCCCCCCTTCCGGATCTGCTTCACGTCGCTCCCAATGGGGCTGGCTGAGATCGGCGAGATGGCGCCCCCCGCGCTCGGCCTGGCGAGCGGCGTGCAGCGCGAGCCGCTCGTGGTCCACGCGTAGCGGGATCGTGTTTGCAAGGAACGGCGCCTGACGTCCCCCCGGGGCGACCCAGCTGGCGATCGCGTGGTGCTTTGGCAGGTGCAGTCGCGCGTCGGGGTGGCCAAGCGCGGAGAGGCCGGTGATGTTGGGGCGCACGGTGTCGGAGTACTCCGACATCATCAAGCTGGCCGCGTCGCGCGCATCCGACACCGAGGCGGTGGCGAAGTACACCCGGTGGGCAAACAGCGCGTCCAGTTGCGCGCGCACCTCGCGGTCGGTCCACTGCGAGTCGGTCTGCCAGCACGCCACTGTCTCAAGACCCGCCGAGCGCTTCAGCGCAAGCGTCTCGGCGAAGCCGCGGTTGAGCACCAGCGGGGCCTCGTCCACCTTCAGGGCCACCGCCACGCGTTGCTCTGCCGGGACGGTGTCCTGCTGACGGGCGAGGGCCGCGTCGAGCATCCCCACCAGCAGCTGCATCAGCACGGAGGTGTTGCCGGCGCCCATCGCCCCGAGCGCGCCCTTGACGACGAGCACCTCCCCACCCGCTATCACCCGGTCGAGGTCCACGGTGAGGGACTCGTTGAGTAGCACCCGCTTGATCGACGGCGAGTTGAGCAGCCGCGCAAGCTTGTTGACCGGCGCATCCAGCTTCGCGGTGGTGGTGCTACGGGAGTCCGCCAGCTGTGCGGCCAGCTCAGCGGTGAAAAACTCGGCGATCTCCTTGTATTCGGGCAGTGTGCGCACGTGCGCACCGACGCGGGCGCGGTAGGTGTAGCCCTCCTCCCCCACCGTGAGCAGGCGCGCCGCGTCCCACAGCGTGGAGCGCTTGTCGTGGGCAAGCACGGCGATGATCGCGTTGCGCAGGTACCGGTCCGAGGACGCCCGTATATCTGCGTCGGTAAAAAGATTTTTGAGCGCCCCCACCACGTAGTCGGCGATCGTGTCCGCCGGCGCGTCCACTGCGAGCGGGTTGAAGCCACACGTCGGGTGGGCGAAGTCCAGCAGCGTGCAGGTGCGCTGCGCCGGCACGAGGCTCACGGCGGCCTCGGCGGCGTCGCCCTTGGGGTCAAGCACGATCACCGCGCAGCGCTCGCGGCGCAGATCCTCGGCGACAGTGGCCGCGAGATAGCTGGACTTGCCCTGCTCCACCGCACCCGGCACGGCTGTGTTCTGACGGCGCAGCCGCGGATGGATCGTCACTGGCCCGTGCGCGTCGCGCAGCAGCCCCTCCCCCTCGCGGGGGCGCATGATCGCTGGTGACGCCGGCGCCAGCGGAAGGGCGCCGCGGGCCAACGGCACGGTGGCGTAGTCGATCGAGGGCAGATGCCACAGTGCGGCGAGCTCCGTGGAGGCCAGCACCCCCTTGCGCAGCGACGGCCAGGGGTTGCCCTCACCGCGCTGCACGCGTCGGCAATAGAGGCCCATCAGGCCGTGGCGCAGGGTCGTGCCACGCTCAACCAGGCGGTTCTCCGCGCCCTCGGCGCGCAACTCCGAGGCGATCTGCTCGCAGGCGCGCCGCGAGGGCGCCAGCACACGCAGGTCGGCGAAATACAGCGGCCGATGCTGCACTTCCAGGCCGCCGCGCAGCTCCACCTCCTCGACGAGCGAGCGGTCGCGTACCCACAGGTGCTCGCGCCGCTCGCGCGAGAGGTGATCCTCGTGGCGCTTGTAGCGCCGCTTGGCCCACCGTTCCAGCAGCGCCGGCGCCGGGGTCAGCGCCAGCTGCACAAGCGCACCCTCTCCGCCCGTCCCCATCACGGTGAGCAGCCGGTCCATCGGGGGCTCACGCACCAGCTCGTAGGGGTCCAGCTGCTTGACGCGCCTGATAAACCCGGTGTGCTTCTTCAGGCGCAACAGCACATACGATGGCTGGCAGAGGAGCGACGCGTCGGGTGAGGCCACACGGCAGTTGGGGTAGGCACTGCGCAGCGCCGCCTCCACCATGCTCTCCATCCCCACCTGACATGAGATCGCCAACAGCGCCTCGCCGCCCCGTTCCCCGGAGCGGATGTGATGCGCCTCAAGCGCCACCGAGGGCTGGCCGTGCAGCAAGCGCCGCCACCAACGGCGCTGCAGACGCTTGTGCAGCGACTCATACATCGCCACCACCCCCTCCACGCTGGTGCGATCGGTGCGGTAGGGCTCCACGCGCAAGCGCACGTAGCGCCGTCTCGCCCGCGCACGGGCGCGGCTGCCGAGCAGCAACGCCACGGCGGGGAGCGCCAGCAACCCGAGCAGCTCGCCCACCCGCACCGCGACCTCGACATCCGGGGCGTGTGGCGCTTGCCGCGGAAGCGCAACACGGGGGGCCGATGCACCGCGCAGCGCTGTGCCGATGCCGCCGTGCAGCAACCACGCCAGCACGGCCACCCCGACGAGCAGGGAAACCAAACTAAGCAGTCGCCAGAACAGCAGCCGTGCGAGCATCTCCTTCTCCTCCTCCGACCGGAGGCGTGGAGTGGGACGCCGCGCCGGCGTCCTCGCCCGGCGTCCTCTACCGCGGGCGCGTGGCTCGCTCCACCTGCCCGCCGCGATCGGTTAGGTACCACTCGTTGGAGGAGCCCATGATCTGACCTTCACCGATGTTGTGCACCAGCTGCAGACGCTCCAGGCGGGTCAGCAGCTTGGAGATCTGTCCCTGGTCGGCAATGCCGGCGCCTTCGGCGATCTCGCGGTTGCTGGCGCCAGGGTATTCGCCGATGAAGGTGAGAACGCGCACGGTGCGATAGGTGAGGCGCATGTCCAGACCCTCCAGCGGGTCCTTGACGATGCGCCGCGGCGGCTTCCTGCGCTTGGGTAGCGGGGGCGGCTTGCGGGTCAGCTCGCTGCTGGCCGCGCGGGCGCCGAGGTAGGGGAGCACGATCATGCTCATCAGGGGACCCAGCAGCGCCGTGAACGGCTCTCTGCTGCGCGCCAACAGACGCGAATGCAGGACGGCAAACACAGCTCCGATGACGCCTTCGGCGGTGACGTCGGGCGATTCTTCGGTGGCGCGCGCAACACGGGCGCCGGTGCTCTCACGGCCTTGGTCAACGACATCCCTGAGCTGCGCCAGCACCTGCGTGCGCCGTTTCAGCACCCGTGGGCCGGCCCCCAGCGCCTCGACCACACAGATCCGTGCGAGCCCCGGCTCGTCATCCATGAACCGCAGCATCGCCAGCAGGCCCGCGCGCAGGCCATCGCGCCAGCCATCCTCCCGCACATACGCCTCGCCGACAAGCGAGCTGATCTGCTCGACGGCCTGGTCGAAAACGGCGAGAAAGCAGTCCTCCCGATCCTCGAAGAGGTCGTAGAACGTCTTGCGGGAAACCCGTGCCCGCGCGATCACCTGGGCGACGGTCAAGCGCGCGTAGCCAACCTCCTCGACCGCTTCCGCCGCCGCGGTGAGCATGCGGCTGCGCTGAATCTCCGAAACCTGTCCTCGCGGCAGGCCATTGGAAGTGGAGCGCAGCCGCTGGCCAGTCGAGCGCGTCTTATCTTTCGAAGCCATTTTATTCCGCCTAATCGGTCGGTCTTGGTCGCTGTGAACGTTTACGGCGGGCGCTGTGGCGCATTCGCGTCACAGCGCCCGGCGAGGATCCGCCGCCCAGCTTCGGCGACGGCGGGCCCCCTAATGCTCCAGACAAAGGTTCATGGGTTGACGCCAAGAAGTCGAGTCGCGTCTCCCACTCGCCGCCACCAGCTTTCGAGCGACGACCAAGGTTCCGATAACTCAGATTTCCGCCGGGGGATTGACTGGAGAATGGGGCCATACGAAGAGAGCGTTGTCAAACAAGTGTCATTGACAGTGATGGAACGATCGTAACGGGAGCGCCCGACGGACGCCGCCCGGCCCCCGCGACGCGCGCGATCGTCGCCGCGTTTGCAGGCGCCAGACGCGCGCCGCGTCGTGGCTCACGCAGGATCAACTCGCGCGCCACTCACCGATGGCGAGGGCTGACCCACTGGGTGAGAGCCACCCGAAGGTGAGCGTGAGCAACACCGACCCGGCGGCTAAGGCAGCATGTCAAAACCTCTTCGGCCGCGGCAACGGTGAGGTCGTGGTCGAAGCTGGCAAACGTCGCGCAGCGCTCGTCGATGCGGCGGGCGGCCAGTGCGGAGGCATCCTCGTCGGCATACAGCAGCCGCGCTGTCGAAACCGGCGGGCCTTTTGAAGACGTTCAGGCCGCGCGGGCGAGCTGCTTGACGAGACCCTTCGTACTCGTCGGCCCTCTCGCTGGGCGACTTCCCGCTCCACGACAGCGTGCCGCAGCCCCGCGAACGCGCGTCTCAGGCGAGCTTGGATGTTGCGCCCCTTGCAGCTGACCACCGTCGAGAACTCCGGTATCCACCGACTGGCCCCAAACGACGCCGTATTGACCCTGCTCGTCGTCGCGTCGCACCCGCCCGGCCTGCGCCGGGAACCACGGCTCGAAGATGAGCCGATGCCACCGGCCGATGTCCCGCGGCGCGGCGTCGTATCCGGCTCCGGCGAACCCTGCGCGGGGAGCCGCGTGGGCGATCGCTACGGCCTCCCTGTCCCTGTGATGTCCTGGTGGAGCATGCTGCAAGCGGTCACCGGGTCAGAGTACTGACCGGCTTGTCCACATGGCGCGCCCGCGCTCCGAGCGCGCCCCCGACTCGCGGATGACAAACGGTGTCATCTCGGCACCCCAAGGTCGCCCCAAACCACAGGAATCTCCAATACTGGTGAGGCTTTCCTCAGATACCGCCAACGGGATTCGAACCCGCCCTGGGGGTTCACGCAGGGCGAGAACCCGCATGAATACTGGAGTTGGGTGCTCTGAGGTGCGCTGAGATTTCCTCAAATTGGTACCCCAATTGGTACCCTGAGAGCGGACGATGTGAGAGATCGGTCGGCCACGTCTTGCCGGTCGGAGGCTTGCTCCGTGCCACCCCACCGGCGCCGCCGAGGTCGGTTCTACGTCACAGCGAGATCCGTGTGCGCCAATCGCTGACAGCGGCCCGAACGTGACCGGCCATGATGCGTTCGGCGCGCGTGTCCGCGGCGTACTCGGCGGCGGACTGGAGGGCGGCCATCGTCAGTCGCAGGTTCCGCTCCGTCTCGTCGTAGAAGGCGATCAGCAACGCGAGCGCGTCCTCGGCGATGATCGCCTCGGCGCGCTCGGTGATCTCGTGCTGGCGCAGCCGGTTGGCGATGATGGCTGCAAGTCCGCTGCGACCGTGGGCCTCGTCAAGGGCGGGGATCTCGACGACACGGAGGCTGGCCGCGAGTTGAGCGAAGGCGTCCACCCGCCGGAACACGGTCTGCACCGCGATCAGGCACGACGCCTGGAGCTCGTGGACGAATGCGTGCACCGGCCCGGAGAGGAAGGCGGAGGCGAGGTCGACCTGGTCGGCACCGCCGATCGCGGCCTCGGTGTCCTCGAGGACGAACACGGGTTGCAGGTCGCGCGCGACGAGATCGTGATCAGCCGGTCGAGCCCGGCGAGGCGCTCGGCGGCAAGCTGATTGCTGGTGAGCTGCTGGCGCAGAGTGCCGAGCTCGACATTGACCTGGGCGGGGATGGGGCCTCCTCCAAGAGTCCCGCCGCGAAGCCCGCCGGGTGCTCGCTCGACCGTGGTCTGGTCGGCCCGGGCCCGTTCGAGCGCCTCGCGTTGGTAATGCTCAAGCTCGATGTCGGCGAGCGCCTGGCTGAGTGCAACGGCGGCCACGTTTGACACCTTGGTCGGGTCGTCGGCGCCGGTGATCGGGACGCGGAGCGCCACATGCGTGTCCGGCAGGTGAGCACAGACGTAGGCGATGAGGCTGGACTTGCCAGCGCCACGAGGGCCAAGGATGCCCACGGCCGTGTCGTCGGCGATCACTGCCTGCAAAGCTCTGGCCTCGAAGGTCGCCCGCCCGGTGAGCTCGTCGAAGGGAACGTGATCGGCCGCGAGCTGGCTGAAGTGATGGCGCGGGCGGAACGCGCCCTGGTTCGCAAGGAACTCAATCTGCTCGGGGGTCATCGTGGCAGCGCCGGACGGTATACGACGCGGGGGCGCCCGGGGCCATCGGCCCGTTCGCTCTCGGCGGTGACGAGTTCCTGCGCGAGCAGATCGCGCAATAGCTGGGTGAGCCGTGAGCGGGTGACACCAAGCGTGTCCTGCAGGTCCTTGTCTGATGGGCTCGCCTGGCCGCGGTCCAACAGCTCCGCCATCAACATGCCCGCGGGACGCCCGAGTTGTGACGCGCGATCGAGCAGCCGCCCGCGCGCGTCGAGCAGCGTCGAGGGGTCGCGGTCGCGCACGAGCGCGTCGCTCAGGATTCGCAGTGCCTCGCGTGGGCTGCCGTTGGCGCCCGTCGCAGCACTGACCAGGAGGTCACGAGACCACGGACTGTCGGGGTCTCCGCGGCGCGCTAGGAGGTCGACCAGATCGTTGATCGGCCACGGATCCAAGAGGGCGACCGTGTCAAAGAACGCATCGGCGGGTGGCTTGAGCGCGGTGGCACGATCGGTCTCCTCGATCGCCACCACCCACCGATGCTCCTGCTGCCAGAGGACATCACGCATCCGCCCAAAGAGGCCATACACTGCCTCGGCTGACGCCGAGGCATCGACGAGGACAATCGCCGGCTCCGCCCCGCCGATCTCGCGCAGCACTTCCGCAAGCGCGCGTGACGCGCCCGCCATCGGAGCGGAGTCGCCGCTCAGAGTCCCCACCGTCCGCCGTGTATTTGCGACCAGCGGCGAGGGCTGACCCAGGAGCGCATCGCGGATGCGCGTCGCCAGCTCGAGCGTATCTCCGACCGCGGTGGCATCGACGAACGCCACGCGCTCAACTTTGTCGCGGAGCACGAGCTGTAGCTGACGCAGCAAGGTCGTCTTGCCCACGCCGCGAGCACCGACGACCGCGACGTTCAACCGTCGCTCCAGCGCTCGGTCTACGTTGCTCCAAGCGTCCGGCGTGATGAAGAGCCGAGAATCGCCGAGGTTGTCGTAGAGCGGACGCGCCTGAAGAAGCATTTACGTATCTTACAGTAAGTTTCGTTAGCTGTCCAGGTGTGCCTTGAAATCGGGCCCGGGGCGCCCTTTCCAGCCGCGCGGAGCGCATCAACCCGTCGTTAAGCTGCGCGCTGATCCCTCACGCAGCACCCCAGTGTCCGTGCGGGCGGTGGGTGCGTGTCGGGAAACCCTCCCGCCGATCCTCGACACCAAGGTGAATACGCGCGCGTTGCAGGGTGCGCTCGGCGATGCCCTCCGCCTTCGCCCTGGCCTTGATCTCGGCGCCCTTGCACCACTCGCCGTCTGCCAGCTCGTCAGCGAGCCATTCCGCGGCGATCTCGCGGTCTGAGCGTTCGTCCTCGCCGCGAGTGGCGAGGAGATCGTCCGCGTGCGTGTCGCAGTCGCCCCCGAACACAAGGCGCGAGGTTTCGATCACGCCGGTCTCGTCATCGATCACCCTCGGCTCGATGCGGCAAGAGAGCGAAGGCGCCTCGGCCGCGATGTTGCAAGCAGCGTGCGCGAGCACCCGATCGGGTGAGCCATCCTCAGCGTCCGGGGCCTTGCCGAAGACGAGAACCGAACGCGAAGCGGCCGTCAGCCCGCGGGAGCCGAGCACCCGCGTCAACGAGTCGCCACCTTGCGACTTGTTGAAATGAGCCACCAGCAGCAGCGCGGCGTCCTCGTGTTCGGCGAGCTGCGCGAGCGCGGCAATCGCGCGCCGCATATCTTGATCTCGATGCGAGTTGATCTCGGCGCCGAGCGAAGCGGAGAATGGGTCCACGATCACGAGCCGGCAGCGATGCTCGCGGACGATCGCGCCAATAGCGTCTACGTCATCCGGCAGGCTCACGAGGTCGCGCACCCCTTCGCGCTCCGCCGAGGCCCGATAGATGCGCGCCGGGTCCGCGCCTGCCGCCAATAGGCGAGGCTTCACCGTACTGGCTGCGCTGTCCTCGTAGGAGAGCATGAGAACCGCCGAGGGCTCCCCCATGAGGTCGCCCGGGAGGGTGCCGCGCGACACTCCAGCAGCGAGCGCGACCGTGAGCGTGGACTTCCCGAGTTTTTCCCGGCCGACCAACAACGTCGGCGCGCGGAGTGGAACGCGCCCCGCCCATAGCCAGCGCGTGCGCTCGGCGCGGATGCTTGCGAAGCTCTCGGCGAGGATCGCGCGGCCACCAGCGGCAACCGCTGGTCCCAGCGCATCCCGTAGGGCCTGCCCGATGCCCGCGCATCCATTCCGGCACGAGAGCTGCATTGGGGCGCCACGGCGGGTCTCGCGGAGCGTGAGCGTGCGGCCCTCATTGGTAACGATGCAGACCGGGCAGCGGGCGTGCCAAAGGCGCTCGTTGTGCTCGTCGGCGCGGTAGTCGAGGCCCGCGGCGCGGCAGGCTTCGAGGGCGGCATCTACGCTGAGAGCGGTCATGCCGCCGCCCGCGCGAGGCGTTCGCGTTCCCGGTTGGCGTCACGGTCGGCGTCGAGCCACCGCACATAGGCCCCGGCACGCGGCGACCATGAGCGCTCTACGGCTGGCCCGCGCAGCACCTTGCCGCTGGCCTGCCTGTTCGCGAGTCGGCCGCGGCAATGCAGCCAGCCGGCGCCGTCGATATAGGCCGACTCAGCCTCGAACGCGAGGCCACCGAGCCCAGCACCGCGGACGATCGCGCGACGTCCCTCTGTGGCGGCGATCATGCGACCACCCCCCGCGGGGCGAGACGGTCAATTTGTGGGCGCGCGCTCCGCCGAAGGGGCCCTGCGAGTCCTGCTGGTGGTTCCCCGTCACCGGGGCCATCGCCTCCGGGGTCGCTGCCGCCGGTCGTGCGTACCCGTCGCGCTCGCGGTCGCCCTGCCCCGCGAGGGCGGCTATGCGTACGCGCGCCGCTCGACGTGGCATCGTTGGGTGCCTGGTGCCGGCGCCAGAGTCTCCGGTGACGGAAGTCCTTGACGTAAGCACGATGCCGGCGGGCTTCCACCGCCCAATGGCTGTTCGGCCAGATCCGCGCGTTTGCATCTAGCTCACGCTGCTTGCGTTCGGCGGCTTCGAGATGCCGAGCTTTACCGATCCGGTCCTGCTCGGCGTTCTCGACGGCGATGATTGATCGCGCCTCCTCGGCGGTTGGGACCGCATCGTCGGGAACCTCGATCCCCGTGATTATCCCCCCAGCCGCGGCTTCCCATTCGTGGGCGAGGCACGAGCGGAGCGTCACCGCAAGCACAAAGCTCTCACGCTCGGTCTCGAAGTTGATCTCCGCCCACCGCTCGGCGCGGGCTATGCGTTCGAGGCGCGCGAGGAGTTGGTCAGGGTCGGTGCCATCGGCGACCGGACCGGGGGCCGGCTCAGGTCCGGCGGTTGGCAGGGTGTCCATGTTGCCTCCATATCGTTGTTTGCCTCACGTCGAGAACGATACGACCAGCGGATGACGGAACAAAAACGCCCCCGGCGAGCTAGTCGCCGAGGGCGTCGGGAACTCCGGAAAGTGTGAGGCAAACCGGAGGCGTCACGGGTGACGGCATGGACGACCGTCTCCGTGAGCGTACCGCACGCCCCCGACGCCACGGTGAGCCGCTTCGGCGCCTATACCGGCGGTGGCTGCTGGATCAGCTCCCCGCGATGGGAGTGGCGAACTGGGCGACGTATTTCCACGCCTCCTTGGCGGCGTCCTTGAATGCGACCGCCCTCGCGGGTGCTCGTTCGTGATGTTTGCGTCCAGAGCAGTGCCGATGCACCGGCGGATCATGGCTCCCGTGGCGCTCGTAGCCGCCGATCTCACGCCCGTCGATGATGAGGAAGTAGGCGTAGCGGGGTCGCGTGATCCCGCTCCCCCGGACCACGACCTCCTCGTACATCGACAAGTAGACGGTGCTGGGATAGCCGTTGAATAGGACGGGTCCGTAGACCATGCCGCGTTGGTCAGCACTGCCCTCCTCAGCCGCGAAGAGGGGGATGCTCCCGGTCACGTGCAGCGAGCATTCTTTGATCTCCCGCTCGCGGGTCTGGAAATACTCCCAGACATCCACGGGGCTTACGCGCAGATGAGCGCTTGACGGACGCGATCGGCGACCGGCCGGGGCTCTACTCCCGCGCCGTCCGTCAGACGGTCGATGGCGTCGCGGAACGCCGCCCATGTGTGCTGGTTGAAGCGCGGTATGGACAGCTCCTCACCAGCGGTGTAGCGGGCGTAGAAATCCTCGGTGCTCATCCCGTACTCGCGCTCGAACTCGCGGATACCGCGATCGAGAGACTCGGCGTCGTAGTAGAGCTTCTGCACGGTTATCGCCTTCCTGCGCTAGAGCATCGGAGCGACCGGGCTCCGCCTTGAGGCGTTCGCAAGCCGGTAGTTCAGTGTACACGCCGCGCCCGCAACCCTCACGCATTGGATCGTGCAGGACCCTTCCGCAGCGCGCGGTCTCGACGCCCCGCGTGCGAAACTGGCGCGCATACTGGCGCGCAGGGCCTCCGAGAAGACAAAAACCCTGCGATTTGCAGGGCTTTTGCGAGTACCGCCAACGGGATTCGAACCCGTGTTACCGCCGTGAGAGGGCGGCGTCCTAGTCCCCTAGACGATGGCGGCGAGCACAAGAGGGTGAGACCTGAGGCTAGCAAAGCGTGCGCCTGCGCCGTCGCGGCAGGGGATCCAGCCCGAGAGACCGTCCGTGCGATATCGTCGCTCCACCATCACGCGGATGTGGCGGAATTGGTAGACGCGCACGGTTCAGGTCCGTGTGGATGTAAGTCCGTGGAGGTTCGAGTCCTCTCATCCGCACCAGAATGTCGTTATTCGAACCAACGCGGAAAGGTTCCTGGCCCCGCCAGGGGTCGGAGCCTTCCGCGTCGTCGGACGCGTCGGGGCCGGCACTGGCCGGTACGGGCTTGGCTGGGGCCGGGATGGGGATGCCGCGTATGGCGTTGTGGAAGGCGTGTAGCGTTGCGTAGGGCTCGGCCAGTTCGGCCTGGGTGATGGTTTCGTCGCAGACGAAGAGAGCAGCGAAGAGCGCCTGGTTGATGAGCCGCCGGATGGTGTTGTTCCCGCGGCAGTAGAGGTCCTGGAGGTCTTCGCCGAGAATCTCGAGGGCGAGGTCGAGAGTCGCAGCGACATCGTCGTAGCTGACGCTCAGGCGGGCGATGATCGCTTCGGCGTCCTGGCGGCGTAGCCGGATGCGGGTTTGCTCCTCGTCGAAGAGCTCGCCGCTGATTCGCTCTTCGTAGTGCATGTGCAGGAGCTTGCGCTCCTCCTCTTTGAGCTGCCGCAGGACGCCTCGGGCGTTGTCGATCTCTTGCTTGGCGGTCGCTACCCGCTCACCGAGGTCGTCAGTGAGCGCCTTACGGATCGTCTCGCGTTCGGCCTCGCTGAACGGGACGCCCTTGTAGTGGTCCTCGATGGCTGTCTCCACGAGGTCGACGGGCTGGTATCTCTGTGGGCATTCGCCGCGCTGGTTGCGCGTGCAAACGAAATACTCGTAGATGCCGCCGTTGCCTTTGTGGCTGGAGTAGACGAGCTGGCTGCCGCAGGTGCCGCAGCGGATCGTGCCCTTGAGGTAGTGCTGGTGCTTGCGATCACGCTCGCCAGCGTGGCGGTGAGCGTGCAGGACGGCCTGGACCTTGTCGAACAGCTCTTGGCTGATCAACCGCTCGTGGCGACCCTCGTAGATGTGGCCCTGGTGGGTGATGTACCCGGCGTAGTAGGGGTTGGAGAGCAGCTTGTGGACCCTGGCGATCGTTAGCGGATGCGGAGCGCGGCGGCGGTTGCCGCGCGAGCGCAGACCGCGAGCCTCCAGCAGGATTGTGATGTCGGCCAAGCTGTAGAGGCCAGTTGCGTAGGTCTCGAACGCCCACACGATGATCGGAGCGCGCTCCGGGTCGATGACGATGGTGCGGACCTCGCCACCCTGCGGGAGCGGCTCACGGATGTTCCGGTAGCCGAGCGGGGCAAGGCCACTGGTGCCGCCGACCTTGATCTTGCGTTTGATGCCGCGCCTGACCTCCTCGGATATCTCGATCCGGCGAGCAGCCGCAGCAGCAGCCATGACGCCCTCCAGCAGGATGCCGTGCGAGCTCTCCTCGCCGATCGGCTCCTTCGCGGAGACGAGCTTTGCCCCGGCTTTCGTGACCATACCGCGAGCGACCCAATGGTCCTCCTGGTTGCGTGCCCAGCGCGAAACGCTCCAGACGATCACCAGATCGACATCGCGCCGCTCGCCAATCTCATCGATCATCCGCCGGAAGGCCGCACGCTTGAGCAGCGAACCGCCCGAGACACCCGGCTCGACGTACTCACGGACCACGACCGCGCTATGCCGCTCGGCGTAACGCTTACACGCCTCACGCTGCGCCGGGATCGACAGACCCTCGGGGTCATAGTCGGTGTTGACCTGCCCAGCCGAGGACACGCGCAGGTAGATCACTGCCCGCTTGACGCTCGACACCAGAGCGGCGTCGTCAGTCTGCTGCTGCATGGGGAGTGTGAGGGTCATCGTGCGCCCCTCACCCGCTCTGGTGCTACCGGCCGACCGCCAGCACTGCTGTCGGCAGATACGAGCCTCGCGCCGGCTTGGTCAAGACGCTGTCTGATCGCGGCATCATCGACCGGGTTGCGGCTCAAACGAGCACGGTCCTGCACGATGACGTACCTGACCGGCCGTTCTGTAACTCGCCGCAATAGACCGAGCAGGCCAGGCCGGTTCATGCGGTTGCCGGATGCGCCGGCATCCATGTACTCGTCCGTAATCACCGCACCGAGTCGCTCGGCCTCACGGGTACAGACCTCGCGCTGGTGGGCGATTCCCTCGTGCTGATCCTGCTGGTCAGCGGATGCGACGCGCAGGTATAGCACTGCGCTCCGGCTGTGTTTGTCGTTGTTGCTCATGGGTAACCTCCTTCGTTTTATTACCCTTTGCCATAAAGCGTTTGTCCTCTCCCTTGTTTGCTGTGCGGCTGCCACTGGCAGCGCGGACGGTGCTGGTGACGGTGCGGCGCGCGCTGTGAAAGCCCGAGGACGTGCAGGCGGTGCGCCATGTCCGGGGCGGCCACTTGGTAGCGCTCGGCTAGGGCGCTGACGTTGCGTTGTCCGGCTTGCCAGTCGGCGCGCAGCCACGGGGCGGGGATCAGGACGCTCAGAGCGAAGTCGGTACAGAGCCCTTCGGTGCCGGTTCGACTGCCCGTGTGGCGTGCCTTGGCGGTGTGGCCGCCGTCGATGATGTGTTTCAGTTCGTGCATGAGCGTCACCCGTTGTTCGGGCCTGGGCAAGTTGCTGTCGATGAGGATGTCTCCGCCGTAGCTATCGGGTCGGCTGACACCCAGCAGTCCCTTGACTGGCATCCGCTCCAGCAGATAGATGCTGATCCCGTCAAGTTCGGTCACGATCCGCTCGGGGACCGGCGGGGCGGTGATGCCCACCGCATCAAGTAGGAGCTTGGCTTGTCGCTCAGCGATCCAGCGCGCTTCGCGGCGGGATATCCGCCAGGCTGGAGTGAGCGCACGTAAACGCCTCACCAGCCGGGTCGTTTGTGGCCCGGTCGCACCCACCCGTGCGGCACGCATCAGGTGTGGATTTCTCCGTCGGGGTGCTCGTGGCGGTTGCGGCGGATCTGGTCGAAGACCTCCTCGATCTGCGTGATCTCGTGCGGGTTGAGCTTGTACTTCGTGCGAAAGTAGGTGCGGATGGCCGGCAGGTCGCTGGAGACTTGCCCGCGGGTGATCCGGTCGATCCGCTCCGGTGCGATACCGAGCGCCTCGGCTACCTTGGTTAGCTTGCTCGGTGCCGGTGCGGTCATCTGCCCGCGCTCCAAGCGGCTGAGCCAGCCGTAGGAGACGCCGGTCAACTCGTCCAGGGCGCGCAGCGATAGTTTCTGCGTACGGCGAGCCTGCTTGACCAGCCGTCCGAGTTCTCGCGCCTGTACTTCTGTCATGTGTCATTCCTGTTTACTACCTCCATTGTATTACATACTGTGATGAATGTTAACTATTTACCTTAATACGCTTGTGACGTCAACTAAAACCATTACCGTATTCTCCCTAATGATATATTCGCTCCCCGATGAGGCGGTAGGTGTCAGGGTGGCCCAAATCAGTTTGGATTTGGGCCACCCTGACTACGTTGCCTTTCGAGTAGTCCCCCCGACTAGGCGGGCTGCTCCAGCAGCGTGATCTTCCCTTCGATGCTGGCCTTGCGCTCGTCGGCGCTACCGCGCATCGCCTCGTACTCGGCCTGCGCCTCCTTCGCGCGTTCCTGGGCGACCTCGATCTCAGCGTCGATGCTCTCGATCGCTCGCTTGAGGGTTGTGATCGCGGACTCGACTGCCGTCTCGCTAGTTGTCTCACGCCGCCGGGTGCGGCGCGTCCCACTGGCGTTGCCGGCAGGGGGAGTGCCGCCATTGTCCACGACCCGCTTGTGCTGGTAGTAGGCGCCGCGCAAGGAATCGACCGGCTGGCCGTACTGCTCGGCGAGCGTCTTGAAGGCATCGGCCTTTTTTACGTCGCCGGAGGCGACCATCGCCTCGATCTTCTCGTGGATCTCCTGTGCCTTGGTCATCGTGAGTTACCTCTTTCGTGTTGGGGTATTGGTTCAGTGGCGCGGCCCGCTTTGGGGTTGTGTCCGTGGGGGTTTGCGCCCTGGCCGCCTAACGCCGGGTGGTCACACCGTTGTTGGTGGTGTCACCGTCTGTGGCGCTTGCGGTGTAACCGACGATAGCTCTTTCAACTATCGAAATCCACCCCTTTCAGCTTTTATTTCGATCGCTTAACATTTTGCCCCGTGCGTTCTCTTTTTCTTTTCATTTTGCGTTTCGGGGTGAACCTGTTGCCGGGCGGCTCATGGCAGCGTGTGCCCTTCGTGCCGCTACGGCGGTCGTCATGCGCGCCAGCGCACCATCCGTTCCTGTAGGATGGCGCCCGCGCGAACCAATTCATCCGCGCGGACGCCACCACTGGGTAGGGCTCAGTCAGCGTTCTTCTGTTTGAGCGCAGACTCATAGGCGTGAACCCAGGAAACCAGGACCGTGCCAGCCGAGCCGAGCCGCCATCCGATGATGAAGGCTCCTTCACGCTCTGGCACCACTCGATCCAGTGAGTACACGATCAGGTAGTCGAGCCGTGGCTCCTTACTAAGCCGGTCCATCAGCTGCTCCACGCCAGGATGTGGCAGTGGCGGGCCCGCCACGTCAACGAACTCGCCGACAACGTCAGCCTCCAGATCGTTTGCCTCTTGGTGGCAGATCCGACGCTGCTCGTTGATCGACGGCACGTCGATGAGGTCGGCCTCGCCGTCGCCCAACCCGCGGAGGTAGATGGCGGCCCGCTTGCGCCTTGGCCTGCCCTGATCGTGCTCCTTGTGGTTTCGTTTGCGAAGCATGTGTCGCTCCTTTCTTCGGACCTCCTTTCGTTGTTGTGCGTTCCGGAGAACCTCGAGTTTCTGAGTTTCGGCCCGATTCGCAGGAGATCCGGCGATAGTGTCGACGGCCGGCTGAGCACGGCGTAGAAAAGGGGCACCGGCGGCTGCCTCGAACCCACAGGGTGTTCAACGTCCTATGGGAGGTGCCGCCGATGCCCGCTATTCCTGTTTCGCTTGATTCGTTGTTGTTCCTCTTTGCCGGGGCGTTCACCGCGCCAGGCTTTCAGACGTTCCGCTACCTGGTCGTGGGGTTCCTCACCAGGATCGGCGAGCACACGGTCTGTGGGATGCTGCAGGCGGCGCGCCTTGAGCGCGTCTGGCATCACAGTCGCGCGCACTACTTCTTCTCAAACGCGCGCTGGTCGCCGGATGATCTCGGGCTGCTGGTGTTGGACTTCCTGATCGCCACGTTTCTGGGCAAGGGTGACCCGATTCGCGTGGCGGTCGATGACAGCCTCTTTCACCGTACCGGTAAGAAGGTCTATGGTGCGCGCTACCAGTACGACGGGTCCGCGCCGTCAGACGCTCCCAGCAAGATCGGGTATGGCAACAACTGGGTCGTGCTCACGCTGGTCGTCAAACTGCCGTTCTTAGAGCGCGCGGTCAGCCTGCCCGTGCTGTTCAGGCACTGGCTTCCAGAGCCACGGGGCAAGGCAACGGCCAAGGAGTGTAAGCGCGCGCCGCGCAAGCCGAACCCGGCCTACCCCTCAAAGCCCGTCCTTGCCAGGCGCCTGCTCGACATGATCGCTTCGCGCTACCCGACCCGCACGGTTGAGCTTTTGGGCGACTCCGCGTATGCGACCCAGGCGCTGGCGGGCCTGCCCGCGCGCGTGAACGTCACCTCGCGCCTGAGGTCAAACGCGGCGATCTACGCTCCCAAGCCGCCCAGGACGGGCAAATGCGGCCAGCCCGCCAAGAAAGGCGCCCGCCTGCCGTCGCTGAAAACGATCGCCGGCGATCCCTCGACCAGCTGGCAGGAGGTAGATCTCACGCGCACCGGCAAGCATCAGACGGCCCACTGTCACACATTCGAGGGCCTCTGGTACGAGGTATGGGGGCAGCGGCCGGTGCGCGTGGTGATCGTCCGTCACCCCAAGAGCAGCACCGGGTATGACATTGCGCTGATCTCTACCGACATGACCGCCAGCCCCGGCGAGCTGATCGAACGCTACGAGGAGCGCTGGTCGATCGAGGTCTGCCTGCAGGACGCCAAGCAGATCACCGGCGTCGGCCAAGCACGCAACCGCACCCGCAAGGCGGTCGAGCGCACCGTCCCGTTCGGTCTTCTCTGTCAAACACTCACTGTCACCTGGTACGCGTTCTGCGGCCGCGCCGAGCACGACGTCGAGCACCGCCGCCACCACGCGCCCTGGTACCGCCAGAAGCGCAACCCCTCCTACCAAGACATGCTCTCAAGCCTTCGCCGCGCGGTCATCGCCGCCCAATACTCACCCGTTACCCCTCACACCCTCAACCACCGAGAAATCACAAACCCCGCCTACACGCTCAGACCCGCAACCGCATAACCCCGAAACTCGAGGAGAACTGCCAGGTCCGTCATGGCAGTACCTCCTCCTGTGCCGCCGTAGCAGCCCAGTGTGTAAGACGGGCGCAGGCAATTGGCACATACCGCCCGTCACGCTCGATGCCGACGAACCGCCGGTCCTCCAGCAGCACGGCCGCGCCGGTGCTGCCGCTGCCGGTGAACGGGTCGAGCACCGTACCCCCCGGCGGGCAGACCAGCCGCGCCAGCCAGCGCATCAGCTTGAGCGGCTTGACGGTGGGGTGAATGTTGCGCACCAGTACCGAGCCTCCGTGCAGGCGGATCGGCACCTGCCGTAGCGCCAGCGCCTCGCAGCCGGCCTCGCGCTCCCGCCGGTTGGCCTTGCTGGCAAAGAACAGGCGACTGACCTCCGGGCTCGGACGCGGCTCGCTGTCGATTAGCGCCACCGGACAGTCCGGCTGACAGCGCCCTGGCCGGCACCGAGAACTGTGCGAGAGCGCCACGTTAGCCGGCCAGAACCCTCGACCACTCTCGCGGCGCGGGACACGCGCCGCATCGATCTGAAGCGCGCCTGTGCCGTGCGCCGCCAAGTTCGCACCAAGTGTGCCTTCGAAAGGCTTGCGCGCGAGTACCACCGGCTCATAGGCCGGCTTCAGCATGCTCCCGAGCCCGTCGCCGCGCGGTGGCGACTTCGGGACGCCCTGCGCGTAAAGCCACAGCAGCTGATCGCGCACCTCGAACCCGGCGTCCTCCACACCAGCGACCAGCCGGTGAGCGGTGCGCGGCGCCCCGAACGCTGCCAGCCACCCGCCCGGCTTGAGCACCCGCAGCACCTCGGCCGCCCACGCGCTCGTCCACCGCTGAAACGCCGCCGCGTCGGTCAGCTCGCCGCCGTCCCATGCCTCGCCGCCGAAGCCGATGCCATAGGGCGGGTCGGTGATGACCGCGTCGATCGAGCCCGTGGGCAGGTCGGGCAGTAGCGCCAGGCAATCGGCATGCAGCAGCAGCCACCGTGCCGGGTCGCCATACATCGCCGGCCGCCCGGCCGTGGTCGCGCTCATGCCGTGCCTCCCGCCACTGTTGCCTCACCACACAACACCTCCAGCGCACGGTCGCTGCTCGCCGCCGTAAACAGCCGCCGTGCCTGCGCAGGCAGTCCCCGCTGGATGTCCATGAGCAGCGCCAGCCGCCGGGCATCGGGCACCAGCCATAACACCGAGGGGAACACGCCGGTCTTGGCCTGCTCCACCCCGGAGCGGAAATACTCACGGTAGGCCTGGTGCTGGCGGGTCAGCTGCCCCCGGCGCTCGCTACCCAGGTCCACCTCAACGAAGAAGGAGTCCTCAAACTCGCCGACGCCGAGCCGCACGTAGGCGTCGGGCTTGAGTACACCGGGGGCACCGCCGAGCCGAGTAAACGTTCGCCAGCAGGCCGGCTCGGCATCGAAGTCCAGCAGCTCCACCCGGCCGGCCCGCTCCGCTTCCTTGAGCCGCACATACAACTCGCTGACGGCGAGCGTGTGCGCCGTCCACGGAGCGGCAGGCTCATGCGCGCCGCGCGAACGCGGCAGACCCTCACCGGCCCAATACGCCACCAGCCGCCGGCCGGCCGGGCCAAGCGCATACACCCATGCCGAAGAACCACCACCCGGCCCGCCACGGCGACGCTCCAAACGGTCGAGCACCCGCTGCTCCACCAGCCGAGCCAGCACACGGCGGGCACGACGAGTACCCGTTACTCGCCGTTCGTGCTCGGTGGCTCAATGGAGCGGGGCGCCTGCTCGGTCCGCTCGGATCGAATCTCGGTTGGGGCAAGTTCACTGAGCACGTCTCCTGCGACTTTGGCGACGGCGAACGCTTCTTTGAGGAAATCATGAGCAAACGTCCCCATTGCATCATTGATTAGATTAGTCGCCCGTTCGTGAAACCGCCCGAAGATCGCCAGCTGGTCGGCCTCGGAGAGAACCACCTCGTACCGTCCCTTGGTGCCGACCTTCTCCCAGCCGATTTGGCTCAAGAGCCGCATTGACTGGCCGAGTAGTGAGCGCAAACGCTGAAGGGTGTCCTCGCCTTCTTCCAACGCTACCGCAAGCATTCCGGCCTCGACAATATCGCTAAGGACAAACTTACGAATCGCGTCACGCTGGACGCTATCTAGTACCACCGCCATAATGAGCCTCCAAGATAAGGTCTTTGGCCAGCACGTTTCACTGTGCTTTCGGGGCCATACTTGGTTCGGACGGGTAGAAAACCACGTCGAACGGTGATGCCGCAAGCTGTGGGACGCCGTTGCAATGTGTCGCGTCTATCGCTCGATATTGATATGGTAGATTCGGTTGCCGCTGTGCGGCTCGTCCTCGCGCCGGTAGCCCAGGCGGGCCGAGATGCGGTCGGCAGTCGAGATGAGATGAGGAGCGAGCGCGCCAACCAACTGCTCGATATCGATTACTTCCTGATTCGCCGCGAGGTTGATAGCAGCGACCACCTCGCGTGACTCACACCGTACCGGCGCCGCGATGGCAATGAGGTGAGGCGCGAGCTCCTCGTCGCTGACCGCCAGTCCAACCTCGCAGATCGCCTTAAGCTCCGCCCTCAACGCTTTTTTGGAGCGGATGGTGTTTGGTCCGTGCTTTGACAACGTGAGGTTAGCGAGCATGTCGTGTTGCGCTTCCTTGTAGAGATAGGCGAGCAGGAGCTTTCCCATTGCGGTGCAGTGGATCGGCAGGCGTGAGCCGATGGCGAGTCCTAGATCAACCTTGTGCTGGCCGCGCCGCGTGCTCGGCGCGCGGTCCACGTACAGGATCTCCGCGCCGTCGATGACCGCCAGGCTCGTGGTGTAGCCGGTTCGCTGGCGCAGCTCGTGGAGTAACGGCTGGGAGTGCTCACGGATGCTCGTGCCCCTCATCGCTGACAGACCAAGATTGACGATCAACAGCGTCATCCGGTACTTGCGTCCCTTGACCTGTTCGAGATAGCCGAGCCTAGTCAAGGTGAGTGCATAGCGGTGGGTGGTACTGCGACTCATTCCGAGCGCGTCTGCGAAATCCGCGATCCCGAGCACCGGCGAGTCGGGAGTGAAACAACTCAATATCGCCAGCCCACGCTCAAGCGATTGCGAGTAGCGCGGTTCGCGCAGGACGGGAACCGACTGTGTCCATTCACCGAGCTCGTCAGCGGTGAAGCTAGGGGGTGTCCTTTTTGGCATTAAACGTGCGTCCCCTCAGAGTGGGTGCGCCACTGGTCTTTCCTCCAGCGGGCACCCACTCTGGTTCTTCCTCCCTCTCCACGTGCGCCAGGGCGGCGCCGGTTTTGCCTATCCCTCGAAGGGGCGGGCCGGACCCAAGGAAGGTGAGAGGGTCCGGCCCGTGGTGTCATGGACCTGTTGGTGCGATGGCCGCTGGTGTTCGCCGAGCCTTCCGGTAACGATGGGGCTACTTGCCCCTCGCCATGCCGATTCAACGGTCCGGTTTGCGCCTGGTAGGTCATCGCACTTGCGAGCTTGACCGAGCCGGGCGCCACTGTGAAGTCCATAACCGGCTATACCGTCAATAGGTATCCAGAACCGGATACCTCGCTCGGAGCATTGTGACTTTCAGGGGCTGGCGCTGCGCGCGATGCGACGGGCACGGAGCACAAGCAAAGCCGGCGTCCCCAGCTCACCGAGCCCATCAAGGATGCTTTCGGTGGCGGACCGTGCCGTCGGCACCCACGCCTGCGGGTCAGCGATGTACTGGCTCGCCATGCCAATGAGGATTAGGCTGTGGTTGATCCCGGCTGTCGTGGCGAGGCGGACGGTTTCAGCGGTGAGGAATCCCATGCGCTCGGCGGTTTCATGCGGTGAGGCGTAGAGGTCGAGGAGGTTGGGCCGGCTGTTGGCGGTATCGTCGGCGTGATCGATGAGGCAATCGAGGAGCCCGTGCAGCGCTCCGGCCCACGGCCAGTACAGGGAGCCGATCGCGTGAGCGTGATAATCGCTTGTTTCCGGGTCGGCAGCAGCAGCCAAGAGGGCCAGGGTCTCCAGCGACGATCCGCAGGACGCCCACGTCTCCCACCACCGCAGGCGGTGGTGGTGCGCTGTAGCCCGCGCTGCCCACCGGCTGAGTACGGGATGGTCTGCTTCTGTCGAGAGGCTGACGCGGCACTGGTATTCGACGCCGCGCCGGGCGCTCTCGATGACTCTGGTGGCTACCGGCTGGAAGGCAGGCAGCTGGGCAACCACGGCGCGGCAGCTATCCACCAGTCGGGCGAGGTAGCCGCCGTCATGGCCGCAAGCGTGGTGGCGATAGTAGTCGGGGTGCGGACGGCCAGGTTCGAGGATGGCGAGGAGCGCGGCGTGGAGCTGCCGGGCGTTGGCGGCTGGGGCATCGCTCGGCTGCTCCATGAGGGTGTCGGCGTAGTCGAAGGCAGCCTGATAGCCGACCAGCAGGCGAGCGACGGCGTGTCGGTATGCGGGTCCGACGAAGGCGGCGAAGACCGCCGCGCCCTCCAAGTTCGCCCACTTGGCATCCTGCGTTTCAAGCGCCAGGCGCCGCAGGGTCGGATCAGGAATCCGACCGGCCTCAATCCGCAAGCGACGGACCTCCCAACGAACGACTGGGAAGACATTGAGCCAATAGCTGCGCCCGGCCGACGCGAAGGCCGCCGCGCTGGCTATCCGCCGGTTCGCTCCGCAGGACACAGACTATGGTCCCGCGTGCAGGTTAGGCGCGCAATATCACTCCTGGAAACTGGTTTGTGCCTCGATGCCAGCCGCCGAGTAGCCGGGCAGCGCGATCACCACCAGCGCGATCCCCACGACGACGAGCAGTGTCAGGATGGCCTGCGGCACACCCAGCGAGAATGGCGCCGGAAAGCCGGTGCCGAGTCGTAGGTAGCGGTCGGCGAGCGCGTGACCGTACAGCCCGAGCACTAGGCCATCGAGACAGCCGATGGCGAGGATGACGCCGCTCTCCAGCAGCAGGCCACGCCAGAGCTGGTATCGGTCGAACCCATCCGCCTTGAGGGCCGCCAACCGTGCCCGGCGCTGGGAGATGGCGGTCGAGAACGTGGCAGCGAGCGCCAGCGCCGCCGTCAACAGCAGCAGGGTGGAAATCTTGCTGAGACTTTGTAGACCCTGACTCGTCACGCTGTCGAGATAGCCGATACGCTCATGGACAGTCAGCACCTGTAGACCGCTTTGTGCGCCGAGCGCCGCTGACACCGCGCGCTTGCCAGCGCCCGGACTCACGCCTGGTTTGAGATCAACCGCCAAGGCGGTTGGGTCGGTCGTGTTCCACCAGCGCCGGTAATCAGTGATGTTGAGGGTTATAGCGCCGGGCGGCCATCCCAGGTTGGTTGTGATCGCCGCCACGCCGAACCGGGCGGTTCCCGCAGGGGTCGGCAGGGTAAAAGTGCTGCCGACGCGCAGGTGGTGTTCATCGGCGAACGCACTGGAGACAGCCGTCCAATCGCCTCGGCGCAGGAGTTTCACGGCGTGCGCATGGTTGCCTTGCAAGAGCTGGCTGGAGGGAAGGATCGCCGGGCTATTGGCAGGTCGTGCCCGTATCCAAAGCAGCCGCGAACCGTCATCGAGATAGGCGCCCTGGTATACACTGACCGTCGCCACCCCCGGCGCTCTGGCGATGGCAGCTAGCGTTCCGCCAGCTTGGAAGGCGTCAGTGATGAAAGGGTTCTTGTCGTTACCGAATACCCAAATCGGGGCGTACTCGTATGTCTGCTGTGAGAATTGGTCAAGGCCGTGGATGAGGTCGTGGCGTGCACCGCCCACCGCGACCGAGCCGTAGATGGCGAGCGCTGCTATGCCGGCCAGTGCTGCCGACCGGATCGCGGTGCTGTCCAGTTCGATGACCGCGACGGCCAACATCCCGCCGTGATACTCCCGGCCGATGTAACGCATGAGCCAGCTCGCCGCGCGAAAAGCCAGCGGAATGAAACAGAGCGCCGCCGCTCCCAACAGCACCCCACCACCCGCGGTCAGGCCGGAATCAACCAGAACGATCACCGTCACCACCACGATCAAAACGACGCCCATGATCGCGGCCCGGCGTGCTATCTGTGGGGTGATGTGCTGCCCCGGCTCGCCGGGCTTGTGCAGCACGGCATCCACGGGCTCACTGGAGCGCAGGTCGAAGATGGGGGCCATTGACGCCAGCAGTGCCGCCAGCACGCCACAGCCGAACGCGATCAAAACCGCGCTGGCATGCACCGTTTGATGCCCGCTTGCCGGGAACGCAATGGCGATGTAATCCGGCACTTCGTGAAATAGCGTGTGGGCCAACACATAACCGACGAGGATTCCCACCAACGACGCGGCGATGCCAAGCAGCCCAGCCTGAAACGCGAGGATTACCAGCACCTGCTTGGAGTCAAAGCCCTGCACGCGCAAATCAGCGATCGCTCGCCTGCGCTCCGGGGCGATCAACAACATCGCGTTGAACGCCAACAGCAGCCCCACCATCACCGAGATAGCAACAAAGAGCGCCGTGGATGATGTGGTCGGCGCCGCGGCGTCCTTGACAAGTCGCAGTTCGTTATCCGCTGGCACCACATCCAGCCGATTACCGGCAAGCGAGCGCAGCTCGGTCGCAACCTGGCGGGTCTTGCCTGGCTGGGCGCGGATGAGCACGTTGGTCACCCGCCCCTTGAACCCGCTGAGCGTCTGCGCGTAGGGCAGTAGCACTACGGTTATGCCGCTGCCGGCGACTGCACCGATCGTGCTTTCGCTGAGTACCGCGCGCACCTTGACGGTATGGGCATGCCCGTCCACCAGCAACCGTGCAGTCGATTCCGGCCGCGCACCGATCGACTGCGCCACGCTGGAGGGCAGACCGATCCCGCCCGCGATCAGCAACGCGCCCGAGCCGAGGTTCTGCGTCGCCGCGCCTTCCATACCAACAATGCCGGCAGTCACCCCGTCGAGCTGTACCGCTCGTTCCCCGGCCGGCCCCCGGATGATCGCATTCTGCCTCAACACGAACGCGGAATCCTTGACGCCCGGCAGACCCCCGGCCCTCTTTGCCAGCGTCTCGCTGAACCCCTGCGAGGAGCGCGCCGCCAGTTCCAGCGAGGCGCTACCGTCAACGTCGCGGAGAGTTTCATGAACCGAACCGACGATGCTGGTGTTTGCAACCAGCACGCCGAACACGAGCGCCACTCCCACTGCGATCCCCGCGCCGGCCAGTAGCTCGCTGCGGGCGTGGCGCCTAAGCCGCTCCCAATACATGCCGAACAGAACGCTGACCCGCAGCCCGAAGATCAGCGGGTCCAGCTCAAACCGGCGCATCAGGAGCCCGTCGACTGCAGCTCGGCGATGAGACCATCGGTGATCTGCCCATCGCGCAGCGTGTGGACGCGATCGACAATCGAGGCTGCCTGCCCATCATGCGTGACGAGCAGCACCGGGATTTCCTGTTCGCGGCCGATCTCCTTGAGCATCACCAGGACTTCGCCGCTGCGCTTGCTGTCGAGGTTGCCGGTCGGCTCGTCGGCAAGCAACAGCCGGGGGTTACTCGCCAGCGCCCGCGCGATCGCCACCCGCTGACGCTCGCCCATCGACATTTCGCCCGGCGTGTGCTCCAGCCGGTCACCGAGCCCAACCCGTTCCAGCCACGGGCGGGCAGCGCGGGCCGCCTCGCCCATTTTCATCCCGAGCGCCAGCAGCTTGAGGCCCGCGTTGTCGAGCGCCGAAGCACCCATCAGCAGATTGAAGGACTGGAAGACGATCCCCACCTGCTCGCGCCGGTAGCGCGCGCCCTCGTTCGGGGAGAGGTTGCCCAGCTCAAGGCCACCGAAGCGGACGCTCCCACCGTCGGGGCGCATCATCGCAGCCGCCATCAGGAGCAGCGTCGTCTTGCCCGAGCCGCTCGGGCCATACAGCGCTACGAACTCGCCAGCCGCGACCGCCAGGGAGACACCATCAACAGCCCGCACCGTCTCATCGCCCGCCTTGTAATGCTTGACGACCTCGACCAGTTCAAGCGCACTCACGATGCCCCCGGCCTCGCACCCCGGCCGGGTCGTAGCTCCACCACCTTGCGACGCGAATCGGTGGAATAGAGCTGGCCATCGAGGTTCATCACGCGATGCGAGCCGCGCAGAGCGGTGACCTCTTCGGAGGCGATAATGAGCGCCAGCCCGAGTTGCTTGGGGAGCCCGTGCAGTAGCTCGAAGAACTCCCGCGCATCACTCGGACGGGGCAGCACCGCCGGCTCGTCAACCAGCAGCAGGCGCGGCTCACGGACCAGCGCCCGCGCCAGCTCGACGCGCACCCGGTCGCTGATCCCGAGCCGGTCGGTCGTGCGATGCCCCAGCTCCGGTGCCTGCACCCACTCCAGTGCCCGATATGCGCGCCGCTCAGCCTGACTCATTTTCAGACCGTCGCTGTAGAGCGGTAGCGCGACATGCGTGACGACCGTTCTCGAGGCCACCGTACGCCAATCGCACGACGCCAGCGCGATACCCCCCTGACGCCGATAACGCGTTCGCTGGTCGGCGTTCATCAGGGCAAGGTCGTGACCTTCCCAACACACCGAGCCCGAGTCCGCCGACTCCAAGCCAGCGGCGACCTTGAGCAGTGTCGTTTTGCCTGCCAGCCGCGCGGCGAGCACACCGATCGTTTCGCCCGCGTCGATCTCCAACGAGACATGATCCAGCACCAGCCGCGGGCGTAGGCCATCGCGGTAGCTCTTGCAGACTTCATCCAGCGCCAGGAGCGTCATGGCACCGGCTGCCCGGATATCAGCTCTTCAAGGTCAGCACGGACGGTGTTGACCCATTCGATCTCGGCCTCGCACTGCTTGTCCACCTCGGCTCGCAGATGCCCAATCACGAACCCCAGCCACGATCCCTTCGGGGCCGCCCACGTCACCGCGTTGTCCTCGATTGCTTCGATCAGGTCCGCTCGGTATTCGTGGAACGCTCGCAGCAGAGCCGGTGCGTCCTCTGGCGTAGAGTAGGCAAGGCGGGCGTGAATGTCAGCTCGCAGAACACTCAAGGTCGGCGGACTACCGAACCAAGCATCGCGCGCTCCCCGCGCCGCGTCCGTTGGGTAGTAGACCTTCCGAAAGCCCGGCGGCGCGGGGATCGGCTCCTTGCGCGACCACACCAGCCCGGCCTTTTCGAGCTGCTTCAGTGGCTCATAGATGTGTTTCGGGTTGACGATCCACGTCCCCATTCGCTGGTTGAGCCTCTTGGCCACGTCGTAACCGTGCCCCGGCGCTTCCAAGAGCACGCCGAGCACAGCGGCCTTGATCGGCGCTTTGCCTTCTAGCCGACCCGGCGAACGGGCATCCTTTTGCTGTCTTTTTGCTCGGGCCATCTTCTATTCGTCCGAATCGTACATGGGCGAAACGTGCGGCGTCATTTCGTAGCCATAGTAGTTCCGTCCTAATGTTTCTGACTATCGCCGTCGCCCTACCGCCAAACACGGCGGCGTGATATGTAGACTGTTCAAGCATGTGGATACTGCGCGGGGAGAGGCGGACGACCGGAGCGCGTCCCGCCTTTGTCAGGCGCCGGCAGCCCGCAGCGCTGGCGGTCGCTCTTGGGCTGTTTGGTTTTGCATGGGTCTACTCTGCCCAGGCTTCGACGGTTCCAGCACGAGCGGCGCGCACCCTGAACGTCACGGACGAAGCCCACCTCCACCTGACCGGCACCTCTGGGGAAGAACTCGAAGAGGAAGGCCCAGCCACCGGAGCACTCCCCGGCAAGGCCCGCGCGCAGTTCGTCGTCGGCTCGTCGGTCAACGGCTCCTTCACGTTCTATCCACGCGGCGGCGGGTCGATCACCGGCCACGGATCAGCACGACTGCACTCCACCGGCACCAACGCAAGCTTCAGCGGCAGCCTGTCCGTCAGTCACGGCACCGGACGCTACGCTCACGCACACGGAAGCGGCGGCTTCGACGGCACGGTCAACCGCCGCACCGACGCCTTGACCGTCAAGACCACCGGCCGACTCTCCTATTGATATGGGCGTGCTGCCGTGGGGGAGCACGCGGTTGCGGACTTCGATTGCCGCGCTCGCTTGCGCCGCTTGTCTACCGGCGTCTGCCGTCGCTATCCCCGCCGTCGCACTCAAGGCCGCACTGAGCCCTGAGCGGTTGGGCAAGGGCACCACGATCCACTTCGGCTTCTCGATCGGGTTCCCTGGGGAAGAACCCGCCCCGCTCAAGGTGATCGAACTGCGCTACCCCGCCCACCTGGGGATCGCCACCAGCGGCCTTGGCCTCTCAACCTGTCGCCCCTCGCAGCTCATAGGCCACGGGCCTCCCGGCTGCCCATCGACCTCCGTCATAGGCCACGGAACGGGGCTCGTCGAGGTCCCATTCGGCGCCGGGCTCATACGCGAGGGAGTGCGGCTGACCACCTTCATGGCACCACTGCACGAAGGGCATTTGGGCCTGCTGTTTTACGTTGAGGCGGAACGGCCAGTCGCGGCCGAACTCGTCTTTCCCGGCATAGTGCTCCCGTCCGCAGCACCGTTCGGAGGCGACCTTGCCACCTCCGTGCCGCTTGTCCCGACCGTCCCGGAAGCGCCCGACGCCGTGTTGGCACAGTTCGCCACCACCATCGGCCCCGAACACATCACATATTGGGAATACAGCCGGCACAGCTACATCCCATATCACCCGAGGGGAATCCTCCTCCCCAAGCACTGCCCCCGTGGTGGGTTTCAGTTTGCCGCAACGCTCGCCTTCTACGACGGCACTCAGGTCACAGCCCATACAGTCGTGCCGTGCCCGCGCAACAAATCGGGCCATGAGATTTGACCGGCTCCTACTGCTTGCCGTAGACTGAGGCGGAGTGTCTGAGCCGGTAGCGGCCACGGGACACCCGCTCGAAACGCGGCTTATCGCCACGGGCACCAGTAGAGAGACAACTGCTTATCCAATCCTTGGACGCCGGTTGCCCGAGCAGACTCTCGACGGCCGTCTGCACTTCGGCCAGACACATCGGTCGGTCAGCCGCCGCCAATGCCTTGACGATGGCGGCCTGCACAACACCGTTGCCGAGCCTCAGCATCTTGGGCGCTGGAGCAACGCGGTCAGGACTACCAGCCTTGCGCACGATAGGACCGTCCGGCAGGGCCTCAAAGATGGCGCTCAGGCTTGGCGATGGGTTTGAAAGCTGTCCTACCAAGTACATTTCGGCAGGGTTGAACGTCGCAATTCGAACCTGTACAGGGGCCGTCCGCTTCGCCGTCCGCGCGAGCGAGGGGTCGCCAGCGGATCCTGGGGCGATCAGGCAGCGATCTCGACCTGGGGCGGCGGGAGCATCTGCAGGAAGTCGGCTGGCAGCTTGCTGCTCGCTTCCCAGAACTCCAACCCCACGATCTCTCCTGTGCTCGGATCGAGTTCCCGTAGGCCCGAATCGGTCTCCTCGGCGACAGCCGTGCTCTGATCGTAGCCCTCGAAGCGGACCCAGGCGATGTCCGCCTCAGCGTCGTAGTGCCCGTCGATTCTCATGGTCATAGGCTAGCGTCGCCGCCAGATCGTCACAATGCGAGCAACCAGCGGATCGTCGCCATCCGGATGCTCGTACGCGATCACGAGCCGCCCGGTGGCGACCCGCCAATGCGCTCTGCCCGCGTTGCGCCGCCGCTCGTGATGGTGCGCCAGCAGCACCGACTCGACATCCATGCGAGCAAAGCCGAGCTTCTGCGCCTTGTCGAGCGCGTGGAGCGTCCAGCGGACAGAGATCGGATCGGTGGGCACAGGCAGGCAGGCTAGCGCCGGCCTCCGTCGCCGCGGAAACCCTCGCGGCTCTCCCTTCTCGAGGCTCCGTGATCAAGCCGGTACGATCAATCACCGCGAGTTAGCCTCCGCGACGCGGATTTGGACCGCGTATTCGCCACAACATACCGGCCCCTCGCCACTCGGACAAACAGCGGCGACAAACCTGCGGAATGAGAGGCAAGCATCCAACTTACCGAGTTCGCCGAGACCGACTCGCCGAGCGCTGCCTCGACCGCTGCATGGACATGTGCGACCCGCATCGGCCCCGTGTGGTCCACCATCACGTCACGCACGGCTTCCAGCACCCAGCCTGGACGACGAGGCCGTAGCCGTCGGCTCGTGATGGCCCGTGGCTGGGCATCGCTGGCCCTGAGACCAGCCAGCTTCTCGGCCAGGCGGCTCAACCCCGACCTGGCCTCTTGCGACGCCAGCGCCGCCAGAAGCTCCGACACAACCTTGTCGATCGCGCCAGAATCTTGGTTCGAATACCCTCCGCTTGCCTGCATTTCGGCAGGGTTGAATGTCGCTATTTCGAACCAGACGCGCGGCCGTGCCTGCGGAACGGCGTCTGCTGATAGCTTGAGGCCATGACCCACCACAAGCGAAGGCGCCTCAAGCAGCGCCGCGCCGGCTGTCTGCTCTGCAAGCCGCAGAGCCGCCGTCGCTGAAGAAGGCAGAGCGCAGGCGCGGCCGTCGCGACGCGCATCTCCATGAGCTCCGCGCCACGCAGGCGCGGGCTCGGTAGCCAGGACGAAGCGTCCGGCGTGGCAGCCACGGAACGGCTCGCGCCGCCCCTGCGGGGGCGTCCTGCAATCGGACCCGAGCGTATGTTCGCATCCGATCCTACTGCCAGGATTGATGGCCATGAGCTTGAAGGTTCTCCCGGTCGTCAAAACATATCCCGTCATCGATCCCGTCTCCCAGACCGAGGCCGTGTGCGTCGCGGGGATCTCGATGGAAACGCCATACCGTTGGATCCGACTGTTCCCGCTGGACTACGAGGGTCTAGCGAAACTCGCTAGCCCTGTATTGGTGCGGGTTGTCGGGGTTGCTCGCATCGTGGATACCTCGCTTCCGGGGTAAAGTTACCCCATTGAGTCCGGGCCCCGATTAAGTAGCGCTCGCCGGGCGTCGAGCCTCCTTTACGAAGTCATCCTGGCGGTCTGCTACGACTATGCGCGCCGCGAATAGCACAGTCCGTTAGGGGACACAGCTAGCTGTCTGCGGCGGTGCGCCAATGATCCCGGGCGCCAGGCAACGCCAAAAATACGGGGGTCACGTTCGCCATGCAATTTTCGAGGAAGGGGCGCCTCTGGAGGGCAGATAACGAGCTTCAAGTTGACGGGAGGGGGGCTTGGACCCCCCCTCCCGCCGTGCGCCCGTGGCGAAACTGGTAGACGCAGCCGACTCCTAATCGGCCTCCTGAGCGGATTGCGGGTTCGAGTCCCGCCGGGCGTACTTCGTGAGCGCATGGACAAGCCATCTGCTCGTCTTGGGTATACCCGAAACCGGGTCGCTTTGGGCTGCTCGGGCGACGGTTGCGGGCCTCCGTTTGGGGCCTTACGGGCGGTTTTTCCGTCCGGCGCGACCTGTAGATTCCCTTGTCCTGAAGCCAAAATCGACCCCCGCGACGTTGGCGCGTCCGGGGGTCGGGATCAAGGAGTCGAAGCCTCCATGACCACGCCAAACGTATCACGGCGCTCCGTCGCCGCTGACCTCTCGGCCATCCTCGACTCGCCGGAGGTCTCCCGCCTCATCGATGAGCTACAGACCACCCGCGAAACCGGGCGTCCCGGCTACCCGCTCCGGTCGATGGTGGGCATGGCGCTCGCCAAGAGCCTCTACGCGCTGCCGACGTGGACGCGCACGGTAGCGCTCGTGCGCGAGCACCCCGCGCTTGCGGCCGTGATCGCCCCCGACGGCAAGGTGCCGTCCGTGTTCGCCTGCTATCGCTTCACGGCGAAGCTGCGCGCCCACACGGACATGCTGGAGGAGTGCATCGCCGGGGTGCTGAAGGAGCTGAAGAAGCGCAACCCGCTCCTCGGCTGGGACGTGGCGATCGACGCCAGCGACATGCCCGCGTACGCCAACGGGCAGCGGTACAAGTACAAGGGCGGACCGGAACGCGAGAAGTACAGCGACCCGGACGCATCGTGGGGGCACCGCTCCGCCGTCTCGACCCGCAAGGGGGGAGGCTTCTACGGCTACAAGCTGCATCTCGCGGTGTGCGCCAAGACGGACCTCCCGCTCGCGTGGCGCGTGGAGACGGCTCGCATGAACGAATCCCCGACGGTCGTGCCGCTGCTGGACAAGCTCCAGGGTCTCGGGTTCAACCCGGAGACGTGCGCGATGGACAAGGGCTACGACAACGGCCCCAACTACCAGGCGTGCGAGGACCGCGACATCCGGCCCGTAATCTGCCTGAAGGAAACCGCCCGCGTGAAGCGCGGCGATCACAAGCCTCCGACGTGCGAGCACGGGGAGTGGCGGTTCGCCGGAGCCGACTACGACCGCAAGGCCACCAAGTGGCGCTGCCCGACCGGGGAGTGCAAGCCCGCGTCCCGGTGGATCAAGGCCGACAGGCTGCACCCGTTGATTCCGCGCGAGACGCCCCGCTGGAAGGCGCTCTACCGGGGCCGTGCGTCGGTCGAGCGGGCGTTCGGGCGCTCCAAGCACGAATGGGGTCTCGCGCCGCTTCGGGTGCGCAGGATCGAGCGCGTGCGGCTCCACGCGGACCTCACGATCCTCGCTCAGCTATCGACGGCGTTGAGTCGGGAGCGGGTCGTGGCGCTTGCGGCGTAGTATGCGCACGATACGGCGCGCAGCCAAGCCCAGCGAGCGTCCCGGGGTAGAATCGTCCCGTTCAACGTTGACATGCGTTTTGCAGGACAGTGGCAGGAAAGAGGCGTTCTGGTCGGAAGGCATCCCGTGTTCTCCTATTCATTCAGACCCCTGGGAGGGTGATCAACATGGCAGCAAACGACGGAGGCCCGCATGTCCAGCTCGCGGTGTTCGCCGAGCTATTCATCCGTGGAGCGCAGACCGGCTCCCTCAGCGTGATCAACATCATCGATGGCATCGGCGTTCCCGGCTCAGACCCGAAAGAGATGCCGCCGTTCTCGCTCGGCGTCTTCAAACTCATCATCAACCTTTGGGCCGACAAAACGAAAGGTCGCTACGACATCAAGCTCCGGCCGCAAGAACCAAGCGGCCTCTATGGAGACCTGATCGACATTGGACAGGCCAATTTCACGCCGACGGCCCTCGGCGTGGACATCATCACCCAGATGCCGGGCTACGAGGTCACCGAAGAGGGCACGTATTGGTTCGATGTCCTGCTAATGGCCCCGGGGGACGACAACGGACAGATGTTGACACGGATACCGTTCAGCGTCGAGTATCGCCCCGGGATGGCGGTCCGGATGCCTCCGGGATAACTACGAAGTCTCGTGATTGTCCGGTGGCTGCGCCTCTTTGACGATCGGAGATGAGCCCTCGGGGAGCGGCTGAACTTCGAGACCTTCCGGAGTCTCACGAAGCAATTTGCGCCCGGGTGGTAGCTGGATGCTTCTATTGGGGAGCATCGCACTAAGATCTGCCGCTGCCGCGGAGGGTACGCCTTCTGGGGCGTTCCCATCAGCGGATCGCCGCGTAGCTTTTCGCTCTTGCAGCGTCGGAGGCAACGGCCAGTCAAAAAAGAAGGTCGCGAGAATGTAGAGGCCCAGCGCGATGCAGAACAGCCCGGCGGCGAATGGGATCGCCGTCGATAGGCCATCCCAGATCGATGGATGAGGATCGCCCGCACCTGCCGACGGTAAGCGTTGCCATGCTCCGACCGCGAGTGCCACGCCGACAACGCCCATCAGGGTCCCAATACCAACCCAGACGGCGGATCGGTGCTGCTCGACGTGGGGAGGGTTTGCAACCATAGTCCTCTTCGTTTGGTCCGGCACCTATTCCACGGCACCAGCCTACGGATATTGGCCCTCGGGATCATCTTCCCCCCTTGATCGTGATGCGGGAGCGCCACGCCCAGCCCTGCGGCGTGGCGCCCAGCGAGCGTCTACGCCGCCGCGCGTTCGCGTAGATAGGTCGCGCGGCGGCGGCAGGGATCTGAGCAGAACCGCGCTGTGCGGTGGCGGTCGGCGGGCATCTCCTCGCCGCAGTTCTCGCAGGCGCGTTCTGGCAGCGGTAACCCGCCGGGCCTTACGATTACGAGTAGCGCGCGATCCGTGCGCGAGGCGTCCCGTCGCTCCCACGCCGCACGCCACGCCTCGACAGTGCCCGAGAGCGCGTCAACCCACTCCTCACGCTCCCACTGCACGGCACTCACGGCTGCGGCGAGCGCTACGGGCCACCCCCGATCGAAGCTCTCGCCGTCGTGCCGCGCTGCGGCGAGCCGTTCTCTCAAGACTTCGGGCGGTGTCATCTGCCGCCCTCAGATGGCGATGAGGTCGAGGACGACATCGACGTGCCGCAGCCCGTCGGATGCCTTGAAGCGCGCGCCCCTGCGGTCGAGCAGCCCAAGGCGCTCCAGGTGCGCCAGGGACCCCCGTACCGCGTCGGGGTCGATGTCGTGCAGCTTGCGCAGCACTTCCGTCCGGGACCACCACTCGGAGCGGTCTTTGCGGAGGAGCTGCAACACGATGATGCGCTCCGTGCCGGGGTCACCGTCGGGAAACTGCTTGGATTCGTCGTGCATGGGAAGGTCCAGCCTTTCCGTGTCACGACCCCGGGGCAGTTAGCGCTGTCGCCGGGGTCAATTGGTAGATGCCCCGACGCTAGACTCCCCCGGCGATGAGCGCAACCCCCTTTCGCTAGCCGTTTCGCTCGCCCCTCCTACCGTGGGCTCGTCTATGCGCAACGCTTCAAGAAGTACGAAGCGATCGAGCTCAAGGCGAGCAAGAGCACCAAGGACTCACGCCCGGAGAGCTTTACGCCGGTCCTCGATTCGATCTTCGTCGGCGAGTTCATCGGTACCGACAACGGGACGTGGCAACGCCGGCTCCCGTTCTTTGACGCCGTCGAGGATCAGTCGATGTGCGAGATCCAACGCCGTCAGAAGACGGAGCGCAAGTCGCTGGGCGTCCCCTCTTCCGGCCGCTCGAGGTCACCGATCTGAAGGTCACCGCCGCCGAGGAGGGGTTTGCGGAGGCGCAGCGCGCTCTACTCAACCAAGCTTCGCTGTTCGGGGATTGCGTTGGCGACGATACCCGTGCGGCTCTCGAACCGCTGCCCGTCAAGGCGAAGTTCGCGTACCGCTGCTCAGACCCGGCATGTCCGGGCCACGAACAGTCCCTCATCGACTGGGAGTTGGGAGCGCTGTACCGGAGCCTCGGCGAGAAGGGCGACGACGAGGCAACGATCCATGCGAAGATCCGCCAGAAGTTCTTCGAGCAGTACTGCAGCGACCACTACGACACGCGCTTCATCACCGGGAGTATGCTGAGGCATCCAGGCTCGTTCCTGATCCTCGGGCTCGTGCACCCGAAGCGAGCAGCACGCCCCCAGGAGGCGTCTCTCTTCTGATGTCGAATATGCCAGCCGTGACGCCGAAACTCTTTACGGTCGGGTACGAGGGGCGCTCGCTCGACGAGCTAATCGCCGAGTTGCTCGACGCCGGCATCGACCGGCTCATCGACGTCCGCGAGCTGCCGCTGTCGCGACGGCGCGGGTTCTCGAAGACGGCGCTGAGCGACGCCCTGCGCGAAGCCGACATCGAGTATGTCCACGTCAAGGCGCTAGGCAACCCGAAACCAAACCGCGAGCGCTATTGGGCGGGCGATGTCGAGGGCGGCGCGGCGGTCTACCGCAAGCATCTGAACAACGGATCGCGATCAGCGCTCGTCGAACTCGCTGACGGCCTCGGCGACGATCCAGCATGCCTCCTCTGCTTCGAGCGCGACCACACCGAGTGCCACCGAGATGTGATCGTCGAGGCGCTCCAAGAGCTGCGACCCCAGCTCACAATCAGCCATCTGTAAAGCGCCCGGCGTCCGACGTAGCAGCAGCGGGACATCTCAAAGCCGTGGCTCCACCAACGCATATCGACCCCTGGCCACTCGGACGAATCGGGGATCAAGTCTGCGAACACCTATCCGCAGGCACCAACTGACGGACTCCATGGACACCGACTGACCGAGCTGACGCTCCATTGCTGCATGAATATCGCCGAGCCTCATCGGCCCGGCTCGATCAGCGAGAACCTGAACGATCGCATCGAGGACCCAGCCTGGCCGCCGAGCCCGACGCCTCCGACTCGTAATCGCACGCGATGGCGCATCGCTGACGCGCAATCGAGCCAACTTCTTGGCCAGATAGCCCAGCGACGACTGGACCTCTTGGTTCGATAGTACTTGCGTCGCCTGCATTTCGGCAGGGTTGAACGTCGTTATTTCGAACCAGACGCGCGGCCGTGCCTGCGGAACGGCGTCTGCTGATAGCTTGAGGTCATGGCCCACCACAAGCGAAGGCGCCCCAAGCAGCGCCGCGCCGGCTGTCTGCTCTGCAAGCCGCAGAAGCTGCCGTCGCTGAAGAAGGCGGAGCGCAGGCGCGGCCGTCGCGACGCGCTTCTCCACGAGTTTCGAGCCACGCAGGCGCGGACTCGGTAGCCGGGACGAAGCGTCTCGGGCAAGCGGTAGCCTATTGGGCATGGCCAAGCCACGGCATACTCAGGTCGGCCGGGATACCTCGCTCACGAGCGCCGCCCGGACGCAGGCCGCCACCGACCGTGCGGGGGCGCTTCGGCCTGCCACGCGGAGCCTGCGCGATGTGCTCGCGGAACGAGGACCTCTGAGCGGGCCCATCACTGACGCCGGCACACGGGCTCTTCTCGCGGTGCGTGGCGAGCGGCCCGACGACGGGCATGGCAACCGCTGAACCGCCCGCGCCACCCCCGGCCATCCTTTACGTCGATACTTCCGCGCTGCTCAAGCTGCTCGTACGCGAGGCAGAGTCCGCCGCGATCGAGCGTGAGCTCCTGGTATGGAAGGAACTCGCAACCAGCGTCATCGCGGAAGTCGAGTTGCCGCGCGCTGTGGCGCGTGCCCGTGAGGAACGGGCCGACGCGGTGATCGATGGCAGCCTGGTGCTTCAGGGAGTGCTTTCCTCGGCCGCGATCGTTCCGCTCAGCGAGGGCGTCGTCGCTGCGGCACGCAAGGTGAAACCGGTACACGTTGGCGCACTTGACGCCATCCACATCGCCAGCGCGCTCGGCCTCGGCAAGCAGCTTGCAGGCGTAGCAACCTACGACAAGCGCATGCAGGACGCCCTCGAACCCCTTGGGGTCCGCGTGATCGCACCCGAGGAGGCCACTCGGAACGCGCCAACAACCGATACATCAACCTCGGACGCTCGTGACAGCAAGACCAACGAGTAGCAGCAGCGCACATCTCAATGCCGTGGCTCCACCAACGCATATCGCCCCCTGGCGACTCGGACAAATCGTGAGTCAAGTCCGCGAGCACCCATGCGCAGGCACCAACTGACGGACTCTATGGACACCGGCTGGCCGAGCTGTCGCTCCATTGCTGCATGAATATCCTTGAGCCTCATCGGCCCAGCCCCAGCCAACACTTCGCGCACGGCATCCGGCACCCAACCCGGACGGCGAGGCCGTAGCCGTCGGCTCGTGATCGCCCGTGGTCGGGCATCGCTCGCCCGCAGCCGCTTGAGCCGCTTGGCCACATAGCTCAGCCGGGAGCGGTCGACGGTCGCCAAGACCTTCGTAACTTCTGTCACAATATTGTTAGAAGCACCAGGACCTTGGTTCGATAGTACTTGCGTCGCCTGCATTTCGGCAGGGTTGAGTGTCGCTATTGGAACCACGCTGGGGCCAATTCCGGCCCGCGCGCAGGAGAGCATGGAGGCACCGAGGTACTCGCCTCCATCTCAGCGTCGGTATGCGCGGCCGCGTGGCCTGACAGCGAGAACATCGATCACCCGGTGGGCGTCCCGACGGTCGAAGATCACCCTCCATTCGCCTACGCGCAGCCGCCACAGGCGCTCGGCACCACGCAGCAGCTTGACGTCCCCATCAGGCAGCACCCCGATCGCGGCGCTGATCCGCTCCCGGTCCCGCCGGCCAAGCCGTCGCAGAGACTTCAGTGCGGCCGGGCGGATCTCGATCCGCCATCCATGCGACTCAGCCAGTGCTCAGCTCCGCCTCGGCCTCAGACCAAGGGAGGCCAGGCTCGTTCCGCGCCTGCCGAATGGCCCGCAGATCCTCCTCGCTAACTTCCTCGTCGTCATACGGCACCGCGTCGAGCTTGGCGATAACCGGGTCTTGGGCACGGCGGAGCAGGATCGCGGCCGCAGGCAGCGACTCGTCCGGAAGCGCATCCACCAACTCGTGCAACTCGGTCTTGGTCACGCAGAAACCGTAGCAGCAGCGGGACATCTCAGCACCGGGGCTCCACCAATGCGTATCGGCCCCTGGCGACTCGGATGAATCGTGGGTCAAGCCCACGAGTACCCATGCGCAAACACCAACTGACGGACTCGATGGACACCGACTGACCGAGCTCTCGCTCCATCGCCGCATGAATCTCCGTTAGCCTCATCGGCCCGCCTCGATCGCCGAACGCCCGAACAACGGCGTCCAGCACCCAGCCTGGACGGCGAGGCCGCTGACGTCGACTCATGATGGCCCGTGGCTGGGCATCGCTGGCCCTGAGACCAGCCAGCTTCTCGGCCAGTTGGCTCAATCCCGACCGGGCCTCTTGCGCCGCCAACGCCGCCAGAAGCCCCGACACAATCTTGTCGATCGCGCCAGAATCTTGGTTCCAATACCCTCCGCTCCTCTGCATTGGCCCCGCTCGCCGTCCCCCGGTCGGCGGCTCAGGCGACGGCGGCGAACTCCCGCTCAACCTCGCCATCCACGGTGCGTTGAAAGCAGACGAGCAGCTCCTCGTCCAGCACGGCGGCGATCCGCTGCAGGGTGGGCAGCTGCGGGATATGCGTGCCCTTCTCCAGCCGCGACACCGCGCTGTGCGAGGTCCCCGCGGCCTTGGCGACCTTCTCCTGAGTCAGCCCCAGCTCAAACCGCCGTTCACGCAGATGCGCAGCAATCGGGCTGACCTCGCGCAAAGCACGAATACGCGCATACTCAGCACGGGCGTCACGGTACGCCTCGCTGCGAACGGCGCGGCCACCAGCCGCATCTACAGCGGAACGGCCAACAGGGCTTTGGACGGCGTCGCTCACGAGCCATACCTTATCACGCATGATAAGTCGATCAGCCTCGCCGCGATGTCGCTTCCGTCGCGGTCCCCGCCTATGTAGCTGCTAAGATCACTTCATGACGCTACCAGCGCAGACGTATGAGGTCGGTGTGCGTGCCCTGCATGATCGCCTGAGCGAGCACTTGGAGCACGTTCAGGGTGGCGCGGAGGTGCTTGTCACGCGCCGCGGGCAACCGATCGCCCGCCTGTCCGCAGTCAGGGAGAACGATCATCTGCAGGATCTCGTTCGACGCGGCCTCGTGACACCGCCGAGCCGCCAGCGGACCGCGCGACGCGCGCAGGTCAAGGCACGCGGCCCGGTTTCCGAGCTAGTCGCCGAGCAACGCCGCTGATCCTCTACTTCGACACCTCGGCGCTCGTCAAGCTCGTGATCGCCGAGGAAGGATCCGAACTGGCGAGCGAGCTGTGGGCGACCCCACATCCCGGGACCTCAAGCATCCTTGCATACCCGGAGGGTCGTGCGGCGCTCGCGGCCGCACGACGCGGCGCCCGGCTCACCGCCGCCGCCCACGGGCGGGCGCTTAAGGATTTCGAGTCTCTGCAACGCGAACTGTTGCTCATCGGCATCGACGTACAACTGGCGCGCGAGGCTGGCGAGCTCGCCGAGAAGTTCGCTCTGCGCGGTTATGACGCAGTTCATCTCGCCAGCGCGCTGTCGGCTGGTGAGGCGATCACGCTCGTCAGCTGGGACGAGGATCTCAGACGCGCCGCCGCGCGCAACGGATGCGCCCTAGCCCCACCCACGCAGACGCCGGCCGCCCGATGACGACGAGAAAAGACCCTGAGGAAGAGAAGTTCTATCTGGACGTGCCTTTCCACGACAACGAGCAAGTAAAGGCTCTTCGTGCGCGATGGGACCGCGATGCGCGGTCTTGGTACGTACCCAACGACCTTGATACCGAGCCCTTTACACACTGGCTGACACTGCTCCCGTCAGACGATGATCCACTCCTGAATATCGCAGGGCTCCCCCAGCCCTGCTGGAAATGCGGCGAGGACACGATGGCCGTGATCGCCTGCGAGGACGAAGGCCAACTCGTCTTCGCACACGCGGAAGTTCTCCAAGTAATCGCGAGCCAGCTCTCCGAATCGGACCTCGCCATATTCGGGGCAGGGCCACTCCGTCCGCGGTTCTCGCGCACGCTCGGACACAGCGCATGGTCCAACGGATGCCTCGTCTGCGGTGCCCTCCTGGGTGGCTACCCATTATTCGAGGACTTCGTCCACTGCCAAAGCACTGGGGTCACGCTGCCGATTGTCGCGTCGGCCAGAATCCCCCTCTACATACTCTATGACGAACCCGACCCAGAGGACTAGAGGCCGCACTGCAGGCCCCAAGCAGGCCCACCTACACGAGCCTGTAGCACCCTCGTGCTACCCGATCAAACCGCTGCTCCTTCCCACGAGCGCCCGCAGCCAAGCACCAACTAATCGAATCCTTGGATACGGGACGCCCAAGCAAGTCCTCAACTACTGCATGGACTTCTGGCGCCCGCATGGGCCGCCGGGCTGCAACCAGCACCTTGACGACGGCACGCTGCACCACGCCGTTGCCCAGCCGCCCCGACGCCGGCTCCACCACGACCGACTCCCGCAACTCACTTGGTCCCGGCCGGACGACGGCGGCCACCTTGAGCACCGCCTTCAGGGGTCCAGACGGGTTTGAGAGCTGTCCTACCAAGTGCATTTCGGCAGGGTTGAATGTCGCTAATGGAACCACGCTCGCGCCCGTCCACCCATCCAAGAGCAGCCGTCGACTCCGACTTCGCGCCGGCGGCGCGAAGGGACCAGCGCCGTCAGCCTACGCTGCGATGGCGTCCAACAGGGCGCTGGCCGCAACGTGAGCCGGCGGCCAGGTGAGCTGTAGCTCGCCGCCGCTCTCGCACGGCTCGCCGAACACCCATCAGCTCCAACCCCACCACGGCGCCATGCTCGTCGTATTCGACGGTATGCCCCTCGGGCGTCTCGAACGCCTTGGCAGGCGGCTCTGTGGGCTTACCGACGTGCAGGAACAGCACATCGCCCCGGTCGTCGTAGTCCAGGTAATCGAAATCGATGCCGGCTATCGTGATCATCATGACTTCATCCGCGGATCGTTGACCTGCTCAACGGCGGTCACGACCCACGCAGGATCTTGACCGTAGTCTACGACAACCCGTAACCAACGACCGGGCTCGATGTGCTGGCGATAGAACCGCCCGCGGTTCGGGATGGGGTCCAAAACCCGGTGGTCGGGGCGAGCAACGGTGTCCAGGATGACGTCGATGTGATCAAGCAGCCAGGGACGCCGCTCTCCCAGGTGCAGCCTGGAGCCTACGTCGAACACCACTGCCCGTCCGTCGGGGTCGCTTGTCCGGGGATGCTCGAAGGACACAGCCGAGCACCGTACGCCGAACCGCGGACGACTGTGTTCTTTGCGCCTGTGCCTTCCGCGTGCCGCGTATCACGCGCCAGCACGTACCGCCCTCGCGCGATTCGCACGAACAGTCGCTCCTTCCTGTGGGCATCGGCGGACAGGCACCCAACTCACCGAGTCCTTGGAGACCGCCTCGCCGAGCAACGCCTCGACCGCCGCGTGAACCTGCGCGACCCGCATCGGCCCCGTCGGCTCGGCCATCACTTCACGCACGGCATCCAGCACCCAACCTGGACGACGGGGCCGCAGCCGTCTGCTCGTGATGGCCCGCGGCTGGGCATCGCTGGCCCTGAGACCGGCCAGCTTCTCGGCCACGCGGCTCAACCCTGCTTGGGCCTCTTGCGCCGCCAACGCCGCCAGAAGCTCCGACACAATCTTGTCGATCGCGCCAGCATCTTGGTTCCAATACCCTCCGCTCCTCTGCATTTTCGAGGTGCACTTGGTCGTCGTTGGAACCAAGACGACACGCTCCAGGCCGAGAATTGTTGCCCTCGTGGGCGCATACGCGCCGCGCATCCGCCGTCCACACGCGCCCGTATCGTGGCAGCCGTGGAGAGTCACGAACAGAACGCTGTTGACCCCGACGGTCGGCGGGTCGTATTCGACGCCGGCTCGCACCTGCACCTCGCCCAAGGCCGCCGCGACTGGCTGCTCGACCACGTCCAGACGATCCTCGAGACGGTCGCGCGGCCCGACCATCGGGAAGACGATCCACGACCAGGCCGCGAGCGCTTCGACCCGCCAGTCGCGCACCCGGTAGGCTTGGCTGCAAGTTGTCGTAGACTTCAACAACGAGCCTGGGTGGATCGGAACCGTCCGGCCGAGGACAACGATCCTCGCTGACAGACCCTCATGAGCGTCACGATCGCAGGCACCAACTTCAAGCACCACCACTACGACGAGCGCGGAGACGTCCTGTATCTCAGCGTGGCACACCACCAAGGGACGCCGGCGCATGCGCTATCGACACCCGAGGGCCACAACGTCGAATACGACGCCAGCGGGCGCATCGTCGGCATGACCCTCACCAACGTCCGCTGGCTGCTGGACCGCGACGGACAGCTAACCATCACGCTGCCCGCCGGCTACGCCAGCTTCGACGACCTCGCGCAGGCAATTAGCCCGCCGCTGAGGTTCCGCTGCGCCGAGTGGGCGCGACGGCTTGCCGGCCCTGGCGCGGCGAACCCAGCCGAGCGTCTTTCTCGGGCATATGCCGCTACGCCGCCTGCCGAATGGCCTTCAAAGCACGCCGTCGGGCTTCTGGCGCTACCTGCTCGACGAGATCCTCAAGGAAGCTGGCCGGGTTCTGACGTCCTACCCGGTGCCGCATTTCGACAGGTCGAATATCGCTCATCCACCCTAGTGCCATGCGCTCGTCGGTGCGGCTACGCTCGAACCCGCGCGAGCCGTGGACTGCGAGTTCTATGGCTCCGCGAGCACGCCATGCCCGCCCACGCGGCGCCAGATGACATGGGCCTCGCCCTCGACAAGCTCCTTGCCATACTCGAACGTCGCCCGCCCATCTGGCGCGAAAGTCATCTCCCACTCCAACCCCGCCCGAACGCGCTTGATGCGCCCACGCTCGGGGACATCGTCGCCATGGCATACGATCCCGATCATTGCACCGGCCGCTCGCACCCAACGGCGTCCTCGGACTCCCCACGCCGATGGCCGGGCGGCGCGAGCGGGGAGTTGCTGAGGAGTGCTTTTCCCGACGGTGCAGTTCGCGATCTCTTTTCCCGATCGTCCTGACGATCTCCTGGGCGTTGATGCCCAAACCGCGGCTCTGGAAGCCGTTCGACCCTGTCCGCCAGCTACGTCTTCTACGCCTCCGCCGGCTGGAACTTTGTCTCTGCTCGCCGCCGTCACCGTCGCCAACCAGGCCGCGGCGGTGCTGGTTCATCGCACCGACGATCAGCGCCGCCGCCGCGTCATTGTGGCGGTGGCGATCGGCTGTGACCTGGGGGTGCTGGGCCTCTTCAAGTACTACTCGTTTTTCGCTCAGCAGTGGGCGAATACGCTCAGCGGTGTCGGACTTGCCCCGGGTTTGCCGCTGTTGACGATCGCGTTGCCCGTTGGGATCAGCTTTTTCACCTTCCAGGCGATCTCCTACGTCGTCGACGTGAAGCGCCGCATGCTCACACCTGCGCCAGCGGCCTCGACTTCGCGGTCTACCTGTCCTTCTTTCCTCATCTCATCGCCGGCCCGATCGTGCGCGAGAGTTCCTGCCGCACTGAAAAGCCCGCGCGACCCCAACCGCGTGGCAGTCAGCTTGGTTGTCGTTGATCGCGCTGGGCTTGGTGAAGAAGGTCGTGATCGCCGACTATCTGGCGCGCGTCTTGGTGGAACCGGTGTTCGCGGTGCCGCGCGCCTACGGAGCCCCGGACGTCGTCCTCGCCGCATATGGTTTTGCGGCGGAGATCTACTGCGACTTCTCCGGCTACACTGACATCGCGATCGGTTTGGGCGCTGCTGCTGGGCTACGTCTTTCCGCAGAACTTCCGCAGCCCCTACCGCGCCACCGGCTTCGGCGACTTCTGGCGGCGCTGGCACATGACGCTGTCCCGGTTTCTGCGCGACGACCTGTATATCCCCCTTG
>CAWHWZ010000006.1:0-891584 GCA_963833205.1 uncultured Solirubrobacterales bacterium | reverse complement strand
CAGCCTAGCATTATTCGCTTTTATAGTATAAACTTCCCAGTAATGCGGACGTCGGCCCCAACCATCTTGCCGCTTTTCCGTTCGGAGATGCAGCTGCGCATGCTTTCACTGCTGCTTCTCCAACCAGAACGCGGTTGGACACTTCAGGAGCTGGCAGAGGCTCTCGACGCCCCTGCGTCCTCTGTTCACCGCGAGTTGGTCCGAGCGGAGAGCGCGGGTATCATCCGCCGCGAGGCAACCGCACGACCGCATCGGTTTCAAGCTGCCACCAACGACCCACTCAACGAGCCTCTGGTCGACTTGCTACGCCGCTCTGTGGGTGTCGAGGAGCAGCTGCGCGATGCGCTCGAACGCCCAGACGTCCTCGCCGCGGCGATCTACGGCTCCTGGGCGAGCGGGACACGTCGGCCCGACAGCGACATCGATGTCATCGTCATCGGCAATGCCGATCTGCGCGAGCTGCGGCGGCGTGTGCGCCCGATCGGCAAGCAGGCCGGACGCGTAATCGATCTGACGGTGCTGGGTGCCGAGGAGTTTCGGCGCCTGCTCGCCGAAAACGCGAGCTTCGTTCGCCGTGTGCTGGAGGCTCCAGTCACTCCGCTCGTCGGCAACCTGGATAGCATCGCGTTGCCATGACAGATGCACGCGTGGAGAAGGTCTACGCCGACCGAGTGCGAGCACGTGAATTCCTCAGCCAAGCGGATCGGTTTCGCGGCGATGCTGACATACCCGACCTCAGCGCAGAGTCCCAATCCGTGCTCCTGCACAACGCCGCGATCTGTGCCTGCGACGCAATCCTTCAGGCGATCGGCTTGCGCACAACCTCGGGCGACAATGCACACGCACTACGTCTCGAGACGGCACTCGAGCACCTCGAAGGGGACACCGAGGAGTTGCTCGAGAGTCTCGACGTCTCCCGCGAGCGGCGCAACGAAGCGTCATACGCCGCTGCGTTTGTCCCCGAAACAAGCCTGGCCGATGCGCGCGAGGCGACCACTGAACTGCTCGAACGGGTGCGCGCGTTTCTCGGAGGCATAGAGGACGTGTCGGAGTAGGATTGGATCGCGCGCCAAGCACAGCCTTGGTCAATCCCCGCGAGGAGGCATCACGATGACCACACCCCAGCTCGTCACCGGCGTCGACTTCGTCGGCTGCCCCACCAAAGACCTCGAGGCCGCCGTCGAGTTTTACGGCTCCACCGTCGGGTTGCCCCACTCGGTGTACATCAAGGAGCGCGGCTACGCGGAGTTTGAGACCGGCAACCTCACGCTCAGCGTGTACGACGCGCAGGCGATGGGCCTCCCGCACAACCCCAACCCCAACCCGATCGCGCTGCACGTCGAGGATGTGGCCGCCGCCCGCGCGTCGCTGCAGGAGCGCGGGGTGACCTTCAACGGCGAGACGCTCGACACCGGCGTCTGCCACATGGCGTTCTTCGCCGACCCCGACGGCAACGCGCTGATGCTCCACCACCGCTACGCCCCGCGCGCGAGCGCGGGGACGACGGCGGGTTGAGAGCGAGACTCGGGCGCTACGAACCGCCCGAGTCGAGCGCGCGCAGCAAGCGCAGTTCCTCCATCAACAGACGCGGCAGCAGGAAGTGATCGCGCACGTGGCGGTGCCCTCCCTTGCCGAGCTCCCTGGCGAGCTCGCGGTCGTTGAGCAGCGCCAGCATCGCCGCGGCGCACTCCTCGATGCCGTCCACCAGCAGGCCGCCGGTGCCCTCGGGCATCTGCATCGGGATGCCGCCCGCGCGGCCGGCCACTACCGGGGTGCCCTTCCACAGCGACTCCGAGACGACCAGCCCGAAGCCCTCGCGGATCGACTTCTGCACCACCACCTCGGAGAGGCGCTGGAAGGCGTTGACCTCGACGTTGCCGACCCCCGTGAGGTTGGTGTACACGTGGATCAGGGGGTCGTGGTTGGCGGCCTCGGAGACCTCGCGGTACACGTCCCACCCCTCGGGATCGTCGAGCGCCATCGAGCCGACCAGCGCCAGCTGCAGGCCCCCCACCTCCTCCCGCACCAGCCTGTAGGCCTCGATCACGCCGAGCGGGTCCTTCCAGGCGTCGAAGCGCGACACCTGCGTCACCAGCCGCCCCGGGAGATCCACCCCGATCCAGTCGAGGATGTGGTGGGCAGTGGCGGGATCGAGGTCGATGTTCTTGGGGCTCAGCGGATCGATCGCCGGCGCGATCGTCTCCACGCGAGCGATCGGTAGGTCGGGGGGCACAAACTCCGCCATCGTGAACACCGCCGCGTCGTAGCCCTCCAAATAGGGAGCCAGAAAGCGCCACGCGTCGGGGTTGGGCTCGCTGGTGTCGATGTGGCAGCGCCACACCCAGCGGGCGCCGCCGCTGCCGTGCGCATCCAGCAGCCCCGCCGGTTGGGGGTCGTGGATCACGACGAAGTCGTGCCCGCCGTCGAGCGTTGTCGCGTTCTCGCGCACGCACTCCCGGTAGGCCTCCCGCTCTGACTCGCTGAGCGAGCGCGGCGAGCCCTGCAGCGCGTTGTGCAGCGCCTTGGTGGCGCCGTAAAACTCCTTGTTGCCGCCGATCACCTTCCACTCGACCACCAGGCCGAGGTCGCGCAGCAGCGGCACGCTGGAGCGCAACAGCTCCGAGACGCCGCCGCCGTAAGCGGTCGCGTTGACATGCAGAACGCGAGCGCCCGCCAGCGCCTCGGCGTGCGCGCGCAGCTCCTCGAGGATCGGCGCGGGCACGACGCCCTCATATCCGTCCATCGACCACCTTCCGACGGCTACCTTCTGGAGCATCGCACGTCTCGGCTCACTGCCCAATCATGTCGCGTCTGTCGAACGCCCACAGCGCCGCCGCGCCGGTGGCGAGCGCGATTGCGAGCATCACCGCCGCGGCGGCGCCGCGGAAGGACTGTGCCGGCACCAGCCCCACGTGCGCGAACGGGGTCACTTCCACCAGCCACCTCGGCACCCCCAGCAGCGAGCCGACCAGCTGCCACAGGAAGGCCAGCACCACCAGCCCGTAGGCGATGCCGGTGCCGGCGCGGGGGACAAGCGCGTAGGCGAGCGCCGCGATCCCCCCAAACAGCAGCGCCACCGGCAGGCAGTTGGCGCCGGCCTCCAGCATCTTCACCAGCGACACATCCACCCCCTGTGAGGCGGCGCCCGCCCAGGCCAGCGCACCCGCCAGCAGTGACAGCGCCAGCGCGCCGGCGCACGCCAGCAGCAGGCGCCCGCCCAGCCAGCGGCGGCGGCTGAGCGGCAGCGCCAGCAGCGTCTCCAGCTGCTGCTCTGACTCCTCGCGGCGCGTGGCGCCGATCTGCGCGCACACGAACAGGCTGACCACGACGATGAAAAAGAGGAACACAAACGCCAGATACCCGCTCGGCGTGGCGATCGAGCCGGAGCCCAGCTTCGCGATCTCCGCGCGGATGCTCTTGGAGATGCCAGCCGAGGAGATGCTCGCCGACACCAGCCCGAGGATCAGCGCGAACACGCCGATGGCGACCGCCCACACGGCCAGCGTGCCGCGCTCGGCTCGCAGCGCCTGCGCGGTGGGGCCGCCCAGCAGGCGCAGGTCGGGGTCGGCGCTGTCGTGCGCGGGCAGCACCCCGGTGCCGATGTCCCGCACGGCGGCGATTCGCGCCGCAAGCGCCAGCAGCGCCACCGTGGCGAGCGCTGGCAGTAGGAGCGCCAGCGGCTGCGGGCCGGCGAACGGACGCAGCTCCTCCGCCCAACCCAGCGGCGTGGCCCAGCGCAGCCATGTAAGGCTGGCGGAGGTGTCGGCGACCACCCGCAGCAGCAGGAACAGCGCCACCGCGGCGCTCCCCAACTCCAGCGCGATCCGGCGCGTGGGCGCCAGCTGGCTGGCAAGCGCGCCCACCCCGACAAACACCGGCACCACCGACGCGTCCGCCAGCGCGAGGTACAGCGAGCCGCCAACGGGGAGGCCTCCGGCGACGAAGCCGACCGCCTCCGCCGCCCACAGGACGGCGACGCCCGCCGCGATCGCCACCATCGCCGCGCCAAACATCGTGGCGCGCCCCACGCCCCCGGCGAGTACCAACTCGGCGCGGCCCGCGTCCTCCTCCGCGCGCAGCGCCCTCACCGCCGCCAGTACGCCGAACACGGCCGCCGCGATCGCCAGCGTCCCGCCGACACGCCACGCGCTGTAGCCGCTCACCGTCCTCAGGTCGTAGGGGTAGCCGTAGAAGAGGCGCAACGCGTCGTTGCCCGCAAAGCTGTGCGCAAACGCCTCCCGGTCGCGCAACGTCGGGTAGGCGTGCCGGTAGCCGGCCGGCTGGATGTAGGCGTACAGCGCAAACAGGTAGGCGAACGCGATCGTGCGCGTGCGGGCGTCCCTGAAGGCCCGCCGCGCGAGCGCCTCAGCCGCCGACACGGCCGTCGGAGCTGTCGTAGTGGTGCAGGAAGATCTCCTCCAGCGAGGGTTCGCGGCTGGTGAGCGCCTCGATCGACGTCCCACCCGCCGCGCCGAGCGCGGCGATCAGCGGACCTACGCCCTCGGCTGCCGCGAAGCGCAGCGAGCTGGGTCCCGCGGGCTCGACGCTCACGCCCGCCAGCGGCGGCAGCCGCGGCGGAGCGCCCGCGAACGTCACCTCGACGGTTTGAGTGGAGAGGTGGCGCAGCTGTGCCAGGGTCCCCTCATCCACCAGCCTGCCCTTGCGGAGGATCCCCACGCGATCGCACAGCGCCTCCACCTCGCCGAGGATGTGCGAGGAGAGGAACACCGTCTGCCCGCGCTCCTTGGCTTCGTGGACGCACTCGCGGAACGCCATCTCCATCAGCGGGTCCAGACCGGCCGTGGGCTCGTCCAGCAGCAGCAGCTCGGCGCGCGTGGCCAGCGCCGCGATCAGCTGCACCTTCTGGCGGTTGCCCTTCGACAGCGCCCTCACCCTCTTGCGGGTGTCCAGCTGGAAACGCTCCACCAGCACGTCGCGGTAGGCCACGTCGGTGCCGCCGTGCAGGCGCGCCAGGAACTCGAGCGTCTCGGCGCTGGTCAGCGCCGGCCACAGCAACGGCTCGCCCGGAACGTAGGCGATGTGCCGGTGGGCGGCCACCGGGTTGCGCCACACGTCGATCCCAAACAGCTCGCCACGGCCGGTGCTCGGCCGGTGCACCCCCAGCAGCAGGCGGATCGTGGTGGTCTTGCCGGCGCCGTTGGGCCCGAGATACCCGTACACCTCGCCTTGCTGCACGGTCAGGTCGAGCGCCTGGAGGGCGACGGTGTCGCCATAGCGCTTGCCCAGCGCCTCGGTGTGGATGGCAGGCTTCGGCATGGCCATAGGATCTGGGCGCCCCGCGCTCACGCCATCCGGGTTTTGCCGCACGCTGCCGGCGGCTTTTAGCGGCTGGCAAGTGGTATGGCGAATAGTTAGCTTTCAAGCATGACCACCACTGGCTCCCATCCCAACAAGCTCCGCGTGATGATCGTCGGCGGCGGTGTGGCGGCGCTGGAGACGGCGCTGGCGCTGCACGAGCTCGCCCCCAACCTGCTCGCCACCACGGTGATCGCGCCCGCCACCGAGTTTGTCTACCGGCCGATGGCGGTGCGCGAGCCGTTCGCCTACCCCGCCGCGCGCCGCTACCAGCTGGCGCCGATCGTGCGCGACGCCGGGGCGCAGCTGCTGGGTGACTCGCTGGAGTGGGTGGAGCCCGCCAAGCAGCTGCTGCACACCACAGCGGGCGCGGAGATCGCGTACGACGCGCTGGTGCTGGCGCTCGGCGCGCGGGCGCAACCGCGCTACGAGCACGCGCTGACGATCGACGACCGCCGCCTGGACGAGACCATGCACGGCCTGATCCAGGACATCGAGGGGGGCTACGTCCACAGCCTGGCGTTCGTCTCCCCCGCGCGCATGCCGTGGCAGCTGCCGCTGTACGAGCTCGCGCTGATGACCGCCGCGCGCGCCTACGACATGGGTGTCGAGCTGGCCGCGACGATCGTCACTCCGGAGGAGGCGCCGCTGGCGATCTTCGGTCCCACCGCCAGCAACGCGGTGGCAGAGCACCTGCGCCAGGCGGGGATCGCGACGATCAACTCCGCCTACGCGGAGGTTCCCCGCTCCGGCGAAATCGTCGTCAACCCCGGCGACCGCCGCCTGCACGTGGACCGGGTGGTGGCGCTGCCCGAGCTCTACGGTCCCCCCGTGCGCGGCATCCCGCTGGGCGAGCACGGCTTCATCCGCGTGGACCCCTACGGGCAGGTGCCCGACGCCGGCCCGATCTACGCGGCGGGCGACGCCGTGGACTTCGCGGTCAAGCACGGCGGCCTGGCCTCCCAGCAGGCCGACACGGTGGCACGGTCGATCGCCGCGCTCGCCGGCGCGCCCGTCACGCCCGAGCCCTTCCAGCCGGTGATCCACGGGATGCTGCTGACCGGTGGCGAGCCGCTGTACATCACCGCGCACATCACGGGTGGGCATGGGTTCAGCTCCGAGCTGACCGACGTACCCACCTGGTCGCCGCCCAGCAAGATCGCCGCCAAGTACCTCGCGCCCTACCTCGACGCGCAGGATCGCGCGGGGTCGCGGGCGTAGCCTCGGCATCCCAGTCTGTCACCGCGGCGGCGTCCCGAGGCGCAGGAGACCTTCCCGTCGCTACCGCGACCGTGATCTCGACATTTGTTCTACGACCAGGCCAAGACGCCGCGTGAGGAAATCGCGCCGGACTGTGTCAGAGGGGCATCTGAACCCGACTGCGCGCGTGCGGCGCGCCCGACGAGGAGATTCCATGCGACGCATCTTGCTTACAGCAGCCAGTCTGTCGGTGCTCACATTGACCGCCCCGGGGGCAGCGCTGGCCGGCCAGCGCCGCGCCCCGGGGGCAGCGCTGGCCGGCCAGCGCCAGCACCGCCACCACCACAAGTCGCGCGCCCACCACGCGCGGGTCAGCTTCCGCCATCTCGGACCCGCCATCGCCGGCCCGGTGGGGCCCGGCGCGGCGCCCACCACCAGCCCCACACCCGCCGCGCCGACCCCCGCGACCACGCCGTCCGCCACCGAAGAAAACGCGGGCAAGGTGACTTCCTACACCGGCGGCGTGCTCACGCTGACGCTGGGCGACGGCTCGACGGTCAGCGGCAAGGTCACGATCGACACCCGTTTTGAGTGCGTGAGCGCCACCCCCACGCCGCCGACGGGCGACCAGGACGAAGAAGGAGGCGAAGGCAACGACAACGGCTGGGGCGACGACCAGGGCGGCGGCGACCGCAACCAGGGGGGTGGCTGGCAGAATGGCCAGCAGCCTCAGGCGGGCGGCCAGTGGCAGGGCGGCGAGGATGGCGGCGGCGGCCCGGGCGAGGGCCAGGACGACGGCGAAGCGCCGATCTCCACCGAACCGCCGTGTGACAGCTCTGCCCTCACCGAAGGCGCGATCGTGCGGGCAGCCGAGCTGCGGATCGCTCCCGGAGGGACTGAATTTGAGAGTATCGAGCTGGTGAGGTAACCTCGCACACAGGAGCCCTTGCACGGGTCGCCGGCGCACCGCGCACGGTGGCCCGTGGCGGGCGCCTACCCTGTAAATGAGCCCTTCGGTCTCGGTCCGTCTGCTATTGACCCAGAGCGACGCACGCCTGGTGGCGTTGGCGCGCGCCGGTCACGAGCGCGCCTTCGAGGCGCTGGTGGAGCGTTACCGCCGCCCCCTGCTCGGCTATTGCCGGCGTCTGCTGCTGGCCCACGAGCGCGCCGAAGACGCCCTGCAGCAGGGTCTCATGCAGGCGTGGCTGGCACTGCGCGACGGCACCGAGGTGCGTGACGTCAAGCCGTGGCTGTATCGCGTTGTCCACAACGCGGCGCTCAACACCCGCCGATCCGCCAACAATCAGGCGCAGCTCGGCGCGGCCCTCTCCCTGACAGCTCCCCCATCTGAGGACCTCGATGGGCGGCTCGCCGCACGCGAGACGCTGGCGGACCTCGCGGCGCTGCCTGAGATGCAGCGCGAGGCGTTGGTGCGCACCGCCGTGGGCGGCTACACCTACGAGGAGGCCGCCACCACATTGGGTTTGAGCGAAGGCGCGGTGCGCGGTCTGGTGCACCGCGCGCGGGCCACCCTGCGCGCGTCAACCACCGCCATCACGCCCTCGCCGCTGCTGAGCTGGGCACTCGGCTCGGGCGGCGCCGACGCCCCGCTCGCCGGCCGCCTCGCGGCGGGGGCGGGCGCCGGCTCGGCGGGCCTGGTGGCGGGGCTGCTGAAGGTCACCGCCACGGCTGTCACGGCGGGAGTGGTGGTGGTGGGAGGCGTCGGTGTCTCACGCGACACACAGCACCACGCGGGCCGCCCGCGCCGGCATGGGCGGGTGCACAGTGCGAGCGGCGCGAGCTCGCTGGTGGCTTCCACCGCGGCCGCCAACCACGAGCTGGCCCTCGCTGGCAGAGGCGCCGGCGCCAGTCCGGGCAGGGCGGTGCACGCCACGCCCCGCGGCATGGGGCCTGGCGGCATGAGTCCCCGCGGCATGGGGCCTGGCGGCAAGCCGGTATCCCGCGTCGTGGCGCCTCGTCGCTCGTTCGCTTTCCGCACTCCTCGCCGCAGTCGCCCAATCTCATCGGCCGGACACACGAAGGAGCGGGGCGTGACGATCGCCCCCGCCGCACCGGCTGCTCCCCCGCTTGCGCTACCCCCGCCGCCCGCTGAAGCACCCCCCACCCACCCTGGCGACGGTGGTGGAGTTCAGCCGCCAGGGAACGGAGGAGCTCAGGGGGACGGCGAACACCGCCAGTGGTCGGGGCCAAGCGGTGGAGCGCCCACGGGGCAGCACGGCTCGCGCGAGGACTCGCCCGATGGCCACCAAACAGCGGACGGCGGGCACGACGCCTCCCCGGACTCCAGCTCGACCCAGAGCGCCGGTGAAAGCGAAAGCGAAGGCGGCCAGAGCTCCGCGAGGCCCGATGGCCGCGACCAGGGGCCCTCCACGGGTTCGGCGAGACCCGATGGCCGCGACCAGGGGCCGGGGCCGTCCACGGGTTCGGCGGAACGCCGGCGGGAGACCGGCCAGAGGACCGGCACCACCGCCAACCCCACCCGCTCCACTGGCGAACGGGGCACCACCACCAACCCCACCCGCTCCACTGGCGAACAGGGCACCACCACCGCGGATTCGAGCGAACCGGCGAGCGGCGAAAGAAATTACGGGCGCTAGGTCCGCGCGTAGATCAGGAGCGCGATCACCAAGACGAACAGGGACTTTGTGATGAACAACCCCTTCCACTCAAGGTTACAGCCCGTTTGAAGGGTCTTGTCCTGGTTTCGTAGTGGGAAAGGCCAGAGCCTAAACACCAGGCGTTGAAGCCGCCCGCTCGGCTCGACCCATTTACCACGCACGGCTTCTTCGATCTTGATCATCCTTCTGTGCCACTCGATCGGGTCGCTCGTGTCGCTCGGCTTTGGGTACTTCGGATTTGCTTCAGCCTGCTCTCGGAGCTTTCTGTAGGGCTGCAACGTGCTGTAGGCGATACTCACGACGACCATCAATACGAAGGCGATCAGCGCACCAATCGCCGGTGTGTGTTTGAGGTGTGCGCTCCCGCTCACTGTGAACCCACTCACCAGGCCAGCAACGATCGCCGCCGAGATCGGGAGTGGTCCGAGCTGCCTGGTGATCTCCGACCGCGCGTTGCGCAGTCGCGTGTTCTCATACTGGATGTCGTTGAGCTTCAGCTTCAGCGTCTCAAGCTCAGGATTCGACCGCTCGATCAGGCACCGCCTAAACACGGGCCCCATGATGCCCACAGCGTCGGACCTACGAATGCTCTCGGCGACCTCGCCCTCGTGGTCTGTGTGCCAAGTGGAGGGAACGGCGGCGCGACTGCCAGCGGGAGAAGTAACGCACCCAACACCTGGCGCCGCGAACGCGCAACTGCGATCATTACAACCAACACTGAGAAGGGAGTTCCCGACCGTGTCTTCCGCGACCCCCATCCGAGTACTCGTGGTGGCCCACAAGACCGCCGCCACGCAACCGCTGCTCGACGCCGTCCGCGAGCGAGCCGCGCGCGGGCCGTGCACGTTCACGCTGCTCGTTCCAAACGCAACCCACGGTCTGCACAAGATCGTCGACCCCGAGGATCAGGATGCGGGCGAGGCTCGGGCTGTGATCGATCAAGCCCTGCCCCTGCTGAGCGAGGCCGCCGGAACCCCCGTCGAGGGAATCGTCGGCGCCCCCGACCCGGGCGTAGCGGTGCAGGATGCGATCAACCTGTATGGCTTCGACGAGGTGATCATCTCGACGCTGCCCACGCGACTGTCGCGATGGTTGAAGCTGGACCTTCCCAGCAAGGTGTCGGGCACGGGTCTGCCCGTGACCACCGTGACCCCTTCCGAGGAGGACCGATTAGGACTTTGATGCGCCTACTCAACGTGCAGACCCAGCTCGAATGGCTGCGTGCCCTCAGCTTCGACGACGTGGACTGCTATTGGAAGTGGCTCGAGATGGCACTCCTGATGGGTGTCAAGCCGCTGCGCGACGCGCCACCTCACTGAGCATCCCAGTGGTGATGCATGTGATGCGCTAGTATGCGCATCATGCGAACCACAGTTGCTGTGGACGATCACCTACTTGGCGCGGCGAAGCGGCGGGCGCGCGAGCGGGGTCAGACGCTCGGCCAGGTGATCGAGGGCGCGCTTCGGCGCGAGCTTGCCGAACAGGCTCCAACTGAGCCCGTCGTGGTGCCCGTGTTCCGGGGGGGCGACGGACCGTTGCCTGGCGTAGATCTGCGGTCAAACCGGGCACTGCGGGAAACGCTCGACCGTGGCGCTAGCGGTATAGCCGAGCTGCGTTGAAGTTGCTCGACGTCAACGTGGTGCTGGCGGCCCACCGCGACGACCACCCCGATTTCGACACTGCCAGGACGTGGCTCGATCAGACGATCGCGGCGAACACGCAATTCGCGATCGTCGATTTGGTGGCTGGCTCGTTCCTGCGTATCGCGACCAACAGGCGCATCTTCTCTATACCCACGCCAGTAGACGAGGCGTTTTCCTATCTAAAGGCGCTGCGTGCGCAGCCCGCGCACATCATGCTGGCGCCCGGATCAGGGCATATTGCTCTGATGGAGCAGCTCTGCGCAAGTGCTGAGGCGTCAGGAGATCTCATCGCCGACGCCCAGCTCGCGGCGATCGCCCTCGAGCATGCGTGTGACTTGGTCTCCTTCGACCGCGACTTCGCCCGCTTCTCCGAGCTCAACTGGAGTCGCCCATCGCCCAAGCAAACCAATCCCGGCGGAGGCGACAAAGCCGGTGCGGCGACATCCTCTCCCACGCGCCAGCGCGCACGGCGGCCAGGGAACAGGACGAGCATTGGCGCCATCGATCCACATGAGCTCTGCCCGCGAGCCCGCCGGTGTCTGCGGCATGGATCGCGACCATGCTCTATCGATCCTCCGGGCTCTGCACGACGACCCTGAATTACCCGTGTTTCGGGGTGTTTCCAGGCGCTTTGGCCCACCGGGGAGCGCTGGTGGGCCAAAGCGACGTGACGCGGCTGGCCGCAGCACAGCCTGCGGCTCTTTTCGTAGTACACTAAATCGCGTGGAAGTCCACGACTCGGCGCGAAGCACGGTGTCGCCGACGAGGATGTCCTCCACGCCGTCGATCATGCTCTGGTCATCGAAGATGCCGGCGAAGATCCCGACCGTTGGCTTGTCATCGGGCCTGATCGCGCGGGCAACTTCCTCGAGGTGGTTGTCATGACGACTGTCGAGGGCAACCAGCTCGCGATCCACGCCATGCCGATGCGCGCCAGGTTCCGGAGGCTGCTCGAACCATGAGCGAGCCTCGCGTCTACGGCCACACCCGAGCCGGCCAACCGATCAGCGACACCGACGTCGAGGCCCTCGCCGCCGAGGCCGAGGCGGGTTACGACGTCGATGAGCTGATCGCGCGGCGGCCGAAGCGAGGTCGCCCCGCGCTGGGCTCCTCGCCGGCGAGCGTCGAGTCCGTGCGGCTCGATCCCGAGCTGCGACAGGAGCTGGTCGACCGTGCGCGAGCCGATGCGACCACGACCTCCGAGGTCATCCGCGAAGCCCTGCGGCGCTTCCTTCGAGCCGCCTGAGCTTTGCTTCCTCGCGCCACGAGGCCGACCACGCCCTCGGGTGAGCGCTGCCTCACGCCTGCCTCCTCGGCCCCTCTCTGCCAATGTCGTGTGAGACGCTCATGATCAAGGAATTACTGACCCTTGAGGGCGAGAACGGGGCACGACACGACGTTGGAGATGGAGCACGACGGAGCCGGTGGTCTCGGAGTGGAGGGAGCCGTAGGCGACCGGAACGGAGGGGCCGCCGGGCGCGCCGCGCCCGGGGGGATTCCCGACCCCGAGCTGGTCGAGCAGGCTCGGCGGCGGCGCCCACGGTCAGGCACGACGCGCCACACCGAGCACATGCGGATCGGACAGAAGGAACGGAGCAGGGCTGTAGCGAAAGCGCTCGAACGTCTCGATCCGAAACCCCGCGCGCTCGATCGCGGCCGTCGTGTCGCGCGCCAAGTGACAACCGCCCGCGAGGCGGGGCCAGAAGGTCGCATCGGAGAACCGCTGAAAGCGAGCCTCCCATCTGGAGTGGGCGAGCACATGCTCGTAGAAGCGCAGCTCACCACCGGGACGGATCACGCGATAGAGCTCCGCGAGCGCCGACCGCTGATCGGGCACCGTGCAAAGCACGAGCGCCACAACACCGGCATCGAAGGATCCCGCCTCCCCGGGAAGACAATCGGCGTCACCGTTCGCCAAAGAGACCGAGACGGGCGCCCCCAGCGCGGCGCGCTCGGCACGTTCACGCAGGTAGGGCTCGGGCTCGACGGCAACGACCTCATCGACCGAGGTCGGGTAGTGCCGGAAGTTCGCGCCGCTGCCGGCGCCCACCTCAACCACTCGACCCTGCATGCCGGTGAGCAGCTTGCGGCGATGCTCGGCGCCGCCGCGACGCTCGCTGCTCTCCACAACCCTCGCATAGATGCGGGCGAACATCGGATGCGAGGCGTGCTCGGCCATTGCTCGCCGGTCAGCGTAACCCACAGCGCACTGTCTGGCGGTTGGCGCGACAGCGCGATAATGCAAGCGTGCCACCCAGCGAGTGGACCATCCCCGAGCGTGTCCTCTGCTACCTCGACCGGGCGGACGGGTTCCCGCACCGCGCCGAGGGAGAGAGCGTCCTGCTCGAACACATCCCCGAGGACGCTCATCGTGTCCTCGACCTCGGGACGGGCGATGGCCGCCTGCTCGCGCTTCTCAAACGCGATCGTCCCGAGATCGTTGGCGTCGGCGTCGACTTCTCCGAGGTCATGCTCGCCGCGGCACGCAAGCGGTTCGCCGACGATGGGCACGTCGAGCTCGTCCAGCACGATCTGGCCGAGCCGCTCCCCGCGCTCGGACGCTTCAATGCTGTCATCTCGTCGTTTGCGATCCACCATCTCGAGCACGACCGCAAGCGCTCACTCTACGGCGAGGTCTTCGACTTGCTCGAGCCCGGCGGCGTGTTCGCGAACTTTCGAGCACGTGGCGTCGCCAACCCACCGCCTGCACCTGGCGTTCTTTGAGGCGATCGGCGAGCCGATCGAGGACGAGGACCCATCCGACCGCCTACTCAACGTGCAGACCCAGCTCGAATGGCTGCGTGCGCTCAGCTTCGACGACGTGGACTGCTATTGGAAGTGGCTCGAGATGGCACTCCTGATGGGTGTCAAGCCGCTGCGCGACGCGCTACCTCATTGAGCGAGCCCCGCAATTTTCTGTACCGCTCGCTACCGGCGAGCGAAAACGGTGAAGAGCGTAAGAGCCGCGACCGTTCGACCCGCACCCGTGTCGTCCTCGGCTGCGGTGAGCAGATCCTCAACGCCCTCATGCCCCTGGGCGCACAGGTCGGCCGCGAGGAGCGGCAGATCGATGATCACGTGTCGGCGGCGATGAACTTGACCGGACCACCCTCGGCATCGCAGCGAGTTCGCGCGCGCTCCAGAAGTGCGGTGCTGGAATCCACACCCACAACTTCTCCGTGCTCACCGACGAGGCGTGACAGTGCACGAGCGTCGTCGCCCAGCCCACAACCGACATCGATCGCGCGCGAATCGGCACGCAACCCAAGTAGTCGCGCCCGCTCCCGCTTGCCGGCAGCGACCGACTCAAGGCCGTTCACGTGGCTCAGGTAATCGGCGTAGGACTCTGCGTCGCCGGCGGCGTCCACGTCCCTGAAGCCCGTTTCCAGGCGGCTCATCGCCGATCTTCTTTTACAGCCCGCGTCACCGCATCAAGATACCTGGCGACTACGTGTCCGGCTGGCGGACGAACCGCGCCCTGTTCTGCTGACGCTCGTAACCGGCGGCCCACCAGAAAGCCGCCGCGCCCGCCTCATCCTCGGCGACGATCGCGGTGAGCCGGACCGCGCCACGCTCGTGCAGGCGTCGCTCGCCCTCCCTGAGCAGCATCGTTGCGAGCCCTTGGCGGCGGTGCCCCGGCGAGACCGCCAGCCGGTAGAAGCTCCCACGCCAGCCATCCCACGCAGCGATCAGCGAACCCGCCAGGACCCCTTCGTGTTCGGCGACCAGCAGCGCCCGGGGGTCGGTGGCCAGCAGCTGGGCGAGTCCCTCGGGGGAGTCGCTGACGCTCGGCAGGCTGCCCGCCGCGACCCACAGGTCGAGCACGGCCGCGATGTCCTGCACACCGGCATTGCGAATCCTCCAGTGATCGTGGACGTCCATGCGCTCGATCAACCCACCGGCAATCACGAAGCGATGCTCGACCGTCTGATCGGAAACGACACTTCCGTCGCGGTCGCGCACGAGCTGGCGGACCGTCGCGACCACACGGTCGTCGGGGCCGTGCTCAATACACAACGGCTGCACCCGTGGGTCGAGCGATCCCCACTGCCGCTCCCAATACTCCCGCACCCCGTCGTGGCCGTGGACACGCCCGCCCTCCATCGCGTTCGGCCAGTCGACCAGCGGATGCATCGTCGCCAAGGCGCCCCCGATGTCACGGGCGTTGAACGCCTCGTAGGCGCCGCGCAACAGCCGCTCGTGCTGCTCACTCACCCCAACCTGCCCGTGCGGTAACTGCCCACACGCGGTGCGGCACCGCGAGCGGGTCCTCGACGAAGCACTCGCGGAGCATCGCTGTCAGCTCCTTCGAGCAAGCCCCCACGCCGTCGGCGTCCAGGGTGCCGGCGATCGGTGCGCTCGCGCGTACGCGGCCGACCCACGCCTCATGCGAGTAGGACACCATCACGTCGAAGGAGAACGTCTCGATCTCCGTGAAGCCCGCGGTCTGCAGATCCACGAGCCACTGCGGATACAGCCCGGCACGATCCGCGAACGGCCAACTCGGGGTGTAGCGCAGGATGATCTCCTCCGTCGCCGCCACCACGTTGCCCGGGATCGGGAGCCAGTCGAAGTGGGCGATCACCACGCTGCCGCCGCTCGCGAGCAGCCGCGCGACCTCACGCGCGGCGGCGGGCCGATCGAACCAGTGCCAGCACTGCCCCGCACTGACCACATCGAACCCACCGCCGGGCAGGCCGGTTGCCTCCGCCCGCCCCTCGACATAAGCGACCCGCACACCGGCCTCGCGATCCAGCCGCCTGGCCTGCTCCAGCAGCGGCGCGGCCACGTCCACGCCCGTGACCTCGCACCCCCGCTGCGCGAACAGCCGCGCGAGGCTCCCCGTCCCGGTGCCGAGGTCCACGAGACGCGCGCCGAGGCGCACGACACCGATCGCCGCGAGGCGATCGAGCAGGGCTGGCGGGAAACCCGCACGGTGACGGGCGTAGTCATCGGCGGTACGGCCGAAATCGGGCGAGCAGTCGACCACCGAGCCAGCTTACGAAGATCGGATAGCGCAGGACCCCGGCGCGAGGACTGAAACGTCAATCCCGCGTGCCGACGGCGGTGCGAGGCGCCAGGGACGATCGAGCCGGTTGGTGCCGGCGTGGTAGATGAACACCCTGTGCCCGTCGAGGTCGAGCAAGATCGCCTCGCGCCAGAGGTAGGGCTGATCGAGCGAACATCGTTGGTCCACGGTTGGGCGATTCCCGCCGATCCCGGCGCCCGATCACGACGCCGGCGACTGCGCGAGCGCCGGCCTGCCGAAGGGCTGCGGCGGCGCTCTGCATCGCACTTCCCGTCGTCCACGTGTCATCGATCAGAAGGACTCGCCGTCCCCGTACGCCGATGTTCGCCACGTATCGCGCCTCGGAGAATGACCTATCGAGGATCGGCGGGTCGGTTGGCATCAGCACGCGCTGCCAGCGGTCCGCGGTGGGATGGCACCACTGCCCGACGATGATTCTGAGGTGCTGGCGTTGCTCGTCGCGCTCAGTGTCCTTGCTCGGGACTGTGCTGACGAGATCGAAGCGATCGACACCTGCTGCTGCCGCAACACATTGCTCATGGTTCTCCAGGAACCGCCAGAGGATGGCGGTTAGCCGAACCGCGTGGAAGCGACGAACCTCGCGGCGCGAGTCGTCCTTGTATCCGCGGAGCGCGTCGTGCATCTGGCCGGCGTGGACGCTGTAGGTGATCGGCACGAAGGCATCGAGGTTGTTCGGCTGCCTGGAGCACGCGATGCACGTCTCGTAGGCGGGGTCGTGGAATGTCCTGCAGATCGGGCAGACGCTCCCGCCTGGCGCGGCGGGATTGCGCATGGCGTTGGCATAGGCGTCGCTTGCCTCCTCGACGGTGAGGCTTGTCGCGGTCACCGGCTATGCCGTCAGCGTGAGATCCGGCGCGTACAGACGATCGAGGTGGTCTACCACCTCGGCGACGTCGGCAACGACCAACACTCCGGGGCGCTCAGCGTAACTACGGGCCCATTCGTGCTCTAGCAGTGACTCCATGAGCACGACCGGGCGTCCGTGCTCCAGCGCGAGGCGGGCCTGCATCCGGGCGCCGCTCGTGTAGGTCGCCTCCACGACAACGGTCGCGCGAGCAAACCCGGACATCACAGCGTTGCGCATCGGGAAGGTCCATCTGCGCGCCTCTTGATCGGGTTCGAACTGCGATACCACGGCCGATTCGGCACCGAGACGGCACTGAAGTGGAGCGTTTTCCTTCGGGAAAGCGTGCCGCAGACCGGTACCAACGACCGCGATTGTGCGGCCGCCTGCGTCAAGTGTCGCGGTGTGCGCCGCGGTGTCGATCCCAGCCGCCAGCCCGCTGACCACGACATAGCCGGCGTCGACGAGCTGGCGCGATATCTGGCGCGCGCGTTCTAACCCCGCCGAGGAAGCCCTGCGGGTGCCGACGACTGCGACCGATCTACTGTCCTGCTCGCGGACTACGCCACGCACCCACAGGACCAGCGGCCGGTCGTACACGAGGCGTAGGTTGCCTGGGTAGGCGTCGTCGAGCACGGTTAGCAGCGAGATGCCTTCGGCCTCGAATGTCCTCAGCTCGGCGATGACCTCGTTGATCTGCGACTCGTAGTCCACCGGCGCGCACGCGTCGAGTGCGATCTGCGCGGTACTGTCGAGCGCTCGCAGAGCTGCGACCGGGTCCGAGTGCTCCTCGAACAGCTCGGCCGCTCGCCGTGGCTTGGCAAGGCGTTGTAGAAGAAGAAGGGCGGCAGTCTCGCGTCTGGTACTCATGGAACCTTCATGCTCGCACGCCACGGGGACGGTTCTCTCGCCCGTACCTCGGGTTCCCTCAAGAACCTATCGAGATTGCGACGGCTTCGTCTGAGCGAAGCTCGGTTCCTGGCTGTGTCCACGTGGCGCCATCGAGCACGCCGACGAGCCGGGTGCCGGGGCCGCGGCGGCGCTGCTCGCCCATGACCTTGGTGTAGATGCGTAGCGCGAGCTTGGGGTCGGTGTGACCCATCTGGTGCATGACGTACACGGGGTTCTCGCCGCGCAGGTAGAGCAGCGATGCGAAGGTGCGCCGCAGCGAGTGCGGGGAGAGCCCAGGCGGGATCGGCGGCGTGTCGCCATCGGCGAGAGCTTCGTTGGCGCGCTCCGCGGCGCGTTTGAGGCGCTTGGCGATGTTCGAGCGGGTGTCGGCCTTGCCTGTGGAGATGGCGAACACGTAATCGGCGGGCTTGGCGTGCCGGGCCTCGGCCTTGTAGACGGCCAGTTCCTCGCGAAGCTCCGGCCAGAGGTCGATCTCGCGGCCCTTCCCCGCCTCGGTCTTGGAGTCGATCACGGTGAGACGGCCCTGCGCGAGATTCACGTCGCGCCAGCGCCAGTGCGAGCAGCTCGCCGACGCGCAGGCCGGTGCAGATCCCGGTCGCGAACAGGGTGCGCATCCTGAGGTCGGGCATCGTCTTGCCGCCGCGCAGGCCGCGCACGGTCGCATCCAGCAGCGGCTTGACCTGCTCGGGTTCCAGCCATGTGCGGGTCGGCTGAGCGGCCTTCAGGCGCCGGCGGCGTCCGCGAGCAGAGTTGAAATGGATGTGCTCGTACTCAACCGCTGTCTCGAGCACCTGGGCGAGCAGCGCGATTGTCGCGTTGATCGAGCGGTTGGAAAGCGCGCGACCCTTTTTGCGCTCGCGGTCGCGGACCTTGCCGGTGCGGTAGCGATCAACCTCGGCGATCGTGATTTGGGAGAGGCGATGGTCCTTGAAGAATGGGAGCAGGTGGCGGGTGAGCGCCCACTGGTAGTCCTCGACGGAGCGCGGGGAGACCTCGTGGCGGCGCGACTCGAACCACTGCGAGGCGAACTCGTGGAAGGTGGGGTCCTTGGCGGGTGTGGGGGCCGGCGCGGGCTGTGGTGGCTGCCAGGTCCCGCGGCGGATGTCGGCGAGGATATTCTGCAGCTCGGTGTCCGCGCGGCGGCGGGTGTAGCCCTCCCATGAGTAGCCGAGGGAGAGATAGTGTCGTTCGCCGTAGGCGCGTACGCGGGCGGTGTAGGTGATGCCGCGCTTGCCGTTGCGCTCGACGACCTGTCCTGTCGATTCGCGTGCCATCGTTATCGCCTCCTTTTGATGCGGGCGAGGATTCCGCGTGTGCGAGGTTCGTGGATTGGCAGCAACGGGATCGTAGCTTGTTGTCTGCGGCGTGGGCGTCCGCGGAGCGGCGTCTCGACGTTGTCGGCGTTCGTGGTTGGGTGCTCGTGGAGGCGCTTGATAGCGGTGGTGGCGGTGTCGAGGTCGAATCGTAGGCGTGCCTTGGCACCGGTCCCGAGGCGGATAGCGCCGAGCTGCTGGGCATGTTCGTAGACCCATGTGCGGGTGACACCGAGGTGCATAGCGAGCTGCGTCGCGTCAAGCAGCCGAACGGGCCGCGGACCGGTCTCGCCGCGCTCGTGAAGGAGTTGTGCGACGCGCTGGGCGATCTGCTCGATCGCGTGGGGTGTGAGCTCCGCGGCGGCGTGCCGCAGGCGCCCCCGGCGCTGGGGGCCGGCTGGGGCTGGGGGTGTTGTGTGGGGTCGAGGCTTGATGGTGTGTGGTGCTCTCATATCTGGGCCGCCTTTCAAGAATTCGTGTTGGCCTGTCTCCGGCAGGCTCCAGCCTGCCGGAGACAGAGGCGACGGCTGCGCTGCGCTCGCGCGATCAGCCAGCAGCACAAAAGCGAGGCTGCGGGCAGCCGTCATCGCGTCGCCGTCGGTGCCGCGTCGCTGGCGGGGACTTGCTGCCCATTCGTGAGGAAAGGCCGCTCTCCACGGCGCGTCGCTGATGTTCTCGCTTGGCCCTCGAAGGACTTGGATCCCGGCGGCCGACGACGTACAATGGGCCGACTACGTCAAGTGCCCCCGCGCTGCGCTAACAGCCGGGGGCCGGCACGAAGGAGTAGGCCCTTCATGCAGCTCCCACGGTATTACACGCCGTCTCGACCGGACCCGCCGGGCGGGGTGGTTTGGTGGCAGCCGTCGGGGCTCCCTCGTGCCTTACGAGCGAAAGGAGCCCGACATGAGCACCACACTCGCCTTGTCTGCCAAGGCGGACCTTCCCTGCGCCGCTCTCTCTAGACGGTTCAGCGGCGCGAGCACCCGCACAGACACGGGGATGGCGTGATGGCGCGCGCTTTTGGAACCATCGAATCCAAGCCACTAGCGGACCGCACCACGAGCATCCGCGGGCGCTTTCTCCATGACGGCCAGCGTCAACGCGTCGTGTTCGGCCGCGACGTCGATGGCTGGACAGAAGCCCGCGCGCGGCAGGAGATGGAGAACATCCGGGTCCTGCTCCGAGCCGGTATGCCGATCAACGAGGTGCTCGAACGCTACCAGCCCGCTCCCTCAGCGGAGACAGATAGTTCCGCGGTCGACATGACATTCCATGAGTACGCCTCGGAATGGTTCAGGCGACGCTGCAGCGGCGAGCTCGGCGAACGGCCCCCAACCGAGAAGACGCGCGAGCACTACCTGTGGGGGCTCTCGCACCTGCTGCCATTCTTCGCACGCAAGCCCGTGGCGCAGATCACCAAGCGCGACTGTGAGCGCTTCCGCGGCAAACTGTTCGCTGATAGCGAGGCGCTGCGTGTCCTGATCAACGCGGGCGGCAAGCCGACCTACAAGAGCGGCCAGCCACGCAAGCCACTCTCCCTGCGCTCGATTCGCAGCGTGATGGCGTTGCTCGCGCAGATCCTCGAAGACGCCGTCGAAGACGAGTTGTCCCGGGAGAACCCGGCCCGGTCAAAGCGCCTGCATGTCCGCGTACCCAAGCCCAAGCGCACGTTCCTGGAGATCGACCAGCTCGTCGCGCTGCTGGATGCCGCGCGAGAGCTCGAGGGGACACCCAAGCTCAACAAGCGGGCGAAGCTCACCCAGCGGCAGGCAGATCAGATACGGGCACGCCTCGCTGGCGGCGAGACGCAGTACGCACTGCGCCGCGAGTACAGGCTGAGCAGCGCCGCGATGTCGATGCTCGCGCAGGGCAAGACCTACCGCGGCGAGAGCGGCCGGACCGGGTGGCGCGCACTCTGCGCGGTGCTCGGCTATGCCGGCCCAAGGATCTCCGAGGCCCTCAGCCTCACAGAAGGCGGGGTGCGCCTGCATGACCCGAACGGCTCGCGGCTGTGGATACCCGACAGTAAGACCGAAACGGGCATCCGACACGTTGAGATCACCCCGGCCCTGCGCGACGAGCTGCTGGCCTACCGCGCGGAGAAGATCCGCCGTGGCTATCCGACCACGCCAGATACGCCGCTGTTCTGCACCGCGAAGGGCGCCCGCTGGAATGAGGGCAACGTCCGCCAGGATCTCCTCGTCCCAGTCGCCGAGCTCGCGAGCTGTCGACTCATCGAGCGGGGCCTTCCGCCGCTGGCGCACATCACACCCCACTCGCTGCGACGGACCTACGTCTCGATCATGCTGCTGGCCACCGACTTCGACATCCCATTCGTACAGAGCCAGGTCGGGCACAAACACGCCAAGATGACCCTTGACGTCTACAACCAGCTCCTCGATCGCAGCAAGCGCGAGCACGGCGCGGCCTTCGACGCGCTTCTAACAGGCGCCCGAAACACCCTCTACGGGCCAGAAACGCAGCACGACACCGCGGTTTCTGCCCACCACTCAGCCCACCGGCTAAAAAAATCCCCCGCGCGACGGTTCCCGGCCCTCGCCGGAAACCGTTGATATGCAGGGATCTTTAGAAATGGAGCTAGGGGGACTCGAACCCCCGACCTCCTGGGTGCGATCCAGGCGCTCTCCCAACTGAGCTATAGCCCCGCACACGGCCCGAAGCGACAGGCGGCCGTGGGGCAAGTGTAGGGCGTCGCAAAAAAATGCGCCGGGAGGACCGCTAAAGTGCGATTGCGCAATGGGGTTGTTAGACGATGCCATCCGCGAGCACCTCGAGCTTCGACGCCGGCACGGCGCCGATCCGAGTGAGGTGTTGAGCAAAGAACAGGAGGCGCTTGGCCCGGTGGCGGCCCAAGCGGACGCTGCCCTGCCCACTGGGGACGACATGCTCTTTGCGGCAGAGCCGTCGCTGGCTGGCGTGGACATCGCCGACGGGAACATGATCGCCGAAGACCGGCGGCGGGAGAGGCGCGGGGGCGACCGGGGCGCGGATGACCAGTATCTCAGCCAGGAGACGGTCGAGCTGGACATGCGGGCGGTGCTGGACGGAGATGCCGGCGTAGGAGCACGCCAGGCGGCGCGCGGCGGAATGCGGTCGATCACCAGCGCCGCCCCGGTTAGAGCGCTGCGCTGAACAACGCGGCCCGGCTGGTGGCGCTGCGCTGAACAGGGAACCGCTGCGCCTCGGTAATCGAGGGTCGGTTGCCTCACCCTTTGGGTGTTTTGCTCGCGGGAGCTTTCGGTTTGGCAACTTTGGCGCGTTTGGCCGCAGCCGGTTTGGCGCGGGTGGCGGCCGGTTTGGCGCGAACGGGTTTCTTCTTCTCCTCCGCCGCCGCCGGTGCGGCGCTCGCCGCTTTCACGCGCGCCGCGGCTGACTCCACCGCCTCCTTGGGCGACTTCGCCGGTTTTTTGGTGGTGCGTGCCCGCGCTTTGGGCCGCGCGCGCGGCTTGGCGGTCGGCTTCGCCGTGCTCGACGCCTCGGGCTCGCTCTGCGGCTTCTCGTTGTCCGCTTGCGCGCCGTCCCGCTCGGGGGCCTTCACGGGCTGTGCGGCGCTCTGCGGCGGCCCGTCCGTCGAGCCGCCGACAGCCACCTCCGCGCCCCGCGCCGCCTCCCCGACGCCCTCGGCGACGCTCACCGCCTGCGCGATGCTCTCCGCCTGACTGTCCACGGGGATCGGAACCCCGGCCAGCCCCGGCCTGGTCCTCGCCGTGCCAGCCATGCCCTTGGGGCCTTTGCGCTTGCGCTTGTTGTTGCGCGCGCGGCGCTTGGGGAAGTTGCGCAGCAGCTCGCGCGCCAGCGCCGGGGGCTTGCGCGCCATGCGCGTGCGCGCGCCGCGCAGTGCCTCTTCGGCCTCGGGGGTGTGCGCCAGCGCCGCCGCCAGCAGCGCGGCGGCGAGGCGGCGGTCCTGCTTGCGCGAGGCGTGAATCAAGCGCCGCGCGTTGCGTGCGTGGGCGCCGCCGGAGGAGTTGACCAGCAATCCCAGCAATCTCTTGGTCTCCGGCCAGCGTTGCACCGCATACTCCTCGTGCAGCTCGCGCGTGTACTCCGCCAACCTCCAGATCCACGCGCTGGCCTGGTCGCGGCGGCCGATGCGCCGCTCCACCAGCGCGCGCAGCATGATCTTCGAGGCCTCTCTGCGCTCGTCGCGCGGCCACGCGCCGATCACGTCGATCGCGGTGTCAAACGCGTCGGCGTCGCGCCCCGCGGCGATGTCGGCCAGCGCGCGCAGCCGCAGCTGCGGGCTGGGGTTGCGTTGCACGGCGGTGATGAGGAACCTGCTCTTCAGCTCGCCGCCGCGGTCGAAGTGCAGCATCGCCCGCGCGCGGCGCCAGCCGGCGGCGGTGACGCGCGCGCCGGCCAGCGCCGCCCACACGTGCTGCTCGCCGTAGTCGAGGTTCTCCACCGCGATCCGCCACAGCTCGCGCTCAAACACGGCGAAGCGCCGCTCCTCCTCCGCGCACACCGGCAGCACGCGGCGCTCCACACGCATCCGCCGCCCGCGCCCGCGGCGCACCGGGCCGACGACGATCGCCCCGCCGCGGTACACGTCGCGGTCGAGCAGCGAGTGCAGCGTCACCACCGGGTCGTCGTGCTTGGTGGCGGGGTGCACGAAGTCCACCACCAGCCCCGCCTCCTTGCCGGGGTTGCGGCGCGTGACGCGGCCCACGCGCTGCTGGTAGATGCGCTTGGAGGCGGTGGGCGCCAGGTGCACGCACACCGTGGCGCGCGGGCTGTTCCAGCCCTCCGCCAACAGCTGCGCGTTGATCAGCACGTCGATCTCGCCCCGCTCGTAGCGCGCGAGGATGCTGGCCAGCTCACGCTTGGGGGTCTCGCCCGAGACGCCCTGCGCTTTGATCCCTTCGGCGCGAAACGCCTCCGCCAGGTTGTAGGCGTGGCGCACGCCCGCCGCGTACACGACCCCCGGCACCCCGTTGAAGCGAGTCTTGTAGAGGTTCGCCATCGCCATGTTGAAGGGCTGCTGGTCGAGCAGCTGCGCCAGCTCCTCCTGGTCGAACTCCACATCCACCTCGCCCCGTCTCAACGGCACCTTGGCGATCGTGCGCACGCCCACGCCCGGCGGGATGCGCACGCAGCGCAACGGCGCGATCACTCCCCGGCGCGCCGCCTGGGCGAGGTCGAAGCGCGAGGTTTGCGTGGGGAACAGGTCGGTGACGTGGCGCGCGATCAGCGCGCCCGTGGCGGTCATGCCGATGAAGATGGGGCCGGTCCACGCGCGGATCGAGCCGCTGGTCTTCTCGCCCAGCGCGGTGTGCGCCTCGTCGCAGATCACGATCGTGTAGGCGCTGGAGATGCGCCCGGCGTTGCGCACAAACCACTGGTAGGTCTCCACCGACACGGGCCCCTGCGTGGAGTCCTCGCCCATGTACAGCGGGCGGGAGATGCGCCGCGAGTAGCCGCGGTCGCGCAGCTCGCCGAGGAACTGGTCGACGAGGTTGCGCCGGTGGGTGAGGATCAGGATGCCGCCGGTCTGCGAGGCCTCCACGAAGCCCAGCGCCGCCACCGTCTTGCCGGCGCCGGTGGCGTGCTCGAACCAGAAGCGCTTGGCCGCGTTGGGGTCCTCCGGCTGGTCGGGGAGCACCTCCTCCTCGTCCTCGTCCACCCAGTCGAGCGGCTCCTCATCGCTCTCCTCGGCCTCCTCGGCGTCGCTCTCGGGGAGCGGCTCGAGCTCGTCCTCGAGGTCGCCCAGCTCCTCCTCTTCGTCCTCGTCCTCCCCCTCCTCCGTCGCGCCCGCAACTCCATCCTCGCCGTCGCCCGACTCGATCAGCTCCTGCTCCTCATCATCCTCCCCCTCCTCCTCCCCCCTCCCCAAATCCTCGGTGGCCTCCGTACCCGCCGAGCGAACGGTCGCGGCGGGCGCCTTCCCGTTGCCGAGGATCGCCGCCGATGCCAGCAGCTCCGGCGAGGCGGCAGCGGCGCGGCCGTTGCTCCCGGCGCCGTTGCTGCGCTCGGCCTCCGCCAGCAGCGCGGTGAGGGTGCCCGAGAGCGCATCCACCTGGTGGGCGGACAGCACGGTGCCGTCGCGCAGCCGCGGCTCCTGGTCGGAGAGCACCCGTTCGAGGCCCAGCAGTAGCGAGAACTCGCGCCGCCACGCCGTGGAGGGGTAGCGGACGCTCCCCTGGAGCTCCACCAGCGCGGCGTCCAGCGCCCGCCGGCGGGCGCTGCCGTGCGCGAGCGCCACCGCGGCGTCCTCGCCCTCGTGCAGGAAGCGCTCGCGCACAAACTCCTCCGCGCGCGCGATATCGGCGGAGCTTGGGATGGACGCGACCGCAAGGGCCACTGGTGTGGACTCGGCCATAAGAGGCAATGGACTTCGAGATGGAGCCGCCGCAGACTGATAGCTCGGCGTGGCTCGGAGCGCCGGCCCCGCCGGCAGACCCCCGGTTACCCGAAGCAACTTGGCTTCGAGTACATCCAAGATACAGCACTCCGCGGCCGGATTGAAGGGGGTGTTCCACGTGCGCCCTCCGGCGCCGCCGCACCAGCGGTGGGTGCGCTCGCGCCAAACCCGTCGAGCGGGTCGTGATTCGGTGGCGATCTGGCATCCTCAGCGCGATGTTTCCCAGACGCCTGATCGCGCTCGCCGGCGGGCTCGCACTCGCGGTGCTGCTGGTGGTCGGCCTGGTGCAGCTGGCGGGCAGCCCCGCCCCCTCGGAGACCCCTCCGGCGCAGCGGCTGACCCCCGCGCAGATGCAGGCGCGCCTGGTGGGGTCGCCGGCACCGCTGGCGGCGCTGCACGCGCAGGCCGACGTGCTGCTGGGCGGCGGCGCCGACGCGCTGCGGGCGCGGCTGGCGAGGCTGCGCGGGTGGCCGGTGGTGATCAACAAGTGGGCTTCGTGGTGCACCCCCTGCAGGGCCGAGTTTGGCATCTTTCAGCGCACCGCCACCAACCTCGGGCGCAAGGTGGCGTTCATCGGGATCGACTCCGGCGACGCCTCCCGCGCCAAGCCGCTCCAATTCCTCGGCTCCTTCCCCGTGAGCTACCCCAGCTATTTCGACCCCTCCGAGCAGATTGGCGTGGAAGTTTCGGACTCCACGCTGGTGCCCGCCACAATCTTCTACAACCGCCGCGGCGCCAAGAACTACATCCGCCAGGGCGCCTACCCGAGCGTGGCCAAGCTGGAACGCGACGTCGAGCGCTACGCGATGGTGGGGTGAGTCGCGGCGTGCCTGAGATCCGCGTGGACCCGCTGACGGGGCACAAGACGATCGTGGCGGGGGAGCGCTCGCGGCGCCCGGGCGGCGAGCCGCGCTGCGTGGCGCCCGATCCGATCGACGTCCAGCAGGACCCGTTTGCGGAGGGCCACGAGGACCGCACCCCCCCGGAGCTGTACGCGCTGCGCCCCGGCGGCGGGCCGGGGAACGGGACTCCCAACGGCCCCGGGTGGACGGTGCGGGTGGTGCCCAACCTCTACCCGGCGCTCACCCCCGCCGCAGGCCCCGATCCCGGTCGGGACGCCCGTCCCGACCTGTTCACCGCGATGCCCGCCACGGGCGCTCACGAGGTGATTGTGAACGCGCCGCAAACGGTGTACTCGCTGGCGGAGCTGCCCGTCGAGCAGGTGGTGGCAGCCGTGGAGGTGTGGCGCGAGCGGATGCGCGCCCACGCGGAGTGCGCGTGCGTGCAGCTGATCGTCAACGAGCGCCGCGAGGCGGGCGCGTCGCTGCCGCACACCCACGCGCAGCTGTACGCGCTGGGGTTTGTGCCGGCGGATGTGGCGCGCGAGCGCGAGCGCGCGGGGGCCTACGCCACGCGCACGATGGGCGGCGAGCTGCTGGGCGACCTCGTCGCCGAGGAGGTGCGCCGGGGCGAGCGGGTGGTGGCGATCGACGAGGAGGCGGTGCTGCTGGCACCGTACGCCTCGCGGGTGCCCTACCAGTTGATGCTGGCCCCGCGCCGCCCCCGCGCACGCTTCGAGCTGGAGGGACCAAGCGGAGCGGCGCTGCTGCACGATGGGCTGCGCCGCCTCGCGCGCCACCTGGGGGCCAGCCCGCCGTTGAACCTGTGGGTGCGCACGGCGCCGCGGGGAGCGGAGCGCTTCTGCTGGCGGATCGACGTGCTGCCCCGCCTCACCCACCTGGCGGGCCTGGAGCTGTCCACCGGGGTCAACCTCAACATCGTCGCCCCCGAGGATGCGGCCGCGCGTCTGCGTGAGGTGTGAGCGCTGTAGGCTGCGCGCGAGATGCCGCCCGTCGAGCGTTTTGTGCCCCGCTTCGCGGCGGAGCCTCCCCAGGAGGGGCTGCCGTACGGACGCTGGGCGGAGCGCCTGGAGCGGGAGCTGCTGGCGGCGCTCCCGGAGCTGACCGAAGCGCCCGAGGACCTGGGGGAGCCGGGGGAGATCGTGTGGTATCCCGACCGCAGCTGGCACGGGCGCACGTATGTGCCGGCGAGCACCACCACCACAGGTGGGTATGAGCTGTACGGGTATGTGCGCTACCTACCCGCCGGCGATGAGGACGGCGAGCCGAGCGGGTTCTCGGCTCAGCTGGACTTCACCGACCAGACCGCCGCCGCCAACCCGCAGTGGAGCCTCGACCTATGCGACGAGGTGATCGGCCGCTGGCGCGGCTACCACGGCGACGTGGCGGCGATGACGCTCGTTTGGGGCCGCCCGCTGGTGCCGGGGGGCAACATTGTCACCGCGGAGCTGGCCGACCTGGCGGTGGACCAGTGCGAGCTGGCCGACAACCGCTTCACGCTGATCGCCCCCGACGACTACCGCCACTATCTGCTGGAGATCAAGTTGTGGAGCCCCAAGGGCAAGCAGCTCGCCGCCGAGTCGCTGTACGAGGGCGATGAGGAGGGGGAGGGGGAGGGGGAGGATGGTCTCACTTCAGATTGATGGGTGACTGTCGATAAAGGGGGCATGTCGCGAGCGCGCGCGCGTCTCAGCCTGACCGGCCAGGTCGCGCTGCTGAGCCTGATCCCGATCGTGGCGCTTGGATTCGTCCTCGCACGTGTGCTGCAGGCGCAGATCGTGCAGCGCACCCTCGCCGACGCCAATCAGTCCGCGCAGCTGGTGGCGCGGCTGGGCGTGCAGCCCTGGCTCACCCCCCGCGACCTGCACGAGGGGCTTGGCGCGAACAGCATTCACGCACTCGACGAGCAGCTGCGCACGCGGTCGGTGAGCGACCTCGCGCGACTGAAGATCTGGAGCGCGGCGGGCCGGATCGTCTACTCCGACGACCACGCTCTGATCGGGCACCGTCTGGGCGCGGAGGACGACGACCTGCACGACGCGCTCGTCGGGAAACCCAATCCGGCCGCGGTGGTCACGCCCGCCCCGCACACCGAGACCGCCAGCGAGGTCGGACTGGGACAGTTGGTGGAGGTGTACGTGCCGCTGCGCTTCTCCAGCTCTGGCGCCCCTGCGGGCGCCTTCGAGATCTACCTCAACTACGCGCCGATCGCCGCCACGGTCAGCCACGATGAGCGCACCATCGCGCTGGTGGTGTTCTTCGGTTTGGCGCTGCTGTGGGCGATCCTCTTCCGGATCGCGGCGAGCGCCTCCGGGCGGCTGCGTCGCCAGGCGCGCGAGAACGATCGCCTCGCGCGCTACGACCCGCTCACCGGGCTGCCCAACCGCACGCTGTTTCGCGAGTGCGCGGCAGAGGCGCTCGGCGCGCTGGCGGAAACGGCCGGCGGCGCAGACCCGAGTCACCGGGCTTCGGTGGAAACGGGGGCCGAAGACGCGTGTTGCCCGGCGTCAGTTGGCGCCGGAGCGAGCGCGGGGAAGCTCGCTGTAATGCTGGTGGACCTCGACGCGTTCAAGCAGATCAACGACACGCTCGGCCACAGCGCCGGCGATGCGGTGCTGCGCGAGGTGGCGGCGCGTCTGCGGGCAGAGCTTCACCGAGACGCGCTGCTGGCAAGGCTGGGCAGCGACGAGTACGCGATCCTCACACCCCGGATCGAGCGCGTCGAGGATGCGCTTGAGATCGCGGCGGCGGCGCAGTCGGCGCTGCACTCCCCGGTGACGTTCGACGGGGTGGCGCTGAACGTGGAGGCCAGCATCGGGATCGCGCTGGCGCCCGATCACGCCAACGCGGCAGATGAGCTGCTGCAGCGCGCCGACATGGCGCTGGCTCGCGCGCGCTCGCAGCGCGGCCGTGTGGAGGTGTACTCACCCGAGCGCGACCACTCCGGCACCGAGCGGCTGGCGCTGCTGGGCGAGGTGCGCCCCGCGATGGAACGAGGCGAGTTCACGCTCGTCTACCAGCCCCAGATCGCGCTGCGCACCGGGCGCGTGACGGGCGTGGAGGCGCTGCTGCGCTGGTGCCACCCGCAGCAGGGGATGGTCCCGCCGCTGCAGTTCATCTCGCTGATCGAGCAGACCGCGCTGGTGGGTCCTTTGACGCTGCACGTGATCGACCTCGCGCTGGACCAAGCAACCCGCTGGCGGCAGGCGGGGCTGCAGCTGGGAATGTCGGTGAACCTCTCCGCGCGCAACCTCCACGACCCCGAGCTGCCCGCGCAGATCGCCTCGGCGCTGGCGCGCCACGCGGTCCCGGCGGCGGCGCTGACGCTGGAGGTGACGGAGAGCGCGGCGATGGCCGACCCCGTGACCGCGGTGGGGGTGCTGGAAGCGCTGCGCGCCCTCGGCGTGGGTGTGTCGATCGACGACTTCGGCAGCGGCAACGCGTCGATCGCCTACCTGGCGAAGCTGCCGGTGGGGGAGCTGAAGATCGATCGCTCGTTTGTCACCCCGATGTGCGAAAGCGCGCGCGATGAGGCGATCGTGCGCACCACCATCGACCTCGCCCGCCACCTCGGCCTGCACGTGGTCGCCGAGGGCATCGAGACCCCCGAGGTGTGCGAGCGCCTGGCGGAGATGGGCTGCGACACCGGCCAGGGCTACCTGATCTCACGCCCCGCCCCGGCGGCGGAGCTGACGCCGTGGCTGGTGGCACACGTCGGCGAGGGTTCGCTGACGGCAGGGTCGCCCGCTTGAGGGTGCGCCCAACTGCTTACCCTTGAGCGCGGATGCGAGCGCTCGTGCAGAGAGTCACCCACGCCGCGGTCAGCGTGGAGGGCCGCGAGGTGGCGCGGATCGGGCCGGGACTGCTGGTACTGCTGGGGATCGCCCACAACGACGAACCGGCCTCTGCAGAGCGGCTGGCGGCGAAGGTGCGCGCGCTGCGCATCTTCGCCGACGCGGAGGGCCGCATGAACGAGCCGCTCGGCGAGCGGGAGATCCTGTGCGTCAGTCAGTTCACGCTGTACGGCGACACACGCAAAGGCAACCGCCCAAGTTTCACGGCCGCCGCCGCGCCGGTGCACGCCGAGCCGCTGTATGAGCGCTTCTGTGACGCCGCCGACGCGCAGCGGGGCGTGTTCGGCGCGCATATGCAGATCGAGCTGCTCAACGACGGGCCGGTGACGTTGATAATGGAGTCCCCGTAGCGAGCTCGGCCTGCAAAGCGGTGTCGCGAGCCTGAAAGAACTCGGCGCCCTCGATGCTGGTGTGCGGGACGATCCGCCCCAGCCAGTGCGGCATCCACCAGTTGACACGTCCCATCAGCAGCATCAACGCCGGCACCAGCAGGCAGCGCACGACGGTTGAGTCGAGGATCACGGCAACGGCCAGGCCGACCCCGAACTGCTTGACGGTGGGGTCGCCGTTGAGCACGAAGCTGCCGAACACGAACACCATGATGAACGCGGCGGAGGTGATCACGCGCGCACTGGTGACCAGGCCGGAGACGACCGATTCGCGGTTGTCCTGACCAGAGTGGACGTGCTCCTCGATCTGGCTGACCAGAAACACCTCGTAGTCCATAGACAGCCCGAACAGCACCGCGAACATGAACAGCGGCACGTAGGAGACGACCGGCACCGGCCCTTCGAGGCCGATCAGGCCGCTCAGCCACCCATACTGGAAGATCGCGGTGAGCACGCCGTAGGCGGCGGCGATCGACAGCAGGTTCATCACCGCCGCCTGCGCGGGGATCACGACGGTGCGGAAGGCGAGGATCAGCAGCACGAAGCTGAGCGCGATCACCACCAGGATCTGCAGCGGCAGCTTTTCGGAGATGCGTGCCGCGAGGTCGACGAACCCGGCGGTGCTGCCGCCGATGTCCGCCTGCATGTCGGTGCCCTTTTCCGCCTGCGGGATCGCGGCGGAGCGCAAACGTTCGACCAGTTCTTCGGTCGCTTTTTCGGCGGGACCGGTGGTGGCGATCGCGTTGAAGTAGGCGGTCGTGCCGGACTGGCTGATCTGGGCCGGCGTGACCGCCGCGACCCCGGGTGTGGTGGCGACGTCGTGCTGGAGGGCCCGCAGGCGCGGGTCTTCGGCGTTCTTGGCGGGCGACCCCAACGACACCGCAATGAGCAGCGGCCCGTTGACGCCCGGCCCGAAGTTTTCGGAGAGCAGGTCATACGCTTTGCGCGCCGTGGTGGAGGTGGAGAGCGCGGCGGTGTCCTGCTGGCCGAGGTTGAGCGACAGCAGCGGGATCATCAGCGGCACGAGGATCGCCAGCGCCGCGAGACCCGCAAGCAGCGGATGGCGGGCGATCTCGTTTGCCCACCTCGCCCATGCGCCCTGTTCGGTGGCGGCCTCGGGGCGCAGGTCGCGGTGGGGCGGGCGCACGCGCAGCGCGTTGATACGCGGGCCGGCGATCGCCAGTGCCGCCGGTAGCAGCGTGAGCGCGGCGAACACGGCGACGACGACCGCGATCCCCGCCATCTCCCCCATCGTCGTCACCAGCGGGATGCCGGCCACCGCGAGCGACACCAGCGCGATCGTGACGGTGCTGCCGGCGAAGAACACGGCCCCGCCCGAGGTGGCGACGGCGCGCGCGATCGACTCGTCGTAGTCCAGGCCGTCCCCCAGGCCGCGGAAGTGGCGAGTGACGATGAACAGCGCGTAGTCGATGCCCACGCCCAGCCCGATCATGGTCGCCAGCGTCGGCGCCACGCTTGGCACGGTCAGCACGTGACCGAGGATGCGGATGATCGCAAGCGAGGTGAGCAGCGCCAGCAGCGCGTTGACGATCGGCAGCAGCATCGCGGCGATCGTCCCAAACGCGAACGTCAGGATCACCATCGCCGCCACGATCCCGATCAGCTCGCTGATCTCGGTGGCGGGCTTGGAGACCTTCTGCCCCAGCTGGCCGCCGGTCTGCACCTCAAGGCCGGCCGCCTTGGCGGGGTTGGCGGCGTCGATGATCGTCTGCGCTTCCTGCACCGACAGTTCGCCCGGGCTCTCGCTTAGCGTGACCGACAGGTAGCCGGTGGACTGGTCCTTGCTCAGCGCCGAGGCGCCCTGGGGCGTGAGTGGGTTGACGACCGACGCCACGTGCGGCGCCTTGGCGACCGCCGCGGCCGCCTGATCAACCGCGCCGGCGTAGCGGGCTTCGGTGAGCTTGCCGTGCGCTGCGTGCAGCACGATCGGGCTGGAGCCGTTGGCCTGGTTGGGAAACGACTTGGCGAGGGTGTCGGCCGCGCGCTGGCTGTCGGTGCCGGGCAGCGACAGGTCTTCGCTGGTGGTTTCGCCGAGGGAGTGTGAGACCGCGATCAGCGCCACCGCGGCCACCAGCCACACGCCGCAGACGACGAAGCGGTGGCGGACGCAGAAGCGACCCAGGCCATACAGCCTCCCTGTCATCTGCCTACATCCTAAACCTTTCCGAATGAAGTAACGGACGGCTACCCAACCGCGCGCCATCCAGGTATCCTCCACTGATTCGATAGTCAGTTTAAAGCCAGCAAATTGAAAAGGGAGGTTTAGGATGAGCCAGGAGCCAATCGACGTCGCCAGCGAGCAGGTGGACGTCCTAATCATCGGCAGCGGGCCGATCGGCGCGACTTACGCGCGGACACTGGTGGATCGCCACCCCACGTGGAAGGTTCTGATGGTTGATCTCGGCGGGCAGCTCTCCGCGCTGCCGGGCGCCAACGCCAAGAACCAGTACCTCTACAACTACAACGAGGATGGTTTGAACTCGCTCTCGCAGGTCGTCAAGGGCGAGGTCACCACGATCTCCGAAGCGGCCCCGGAGCCGTGGCCAGAGACACTCAACCCGATCTCAGACCCCCACACTCCCCCGGTCAAGTACCGGATGAACGGCGTGAACCCAGAACAGCAGGAATGGGACAACGTGCCCGCCGCGATGGCGTCGTTCAACGTCGGCGGGATGGGGGCTCACTGGACCTGCTGCACGCCCCGCCCCGAGGGCAGCGAGCGCATTCCCTTCATCGACGCCCGCACCTGGGATGGGCTGATCGCGGAGGCCGAAAAGCTGATCCACACCACGCAGGAAGCCTTCACGGAATCGCTGCGCGGAAGAGTTGTGCGCGAAGCGCTGGCCGCCGGCTTCGACAGCCGCCTGCCGGTGGGTCGCAAGGTGCAGATGCTGCCGCTGGCGTGCGAACGATGGAACAAGCGGTGGGTGCAGTGGACCGGCGTAGACACCATCCTCGGCGCGCTGGCCCAGCCGGGCAAGGTCCCCCGCGAGCGCTTCGAGCTGCGCGCCGAGACGATCTGCCGCAGGCTCCTCTTCACCGGCGGCCGCGTGACCGAAGCGCAGCTGGAACACCTGCCGACGGGCGCACGCAGCAGCGTCAAAGCGCGCACGTTCGTGGTGGCGGCCAACGCCTTCTACACACCCCAGCTGCTGTGGCGCTCGGGGATCAGGCCGACCGCGCTGGGGCGGTACTTCAACGATCAGCCGATGGTCTTCTGCCAGGTTGTGCTGAGCCAGGAGCTGCTGGCGCGCATCGCCAAACTGTGGAACCCGCCGCCGATCAACGTCGACCCGGTGCCGATCCCCCCAACGGACCCCAACCCGAACGTGTGGATCCCCTTCTCCGAACCCGCGCACCTCTTCCACGGCATGATCCACCGTGACGCGTTCCCCTACAGCGCCCTGCCAGACGACGCCGGCGTGGACCATCGCGCGATCGTCGAACTGCGCTGGTTCTGCCGCAAGGAGATCCGCGCCGAAGACCGCGTGGAGTTCTCCGAAAAATACACCGACATGTACGACATGCCCCAGCCCACCTTCCACTACTCCTTCAGCGAGACCGACCGGCGCACCATCAATGCGGCCTTCCAGGACATGGTCCAGGCCGCGTCGCTACTCGGCGGCTACCTGCCCGGCCGCGAGCCGGCACTGCTGCCCCGCGGCACCTCGGTGCACTACCAGGGGACGACGAGGATGGGGCCCAAAGACGACAACACCTCGGTGTGCGACGTGCGCTCGAAAGTGTGGCGGATGGAGAACCTGTATGTGGGGGGCAACAACGTGATCCCCACCGCCACCGCCTGCAACCCAACGCTCACCAGCATCGCGCTGGCGCTCTACTCCTGCCAGGCGATCAGCACGGCGATGGCGAATGGGGAGGAGGGGTAGGCGCGGGTACCACCCATCTCACGTGCGTCCGGGGTGTCCCTGGACCGAGCTCGGGGGCGCGCTTTCCGCTCAGGCCCCAACCAGCTCGGCGTCGGGCACCTCGGCGCGCGCCAGCTGGGCCGACTCCTCGGCGATCCGTCGCGCGGTGGCGTTTGCCCGGCCCGTCGTGGAAAGCAGCCCGAGCGCGAGCACCGTCAGCCCGCAGCCGGTGACGACCCACCACGCGGCATGGCTGGAGGCGACGAAGCCGGGGCCGACCGCGCCCAGCGCGCTCGCCGCGATCGCGCCCGCGATCGCCACCCCCAGGGTCTGCCCAACCTGACGCGAGGTGGAGGCCACGGCGGCCGCGACGCCAGCCTGTGCGGCGGGCATGCCGAGCACGGCGGTGGTGGTGATCGGCGGGTTTACCATGCCGAAGCCGATCCCGAAGATGAAATAGGCGGGCAGCAGCGAGTCCAGCGGCGTGTGCGCGGTGAGCCCCGTCAGCAGCGCTCCACCGAGTGCGATCCCGAGCCCGCCGACGAGCAGCCCGAGGCGCGGTCCGCGCCGCCCGACCAGGCGACCGGAGAGGGGCGCGAAAATCAGCGTCATCGCCGCGATCGGCAGGGTGTAGAGGCCGGCCCTGAAAGGCGAGAGGTGACGGACCTCCTGCAGGTAGAGGGTGTTGAGGAACAGGAAGCCGCCGAGCGCCGCAAACGAGCAGACCGCGATCGCGCTGGCGCCGGAGAAGGGGATGCTACGGAAGAAGCGCAGTTCCAGCAACGGTTCGGTACGCCGCGACTCGTACGCGAGCAGGCCCACCAGGGCCGTTGCCGCAAGCGCGAATAGCGCAATGCTCTGCGTGGAGAGCCAGCCCGCCGAGGGCGCCTCGATGATCCCATACGTGAGCGATGAGAGCAGCACAATCACCAGCAACTGGCCGACGGGGTCCAGGCGCCGCGGGCGCGGCGCGCGTGACTCCGGCACGAAGCGCATCGTCAGTGCCAGCGCGGCGAGACCGACAGGAATGTTGATCCAGAAGACCGACCGCCACCCCGCCGACTGCACCAGCGCGCCGCCCACGACCGGACCGAGCGCGAGGCTCAGGCCGACCGTGGCCCCCCACATCCCGATCGCCTGCGCCCGTTCGCGGGGATCGGTGAAGACATTGCGGATGATCGACATCGCCACCGGGTTGAGCATCGAGCCTCCAACCGCCTGCAACATACGAAACGCGATCAGCCACCCCAGCGTTGGCGCCGCGCTGCACAGCAGCGACCCCAGCGTGAACGTTGCAAGCCCGATCTGAAAGACCAGCCGCCGGCCAAAGCGGTCGCCCATCGACCCCGACAGCATCAGCAGGCTGGCGAGCACCAGCGTGTAGGCGTCCACGGTCCACTGCAGCCCGGACACCCCCGTATCCAGCTCGCGCCCGATCGAGGGCAGCGCGACATTCACGATCGTGTTGTCCAGCCCGACGATCAGCAGGCTCATGCAGCAGATCGCAAGGATCAGGCGGCGCCGCGCGCGCGAGGGCTCGGGGGCGTGGCTCTCGCCGCCGCGCCGGTTGCTCATGCCTGCTTGGTTGGGCTGTTCACGGGTCAACCAATAGCAAGGTGGGTAACCACCCAGCGCGACGGGACAGTTCTCAATGACCAGCTACAGCCAGATTGGGGACTCCGCTGGAGGCCAGCCATTATGCGAGACATCTCGAAATCCTGCTCAACTCGGATCAGCCGGGCGCGCTTGGGTATCACGACGAACAGAGCGATGTGCTCCAGGGCGGGTCGACCACGGGAGCTCTGTTGCGCAAAGCGTCGCGCCACTCCAGCCGTGGCCACCGCAAAGGGCATCCCGGTCTGCCGCTGATGAAGGTCTTTGCCGAGACCACGAAAGAGGACGGCGCGAGTCTTGCCGAAGTCTGCTCGCACGAGATGCTGGAGGCGGCGGTCGATCCCAACCCGATGAAGACGCCGCGCACCGCCGTCAACTCCGCGGACGGGCGGATCTACATCGTGGAGGTGGGTGACCCAGTGCAGGAATGCGGCTACGACGTCAAGGGCCAGATCGTCGCGGACTTTGCGCTGCCTGCCTGGTTTGGGATCCCGCAGAACGAGAATCCCGGCCAGATGAGCTTCCGCTCGAGCGTCGAGAAGCCGTTCCAGCTGGCTCGTGGCGGCTACATCAGCTGGGCTCCGGAAGGCGAACCAAATAATTGGAAACAGGAACAGGGATCCTGAGCGCGGGTCGCTTTACCGATACCAGGCGCGCTTGGGATTCGTTGGGTCTCGCTCGGGGATCCAGAAGTTCATATTCGCTTATACTCCGCGCCTACACGGCGACCGTCCTACAGAGTGCCGTATAGCAACAGACGGATGGCATGTGATGAGCAAACCCCCAGCGACGCCGAGTCACGGCGACGACCGCGATCCCCCTCCGGTGGCTGAGCGACCTTACAACGCGGCGGTGGCGGCTCCAGGTTACGCGAACGTCACCGGACTTGTTTCGACGTTCGCACTCGCGGCCGTGGTCCTGGTGTTCCTCATCGCGGCCACGGCGACCATGACTCCGTCACCGTCCGAGAACGCGGATATGGGTCTTGCAACGATTCTTTTTGCCGTCGGGTTCCTCGGATGCCTGCTTGGCGCGTTCGCCTTTGCCGCGCTAGCAGGTGCCCCCAAGAGCGTCGCGCTCACGAACTCGATGCTAATTGCTTCCGTCGTTGCTGTCTGCCTGATCGCCGTACTGGGTGGATTCGAGGCCTTGGCAAAGGCATTTCTTCACACGGCGGCTCCCACGTTTGTCTTTATCTGCGCGGTAGCGGTCGGGCTGTCGCCGGTATTCGTATGGTTTCCGCTCTTTAACTATGAGCGCGAGTCGCGGGTCGCCGGATCATCGTACGCGAGATCTTCCGCTGACCGAACTACCCCTGAGTATGAAGGTTGGGCGAGAGGAATAATCGAGTGGCAGCGCATCGTTGAGAATCTACCTGGGACCGTTACCATCTCTGAGCGGAAGATAATTGCCCTCTTGTTTGATATGACCACGGTGTCGATGGTCGCGGGGGGCCTAGGCTTGGTGATTCATTTCGTACAGCCGTTTGGCTATCCGGATCAATGGGAGCTGGTGGCCGTGGGTCGGTGCCGCGAGAGTTAGAAACACAGCACACCACGTTGATGGGGACGGCGGTATGCTCGCCCCATGAGCGCACCGGCTCGGTCGATCTTCATCATTCGCCACGGCGAGAAGCCCGTGGGCAAGGCTCAGGGCGTGGAAATCAACGGCCAGCGAAGCGAAGACTCGCTGATTCCGCGCGGCTGGCAGCGCGCTGGCGCTCTCGCTCGCCTGTTCGACCCATTCGACTCGCCGCCGCGCCGCGGGCTTGCCAAGCCGGGACAGCTGATCGCACCCCTTTACCCCGGAGGCAATGCCAACCACCGGACCCACGAGACGATAGCGCCACTCTCAGAACTGCTCAAACTCAAAATCGAAAAGCCATACAAGGAGGGACAAGAGAAAGAACTGGGCCTGTACGTGTCGAGCAGCGCCGCAGCGGCAGTGGTACTGATCGCGTGGGAGCATCACCTGATACCCGAAATCGCCAAGAACATAAAGCCGCTCAAGAACGAAGTCCCCGACAAATGGCCCGAAGACCGCTTCGATCTGGTGTGGTCGTTTGCGCTGTCCGGCAGCCCAGGAGCGTACGTGTTCACGTCGATCTCGCAAATGCTTCTGTACGGAGACCGGTAGCTGCCGCGCAGCCCGATCAGGGCGGCTGCCAGCCCCCTGCGGGCACCGCACATGCGTTTCGGCCACGACGGCTGGGCGGTCGAGGTGGCTTGTAAGGAGGCTCAGTGGCGGCTTGTCAAGCACGAGAAGTTCGGCTGGGAGCTAAAGATCGAGCGTCCCGACGGAGGACTCCTCGGCAGCTACTACGGGCGACGCTGGCGAAGCGGCGGCGGCATCGAGCTCGCCAACGGAACCCGCGCGGAGCTCCGTCGCTCGCCTCTGCGAAACCGGTGGCAGAGAGACGCGCTTGCAGCCACCGGCGCGAAGGCTGACATGGGACGCTGATAACGAGACCAAACATGCGCTACCGAGCCAAACGCGAACTTGGGCGACCCGAAACCAAGCAGGATAGTCGCACGATGACGCACCCCAACTCACAGTCCGACCGACCTGCGGAGAGGTCTGCCGTCTTCCTGGTCAGCGACCGACTCCGGTTGCTCGCGGGCTATGCCTGGGCTCGACCGAACTCAGGGGGTCAGGCCACAGGCATGGCGGTCGCTATCGCCCTCGACGCGACGTTGGTAAGGCTAGTGCTGGTGCCGGCGGCGATGTGCCTACTGGGCACGAGGAACTGGTGGTTCCCCGGCAACCCTGCACGGATGGTGCCGGCCGAAGGAATGCGGGCGGCAGAGCTGCCGACATCGCCTTGAATTCAACGGGGAGAGAGAGAAAAAAAACGACCGACTTGCAGACAGCGCGATTTTGGATTTAGCTTGGGTCAACGACCCAGGAGACAAAATATGCGCCTATCTTTTCTTGCAGCTACAACCCTGGCGATCGCGGGGAGCGCTCTCAGCATTACTGCGGCGAGCAGCCACCCCGCGATGCACACGGCCAGCGGCACCATGATCAGCACCAAGCACACGAGCCTCGGCACGATCCTGGTCGCGGGGCCGAAGCACCTGACGGTGTATTTGTTCGAAGCCGACAAGGGCTCGAAGTCGACGTGCAAGGGCGCGCGCGCGCGCGAGTGGCCGCCGGTTACGACGAAAGGCGCCCCGCGTGCCGCAGGCAGAGCGGTGGCAGCCTACCTCGGCACGACCACGCGCGCCGGTGGCGTCATGCAGGTCACCTACAAGGGGCACCCGTTGTACTGGTATGACGCTGACGGGCATGCCGGCGAAACGACCGGGCAGGGGAGCCCGGAATATGGCTCACGGTGGGCTCTGCAGCAACCGGCCTAGCACCGCCGGTCGCGACCGCACCCTCACGCTCGCCCCAGCACCCCAACCAGCCAGCGTTTCGCGTGAGCGGCTTGGGTTACGCGCCGTCGCCGGTCACGCCGCAGGCTCACTGGGGGGCCACGGGCCTGGCGTGATCTCCAGGTAGCACATGTCGACCCGCATTCGGTCAACAACCCACTCAAAGAGCGCGCGTATGGGCCCGTAGCGGCCAGCGAGTGCAGCCTCAGCGTCGCCCTCTGCGCCCGGCGGAAGGACTCTGGCGGTGGCCTCGAACGGCGGGCCAACGGGCTTCCCGCGAGCCGTGCATGGGGCAACAAGGATGCGGGAGTCGCGGCGCAGACGCTTGATCTTCCCGGACTGGCGCTCGGAGCGCCGCGGCGGCTTGGCCGCTTCGGCGGCCTGCGGGGATTCAATATCTGTCACGAGTCAATCGTCCCAGGTGAGCGAGCGATGCGCAAAAGCGCCCACTGCTCGGCCGATGCTGGCGGAGATCCCTGTAGTTGTGCGTCTCGATTGACCATGGTTACCTTGCGATACCCGCCACACTACCGCCCTATGCGGACCTAAGGAGATGACGCGATGACACGGATTGCTGGGGTGTCGGTTCGCAGCGCGGGACCCCTCGTAAAACTCGCCTACGTTATGGCGCGACGCCAGGTCGGCCGCTTGGTAGATCCGGTCACCGTCTACGCGTATGCGCCCTCGCTGCTCATCAACTACGGCCTCCTTGAGCGGGCGACCGCACGACAGACCCGGGTCGGCAAACGGTTGAAGGCGCTGGCGGAGCTCAAGGCGGCGACGGTCGTCAATTGTGAGTTCTGCGTAGACATCGGCTCGTCCGTTGCTCGAGAAGCAGGTGTTGGCGAGAAGGAACTGCTCGGTTAGCGAACTATCGTGAGAGTGACGCTTTTGACACTCGCGAGCGCCTGGTGCTGGTTTACGGGCGGCGCAAGCCGGGCGCGGCTGTGAACTACAAGGGCCAGTTGGCCTACCAGCCCCTGTTGTGCTCCTGGGCGCAGCGCGGACGGATGCTCGCCGGCGAGCTGCTCGGGGGAACGGACTCCACGCAGGCTGATGAGCCTCGTCGCCTGCTGGGCCGCGTGGTGTCCTATCTGCCCGAGGGTCATGGCGAGATTTCGGCGCGTTTTGACTCGGGGTTCTACCGCGTCGATCCTGCTGGCACTCCTCTCCGATCTGCTCTATGGCACCGACCCACCCGGGCATTTGCCGCGTCGCCGTCAAGCCAAGTGGCTACGACGGATGCTGCTCTGCGTACCCGCCAGAGTCATCCACCACGCACGCACAATCCGCCTGCGGCTACCCGCCGGGATCCCCCAAGCCGAACTCTTCGCCCGCGCCTACAACACCGCACGCGGGCTCGCGCCACCAGCCGCCGCCTGACCCCCTCCGGAAGACAACCACACCGCGTGAGAGCCATCTCGGCCTGCCCGAAAACGGGTGCCCAGCACCAGCGCTCACCACCACTCGCGCTCCTCGCACACCCCAGCACCACGCGCCGCGACCCAACCCCATCCAAAAAACCCCACCCAGCACAAAATCCCGGCACCACGACGCTTATCCACTAATCACGGTCAGACGGCGGCAGCCTGATCAGCCTCTACCAAGCCCAGCGCGACCTGCAGACCGCGCTGGCCTGCTGGCACGACCGCTGCCCGGTCTGCCAGCGCAGGCTGCCGCCATAACGACCTACCGAAGTCCTATTAGGAGGCGTCCATGAAAGCCGCCGCAGAGGGCCGGAATCCCGTATGAATGATAGGGATTCCGGCCCCTCCGTCGTCTGGGCGCCCGGGTGATATTCGGGGCGATTCGGGGCGATTTCGGGGGGTTACGGCCAACGGTTGGCCTCTATCGAATGCCGACTTTTCGGCGTGCTCTAATGGACTAGTACACTATGTCAATGATAGTTGGGGCGCCACGAGAGGGCAACCGACTCAACCCGGGTGCCCTGCCCGGGCGGGCGCCGATCGCGCGCCCGACGATTCTGCTGGAGGAAGTCGGCGAGATGATGCTGCTCGCCGGCAGGACGATCTTCTCGGCGTTGCGGCCTCCCTACCCCTACGGAGGCGAGTTCGTCTCCCAGTTTCTGTTCGTGCTGCGCCTCTGCTGGTTTCCGCTGCTGATCTCCACCGTCTGCATCAACTACGCCGCACCCGGCCTGCAGGGCGCCAACTTCCTCACGCTGTTCGGCTCGCTCGACCGTCTCGGTGGGCTGTTCGTGCTCGCCTCGATCCGCGAGCTCGGCCCCGCTGTGACCGCGATCGTGGTCGCCGGGGTCGCCGGCACCGCGATCACCGCCGACCTCGGGGCGCGTAAGGTTCGCGAGGAGCTCGACGCGCTGCAGGTGCTCGGCGTCGACCCGATCAAGAGCCTCGTTGTCCCCCGGTTCCTCGCGCTGATGCTTGCCACCGGCTTGTTCAACGCCTACGCGGTCCTGTTCGGCATCTTCGGTGGGCTGCTCGCCGAGCTCGTGCACGGCTACCCGCTGGGGCCGTTCTGGAACGCGTTGTTCGCCAACGCCGACACCACCGACGTGTGGGGCTCCGCGCTGAAGGCCACGATCTACGGGGCGCTCATCTCGATCGTCTGCTGCTACAAGGGCCTCACCGCCTCCGGTGGCGCCGAGGGCGTCGGCCGCGCCGTCAACCAAGCCGTCGTCCTCTCATTCCTCGCCTTCGGCTCCTTCGACTACGTCTTCACACAGACCCTGCTCGCCACCCACCCACAGATCCTCGTCATCAAATAAGCCCCACGAGCCGCTTGGGCTCCGGTTCTCGCCATGCGTCCAAGCGGCGATGACCCGCGGGGCCTTGGCGTTCGCTCGCGCGTGCATCTCAGCGCGTCTTCGGGCCCCTGCTCTACGCCGGGCCACAGTGCGAGCCTGGGAGGCGGGCGGCGGCGTTCCGCTCACGCCGATGTAACGAACCTTGGCTCCGCGCGATGTGAGCCATCTTGGGTGGGGTACCACTACGCTGTAGGTCGCTGCGATCGGAGGTGGTGATGGCTGAGTTGTTGTCGTTGGTGGGGGTGTGTAAGGGGTTTCCGCGTGGGGGTCGGCGGTTTGGTGTGTTGGCGGGGTTGTCGGTGGGGGTTGGTGTGGGTGAGGTTGTGGCGGTGGTGAGTTCGCGTGGGGAGGGGAAGTCCACGTTGTTGCGGATTGCTGCGGGGTTGGAGCGTCCGGATGCTGGGGAGGTGTGGTTCGGGGAGCGGGATTTGGCGCGGTGTGGTGATCGGGAGCGTTCGCGGTTGTTGCGGGGTGAGATTGCGTGGACTGATCGTGAGGGTCCTGGGTTGGGGTGGGATGTTCGTGATTTCGTTGGGTTGTCGTTGGCGGTGTCTGGCCGGCGTGGGCGTCGTCAGGCGCGGGCGGCGGCGGAGCGGGCGCTTGACCGGGTTGGGGTTGCTGATGCTGCGAGGAAGCGGTGGTGCGACTTGTCTGATTGGGAGCGGGTGTTGGTCGGGTTCGCGCGGGGGATCGTGGGTGCTCCGCGGCTGATGGTGGTCGATGGGTTGCTGGATCGGTTGAGTATGCGTGCGACGCAGGACGCTGGTGATCTGTTGCGGTCGCTGGTAGCGGAGTTGGGGTGTGGGGTGCTGTTGAGCGCGTCGGATGCGGAGGCTGCGCTTGTCGCTGACCGGGTATGGCTGTTTGAAAGGGGCGGGTTGAAGCTGCTCTCCGACCAGACCCGCGGCCCCGCCGAAATCATCGACTTCCCGAGGCCCGCACAGGCCGATCTATAGGGCTGGGGGTGTGCCGGGCTGTCGGCAAGGGCGGCTCTGGCATGCGTTTGGTGTGGCTCGCGCGCCGATCATGTCCCGGGCCAGCTTGCCGATAATGTTTCTGACTCTGGAATAGCCCATATCTGGATATGATCCCGCCTCATGTCCTCTCCCCTTGCGAGCAGCGAGCTAACACCGATGGGGGCGGTCCTGGCGCTTGTCGTCCAGCACCAGCGCCCGGACACGATCAGCAACTATCAACTTCGGTTGAGTCAGCGGTTCCCACACGCGAACTTCTCGCGAAACGCGGCGCACAACAATCTGGTGAGCCTCGCGAACAAAGGGTTCGTTCGTCAGGTCCCCCAAGGTCCGGGACGTTCGCCGGATCGCTACGAGGCCACCCAATTGGGTGTGGCGTGGTGCCGGCGATGGGTTCGCGGGTCCGCGAAGGGGCCGCCAGTGGTGCGTGACACGATGCGAGCACGGTTGATTTTCTCCACGCCGGATGCGGTGTCTGCGCTCATCCGGTCGGTGCAAGCCGAGGAGGATGCTTGCGTTCAGGAATATGCGAAGGCGCACGGCCGCGAAATAACGGCACGCTCCTCCCTGGTGTCGGGAGAGAGGCGGGACTACAGCACCAAAATAGAACGCATGTTGATCACCGACGAAGCGGCTTCTTGGGCGGCGATGGCCAAACGACGTCAGCGTTTGCGCAAACAGCTCGAAGAAATTCGCGACGAGCTCTATGGATCGCCGTCGGAGGAGGAGGCGGAGGATGGCTGAGTTGTTGTCGTTGGTGGGGGTGTGTAAGGGGTTTCCGCGTGGGGGTCGGCGGTTTGGTGTGTTGGCGGGGTTGTCGGTGGGGGTTGGTGTGGGTGAGGTTGTGGCGGTGGTGAGTTCGCGTGGGGAGGGGAAGCCCACGTTGTTGCGGATTGCTGCGGGGTTGGAGCGTCCGGATGCTGGGGAGGTGTGGTTCGGGGAGCGGGATTTGGCGCGGTGTGGTGATCGGGAGCGTTCGCGGTTGTTGCGGGGTGAGATTGCGTGGACTGATCGTGAGGGTCCTGGGTTGGGGTGGGATGTTCGTGATTTCGTTGGGTTGTCGTTGGCGGTGTCTGGCCGGCGTGGGCGTCGTCAGGCGCGGGCGGCGGCGGAGCGGGCGCTTGACCGGGTTGGGGTTGCGGATGCTGCGAGGAAGCGGTGGTGCGACTTGTCTGATTGGGAGCGGGTGTTGGTCGGGTTCGCGCGGGGGATCGTGGGTGCTCCGCGGCTGATGGTGGTCGATGGGTTGCTGGATCGGTTGAGTATGCGTGCGACGCAGGACGCTGGTGATCTGTTGCGGTCGCTGGTAGCGGAGTTGGGGTGTGGGGTGCTGTTGAGCGCGTCGGATGCGGAGGCTGCGCTTGTCGCTGACCGGGTATGGCTGTTTGAAAGGGGCGGGTTGAAGCTGCTCTCCGACCAGACCCGCGGCCCCGCCGAAATCATCGACTTCCATGCCGCTGTGCGTCAGGGTCGAGATTCACGCCGCGCGGGCTAAGTGCTCGAACTCCGCGATCTCATCAAGCACTACCGCGTTGGCGAAGGCGAGCCGATCCGCGCTGTCGATGGTATCTCTATGAGTGTCGCCGCAGGCGAGTTCGTGGCGCTCTATGGCCCCAGCGGCTCGGGCAAGACGACGCTGCTGGAACTGATCGCTGGCCTCTCGCGTCCTGATGCTGGAAGCGTGATTGTGGACGGTCGTGATGTGCTGGGGATGTCACGCGGGGAGAGCGATAAATATCGGCTGCGTCAGTTGGGGGTCATCGGGCAGCCTCATAATCTGATCCCTGGGGCGCGTGCGATCGAGAACGCCTCGCTGAAGCTGTGGCTCACCAACAAGCGCAAGGCGAGGGACACGATCGAACCGTTGCTTGACCGGCTCGGGCTGGGGGAGCGGATGCTGCATCGCACCGAGCAGCTCTCGATGGGCGAGCGCCAGCGTGTGCTGATCGCGATGGCGCTCGCAACCGATCCGAAGCTGGTGCTTGCCGATGAGCCCACGGGGACGCTCGACACGCATCGCACCCGTGAAGTGCTGGGGCTGCTGCGCGAGCTGTGCAATGAGCGCGGCGTGGCGATCGTGCTTGCCACGCACGATCCGCAGGCGGCTGCTTTCGCTGACCAGGTACACGAGTTGCGCGACGGGCATCTGGGGGAGTACCGGCCCGACCAGGTATTGGTGCCCCGCGGTGCCCTCGCGAAGGGTAAGTGACGGGACGTGATGAGTTTGTTGGACATCGTGTGGCTCTACCGCGCGCGGCTGCGAGCACGGGCGGTGCTGGTGCAGGAGTGCTTCGCGATCCTCGGGATCGCGGTCGGCGTGGCGCTGCTGTTCGCTTCGCAGGTGGCAAGCACGAGTCTCAGCCGTTCAGTCGCCCAGTTGACAAGCCAGGTCGTCGGCAATACGCAGTTCCAGCTCGACGCTAGAGGCCCTGACGGTTTCGATGAAGGATTGTTGGGAGAAGTGCGGCGCCAGCCGGGTGTGCGTGTCGCGCTGCCGGTCATCGAGCAGCAGGCGAGCGTGATCGGATCCAACGGTGTGCAGCGCTCGGTGGATCTGATCGGCACCGACCCGCGTTTCGCTCATTTCGGCGGGTCATTGCTGCAGCGCTTCTCCGCCAAGCAGCTCGCCTCGCAGCGGGTAATCGCGCTCCCGGAACCGATCGCTGGTGCGATTGGCGCCGGCCCGCTGCAGACGGTGAAGTTGCAAATCGGAGGGAGCGTCGTTGAAACGTTGCTCGGGGCGGTTCTTCGGGAATCGGACATCGGCGGGCTTGTGTACAGCCCGGTGGCGATCGCGCCGGTCGCCTATGCGCAGGATCTCGCCGGGATGCGAGGCCGGATCACCAGGATTTTCGTAGGGGTGTTCCCGGGGCGCGAACGCGAGGTTCATGCCGAGCTCGGACGGCTCGCTGGGGCTGCGGGTGTGAACTTGGAGCCGGCGAGATTTGACTCCACGCTGTTCGGTGTAGCGGTTGCGCCGCAGAGCAAAAGCGAGGCGTTGTTCTCGGCGATCAGTGCTCTGGTGGGCTTCATGTTCGCGCTCAACGCGATGCTGGTCACTGTGCCCTCACGCCGTAAGCTGATCGCGGATCTGCGCCCGCAGGGCACGACCCGCCTGATGACCGTCCAGATCTTGCTTTTTGACGCTGTCGTGCTCGGCGCACTTGCCTGCGTCTTGGGGCTTGCCTTGGGGGAGCTGCTCTCGGTCGCGGTCTTTCACGCGACACCCGGCTATCTCGCCTCGGCATTCCCGGTAGGCAACCAGCGGATCGTGACGTGGCAGTGTGTCGCCCTCGCGGTCGTCGCCGGTATGGCGGCTGCGGTTGTGGGGGTGCTCTGGCCGCTGCGTGAGATCCTCACACGGCCCGTTCATGACGGCGACACCGACCGGGATACGTCTCGTGTCTGGTTGGCGACACGGCTGGCCGCAGGGCTCGTATGCCTCGCTGCGACGACGACTATTTTGATCGAGCGGCCACAGAGCGCATCACTTGGTAGCGTGACGCTGGTCATCGCCCTGGTATGTCTGCTGCCCTCTCTGTTCGATGGGGCGGTGAGCGTTTTCGAGCGAGCGCAGCGGCCTCTCAACGGCGCGGCGACGATCCTGACAGTCACCGCGCTGCGGACCCCACGAGCCCGTATCCGCTCGCTGGCGATTGCCGCGACCGGGGCGATAGCCGTTTTCGGCACGGTTGCGATCGGTGGCGCCCAGACGAACCTCCAGCGCGGTCTGGACACCTCAGCGCGCGAGATAGACGCCGGCGCCGGCGTGTGGATCAGCCCCGGTGGAGAAGCAAGCCTGCTGACGACGACACCGTTCAAGGCTGCGCGCACAGTGTCCCTTTCCCGGGTACCCGGCGTCAGCGCGCTCGGTCTTTATCGCGGCAGTTTCTTGAACTGGGGGGATCGACGACTATGGATCCTCGCGCCGCCAAATAACAGTCCGCGGCCGATCCCCTCAAGCCAGATCGTGGCAGGCAACCTGTCGCTCGCGGTCGCGCGAGTCCGCCAAGGCGGCTGGGCGGTCCTCTCCCAGGCGCTTGCCTCAGAACACCACCTCAAGGTTGATGAAACCTTCACGCTGCCGACCCCAAGGCCGACTCGCCTCAAGGTCGCCGCATTGAGCACGAACCTGGGATGGCCACCGGGCTCGATCATCCTCAGCTCAGGCAGCTACGCTCACGCATGGGCAACCAACGCACCCAGCGCCTACGAGATCCAGGTCGCACCCGGAGTATCGCCCGTAACAGTTGGTAGCCAGATTCGTCGAGTATTGGGATCCCAGACAGGTCTCACGATCGAAACGTTTGCCAAACGCGAGCAGCGTCACTACGCACTCATCCGTCAAGGACTTTCACGGCTAACACAAATCAGGCTGCTGGTACTGATCGCCGCGATACTCGCCGTCGCCGGCGCGCTCGGCGCGATGCTCTGGCAACGGCGCGATCTCGTCGCGTTCATCAAGTGCCAGGGCTATCAACAAAGCGTGCTTTGGCGATGGCTTTTGTGCGAGAGCGCGCTCATGCTTGGAGCGGGATGCCTCATCGGCGCGGTCTTCGGCATCTACGGTCAGCTGCTGCTCAGCCACGCGTTGGCGAGTGTCACCGGCTTCCCCATCTCTCTTAATATCGAAATGCTCATCGCCGTAACCAGCTTTGCCCTCATGAGCTTCGTCGCTGTAGTGATCGTTGCCTTGCCAGGTTATCTCGTGGTGCGTGTGCCTCCGAGGACCGTCAGTCCAGCGTACTAGCGCTCCACGAGCCGGCAGGTCTGACCACACCATTGACCCGGCGCCACTGACCGCGCGCCAACTCCGCGCCCTTCTCACAGCTACCACACGAGAGGTCGTGTGGGGCCTCTCGGCCGCGACACGCCAAACACGCGCATGGGGCGCCCGCGCGGCCCAGATCCCTGACCTCCCGCTTCGCCGGGACGCACTCGACGCACTGACGCGCAAGCGGGGCAATACCTACGGCGCCGCACTGTTCTGGATCCTCACGAACGCACGTAACCCGTCGCTTCTGCGCCTACTCGTCACCTACCAGGTCATGTGGGACTTCCTGGACAACGTCAGCGAGCACGGCAGCACCGAAGACCACACCAACGGCCTGCAGCTCCACCTAGCCCTAGTCGAGGCACTGGACACGAGTCGGCCGATCTCCGACTACTACCGCCACCACCCCTCACGACACGATGGCGGCTACCTCACCGGCCTCGTCCACGCGTGCAGGCAGTGCTGCGGCGAACTGCCCGGCTATCAAAACGCTCGCCCACTGCTGGCCAGGGAGGCCCAGCGAGCCAACATCCAGGCGCTCAATCATGACCCCCATCCGGCCAGCCGCAAAGCCGCTTTGCACCAATGGGCCACACAAGAGTTTCCTCGCGGACACGAGGCCACCTGGTTTGAGCTCACCGGGGCAGCTGGTGCTGGCCTCGCGATCTACGCCCTGTTCGCGCTGGCCGCCGAGCACGAATGCACCCCCGAAGCTTTCGCCGAAACTCACAGCGCCTACTTCCCGTGGGCGTCGGCAGTGGCGACCATGCTCGACAGCTACGTGGACCAAGCCGAAGACGCTGAAAACGGCGACCACGTCTACGTCAGTCACTATGCCACACCGCAAATCGCCCAGTGTCGCATCGGCCGGCTCGTGCAGCGCAGCCTGGATGCTGCCGGATCGCTACCCGAAGGCGAGCGGCACATCTTGATCGTGGCGTGCATGGTCGCGATGTACCTCTCAAAGGACAGCGCGCGCACCCCGGCTATGCGCGAGAGAACCGCTCACTTCGCTCACGCCGGCGGATCACTCACACAGATCCTGCTCCCCATTTTGCGGCTATGGCGGATCGCCTACGCCCAACGATCCAGCTGACCAACGCCAACAAGGAGACACAATGCCACTCACCACACACAGCTCACTGTCGCTGCGCCTCAAAAAGGACCTGCCGCCAACCCCTCCCCTCCCAGCGGTCCTCCAGACACTTGCATGCCGATGGCTACCACTCACCTACTTCGAGTGGTGCCGAGCACGCTACGGCAGCCGTTTCACTATATACCCGATCGACAAGGCACCAGTCGTCTTCCTCTCAGACCCACAGCACATCCGAGAAGTCCTCACAGCGCCCGCCACCGTACTGCACCCCGGTGTCGGCGCCGCCGCGATAGCCCCGATCGTCGGACCGGGGTCCTTCATGCTAAGCGAGGAAGACGAGCACCTCCGACGACGCAAGACCATCGCGCCAGCCTTCGGCCAGCGAGCCACGCAAGCACACGCCGAAATGATCACAAAAATCGTTGAGCGAGAGGTCGCCTCGTGGCCACTCAATACACCAATCCACATACACCCCTACCTCCGCAACGTCACACTGAAGATCGTTCTCAGAATCGTCTTCGGCGAGGACGAGCCAGAGCTGCCAGCACTACACACACGAGTATTCGACATGCTCTCAATAACCAAGAGCTTCGCGGTCACCGAGCCCCGACTCCGAAGCCTGCCAGGATGGCACCAAACATGGCAGCGATTCGTTCGGGCACGCAACGAGATGGATCAGCTGATGCTCAAAGTGATCCGCGGACGCCGCAACGAACCCCGCCGGCCCGGTGACGTGCTTGACATCCTGCTCAACGCAAGGCATCCCGACGGCGCCCCCTCGCCGGACCGGACAGTACGCGACGACATCATGTCAACAGTCCTCGCCGGACACGAGACAACGGCCGCTACCCTCGCCTGGGCCTTCCAGCTACTCGCGCACAACCCCAACGTCCGCGAACGCCTCATAGACGAGTTGGACAACGCCACAGACAGCGCATACCTCACAGCAACCGTCCAGGAGGTCCTGCGGCACAGGCCAGTCTTCCTCTTTGCGATCCCTCGTGCCGTAGCCAAACCGATCGAAATCGGTGGGTGGACCTACACTCCACCCACACAGCTACTGGCCTGCATCTACCTCGTTCACCACGACCCCACGCACCACCAAGATCCCCACACGTTCCGGCCGGAGCGCTTCCTGCAGACGCCGCCATCCCCCCAGGCATGGCTCCCCTGGGGCGGCGGACGAAAGCGCTGCCCCGGCCATCGCCTCGCCACCCTCGAGATGCAGACGATCATACGCGCCACACTCGCCGCACGCACTGTGCTCCCCGCGAGCGCCCACATAGAGCGCGCCCGCTGGCGCAGCGTGATCATCGCACCCCACGCAGGATCCCGCATCATCCTCCGCACTCGGCAGGCAGGCAGCGACTATAAGGGTTGACTTGTCCACCTGGAACGTTTCTATTCCAGCAGGAACAACATTTTTGCTTTCACGGCAGGCCGCTGGCCAAGATGCCAGCGGCATGGTTCACGGGCACACCAACCGGCCGGCGCCGACCAAGGGCAAAACCGGGCGTCGTGCCTTCCGATGCCCACTGAGGCCGGCAAACATCCAACAGCGGCGGGACCTTCCTTGCGTTCGCTGTGCCGGCGCCTCAAGGCGAGCCGAACGCCAACTGCGCCCTGGCTACGGGCGTTCGGCTCGCCAGCATCTCCCGGCGCACACAGACACCCGAGCGCGAGGAGGGGGAGTCCGTTTGGCGTGCCAACCGGCAGGGGATGCATGGGTGCCCGCTGTAGGAGAGGCAGCGGGCACCCGACGCAATCCGAGACCCGACCGTCACCCCCCAACTCGTTGGCTGCACTGGAGCATCTTCGGCCGGTCATCTACAGACCCGCGGAGTCATGAATGAGCGCCCCGGTGTATCTGCGACTGACCGACGAGCAGGTGGAGTCGATCACACACCCGACGCAGGGTGACACGATGGCAGGCTTGGCGGCTCTGCTGTCCGGGCGGATCGCCTGCGAGGGGATCTCCCCGGTTGGGGTGTGGGAGGAGCGTGGCCGGGGGGAGACGGTCGAGTCGCGGTTCTCGTTTTCGTTGGTGAGGGGTTTGTTGTTGTTGGCGCACCTCGCGGATGGCCAGCCGGCGCGCCTCACGGAGCTTGCTGCGGATCTCAATCTTTCTGATGACGCTGCCCGCACGTATGTGCAGACGCTGGTGATGGCCGAGTTGGTGGTGCAGGATCCGGAGACCCGCATGTACCGGCTGGCGAGGTAGGTGGGGCCTGTGCCTAAACAGCGAGTGTTGACACACAGGATTGTGGGCGGGGAGACACTGCCGTCGGTTCCAATGTTGGTTGAGCCGCGCTACTCGCAGTCACTTGAGCGAGGGTTGGCGATCCTCGAGTGCTTCACACCGGAGCGGCCGGTGTGGGGGATCGCTGAGATTTCTGACCAGCTGGGGATGAGCCGCTCGACGACCCACAGGTACATGATCACGCTTGTGGCGCTCGGGCATCTGAAGCAGGGCGCTAGCCGCAGGTACAGCCTCGGGTTGCGGGTGGTCGATCTCGGGCTCTCCGCGATGAGCAGCACGAGCCTCCTCGATCACGCGGAACCCTACCTGGAGGATCTACATCGGGGCAGCAGGTTCACGGTCTCGTTGGCGGTGTTGGATGGGCCACGTGTCCTGCTCGTGGAGAGCTTGCGTGGGACTCGTCGTGGGCAGCATTTGATCGATCTCGACCAGGTCTCCCGGGGCTCGCTGCCCGTCCACTGCACCGCGCTCGGCAAGCTGCTGCTCGCGAATCTCCCCGACAGCGTGCAGCGAAGCGTGATCGTTGAGTTGACTCTCCCCAAGCACACGCCACAGACGATCACCAGCAAGACAGGGCTGCGAGCGGACCTGCAGGGCATCCGTGGGGAACCCCTGGTCGCGGTGGAGGAAGAGTTTGCGCCCGGCATGTACTCGATCGCCGCGCCGATCCGCTCCGAGTCTCGCGAGGTGGTCGCGGCGATCGGGATGGACGCGCACGCCTCAATGATCGAGCTGGCGGGTCTCGTGGATGCGCTTGGCCCACATCTGATCGCCACGGCTGACCGGGTCTCCGCGCGGCTGGGGTACCGGCGGGACGACGAGCGCCACGGTCCGAGCGTCAACGGGTTCGGGTCTGCCGGGGGTGCCGGGCAATGAGCAGCAGGCGAAGCTGCGCCGAGCGCTCGACATCGCCCTGGTGTGCCTGGGGGTCTGGGTCCGTGCGGGCGCCCGCCGAAGGAGAGGCGGCGGGCCGCCCGCGCGATCGATGCACCCTCGCGCACGCCCAGGCCGCCCATCACCCGGCCGGTGGCTGGCTGGCCCGGCGTTCTGACCCACAACCCCGCTGGCACCTCGCCTGAGAACCGCGGACCGGCCCCGAGCGATGTCAAAGCCACTCGATCCCGAGAACCCCGGCAGGTACTCCTCCTCGCTGGTCGCGGGCCTCTCGATGCTCAGATGCTTCACCGCGAAGCACCCCGTACGCGGCATTGCCGACATGGCTGAGGAACTTGACCTGGGTCGCTCCAGCACCCACCGCTACGCCACGACATTGGTGTCGCTCGGCTATCTCGAGCAGAACCCCTCGCGCAAGTACCGGCTCTCCTCGCGCGCCTCAGACGTCGGGCTTGCGTTGCTGGATTCGTTGGCGATCCGCCGGGTCGTGCGTGAGCCTCTGCAGGAGCTGGGGGCTGGCATCGGGCGCACCGCGAGCCTGGTGGTGCTCTGGGGTACCGAAATCGCCTACATCCATCGCTGGCAAGGGTCTCGCCAAGGGCAGTACGCGATCGATCGGGGCATCGGGCTGGGAACTCGCCTGCCCATGCACTGCACCGCCGCGGGTAATGCGCTTCTGGCGCACCTGCCTGTGGGGGAGCAGCAGGATCTGATCGCAAGGCTGCGTCTCACGCGGCGTACCGATGCGACGATCACGACCAAGACTGCGTTGCGGTCCGAGCTTGAGCGGATCCTCGCGGAGGGCCGCGTGGCGGTCGAGGACCGAGAGCTGTCTGCCGGCAGGCGCGCAATCGCTGCTGTGGTGGTGGACGTGGAGGGCCAGGCGGTCGGAGCGGTGGAGCTGGTGGTTCCCGTGGAGGCGTATACCCGCAAGGCGCTGTTGGAGGAACTCGGCCCCAAAGTCATCGCCACGGCTCGGGACATTGGTTTGGATCAAGCGGGGCGAAATGGCGTGTGAGTTGTCTCCGGCCCCTTGGGCGAATGTTCAAAGGAGTTCGGCTAGTGAGAAACACCTATTGCTGTATGCCATTGAGGCGGATTAGGCTTCGCCAAATACTTTGCAAAGCAAGATGTTTCTCAGTCGCTCTCGGTACCGCGGTGAGCACTAGGCAATCAATCGAAGGAGGGGGAATGCGCGTTGCGCAGTTGTCGGTATGGCTGAAGTGCCTGGTGTTTGGGCTTGTCGGGTTCGTATTATTTGTGGGGCCGGCGTACGCTGAGGGATCCTCCGCGTTGGGCGGTACTGGTGGCTCGCTGTTCGAAAGCCCGTTGGTTGTTCCTGAAGCTGAATTGTTGCTTGGTGGGGAAGCTGTGAGTAACGAGGAAGAAGCGAGGCGAGGAAGCCCTGAAGCCGTCGCTGAGCGTCAGGAATCTCAGACCAGGTATGAGGGTCTGGGCAGCGAAGAAGCATCGAAGCTGGCGGGAGAGGCGTTCCCTGCGATAGTAGATCGTTCTGCGGGTGGTCTGCCGCAGTTGCCTGAAGGGCAACGTATCGCGAACATCATTGGTACGAATGTGGCTCAGGTGAGTTTGCCTCAGGGTCAGGGTGGTCACGCGGTGCTGGAATCGACGGAACCGATCGCGACGGAGTCATCGCCTGGGAAATGGGCGCCGATCGATCTGAGTGTGAGCGAAGTGGGCAGCGGGTTTCAGATTGCCAATCCTGCCGTGGGCCTGAGGATCCCGAAGCGATTGCAGGGTGGGGTGAGTTTGACTGACTCGGGTGTGTCGCTGACGCCAGTGGATGCTTCTGGTGTGGCGGTTGGCGGTAGCGAAGGGCGTGTTGATGGGTCAAGTATATTTTATGGCGGGGTGGGTGTTGGGAGCGATGTGGATGAGGTTGTGAAGCCGTTGACGGATGGGTTCAGTGAGGATGCTGTCCTGCGTTCGGTGGATAGCCCTGCGCGGTTGGCTTATCGGGTGGGGTTGCCCGAGGGAGCGAGTTTGGTCGATGCGGATAATGGTGCGGGGGGCGTGGATGTGGTGGATGATGGGTCGGTGATCGCGAGCATACCGGTGCCGTTTGCTCAGGATGCCTCCGGTGTCGCGGTGCCGGTATCTATGAGCGTTGAAGGGGACCTGTTGGTGTTAACTGTGAGTAAAACGGCAGAAGCCTTTGAGTACCCACTTTTTGTCGATCCTGAAGTTAAAGACGGATGGCTGTATAGCGAAAAAGGGCATACGACGAATTGGCATTTTGTGGCGTCGCCGGGTGCGTGTTGTTTTTCGTCGAAAGGTAGTAGCAAAGAACCGTGGTTGATAATGGTGGTCACTGGGTACCATTCCGCGAGTGAATGGGGGGCATTTCGGTATTACACGCAGGGGGAATCTTACATCAACGATTTTAAGATTGAAGATGGCCGTTCTGTTGACGAAGGTACTGCTCTGGAACAGTTTATGCAGCTCGTTTCACCCAAAGAAGTCGTTGAAGCGGGCATTAAACTACCCGAACAAAACACCCAAGGTAAATACGAACACACCGTATGCATGCTGTGGAGCAACTGCCTTGGTGGTATATATGGTAAAGCGTCTGCGGGAAACATGGCGCAGTTCTATGTCACCGCAGATAAAAAAGCGGACGACGGAAATGGCGGAGGACTAACTGTAACTAAAGCCACGGTGACCGTCGTACAGGCAAAAGGGCCAGAAATTAGTGTTGATACCTCGCATGAAGACGTTTCTGGGGGCAAGAAAAACATCCTTTATGGCAGCGGCAGTTGGCTTGGCCCCAACTCTGGTAGCGGTTTCGAACTTAACGCCAAGGATCCTGGTATGGGCGTGAGTTATTATTATATGCACGCCGGCCTTGGCGAATCGTTCTTTACTGAAACCGACAACTACCTGGAAAATAGCGAATGTACTGGTGGAAGTGAGTGTTTCCCTGAAGTCAATAAGAGCTACGGGTACTTGAGTCAGCTACCGAACGGGGAAGATAACCTCGAAGCGTATGTAAAGGACGCTGCTGGCGCCGAAGGGCATCTGACCACCCAAAAAATCAAAGTGGATGCCGGACCCCCCCACAACATAACGTTGACTGAACTTCCGAGCAATCACGAAATCAAGGAAGGAGAACACATTCCGTTGAAAGCCAGCGCAATCGACGGGATAGAAGGGACGCCGAGCTCGGGGATAGCGTCGATTATGCTGGACGTTGATGGGTCGCCGATCAGTGGACCACAAGGTGGTTGCTCGAAAGGGCCATGCACGGGGCACGCAGAATGGACGCTGAGCGCCGAAAACTACGCTGCTGGCGAACACACGCTAACGGTCGTGGCGACCGACAATGCCGGCAACGTGGAAACCGCAACATACCATGTGACGATTCACCATCCTGAAAATGTGGCCGTGGGTCCTGGCTCAGTGAATCCTGTGACGGGGGAGCTCAGTTTGGCGGCTACGGATGTGTCGATCAATGTACCTGGTGGGGCGTTGACGGTGAGTCGCGGCTACCGCTCGCGTCATCCTGAACAGGGCACAGAAGGCCCTCTCGGGCCGCAATGGAACCTGAGCTTGGGCGCCCAGCAGAGCCTTGCACGTGTATCGGGCGGGATGATCCTGACGGGCGGCAGTGGCGAACAGGTCGTATTTGAGGGCAAAGGGGGAGGCGAATTTACCTCCCCGCCGGGCGACGCCGGCTTGACGCTGCTCGAAAAACCCGTAGAAGGCAAAACGGTCTTCACACTGAGTAACAATGGGTCAGTGACCACGTTCGAACTTCCCACTGGAAGTAGTGGCAGTGTCTGGATGCCGTCTAGCACCGAAGGGCCGAACGGCACCAGCCTGACGCTCTATAAATTCAAGCTGGAAAACGGTGTGATCGAGCCGACTGAGGAGCTCGCGCCCGTCGCAGCTGGCGTCTCGTGCGGGAAAGCGATCAGTGAACTCAAAGAAGGTTGCCGTGCGCTGAAGTTTGAATACGCCACAGAAACTAAAGCCAAAGGCGAAAAGGCCAGCGAATGGAACTCCTTCAAAGGGCACCTATCGGAAGTCAAATACATCGCCTGGAACGCGAGCAAAGCGAAAACCGAAACGACCGTAGCCGAATACGCCTATGATCCGAAAGGCCGGTTGCGCGCCGAGTGGAACCCTCAAATCACGCCGTCACCTTTGAAGATGACCTATGGGTACGACGCCGAAGGGCACGTCACGGCGATCAGTACTGCGGGCCACGAGCCTGTACTGCTGGAGCAAGGGACTGTCCCGGGCGACGCCAGCCCCGGCCGTCTGCTGGCCGTAGCCGTACCGTCGGCGGGTACAGCGCTCGGCACGGGCGAAGCGCCGGGCGTCAAAGAAGTACCCACGCTGTCGAGCACCAAACCTGTGGTCGGCACGAAGATCAGCGTCAACCTGACCAGCGAAAAAACACCGGGGACATGGACCGCAAGCCCGCTGGCCTTCATCTACCAATGGGATGACTGCAACACCTTGGGTGAAGAATGCTCCCCTATCCCCGGCGCAGTCAACCAAGCCTACTATCCGGTCGCGGGCGACGAAGGCCACAAGCTGGTCGCCAAGGCAACCGCGCTGAATGCGACAGGTGCAGTGACTGCCGAAACGACAGCTACGTCGACCGTTGCGGCTGGCACACCCAATACGCCGCTGCCCGAACCACCAACGGTCGGGTCGGACGCCGTTACGACGCTTGAGTATCAGGTGCCAGTGTATGGCGGTGGCGCACCCTTTGAAATGAGCTCCACAGAACTAGCGAAATGGGGGCAGACCGACGATCCAAAAGAAGCAATGGCGATCTTCCCGCCAGAGAAGGTGATGGGCTGGCCAGCCAAGGAATACAAAGGCGAGACCGTCGACTACCTGGACGGCAGGGATCGCGCCGTGAACACGGCCCTGCCGACGGGCGGGATCTCCGTCGTCGAATATAACCTCTACAACGACGTCATACGTACCCTCACACCCAACAACCGCCTGAAGGCTATCACTGAAGGGTGCAAAGCCACCGAAGAATGCAAGTCGGCCACCGAACTGACCTATGAAGAAAAAGGCACGGAACCAGGCACCGAGCTATTGAGCAGCGTTGGTCCGCAGCACACGGTCGAGCTTGCCTCGGGCAAAGGAGGCAAAGTCAACGAAGAAGCGTTGGCGCGCGAGCGCACCAACGATTACTACAACGAAGGCGCTCCCGAAGGCGGCCCCTACCATCTCGTAACGAAGACGATCGACTCCGCCGAAAACGCGAGCAAAGAAGAATTTGACAAGCGTACCACCGAAACGTCCTACAGCGGACAGGGTGGCCTTGGGTGGAAACTACGCAAGCCGACATCCGTGATAACTGACCCGAGCGGACTCGATCTCGTACACACCACGGAATACAACTCAAGTACCGGCGATGTCATCCAGACGGTCACACCTGCAGCGTCTGGAAAGGACGCGAAGGTGCCGCTGGCCTACTCGCTCATGTTCGGCTCCCCTGGGTATGAAGGCGGGCAGTTCGAAGGTCCCGAGCACGACGCTCTAGACAGCCACGGGAATCTCTGGGTGACGGACTACGGCCATAACCGCATTGAGGAGTTGTCTGCGGCAGGAAAATTCATGTTGGCGGTCGGATGGGGCGTGAAAGACGGGAAAGCAGAAGCAGAGACCTGTGCAACCCCGACCGAATGCAAAGCTGGAATCTCAGGATCGGGCAAAGGACAATTCAACGGACCGATCGGGATAGCGGTCAACCAGACCAACAACAACGTCTATGTTGCCGACTACAACAACGGCCGGATCGAGGAGCTCTCCTCAACCGGGACATGGCTCGCTTCCATCGGAAGCAAAGGCAGTACCGGAGGAGCCTTCAGCTCACCGCAGGGAGTCACAATTGACTCCAGCGGCAATCTCTGGGTCGCTGACTACGGCAACAACCGCATCCAAGAGCTATCGTCCTCGGGAACATTCCTGCTCGCGATTGGCTGGGGGGTAAAAGACGGGAAAGCAGAAGCAGAGGCCTGTACGACCGCGACCGAATGCAAAGCCGGAATCTCAGGCTCGGGCAACGGCCAGATGGCCAACCCCGCAGCCCTTACGTTCGCGGGCGGCAATGTCTATGTCGCCGACTACAGCAACAATCGAGTCGACGAGTTCTCTACCGCTGGCGCCTATATATCGAAGTTTGGCTCAAAAGGTACGGCGATGGGCAAGTTCGAAGGTCCACACGACATCGCTACAGAAGCCGCGAGCGGCGATCTCTACGTCGTGGACAAGGGCAACAATCGCGTCCAGAAGTTTACCCCGGCCGGGAGTTTTCTCGCTACCTTCGGATCTAACGGCTCTGGCAACGGACAACTCGAACACCCTGATGGAATGACGATTACGTCAGCGGGTGCTGTGTACGTCATCGACAGCCTCGCCGATCGCATTGAGGAATGGGTGCCTACCATCACAGGCAACGAAGGCGCCCACAACACCAAGACGATCTACTACACCACCGCCGCGAACTCAGAATACAAAGAATGCGGAGAACGCCCCGCAGTCGCAAACCTTCCATGCGAGACCGTGCCAGTCGCCCAACCCGGAACCAACGGGCTACCAGAACTGCCAACGACCAAATACACCTACAACATCTGGAGCGAGCCCCAAACGACAGTTGAAACAGTCGGGTCCACAACCCGCACCAAGACCGACACGTACGACGCCGCAGGGCGGCTCACGACGAGCGCGATCAGCTCCACGGTAGGTACCGCGCTCCCGACGGTGACCAACGAATACAACAGCGAAACGGGCGCTCTCGAAAAGCAATGCGCAAACGAAGGCAAACCCTGCACCGAAGGTAAACCCAAAACAATCACAAGCATCTATAACAAGCTCGGCCAGGTAGAAAGCTACACCGACGCCGCCGAAAACACAACAACTTATGAATACGAAAAAGAAAAGGGAGCCCGCCTAAAGACAATCAACGACAAAGAGGGCACAGAAGCCTCGGAATACAACGAAACATCCGGCCTGCTCGATGAACTTACCTACACAAACGGCGTTAGCACCAAAATGACGTTCAGTGCGACGTACGACGCCGAAGGGAACATGCTCACCGAAAGCTACCCCAACGGCATGATTGCGACCTATACCTACAACCAAGTCGGCAAGCCTACCGCGCTCGTCTACAAAAAGACCACTCACTGCACCGAAGAAGAAAAAGAAAAATGCAAGTGGTTCAAAGACACCATTATTCCATCGATTCACGGCCAATGGCTTGAACAAACAAGCACCCTCGCCCACCAAGCGTACACTTACGACAACACCGGCCGCTTGACCCAAGCCCAGAACACGCCCATCGGCAAAGACTGCACGACACGCATCTACGCCTACGACGAAGACACCAACCGCACAAGCCTCACAACCCGCGAATCCAGCACCGAAAAATGCGCAACCGAAGGCGGCAAAACCCAAGAACACACCTACGACACCGCCGACCGCCTCACCGACACCGGCATCGCCTACAACACCTTCGGCGACATCACCACCCTACCCGCCAACGACGCCGAAGAAAGCGCAGCGCACGCACTCACCAACACCTACTACACCGACAACCAAGTCGCCAGTCAGACACAAAACGAACAAACCATCGGCTACAACCTCGACCCCACCGGACGCACCCTCGAAACCGTCTCCAGCGGCAAACCAAACAACTCAACCATCATCTCCCACTACCCCGGCCCCGCCAACACCCCCGCATGGACCGAAAACGCCCTCTCCCACGAATGGCAGCGCAACATCACCGGCATCAATGGTAGCCTTGTCGCCATCCAGAACAACGGCGAAACCCCAGAACTCCAGCTCACCAACCTCCACGGCGACATCATCGCCAAAGCCTACCTGTCCGAAACCGCCACCGAACTAGCCGCCAAGGCCGACACCAGCGAGTACGGCGTACCCACCGTCACCGCCCCAGCCAAATACGCCTGGCTCGGCGCCAGCGAGCTCCCCACCGAACTTCCCTCCGGAGTCGTCACGATGGGCGTCCGATCCTACGTACCCCAGATCGGACGCTTCCTCCAACCCGACCCCGTCCCCGGAGGCTCAGCCGACGCCTACAGCTACACCTTCGGCGACCCCATCGGCACCACCGACCCCACCGGCGCCTACGTCGAAGGCGGCTACGGCAACACCCTCGACGCCGCCCAGAACAAAGCGGCCGTAGAACGCGAAGAGGCCCGCGAAGCCGCCGCCAGAGCAGCAGCCGAACAAGCCGCTCGCGAAGCCGCCGAAGCCGCAGCCGCCGCAGCTGGCCCCCAATACGCCGAAGAAGGTGAAGAATGGGAAGAATGGTGGGAAGAAGAAAGCGAATACGAATACGCCGCTAACCACCACGGCAGTGCTTCAGGCAAGGAAGAACACCACATCGAATCAGGGGTGCTTTACCAGTCGCTTGGCGGGGAAGCCGCCGGCAACGGCCCAACTGGCTCCACGATCCCACTGTGCGAAGCTGTCGCAGGAGGGCCATGCGCGCACAGTGTGCCCTGCGACAAATGCAAAGGGCACCAGTCCCAATGCAATACAACGGGCCAACACTGCTCTGGAAAACGCGGGGGCGGACGTGGCGGCGGAGGCGGCATCAACCCCACCCAGATATGCGAGGGGGCTGGATTTGGCCTTGCTGTCGCGGTCGTAGTCAAAGTGGCGACAGGTCCAGCCGGCGCGGTAGCGACGGTCGCTTGCGGCGTCGCCGGCGCCGTCCATTTGGTAAAAGAAATTTGGTGACATACACACGCTAGGAGTCGTACGATGAGTCGTACAACGCGCTCGATTGAAAAACGCACTGCGCTCAGAGGCACATGCGAAATCATCGCTTGGCTTCTTTCTGTGGGAGCACTAATAGGTGCTGTGGTAACGGAAGGCCCCGGAATACTTCATGCGGTGCTGTTCACAGGTGCCTTTGCGCTTCTATCGGGGATCTTGATTAGGCGCCGAATACGTCGCCGACACGACAGGAAGACCGGATAACGGGCCGGAGAGGTCAACTTCCATCGATCCCTAAAGGAGAAGGCGAATACGAATACGCGTCCGATCACGGCCGCTGAAAGCGGCAAAAGAAGAACATCCCATTGAATCGGGGGTGCTCTACCATCCGCTAGGCGCGGAAATAGCTGGCAAAGGCACAAATGGCTCCCACGATGCCTCTCTGAACCGCTCCGGGAATCTTGGAGGTCTACTTCATGAGAGAATGGGCTGATGGGAAAACCACCAACAGATATCCGGTGGAGGTGCGCGAGCGGGCTGTGCGGCTAGTGCTCGAATATCGTGAGGAGTACCACGATCGGCACAATGGTGCTTTGCTTTGGCTCAGATTTGCTTCTTTATCGGACGGATAAGCGTCAAAAGCGCACCAGCGAAGATCACCGCATATAGCTCGCCCAGCAGCAGAGGGCCGCGAGGTGTGGCGGTTGCTGTGTGGGTGATGGGAACAGTTTGGCTAGTTGAGAAATACTCTGAGGGGCGACTTGTGAATGAGTAAAGAGTTGGTTCGTGGTACCTGCTGAAACTGACGGCTATTGTCGCGATTATGCTAGGTGGTCTAGCGGGATATTTGATTTCAAAGGGTATCTTTCGCTTGCGCGGACGGTAGGGTAAGCCGTCGCGTAGCCACCGAACGTTGCGCCATGATCGTCGGAGAAAGCCGGCTCAAATCAAAGAGGGCGGTGCAGCGTACTTGTAGCTGGCGGATCGCCGCCGAATTGCGCGTTTACGCGAATCGTGGCGTGGGCCGTGGCTTGCGTGGAGAGCGTAAACGTCACGGTCAATCGACCGCGTCGTAGTGTGGCCTTTTTGGTATGAATTGCGATTACCTTGCCACGGTAGCGGGCGATGTAGCTCACGCGTACCGTCCCGTTCGACGGCCCGGTAACGCGCACCGTGAGCGTGCGATGGCGCAGAGTCTCGATGACGTGCAGTGTGTGTTTGGTTACAGTCGAGCTGTCGCCGCCAGAATTGCCGCTGCTGACCGAGCCTCCTCCGTTTGAATTGCTGTCGGACGCTTCGCCGTGGGATTCGTCCGGAGTGACGGTCAGGGTGACGTGCGCGGCGCTTGCGGGGCTGGTGTTGCCCGCCGCGTTGGTCAGCCACACGGCGAGGTTCCGGCTTCCAGGGCCGGGCACCGTGACCGTCGTCGGTCCCGTTGGGGGCGCCGCTTCGGGCGCACTGCACGACCTCGAACCGCTTGTGGGGCAGACCTGATAGGTAGCTGCGGTGATTGGTGCGGTCTGCCCTTCGGGATCGGTCCATGTTGCGGTGAATGTGGAGCCACCGGCCTGTGTAGCCGTTGCCGTAAGTCCAATCGGCGGGGGCGGCGGGTTGTTGTCCACTGCGAGCTGCTCGGAAGCGATCGTCGACTGATTGCCCGCTGCGTCGGTGGCGATGAGCGTGAGCGTGTGGGTGCCGTCGGCAAGTTCGGTGGTCGGCAGCGCTAGCGTCTGTGCTCCCGTGGATGGGGGGCAGGGTTGGGCGAGCGTGAAATCGCACGAGGCTTCGTATGCCTCAACGGGCCGCCCGTCTGCGGCCAGAACGATACTCTGGACGCCTCCGCCGAGATCGTGCGCTGAGACGGTGACGCCCTCGGTGCCCTTGTGGAACCCGGCGTATGCGCCGGGTTCCCAGAGCGCTCCCGTTGGGGTGTTAAGTGTGGGTGGGGTGTTGTCTTGGATTGTGACTTCTGCGCTGTACATCGTTGCTACGGCGGCGTGGAAGTTGTCGGCGCCGGTGATGCATTCTTGGCCGGTTGGTGCGGTGCATTCCAGGCCGAGGGTGAGGGTGTCCGCTGAGAGCCCGGTCAGGGTCGCGTGGTCTGGGCCTCCTGGGCCTGACCCGGTGAGGCAGCTGCCGGCGATTGGTGGTTTGCAGGTTTGCCCGGGTAGGATTGCGCCGTTGGCGCGCAGCGCGGGTATCCAGTATTGGTCTTGGGTGGAGAACATCCGGTCGTAGGAGATGCCGGTGATCTTCTCGTTTTCTGGGTCGGGGACTTCGAACTTCCATCCTGCTTGTGCGCCTGCTTGCGCGCCGTTGGGGAGTTCGAGGAGGTCGGTGGTGGCGATCCCGTTTTCTTGGCTGGCTTGTTGCCCTTCGTCGATGGTGTAGGGGCAGGAGAGGCGTGTTTGCAGATGAGTGGTGTCGGTGTTGAACGGCACCCACGAGTTGTTCGCGCCGCCGGGCGCATCGTTGCACGCGGTCACGTTGTAGGTGCCAGCGTGAGCGGCGGTGGGAAGAACGACGAGGAGAAGGGCTACGGCTGTAAGTACCGCGATGCGTGCTGGTTGGCTCACATGGTGGATGATGGCATCGGTATGCGTGTCCATGCGCTCGCTCGTCGGGTGTCGTAGGGGTCGATGTAGCGTACCTGAACGGCGAGAACACCCAGGGCGGGCAGCCGGATCGTCGTGCTGTTGCTCGTGATCTCCCGTAGGCGTCGCGGGTCGCTGTGCCCGTGGCGGCGGCCGAGGAGCAGGATCTGCGTTTCGGTGCCCGATGGGCGGCTTGTGAGGCTAACCCGGAACGTGCAATAAGCGCGTGAGGGTGACTGCGAGTGGCTGTTTTGGTGGGTCAGTCGTTTGTTGATCGGTGATCGGGTTGGGTGGCGTTGTTTGTGATGAGTTCTTGCGGGAGCGGGGCGTGCGCTCGGCCCGTTTCGGGGCAGCGGTGATTACGGCCGGGTGGCCGGGTGGTCTTCTGGGTGGTGGCGGGGGGCTGGCGGCTGTTGTCAGCCGCTCGCGGCGTGAAGCGTTTTGAGTTTCTGGAACGCCGCGAGGAGCTCGGCCGCCCACGGCCATGTGTCTTGGAGGTGGAGCTTTGCGCGGCGCCCGGAGAACGCGAGGCGCCCAGCGACGTGCAGCAGCCGGTAGCGCAGTCGCTTGGGCTCGGCTTTGGCGAGTTCTCCGTCGAGGACGAGTGCTTGGGTCCAGACGATCAAGTCGTGCGCGAGCATCACGATCTCCAGCCACACCTCGTTGAGCGCGAACTCTTTGAACGGGAACTTGGACAGGCCGGTGTCCTTGTCGTCACGGATGCGGTCCTCGACGTGCGCGTGCTGGCGGTGGCGGCACTCCAAGACGGCGATGTCCTCGTCGGCTTGGTCGGTGAGGATCGCTTGGAAGCGGTACCCGTCGTGGTCGGTGAACGACAGCTGCGCTCCCGGGTGCGGGCGCTCCCTGCGCACGATCAGCCTGGAGTCCTCGGGCCACGCCGACAGGTCGACCATGCCGGTGATCTCGCAGACTTCGCCATTCTTGCGGGCCGACCCGTCCTGGTCGAGCGCTCCTATCCACGCATCCCCTGGGATCGTGAGGATCGCGGCGCGAACCCTCTCGGTCAGCTCGTAGCCAATCGAGAAGCGCATCCGTGCCTCGCGGCAGTAGTCAACGAGACCATGCGTAGCGCCGGCAGTGTCCGCGCGCACCAAGATCTCCAGAGCCTCCACGTACCGGGAGGGGATCTGCGCCAGCGCCAAGTCCAGCGCCGCGACATGGTCATCCGCGGTGTTCGAGCCGGCGTTCCCTGGGCGCAAGAGGCCACCGAGTGCCTCCCTGGTCTCGTCCAGGTAGACCTGCAGCGGGTGAAACCCATAACCGCCCTTGTAGTTCCCGGCCGCTTTCTCCTTCTCCGAATGCGCGGTGATCAGCGTGGCGTCAATATCGAGCGTCAATCGCTCAGGCGCGCCGTGCAGCTCCCAGAACCGCTCCCGCGCACACGCGTGCGCGACACGCAGGGCATCCAGCAGCCCCGGCGTAGAAGCGATCCGGTCGATCATCCGAAACGCTGTCGAGTCCGACGCCACCGCCCCGAACAACGCGTCCTGCTCACGGACCACCCCGAGATCCGAGACGCACTCGCCGCCGTCGACGAGCATCACCGCGAGATCGCGGAACACCCTGCCCGGGTCATGGCCGCGACGCCGCTGCTTGACCTCAGCCAGCTCCCGCGAGAGCGCCGCCGTGAGCCCCACCTTCTCAGCGACCTGCGCCACGAGCGCCGTACCCGCATGCGATACCAAGCCCGCTCCGTCCGACGTGACTTCTACGGTTACTGGGCGTCCATCACGCATCACCTTCAAGGTGACCTCCAAGCTCGGGATCAAGGACCTTCGACAAGCCCAAGGATCCCTGCTCAACCGGACGTTTCCGCGCCCCCGCTCACCCCGGGGGCGCGGTCGTTACTGCACGCTCCGGGTCAACAAGACCATCACCCGATTGGGGCAAATCCTCGAGGTCGCCGTTGAGTACGGGCTGATCGCGGCGAACCCCGCCAAGAGCCGCCGGCGCCGGCTGAAGGCGCAGAAGGCGATCCCCGTGTGGCTCGACCGGGCGGAACACATCGAAGCGCTGCTCGATGCCGCGGGCGAACTCGACCGGCACGCGAAGGTGAAGGGAGGCCACGATCAGAAGGGCGGCCCGGCGTACCGGCGCGCGCTCCTGGCGACCCTCGTGTTCGCCGGCCTGCGCATCGGGGAGCTGACGGCGCTCCAGTGGCGCGACATTGACCTCGCCGGGAATCGGATCACGGTGCGTATGTCGAAGACCGACGCGGGCGTCCGGCAGATCGACCTCCTGCCGGCGCTCCGCGACGAACTGGACGCATACAAGGCGCAGGCACCGAGCACCGTCCCCAGCGGCTACGTGTTCGCCACGACCTCCGGCACCGAACCAAAACAAGGCAACATCCGCCGGCGCATGCTCGACAAGGCCGTGGGACGAGCGAACGAGAAGCTGTCCGAGGCGGGGGACATTCCGCTGCCGGAAGGACTGACGCCCCAGAAGCTGCGCCACACCTTCGCCTCGATCCTCGTCCCGCTGGGCGTCGATCCGGGCAGTGTCATGGACCAGCTCGGGCACACCGATCCCAGCTTTACCCTGCGGGTCTACCGCCACGGGATGCGCCGCGACGATGTGGCCAGGAAGCGGCTGCGGGCGCTTGTCGAAGGCCCCGATTGGGAAGCAACGGGCAGCAACGAGGCGAACGGACACCGCGCCCCCCGAGCGTAGTCCTCGGACTGTCGCAAGCATCTGAATCCGGCGCGACAACCGCGGCAGGGCACCGTCCGGTGCCGTTGAAAAGTACAGGCGATGGACACCACAACAAGAGACGCGCGGACGGCCACGGTCCATCGCTACTTTGAAAAGCCACTCGTGGTCGCCGCCGTCCTGAGCATCCCGACGACGATCCTTCAATTCTCCCAGGTGAGCGAACCGCTGCACACGCTTGGGGAAACGCTCAACTGGTTGATCTGGCTGGCGTTCTTGGCAGAGCTGGTGGCCATGCTTGTGCTCACGCCGGATCGAGCCCGGTATCTGCTGCTGAACCCAATCGATCTTGCGATCGTCGTGCTGACACCGCCATTCCTCGGTGGCGCGGTTCAGAGCATCCGTGTACTGCGACTGCTTCGGGTATTCCGGCTGCTGAGACTCGCGCCGTTGGCGCGAATCGTGTTCTCCTTGGAGGGTGTCAGAGCAACCGTCGGACTCGCCTTGCTGACGGCAATGGTCGGTGGGGCCGGGTTCGCCGCAGAGGAAGGCATCTCCTTTGGGAATGGCGTCTACTGGGCCACCACCACGATGACGACGGTTGGCTATGGCGATATCACGCCGAAGACAGCCGAGGGCAAGATCATCGCGGTCATCGTCATGCTGGTCGGCATCGGAACAGCCACACTCGTCATAGGAGCAGTCGCACAGCGCTTCCTCGCGCCAGCCGTCGAACACGTGGAGACCGCCGAGGACGACCTGCTCGTACAGGTGCGGGAGATTTCGGCGCAGCTCGGCAAGCTGGAACGTGCGTTGCGCGAGCGAACACAGGCCATGAGCGGCGGCTGAACACTCGTTCTCTGCCGGATTGACACTCGCTCGACCATCCCAAGATGCACCGCGATACGAGGGTCCAGGGAGCGCCTGCGAGCACTCGTCGGGGCCGCTGATTGGGCACTATCGGGCACTGGAGCCCAAAACGGAGCCCTCGCACAGCTCGTCGCCGTCGGACCGCCTGGGGCAAACACCGCTTGAATACAGGGCTCCCAGCTCAATGCCCCCGCCAGGAGTCGAACCTGGATCCACCGCTTAGGAGGCCGACTCCGCTGAGGGCGGATCGGCTGGATCTATAGGCGGCTGCTGGCGATTCGGCCGCTTGCCCCGATCCTGGATCGGGCCGGATTGAGCGCGATCCGACGGGGTTTGGGCAGCAGGATCGGGGCTGCTGCCCATTGACTGAAGCGTCGGGGGTCGTGGGTAGTCTGCGAGGCCGTGACGACCTTGAATCAGCCGCCCTGTTGGCGCCGGCCGCAAGGAGCCTATGCCGCCCAGCCAACCCGCGGATGCCTCTGGCGGGATGCGTGATGCCACGTATCAGCGCGTTTTACGGAATCGTGATTTGGATGTACCACGACGAGGCGCACCACGGTGGGCGTCCGCACTTCCACGCCAGCTACGGCGGGGACGAGGCCACCATCGATATCGAGAACTTGACGACTCTCGCAGGGGGACTGCCGCCCCGTGGGCAGCGACTCGTGGTCGAGTGGGCGAAGGCGCACCAGGCCGAGCTACGCGAGAACTGGGTCCGCGCCCGCAACCACCAACCGCTCGCCCCCATTGAGCCGCTGGGCTGAACTCTCTACCATGTGACCATGCGCAGCACGCCCCTTCTCACCGAGGCCCAACCACTAGACGGATACACCGTGCACGTCCGGTTCGAGGACGGCACCACGGCCGACGTAGACCTCTCCTACCTGCTCGACTACGGCGGCGTGTTCGAGCCGCTGCGCGACCCGGCCTACTTCGCCCAGCTCCGCGCGGACGCCGAGGCCGGCACGATCGTCTGGCCCAACGACGCCGACATCGCCCCAGAGACGCTGTACGCACACGCGCAGTCGCGCGTAGCTACCACGGCGTAGCCAGCGCGTGACATCGACCGACAGCATCGGCCTCTTTCTTCAGAGCGAGTGAAACGGCGCCGACTGAATGAGTTCTGCGCTGTAGAGGCCGCACGGTGGCTTGCCGCGAGTGGGTTCCTCGCCGACTCCGACTCCCGCCCGGGGCTGCCGCTACGAAAGCGACTTCGCCGTGGTGAAGTGATGGGGAGCGAACAGCGTCCCTCTCAGCTCTACGGCCGTTGGTTCATCACAAGTCTCGGCTGAAGCTTTCCAGGCAACCAGGCGCGAGCCTCCAAGCACTCGTCAATGGCGCTGAACAGGCACCTACCTACACGTTGACCTGGCGCGTGGTGGGTTGGCGACGATCGAACCGCCTCATCGCCGAAGTCGCCGCCTCTCTCTCAACCGGACTCGATCCAGTTCCCGCGGAGGCGACCGAGTTGCTTTCCGCTGCGTAGCAGACCAGCACACTCAATCCTCGGCGTGGGTCAGCTGAGCCCCGACGAGGCGCCCCGAGCGAGTCCTGCATGGCTACCGTCGGCGGCGCTGATTGGGCAGCAATGGGCAGCAGCCACGCTCCAGCCCGCCAAGCGTACCTCGCTGCCTGCGGCATCCAACTCCCAATCCCGCATCAACACAGGAGATTGGACCCATGCCCCCGCCAGGAGTCGAACCTGGATCCACCGCTTAGGAGACCGAATCCGCTGAGGGCGGAAAGGCCGGATTATGGGCGGTTGCTAGCGATTCTGCTGGTCTGGCCTGATCTTGGATTGGGCGCGATTGGGCGGGGTTTGGGCAGCAGGATCGGGCTGCTGCCCAAACGGCTGGCCGGCTGCACCCCGATTGGTATTCGCCGGACTCAGCCGGTGTAGGAGCGTTGACCCGAGCGGTATCCTGGATTGGCGATGGCTACCCGCAAGATCAATCTGATGCTCGATGAGGAGCTGGTCCACCGCGCACGTCGGCAAGACACCGGCGAGGCCGGCAAGAGCGACGTGGAGGTCGTTGAGGACGCGCTCGCCGTGTTCCTCGGTCTGCGCGCGCTTGAGGACGCGCGAGCACAGGGCGCTCTGGAGGCCGACGAGGCCGACCGGCTCGCGGTGCAGGAAGTTCGGGCGGTGCGACGGGCGCGCCGCCAGGCTGCGTGATTCGCGCGGTCGTAGACCCGAGCGTCTTCGTCTCGGCGTTCATCGGCGACCCTGACGCCGGGCCGGGCCGGCTCGTTGAGGCATGGCGCGATCGTCGGTTCGTCCTTGTCGTCTCACCGCTGTTGCTCGCCGAGCTTGGAGAGGTATTGTCGCGGCCCAAGTTCGCCCGTTGGGCAGGCGATGGAAGGGGCGATGCCTACGTCGCCGGGCTTGGGGCTCGCAGCGAGCACCAACCGGATCCGTCTCAACCACCGTCCCCGAGGGTGCGCGATCCCGACGACGACTATCTCGTCGCGCTGATGCACGCAACACATGCCGATGTCCTTGTATCTCTCGACCGCGATCTGCTCGATGCCGAGCTTGACGGCATAACGGTTGTCGATCCGGCCGTCTTCGTCAGCCGGTTGGAGCAGGCCGAGGGCTGAGAACCCGTGGTTTCCCGCGCGCCGCTCGTTAGCATTGATCCAGTCCCATGAGCAGCCTTCGTCTTCTCGCCCGGATCATCGCCGTTGAGCCGCTGGATGGCTTCCGGCTGCGGCTGACGTTCACCGACGAGCTGGTCCGCGAGGTCGATCTCTCGGGCGATCTTTGGGGGCCGATGGCTGAGCCGCTGCAAGACCCCGCCTACTTCCGCCAGGTGAGCGTCGATCCCGAACTTGGAACCATCGTATGGCCAAACGGCTACGACCTCGATCCCGACGTGCTCCACGGCGACCATGAGCCGGTCGGTCGGCCTGCCGCGCAGGCATCGCGGTAGTGCGCAGCACGCCTCTTCTCACCGAGGCCAGTACAACCGCCGCGCCCACCAGGCGCTTGGATCGGTACGTCGCGCACGTCGGGTTCGCGGACGGCACCACAGCCGACATGGACCTCTCCTACCTGCTCGACTACGGTGGCATGTTCGAGCCGCTGCGTGACCCGGCGTTTGATTGCAGAGCTTTCGCGTAAATGCCCCCGCCAGGAGTCGAACCTGGATCCACCGCTTAGGAGGCGGTTGTCTTGTCCGTTGGACTACGAGGGCGTAGAGACCCCGACACGCCGAGTGAGGGCCCCTGCTCGAAGGCTACCGAGACGGATGCAGGTCGGCGAGGCGCTCGAGGTCCTCGCCGGTGAGGCGGTGGGTGATCCACTCGGGCATCGTCTGTGCCCGCAGGCCGCTGTAGAAGCGCAGCGCCGGTTCGTTCCAATCGAGCGCGGCCCATTCCAGACGCCCACCGCCGTGCTCGCGCAGACGCGCCGCGACGGCGGCCAGCAGCGCTCTGCCGACGCCCTCGCGGCGGTGGGCGGGGCGCACGAAGAGATCCTCCAGCCACACCCCGCTGCTGGCGAGGAAGCTGGAGAAGGTGGGGAAGTAGAGCGCGTAGCCGACCACCGCCTGCGGATCCCCAAGCTCCGCGATCAGCGCCTGCGCGGCAGGGCGGGAGCCGAACAGAGCTTCGCCCAGCTGTTTCTCGGTGGCCTGCAGCTCGTGCAGAAGATCCTCGTACTCGGCCAGCTCGGCAAACATCTGCAGCAGTTCGGGCACGTCGCTTGCAGACGCGTCCCTGACCGTCAGCGGCGGGGATGGGGGTGGCGAACCGGATTTGGGGGAACGGCCGCGCCCAGCCATCACCGGTCGGGCCGCTGCGGATAGATCTCGTCGATTGTGGTGAGCGCCTCGTACTCGCCCTGCCCCTCGCCGAGCGCCGCGCGGATCGCCTGCGCTCCGCCGGCGAGGCGGTCGAGCACGCTCACCACGCCCACCACCGTCAGGCCCTCGCCGCGCACGCGCTCCAGCGCCTCGATCGTGGAGCCACCGGTCGTGACCACGTCCTCGACGATCACGCAGCGCTCGCCCGGCGCGAGCTCGGGACCCTCGATCCAGCGCTGCAGGCCGTGCTCCTTACGCTCCTTGCGCACGATGAACGCCTTCTCGATACCCCCCGCAAGCGCGGCGCACGCCACCGGGATCGCGCTCACCGGCACGCCGCCGACCGCGCTTGCCCCCCACGCGCGGGCCCGATCGGCGACCAGTGCGCCGATCGCCGCGAACGTGCCGGGCAGCAGGATCGCCCGCTTGGCGTCGACGTAGTACTGCGCCGTGCGGCCACTGGTGAGCGTCACCTCGCCCATCACCAGCGCGTGCGCGCGCAGATCTGCCCGCAGGCGGGCGCGCGCCGCTGGCAGGCTGCTCGTAGGTTCGGCCACCGTGTCCACAGCGGGATCTAATCTAGCCCGAATGGCGGCCTCCCGCGTGCTCTTTCCGTTTGCGACGCTGCTGCGAATCGCCTCGCGGATCGCCTGCCTGATCGTGGTGGTGTCCTTCGCGCTGTTCGCCATCAACCAAACCGGCAGCGCCTCCACCCACCAGCAGGAAGCGCTGCGGGGGACGAATGGCGGTCCCACCGGCGCGCCGCCGCCGGCCACCGACCCCGCGCGGGAGGGCGAAGCTCACAAGGTGATCGACGAAGTCGCCGGCAAGCTTACCTCGCCCTTCTCCCGGATCACGGCGGGCTCCACCAGCCAGTGGGTGATTCGCGGAGTGGGCACCGCGATGGCGCTGCTGGTATATGGCGTCGGCGTGGGTTATCTGGCGCGCGTGCTGCGCCTGCGCGTGTAGCGGGATCCGCGGGTTGCGATTTGGCGCCGGTGGCCGAGCCGGATTGGTGGGCCACCCCCTCATGGATTGGTGGGCCGTCCCTCAGTAGTACACGTCCACCGGGGTTCCAACCCTCACCCAGGCGTAGATCGCCGGGGCGTCCGGGATCGGCACCCGCAGGCAGCCGTGGCTGGCGGCATACGTGGGCACTTCAGGGTACCCGTGGATGGCGTAGCCGCGGATGAAGTAGTTGGAGTCCACCATCCCCTCCGAGTTGACCCCGGGCGTCTTCAGGTAGACCCGGAAGCGGCCCAGCACCGTCGGGGTCGAGGGCTTGCCCGAGCTGATCGTGTAGATGCGCCGCACGCGCCCGCCCGGTTCGACCTCTGCCAGCACCTGCGCGGCGAGATCGGCCTCCACGTGTCTGCCATCGCGCCGGTAGCGCACGTGGAAGGCGCCCGCCCCCCGCTGCAGCAGGTGGAAGACCTGGGCGTCCGTGTCGGGCACGCGCGCAAGTCCCGTCAGCTTGCGGTAGGCCGTCACCGACTGGCCGGTCGCTTCGTCGAAGACGCCGTTCAGCGGCACCGCGTAGTGCAGCGCGCTGAGGGCAGTCTGCAGCAGCCACACCCCCGGACCACGCGCGCCTTCGCTCATGTCGGGGGCGATCACCCGCATCTGTACCGGACGCGCCTTGAAGGAGGTCATCTGCGCTGAGGCGGCATGCGCAGCGCTCACCTGCACCAGCCCCGGCCTCGAGCTCGAATAGCTGAGGCGAAAGCGCCCCGTGTTGCCCGGCCCGGGCAGCACCCTGAGCGTGCTGGCGGCGGCCCTGCGGCCATCTCGGTCAAAGCGCACAGTCACCCTCTGTCCGGCCTCGAACGGGCGCACCACGCCGCTCACAACGAGGCGTTGGCCGGTGAGCAGAAACGCCGGGCGGGCCTGCAGGCGCTGGGTCGCGAGCGTCATCTGTCCGGCGACCGGGCTGGGCGGCGACGATGGCGGTGCGGTGGCGACCATCGTCTTCGATCGTAGGGCCTCGGGCGGCGCCTCAGGTCGAAGCGAGGGGCGGCGAGGTGATCACTCCCACCTGCCACAGCCCCACCACCAGCAGGGCAATCGTTCCCAGCGCGGCGGCCGTCAGCACCGGGATCTGCCAGCCCCAGCCCTCCAGAGCGCCGAAGGCGATGCAGTTGTTGAGGCAGTGCGTGGCGATACAGGGGTACAGCGAGCCGGTGTAGCGGTACAGCAGGCACAGCCCAAAGCCCAGCGCCGCGAGCGGAATCAGGTCGACCAGCGGCGCGGAGCCGGTGTGCACGCCGCCGAACACGAGGCCCGTGATCAGCGCCGCCGGCCATAGTCCCCTCCAGTTGTACAGCGACCGGAAGATGAACCCGCGGAACAGGAACTCCTCGCAGACCGGTGCCACCACGCATGTCAGCCACGCGCTCAGCAGCAGCAACGCGGTTCCTTCCCCCGCGCCCAGCTGTTCGAGCAGTTTCTCTTTCGTGTTGACGTGCAGGAGCTCAGCCCAGATCGCGCTGAACACCAGGAACGTGACCAGCGTCACGAGGATCATGCCGAGCGCCCACAGCCAGCCGAGGCGCGGGCTCAGCCAGCCGATGCCGGGGCGCTGCAGCCCGAACTGCCAGGCGCGCACCGTGCGCCCCCCGACTTTGGCGAGCAGCACCGCCACCAGCACGAAGGCCGCGTCCTGCACCACGGTGTCAACGATCTCCAACCATCCGGGGAGCGATGAGGAGGTGAGGCTGACCCCGAACAGCGCCGCCGGGATATCCACCAGCAGCCCCCCCACCGCCGCCAGCAGCAGCCCACCGAAAAGGCCCGCCGGCGCCATCCACCACGGCCAGGTGCCGGCCGGCAATCGCGGGCCGGGCGGCGGCTGCGGCGGGCCGGGCGAAGGCGTGAGCGCTATCTGTGCGGACTCCATCCGCCTCGGAGCCTAGAGGGTGGCGCAGCCCGCCAAAGCGGGCTGGCCGGGCCCATCTTTCTTCAGTCGGTGAGCAGCTCTGCAAGCGAGGCGATTCTCGGCACCCCAGGGGGCGGTTGCGCGGGCTCGGCATCGTCGCGGCGCAGCAGCACCGCACCGATCCCGGCGGCGAGCGCTCCGTGGACGTCCTCGTCGAGCGAGTCGCCCACGTGCACCGCGCGCCCGGGCGCGCATCCGGCGAGCGTCAGCGCCGCCTTGAACATCTCTGGCGCCGGCTTGGGGCGCCCCACCTCGGCCGATGTCACCACGCTGTCCACCATCCCAGCGAGGCCGATATTGCGTAGCACCTCCGGCAGCGAGACATCCCAGTTGCTCACGACCACCAGCATCAAACCGCGGGCGCGCAGACGCGCCAGTGCGGCGCCGGCATCGGGGTAGGCGACAAAGCACAGGGCATCGAGCATCGTCGCCGTGAGCTGCTCGAGCGAGAGCTCGCCCGCCACCTGGGCTGGCAGTTGCGCGCGCAACACCTCCGCGCAGCGACGACGCAGGTCCTCCAATGCGCCCGGGTCTCGCCCCTCGTGGTGGTGCGCCCGGTAGTAAGCGATCTCCGCCCGGAATGCCCGCTCGGCGTCCGCGAGCGAGAGCTCAACGCCGTGGACATCTCGCATGCGCTCCACCAGCCCCCGCCATGGTGGTTCGAGCGCGACCAGCGTGCCCAACCCGTCCAGCAGCACCGCGTCGAGGTTCTCCACGGTCACATACCCAGAGCGATTACGCCACCCAATGCCACGTCGCGAACTCGCCCGCGAACAGCGCCATCAGCAACGCCATCGCCGCCAGCACCGGCAGGCGTGCCCGCGGCCGTTCCGACAGCCAGGCTCCCAGCCACATCGCCAGTGGAAACAGCACCACCTCGAAGCGCGGCAGCGACATCAACGGCTGCGGCGCCACCGGGTAGGAGAGCGGCAGCGCGAGCGCCGTCAGCACGTACGCGCCGTACGCCGCCGGCAGGCGGCGCAGCACCCCGATCACCATCGGCGCGGCCGCCAGCAGGAACGCGAACAGCATCACGTTGTGCCCGGCGTCCACGAACGGGCTGCCCCCCGCCACTTTGAAGTACACGTGCGTGCGCTGGAAGGAGAGCAGCTGGCGCAGCCCGTCGAACGCCGCGCGCGCGCCGTCCCACACGGCCACGTAAGGGCCGGCAAAGTGCCGGTTCCACGCTTCCTGGGCGTGGAAGGGCATCAACGGGCTGCCTCCCGCCAGCGCCAGGTAGGCCATGTACCCACCGAGCCCAACTGGCAGCGCCACCACCCAGAGCACGTCGCGGCGCAGGCGATAACGAGGCCGCCACCGGGGCGAGTCGGGGAAATCGGGCGCACGGTCCTCCCGCGGCCCGTACAGATAGAGCACGAGCATCGGCACCACCAGCACCAGGCCGGCGCTGCGCGTGGCGCTGGCCAGCGCTCCCAGCCCCCCCGCCCAGCCCCAGCGCCCCTGGCGCGCGCACCAGAACAGGCCCACCGACAGCGCCAGATACAGCGACTCCGAATACACCGCGGAGAAGAACAGCGCCATCGGCGCGAGCGCCGTCACGAGCACCGCCAGTCGCGCGACGTCGCCGCCGTGAGCGCCACGGGCGACCAGGCGACCCAGTTCCAGAGTGCTCAGGCGGTGGATCCCATACAGCCCCACAGCCAGCGCGGCCAGCGAAAGCGCGACGCCCGCGGCGATCGGCGGGGCGCCCAGCCTCGAGATCGCCCACACGCCGAGTGGGTAGAGCGGGAAGAAGGCCGCGCGCGAGGCGGTACCGAAGGAGGCGAGGTCGGGGCGGTAGCCGTAGTGGGCGATCACCAGGTACCACACCGCGTCCCAGCGCGCCACCGGGGCCGCCAGGAGGTTGCCCAGCCAGCCGAACCCGCTCGTCACACCGGCCGGGTCGAAGGCGCTGCGCGCCCGTCCCACGCCGAACGCCGCAACCGCGCCGGCGCCCGCCGCGAGCACGAGCAGGCGCGAAACCCACAACGCACGCCAGCAGTCGCGCACGGCCACCATCCGCGCCGAGTCCGGACGTGATTGGCAGGAAATCACAGATCGGGACGGTACCCTCCACAAGCAGCCTTCGCGCCCCTCCCATGTCCAGACTCGCACGCCAGCGCCGCCGCAACCACCGGGGGCCATCCCGCATCCTGTTCGTCGGCCTGATCGCGTTGGCGGGCGCGATCTTTCTCGGAGCGGTCGGCGCGGTGGCGTACGTGATCTCGGTTGCCGAGTCCACGCAGGGACTCGCCGGGCGCCACCCGATCGTCGCAGGCGCCTCTTCGCAGGTGTTCGCCGCCGACGGCACGCGCCTGGGGTTCATTCAGTCCAACGAGCTGCGCTCGCCGATCCCCTGGTCGCAGGTCCCCGCCAACCTCTCCAACGCCACCGTCGCGATCGAGGATCAGCGTTTCTACAAAGACGACGGCATCGACCCGACCGGGATCTTCCGTGCCGCCGTCAAGGATCTCGTGCACGGCGAAGCCGTGCAGGGGGCGTCCACGATCACGATGCAGCTGATGCGCAACGTCTACCTCGGCGGCGATGAGCGCACGCTCAAGCAGAAGATCACCGAGGCGAAGCTGGCGCTCGAATACAACGAACACCACAGCAAGCGCTCGATCCTCACCAGCTACCTCAACAGCGTCCCCTACGGCACCGTCGGCGGGCAGACCGCGATCGGGGTGCAGGCCGCCTCGCGGATCTTCTTCGACCGGCCCGCCTCCCAGCTCGACCTCGCGCAGGCCGCGCTGCTGGCAGGCCTGCCCCAGGCGCCCTCGGAATACAACCCCTTCCTGTATCCCGCCGCCGCACGCCAGCGCCGCAACGAGGTGTTGGGCAAGATGGCCCAGCTGCACTACATCGCCCCGGCGCAGGCGGCTGCCGCCAAGCGCTCGCCGCTGGAGGTTCGCCACGGCGACTTCTACTCCCAGCGCAAAGAAGAATTCTTCTTTGAATACGTCCGCCAACAGCTGATCGACCGTTACGGGCGCAAGACCGTGGAACGGGGCGGGCTGCGGGTGCACACCACGCTCAACCTGCACATGCAGGAACTCGCGCACAGGGCGATCGCCGAGGTGCTCGACCTCCCCGAAGACCCGGCGTCGGCGATCGTCACGATCGATCCCCACAACGGCTACATCGAAACGATGGCGGAGTCAGAGAGCTACGAGCAGTCGCAGTTCAACCTCGCCTCCGAAGGCCACCGCCAGCCGGGGTCCACCTTCAAGGCGATCGACCTCGCCGACGCGCTCTCGCATGGGATCGACCCCAACACCACCACCTACCTCTCCCACACCTTGCCCGCGGGCTGGCTGCCCGGGTATCCCACCTATGAAGTGAAGACCTTCGAGGGCACCTCGCTGAACAAGTCGCTCAACCTGGTGCAGGCCACGCTCGCCTCCGACAACACCGTCTACGCACAGCTCGCCGCCGATCTGGGCGAGGAATCGATCACCGAAACGGCGTACAAGATGGGCGTCAAAACCCATCTGCTCGGCAATCCCGCGCAGGCGCTGGGCGGCCTCGAACAGGGCGTCACACCTTTGGAGATGGCCGACGTGTACGCGACGCTCGCCGACGGCGGCTGGCGCAACACGCCGATCGCGATCACCAGGGTGGTGTTCCCCGACGGCCGCGTGGACTCCAGCTGGGGCAGGCCCCACCGCGTGAAGGCGCTCTCCGACGGAGTCACCTCGGAGGAGACCACGATCCTCCACGAGAACGTCCTCAGCGGCACCGCGACCCGCTCGGCAATCGACTGCCCCACCGCGGCCAAGACCGGCACCACCACCGAACTGGTGGACGCCTGGCTGGATGGTTATACGCCCGAATACGCGAGCGTGGTGTGGATGGGCTACCCCAACCGGCGGGTCCCGATGACCGACGTCCACGGCGAAGCCCAGCAGGGCGGGGCGCTGCCCGCGGTGATCTGGCACGACTACATGGCGGCGGTGACCGAAGGCCAGTCCTGCGTGGAATTTCCCCAGCCGACCGAACCGCTGGTGTACAAACCGTTCTTCGGCAAATACGCCACCATGGGCCAGTCCGCCGCGCCCAGCACCAACCCGGAAGTGAGCCCCGGGGCCGGCGGCGGCAGCGCTCACACCCCGCCCGGCAAATCCCGCCACGGCAGGGAAACCACCCCACCCGGCGGGCCTCCCAAAGCGCCTGTCCCGGGCGCCGAACCGCGGGCGGGCGGTGGGGCTCCCACGGAAAAAACACCAGCCGAACCCGCCGCCCCGAACAAAGGCCGGGCCGAACCGGGCGCCGGCACCCCGGGGGCCGGGGGGCCGGGCGCCGGCGGCGGCTCCGGAGGCGCCACCAGCGGCGGCACCGCGCCGCCGTAAGGTTCGCCGCCGCCACCGCGGCGTGTCATCGTGGCGGTCTCCACCACCATAAGCCGCACCCGCGCCGCCGTGATCACCGCCTGCTGCTAGGTTGTGCGCACTCGTGGCAAAGGAAGACAAGGTCGAATTCGAGGGCGAGGTGATCGAGGCGCTGCCGAACGCGATGTTCCGCGTGAAGCTCGACAACGATCACGTGGTGCTCGGTCACGTCGCCGGCAAGATGCGCCGCTTCAGGATCCGCATCCTCCCAGGAGATCGAGTCCGCTGCGAGCTCTCCCCCTACGATCTCGATCGCGCGCGAATCGTCTACAGGCATCGCTGAGCGCGCTCTGATCGAGGCGATCGCGGCGGTGTTGTCGACCGACCTCGGCGGCGAGGGTCGGGTGCTGCGTGGAATCGGCGACGACGCCGCCGTGGTGCGCGCGGGCGCGGTGTGCGTGACCTCGGTGGACGCGATGGTGGAGGGGGTCCATTTCCGCCTGCGCGAGGGCTGGATGACGCCCGCGCAGGTGGGGTCAAGGGCGCTGGCCGCGGCGCTGTCGGACCTCGCCGCGATGGGCGCCGAGGCGGGAGAGGCATACCTTGTGCTCGGCCTGCCGCCAGGTTTTGGCGAGGAGCGGGCGCTGGAGCTGGTGGGCGGCGCCCATGCGCTCGCGCGCGAGCACGGGGTCACGATCGCCGGCGGCGACGTGGTGGCGGCGCCGGCGCTCACGGTGTCGGTGACGGCTGTCGGCTGGGCCGACTCCGAGCAGGATCTGGTGGGCCGCGACGGAGCCCGCGTAGGCGATCTCGTCGGGGTGACCGGTCGCCTCGGCGGAGCCGGCGCGGGGCTGGCTGTGTTGGAGGGGTTGGCGGTGCTGGAGCGGCCGACCATCCTGGAGGGGCAGGCCGGCGCCACGGCCGCCACCGGGGCAACAGCGGCGCGACCGCGCAACCCGGTGTCCCCCAAGGTCACCGCGGCGGCGCTGGCACGGCTGCGCAACCCCGTGCCACGCCTGGCCGAGGGCCGCGCGCTGGCTGGCGCGGGGGTGCACGCCATGATCGACCTCTCCGACGGCCTGGCGACTGACGCCAGCCACATCGCCCGTGCGAGCGGCGTGTGCGTGGAGATCAACCTCGGCCTGCTCCCTCTGGAAGAGGGGCTTGCGGAGATCGCGGCCGAGCTGGGAGTATCCGCGTGGCAAATTGCCGCTGGAGCCGGCGAGGACTATGAGCTGTGCGTCTGCGTCGATCCTGCCGAGCGCAAGCGAATCGAATCGGCACTAGCGGAGGCGGGGGGCGTGGGTGTCACGTGGATCGGACGCGTGGCACAGGCCGTGGGTGGGGAGCCCGCCAGAGTGGTGCTGCTCGACGCGGAAGGGCGTGCCCAACGATTGGAGGGGTTCGAGCACCGCTGGTGATCTACAAGCGCCCGCCGCTGGAGACTGATCCGACCCGTCTACCCGAGATACATAGGACTACTCGAATATATCGGCGGTCAAGATATATCCAAGACGTCCGATATTCGTGCCATGCGCACGTCACTGTTGCCGCTGGACTCGGCGCTAGGGCCCCGTGAGCGCCGCGTATTGGGCGCCGCTACAGCGATCCTGGTCGCACTTGTGGTCGCGACCGGCGCCCACGCCGTATTTGGCATCGGCGGCAACGCCGTCGAAGAACCGATCCGCGACTGGCTGACCTCCGCCGTCTACATCCTCGTGGGGGTGATCGTGTGCTGGCGCGCCGTGCGCACCATCGAGTCGCGGAAATCGTGGATGATCTTCGCGTTCGGCATCTCCATCTACGGGCTGGGCAATGTGCTGTGGGCGGCGTGGATCGAACACCTTCCCAACCCGCCGATCCCCTCAATCTGCGACGGGATGTGGCTGACGCTGTACCCGTGCTGCTACATCGGGATCGTGGGACTGGCACGCCTGCGCGAGCGGCGCGTGCCGGCGCGGATGTGGTTGGACGGCATCATCGCCGGGCTCGGGATCGCGGCAATCGGAGCGGCGATTGTGGTGCGCCCGGTGCTGGCCTCGGTGTCGGGGGGCACCGCGGCCGTGATCACCGAGCTGGCCTACCCACTCTGCGACCTGCTGCTGGCGGCGCTGGTGGTTGGGGTCCTCGCGCTGCGCGGGTGGCGGCTGGACCGCATGTGGGGAATGCTGGGGGCCGGCTTTTTGGCGCTGGCGGCGGCTGACTGCCTGTACGCGCTGCAGGTGGCACACGGCGCGTCGGCGCCCAGCGCGTTGACCAACACCACCTACGACATCGGCGTGATGCTGCTGGCGCTGGCCGCGTGGCAGCCCAGAGCGACGATCGAGACCGACACCGTTCCGAGCAGCGCGGTGCTGGCGATCCCGGCCGCCTTCACGGTGAGCGCGCTCGGCCTGTTGATCTACGACCACTTCAGCCGACTGGACCCGATCGCGCTGACGCTCGCGATGCTGACGATGCTGATGGCGTTTGCGCGCATCGCGCTCACGTTCCGCGATGTGCGCGCGCTCGCTGAAACCCGCCGCCAGGCGCTCACCGACGACCTCACCTCGATGCCCAACCGCCGCCACTTCCTGCGGCGCGTGCGCGACGGAATCGTCGCCAGCCGAGCGACCGGCGCCAGCGTGGCGCTGCTGCTCGTCGACCTCGACCACTTCAAGGAGCTCAACGACACGCTCGGCCACGACGCCGGGGACCAGTTGCTGTGCCAGGTGGGCGAGCGGCTGCGCACGGTGCTGCGCGCCACCGACACCGCCGCCCGCTTGGGGGGCGACGAGTTCGGCGTGCTGCTCGCCGAACCATGCGACGGCGCCACCGCGGCACTGGTGGCCGAGAAGATCCTCAAGACGATCGCCCAGCCTTTCCCGATCAGGGAAGTGGGTCTGCGGGTGACGGCGAGCATCGGGATTGCCCTGTTCCCCGAGAATGCCGAGAACGACGAGCAGCTGATGCAGCACGCCGACGTCGCCATGTACGAGGCTAAGGCCGCGCAATCCGGGTATGCCTGCTATGCGCGCGAGCGCGACAAACACTCGCTGGAGCGACTCACGCTCGCTGGCGAACTCTCCCACGCGCTCGAAAACGGGGAGATCGAGGCATACTTCCAGCCCAAGGCGAACGCGGGCAGCCGCAGGATCGTCGGCGTGGAGGCGCTCGTGCGCTGGCAACATCCCACGCGGGGGCTGATCTCACCGGCGGAGTTCGTGACGGTCGCCGAGCAGGCCGGCCTGGGGCGGGCGCTGACGCGCAGGATGCTCGACCTGGCGCTCAAACAGGCCCGGATTTGGCGCGATGAAGGCTTCGATCTCCACGTCGCCGTGAACACCACGGTGGCCGACCTGCAGGACACGCAGTTCCCAGCGGAGGTGGCCCAGACACTTACCGAACACGGGCTCCCCCCCGAGGTACTCGTGCTGGAGGTGACCGAGAACATGGTGCTGGCCGACCCCGTGCGCGTCGGTGACGTCCTCGCGCAGCTGGGCGAGCTCGGTCTGGGCCTGTCACTCGATGACTTCGGCACCGGCTTCTCCTCGCTCACCCACCTGAAGTCGCTGCCCGTGGGGGAGGTCAAGATCGACCGCTCGTTCGTTGGGCGCATGACCACCGACCCGGTCGACGCGGCGATCGTGCAGGCGACGATCCAGCTCGCGCACTCAATCGGCATCCGCGTGGTGGCCGAGGGGATCGAGGATCAGGCGACGTGGAGCTCGCTGGTGGCCAACAAGTGCGAGCTGGTGCAGGGCTATGCGCTCTCACGGCCGCTGCCCGCGATCGATCTCGACACGCTCCTGCGCGCCCAGCCGCTACCCGAGAGCGGACCAGAGGAGAGCGACGCGGCGGATGGGCAGAACCAACTCGACGGCGCGCACGGGCAAGACCAGATGGTGACACTCGATGCGGAACGGAACGCCAACAACGGTGGGCGCGGCGGACGCGCGCAGGCCCACAACGGCAACGGTCGGCCCGCAAATATGGGCCCCTCCGGGGCGCTGCGCGACCTGACGGCGCTGACGCGCTCGCACCCGATGATGGATGCGGTGATCGAGGAGATCGACGGGCGCATGATCCGCGTGGGATCGCAGTGGTTGGCGGACTTCGCCTCCTGCAACTACCTGGGCTTCGACCTCGACCGCGAGATCATCGAAGCGGTGCCGGCCTACCTGGAGGCGTGGGGCACGCATCCGAGCTGGTCGCGGCTGCTGGGCAGCCCCGTGCTGTACGAGCAGATCGAGCAGCGCCTCACGGCGCTGCTGGGCAGCGCCGACTCGCTGGTGCTGCCGACGATCACCCACATCCACCTCTCGACGATCCCCGCGCTCGCGGGGTCGGGCACGATCCTGCTCGACTCGCGGGCGCACAAGACCATTTACGACGGCGCCCAGATGGCGCGCGCGCACGGCGCCACCGTGGAGCGCTTCCGCTTCGAAGATCCCCAGCACCTCGACGAGCTGTTGCGCGGCGCGCGCGGGGCGCCACGATTGGTGTGCATGGACGGGGTCAACAGCATGACCGGCAACCCACCCGACGTGCGCGCCTTCGCGCAGGTGGCGCGCGAGCACGGCGCGCTGCTGTACGTGGACGACGCCCACGGGTTCGGCGTGATCGGCGAGCGCGGTCCCGGGGAGCTCTGCCCTTATGGGATGCGCGGCAACAGCATCGTCCGCCACCATGGCGAGAGCTACGAGAGCTTGATCCTGGTGGGGGGCTTCTCCAAGGCTTACTCCTCGCTGCTGGCGTTCATCGCCTGCCCCACCGAGGTGAAGGATCTGCTGAAGGTCGCGGCGGCGCCCTACCTCTACTCGGGGCCCTCCCCGGTCGCCTCGCTGGCGAGCACGCTCGCCGGCTTCGAGGTCAATGAGCGCCGTGGGGAGGAGCTCCGCGCGAGCGTGTGGAGACACACCGCCCGCGTGCTGGAGTGCCTGGCACGGCTGGAAGTGCACACCCCCAATCGCTCGGGGCTGCCGATCGTGGAGATCCCGCTGCGCGATCATGAGCGCATCGGGGAGGTGGGGCAGCTGCTGTTCGACCGCGGGGTGTACGTCACGCTCGCGGCCTACCCGCTGGTGCCCCGCGAGGAGGTCGGCTTCCGCGTGCAGTTGACGGCGGCCAACACCGACGCCGAGGTGGACACGCTGATAGTGGCGCTGGAGGAGCTCGCCGAACTGGGCGAGCTACGGCCTGTGCACCAGGAGAGCGTCCCACCGACCGAGCAGGCGAGCGCGCCGCAACCCGAGTCGGTGGCATGAGAATCTGAGCACGCATGATCGCCCGCTACCGCGCTCTGTTCTCCGCGCCCGGGGTGGGCAGGCTGCTGGTCAGCTCGGTGGTGGGGCGCCTGCCCTCGGGCATGTTCTCGCTGGCGATCCTGCTGTTCGTCCATGGCAGAACCGGTTCGTTCCTGGCGGCCGGCCTCACGGTGGGAGCCTTCTCGCTGGCGGGCGCGCTGGTCGGCCCGCTGTTGGGGGCGCGCGTCGATCGACACGGGCAGACGCGCGTGCTGTTGGCAGCCGCGCTCACCCAGGCGGGGCTGCTGGTGGCGCTGGTGCTCGTCACCCAAGCCCACGCGCCGTTGGCAGCGATCGTCGCGCTGGCGGCGTTGGCGGGTGGCGCACTGCCCCCGATCGGGGGCTGTGTGCGCGCACTGTGGCCGGAGGTGGCCCATGGCGAGGCGCTTGAAACCGCCTATGCCCTGGATGCGACCACCCAGGAGACGATCTGGACGCTCGGCCCCCTGCTGGTGGGCCTGACGGCGGGGTTTATCTCGCCCGCCGCGGCGGTGCTGCTGTGTGCCGCGTTGACGGTCGCCGGAGCCGTCTACTTCGCGACCTCCACCCTCTCCCGCGGCTGGCGCGCGGATCGGCAAGCGCGTACGCGGGGGAGCGCGCTGGGCGCCAGCCCCAACCTGCGCATGCTGCTTTACACGGTCGTGCTTGCGGGCGTGGTGATCGGCGCGATCGAGGTGGGTCTGCCGGCGCTGGCGGTGCAGCAGGGGGCGCGCTGGTCCTCGGGCCCATTGCTCGCTCTGTTCAGCCTTGGCAGCATGATCGGAGGGCTGATCTACTCCGCCAGGAGCTGGGCGCTTGAGATCGGCCGGCGCTACAGCGCGATCCTGATGGCGATGGGGGTGGCCGTGGCGCCGCTGATCGCGGTGCACGCGCTCGCCCCCGTGTTCGCCCTCAGCGTGCTGGCCGGGCTCTGCCTTGCGCCAATGATCTCCTGCCAATTCTCGCTTGTCGGCGCGCTCGCGCCGGCGGGCACCGTCACCGAGGCGTTTACCTGGCATCGCGCCGCCACGGTCGCCGGCATGGCCGGGGGGTCCGCGTTGGGGGGGTCGCTGATCGACACCCGCGGCCCCGGCGGCGCATTTGCGCTGGGATGCATCGGCGTGACGGCCGCGGCGGCGCTGGCTGTGCTCGGACGCCGGAGGATCACCCCCGCCGCAGCGGACGCGGTGGCGCAGAGCGCCGCGTGAGACGGCGAGGCGCCAGCGCCGCCCCCACCGGGGTGGCGCGGGTGAGCCGTGCGTACACCAGCAGTCGTTCGGCGGCGCTGAACAGCGGCGTGCAGGCGGACAGCACAAGGCGGCTGTAGCCCGCTCGGCGGATCGCCGCGCCCACATCGGATGGCGGCACGCTGCGGTGCCCGATCACGGTGTAGAGGAGGTGCGCGTAGGGCATGTCCAGGAGGATCCGATCGCCGCGGCGCAGCTCGTCGATGTGGCGGAAGGGCTCCAGGAAGGTGGTGCGGTGGCCGGCGATCGCCGTGGTTGCCCCCAGGCCGGGAAAGCGCGTGCCCGGGTAGACGCTCTGCGTGTAGATCCCCGGCCCCTTCTCCAGTTCTCCGGTGCCGGTTCCGTACACCAACACGAAATTGGCGCCGATGCGCGGGATATGAATGCTGCCAACCGCGCTGCCGAGCGGCGCATGACGCGCGAGCTCGCCCGCCAGGAAGGCGATGCGCCGGCGCTCGTCCACGAGCTGTCGCAGGCGTGCGTTCTCCGCCGCGGTGGGCTGGGCATGTTCGAGCGTGCGCAGCGTGCCCCGCAGGTGGTCTTGCTGCAATTTCGCATACAACGCCGAGAACGGCTCCTGCCACACCAGCGTGACACCCACGTCGAGCAGCGCCAGCGCGCCCAAGACGATCAGCATGCTCGAAAGCACGCGCAGCGCGCGGCGCCCGCGGCCAGGCCCCTGGCCGCCGCGACGGATCCCGCGCGCGGGCGGTTTGGTGGTGAAAAGGATCTCGGACACGATGCCAGCCGTTGCTTTGGTGACGCGAGGCCTGTCTACCGTCGCAGGGCGGACTCCGTTCCACCCAGCGACCCTGGCCCAGCATAGGACAGCGGCCCGCGGCCGATCACGGATCGGCCGGCGATCAGCTCGCGATCGCCCCACTCCGGTGGCCCGCCGAAGTGGTCCTCGCCGACGTCACTCGGGGCGAACACAACCAGCAGCGCCGCGACGAGGCAGCCGCAGGCGATGCTCCACAGCACCGCCCCTGCGAACCCGACGCGCCCGCCGGCGAGCAGCAGCAGGGCGGTGTGCGCCACGCCACCCGGCCCCAAATCGAGCTGGCTGGCGTAGAAGGCCATCAGCAGCGCCAGCGGCAGCACGCCGAGCGCCACCAGCACAAGCGCCTGGAGACGACCACCCCTGCCCCCACGACCGCCCGAACCCCACGCTCCCAGCAACAGCCACAGGTTCAACGCGGGCGCGAGCAGCAGCGCGGTGAGCGGGTCGAACACCCACACGACCACCGTGAGGCCGCCGAGCACGAGCAGCATCCCCAGCGCCGCGGCGTCCCCCCGCGGACGCAGTGGGAGCGCGAGCCGGCGCATCAGCGCCGGCCACGCAAGCCAGGCGAGCACCAGCACCAACGCGCTTGCCAGCACCGCCTCGATGGCGTGGCTGTCGAACGGGAGCGCCGCCGCGGAGACCGGTGGTCGCGGCGCGGGGATCGCCCCGAGCGCGCCCAACAGCATCGCAAACGCCGCGCAGGTCAAAAACGGGAGCGCGCACGCCAGCGTCCACACCACCCAGCGCCCGAGCGAGCGATCGGGGGCGCCGGCGGGACCCGGTCCTGCGGAGCGCCTCACGCCGGTGTGGGTCCGCCCGCGCCGCCGGCGCAGACGCGCGAAGCCGTCGCCGAGCACCGCCAGCGCGGGAAGCAGCAGCGCCGCCACCAGCAGGCGCAGCGCCCACGCGGGGATCGCCTTGTGCTGGATGGGCAGGCCCGTTTCGAGGTTCCCATTGGCGGCGCCGCCACCGACTTCGGGGCCGCCGTCCAGGGCATATACGGCGGCGAGCGCTGCCCGCCCGAGCGCTTCCAGCCGGGCCGCGCTGACCGGTTCGCCAGCAGGGGGAGTCTGTTCGCCGCCGGCCCCCACCAGCACCGCTGGCAGCCCGCGGGCCCCGAGTGGAGCCTGTTCGCCGCCCGCCAGCGGGAAGACCAGATGCGCAAACTGGGCGAGCATCGACGGGGCGCCGGTGCTCACACCGGCCTGCTGGGCGATGGCCGCCGCAACCGTGCTCTGCAGCAGCGCCGGCGCCGACCCGGCGGAGGCCGAAAACGAAGCGAGCGCCGGCCCCGTGGCGTGTGTGCCGGCGAGATCCCCGAGTACCAGCGCGGCGTCGAAGCGGCCGCCCAGCAGTTGGCCCGCGCGCGCCGCGAAGTCGGCGGCTCCCCCGTCCCCGCCCGAGCCGCCGCTGGTGGAGACCAGCACGATCGCGCGTTGCGTCTCTCCGGCGGCGAGTACCCGTGCCAGTTCGAGCAGCGCCGCGGTCCCGGACAGTTCCGCCTCCGCACCCCTGCCGGCGGCGTCGCGGTGGGCGAGGATCACGATCGGCGCCTGCCCCGTGGTGCCCGGCCGCTGCGCGACCACGGTGGCGAGCGTGCGCTCGCCGTCGATCGTTTGCGCGCGCACGCTGCGCACGCTCACCGTGAAGCCGCCCCTGGCGGCGCTCCCCAGTCCCCGCAATATCTGCGCCACGTGGGCGGCGAGCCGCTGATCGCCGGCGCCGCCCGGACGGCGATCCGGGAACCGCCTGGCAAGCGCCTGGAGCGAGGCGAAGGCCCGCGCGCCTTCAAACGCGTCGGGAGCGAGGTTGGAGCCCAGCGGGGCGGTGCGCGCGGTGAGCGAGAAGCCCGCGATCACCAGCGCGAACAGCAGCGGCACGAAGGCCGCTCGATAGATGCGTCCGTTGAGCACGCCGCAGAGAAGGTATCGTGCGCGCGTGCTCCAGCCCGTCGCCGTAGGAACGAAGACGCTCGCCGATTACACCCACATCTGTGGGCGCGACCTGATCGACGAGATCCGTGAGCTGGCGCAGCCGCTGAAGGGCAGCCGCGTGGCGCACGTCTCCGCGACCGCTTTCGGAGGGGGGGTCTCGGAGATCCTGTACACGCTGGTGCCGCTGATGCGCGACGTGGGGCTGGAGTGCGAATGGCAGGTGATCTATGGGCGCGAGGAATTCTTCAACGCGACCAAGCTGATGCACAACGCCCTGCAGGGCGCCCCGGAGGACCTCAGCGAGGAGCAGTGGGAGACCTGGAGGCGCTACAACGAGATGAACGCGCGCGAGTTGTCGGGCGGGTGGGACGTGTGCCTGGTGCACGACCCCCAGCCGGCGGCGCTGCAGCGGCTGGCGTCCGCCAAGGCGAAGGGCTGGGTGTGGCGCTGTCACATCGACCTCTCCACGCCCAATCCGGAGACGATCGCGCGGCTGATGCCCTACATCGAAGATTATCCCCAGTCGCTGTTCCACATGCGGGAGTATGTGCCGCCGGGAATGAACGGCCACGTCAATGTGGTGCCGCCCGCGATCGACCCGCTGACCCCGAAGAACATGGGTCTCTCTCCAGAAGACGCCGCGTATGTGTGCGGACAGTTCGGGATCGATGTGGACCGACCGCTGATGTGCCAGGTGTCGCGCTTTGATCCGTGGAAGGACCCGCTGGGGGTGATCGATGCGTACCGCATGGTGAAGGAGCGGATGCCAGCCGTGCAGCTGGCGCTGGTGGGGTCGATGGCCAGCGATGACCCCGAGGGCTGGGACTTCTTCAACGCCACGATCGCCCACGCCGACGGCGACCCCGACATACACATCCTCAACAACTTCAACAACGTCGGAGCGATCGAGGTCAACGCCTTCCAGTCCCATTCCGACGTGCTGATCCAGAAGTCCACGCGGGAGGGCTTCGGGCTGACCGTCTCGGAGGCGATCTGGAAGGCACGCCCCTTCATCGGCGGCAACGTCGGCGGGATCCCGCTGCAGGTGGAGGACGGCGTCACCGGCTTTCTGGTCTCCAACACCGAGCAGTGCGCCGAGCGCGCGCAGGAGATCCTCGAGGACCCCGCGCTGGGCAAGTCGCTGGGCAAACGCGGCAAGGAGCACGTGCGCGCCAACTTCCTCACCCCGCGCTATTTGCGCGATTATCTAAAGATCTTCAACGAGCTGCGAGAAGCATGAGCGAGACGCCGGCACAGCGAGCCCCGCTGGTGCTGGTGAGCAACCGGGGGCCCGTGACCTTCCAGGCCGGCGGCGAGGTGCAGCGCGGCTCGGGTGGCCTGGTGACGGCGCTGACCGGGCTGGCGTCGCACCGCGAGGCGGTGTGGATCGCCTCGGCGATGAGCGAGCAGGATCTGGAGGTCTCGCGCGGCCACGGCGGCCGCGCGTTCCCCGTGCGCTCGCCGGCGGGCGAAGCGTTTCAGGTGCGCCTCGTGGCGAGCGATCCCGAGGCGTATGACCGCTTCTACAACGTGTTCGCCAACCCGATGCTGTGGTTCATCCAGCACTACCTGTGGGACCTGTCCAACGCGCCGGACATCCGCCGCCACGAGATCGAGGCGTTTGAGTTCGGCTACAACGTCGTCAACGAGGACCTCGCGCGCGCCGTGGTGGAGGAGCTGGAGGGAACCGAGGAGCCGGTGGTGATGGTGCACGACTACCACCTCTACACGCTCCCCGACCTCGTGCGCAGAGCGCGCCCAGACGTGTTTTTGCACCATTTCATCCACATCCCCTGGACGCAGTCGGATGCTTGGCGGGTGCTGCCCTCGCGAATCCGCGAGGAGATCTTTGCGGGCCTATTGGCGAACGACATCATTGGGTTCCATACGCGCTCCTACCGGCGCAATTTCCTGCAGTGCTGCCAGGACCTGATGGATCTGGAGGTGGACCACGAGCAGGGGATGGTGCGCTACGGCGAGCGCGAGGTGTGGGTGAGGGCCTATCCGCTGCCGATCGACCACCGTGCGACCAAACGGATCGCCGCGGGCGCCCGCGTGCAGGCGCTGGAGCGCGAGCTGCTGGCGCGCCGGCGGGACTTCCTGATTCTGCGGGTGGACCGCGCCGATCTGTCGAAGAACGTGCTGCGGGGCTTCTCGGCGTTCGACCTGTTCCTCGAGCAGCACCCCGAGTTCTCCGAGCGCGTGACGTTCGTCGCGCAGCTGATGCCCTCGCGTACGGACGTGCCCCAGTACGCCGAGTACCTGGAGCGGATCGAGGCGTTGGTGGCGGTCGTCAACCACCGTCACGGCACGCCCGACTGGATGCCGATCCAGCTGAAGCTGCGCGACGACCTCGAGGAGGCGATGGCGGCGTACAAGCACTACGACGTGCTGCTGGTCAACGCGATGTTCGACGGCATGAACCTGGTCGCCAAGGAGGGCCCGCTGGTCAACGAGCGCGAGGGGGTGTCGATCCTCTCCGAGAACACCGGCGCGCACGAGGAGCTGGGGGAGTACGCGCTGTCGGTCAACCCGTTCGACATCCAGGAGCTGGCGGACTCGATCTTCGCGGCGCTCACGATGCCGTCAGGCGAGCGCCACCGCCGAGCGCGGGGGCTGGCGCAGATCGTCACCTCGCGCGACCCCGGCGACTGGATCGACGAGCAGCTGGCGGACATTCGTGCGAAGGGTCTGTCGCGGTAAAGAGGAGGGGAGGGGGGGTCACGTCGCATGCGACGTGACCCCGACCGGCGCATGCGCCGGTCGGCGGGGCAGTGCATGCACTGCCCCGAGGAACGGCCGCATGCGGCCGTTCCGGGCAGGGCCGCATGCGGCCCTGCCCGAGCCCGCGCATGCGCGGGCTCGCACATGTGAAGTCTTTTGAGCCCCCAACCACTTCATTTTGTAAAGGGTTGGGGGCCCAATTCTTTGACATCGAGTCCCCCGGTGGGCCGCTTGATCGCCCCTGTTATCATCCGCGCCCGTTCGCATGACCCTGCCCGCACCCACATACGATCTCGTGCTGCTGCTCGACGCCGAGGCGCAGGAGCCGGCGCGCGCGAAGATCCTCGCGGATGCCCGCGAGGCGATCGCGGCGCAGGGAGAGCTGCTGCGCGACGACGAGTGGGGGGATCGGGCGCTCACCTACCCGATCGCCCACAAAGCGACGGCCAAGTACCACCTGCTGCAGTTCCACGCCGGCACCCCGGAGCTGCTGCGCGGCCTCGACCGGACCTTGCGGATCGCCGACGAGGTGGTGCGCTTCCGGATCGTCAAGCTGAAGCCGGGCACCCCGGAGGCGCCCGACATGAGCGCCCCGGGCGCGAGCGCGGCCGTCATCGCCGCACCCACACCCACCCCCGAGCCCCTCGCCGCGGCCGAGCCCGTCTGAGGGCCTGCTGGCGGCACCGAAGCCGCCATGCTCGCCCGCATTCGCGCGTCGTAATACACTCGGAGAGTGAACAGGTTGGAGACGAGCAATCAATCGATAAGAGGGTGGCGCAGGCGGCCACAGGCCGCCGAGCCGGGCCCCTCTTCTTCGATTGCCCGTTCGGACGTGCTGAGAGCGTCCCCGCCGATGTTCGAGTCGCGCCTCCTGGACTTCTTCTCGCGCGTGCACCCCGCGGTGCCGGTGCTGGTGTTCGTGCCGGTGATCGTCTTGATGGCGGCGTGGGGCCTCGCGCAGGTGAGCGTGGCGGCGATGATCGGCCTCGCGGTGGGCGGCTATGCGCTGTGGACACTGTTCGAGTACTGGCTGCACCGGCTGGTGTTCCACTTCGAGCCCGAGCGGGGCGTGGGGGCGCGTCTGCACTGGATCATCCACGGCATCCACCACGAGCACCCCAACGACCCGATGCGCCTGGTGATGCCGCCGGCGGTGAGCTTGCCGCTGGCGGCGATCGTCTTCGGCGCGCTGTACCTGATCTTCGGCGAGCGCTACGCCCCCGGACTGGCGGCGGGCTTCTTCACGGGGTATGTGGTGTACGACATGCTGCACTACTACCTGCACCACTTCGCCCCCAGGGGTCGCGTCGGGCGGATGCTGCGCGAGCGCCACATGCGCCACCACTTCCAGGACGACACGCGCGGCTTCGGGATCAGCGCGCCTTACTGGGACGAGGTGTTCCGCACCTCCCCGCGCAGCCGCCGGGACGGCGCTGGGCGCTAGCCGGTTCGGTCAGGGCACCCCGAGAAGCTGAAAACCACGCAACGAGCGGGATCGCTCCGGCACCGGGCAGAAGTGCCGCCCGCGGACGGGTCTAGACTCGGGGACTTCATCTGGAGATAGGACCACAGGCCCCGCCATTCGAGGGGTGTGAGACAGCCGAAAGGAAGATCAGCCGTGGCCGCAACGAACATCAACCGGGTCGTGATGACCGGCAACCTGACCAAAGACCCCGAGCTGCGCTCGCTGCCCAGCGGCACGTCCGTGTGCGAGCTGCGGATCGCGTGCAACACCCGCCGTAAGGACCAGGCCAGCGGGGAGTGGGCGGATAAGCCCAACTACTTCAACGTGAAGGTGTGGGGGGCGCAGGGCGAGAATGCCGCCCGTTTCCTCTCCAAGGGGCGCCCGGTGGCGATCGACGGACGCCTGGACTGGCGCGAGTGGGAGGCGCAGGACGGGACAAAGCGCCAGGCAATCGATATCATTGCCGACTCGGTGCAGTTCCTGGGTTCGCGCGATGACTCCTCCGGAGGGGGCTTCGCGGGAAATGGGGGCCCACCCGCCCAGGCTTCTCATGGTGGCGATGTCCCCGTCAACGAAGGGGACTTCCAGGCCGCTCCAGTGGGGGCGGCGGCCGCCGAGGATGACATTCCGTTCTAATCACACATAAAGACCAGCGAGAGGTAGAAACCAGTGGCAAAGGCACGGGGCCGCAGCAAGCCGGCCCGCAGACGAGAGAAGCGAGGCGGGCCCGGCAGCGGCCGGCGCAAGCCGTGTCAGCACTGCCGCGACAAGATCGAGCAGGTCGACTACAAGGACGTGGCGACCCTGCGTCGCTTCGTCTCCGAGAAGGGCAAGATCCGCTCGCGGCGGATCACGGGCGCCTGCCGCCGCCATCAGGCGCAGGTGGCGCGTGCGGTCAAGCGCGCGCGTGAGCTGGCGCTGCTGCCCTACGTGAACGAGGGCGGCCGCGACGACAGCCCGCGTCGCGAGCGCGGCGACCGCGACCGGGGCCGGTAGGCGCGATGCCGGAGGCGATCCTCCTCAAGGACGTCGAGACGCTCGGCGAGCAGGGCAAGGTGGTGGAGGTGTCCAAGGGGTACCTGCGCAATTTCCTGATCCCGCGAAAGCTCGCCCAGCCGGCCACCAGGGGCGCGGTCGAGGCCGTCCGCCGCCGTCAGGAGGCCGAAGAGCGGGCGGAGCGCGAATTCGTCGAGCGGGCGCAGACCAACGCCAGCCTGCTGAACAAGACCGTGCTGACGATCCCCCAGCAGGCGGGCGCCGACGGGCGCCTGTTCGGGTCGGTCTCCGCCCAGGACATCGCCGAGGCGATCCGCGAGGCCAGAGGTCTCAAACTCGACCGCCACAACGTGCATCTGCCGGAGCCGATCAAGAACGTCGGCACCTACATGGTGGTGGTGGACGTCGTCGACGATGTCACGGCAACCGTGAAGACTATGGTCGTCCCGAAGAAGTAGTCGGCCTCAGACGACCGTCCGCCGTACGTGTCAGCATCCTTGGGTGCAGGAGTTTTCCTCCGGAGATAGCGGGTTGTCCATCGCGGCGCCATGCAGCATGGGGCTAGAGTCGCTGCGACTATGAGCACGGTCGCCACCACCAACGGCGCGGGCACCTCGGCGGTGGCGGTGACCCCTCCGCACAATCTCGAGGCCGAGCAGTCGGTGCTCGGCGCGATCCTGCTCTCCGACCACTCGATGTATGCCCTGGTGATCGAGGAGGGCCTGCGTCCGGAGGACTTCTACCGCGATCGCCATCGTTGGATCTACGAGGCGATGCTGGCGCTCTACGAGGAAAGCGAGCCCGTCGACGTGCTGACGGTCATCGAGCGCCTGAAGCAGACCGGCAAGCTCGAGGAGGTCGGGGGGATCGCCGCCGTTGACGAGCTCACCGGCGTGGTGCCGGCCGCCGGCCACGCGCGTCGCTACGCGCAGATCGTGCGCGAGAACGCCCTACTGCGCCGCCTGCTGGCGAGCACGTATGAGATCCAGGCGAGCGTGCTCGGCCGCGGGGCTCCCCCGCGGGAGCTGGTGGAGCAGGCCGAGAAGGCGATGCTGGAGGTCGCCCGCGACGATCGCAAGCAGGACTTCCGCACGATCGAGGACGTGCTGCACGAGGAGCTCGACAAGCTGCACAGGCTCTCGATCGAGGGCACCTCGTTGACCGGCACCCCCTCCGGGTTCAAAGACCTCGACGAGATCACCGGGGGCTTCCAGCGGGGCAACCTGATCATCATCGCGGCACGCCCGGCGATGGGCAAGAGCGCGTTGGTGTGCAACATCGCCGAGAACGCCGCGGTCGAACACAAACGGCCGGTGGCGCTGTTCTCACTGGAGATGGCGGAGGCCGAGCTGGCCCAGCGCTTCGTCGCCTCGCAGGCGCGGATCAAGGGCGAGGAGCTGCGCAAGGGACGCGTCTCCGAGCAGCGCTGGCCGAAGATCCTCACGGCCAGCCAGCGCCTGGCGGCGGCCCCGCTGTGGGTGGACGACTCAAGCGACGTGGGCCTGCTGGAGATCCGCGCTAAGGCACGGCGCCTGCACTCCCAATGCGAGGGGGGGTTGGGGCTGATCATCATCGACTACCTGCAGCTGATGCGCACCGACAGCCGCTACGACAGCCGCGTCACCGCGGTTGGCGAGCTGAGCCGCGGCTTGAAGATCCTCGCGCGCGAGCTGGGAGTGCCGGTGATCGCGCTCTCGCAGCTCTCCCGCGCGGTGGAGACGCGCCCGGACAAGAAACCGCAGCTCTCGGACCTGCGCGAGAGCGGCAACCTCGAGCAGGACTCCGACCTCGTGATGTTCATCTACCGCGACGAGTACTACGACGAAGATTCCGAGCGCCCGGGGGAGGCGGACCTGCTGATCGCCAAGCATCGCAACGGCGCCGTGGGGAAAGTCACGCTGACCTTCCACAAGGAGTATCCGAAGTTCATGAACTATGCGGGCGAGCGTTACGCGCAGTAACCGCGTAAGCTGCTCGCGAGAGCCATCATCCAATCTGGGAGGAAGGCAATGATCATCGCCTCAAGTAGCTATCCGTTCCTCGAAGTGTTCTGGACGATGCTGATCTTCTTCGCATTCGTGATCTGGATCTGGATCCTGATCGGGGTGTTTGCCGATCTCTTCCGTCGCCACGACACATCGGGATTTGCGAAGGTGCTGTGGATCATCTTCATCGTCGTGTTGCCCTACCTCGGGGTGTTCGTCTATCTGATCGCCGAGCATCGCGGCATGGCCGAACGCGCCGTCAAACAGCAGCAGGCAGCGCAGCAGGAATTCGACAAATACGTTCAGTCCGCGGCCGCCAAGGGCGACCCGACCGAGCAGATCGCGAAGGGCAAGCAGCTGCTCGACAGCGGCGCGATCACGCAGGCCGAGTTCGACGCGCTCAAGCAGAAGGCGCTGGGGTAGGCCGCACAGCCGCAGATCGTCACGGTGGGGCCGGTCCACATGGATCGGCCCCTCGTCTTCCAGGGCCATCCCGGCGTGCCCCTACACTCCATGCGGCATGCCTGGCATAGTCATAGTGGGCGCCCAGTGGGGCGATGAGGGAAAGGGCAAGATCGTCGATCTGCTCGCCGAGCACGGCGACGCGGTGGTGCGCTTTCAGGGCGGCAACAACGCCGGGCACACGATCGTGCGTGACGGCGAGGAGTGGAAGCTGCACCTGATCCCCTCCGGCATCCTCTACCCCGGTAAGCGCTGCGTGATCGGCAACGGGGTAGTGATCGACCCGAAGGTTCTGATCGAGGAGCTCGATGCCCTGCGCGCGCGGCGCATCGACGTCAGCGGCCTGAGGATCTCCGCCAACGCGCACCTGATCATGCCCTACCACCTGCTGCTGGACTCCGCCGGCGAGGCCAAGCTGGGACGCCTGCAGATCGGCACCACCCGCCGGGGGATCGGCCCCTGCTACGCCGACAAGGCGGCACGCCTGGGAATCCGCGTGCAGGACCTGCTCGACGAGAAGATCCTCAAGAAGAAGATCGTGGCGGCGATGGAGCCCAAGCGGTTGTCGCTGCGCCCGTTCGAGAAGGACCCGACGCTTGACCTGCGCACGATGACCGAGGAGTACCTCACTTACGGGCATCGCCTGGAGCAGCACATCGCCGACACGGCGAAGCTGATGTGGGAGCTCCTGGACAGCGGGCGGCGCGTGATCTTCGAGGGCGCGCAGGCGACGATGCTGGACATCGACCACGGCACCTACCCGTTCGTCACCTCCTCCAACCCGGTCGCGGGCGCGGCCTGTATCGGCGCGGGAGTTGGGCCGAAAGACATCGATGAGATCTGGGGGATCGCCAAGGCGTACGCCACACGCGTGGGCGCCGGGCCGTTCCCCACCGAGCTGGATGACGAGATGGGTGATCATCTGCGCACGCGGGGAGGGGAGTTCGGCACCACCACCGGCCGTCCCCGGCGCACCGGCTGGCTGGACCTCGTGGCGCTGCGCTACGCGACCCGCCTGAACTCGCTCTCGGCACTGGCGATCACCAAGCTCGACGTGCTCTCGGGCCTCGATCGGATCAAGGTGTGCACGAGCTACCGCGGCGCCGAGGGGGCCGAGTTCGATAGCTTCCCCTACCACCAGACGGTGCTGCACCACACCACCGCCGCGTACACCGAGCTGAGCGGGTGGAGCGAGGATATCGGGCAGTGCACCACCTTCTCGGAGCTGCCCACGGCGGCCCAGGAGTATCTGCGCTTCATCGGCGAGCATGCCGGGGCGCCGGTGACGCTGATCGGCGTGGGCCCCGGCCGCGATCAGGTCGTGTGGACGGAGGCTGGCCGCCAGACGCTGGCGGCGCGTAACGGAAACTCTCCCGATTAGTCTTCGTCCTCCACCACGCCCACCAGCACGTCTACGACCCGCGGGTCGAACTGGGAGCCAGCGCAGCGCTTGAGCTCGGCGATCGCATCTTGGAGGCTCATCGCCATGCGGTAGGAGCGGGTGGTTGTCATCGCGTTATAGGCGTCGCAGGCAGAGACGATGCGGGCCTCCAATGGGATCGCTTCGGCGCGCAGCCCATCGGGGTAGCCCGCGCCATCCCAGCGCTCGTGCGAGGAGCGCACGACCTCGCCAACCTCGCGCATGAAGCCCCCAACCCGCTCGAGCATCCGCTGGCCCTCGATCGTGTGGGTCTTGATGATCTCCCACTCGTCGGGGTCGAGCTTACCGGGCTTGTTGACGATCTCCTTGGGCACCGCGATCTTGCCGACGTCGTGCAGGAGAGCGCCGAACTCCACGTTGCGAGCGCGGTGCGCGTCGAGCCCCAGCGCCGATGCCACCTCGAGCGCGAGGCGCACCACGCCGCGGCAGTGCTCACCGGTGTAGGCGTCGTCGGCCTCAACCACATCGCCCAGCACCAGCGCGGTGCCACGATAGGCGTCGCCCAGCTCGATCAGCTGCTCCAGGCGGGCGCGGCGTTCTCTGGAGAAGATCCGCAAGATCGCAAACAGCGGCGCGATCAGCAGCACCGCCCAGGGCAGCCGCGACCCAGCGATCGCGACCAGCAACCCGAGCGGAGCGAGCGCCGCGTCGATCAGGTAGACCTCGCGTACCTCCCCGAGCAGCTCACCGACGCCGATGCCGTCGCAGAGGTGCTCGCGCACCGCGTTGGCGGCGAAGTCGCAGGCGAATTGCGCGACAAGCGCGAGCGCCAGGATGGCAACCGAGCGAAGATCGGTGAGTGCGGCGGGAGCGGCGTGGTGCGCGAGCGCCAGCACGAGCGCCGGCCCGACCGAGAACCAGCTGTTGGCGGGCACCGTCAGCAGCCGGCTCGGTGGAACGCGCCCGCGCAGCACCGCCGGCGTCATTCCGAGCACCAGCGACAGCGCCACCAACAGCGGCACGAAGGCGAGAGGTGCAGCGAACAGCAGCGGCACGAACACGACCTGCGTGGGGACCGTGAAGCCGGAACCGACGTCGATCCTGATGCGTCCGGCCACGGCTAGGCCGACAACGTAGAGAGCGGCCACCGATACGGAGTGATGCGATCCCCACGCGACTCCACCCCACGCCGACGCCCCCGATGCCCGCCCGACCCCAACCGCCGCCAGGGTTAGCGCGGCACACGCGAAACCACCGCCGACGATCAGTTCGCCACGCCGCTCGGCCACGCCCATCCGCTGGCCCTGGCGTAGGAACGACGTCCGCGCGCGTTCGGACTCGATGATGGCGTACGCCGACACGGATCTATACCCCTGCGTGCCTATATCGCCCGGCGGCACGCCCGCCTTGAGCGAGTCTCGGCACGACGCCGTAAGCGCCCGCGCTTGATTCCAGCAAACAGAATGCCCACCGTTGACCCAGTGTGGATCCTAATTATTGGAGCGACTCCGCCGCCGCTGTTCAAACATGCGTCCAAGCCCCTTCCCGTATGGCGGTCCGTGCTTCATGCTGGCCGCCAGCTTCAAAGCGCTCATATTGCACACACACTGAAAAAGGCAAACCCGTCGCGAGACGGGGACGCAAAGCAAGAGGTCTCCAAGAGGTGATTGGAGATGGCTCGGCCGCCGGTAGAACCACGGAGGCCATTGTGTTCTCGTTTTTGACTCTTTTCACCCGCCGCCCACTACCTGCCTTGGGGAGCGCGGCCCTTTTCACGGGTGCCCTTATCCTCTCGCTGGTGTCGGTAGCACCGGCGCAGGCGGCGCTACTGAGCACTGGCGCCTGCAACGAAGCGGCACTCAGCCAACCGTTTGCTCAGTGGGGGGATACAAACTCCTACGAGCTGGTGCCACAGGGCAACTTTGAGGGCTCACTGTCGCAATGGTCCCTCGGCGGCGGCGCTTCGCGGGTGCCAGGAAGCGAGCCCTACGGAGTCACCGGCGAAGCCGGGCGCTCCTCGCTCGCGCTGCCCGCAGGAGCCACGGCGCAGTCGCCGTACACCTGCGTCAACGCAAGCTACCCCTCCTTCCGGTTCTTCGCGCGCAATGGCGGTCTGCTCTCGACGGTGCTGGTGCAGGTCGTTTACAAAACAGCGCTCGGCCCAGTCGCCCTGCCGCTGGGCGCGGTGGCGCTGAGCGGCAGCTGGCAGCCGACGCTGCCGATGCTAACCGGCTCGGTGGTGGGCGGGCTGCTCTCCGGCGGCACCGCGCAGGTGGCGCTGCGCTTCACGGCGCTCACCGGCGAATCGCGGATCGACGACATTTTCATCGATCCCCGGATGCGCTGAATCTGGACCAGCTGGGGGGTTGGGTGGAGGGACCGCCCGACGAAGCAGGGGCGCGACCGGTCGGGGGGCCGGTTGCGCCCCCTTGATTCGATACGAGACGCGCCCTCGATCTCAATGGGGCGGTTGTCCCCTCGATCTCAACGGGGCGGTTGGCCCTTGATCTCAACGGGGCGGTTGGCCCTTGATCTCAATGCGGCAACGGCGCGCCCGCCACGCCGAGCAGCGCGCCGACCGCACCGGCGCCCAGCAGTGTCGCCACGGTGCCCCGGCGTGCCATCAGCAGCATGACGGACGCGCCCGCCAGCACCACCGCCTGCCACGGCTGCGAGAGCGCCAGAGCCAGCGGGATCGCCGAGCCAAGAATGGCGCCGATCGCCGCCGGGCCGGCGCCCCCCAGAAAGCCCTGCGCGGAGGCGCTGGAGCGCAGGCGATCGAAGTGACGAGCGCCTCCCAGCACGAACAGGAAAGAGGGCGCAAACGCGATCGCCGCGGCCAGCAGGCCCCCGCCCACACCCGCAGCCGCATAGCCAACCACCGCCACCGTCTGCACCAGTGGCCCCGGCGTGACTTGCCCTAGCGCCACCGCATTCAGGAACTGGTCGGCAGTCATCCAGTGGTAGTGCGCCACCGCGTCGTGCTGCATCAACGGGACGATCACGAAGCCGCCCCCGAAGGAAAGCGCTCCGACCTTCAGCGCGACCCATGCCAGAGCCGCCAGGCCTCCCATCGCGGGCGCCACCGCGACCAGCGCTGGGGGGACCACGAAGGAGTGCGCGCGCGGTGCGGCGCGCATCCTCCTGCATCCGATCTCCATCCCACCGCACGCGATCAGCGCCACCACCAGCCAGGGGCCGACCGTGGCCGCCGCTGTGGCGCCCACCAGCAGATACGCCCAGAATCGCGCTCCGCCACCGCCGCCCGACCGGCGGCGGCTGGCCGTCAGCAGGAGGCCGCCGGTACGCACCGCCACCGCCGCCACCGCGGCGCCCGCGCCCGCGCCCGCGCCGCGCACCCACGTTGGCGGCGAGCCGGCGAGGAACAGCGCCCCCAGCCCCAGGATGACGAGCAGGCCCGGCACGATGAAGGCGAGCCCCCCCACCAGCGCTCCCGCCGGCCCGCGCACGCGCCAGGCGCAGAAGATCGCCAGCTGGGTGGAGGCCGGCCCCGGGAGCAGGTTGCAGGCGGCGATCGCGTCTTCGAACTCCTCTGCTCGCAGCCATCCCCGGCGCTGGACGCATAGCTCTCGCAGCAGCCCGATGTGGGCCGGGGGCCCTCCGAAGCCGATGCATCCCAGGCGGCCCCACTCGCGCAGTACCACGGCCAGCGATGGAGCTCGCTGGCTGTACTGCGCCCTCGGATGGTTGGGTTCGGGCGCCTCGAGCTCGTGCCGCTGCACGCGCGAAGATTACGGGGTGGGGCATACGCCAGATCCGGACCCGCCGATGCCCGCACCTGGCGGGCGCGGCTTCAGCGATCGGCATGACGCCGGCCGGTGTCTGGCGGCGCTGCAGGAGCGGTCATGGCGCTGCTCGCCGCGGGCTTCCCCCGCAAGACATGAGGGTTTATACGGAGGTTGTCGAATATGGGCTTGATTAGCGTTCGCACTCGTTGGATGTCTGTCACTTGGAGGCGAGCAGAGGAGAGGTACCACGGATGAGCGTGATGGCGGCGATCTTCAATCTCAACCACCCGGCGCACACGGTGGACTGGCATTTCATCCACCTGTCGGTCGCAAATGTGGTGGTGATCGGTTTGATGCTGATCGTGTTTGTGCTGGCGATCCTGCTGCCGTTCCCCGGCGCCGCCGCGCGAGACGCCGCCCGTCGGGGCGGAGGCGCATCGTGAGCGCCACCTCCACCACTCCTCCGACGATCCCGTCGAAATCCTGGACGGTCAAAGTCCGCGAAAAAGGCGTCGAGGCGCTGCCACCCGAGAGGCTTCTGCCCGACGGTCAGCCCACCTATGTGGCCTCCTGGATCTATGTCTTCGGGGTGGCCAGCATCGCCTCGCTGATGGTGATCATCGGCTCCGGTTGCATCCTCGCACTGAAGGGGCCGGCGTGGTGGCATGAGACAGGCGTGGGGCACTTCTTCAACAGCATTCACATGTGGAGCGTGGAGCTGTTCTTCTTCGTGATGGTGGTGCACCTGTGGGGCAAGTACTGGATGGCGGCCTGGCGCGGCGGGCGGGGGCGGGTGTGGGTAACGGGCGCAATCACCTTCCTCGTGGCGGTGCCCGCGGCGCTCACCGGCTATGTGTCCCAGCAGAACTTCGATGCGCAGTGGATCTCCACACAGGCCAAGGACGGTCTCAACTCGGTGGGGGTCGGCGCCTTCTTCAACGTGACCGATTTCGGCCAGATGTACAGCTACCACATCCTGCTGCTGCCGATCGCGGTTGTGGCACTCGTGAGCGTGCACGTCTTGCTGGTGCGCCGCAACGGGGTCGTGCCGCCGTTCGAGCTCGACAAGCAGCTGGCGGGCGCTCAAGCTGCCAGTCCCGGTGCCAACGGCTCGCCGCGGGCATCCTCGACCGGAGAACAGTCGTGAGCTTCCTGCGCCCCAAAGACGACACTCGGCCGTGGAAAGGCTCCTATCAGCCCTACGACCTGATCAAAGAGCTGTGCATCGCCGTCGGCGTCATCGGGCTGTTGGCGGTGCTGCTCACCGTGCTGTTCTCCTCGCCCGACGACAAGTCCAGCACGATCGGGCAGTGGTCGCACACACTGCCAGCCAACTTCCTCGCCACCGCCGCCACCGAGCTCGACGGCACGAGCGGGACGGCGACGTACGGCCCGCCCTACAATCACGACGGCGAAGGCCAGCACGCGGCGTTCCTGTATCCGCAGAAATGGCTGGGCGTCAGCCATCCGATCAACGCGGCAGATGACTTCGTGATCAAACCGCTGGAAACAGTTCCCGACGATCCGGCGCTGCAGAGCGCGCTCGCCGAATACAAGGCCGCGCCCGAAACGCAGAAAAAGGAATGGTCGGAAGCTTACGCCAAGCCACTGGAAGAATATTCGGCGGCGGTGGAAGAAAACAAGACACCGCCCAGCACGGTGTCGGTCGACGCGAGCACAGGCACGGTGACGGTCAAGGCCAGCGGCGCCGGGCCGGTGGGGACGATGATGGCCGGCCTGTTGAGCCTCGCACAGAGCGGAGGCCTCGAAGGGGGTTTGGTGACCAGCAGCCAGTTCTTCCAGACCGACTACACCAAGCCGCTCCTGTTCATGGCCGACGGCGGGCTGCTGGAAGAACGCGCCGAGCGCCTGCACCTGCTGGGCGAGCAGTGGGGCATGATGAACGAGACGGGCAGCTTCCCCGGCCAGCCATGGCTGTGGCTGTATGCGCTCTGGTATCAGGTCGAACCGTTCAAGGAATCTGAAAATGCGGACATTCTCGTGATGCTCGTGATGGGAGTACTCAGCCTTGCGTTTGTCTGTGTCCCATTCATCCCCGGCGTCCGTTCCATCCCCCGGGCACTCCCGATCTACAAACTGATCTGGCGCGAGCACTACAGCCGCGAGTAGCGCTCGCGCGTCGTGTTGACCGATAAGCTCGGAGCACTCGCCGCACTGCTCAGCACAAAAGGAGGCAACGGGGATGACTGAGCCGCTACACACAGTCCGGTTTCCGGGCGAAAGCGATGCGTATCGGCGGGCGCGCGAGGAGCTGCTGCAGGCCGAGATCGACCTGCGCAGGCACACCGAGGCGGTGGCAGCCAAACGGCGCGCATTGCCGCGTGGCGGGGTGGTGCCGGAGGACTACCGCTTTGAGGAGGTCGTGGAGGGCGGCGGCGAGGTGAGGTTCTCCGAGCTCCTGCCGGCGGGCAGGGATACGCTGGTCGTTTACAGCTTCATGTTCCCGCGCTGGCCGGGCGACACCCGGCCGGGGCCGGCTGGCGAGACGGGCAAGCTGCCCCTTGCAGAGACCCCGTGTGCGTCCTGTACGTCGATTCTCGACTCGCTCGACGGCGCCGCCGCCCACCTCGAGCAGCGGCTCAACCTTGTTGTGGTGGCGAAGTCAGATCCGCGGCGCATCCGCACCTTCGCAAACGAGCGCGGGTGGCGCAACCTGCGCCTCCTGTCCTCTCAAAACAACACCTACAACCGCGACTACCAAGCCGAAAACTCCGCAGGCGACCAGATCCCGATTCTGAACGTGTTTGTACGCGACGGCGGGCAGCTGCGTCACACGTGGGCCACCGAGCTGATGTTCGCACCACGCGACGAAGGCGAGGACGCTCGACACGTCGACTCCATCTGGCCGCTCTGGAGCGTGCTGGACATGACCCCGCAGGGGCGCGGAACGGAGCGGGCCTTTCCCCAGTTGCGGTATGACTGAGAGCATGGAGGGGCAACCTCCAGCTACACATTCGGCGACGGCATTCGGGCGCCTCGGCGGGCAAACAGCGCTGGCTGGCGCATTGTTGACGCTGGCCGCCGCGGCATGGGTTGCGACCGATCTGAGGATGGCCGGCATGGACGCTGGACCTGGAACAGATCCCGGTGCGCTCGGCTTCTTCCTCAGCACCTGGGTGGTGATGATGGCGGCGATGATGCTCCCAGCCGTCGCGCCGATGGTACTGGCGTATCGCGCCGTGCAACATGACCGACGGTCTCACGGCACAAGCGAGAACCTCGGCGACACAGCGCTCCTCCTCGCTGGCTACCTCGCCATCTGGGCCGCGGCAGGGCTCCTTGGCTATGCGCTGCTGGAGGCTGGTCGCTCACTCGATGGCGGCCTCTTTGCGTGGCATCGAGCCGGACGCTTTATCGCCGCCGGCGTGCTGGCGGCAGCCGCGCTCTATCAACTCACCCCCGCCAAGAACAAGTGTTTGAGCAGATGCCGAGGCCGGCACGCGTTCCTCCTGGAAGGCTGGCGCGACGGTCGCGATGGGGCGCTGCGCATTGGAATGGAGCACGGCGCATGGTGCCTGGGTTGCTGCTGGGCGTTGATGGCGGCACTGTTCGCGCTGGGGGCCATGAGCGTCGGGTGGATGGCGCTGATCTCGGTACTGGTCGCGGCCGAGAGGTTGCTGCCGTGGCGCGCCCTTGCCACCACCGGCGTGGCGTCGCTACTGGCCGCGGTCGCGATCGGCGTGGCCGCCGCGCCCGCGCAAGTGCCCATGCTGACAATCCCGCACGGCGCGGCGGCGATGCAAGCGATGGGTGCCTCGTCGGCCCATCACACCCAGTCGCCCACGCCAACGCGGACGGAGCCCCGCATGGGCTCCATGTCGCGTTAGGCGCGGAGGGACAGCGCTCCATCGGATACACGCCTCGCTGGCGGCGCGCGGCGGTCGGAGGTCCCTCACCCCTTGAACGTCGAGTCGCCGTGGTCGCCGAAGGGCTGGTCGCGCTCGCGCACCGCGGCGCGGAAGCCCGCCTCCGCGGCGCGCCGCTGAAAGGCGTAGCCCTCGGCGGTGTGGCGGGCGATCCCGTCGAACACGGTGCCAAGCACCTGCGTGGCGTGCAGACCTTGGGCGAAAAGGGTTTGATTGACGAGCAGCTTCATCATCCGCAGCTGGTTCACCGGCAGCTGGGCGATCCGCCCGAGGAGCACCTCGGTGCGCTCCTCCAGTTGTCCCGGGGCGGGCGCCTCGATCGCCAGCCCCCACTCCAGCGCCTCCGCGCCCGAAAGGCTGTCGCCCGTGAACAGCAGCCGCTTGGCGCGCTGCGCGCCCACGCGGTGCGCCCACAGGGCGGTCGTGGGCGAGCCCCATACACGCGCCGGGGGGTAACCGAGCTTGGCGTCGGAGGCCACGACCAACAGGTCAGAGCACAGCGCCATGTCGGTGCCGCCGGCGACGCAGAAGCCGTGCACCCGGCAGACGACCGGCTTGCCGCAGTGCAGCAGCGACATGAATGCGCGCACGCAGCGGCTCATCATCGCGTAGTCCACCATCGGATCCCAGACGCCGGCGGGGTCGTGGTTGGCGGCCATCACGACCGGGTCCAGCGGCGAGCCCGGCGCCGGCGCGGGGCCGTCCGCTCCCAGCGCGCCCTTGCCCTCGGCGCTTTCCACCAGGTCGTAGCCGCCGCAGAAGCCCTTCCCGGAGCCCGCCAGCAGCAGCACGTGCACGGATGGGTCGAGATCGGCCCGCTCGACGCACCGCTCGAGCTCCTGGAGCAACGCCCAAGTGATGCCGTTGCCGCGCTCGGGCCGGTCCAGCGTGATGCGCGCGACGCGGTCGCGGACCTCGTATTGCACACAGCGCAGCGTGATGGACATGAGGCGCTACTCCCCGGCGGGGGGCGACTCGCCATCGTAGTAGTCGACCGAGTCGCGCATACGGAAGATCGCTCGCAGTCCGCCGCCGTCCGGCAACCGCTCGCAGGCGTCGAGTGTGCCCGAGTCGGGCCGAATCACGATGTCAGGCTCGCCGCTGGTGCTGAACGCAAGGAACCGCACGGTGGCGTGGCTGCGGTTGACGATCTGATGCCCGCCGGCCTCGCCGCGCAGGAACGGCACGATTTCGCCCTCCCGCAACTCCCGCCATCCCTCGGGCGTGCGCAGGCTCGGCTGGCCGTCGAGTACGACTACGAGCTCCTCCTCGGCGAGGTGGTAGTGGTATGGGTAGGCCGCTTCGCCGGGCGGCAGCTCCCAAAGGCTCAGCCCCAGCCGCTCGCTGCCCGCTTGGCGGCTGACGCGGGCGCGCCGGCACCGAAAACCGGGGTGATCGCGTGGCTCGTCGAAGACGGGGTCGTTGAGGTTGGGCACGTCTGGGAGCGTACAGTCTTCGGCCGCCCGCTCACGGCAGGACTGGCCGCCGAGGAAACGTCAAAATAACGGGAGCGACGGGGGTCAAACCCTCGTCCGGCACCGCATCGAGATCCGGCGCCGGCAGCGATAGCACCGGGCCATCACAGAGCGGCCGCGGGCTTGTCGGTAGGCTTGATCCCTACCTTTTGGTAGTATTGCAGCCTACTCGTGCGCAACCCGTTCGCCCATCGCTTCCACGCCAACGCCTCCGAGCTGATCGACCGCGAAGAGGAGCTGTCGCTGCTTGCGCGCAGGATGGCCGAAGGCGGCCGTGTGCGCCTCGCCGCGCCGCGCGGCTACGGTAAGACCACGCTCGCAGAGGCCGCGCTCGCGCAGGCGCGCACGGGGGGGGCGCTGGCGGTGCGAGTCGACCTGTACGGGGTGACGAGCCGGATGACGTTGTGCAGTCGAATCGAGGAGGCGTTCGAGCGCGAGCTGAGCGGGGCGAGCGGCACATGGGCCAAGACGAGGGCCAAGCTCGCGCGCCGCGGCGGCGGGATGCAGCTCCCCGCCGGGCTGGGTGGCGCGCTGGCCGATCTTCGATCGGTCGGACCAGAGGACGCCGAGCGGCGCCTGCTCGACGCGCTCGACCTTCCCGGCCAGCTCGCCGCCACGGGGCCGGTGGCCGTCTGCTACGACGAGTTCCAGGAGGTGCTGCGCGCCGGCGGCGCCGAGCGCGACCGCCGCGGCCGACCCCGCCCCGGCGGCCTGGACGCAGTGATCCGCAGCGTCACCCAGCGCCACGGCAGCAACGTCGGCTACCTGTTCTGCGGCTCGCTGCCCACCCTGCTCGGCGAGCTGTTCGAGCACCCCGACAGCCCCTTCTACCGCCAGGCCGACCCGATGACCCTCGCCCCCCTACCACGCGCGGCGCTCGGCAGCTACATCGAGACACGCTTCGCCGCGAGCGACCGGGATGTCGGGGAGGCGCTGGGGCCGCTGCTCGACCTCGCGCGCGGGCACCCCCGCGCCGCGATGATCCTCGCGCACGCCCTGTGGGAGGAGCTGCCAGGGCACCACACCGCTGATGCGGCCACCTGGGAGCGCGCGCTCGCGCGCCTGCCCCAATATGTGACCGAGGAGGAGATGCGCGCCCGCTGGGACGCCCTCACGCCGACCCAGCAGAAGGTCGCCGAGGTCGTCGCCCGCCGCGAGGGCTCACCATTCTCCGTCGCGGTCCTCGCCCGCTACGGCGAGACCAAGGACGCGGTGCAGGGAGCCGTCGAGACGCTGGAGCGCCAAGCCGTGCTGTTACGCGAGCACGGCCGCCCGTTCCGCGGCGCGCTCACAGACCCCCTGTTCGAGCTCTGGATCGCCGCAGGACGACACTGGCCACACGAGTAGGACGAGAGGACGCGCCGCTACCGTTTGTCGTCCGCACCAGCGGTCTCGTCGGCTTCCGTCGTCGCACTTGCTATGCAGTGCAATTCGGTAGCGACGGGTGGCGTGGTGATTGGAGTGGTACCCGTGCGCAGAGCGGTCAAGTCGCGGCGACCCTCGGTACGAACCGCTGGATCGCCTGGTATGCGTGGTCCTGGATCTCGGGGTCGCGGAAGTCGGGAAGGATCTCGGCCTGGTCGATGACCGGTCCGGTGATCGTCTTGGCGGCGCTTGCGTAGAAGACGCCGCTCTGCAGTGACGCGTCTGTGACGGCTTTGACGAGTCGCTCGGCCCCAACGTCCAGCTTGTGCCCGATGCGAAGGGCAGGCGCGAGGTATGGGAGCAGGATTCGGCTGGCGATGATCCGCACGGGCGCGGGCTGGTCGCGCAGCACGTCGGTTCCCGCGGTGTTTCCCGGCGACATCGTGATGAACCTGAGCTCGGGGTGCATGCGGGCCATCGCGCCTATCCACAGCGCGCCGAGGTACTTGATCTGGCTGTAGGAGAGCATCACGTCGAACTTGCCGCCTTGGAAGAACGAGCCGTCGATCACCGACGCGAACTCCTGTGAGCTTTGATCGGTGAACGTTGGTCGGGCGATCCGCAGCTTCGGGATTCCGCGCGCCCCCTCGCTGCCTGCGAGGACCGCGACATCGGTGAGCAGCCCGGCTGCCAGCAGATTCTCGAGCAGAACCACGTGACCGAGCAGGTTCTGGGCGAATAGCTCAGTCACCCCGTCTTGCGTCAACGATGCGGGCGTGGGGCCGCCGATGCCGCCGGCGATCATTGCGAGCGCGTTCAACGGAGCGGTGATCGCGGCCACCGCAGCACCTACCGACGCAAGGTCTTCCAGGTCGATGATCACTACCTCGAAGATCTTGTGCCCGGTGACCTTCTCCAGGTCCTGCTTTGCCCGCTCCGCCTTCTCCGGGTTGCGGCAGCCGAGATAGATCCGCTCGAAATCCTCGCGCAGCGCCAGCTGCCTCGCCATCTCCTTACCGAGGCCGGTATTGGCGCCAGTGATAAGGATTGTCTTTCCTGCGGTGGTTAGCATTTGAGTACTTGGCTCCTTGGGTGAGGACATGGTCATTGGTGATCCGGGGTACGGCTGTTCGGACTTTTTGCGTCGATGATCGATCCGCCGCCGCGGGCGGCGATCTTCGGGGCGAGCGCGGCGACGAGGAAGAACGGCGCCTTGACGTTGATCTGGAGCAGCCCGTCGAACGCCGCCTCGTCAGTGTCAGCCGTCGGTGCGAGGGCGGCAAAGCCGGCGCAGTTGACCAGAACATCGATCTCGCCCGCTGCGTCGGCAACGCGCCTCACCTCGGACATCTCCGAGAAGTCAGCGGCGGTGAACTGCGCATCGTGCCCACCCGCCTGGATCTTCTCCACGGTGCTCGCGCCGCGGGTCTCATCGCGGCCGGTGATGATCACCGACGCGCCCTTCTCGGCCATCGACTGTGCGGTGGCGGAACCCATCCCGGAGGTGCCGCCGGTGACAAGGGCGGTCTTGCCTTGAAGTGGCATGTATCGCGTTCTCCCCTTTGAGTGGTTGTCGCGACCCATAATGGATCGGGCGTTCCACTCTAACACAGAATGGATAGGGCAATCCATTCCGTTGGTAGAATCTGCGGCATGACCACGACTAGCCCCTCGCCTCGCCCGTTGACGCGCAAGGGCCAGGAGACCCGTCAGCGCATAGTCGACGCGGCTGCTGGCCTGATCTTCCGGCAGGGCGTCGCCCACACCACGATCGAGGACGTACGCGCGACGGCGGACGTCTCAAGCTCACAGCTCTACCACTACTTCGACGACAAGCCGGCCCTGGTCCGGGCAGTCGTTGACCACCAGGCCGACACAATGATCGGCGGGCAGGAGACGTTCGATTTCAGCACGCTGGAGGGCCTGCGAGCCTGGCGCGACTTCCTGGTCGCGTCCCAGCGCGAGCACCACTGCAGCGGCGGCTGCCCAATCGGCTCTCTCGGAGGCCAGCTAGCCGAGACCGATCCCGAAGGGAGAGCCCACGTCGCCGAGAGCTTCAAACGCTGGGAAGCCACGATCCAGAGCGGCCTCCGAGCGATGCAAGCACGAGGCGAGCTCACACCCGACACCGACCCCGACACCCTCGCCCTCGCGCTGCTAGCCGCCCTGCAGGGCGGCCTGCTCCTCACTCAGGTCAAACGCGACACCAAGCCGCTAGAGGCCGCGCTCGACGCAATGATCGAACTGGTCGCCCGACTCAGCGGCAGCAGCTGGTAGCGGCCTCGCGCGACGCGCGTCCTCACCACCAGGTCGGAGATCGTGGACTCATCGGGCATCCTGCATTTTCCCCGACCGCTGCTTTCGGCTCCCAGCTGGTCGCGGGTCATTGCGGGGTCGAACCCTCGTCCGGCACCGCATCGAGATCCGCCGCCGGCAGCGGTGACGGCCGGGCATCAGCCTGCAGACGCGAGCCCCAGGCGGTCGGCCAGCTCCCGCGGCGTGAGCACCGGCAGCTCGCTTGAGGCCACGTCGAGCAGGTGCCGGTCGCCGGACACGACCGCATCGACCCCATGCGCCTGCGCAAGCGCGATCAGGTAGTCGTCGTCAGCGTCGGCGGTCCTCGCAGGCCCGGGCGCCCCGTCCTCGACCATCGTCGCTCGATCGCGGAGGGCCGCGATGTACGCCGCCGCGCGGCCCTCCGCGGCGTGCGCGGCGAACTTCTCGCGGCCCAGCACATCGGTCAACTCGGCGATCAGCGCCGGGGACACGAGCAGCTCGAGGTTCCCGTCGAGGATCGCATCCACGAGCAGTGCCGGCGCGGCTTTCTTCGGGGAGATGAACGCGGAAACCAGGACGCCCGGGTCGATGACGACTCGCCTCACGCGGCGCTGCGACGCTCGCGGCGCATCGCGTGCAGCTCCTCGTTGGCGATCCGCATGGCGTCCTCTTCGGAGAGCCCGCCCATCGCCTGGGAGGCGTCGAGCGCTCGGCGTCCCAGGTAGGAGCGCAGCGCGCGCTCTACGACCTCGGCGTCGGCCGCCTCAGCGGAGGGCTTCATCGCGCTGCGGGCATCCTCCAGCAGGGCAGCATCGACATCGACCGTCCTGATCGCTCGGGTTGCCATACCCCCAGGCTACCAGCGAGCCCCGCCCCGGGCGACAGCCGCAGGGGCGCAGCTCGGCTCTTGTGATCCGGTTGCCGGTTCTGCGCTGCCGCTACGCCCGGGACTCGCAGAGCCGTTAGTGCTGACGGCTGGCCCCGCCGCCGCTTGTCGTCCAATCCGACACTCTGCGGAGGTCGCTTGAGATGCCCGCTTTGCTCACGTGGGTGTCGCGCAAACCGGGGTCTGTCCGAGGCGTTTAAGACGATGCTGGGTATGCCCCAGAACTTTCTTGAGTGTGATCGTGAGCAGGTGTTCTTGTTTCCGCCGGACCCGCGGGATTGGCTGCCGGAGGGTCATTTGGCGTGGTTCGTGCTGGCGTCGGTTCAGGAGATGGACCTGGACCCGTTCTATGGCTCCTACCGCGAGGATGGCTGGGGTCGGGCGGCGTTCGAGCCGTCGATGATGGTCTCGCTGTTGCTCTACGCGTATGCGCGGGGTGAGCGCTCATCGCGTGGGATCGAGCGCAAGTGCGTTGAGGATGTTGCCTACCGGGTGATCGCCGCTCAGCAGAAGCCTGATCACGCGACGATCGCGAGGTTCCGTGCCCGCCACGAGGACGCGCTGGCTGAGCTGTTTAGCAGTGTGCTCGGGTTGTGCAGGCGGGCAGGCCTCGTGAAGGTCGGGGTGATCGCGATCGACGGCACGAAGATGCACGCGAATGCCTCGCATCACTCAAACCTCGACTACGAGCAGCTCGCACGGGAGATCCTCAAGGAGGCCGGGGACCTCGACGCGGCCGAGGACGGGCTCTACGGGGATGCTCGTGGGGATGAGCTGCCCGAGCATCTTCGGACAAGCGAGGGGCGTCGTGCCGCCCTGGCGGAGGCCAAGAAACAGCTTGAGCGCGAGCGCGAGGAGAGCGGGCGCGCGGCCGGCGAGGCCGAGGCTTCCGGGGTGAAGATCGAGCTCGAGGCCGAGGTCATTGTCCCGCGGGTTCAGGGCCGCGACGGGTGGCTGCTCGAGGCTCGCCGTCAGCTCGATGAGCACCGCCGGCGTGAGGCCATGCCGATCCCACGCTCGCGTGCCGGGCGACTGTTGGAGGCCGAGCGACGGTTGCAGCAGAACCTCGCGGTTGAGCGCGAAGCGAACGAGGCATATGAGCACTACCGGGCGCATGGGCGCGACACGCAAGGCCGACGACTCAGTCGCCCACCAAAGCCATATGAGCCGCCCGAGACCCCGGCGGGAAAGATCAACACGACTGATCTTGATTCACGGAACGTGAAGACCCCGCGCAGTTACACGCAGGGCTACAACACGCAAGCCGCGGTGAACGAGCATCAGATCGTGCTCGCCGCGGAGGTGACCGCCAGCTCCCCGGACTTCGGTCACCTACAGCCGATGGTCGAAGCCACCAAGCAAGAGCTGGAAAAGGTGGGTATCACCGAGACGCCCGGGGTCGCGGTAGCTGACAGCGGCTATTGGAACGAGGAGCAGATCGATAACGTCGTGAGCGACGGCATCGAGGTGCTGATCCCACCCGATGCGGGCAAGCGCGACACACCGCGCCGCGGCTGGGATGGCGGCCGCTACGCCTTCATGCGCACCGTGCTCGCCGGTGACTATGGCGGCGGGCTTTACCGAAAGCGCAAGGCGATGGTCGAGCCCGTGTTCGCTCAAACCAAGCACAACCGGCGCATAAACCAGTTCCACAGGCGAGGCAGATCCGCCGCACGCTCCGAATGGCGCCTAATTACCGCCACCCACAACCTGATGAAGCTCCACAAGCACCACCTAGCCGCCCAGGCCGCCTGAAACGGCACCAGGGCAGCACCGACACCCGACCAGGCCCGCAGAACCCGACCCCCACAGACACCACCGCCGGCGTTCGCCCACCGCCCACGACAACTTTACGCGACACCCACGACGATAAGCGGCCATGGGATCCGCCGTGACCACCACCGGCTGGTCGTGGGTCATAGCGGACTCGAACCCGCGGCCTCCGGCGTGACAGGCCGGAGTGAAGGTGCTGAAGCCAGTGTTTTCAGTGGTTTACGATCGCTCAAAGTGGCCTTATAAGGGCTGATTCTGGCCGGTGCGGTACTGAAAGCGGTACTCGTGGAGGCGTGGTACTCGCGTAGTACTCTCCATAGAGCATGCGAAAAGATGGTGGCTCCACTCACACCTATCCGGCCGGCGCGCTGGTCGTAGTCGAGCGCGGCGACGGGCCGGTGTACGAGGCCAAGTGGCGCCGTGGCCGCCGGCAGGTCAAGCGGCGCGTCGGGCCGGCGTGGCTGGAACGCGGCGCGGGCGGCAAGGGCTGGTGCCCGCGAAGCGGGCGGATGCCGGAGGGATTCCTCGACGAGAAGCACGCGACCGTGCGGATGGCCGAGCTGATCGCCGAATACGAGGAGCGGGAGCGAGCGATCGAGGCAGGTGAGCGCGAGCGCCGAGAGCAAGGCGTCACCTTCCGTGACCTCGCTGCGGAGTGGCTCGACCACCTGGAGCGCGAGCGCGGCGCGAAGCCCTCGACGCTGAGCGACTACCGCTACATGCTTGCCGAGCCGGGAACGCCGCACCTGCGCGGGAAGGGCAAGAGCCCCGGTCCCATGATGGCGGCATTCGGCGACCTGCCCGCGGCGAAGATCACCACCCGCCAGGTGTCCGCGTTCCTGCGCCAGCTCGACGAGAGCGAGGTCTCCCCTCGCACCGTCAACAAGCACCGACAGCTCCTCTCCGCGATCTTCAACTACGGGCGCCGCGAGGACACCCACGGACTGCCCGCCAACCCGGTGGAAGCAACGACCAAGCGCCGCGAGCCCCCGCCGGCGGTACTCGACTTCTACGAGCCCGAGGAGATCGAGGCCCTCGCCCAGGCCGCCGCCGATGGCGGACACCGCGGCCCACAACCCGCAAACCTCGAGCCCGATGAGATCGCATGGCGGGCGCGCGAGGACGCTCAGGACGCCGAGCTGTTCCGCCTCGCGTCCTACACCGGCCTGCGCCTCGGCGAGCTGCTCGCGCTGCGCTGGGAGGACATCGACCTCGACACCCGGCGGATGGTCGTCCAACGTGCCGTCTCCGCCGGGGTGGAGGGGCCGACCAAGAGCTGGCAGGCCCGGTTCATCCCGCTCGCCGACCCCGCCGCCGAAGCCCTCACCCGCCTACGGGCACGCGGCGACTACACGTCACGCGAGGACTACATCTTCTGCTCTCGCCTCGGCCGGCGCCTGGACCCCTCTGCGGTGCGCAAGCGCTTCAAGCGCGCCCGCGACGCCACCGGCCTGCGACCCCTGCGCTTCCACGCGCTGCGCCACGCCGCCGGCAGCCTCGTCGCCCGTCACGCCGACGCGCGCTTCGTCCAGGACTTCCTGGGGCACTCGCGGATCACGACTACCGAGCGCTACATGCATGCAAAGGCCCGGCCCGAGGACGTCGAACGGGTCAACCTGGCCTTCGCTCTGCGGGGTTCTACAGATGCGCCATCCGTTAGGCCGATATAATGTCCAACTATACTGCCAAATATATGGCCAACATGCAGGCAAATAATTTGCCAAATGTTTCGGTAGCTGTCGAATAGAAGGACAGACCACAAACCGACCACCACGGAGAGACACCATGCCGCAGCTCCGCTCAGCACCACAGGACGCGCATAGGAAAGCGGTCGAGTCAACGATCCAAGACGTGGTCGGATACATGCAGGAGGTTCTCGGCCAGAAGCTAGTCGCCTACATCGCCGGGGTATCCGACACTCGCACCGTGGGCCGCTGGGCGGCCGGCGAGCGCACACCCCGAGCAGAGCACGAGCAGCGGCTGCGCTGCGCCTACCAGACCTTCCAGCTGCTGCTCGCCGAGGAGTCCCCCCACACCGTGCGCGCCTGGTTCCTCGGCCTGAACCCGCAGCTCGATGACCAGTCACCCGCGCAGAGCATCCGCGACGGAGCGTTCCGCGACGTGCTCGTAGCCGCCAAGGCGTTCCTCGCCGGGGGATGAGTGGCACCGAGCCCGAAGGTTGTCGAGCCTCCCAAGAGCGGCCTTTGGAGAGTCGGCCGCTCACCTGAACCGCTCCGCTTCTCCGACCCGCTCGACCCCGAGCTACTCGAGAGCCGCGCCACCGGAAACCGCTTCGACAGCCCCACCGGGGACTACCGCGTCTGCTACTTCGCCACGACGCTCGACGGATGCTTCGGCGAGACGCTCTCCCGCTTCCGACCCGACCCCCGCCTCAGCTCGATCGCCGACGAAGAGGAGTTCATGGCGCTCGGCGAGGTCCCCGCCGACTGGCGCCACCGGCGCCTCGCCGTGCGCGTCGTTCCGACACCGAGCGACACGGTCCCAGCAATCCGCCTGCTCGACGTCGAGTCAGCCGAAACCCGCGCCGTACTCCGTGAGGACCTCGGCAAGCTGCTCGCGTTCTATGGATACAGCGACCTCGACGTACCAACGGTCCGCGGCGGCGATCGCCGCATCACCCGCTGGATCGGCCGTTGGGTCTACGAGCAACGCGACGCGAACGACCGCATGAAGTTCGCAGGTATCCGATACCTGTCCCGACTCTCCTCGGAGTGGGAATGCTGGGCGCTCTTCGAGAACGTCGCGCTCGATGAGCAGGAGCGACGGCCCATCCCACGCGACGACGAGGCGCTGCTACGCATCGCCGATCTCTATGGCTTGACTGTGTTCTGATTTGGCATCGGAGATCCCGAGATCCGGATCAGATCGCCGTGTGACCGGGCGGCGTCGCATCCCCGAGGGATGGATCGACCTCGCGAGCGCGATGTCGTAGATCAGGATGGGCGAGAAAAGCGTTCACGAGTGATCGCGACCCCCCGATGCACATCCAATCGTCGTCCCACAAAGTCGATACGAGCCACGAGCGATCGACCGGAAACATCAGATCCGGCAGGGGACTCTTCCAATGCTCGCGCTCGCGCCAGACACTCGCCTGCTCGGGGCCAGCCTCGACCAGCACGTACCACGCGTCAGTGGGGCCCGGCCTCACCTTCCGCACATCTTGGAAAACGATGTCCGCGCCACCAGTGTCGAGATAGCCAATCCACCAGGGCTGCACCGCGGAATGCTCGCTGAGCACCGCAAGCACGGCCGCGTTGTGGCGGTCCAGATCCTCAAACGGCGACGCCGAGAGGTGGTCGCCGCTGCCGGGAAGCTCCAGGGTGGCATAGGCCTCAAAGACCAGCGGAATCGCAGACTTGATCGCGAACGAAACCTCAGTGTTCTCCCGAATCCAGGCAACCTCAGCTTCCCCGCCGATGCGCCACGCGCGACCGTCCTTCTTCTCCCATGCATCCCTCTCGCGATCGTCAGTCATCGGCGACTGTTTAGCCACGCCCTAAAGGCCCCGAAGCAGCTCGCCCGCTGGAATACCGAGGCCGCGGGCGAGCTTGACGATGGTTGATACGCGGAGGTCGCGGGTGCCGCGCTCGGCTCGGCCGACCTCGACGGGGTGCATGTCGCAGCGTTCGGCGAGGGCTTCTTGGGTCAGCTTCAGGCGACGGCGGTTGGCGCGGATGTTCTTGCCGACGGCGACCTTGGCCTCCACGGGTTCGATCCTCCGCGATACAACCAATAACGTCCAGAACCAATAGCGTACTATCCGTGTATGCTGTCCGATCACTAACAACGAATTGGTCCCGACGACAGCCATAACTGCCGCCGGGACCTTTGCACGGAAAGGTAGGGCCTTCCCATGCAGGACGAATCCAAGCAGTTTCCCGACGGCGAGCCCGCCACGGAGCGCGTCATTGTGTTCCAGCTCCTCCGCAACGACCGCTCCGAATGGTGGCCACGCACGGAAGTGCTGCGCAGACTGCACGACATCGACCCCGACGCGGTGCGGGGGTCCTTGGTGCACCTGGAGCGCCTTGGGCTGCTCGACCGCAGCGGCGCGCGCTTCAAGGCGTCCGACGGACTGCGGTACATCGACGACACCCTCAACCTCATCGCCATCTGATGGTGGGCATAACGTTCGGGCAGCGCCTCCGCGAGCTTCGCAAGGAGCGCAGCCTCACCCAAGAAGACCTCTCCCGCAGGACACACATCCACGCCCCCACGATCGGCCGCTTGGAGCGCGACAAGCGGGAGCCCCGCCTCAAGACGATCCTCCGGCTCGCGGACGGTCTTGGCATCTCGCCCGGCGAACTGTTGGACGACCTCGCCTGGCGCCAGCTGACCCCCGATGAGTTCGAGGAACACTTCGGAGACCTCCCCACGGACGGGGAGGGCTGAGCATGTCTGCCACCTACACGGCCGAGCGAGCCCGGTTACTGAGCGTGCTCGGGGAGAACCTGCGGAGCCTCCGCGTGCAGCGAAACCTCGCGCAGGAAAGACTCGCGGAAATCGCCTCCCTCCATCGCAACGAGATCGGCGTGTTGGAGCGGGGACAGGGCGAGCCAGGCGTGCTCACGCTGCTGATCGTCGCCGACGCGCTGAGGGTCCCGCCACACGTCCTGCTCGACGGGCTGCCTGTGCCGATGGAGCGCAGGTCCCGGAGAGCCTGATCGAAGGGGACGCCACGTCAGCAAGGCCGGGCGCTTGGCGCCTACGCGCACACAGGAGACGAGGGGTCCGCAAGCGGACCCCTCAGACCCCTGTCGGCCAATGGTCGGTCGATGCCCCGATCGGAGCCTGCCTCACCGCCTCCTCCACCTCGTCGCGCAAAAAGATCCAGCGCCGGCCGAGCTTGCGCCCAGGGAGAACCCCGCGCCGGGCGTATTCGAGCACCGTCGAGATCGGCAGGTGCAGCAGTTCGGCGACGTCGCGGCCGTCGAGGACATCCTCGCGCGTCAGCCGAGGACGGGTTGGAGTGGATGTGGGAATGGCGCTCATCGAGCTGGGCTGAGAAGCGGGCTTCTGTGTTATTGACCCTGAGCGCGGCAAAACGGCCATCAAATTTTGCGAATGCCCGGCCACGCCCGACCGACACCCCGCCTTTTCCCAACTCCAGCGACGCGCGCTGACACCCCCGACCTATCCCGGCAACCCCGCCGGTCGCCGCCAGCCACGCCCCCAAGTCCGTAACGCCGGACCTTCCACCCCCTTCGGGTCGCTTCGCTCCCCTTCCAGCACAGACAACATGCACGCCAAAGCGAGCGCTGTGTGATCGCTGTGTGACGAAGTCGTTGGCCGGTTGAGCGCGCTCGCGGTCAATAACCATGTGATGACCGCAGCCAGCATCGGTGCCGCCAGGGGCGGCGGGTACGCCCGCTATCTGGAGAGCAAGACCGTCGAACCCGAGCGCGGCGACTACTACCTGACCCCAGACGGCGAAATGGCCCAGGCCCCCGGCCGGTGGCTCGCCGACGCCGAGACCCTGGAGAAGTTGGGGATCGAGACCGGCGCGTCGGTGGATGGCGCGGACTTCATCGCGCTGATGGAGGGCCGCCACCCCGGCACCGGCCGGTGGCTTCGCCCGGAGGGCGCCGGCGGCGGACGGGGCGGCGGGATTGACGCGACGTTCAGCGCACCAAAGTCCGTCTCGACGGTCTGGGCGCTCGGGGACCCGTGGCAACGCGATCAGATCGAGCAAGCGCACGCCAGGGCAGTCGAGCAAACGATCCACCACCTGCGAGAGCAGGTGCCCGTCGTGCGCCGCCGCTACAGCGGCCAGGTCGTCGAAGAGCACGCCAAGGACGTGATCGCCACCGAGTACCGGCACACCACCGCCCGCGGAGTCTCCGGCGCTCAGGCGCCGGACCCGCAGCTACACAGCCACGTCGTCATCACCGGCGCTGTCCGTGAGGACGATCGGATCGTCGCCGTCGCGTCGCGGCCGATCTTCCGCAGCGCACGGGAGCTTGGTGCGTTCTACCGCGCTGCGCTCGCCGAGGAATTGGTGCGGGAGGGGTACGCGATCGAGCAGGGCACAGGCAAGGACGCCCGGTACTTCGAGATCGCAGGTGTCCCCCGCGAGTTGTGCGACGCGTTTTCGGGCCGCTCCCGAGAGGTCGCCCGCGCGGCGGAGCGCTTCCGTGCCCGGTACGGCCGCGCGCCCGAGCGCGGGGAGCTTCGTAACCTCGCGCTCGAGAACCGCCGCTCCAAGGAGCTGACCACACGCTCGGACCTACAACGAGTGTGGGCCGAGACCGGGCGCAGCCACGGGTTCGGGCCGGATGAGACCGTGCGGCTGGTCGGCGCATCCCGGCGCCCTGCAGCCGAGCGCGCGATCGAGGATCGCGTCGAGGCGAAGCTCACCGAACACCACGCCGTCTTCGACGAGCGCGACCTGCGCGCCGTCGTGCTGGAGCAGGCCGCCGGGGAGCTGGCACCCGATGAAGCGCTCGCCGTCGCGCGGGGGATGGTCCGCGACCGGCGGGTGCTGACCTTGGAAGGCGGGCGGATGACGACGTTTGCCGTGCGCGCCCAGGAGCAAGCGATCGAGCGCCGCGCCGCCCAGCTCGCCCAGCCCGCAGGCCAAGGTGTCGGCAGCATCGCCCGCGAACACGCAGCCCGTGAGGTCGCCGAGCGCATCGGCGGGCCACTCAGCCCCGAGCAGCACCGCGCGCTCGAAGTTCTCACCGGCCCCGGGCGCGCCGCGGTCCTCGTCGGCCCCGCCGGCACCGGTAAGGGAGTGGTGATCGACGCCGCCGCACGCGCCGAGCAGCACGCCGGCCGCGAGACGATCGGCGTCGCGGTGTCCGGGTCCACCGCAGAGCGCCTCGGCGCCCACAGCCCCGCGCTCGCCGGGCAGACACTCACCCTCGACTCGCTGGTCGCCCGCGCAAACACGGGCACCCTCCCCGTGGGCAGGGACACCACCGTCATCCTCGACGAGGCAGGAATGGTCGATCACAAGCGCCTCGATGAGCTGACCGCGCTCGTGGAGCGCTCCGGAGCAAAGCTGATCGCCGTCGGTGACGGCAAGCAGCTCCCCTCGATCGGTCCCGGCGGCATGTTCGACCGGCTCGCCAATCATGCGCCTACCGCCGAACTTGCGGACATCCACCGCACCAAGGACCCCGCCGAGCAGCGCGCGTGGCAAGCGCTACGCGCAGGAGAACCCGAGCGTGCGATGGCGCACTACGCCTCACGAGGCCAGCTGCACCTCTCCGACACCCGAGACCAAGCCGCAGAGGAAGCCGTACAGACATGGGCCGCGCTCACGGAGGGCCGCGATATCCGCGAGGTGGCGTTGATCGCCGACGCCTCCAACCAGGAGATTGACCGGCTCAACGCCCGCGCCCAACACCTCCGCGCACAACGAGGCGAACTCGGACACCACGAGATCCCGCTGCCTGGCGTCCATTACGGGCTGCGCGAAGGCGACCTCATCGCATTCACCACCCAGCACCGCCCGCCAGCACAGCCACGGGTCGAGAACGGCACCCGTGGACAAGTCAGCTCCATCCACCAACAGGGCGTAACAATCACGCTCGACGGGACACGGCGCAAGGTTCAGCTCGCCGACGAGGATCTGGCGTCACTCAGGCTGGCATACGCGCAGCATATCTACCGCCAGCAGGGCGCGACCTTTGAGCGCTCCGTCGTACTCACCGGCGGATGGCAGACCAGCAAGGAGACCGCCTACGTCGAGGCGACGCGCTCACGCCACGGCACCGACTGGTTCATCGCGCGCGACGACCTCGGCGAGGAAGGACAGGACGCCGAGCGGATCATGCGCCTGGCCCAGAGGATGACCAACAGCCGCGCACAGGTGCCATCGCTCGCGCACCCGGAGCGCCTCGACTCCGGCTGGACCCCGAGTCACAACCCTCTACGGCTTCGCTCGGCTCTTTCTCCAACACGCTGGCTGACCCGCACTCCCAGCCACGATATTTCCGACCACCGTTCGATTCGCGGACGCTGATAGAGCCGCCAGGTTCGGCCGGCCTTACCGCAAAGCCTCCACCGTTGCCGCTGGCCTTACCACCAGCACCTCGCCTGCTTAGAGTTCGGCCAATCCGACCCATCCTGGGACACCAACCCCCATGGTCGACTGGGATCTTGTAGTCTGCCCGGTCGAGCCGAGATGAGCCAGTTCCACGTCAGTCAGATCGAGACTCACCTGAGGTCAATCTACCAGGCCGACTACTGGCAGGAAAGCCTCGACGATGTCTCGAACATGTCGCGGCTGCTCGCCCTTTATGCCATAGAGTTCGTCTTGGACCTGGATGAGGGGAATCAACGAGTCGTCGAGATAACCGACGGCACCCAGGACCGGGGAATCGATGCTGTCGGTGTTGACGAGGCGGCGAAGCAGGTTGTATTCGTCCAGTCCAAGTGGCGGCAGGATGGGTCCGGATCCATGGGGCTGGGTGAGGTTCTCAAGTTCCTGTCTGGAGTGAGGTCTCTGCTGGGTATGAAGACCGACGATGCGCCGGTACACGCTTCAGAGGCGACGAAGGCAGCCGTCCGCGATCTGCTCAAGACACCAGGGGCACGGATCCGGTTGGTCACTGCAACAACTGCCATAAATGCGCTTGCGGCTGAGGTGGATAGGCCGATCTCGGAACTCCTTGAGCAGCTGAATGATCTTGAGGGCATCGAGCCTCTCGCAACACACCAGCACCTTGCCCAGGGCGATCTCTTCAACTCGATTGCAGATGAACCCCACCCGGCCGTGGACATTCAGCTACAGATGCTTGATTGGGGAAGGGCGTCTGAGCCGCAGAAGATGTTCTACGGGCGCGTCAGCGCCGCCGAGATCGCGGGATGGTTTGCCGCGCATGGGACGGATCTCTTCGCAGAGAATATCCGAGTTGTGCTTCCGCGCTCCGACATCAATGAAGGTATCTTGGACACTATCGCAAACGACCCTGACCGCTTCGTCTATTACAACAATGGAATCACGATGCTCGCCGAGTCTATTGAGATCGGACCTGGTGGCGCACTCAACCGTGAAGTGGGTTACTTCAAGCTCAGCGGAGCTAGCATTGTCAACGGTGCGCAGACGGTGTCGACCCTCGGGTCGGCACTGGGAACCCAACATGAGCCAAATCTCGGTGCCGCCGTCGTCTTGGTCAGGTGCATTGAGGTTCCTAAGGCAGACGGTGATTTGGGGCGTAGCATCACTCGCTACGCCAACACTCAGAATGAGGTCTCAAGCCAGGACTTCGCCTTCCTCGATTCTGAGCAACATCGGCTCGCTCGTGAGCTGCAAGTCTTGGGACTTGAGTACCTGATTCGCGCGGCTGAGGTGCCGAAATCAAAGGATCGTTCCAAGGTCATCGACGTACGGAGTGCCGCGGTGGCGCTTGCCTGCTCTTCACCTAGCGTGGCTCATGCGGTCGTTGCTAAGCGAGAGGTATCACGACTCTTCTCAGACAGCTCGATTTATTCCGCCCTGTTCAACGCCCAAACGGACCCCCTTCGTCTTAGCCGAGCGGTAGAGATCACCGCGCGCGTCGATGCTCTCCTTGATGAGACGGAGCGCAAAACGGACGGTGTGGAAGCCGGCGTCGCGGTCCATGGGCGTCGAGTCATCGCTCACTTGGTCATGAGGAAACTTGGAGACAGCTTTCTGATCGATACGGAAACAAATCTCGCCGTCGGACTAGCGGATTTGCACGATGAGGTTGCGGATTACGTCGGCAAGCTGGTGTCGGTCTTTCCGGCCAACGCATACCCAGGCAACGTCTTCAAGAACCAGGCGCGCGTAGGCCAACTTCTCCAGGACGCGGGCCTGGTCGCCTGATTGCAGGTCAGAGGCTTCCTCGGCCGACCCGACCGCGCGTGGCGGCGCCGCTTACACGCGAGGGGCGAGTCGCCCAGGTCGGCTTCGCTCCTGGCGGCTTGCTTGATCGCGTTGCGGATCATGCTGCCATTGCGGTGGTGGCTGGAGTGGAACCACCCTTTTGACGGACATGATGATCTGCCCACGCTTTGATGGAGTTGTCCGCGAAAGTCGGGTCCACCCCAAATCGAAGGCAACCTCCGGCCTGCAAACCGGGGCCAGCCCGATTCCCCGCAAAATGCGGGCGAGTGTGGTACTCGCTCGCGGTACTCTCGTCCAGCTCCGAGCACCACGCGAGTACCACAACCCAAAGAAAAAGCCCCGATTACCAGGGCTTTCCCTCGACGGGAGCGACGGGACTCGAACCCGCGGCCTCCGGCGTGACAGGCCGGCGCTCTAACCAACTGAGCTACGCCCCCGCGGAGAGGGACACGGGAGGGACTGCCCTCCGCGACTCTACGCGCTAGACACAGTATGCCAAGCCTCGCGCGGACGACACCCCTTGCCGCCCCATGCATCCTCGACCCGCCCGGTTTGACCTTGCGGGCGTGAGGGATCTTGCGCCGTCGGGCATCCGGTGCCCAACACACGCGCACCATCACCAAACTGGCCAAACAGCCAATAATCGGGTAGGCTGCGCTCATTGTGACGCTCCTCGGACCACCGCCGCCGAAGCCGTTCAACCCGTTCGCGGTGATGGTGGACGACGTGCGCAAAGAACGGGCCAGCAAGGTGCCCTACCCGCCGGGAGACACCCGCTTCAGCATGGCGCGGACGCGTCGCTTCGCGCACGATCCACTGCCGCTGCTGCTGGAGTGCTACGACAGGTATGGGCCCGTGTTCACGATCAAAGTGCTGCACGGCAACGTGGTGTTCATGCTGGGGCCCGCCGCCAACCACTACATGACGGTGTCGCACGCCTCCAACTTCATCTGGCGCCAGTCGCACTTCCGCGACCTGATCGGCCTGCTTGGCGACGGGCTGCTGACGATCGACGGCGACTTCCACCGCCGCTCCCGCCAGATCATGCTGCCGGCCTTCCATCGCGAGCGCATTGCGGCATCGATCGACGTGATGTGCCAGGAGACCGAGCGGGCGCTGGAGGAGCTAACGCCGGGGGGCGCAGTGGACCTGTACAGCTGGACGCGACGCCTGGCGATGCGGGTGGCGATGCGAGCGCTGTTTGGCCTGGACCCCGACGGGGAGCCGGCTAGGGGCACCGACGCGGCGGGGCTGTTTGAGCGCGCGCTGTCGTTCTACGCCACCGAATACACCTCACGCTTCCTGCGCGGCCCGCTGACGCCATACGCCCGCCTGCAGCGAGCGGCCAAAGAGCTCAACAGGGTCATCTACGCCGAGATCAACCGCCGCCGCGCAAGCGGGGAGCGGGGCGAGGACGTGTTGAGTCTGCTGCTGGACGCGCACGACGAGGACGGCAGCGCACTCAGCGACCGCCAGGTGCGCGACGAGGTGATGACGCTGCTGTTCGCTGGCCACGACACCACCACCTCGACGGTGTCGTTCATGTTCTACGAGCTGGCCCGCCACCCCGAGATCACACGACGCCTGGTGGCAGAGCAGCGCGATTGCCTGCACGGCCAGCGCCCGACGGCAACACATCTGATGGGCGGCGAGCTACCGCAGCTGGAGATGGTGTTGGAGGAGACGCTGCGGATGTATCCACCGGCGTGGATCGGCCCGCGCCGCTCGGTGCAGCCGTTTGAGTTCGAGGGCGCCAAAGTCCCGGGAAGCGCGTACGTGAACTACTGCTCGTGGGCCTCCCACCGCCTCCCCGATGTGTGGCCCCGCCCGGAGCGCTTCGACCCCGAGCGCTTTGCGCCAGAGGCGCGCGAGGCGATCCCGAAGGGCGCGTACATCCCCTTCGGCGGCGGCTCGCGGACGTGCATCGGGATGCGCTTCGGGCAGCTGGAGGTGCGCACGATCGCCACCCTGATCCTCAGCCGCTTCGAACTGGAGCTGCCGGAGAGCTTCGCGCTGAGCATCCGCCAGATGCCGACGATCAGCCCGCGCGAGGGATTGCCGATGACGGTGCGCGAGCGCGCCTCAATGCTGGCACCCGCGTAGATCGCTCGCCCTCAGCGCAATCGCGCGGCCACACTCACCCGATAGGCGGGGTCGGCAGTCCCCGCGGAGGGCACCTCGGACACCGCGATCGACCGCACGTCAATGTGTGGCACCGCGAGCAACGTGACTTTGATGAGGCCGGCAAACAGGGAGCCCTGCGGCTGGGCAACCAGCTTGCCTTCGACAGCGCTGATCTGCACGTTGAGCGCTGTGGTCACCCCGAAGAGGTTGCCCTTCACCCGCATCGTCGCCCCGCCGGCTTCGCTGGTCAGCAATTCGAAGCCGGTGCTGCCCGGCAGCATGGCGCGCAGGCCGGCTTCGCTGAGGAGGCCGCCGATGTGGATGTGATCGCCGCGCTTGCGCAGGTCGACGTCGTCCAAGGCGAGCGGCCCCAGATGCACGCTGGTGGCGCGCACGTCCAGCTGTTGCACACCACGCGCCCGCCCAATCAACTGATTGGCCTCAGCCGGACTCATGCTGATGGCGCCAGCGCTCAGGCTCGCCGACTGGGCGTGTCCCCACAGCAGCTCGATCGCGGGAAACGCGCTGACGGAGACGCTGCGCACCACGCCGTAGCGCGCCAGTTCGCTGCGCACCCGTTGCGCGGCCAGTTTGGGGAGCAGCAGCTGCGCTAGACCCAGCAGCACCACCACCCCACCAACGGCCCCCAGCGCGATCCGAGCAGACCTGCGGGTACCCCAGCGCATTGGTGCATTCTGGCAGGGAAACATTTATTTGGACTAAGCGCCACCTATTTGGATTAAGGGCTCTGGGCGATGGCCCGCCACAACACGGCCCCTCGCCCGCAGCGGGCGCAAAGTACCCCCAGGCCAGTGGTGCGGGCCAAAGGGTCCCACCACCGGCATGACCGAGAGCGCTAGCCTTGTGATGCCGGTAACCCCGAGCCCGGGGCGCGTAGCTCAGCTGGCCAGAGCACCTCGTTTACACCGAGGGGGTCGCCCGTTCGAGTCGGGCCGCGCCCATTGCGGAGGTTTCGCCTCCAGATGAGACCGGGGCTGGGCTCACGCGGTGGGTGGCTTGGCGCGCACCGCGGGGAGGATCGTGCCCACCAAACCGCGGGCGGTTGCCGCCCAGAAGTTAACCTGATCGAAATAGTCGCGCCACAGCACGATCTGGCCGTCGTTGACGTCGAACCGCCCGCACACCCAGAACTGGATGCGCAGCCGACCGAACTTCATGACGTCGGTGCGCTCGGTTAGCACCGCGGAACCGTCCGCGGAGATCGCGTGTACGTACACCTCAAACCCGGCCCCCGCCAGCCCGAGCGTGGCTCGCAGGAGCCGCCGCACACGCTCGCGACCATGCACGGTGGGCAGTCCGACGTTGACGTACTCCACGTCCACCGCCAGCAGCTCTGCCGCTCCGTCGATGTCCTCGGTGCGGAGCAGTCCCAAAAACCGCTCGACCACCTGCGTCGGCGCCGAGTGGCTGTCGTGTGGGCTGGTCTCCTGGCCCCCCTCGACCCCATTTAGCACGTCCGCCATGCCACAACTATACGGCTGTCGCTCGCTCACAGCAGCCGCCCGGCGCACGCGGCCCTACTAGGATCTCCTCCCGATGAGCGAGTCTCCCGTGCGTATCGCCGTGGTGGGTGCCGGCCCCGCCGGCTTCTATGCCGCCGGACATCTGTTGAAGGACTCGGGGGGACAGATCGAGGTGGACATGCTCGAGCGCCTGCCCACGCCCTGGGGGCTGGTGCGCTCCGGCGTGGCGCCCGACCATCCGAAGATCAAGTCGGTTACGCGCGTCTACGAGAAGACCGCCGCGCACCCCCGTTTTCGCTACTTCGGCAACGTCCAGCTCGGCGTGCACGTGTCGCGCGAGGAGCTGCTCTCGCACTACCACGCGATCGTCTACGCCACCGGCTCGCCGGCAGACCGGCCCTTGGGGATTCCCGGCGAGGAGCTGCCGGGGAGCTGGGCGGCCACCGACTTCGTTGGCTGGTACAACGGCCACCCCGACCACCCCCACCTCGAGTTCGACCTCGCCCGCCAGCGAGCGGTGGTGATCGGCAACGGCAACGTCGCGCTGGACGTGGCGCGGATGCTGGTGCTCTCCCACAAGGAGCTCGCGCGCACCGACGTCGCCGACCATGCCCTGCACGCGCTGGAGCGCAGCGCGGTGCGCGAGGTGGTGGTGCTCGGGCGTCGCGGCCCAGCACAAGCGGCCTTCACCAACCCCGAGTTGCTCGAGCTGGGAGAGCTGGCCGGCGCCGACGTGGTCGTCGACCCCGCCGAGCTGGAGCGCGCGCTGGCGGTGCCCGACCCCGCGATCGACAGGATCTCCGAAGGCAACGTGCGAATCCTGCGCCAGTTCGCCGAGCGTCCACCGCGCGGAGAGCCGCGGCGGGTGGTGCTGCGCTTTCTGCTCTCCCCCGTCGAGCTGCTCCCCGACGAGCACGGGCATGTGGGAGCCGTGCAGATGGCGCGCAACCAGCTGGTGGCAGCGCCCGACGGAGGGTTGCGCGCGCAGGCCACCGAGGAGTACGAGACGATCTCCGCCGGCCTGGTGTTCCGCGCGATCGGCTACCGCGGCGTGGCGCTGCCCGGGGTGCCATTCGACGAGCGCTCCGGCGTGATCCGCAACGAGCGCGGGCGCGTGCTCGGCCCGGAGGGGCCGCTGCCCGGGGAGTACGCCGTCGGCTGGATCAAGCGCGGCCCCACAGGGGTGATCGGCACCAACAAGAAGGACGCCCAGGAGACCGTCGACGCGATCCTCGAAGACCTCTCTTCGCGGCTGCTGCCCGCTCCCCCGGCGCCCAACCCCGAGGAGCTGTTGGAGACGCTGCGCGCGCGCCAGCCTGAGCTGATCACCTACGCCGGCTGGGCGGAGATCGACCGCCACGAGCGCTCGCTGGGCGAGCCCGCCGGACGCCCGCGCGTGAAGCTCACCCGCATCGAGGAGATGCTGCGGGTGGCCGCCGCGCAGCAGCCCGAGGGCTGAAACGCCCTGTCCACTGGGCGCCTACCACCATCCTATTGGAATTCCCCCTGACAGGGCGGATTCGCAGAAGTAAAATAGACATCTGTTCGAATAAATTGAGGTAGGGTGGAAAACGGGGGTATACAGATCGAAAATCCTGCTGCGGCTCGAGCTTTGGACGAGCGCCAGGAGATTCCAAAAAAGGGAGCGATCTGCATGTTTTCGAAACCCCACCGGGAGGTCCATCGGCGCCTGCGCGCGGCCCACGGGCCTATCGGGACCGACACCCCCATCCACCGCCGCGGCCTCGCGGCGGTGTCGGCCACGCTGGTCGTGGCGCTCGCCGCACTGCCCACCGCCTCCGCACTCGCCAGCGCCGATCCATCGCTCCCCGGCGGTGGCGCGGGCACAGCGAAACGTCCCGGCCTGTCAGTGCGCCAGCTGATCGCGCCGGGGCAACTACTGAACGCGGGAGAACTGCAGACACTGCTCGCCGGGCTGCCGCTCAACGACCTCTCCGCCGCGCAGCTCGCCCGCTACCTGGCGGCGCTCGAAGGCATCAGCGTGCTCGCCGAACTGAAACTGGGGCTGCTCAGCCACCAGGAACTGGGGGTGGCGGGCCTTGAAGAAAGTCTGAGCACCGCCATCGAACAGCTCGGGTCGAGCGCCAAGCTCGGCGAACTCGCCAAGGTCGAAGACTTCCTTCCCGCGCTGGAAACAGCGCTTGAAGGCAAGCTAGGCGGCCTGCTCTCGGTGCTGCTCGGTGTATTGGGCGCCGAAACGGAACTCCACAACGCGCTCGGCTCGCTCAGCCTCGAACAGCTGGTGGGCACGCTGCTGAAGTCCACCACGCCCCACGAACAACTCGCCGGCGAACTCTCCAGTCTCGCCGGCGGCCTCTTCGGAGAGCTGAGCGCCGAACACAAGCTCGAAGGACTGCTCGGCGGCTCACAGCTCACCAGCGGTTTCACAGCCAAGACCGTCAGGGAAGTCTCCGAAGAACTCAACACCACACCAAAAGCGGTGAGCGAAGAACTCGGTCAAACCGCCGCGCAACTGCCCGAAGGCGCCACCATGCTCACGGCCCCCCTCACCGACGGCAAACTCGCGGGTGTGGCACCCGCGGTCAAAGGGCTCGTCACCGGCCTGCTCTCCAACCTCGGCGAAGCCGCCGGGGGCGAAGAAGGGGGCGGCGGCAAAGAAGAAAGCAACAAAGAAGGCGCGGGCGAAGGCGGCGAAGGCAGCGGCAAAGGTTCGGGCGAAGGCGCGGGCTCCGGCGAAGGGAAAGGCTCGGGCTCGGGCGAAGGCAAAGGCGGTTCCGGCGAGGGCACCGGCTCCGGCGGCAGCGGCGGGCAGGGCGGCGCGAGCTCCGGCGGCACCAGCGGCTCCGCAACTGTGCTACTCACCCTTCCCGGCACCTCCTCCTCCGCGACGGGCGCCACTGCGGCCGAGCACAAGCAAGGCAAGGTCTCCATCCTCAGCCACAGGGTGCACGGCCATCGCGCCACGATCACGCTACGCGTGCCCTCCGCCGGTACCGCGACACTCACCGGCAGAGGGGTACGCCCCGCCGGTGAGCAGGCCGCGCGAGCCGAGCGCCTTACGCTGCGGGTCGCCCTCTTGCCCGCCACCTCCGCGACCTTGCGCCACCACCACCGGTTGGTCGTCAAGCTCCATGCGTCCTTCCGTCCCAGCGGCGCCGGCTCCAGCTCCTCCGCGACGGTGACCGTGGTCTTTCGATAGGCCCCGCTCTCCCATATCCTCCACCCGGCCGCCCGCAGACCGGTCGGGTGGAGCGCTGGCCGCGTGCTCCAGCATCTGCCACACTGTGGCGCTGCGCGCCGTTAGCTCATCGGGCAGAGCGCCGGACTTTTAATCCGGTGGGGCGGGTTCGAGTCCCGCACGGCGCATAGCGTTGATTTGCAGGGTTTTTGTGGGGTTTTGGCTCGTGAAATGCTCTGGTTGAGGGGGCCGTGTTCCCAAATCGTGTTCCCTATGAGCCCATAAATCGGCCGAACCCTGTTCCGGGTGAGCCCGCATTGCCACTTGGTTGCCGCCGCTCAGACGGCAGCTTGGATCTTCAGCGGCGAGTAGTCCCCGTTGCGCTTGGCCGGCTGGCGCTTGATCCGGATGTCGAGTTCGAGCCCGACCGCGTCGACGAGGTCGATCAGGGTGTCGAGGGTCGGATTGGAGCCCTCGCCGCGCAGGAGCCGTGAGATCGCCTCGGGCTTGCGATCCATGCGCCTTGCGATCTCGGCCTTCGGGATGTTCTCCCGCTCCCTGACCTCCTCGATGACCCTGAGCACCTCAGCGATGCTCTTGACCTTGGCGAGCTTCCGCTCGAAACCGGCCCTGAAGACGGGATCGGCGAGCTGGCCGTCGAGGAACTCCTCGAATGCCTGGCCGGCGCGCGTGGTCTCTGCGGTTTCGGTAGCCATCGTCATCTCCTGATCGACCCGAGGACCATAACATCAATGTTAATGCTGCTCAACCCTTGCGCCGAGCTCTCGGTCTCCCCCAACAGGCGAGCCCACACATCGTGCGCTTGGTCATCCCTCGCACCAGCTACGATGACCAAATGAACACAACAAGCAGTACCAGAGATGACGAGAGGGTGCTCAGCGACTTCAGGGACGCGCTCGATGGCTGGCGTAATGCGCTTGAGGCGCACCGAATGGCGCCGCCCGATCACGGCTTCAGCGCGCGCCTGGCCGGTCTCGCCCAGGCTGCGAGCAAGGAGGCGCGCGCCTGCCGGGCAGCAGACGCCGCGGGCTTTGACTGGCCGCCCCATCGCGCCGCCGACCCCCGGCCGCCGTATGAGCTGCAGCCCGGTACCGGGCGCCGCGGACCCGAGAGCCTCTGGCGGCGCTTCGATGAAGCCGTCCGGCAACTGAACACCGCAGCGACCGGCAAGAACATGCTCGACGTCGCCCGCACCTACGACGAGCTCGCCGTTGCCACCGCGGAGCTCGCAGAGGCGGTCGAGCGCGAAGACGGCGCGAGCACCCGGCGGCCGCGCGCTCGCGCGCGTCGCTCAGCCTGAGCCGGGGAGAGACTTCGCTCGCAGTCGTGAGTGGCTCAGGAGCGCTTGGACGGCAGCGCTGGAGTCCCAGCCTCATCCCACACCGACGCTGGACGCTCGGCGCCACGGCGACGGTGAGGCAACCCCAAGGTCTCAGGTGACCAGAGATCCCGGCGGGTCGCCAGTGAGCTGCTGTCGGCCTGTGCACGTGCGAGCAGCGCATCGACGTGCTCGCGTCGTATCCGGAAGGCGCGGCCGATCTTCGCCGCGGGCAGCGCGCCGCTGTCGATCCAGTTACGGATCGTCTGAGCGGTCACCTGGAGCTCCTCGGCGACCTGGGGCACGGTCAGGATCTGCTGCTCAGCCATAGACAAATACGCCAAACCACTGTTGCTAGAGGCGTACGATAGAGCAGGGTGCAGCCGGCTACCTCCTCAGCGTCCGCCCGACTCTCTTGCGCCGCCTGGGGCCCCCCTTGACTCCCCTGGCCCTTGCCTCACCGGCCGACCATTGCCAGGTCTACAATTCGTGTATGAGCGCAGCGAGGCCCAAGACTCCGACCGTGCCGAAGGCGAGTCCGTCGCCGGCGAAGCGGCAGGATCTCGCACGCGGGCTCCCGGGCACCGACCGCGAGCGCGCTGAGCAGCGCCGCCGGTTCGCTGAGGAGCACCGCGAGACGCTGCGCCGCTTGGGCAAGTAACCGTGGCGGTCAACTACCCGGAGTTCGGCGACTTCTGCGACGTCGCCGCCGAAATCCTCGGCACCACACCCGAGCAGATCGCCCGCCTCCCAAACGTCGGCCTCGCCGAGTCGGCGCTCGCCGCGCCGCGCGCAGGTTTCGGCGACGTGGAGGTCTACCCGACGATCCTGGAGAAAGCCGCGATCCTGGTGGCGCGCCTGGCGCGCAACCACCCGCTGCCGGATGGCAACAAGCGCACTGCGTTCTTCCTGATGGGCCTCTTCCTGGAGACCAGCGGTTCACCGCTCCAAGGCTCCCTGCCGGACGTCGATGTGCCGATGGTCGAGAGGATCGCCGCCGGTCAAGCCGACCACGAGGAAATCCTCGCGTGGCTGTCCGGCCGAATCGCATGAGCAAGCCGGTTACGAGTAGTCACCCTTTTGCTTTCCCAAACGGCGGCTCGCTTGAACGCCCGAGGGGACTTCAAACCTTGATAGGTCACGACCTTCCCCGGTGGCACTCCGGCGGCTCGTTAACTACATAGTCGTCATCCGCTCGTCAGAGTCCGATCCCGAGGTCGATGCCGCGATCGGACGTGGCCTCGCATCCGAGGCGTCGCTCCGTGCGGTCGATCGCTTCGCGGGCGCGTTCCCAATCGCGCTGCTGCCCGCCGCGCCGCTCGGGCCTGGGGCCGAGTGCGTCGGTGGGGTCGATGACGTCGTAATGCGCGCGGTAACGCGCGGCGTGACGCACGCCGTTCTCCCATGCCTCACGCTGCGCGGGCCGGTCGGGCCGCTCGCCGTAGGTGGCCTTCATCCACTCGGCGGGAGTGTGCAGTTCGCGCTCGGCGAGCTCGTTGCGCAGCGCCGTGTGCTCTCGGGTGGCCTGGGTGATTGCCTGTTTGAGGCCTTCGCGTTCGGCACGGGCCTCGGCCGGGTTGCCGAGCTCGCGCTCCAGGCCGCGGTACTGTGTGAGGGCGGCGTCGAGCTCGCGCTCGTTGGCTTGCAGGGCGCCGGCCAGGTGGGCACGCTCGATCGCGTAGGGTTCCTGTTCGCGTCCGAGGCGCCGGCGTGGCTCGGGCAGGCCGGTGAGGCGCTGGGTGAGCTGCTCGCGCTGGGTGGTGAGCGTGTGGGCGCGTGCGTCGAGGTCCTCGATGCGCTGCAGCTGGCGTGTCGGTAGCGCCGCGAGCTGCGCGTGCAGCTGATCGACGCGCTCGCCTAGCTCCCGCAACCGCGGGGGAGTCGCCGCAGCCGGCGGGGTGGTCTCTGCGCGGGTAGCGGCGTGCTCCTGGGGTGGGCCTGCGGCGTGTGCGCGGGCACCGGCGAGGTCGGGGTCGTCTGTGCGGCCGGCGCCGGGGAGCTGTTCGATCGCGAGGTCTTCGTCGTCGCGCTCCAGCATCCGCCGCGCCACCCGATCGAGCAGCTCATCCCGGGTCGCCGTCGGGGTCTGGTCTGTGGGCGCGAACTCGCTGCGCTCCCGCTCGAGGTCGTCGTCGTAGACGAGCAGGCGTGTGGTTGCTCGTGCGCGGGAGAGCGCGGTGTAGGACCAGCCGGCGGTGAGATCCCTGGGTGAGGCGACCACGATCGCGCTCTCGATGGTGCCGCCCTGCATCCCGTGGCCGGTCAGGGAGTAGGCGTGCTCGACGTGCTCGGCGACATAGGCGGCGTGCAGCTCGCGTACGAGCCCGCTGTCGGTGTCGATCACGACCCTGTCGGGGTCGAGGTGGCGCACTGTGCCTCGCATCCCGTTGTCCACGTCGAGCTGCCCGTCGTTGCGGCGGCAGATCACGCGGTCGCCGACCGCGACCTCAACCGGGCCGTAGGCGCGCTCCTCTCCGAGCACGCCCAGACCGCGCCGCAGCTCACGCGCACCCCGGTTCAGCCGCTCGCGCGTCTCATTGTCCCTGGCGATCATCACCGTCTGCGCCGGCCCCGCCACCAGGGCCGTGCGAGCCCACTCGGCGAGGGCCTGCTCGCACGCGCGGGTGGGGGCGCTGAACGTCGCAATCCGCTGGTTGCGATCGGCCCATTCGAGGTATCGCTGGGGGTGGCCGTCGTGCAGCGCACCGAGCGCCCTGCGCTCCACGGGGTCGCGCTGGCGTATCACCTCCGTGAGCCGCTGCGCGCCGAGCGTGCGGCCCACCGCGCCGAGCCACCCGCCTGCCTGCACCGAGGCAAGCTGACCCGGGTCACCGATCGCGACCACCTTCACACGCGCGCGCTCTGCGGCCTCCAGTAGTCGCGCGGTGGGGCGCGTCGCAGCCATCCCGGACTCGTCGAAGATCAGCACACCGTTCTGTGGCAGCTCGTCACCGAGCTGCTCGAGGTCGAGCAAGAGACGGTCCAGTGTGCGTGTGGGGATGCCGGCCTCCTCGGCGAGCTCGCGCACAGCGCGGCCGGTCGGCGCGACGCCGAGCACCGTGTAGCCCGCGCTCTCATACACCTGACGCAGCACCCCGGCGGTGTAGGTCTTGCCGGCTCCCGCGAGCGCCTGGATCACGCTCACTCCGTGCCCCGAGCCAGTCACGGCGCGCACCGCCGCTGCCTGCTCTGCAGTGAGGGGACGGTCAGCCGTGGCGATCGCACGCTCCGCCAGCGACGGATCGACGATGCCGGTCCCCTCCCCAGCCCGCCCGACCGCGGCCACGATCAGACGGCGCTCGACCGCCACGAGCTCCGCAGTCGTCATCTCACCACCACGGGTCACGATCACGTCCGGGCGCTCCGCGAATCGCACGGCCCGGCCGCGCACCTCACCCACCAGCGCACCCGCCCCCGCCCCGGCGGCGAACTCCCGGAGCACCGCGCGCTCATCGAAGATGTTGCTGCGCTCCGTCAGACCATCAGCGCCCGTCAGCTGGGCGCTGAGCGCCTGCTCGTCCGCGCCGCCGCGCCTGGCGAGACCACGCACCAGCCACTCCCTGCCCACGCGCAGCAGCTCCGCGACCCTGCCCGTGTCCAGGCCCTGCTCGCCCGCGCGGGCCCTGACCTCCTCCCGCCACGTATGCGTCTCAAGCCCATACTGCTTGCGCTCCCTCGTGGCGAGCGCCGCGTGCTCCGCCGCGCTCTTTGACCCCAGGCCAATCCCGCCCTGCTCGGCCTCGCGCAGCATCTCGTGGCGGCGCTGCGAGAAATGCTCGACCACCGGCCGCTCGATCTCCGCGAGCTCCGCCGCACCGTTGTGGACCTCCCCCCACTCCAACCCCAGACGCTCTGTGACAAGTGCCCGCAGATGCGCCTGGTAGAGGTACCCCGCTGTCTTCGCTGCCCGGTAGAGCTCCGAGCCGTGCAGCGCGGTGAACCGGCCGTCCGGGCCACGCGCGAGGTTCGCCGCGACGACGTGCGTGTGCAGCTGCGGGTCGAGCGCCCGGCTCATCCGGTGCCGGTAGGCCGCCGCGACCAGACCCTCACCGGGCTGCACGTGCTCGCCGGCGTGCCCGCGGCGGACCATCACTGCCGTGTCCTCCAGATACCCGAGCGCCGCCCTCACTGCCTCTTCATGGCAGCCCACGAGCTCACCCGAGACGTGCTCAGGCGCGATGGCGAACAGGATGCTGAGCGTCTTCGGCGCGGAGAATGTGAGGTCGTACGCCGCGACCCTCGGGTCACGCGCGCTGGAGCGCAGCCGCGCCTCCGGGTCGCGCGGGTCATGGCCCGCGATCAGCGCGCCGAACTGCCCGGCACCGATCCGGCCCGCGAGACCGAGGGCCTGCGCGCCGGTGCCTGCCCATTCGCCGGGGGCCTCGCCGCGGCCGGTGTAGTAGTCGTCCTGCCCCTGCGCTACCTGCTGCTCGTAGTAGCGGTGCTGACCCAACGCGATCTTTCCAATCGAAAGCATCCTGGAGCCAAAATAGCAAAAGAAAAGACCTTTAGGTGCAACTGTGTGCCGTGAAGCGGAGCGCAGCGGAGCCGAGCGGCGGGGTGGCCTTTGCCGTAGGGGCGCTGGAGGCGTGGCTGGAGGGGGAGCTGGAGCGCTGGCGGCGCGTCGTGGGAGGCGTGGGCGAGAGCCGAGCAGGGCTCGGGTCGAGCCTGGATGGAGTGCGGGCGGAGCTGGTGGGCGCGCTGTGTCGCGGGGCGCGCGGGTCGAGCGCCCAGGGTGCGACGCGAGTCAGCGGCGACGGCGCGGGAGGATCACTACGGCGGGGAGTTCGATCGGGTGAGCGGGCTGCGACCGCTGAGCAGGCGCGTGAACAGCCGTGGGATTCCATCCGTCGATCGAGCAGTCGGCCGGCCCCCGGCCCGGCCCCCACTGCACACCCTGTCACACCCCTCGTGGGTTGACAGGGTGTGCCACGCTACCCCGCCGACGGGGGCCGGGGGACTGCGCTCCGCCGCGGTCGGGGCCCCCTGCCAGGCGAAGCCTGGTTGGGGAGCGGCGGACGATCGACCGTGACTTGCTGTTTGCCTTGAGCGACGCGCTTCGCGTTGACGCGCCTGCTGCTGAGCATGCACTGGAGCATCATCGAGTTCCCCGAGGACTTGCTCATCAGCTGCGATCAGCCGATGGTTCTGATTCCGTTTGCGAGACCCCACAGGATCACGCCGGAGTCCGCGATCCCGCCGTTCGGTGTCGCGGGGACGTTCGAGGGGCGGTTCACACTGGACCCGCGCCACGCGCTCGTGATGACGTGGGTCGAAAGCGGAGAGGAGCCGTGGCTCGCGGGCGACCGCATAGGCGACAGCCACATCAACGCCTCCCTCAAGGCGCAGACGGTTGATGAATGGTTCCGTCGCCCCGGAACCATTCCGCCGTTCATCTCGGCGCCACTACTTGAAGAACGGGTGGACCCGATCTCTCCGGCGCTGTTTCGTGGGTACACGCTCCAACGGGCTGTTGCCTCGCCGCGCCGACATGCCGCCGTACGCTGCGCGACGAAGATGGTCGAGGAGCAGACTCCGGATGAGGAGGTGCGCTGGGTGCGATGCCCAAGTCAGCGCGCGGCCTGATTGCGACATAAATTGCGTCGTCGCGTCCTCGCGCCCGGGCGAGCAGGCGTGAGCTGTAATAGACCCCTCCGTCGCCTACGGGGCGAAGCGCCGTGCCTGCTCTGTTCTGCGCTGCGCTCTTGGAGTCGCGTCCGCACGTTGCTCCGCTGTCGGAGATGAGCGCTCACCCCCAGCGACAAAGCGGCTCAGAGCGTCGTCGAACAGGTGGCGTCGCCGACTTCGACGCTCACCGAATCTCCCGCCGCGGACGGCCCGGCGTAGAAGTACACGTCTGCGTAACCGGAGCTGTTCGTGTAGTAGCTCGCAGTTTTGCCGTCGCCGCTAACGGTCGCGTCCTGGTCGGGCTGATTGGATTCGACGTACACGTCGTAATCGTTGTAGGTGTTGTTGTAGTCGGCACTGGCGGAGCACCAGCCGCTCGGTTTGGGCGGGGATGGTTTCGGTTGTGGCTTTGGTTTCGGCGCGGCTGGCGCGGGCTTCCGCGCCAGTGCGACCCAGTTGCTGACGATGGCGTGCTGCGCTTCGGCGAGCGTCATTCGCTTCTCGCAGACAGCACGGTTGAGCTCGTCCTCGACCGCGTCCTTAGGGTTCGGCGAGGCGCCGGGCTCGGGCCACAGGTTGCGCGGGTCGTTCGTCGCCCCGCCCAGCTCGAGCGGCACGAAATGATCGTACTCGTAGTCGGAGGCGGGGCCACGCGCCCCGTAGGCGCGCATGCTCGCGAACTTCTCGGGCTCGGTGGTGCTCTCGGGCGGCCGGACCGTCGACGTCCATCCACTCCGGCAAATCGTGCGGCCGATCGTTGCCTGTGTCACCTGCGGGTTCAACGTGCCGGGTGTGCATCGTGGGTCCGGGCGCGAGTACAGCCCGGAGCCGATCGCGTGGCATGACCCTGCCGGCGGCTGCGGCTGCACCACGCTGTTGCTCGCGGTCGAGTAGGGCAGCCCCGACGGGGAACGCGCGGCGATGGCCGCGCCTGCGAGCAGCAGAAGGCCGGTACTGACGGAGGCGGAGACGGCGGCTGGCCTCACAGTCGTCATCCTATGCCGCTCCCACCAAGGCTGAAGTGATGGCGCCGTCGCGACCTTGGTAGGACACCCACCGCGCGATGCGATAGCGGCGGCTAGAGTGCGGGCGTGTTCGACTTGGACGCCTACCTGGAACGGATCGGCTTGGACGGGCGGCCGAGTATCGCGCAGGTGCACAGGGCGCACCTGACCTCGATCCCGTTCGAGAACCTCGACCCGCACCAGGGCCTGCCGGTGTCATTGGAGGTGGAGGACCTCGAGCGCAAGCTCGTGAGCGAACGCCGCGGCGGCTACTGCTTCGAGCAGAACCTGCTGCTGAAGGCGGCCCTCGAGGCGCTCGGCGCGGAGGTGGACATGTTCTTGGCGCGCGTGCGCTTGGGCGCGGAGCCGGGCGTCGTGCGACCCCGTAGTCACCTTTTTCTGCGTGTCAGCGAGAACGGCGCAAGCTGGCACGCCGACGTGGGGTTCCCCCGTGGGATCCTTGAGCCGATCCCATTCGGGCCGGGCCTCACGCAGGAGCAGTCGGGCTGGAGCTTTCGCGTCGTCGAGGAAGGCTCCGAACTCGTGCTCCAGAAGCTGGCGGGAGACGAATGGTCCGATGTTTACGGCTTTCACCCGCAGCCGGTTCCGCTCATTGACGTCGAAACCAGCAACTGGTGGACCTCCACGCATCCCCTCTCGCTGTTCGTCACCGGCCTGATCGTGGGCGTTCGTAGCGATGACGGCACGGGCACGTTGCTGTGCGATTGGAGCGAGCTATCGCTCAGCGAGCAGACGCCAGCGGGCACGAGTGTGACGCCACTCGACCGAGACGCCATACCGGAGCTGCTTGCCACGCGCTTCTCGCTCTCCGGCTTCACGCTCGCCGCAGACGGGCGGCTCGTCCTCACCAACGCCGGATAGTCGAAGGGCTGGCAGTCTCGCGGAGCCCCCCGCGGCACAGAAGAGGAGCGACCCGAACGGATACCCCTTGTAGATGCTGTCGATGAACAGCGCCACTCGCTCGGGTTCCCACACGAACTCCCGCTGGAATGCGGGAATGCGGGTCTGCCCGTTCAGGATGCCCTCGATCAGCTTGCGGATCGTCATCGGTTCCATTCAGCCTCCCGGGAAGCATCGCGTGACCCAGCCCATGCCGGCACCTTAGCCGCAAGTCCAGAGCCATCGCCTACTCGAGGGTGGGGACGTGAACGAGCGAGGCACGCCGAGCGGGAAAGGCGTCCGTGGCGAGAAATACCGCGGTACGCGGCGTTACTCGCGCTTGTCCAACGGAAGCGGTCGTGTCGGACGATCGCCTTGACGAAGCTGGCCGGTGATCAATTGGCTGCGTTGAGGATCGCGCGCGCGGTGCGACGAACGTCATCGTCGGTTGTCGACCAGTTGGAGAACGACACCCGCAGAGCGTGACGTCCGCGCCACGTTGTGCAGCCGAGCCAGCATTCGCCGTCGGCTTGCACGCGGGCGAGGTGCTCCAGCGTGCCTGCGACCAGGACCTGGTTCAGCACGACGTCATTTAGCACCTCCAGGCCGCCCTCCCGAAGTAGGGAGGCCATCAGCGTCGCATGCCCGCAGCATCGCTCAACCAGTTCGGCGACGCCACGCCGGCCGAGATATCGCAGCGCCGCGTACACGGGGATCGCACGCCCCCGGCGGGAAGCCTCGGGCACGAACTCCGCCGGCTCTCGGTGATCGCTGCGCGAGAGATACGCCTCACTGACCGCCATCGCACGCGGTAGCGCCTCTGGTGGCGCAACGATCGCGAACGCGCAGTCGTATGGAACGTTGAGCCACTTGTGCGCATCGACGGCCCAGGAGTCAGCCCGGTCCCTGCCGGCCACCAGGCCCTCGAAGCGCGGCGACGCGGCGGCCCACAAACCGAACGCTCCATCGACGTGAAGCCACGCGCCGTGCTCAGCCGCGAGGTTTCCGATCGCCACGAGGGGATCGCACGCACCAGTGTTGACGTTGCCCGCCTGGGCGCAGAGCAGCACCGGGGCCGTGGCATTCCGTAGCGCATCCTCAAGCTCGACCGGGTCCATCGCACCGTTCGCGTCGACGCCCACCCGCGTCACGCGATCATGACCAAGACCGAGGTAGCGAAGCGCCCGTAACACGGTCACGTGTACCTCCTCGCCGACCAGCACCTCGATCGGTGGAGCCCCAAACAGTCCTTGCGCGTCAACGTCCCAACCCACTCGCCGCAGCAGCTCGCCGCGCGCAGCCGCCAGGCAGCTGAAGTTGGCCATCTGCGCGCCAGTGACGAAGCCAACGCTCGCGCTCCGGGGGAGACCAAGCAACTCCAGGACCCACCCTGCCGCGACCTCCTCGGCGACCGCCACCGCCGGCGATGCGCTGTACGTGCCGCACATTTGGTCCCAGGCGGAGACAAGCCAATCAGCCCCGAGTGCGACCGGGAGCGACCCACCGACGACAAATCCGAAGTAGCGCGGCCCAGCGGATGCGACCAGCCCTGGATCGGCATCAGCGGCCAGCTGCTCAAGGACGTCTACCGCATTCTCACCGGAATCGGTCAGCGGCCGGCGCAGCGCCGCCGGATCGGACCCGCCCACATGCCGCTCGCTCACACCGTCGAGGTATGCGCGCGCCAGCCGGTGCGCATGAGCGAGCACGTCTTCGTCGGTCACCGCCGCAACAGCTTATCCCGGCCGCGGCCCGTATTTCGCATCGAGGACGCAAGGGCGGCCAGACGGAGGCTGACAGGCGCGCGTAGACTCTCCCGGCGTGTCGGCCACGGGAGACCCTGGGTATGCGCTCAGCTCGTCCAGCGAGGACGAGCACGAGCGGCTGGTCCGCCAGGCTGACATGTATGCGCCGTTCACGCGCCGTCTGCTGGCGCGTGCGGGGATCGAGCCAGGGATGCGGGTGCTTGATGTCGGCTGCGGGCCGGGCGATGTCAGCTTGCTTCTGTCAGAGCTAGTCGGCGCCGACGGCTCGGTGGTCGGGGTCGAGCGTGACGAGCAGGCGCTCGCGAGGGCGCGCCGGCGGGCGGCCGAGGCCGCCACGGAGAACGTCGAGCTCGTGCTCGGGGATTTTCGCGAGGTCGAGCTCGCCGGTGGCCCGTTTGACGCGTTGGTCGGGCGGCTCGTGCTGATGTACCAGGGTGACCCGCCCGCGGCGGTGCGAGCCGCCGCACGCCACGTACGCCCAGGTGGGGTGGTCGCGTTCGCGGAGATGTGCATGCGCACGGGGTCTGCGATACCGCAGAGGTTCTTGGTGTCCTGGCCGCACACCCCGGCGTCCGAGCAGCTCAGCGAATGGATTGATGGCGCTTTCGCCAGGCTGGGCACGCAGCCAGACATGGGAATGCGGTTGCCCACGACGTTCGCCGAAGCCGGCCTGCACCCCAGCCTGGACCTCGACAGCGAAGTCGCGATCGCTGTCGGCGAGAAGGCAGTCTCCGAGGCCGTGGACTACGCCCGCAGCTTGCTGCCCGCGATCGTGGCTGCCGGGGTAGCCACCGAAGAGGAAGTGGACATCGACACCCTCGCCGAGCGCCTGCATGCCGACACCGGACCGGTCGGACGCATCTCGCTCTGGCCGACAATCATCGGCGCCTACGCGACAAAGCCGCAGTAGCGCTACCACTCGCGCGAGCGACCGGGCGCCTGAACCACCGCACTGATACCAAAACGGATCGTGCACCACGACCGCCTCGTATGCTGGCCTCGCACGAGTCCCGGGCGCCCGCTAGTCGGCGAGAGACGCCAACGGCGGAAGGCCGAGCTCGCGGGCTGCTTGCTGCGCAGCGGTAAGGCCGTCGCGACGGAGCATTCCTTGGGCGATCGCTTCACGCTGGTCTCGTAGGAACTGGAAGCCACCCTGTTTCGCGATCAACGCATCGTAGCGTTCGACCACGCCGCGGCCGCCAATTTTGCGGATCGCGTTCATCACGGGCGTAGATATGTCGACGGTGAACCAGGTCTGGGTCTCGGGTACCGCCGGGGTTGAACCCCACAAGAGTTCGACGCACGTAAAGAGATCGTCGAGAAGGTCCTCGTTGGTGACTGCGTCGAGCCAGTTCAGGTCGCTGCCGGTGGGCCGCTGGTGTGCTTGAAGCCGCTCACGCAGCGCGCGAAGAAGCGTCCGCTGGGCCTCTTCATCGCCCGCGCCGGCGAGCAGCGGGCGCAGCGACGCGGCGAACTGTGGGGAGATCTCGGAGAGTTCTCGCACAGGTTGTGTGTCGGCGGCGGCTAGAAGGCGCTGGCCTATGAAGCGGACCTCGTAGTGCTCTTCCTCCGCGGTCCGTAGATTGTTGACGACGGCGTTGACTAGCGCCTCGGGGAGGGGGTCAGGGGTGGCTGCGAGCGCCTGCTGCCAGACACGCGAGTCTGTGGCTTTGCAAGTCTCCGCGAGCTGGATGACGCTCTGGCTGTCTGCATTGCGGCGTAGCCAGGTGGTTTGGTCATCGAAGAGGATCCCGCATGAGGCCAGCTCGGCCCACTGATGGGCATTGAGACTCTTATCGAGCGGGGGCCCGAACCAGAGCCAGCCAGCCGCGAGGTTCTCTTGTCGCCATGAGTTGGGGCTTTCGCGGGTGATGGTCTGCTCGTACGGCTTCTCTGGCCACCAGTCATCGAGACGGCCCTTCAGATCCTCTGTCTCCTCAGGCGAGAGCGACGCGACTTGGCTCGCAAGTATCTGCGCGTCGTGAGCGATTACTTGGTCCCACTTCTCACGATCGCGTCCGAGCAGCTCAGACAATGTCGGTGCTCGCTGGAACGCCTCATCCGTGCCCGCAGGCACGTCGTCGAGCGTTGCATCGTGCCAGTCATCTGCCGGGGCGCTCGTCGGGCCAACCGGCGCGGTAGGGGCCTGCTCCTGCTCGAGAAGCAGCCGCTTACGCTCTAGGATCGACTCTGGGGCCTCGCCGGCTTCGAGCGCCTCCAGCGAGAACAGATCAACTAGCATCATCAGGAAATACAGGCGACTTTTGGATGTCTCGACGGCTTCGAGAAAACCTTCAAGAGCAGCCTCGCGATCCCGCTCGACCAGGTCGCGCAACTCATCACTTCGTGCATCCCACATAGCCGCGACGAAGGCGGCATCACGGATAGTCGCTTGGTCAGTCATCGCTCACGATTCTTGTCAGGGTTTCGGAGAGTAGCGCCGTCTCGCGGCTCGTTGAGTCCGGCCCAGCCTCCGCCGATGCGCGTAGGAAGCGCACGAGCTCAGACGTCGAAGCGATCTCCTTGAGCCTCGACTCGGCGAAGATCCGGCCGTACTTGCTGCCGGCGAGTTGGATGGCCGTTGCAACCAGATCATCCTCACCGGCGAGGTCAAAAGCACAGAGCGAGAAGTCCTGCGCTTCCACGTCGCTCGTCGGATTGGCAGCGCGCTTGATGATGACGGGCAGTAGCTCTCTGGCGCCAATATCGCGGGCGGCGATCGCGGCTTGGCGCCTGACCACCGGCTCCCGACGATCATCCTCTAGAACTCGACGAATGTCATCGACAAACCCGTCCGGGTTCACGCGTGAGAGAACTCTGAGGGCATTGCCCTGGACCTGTGGCGATTCATGGTCAATACTCCGCCTAGCCTCCTCGACGAGATCATCCAAATCACCGGCTTCCAGCAGGCGTCCCAGCGCGTTGGCATCTTGAAGGAGATCGGGCGTCCCAAAGCCCCAGATCCAGACGCGCAGCTCGAGGTAGGTCTCCCAGATGGACAAGGCCGCTGCACGGCGCTCATCGGCCGGAGCTGAAACGGGGACGCTGCGTGCTGCCGCGAGTGGATCACGCTCAGCGACCGCGACCCGCCAAGCCTGGTTTCGTCCCATCAAGAAAGCTAATGGCACAAGCCAGTCGCTACGCACTCCACTAATCTGCCCATCGCTCTGTGGCGCCACCGCCTCCAGCAACACCCCCGTCGGGTGTAGCCCATCGAGTGCCTCGGCGGCGAGCGCCTCGCCGATGATCCTGTGGGTAAAGCCATATGTGTGGCTTCCTTGTTTGAGCATCAGCAGACGAGCGATCAAGCTATCGGTCAGCGCCTCGACCGACCCGATGATTTTCTCCACCGCAGTAGGTAAGGGGACCGCAGTCAGCTCCTCTAGGCCGAGCGATGTGCGTCCGGCGAGATGCATCGCGAGCGCGACATCACGTAGCCACTTGCGTGCCTCACTTTGCGGCAGTTTTATCCCGGCCTCGCGGTTCAATGCGGCGGTCACGAAGTTCTGTACGAGCCCCCACAGATCGCGCGCCTCGCGAAGCCCCCCTGCGCGATAGAGCTCGACTGTCTGGGAAAGAAAGAACGGCAACTGCAGCAGTTCCGAAAGGTCTCGCAGCGCCGGCATCTGCGCCTCCAGATCCTCCAGGCTCACCGCAGCCTCCCTTAGGTAGCGCTGCTGCCAGCCACGATCTGGAGCGAGCTCGAGCATACGCCACTCGCCGCGCGTCGCGTGCTCGGCATCATCGATCTGAAATATCTCGACGGCGTCGACGGCTCTGGTGGCCACAGTGAAGCGGTGCTGCGGGAACGCACGTGCGACGTCCGCGATCAACTTGGCCAGACTGTCCTGCTCTGATATCCGCGTCTCGTCGAGTCCGTCGAAGAAAAAATGAAAGCGTCGCTGCGCGATCGCCTCGCTACTGACCTCAACCTCGCCTCTCAGCCCCATGCCGCGCCTGGCCCAGCTCGCCAGGATCGTCGACGCATCCCCGGGCTCGACTTGCATTTCTGCACAACGGACCAAAACGGCCGACTCGTCCTCGGGGACCCTGCTGCCAACCTCTCTCAGTAGCTCGCTCTTTCCAGATCCGGGGGCACCAACGATCAGCGTACGCTGACCAAGCGCAACATCAATCTCGCCAAGCGGCTCGGGCCCAGAAGCCTTGCCCAGGAATACCGCCGCGAGCCTCTCGGACTCGTCAAGCCTAGCCACCCGATGCTCCACCAACACGGTGGGGACATAGCCAAAAGCGAGACCACGTGCTCGCGGACCGGCTATGACGGGCGTTGAGGGAATCGAAACGGGATTGACCGTCGCGAGCTTCGCGGCGAAGCCGTCGAGATCTGCATAGGTGCTGAACGTGGCAATCACAATCCCGTCGCGAGACTCGGTGATACTAGCGCGACCCTCCGTCAGTCCGGCCTTCTCATCCTCTCGGCAAAGCAGGACATGCCGAGTGTCGCGGCGCGCTTTGCGCATCTCGCTGAGCAGGTGCAGCTCGTCAAGCGTCGTGCCAATAAAGAGCATCGCCTTCTGACGCATCAAAAACAAGACGAGATCCGAGAATCGCCCGTCATTGGGAAGCCGCTGGTAGCTCGACGGATCTAACACAATCATTTCAGGCGAATCGACCGAGCCGTGCAGGTGAAGCACCACCAGTCGTTCGGGCGGCCAATGCTTAAGATCACTCACGAGATCCAACGCACTCTTCAAACCACCTTCATCGCTCGTCAGCGACTCGCACACGATCCCGGCCTGCCTCGCCGTCTCCTCTAGCAGCAGGTCGTAGTTGAGGGTGATGATGAAGTTCGACGGAACCCGGACCAAAGCTTTGGTGAGCGCAGTGGGCCGCAACTCGAATCCGCTGACCCAGGTGGCAATGCCGCGACGCAACTCGTGAGCGTCGCTCACCTCACCCGCGACCGTGAACAGCGTCGGGTGAGCAGCGTTCGTGTAGCCGGTGCCTGCTGACGGTACATTCGTCACGATCCACGCGGCGAAATCTGGCGCTCCCGGAAGCCCAGCACCACAGCTTACCCCCGCCCCGAGCACCGGGATAACGAAGCTGCGGTCGTCAAGAAAACGCGCCGCATCGCCGGCAGGCCAGAAGCCCGGTGTGTCGCCGGCGCTGTTCATGACGCCGAACGAGGCGAAAGATCCAGATCAACCATTGCGACAAACTAGCCGTTGTTCGATGAGGGCGGCTGGAGACGGCTTCCTTGGCGGTCATCAGCCCGTGCACGCCGGTGCCTGGTCGTCGTACAACCGCGGGTCGTGTCGCAACGTCTGAGGCGCTTGACCGGCACGACGGACGAGAGCGCCGGCCGTCAAGCGCCGCGTGGTGCTGTCAAGCTCTGAGCGTGGGTGTGCTACCCGACTACTCCCGCCAAGCCGAGCGCTATGACGAGACGCGCTCCGCGAGCCCATCGGTTCTGCGGGCGCTGCGCGAGGCTCTCAAGGGCGCGCCCGGCCGACGGCTCGCCGACATCGGTGGCGGGACGGGTAACTACGCCCTCGCCCTCAGACGGGAGGGATGGGAGCCTGTTGTGGTGGACCGCTCGCCCGCAATGCTGGCGTGGGCCGGCGCCAAGGGGCTCGAGACCGTCGAGGCGGACGCCCAGCGACTGCCGTTCGAGGACGAGACGTTCGACGCCGTCACGATGATCTCGATGCTGCATCATGTTGAGGACCGCGGCGTCGCTTTGGCCGAGGCGCGGCGCATCCTCAGACCCCGAGGACTCCTGGTGCTCATGGGCTACACGGGTGAGGATGCCGCCACCCTCTGGATTCTCGACTACTTTCCGAGCAGCCGGCGCTGGATGGAGGCGACTCACCCGCCGCGGGCGGCGATACTTGAGGAGCTACCCGGCGCGTGGCTCTTCGCTTTCGAGTTCGAGGACATGGGGGACGCATCGCTGGCTGCTCTCTCGGCCGACCCCGATCGTGTGCTGAAGGCTGCAGAGAGGGGCGAGACGAGCTACTTCGAGCGGATGGGGCGCGACCATCCCGAGGAGCTACGAGCGGGGGTTGCGCGGCTCCGAGAGGACCTCGCCGCCGGCCGGGCCCCGAGGCGTGCCGGGACGGCGACGGTGTGCAGCTGGACCAAGCGCTAATCCCAGGCGCCCTGTGTTGCCATTCCATCTGCTGAATGCTCGACCACATGCAGGTCACGCTGCACCACCACCGGCCCAGGGGCTTGGGACCAGATTTCGAGGCGCGGTGAGGGTAGCGGCGCCTCCTCAGTGCTCGCCGCAGCTGGTGCACAGCGCTCGCCCGGGACTGTGGCGAATGCGGTCACCGGGCACTATCGAGCACCCGCACTGCTGGCAGTTGCCTGGGTAGCGAGCGCGTATCCATCGACCCGCGGTGCCCCCGACGGCTGCCGCCGGCTTCGGGGTCCGACCCAAGCGGATCATCGACGCGAGCAAGAGGCCTACGAGCACTCCCGCCACTGCGCCGACAGCGGACGCTCGCGGGTGGGTGTTGGTGTGCTTGAGGGCCCACATCAGGCCGACGAAGGCCCCGCCACCCGATCCGACACGAAACACCAGGTCGCGTAACTCGCGGCCCATAACTCGGCGCTGTCGGTAGCCGAACGCCATGTCCGCGTTATCGGCAGCCTATTCGGGCAGCTAAAACTTGCTCGAAAGAGGACGGCGCTATAGGCAGGAGCTTTACGCTCGCCGGCGTCGCCGTGCCGGACCCGTACCTCGCCGACGGCATCGAACCGTGCGAGGCCGTCAACGGCGGGCCCCCTCATCGGGGCCGCGGTTGAGAATGGCTGGTCGATGCTACGTTGGGGCCATGACCGTGAAGGAGCGGCTGCACACTGCGGTTGAGACGATGAGCGATGAGGAAGCGCAGACGGCGCTTCGTACACTCGCGGAGTCTTCGGGCGACCCGGTTACCTGGATGCTCGATCACGCACCGCTCGACGACGAGCCCGAGACCGAGGAGGAGCGCCGCGCGGTCGCCGAGGCTCGCGCCGACCGCCAACGGGGCATCGAGCCCGTGCCCCTTGAGAGTGTGATCGCCGAGTTCGACGGCGATCTGTGACTGAGCCGCATTGGCACGTCGTCATCGACGACCGCGCCCGCAAGGATCTCCGCCGGATCGACCCGCCGACACGACAGCGCATCCTACGCGCCATCGCACGGCTCGCCCAGGGGGCGGAGCTGACCGGCGATGTCAAGCGACTTCAGGGCTCTCACGAGTACCGGCTACGCGTCGGCGACTGGCGCGTGCGATTCGAGCGCGAGAACCAGAAGCTCATCATCACCGTCGTCCGCGTTTTGCCACGCGGACGAGCGTACGACCGTTGAGTGTCGCCGAGAGGCTTCCTGCCTCCGGGCGCTCGGTCTGCTCCAGTGTCGCCCACAGCGCGGGCAGGAACACGCGACGCTCCTCCAGGGGGCTGGCGTCGGCGATGCGGATGAGGTCGCGCAGCGAGGCGACCGTCGTCACAGTCTGGTCGAGCGCGACCGGCTTGGCAGCCCGCTGCAGGTCGCGGTACCCGCGCGTGCCGCTCAGGCGCGTGGCGAGCGCCAGCGACCCGCCGGCGCGCAGCGGCCAGCGGAGCGTGACGTCCTGGCCGGCGAACGGGTCCTCGACCTCGCGCGGCCCGCCATCCAGAGTCTTCACGGCGGCCCAAAGGCGCTCGAGGTTGCGAGGGCCTTCGTCGGCGACCAGCAGGTACTCGCCGCGGGCGAGCGTGATCGGCCAGCCGTGCACGGCGCCGGCCACATCGCCCATCAGCACGTAGCGCACCTCGTGATACGCCAAGGCCGCGGCGACCGCAAGCGGGTCGGCGGCATCGCGGGCTGCGAGGCTCCGCACACGCTCGGTGGGGGTCAGCCGCAGCCGCGCGGCCACGTCGCGGGTGTAGGAGTCATCGCCATTGGCAAGGCCGGCCACGAGCTCCAGCTCGCACGCCCGCGCGAGCGCCTGCACCCCGTCCATCGACGGGGCATGCTCGCCGGACTCCCAGCGCGCGATCGTCGACGCCGGCACGCCGAGGCGGCGCCCCAGCTCTCGCTGTGTGAGCCCGGCGCGCCGGCGTGCCATCCATACGACGTCTCCACCGATCATTCTGGATATGATAGCGAAAACGCTCCTTTATACAAAAGTGGCGGAAACTGACATCTAAGGTCGAGAGGGCGACATCGTGCTTGGCACGGCCCATTTGTAGCTACTTATAGTTTGTTGTGCTATTTTTGCATAGCTAGAGATGCACGAACCCGGCCCCGAGATTCTGCGCGAGCCTCTGCTCGATGCCGAGCAGGCCGCGACCCTACTGGGGATTCCGCGATCCTCGGTCTACGCCTACGCGAAGCGCGGAGAGCTGCCCCACGTCAAGATCGGGCGGCACCTGAAGTTCATCCGCGGTGATCTGGAGCGCGCGCTGGGCGAGCGACGGGTCGGGTTCTAGCCGCCGACCCCGGCAAGCTCTGCGCTCGACCCCTCCGCAAACGCCGCCGAGATCCTGGCCGCATCGGCCTCCTGGGGATAGAAGGCCGTGTAGATCTCGGTCGTCGCCAGGTCCGAGTGGCCCATCCACTCCTTGATCGTCGTCTGCGGGATGCCCTTCGCCGCGCAGACCGTTCCAAAGGTATGCCTCAGATCGTGAATTCTGATGCGCCTGAGCCCCGCGCGCTCCAGCGCCTCGTAGAAGCGCAGCCGCAGCGCGTTGCCGTCTACGTGGCGCCCCTGCGTGCCCATGAACACCAGGTCCGCCTCGGACCTTGCGGTCCCCGCCTCCAAACGCTCGGCCAGCGCCTGTGCGACCTCCGCGGCCATCGGCACCGTACGCCCCGCCCCCGACTTCGGGGTGCCCTTCGAGTTGCGCACGTAGCTCGACTCCACGTGCAGCGAGGAGCCCGCGAAATCGACTGCACCCCAGCGCAGCTCGAGCAGCTCGCCGAGGCGCAGGCCGCAGAACGCCGCCACCATGAACATCGCCGCGTCTTGGCCGCTGCCCTCGCCTGCCACCCGCATCAGCGCGTGAACGTCAGCGGGCCGCAGGAACTGAGTCGTCGCCAGCGTCTTGCGGGTACGCAGTCGGCCGGGACGATCCACCAACGCAACCGGGTTGCTCGCGATCGCCCCGAGCTTCATCGCCCGCTTCATGATCCCGTTGAGGGCGATCAGGTACTTACGCTTGGTGCGCGAGCTGGCGGACGTGAGCTGCACGTGGGCACCGTCCGCCAGACGCCTGACCTCGACCCCCGCCGCGCGCCGCCGCTTCGCCTCCGCCGCCGACAGCCGTCGCTCCGCCCGGAAGCCCTCCATCCACTCCTCCAACCGCTCGGTCGTGATCGCCGAAACCCGCGTCTCCGCGCCGAGGTCTCGGCAGATTCGATCGCACACGTTGCGGTAGTCGCCGAGCGTCGAGCGCTTGACCTCGCGGTCCGCCTCCCCCCAGCGCAGCCAATGGTCGCACGCCTCGCGCAGCGTCATCGAGGCAACAGAGGACTTCGCGCGCTTGACCGGCCACCGCGGCGCCGCGGTGAGCATCTCCCGCAGCATGTCCTCCGCCTCCGCCGGCGTGAGGTACCCCTCGGGCTTGGTGCCGTCACGCGCGACCCACTTCACGGCGCCCCGCGCGGTGCGCTTGCCGGAGTCCTTGACCAACGCCGGGCGAGCCTGCGCTACCGGCGCCCCTGCGCATCGCGCACGAGCGCATAGAAGGCGCGGTTGCCGCGCTTGCCCTTGACCTGCAGATGGCCCGTCGGGCGGACCGTGTCCTGCGAGCTCATTCGATCTTCCTCAGCCTGGCGCCCCGGCGGTGTCGTTGCGGGGCTCCACCGGGCGCTGTCGTGTTCCCTACGTGTTCCCAAATCGCATAAACCAACTGGACCAGCGGCGTCAAAACCGCTTGAATAAGCCTTATTCTACAGTGGTCCGCGGCGGAACGGCCAGAACTTTTAATCCGGTGGGGCGGGTTCGAGTCCCGCACGGCGCATTTTCGAGGGGCATTTGGCCGTCGTCGGAACCTAGGGCGAGACGCTCCAGGCCGAGAATGGTTGCCCTCGTGGGCGCATACTCGGACGCTCATCCGCCGGTGTCAGCTGGGGGTCTGCCTGATCCGTCCGTCGGTGGCAAACCAGGTGTGACTACCCGTGAGGGTGTCGGCCAGCATCCAGGCGATTTGTGCGGCCGTCTCGATCACCACCGGCTCCGCCTGTGACTCAGCCACGGTGGCGGTGATCTGGACAACCCGCGCGACGGGCTCGTCTTGGCGTCTGAGCAGCACCGGAGCGGGGAACGTCCGCATCACTGGATGCGGCTGGGTCGGCGGCTCCTCAAGCGAGGACATCTCGCCGTACAGCAGGTGGTCAGCGAGTCGCTCGCTGGTGCCGTCATCGAAGTCGAGGAAGAAATCCCCCAGCGCGCCATTCACGCTGGCGTCCGGCCCGAGCTGCTCGGTCGCATTGACGGTTAAGTCGGTGATGTGCAGCGCCTGCTGGTTTATCCGCCGTGTGTAGGAGCGGCACTCGAACAACAGCCGCACCAACCGGCCGGGTGCGGGCTCGAACTCCCAAAGCACGTCGATGCGGTTTTCGGTGGCGCGCCCGCTCATCAGCACGTTGCGCGCAAGGCGCAGCGTCGCGATCCCGCTCGCAGCGCCGAGGCGCCGCATGAGTTCCTCGGTCAGTTCCTCGTAGCTACGCCATGGCAGAGGTGCCGCATTCATGCCCGCGAAGTTAGCCGTTGCTCGGGACGCTTCGGCCCTTACCCACGCTGCGCGCCCAGATCCGAGGCGACGAAAGCTGGAATGGCCCCGGCTTTGCGCGCACCCGCGCTGTCTACACCCGTCCGTATCGTGGCCACTGTGGAGAGCCATGAGCAGAACGCTGTTGACCCCGATGGTCGGCGCGTCGTGTTCGACGCCGGCTCGCACCTGCACCTCGCGCAAGGTCGCCGCGACTGGCTGCTCGACCACGTTCAGACGATCCTCGCGACGGTCGAGCGGCCCGACTATCGGGAAGACGACCCGCGACCGGGCCGAGAGCTTCTACCGCCAGAACGCGCTCGATCCTGGGCGCTGGCTGCGGGTTGTCGTAGACTTCAACGACGAGCCCGGCTGGGTCGTAACCGTCCTGGTTCAGGACGACGACCCCGGTGAAGACCATCATGAGCGTCACGATCGCAGGCACCCCCTTCGAGCACCATCACTACGACGAGCGTGGAGACGTCCTTTATCTCAGCGTGGCGCATCACCAAGGGCCACCCGCGCGTGCGCTGTCGACACCTGAGGGCCACAACGTCGAATACGACGCTGGGGGGCGCATCGTCGGCATGACCCTCACCAACGTCCGCTGGCTGCTGGACCGTGACGGACAGCTGACGATCACGCTGCCCGCCGGCCACGCCAGTCCCGGCGACCTCGCACAGGCACTGAAGCCCGCCGCTTAGTTCAAGCCACTCCGAGCATCGGTTGATCGCATCGCCTTGAGAGCCCGCCGCCGGGCCTGCCGCCCCACCGGCTCCATGAGATCCTCCAGAAGCAGGTCCGGGTTCCGACGTTGTCCCCGACGCTGCACTCCCATCCACCGGCCCGGTGGACTGAAGCCCCGAGATGCGTCATGCTTGCGGGTGGGATGGGTGAGCTGCTGGCGTTGCAGGGGGTGAGCAAGAGCTACCGGCGCGGGGACAGACGCGTGCGGGTGCTGGTCGATGTTTCGCTCGAGCTGGAGCCCCGCGAGATCGGAGCGGTGGTGGGGGCGCGCAACGAGGGCAAGACCACGCTGCTGAAGATCGCCGCCGGCATCGAGCCGCCAGACATCGGCGAGGTGCGTGTGGGCACGCACGATCTGCCACTACTCGGGCACGAGGAGCGTGCGCGGCTGTTAGGAAGCGAGATCGCGTGGGTTCACCGCGAGGGGCCCGGGGTTGGGCTTGAGGTTCTCGACTACCTTGGACTGCCCCTGGCGATGGGTCGCGGGCGCGGGCGGCGCGGAGCGCGGGACAGGGCGCGCGGTGCGCTCGAGCGCGTTGGCGCCGCGCGCTGCGCGCGGCAGCGCTGGGAGGAGCTGTCGGACTGGGAGCGAGTTCTGGTGGGGCTGGCGCGCGGAATCGTTTGCGAACCGCGACTGCTGATACTCGACGGCATCGCCGACGGTCTCGGCATGCGCCGCGTGCGCGAGACCGTCGAGCTGCTGCTCGCACTGGTCGAGGAGTTGGGTTGCGGGGTGTTGATGAGCTGCGCCGATCTGGAGGCCGCGCTGGTCGCCGACCGCGTGTGGGGGCTGGAGCGCGGGCGGCTGGGCCTGCTCTCCGCGCATGAGGTCACCGAAGCCGAGATCATCGAGTTCCCGCGACCCGCCCGGGCCGATGGGTAGCGCTCCGCCAGTTTGCCCAAAATGTCTCCAACCATCCGCCGGCTCGCCAAAAAATGTCTTCGGCTCCCGGCCTACCCACCCCGTATGCCCCGTGCTCAAGCCATTTGTTGGCCGTGACGACAATTGTCGGCGCAAGTGTGGTAAGTTGGAATCATTCAGGAGGACGTCCCTCCGTTCGAATTTCAAATACGATCCATAGCAATGGCTCCCCCCCGTAAAGGCGATCTGACAGCCAGCATGGCGATCCTGGGCCTCGTGGTCCAGAAGACCGACACCGTCAACAGCCTGGGTGCGAGGTTGGTCGAGCGATTCCCGCACGCGCAGTGGTCGCGCTCGGTCGCCCACAACAGCCTGCCCAACCTTGAAAAACAGGGCTTGGTGCGCCTGGTCGAACACGGCGCCGAGCGCGCGCTCGACCGCTATGAGGCGACCGACGCCGGCGTCGAGGAGTTCCGCGACTGGCTGCGCGCATCCTCCGCGGCCCCGCTCGCATTGCGCGACGCGGTGCACGCCAAACTCAAGCTGGCCGGCGAGGACGACGTGCCCGATCTGATCGCCGCGATCCGCGAGGAGGAGGAGGCGTGCGCTCGGGAGTTCGCGTCAGCGAGCTCCCGCCTGAACGTCGAGTGGCACCTCAAACGCCTCGGCTCCGCGGACGGCGCCGGCCCCACGCCGAACAGCCCCGATCTGGGGGTCAGGGTACGGCGCGCCCTGATGACCGATGAAGCGATGCTGTGGGGGATGCGAGCCAGGCGCCTGCGCCGCCTGCGCCGAGAGTTGGAAGACACGGTGGAAGATGGCGAGGAGCTGAACAGCGGCGATGGCTGAGCTGCTGGCGCTGCGGGAAGCCTGCAAGGGGTATGCGCGCGGCGAGCACAGATCTCAGGTGCTGCTCGATGTCTCGCTCGAACTACGCGCCGGCGAGATTGCGGCGGTGGTGGGCGGTCGCAGGGAGGGCAAGACGACGCTGCTGAAGGTCGCCGCCGGCATCGAGTCTCTGGACGCAGGAGAGGTGTGGCTGGGGGACGTGGCACTTACCAGCCTCTCCGACGGCGAGCGCGCGAGGCTGCTGGGGGCGCAGATTGCCTGGGTGCACCGTGAGGGCACGGGCGTGAAGTTCAGGGTGCTCGACTACGTCGGGCTGCCGCTGGCGATCGGCCGCGGCAGCGGCCAGCGACAGGGGCGTGAGCGGGCGATGGAGGCGCTCGAGCGCGTGGGCGCCGCGGGTTGCGCTGGGCAGCGCTGGGAGGAGCTCTCCAACTGGGAGCGACTGCTGGTGGGGCTCGCCCGGGGCATCGCCAGCTCGCCGAAGCTACTGGTGGTGGACGATCTGATGGATGGTTTCGGGATCGGCCGCACGCGCGAGGCCGGCGAGCTGCTGCTGGCGCTGGTGCGAGAGCTGGGGTGCGGGGTGCTGATGAGCTGCAGCGATCTCGAGGCCGCGCTGGTTGCCAGCCGCGTGTGGTCGCTGGAACGCGGACGGCTCACGCTGCTCGCCGAACAGGATGGCGAGCTGGCAGAGGTGATCGACTTCCCCGGCAGCGCCCGCCAGAGCCACGGCTCGCGCCGCCTTGGCGGCTAGTGTGCCGGCCGGTGCTTGAGCTCCGCGATCTCATCAAGCACTATCGCGTGGGTGACGGCGAGCCGATCCGCGCCGTCGACGGCGTGTCGATGAGCGTCGCGGCAGGCGAGTTCGTGGCGCTGTACGGGCCCAGCGGCTCGGGCAAGACGACGCTGCTGGAGCTGATCGCGGGGCTCTGCCCACCCGACAGCGGCAGCGTGCTGGTGGATGGCCGCGACGTGCACGCGATGTCACACCGCGAGAGCGACGAGTACCGACTGCACCAGCTGGGCATCATCGGCCAGCCGCACAACCTGATCCCCGGCGCGCGAGCGATCGAGAACGCCTCGCTGAAGCTGTGGCTGACCAACAAGCGCCAGGCGCGTCACACGATCGAACCGCTGCTCGACCGACTGGGGCTGGGCGAACGGATGCTGCACCGTACCGAGCAGCTCTCGATGGGCGAGCGCCAGCGCGTGCTGATCGCGATGGCGCTGGCCACCGACCCCAAGCTGGTGCTCGCCGACGAGCCCACCGGGACGCTCGACACGCAGCGCACCCGCGAAGTGCTGGCGCTGCTGCGCGAGCTCTGCCAGGAGCGGGGTGTGGCGATCGTGCTCGCCACCCACGACCCGCAGGCGGCCGCCTTCGCCGATCAGGTGCGTGAACTGCGTGACGGACGTATGGAGGAGTACCGGCCCGAGCACGTGCTGGTTGCCACCTCCTCACTGCCAGAGGTCCAGTGACGATGGCGCGAATGAGTCTCCCGGACATCATCTGGCTCTACCGGGCTCGGCTGCGCGCGCGCGCGGTGCTGGTACAGGAGTGCTTCGCGATCATCGGGATCGCGGTCGGCGTGGCGCTGCTGTTCGCCTCCCAGGTGGCCAGCACCAGCCTCACCCGCTCGGTCTCGCAGCTAAACAGCCAGTTGGTGGGCACCACACAGTTCCAGGTGGACGCCAGGGGCCCTGGCGGATTCAACGAACGGCTGCTGGGAGAGGTGCGTCGGGTGCCGGGCGTGAAGACCGCGTTGCCGGTGCTGGAGCAGCAGGCAAACGTGATCGGGCCCGGCGGGGTTCAGCGTTCGGTCGATCTGATCGGCACCGATCCGCGCTTCGCCCACTTCGCCGGCGCCCTGTTGCGGCGCTTCTCCGCGGCACAGCTCGCGGCGCAGCGGGCGATCGCGCTGCCGGCGCCCCTCGCTGAAGAAATCGGGGCGGGTCCGCTGGAGACGATCAAGATCCAGATCGGCGCAAAGGTTGTACAGACGCTGCTGGGCGCCACGCTTGGGGCAGCAGACATTGGCGGGCTGGTGCACAGCCCGGTTGCACTTGCCCCGGTCGGCTACGCCCAGACGATCACCGATATGCGGGGTCGCATCACCCGCGTCTTCGTGCAGGCTAGCTCAGGCCATGAACTGGCGGTGCGGGCGGGCCTCGAGCGGCTGGCCGCCACCGCGCCGGTCAACGTCGAGCCCAGCAACTTCGACTCAACGCTGTTCGGCGTGGCGGTGTACCCCGAGAGCCAGAGCGAGCTGTTGTTCTCAGCGATCAGCGCGCTGGTGGGTTTCATGTTCGCGCTCAACGCGATGCTGGTGACGGTGCCCTCGCGGCGCAAGCTGATCGCGGACATCCGGCCGCAGGGCGCAACCCGCTTCATGACCGTTCAGATCCTGCTGTTCGACGCCGCCGTGCTGGGCGTGCTGGCCTGCATCCTCGGTCTTGCGCTCGGCGATCTGCTGTCGATCGCCGTCTTCCACGCGATCCCCGGGTATCTCTCATTCGCGTTTCCGGTCGGGACCGGGCGAATCGTGACCTGGAAAAGCGTGGCGCTTGCTGTCGGAGCCGGACTGACAGCCGCAATCGCGGGTGTGCTCTGGCCCCTGCGCGACATTCTCGCGCAGCCGCTGGAGGGGGAGCGCTCCTCGACGCATCGCCGTCGGTGGTGGTTCCGGACGCGGCTCGCCGTTGGGCTTGTGTGCCTGGCGTGCACGATCCCGATTCTCCTCTTTCGTCCCCAGAACGGTCTGGTGGGCCTGGCGACGCTGGCCGTGGCGATGGGCTGCCTGTTGCCGTTGCTGTTCGACGGGCTGGTGGCGCTCTTCGAGCGCACCCAGCGTCTGCTCGATGGCGCGGCCACCGTGCTGGCGGTGACCGAGCTTCAGACACGCGAGACCCGTGTACGCTCCCTGGCGATTGCGGCCACGGCGGCGGTGGCGATCTTTGGCACAGTCGAGTTTCAGGGTACGCAGGCCAACCTCCAGCGCGGCCTGGATTCCTCCGCGCGTCAGCTGGACGCAAGCGCCGCCGTGTGGGTCACTCCCAAGGGTGAATCCAACGCGTTTGCCACGACCTCATTCAAAGGACACGATGCGCCGGCGCTCGCTCGCCTGCCAGGCGTCGCCGCGGTTGGAATCTACCGTGGCAGCTTCCTGGATTGGGGCGACCGGCGTTTGTGGGTAATCGCGCCGCCCAGCAGCGTAACTCAGCCAGTGCCCCCCAGCCAGCTTGTGCGCGGCCATCTCGCCACCGCGAGCGAAGGGATCCGCCACGGCGGTTGGGCGGTGCTCTCGCAAGCGCTTGCCTCCGAACAGCACCTTCGCATCGGTCAAGCGTTTACGCTTCCGGCGCCGCGGCCCACACGCCTGAGGGTCGCCGCGTTGATCACAAACCTCGGTTGGCCTCCGGGCGCCATCATCCTCAGCTCCGCCGATTACGCCCGTGCCTGGGGAAGTGGCGACCCAAGCGCATACGCGATCCAGACGCGGCCCGATGCCTCCGGGGCGTCGGTCCGTCAACTCGTTCAGCACAGCTTGGGAGGGGAAACGGGGTTCACAGTAGAAACCGCGGCCGAACGCGCGCAGCGCCACTACGCCCTCGCAAGCCAGGGACTTTCGCGGCTTACACAGATCAGGCTGCTGGTTCTGATCGCCGCCGTGCTGGCCGTGGCTGGCGCGATGGGCGCAATGATCTGGCAGCGTCGCGATCTCGTGGCGTTCATCAAGTGTCAGGGTTATCGCAGAGGGGTGCTGTGGCGATGGCTGCTGTGTGAAAGCGCGGTGTTGCTGATCGCCGGATGCTCGATTGGAGCTGCCTTTGGTCTCTGCGCGCAGCTGCTGGGAAGTCACTTCCTGGCGAGCGTAACCGGTTTTCCGGTCGCTTTTAATGTCGAAGCTTTCGCCGCGCTATCGAGTTTTGCGCTACTCACGATCGTCACCGTCGCAGTGGTTGCCCTGCCAGGATATCTCGTCGTGCGTGTGCCTCCCAGGACAGCCAGCCCGGCGTTCTGAGAAGTGCGCGAGCAGGGCCCGTGGGCGTGACGAGGACCCGGCGCCACTGTCGTTCGGGCAATCGCGGACTCTCGCCGCGGCCGCCGGGCGCGAGCTTATGTGGGGATTGGCGGCGGTGGCGCGCGAGGTGCGCCGCTGGAGGGCTCGCGCGAGCGAGATCCCAGATCCGCCGCTTCGCAACGATGCCCTGAGCGCACTCGCCCGCAAGCGCGGGCACACCGACGGGGCCGCGCTGCTGTGGACGATTCCCAGGGTCCGCGATCCTAACCTGCTGCGCCTGCTGGTCGCATACGAGATTATCTGGGACTTCCTCGATGGTGTGAACGAGCGTGGCGCCGCAGCCGGCCAGTTGAACGGGCGCCAACTTCACCTGGCACTTCTCGACGCACTCGATCTGACCCGGCCGGTCACCGACTATTACCGATACCACCAGTGGGGCGACGATGGTGGCTATTTGCGGATTCTGGTCGAGGCGTGTCGCGAGCACTGCCGCGGGTTGCCCTCATATTGGGCGATTCGCCCGCTGCTCGTGCGTGAGGCGACCCGGGCGCAGGTGCTGGCCATCAATCACGACCTCGATCCCGCGCTGCGCGACATGGACCTGAGGAAATGGGCAACCGAGACGTTCCCCGCCAGCACCGATGCAACCTGGTTTGAGTTGACTGGCGCGGCCAGCGCCTCGCTCACCGTTCACGCCCTGCTGGCGCTCGGAGCCGAACCGGCCCGCGGCGACGGACACCATTTTGCCCACACGTGCGGAGCCTATTTTCCCTGGATCTCAACAGCCACCACGATGCTCGACAGTTACGTCGACCAGGCCGAAGACGGGGCCAATGGGGATCACAGCTATGTATCTCACTACCCCACACCCCAGGTTGCCGCGGCTCGTATCCGCGAGCTGGTTGAACGCTCCCTGAAGGAGGCGCGCGCGCTGCGCGACGGTGAGCGACATGTGGTGATCGTGGCGTGCATGGTCGCGATGTACCTGTCCAAGGACAGCGCGCACACCGAGGCGCTGAACGCAACGACCGGGAGTCTGATTCGTGCCGGTGGCTCGCTCACGCGCCTGCTGCTTCCCATCTTACGGCTGTGGCGCATCGCCAACGCCCAGCAACGTCACTAGATCGACGACAAGGAGACACATGTTGCTCACTGACCCAGATCCGCTCCTCGCCCGCATCGGGAGGAGGCTTCCGCCGACGATGCCAATCCCCTCGATACTCCAGACGTTGGCGTGCCGGCAGCGGTTCTTTACTTTTCTCGAACGCTGCCGCGCCCGCTATGGCAACCGCTTCACGGTCTATCCGATGGACATGCCACCGCTCGTATTTCTATGCGATCCCGACGACATCCAGGAGATGATTGCCGCGCCGCCGGACGCGCTGCATCCGGGGGCGGGGGGAGCCTTGCTCGCGCCGCTGATCGGTGGGAGCTCTTTCATGCTGTGCGAGGAGGAGGCGCATAAATGCGGACGCGGCGCGATCATGCCGACGTTTCACCGTAAAGTGGCGGAAGGCCGCGCGGGGATGGTTGCGGAAACGGTCGAGCGCGAGGTGGCGTCGTGGCCACTGGGAGCGCCATTCGCATTGCACCCACGTGTGCGTGCGTTGACGCTGAAGCTGATACTACGGGCAGTCCTAGTCGAGGAGGATCGCACCCTGGAGGAAATGCACGAGCGACTGCTGAGATCGCTGGCGGTGGCGGGGAGCGCTGTTCTGCAGGTGCCGCAATTGCGCCACCTTCCGGGTTGGCACGGCAGGTGGAAGCGGTTTGTCGACCACAGAGCCGGCGCCGACGAGCTGATCTTCGCGGTCATCCGTCGGCGGCGAGCGGAAGCTGAGCATGGCGACCTGCTGGACGGGCTGCTGGGTGCGCACAATCCCGACGGCTCGGCCATGACCGACCAGCAGCTGCGCGACAACCTGATGTCGGTGATTCTCGCCGGGCACGAGACGACGACCGCGGAGCTGGCGTGGGCGTTTCAGCTGCTGGCCCACAACCAGGATGTGCAGAGCCGTCTGCACGAGGAGATCGATGCTGGGATGGAGGATCCTTACATGGCCGCGACGATCGACGAGACGCTCCGGCACAGACCGGCATTTCCGTTCCTGATCCCCCGCGCGGTCGCCGCGCCGACCGCGATCGGAGGGAGGAGTTATCGGCCGCCGGCGCGCCTGCTGGGGTGCACCTACCTAGTGCACCACGATCCGGCGCTGTACCCGGAGCCGCAGGCGTTCCGTCCCGAGCGCTTTCTGAGCAAAGCCCGCCAAGCACCCACATGGCTGCCGTGGGGTGCGGGTGCCAAGAGCTGCGTGGGTCGTCATGTCGCCCTGATGGAGATGCAAGCGGTGCTACGAGAGGTACTCTCCACGCGGGTGGTACTGCCCGCGAGCGCCGGCATCGAGCGCGAGCGGTGGCGCAGCGCCGTGCTCGTACCCCACGCGGGATCCCGCGTGCTCCTGCAGCGGCGGCGCACCCCGATACGTTCCAATCGGAACAGATCCGTTCCAATTGGAACGGATTTCTAGCGATTCCACCAAGAAGAAGGCATGATCTGGAACGATGACTTATTGGAACATGAGAGCCTATTCCGACGGAGGCAAGATGCGCCCCACAGCAAGCAGAGCGGAGACGAGCAAGCCCATCCAGGCGCTGCGGGTGCGCCGTGAGCGAGTGGCCGAGGCCGGCGCTGGCGCCGCGACGGGCGCCGAGTCCTCCAGAACCTCTAGGAAGGGACGCTGAGAATGCCCAGAATCGGAGTGAACCCGCCCGTGGCCGCCGACGAATGGGCCCCCGCGATCCCGACGCTGCAGGAGCCGCGCTTCTCGCAGTCGCTGGAGCGGGGACTCGCGATCCTTGGCTGCTTCACGCCCACGCGGCCGGTACTCGGCATCGCCGATCTGGCCGACGAGCTGGGGATGAGCCGCTCGACGACCCACCGCTATGTGATCACGCTGACGCGACTGGGGTATTTGGAACAGGGGGTCAAACGCAAGTATCACCTGACGTTGCGCGTCACCGACCTCGGCATCTCGGCGATGAACGGCATGAGCCTCTACGAGCATGCGCACCCCTACCTGGAGGAGCTGCGCAGACGGACCGGCTTCACCGTCTCCCTCGGCGTGGTTGACGGCTTGGATCTGCTGTTGGTGGACTGGCTGCGCGGTGGCCGCCGTGGCCAGGGCCTGATCGACCTCGGCCTCGCGCCCGGCTCGCGACTACCGCTGTATGCCACGGCGGCGGGCAAGCTGCTGCTTGCCAACCTCCCCGACCAGGATCAGCGCGAGCGGATCGCCGAACTACAGCTGGCCAAGCAGGCTGCCAACACGATCAAAAGCAAGACCGCGCTGCGCCAGGAGCTGGGTCGCGTCCGCGATGAGAGCCTTGCCGTCGCGGAGGATGAGCTGGCCGAGGGGCTGTATGAGATCGCCGCGCCGGTGCGCTCCAGCGGGAGCGACGTGGTGGCGGCCGCCTCGATGACGGCGCACAGCTCGATGATCGCGGTGGAGGAACTCGTGGATGCGCTCGGCCCCCACCTGATTTCCACCGCCGACCGCATCTCAGCCCGGATTGGATATCGCCGGGAGGACGAGCGGGTGGGCGCCTAGACCCAGAGAGGGTGGCGCAGGCGGCCCTCAGGCCGCCGAGCCGGGCCCCTCTTCTGCCAGTCAGTCGTGGCGCAGGCGGCCCTCAGGCCGCCGAGCCGGGCCCCTCTTCTGCCAGTCGGTCAGCTGTCGGGGTCGGTCTCGAGCAGCCCGCGCCCGATCGCGTAGCTGACCAGTTCGGCGCGGCTGATGAGACCGAGCTTGCTGGTGATGTGCGCGCGGTGGCTCTCCACCGTGCGGGGCGAGAGGTGCAGCTGGTGGGCGATTTCGACGCTGGTGAAGCCGAGTGCGATCAGCCGCAGGACCTCGACCTCGCGCTGGCTGAGCCGGTCCTCGGACTGCGCCATACGCAGCACATCGAGGCGCGCCGCGATGGACGGGCTGACGTAGACATTGCCAAACGCGGCAGCGCGGATCGCCGGCGGGAGCTCGCTGTCGGCGTGATGCTTGGCGACCAGCGCGGCGACTCCGGCGGCGAGCGCCTGCTGCGCGAACACCGGACTCTCCTCCAGCGTGAGCAGCACGATCTGGGTGTCGGGCGCGTGCATGCGCAGCCGCCCGATCGTGTGGATGCTGGAGCCGCCGGGCAGGTCGAGGTCTAGCACCAGCACGTGCGGCTGGGCGGTGCGAGCCTGCTCGATGACCATCGTGAGGTCGCTGACCTCGGCGATCACTTCGACGTCCTGCTCGCCTTCGAGCAGCAGCCGCAGCGCGCGGCGTACGGCGGCGTGGTCGTCGGCGATCAGCACGGAGATCGGAGCGGCGCCCGTGCCGAGCGGCTTGGTGGGCTGCGGAACTGGAGCGATATGTGGGTAGGCGGCCATGTACTTGGTTAAGTTAGGCTCTGCGAGAGCCTCCGGCCACCGTGAAAAGACGCCGAACGGCTGCGGAAAAGCACCGATCAGGAGGCAAGGACGATGTTTGAGAACGTGATCGTGGGAGTCGATGGACGCCCGACGGGCCGTGACGCGATTGAGTTGGCGCGCCGTCTGGTGGGCCCGGAAGGGAAGCTGACGCTGGCGAACGTGCACAGCGGTGAGCTGCGCCCCACGCGCGCCGTCACGCCCGGGCTGCCCGCCGCGGAGCGAGAGGCCTCGCACGTGCTGCTGGAGCGCGCGCGCGCGGAGACCGATCTTGACGCCAACGTGGAGCTGGTGAGCTTCGTGGCGCTGGCGCCAGGCCGCGGACTGCACGACCTGGCCGAGGAACGGGGCGCCGATCTGCTGGTGGTGGGCTCCTGTGGCCGCGGCGTGCTGGGGAGGGCGATGCTGGGCGACGACACCCGCGCGGCGCTGAACGGCGCTCCCTGCGCGGTGGCGGTCGCCGCGCGCGGCTATGCCGAGCACCCGCTGCCGCTGGCGAGTATCGGCGTTGGCTACGACGGGTCGCCCGAGAGCGAGGCGGCGCTGGCGGCGGCGCGCGCGGTGGCCGCTCAACACCGCGCCAAGCTGGTCGCGCTGGAGGTGGTGTCGATCCCAGCGTACTCCTTCACCGGCCTCGCTCCGCCGGCGCTGGGCGAGACGATCGACGCGATGATCGCCGACGCGCGCGAGCAGCTGCGGACGCTGGAGGGCGTGGAGGGGCGCGCGGTGTACGGTCTGCCGGGCGAGGAACTGGCGGCGTTTGGCGGCGAGGTGGACCTGCTGGTGGTGGGCTCGCGCAACTACGGCCCGCTGCGGCGCCTGGTGGTGGGCAGCACCTCCGACTATCTGGAGCGCCACGCGCGCTGCTCGCTGCTGGTGCTGCCGCGTGGGGCCAACCCCGCGCGGCCGGCCGTGGATCACTGACCTTCCGCCGTGGGCGTGCCGCCGGTACCCGGCGAGACGGCCATACTGGCGGGCTGGGCGGAGGCGCTGACCTTGGCGACGGAGGAGGAGGTGTAGATGACGGTGTTGCCAACGTTGTCAGGCACGACGTACTCGTACATGTAGCAGTAGCCGCCGGCCACGCTGGTGTCGGCGCCGCCCGCCAGCGTGACCGCCGTGGGGTAGGTGCCGGGAAACGTGCGGCATTTGTTGCCGGTTAGCGTGGTTTCGTCGCGTTTGAGGACGGCGGCGGCGGCGTTGACGCCGGATTGGGTGTCGCTGCCGGTGGCGAGCGTGACCGGCACCGAGAGAGTGCTGACGGTACCGTTGGTGTAGGAGATGGAGCCACCGGAGGGCGCCGTGGTGTCGCTGGTGAACGTCAGCGGATCGGGGGTGGTGAGTCCCGCGCCGTTGAGGCCGCTGAGCGCGTAGCCGGAGGGTTTGGAGGGGTTGGCGCTCCAGGTAAAGGCACCTGAGGCGAAGGGGCCGCCCGTCGGGGTGGAGACGGTTTCCGCGAGGTGCGTCCACCCGGTGCTGACGAGCGCCGGGAACGTGGTGGAGACCGCCCCCGAGATCGGGTCGGAGAGCGCATCGAGGAGCTTGAAGGAGCCGGCAGCGTTGCCTTTGTAGTAGATCGTGGAGCCGGACAGGTAGGCGCCGGTGGCGGCGGAGAGGGAGAGCGAATGCGTGGGTCCGGTGGTGTCGATCACAAGTTTTTCGCTGCGCGCGCTCTCTTTGCCCTGCCAGTTGGTGGCGAACACGGGGGTGATGGTGTACTGCCACTGCCCTTCGGGCACGCCCGCTTCGGTGCAGGTGGCGGCGGCGATCGTGCCGGCGCAACCGGCGAGCGCGCTCTGCGCGGTTTCGCCGCCAAAGGCGTAGCGCTTGACGAGGTAGCCGCTGACGGCGACCCCGTCCGAGAGCGTGGAGGCGCTCCAGCTAACGGTAACGGCTTTGCTAACGGCGGAGACGGTCGGCTTGGCGCCCGGCCCGACGGTGGCCGCCACCGCGGCGCCGGGGCCGGTGGCGGAGAGCGTCCAGTAGGCGTAGGCGGCGCTCGCGGCGGCCAGCACCAGCGTGAGGACGACGAGCGGCAAGGCGATCAAGCGCATCACGAGCCGGCCTTCAGGAAGATCGAGAAGCTGGCGCCCTGGCAGGCGCTCAAGGCGGAGGTGGCCATGCTGAGGGCGCCGGAGAGATCGATCGACAGCGACCCTTCGACCGAGCCGACCTTCCCCGGCACGGTCCAGCCGGCGCCGCCGTTGGTGGCGGTGGTGAAGGAGAGCGAGGAGAGTGCGCAACCCGAGTGGGCGGCGTCGACGGAGAACCCGCTGCTGCCCTGGGAGGTGTCGAGCATAAGCGTGGGGATGTGCACGGAAGCTGGGTTGGGGTTGGAGACCGTCAGCGCGACGTCGGCGCTGGCGCCGGGGTAGAGCTGCGCGTTGGGGGTGCCGGCGCGGAGCGTGAGCGCCGGGGCGCTGGAGACCGGGCCGGAGGCGCTGCCGGCGCCGATCACGGCCCAGTAGGCGACGGCCGCGGTGGCGCAGAGGCCGAACACGGCGAGCACACCGAGCAGTGTCAAACTCGGCATCACTCTGGTGGCTCGCCGGCGGCTCATCATTCCTTCTCTCAGGTGCTCGAGAGGGTGAGGGTCAGGGTCGCTCCCTCGCAGGCGTTCTGCGAGACAGCGGTGTTGGCGTAGGAGAGCGTGCCGGTGGTGGGCAGCGAATGGTTGGTGGCGTTGCCGGGGATCGCTTCGTTCTCGGTGACGTCGGGCATCGTGAAGTCGGCGACGGCGCAGGCCGAGTGGCCGGCGTCGACCGCGACGCTCACGAGGTGGATGGTCTGGACCTTCAGCGGCGCGTTGCCGGAGTTGCTGGCCGTCAGCGTGACCGGCTCGCTGCCGCCGGGAACCAGCCCGTTGGCGATTGTGCCGGAGAGCGTGATCGTGCCGGGGTTGCCGACGGTGCCGGTGGCGGTGCCGGAGCCCGAGACGCTCCAATACGCGATCGCCCCGCCGACGGCGCCCAGCACGGCGACGGCACTGAGACCGGTCAACAGGCGCTTCTTCGTAATTCTGAACATCGTGTGCCTCCTTGCGTTGAGTGGTGGTGCAAGGAAGATCGACCCTCCGGGTGGGAGCAAGGTGGGCGGCAGGTGTGAAAGGCGTATGAGGGGTGGGATCGTCCGCGCGGGCATGTCGCCTATCCCATCCGCCCAGGGGCGGGCATCCCTGCCCGCCAAGGCGCGGTAGAGTGAGCCACAATGGAAGATCAGACGCCGGCGGACCCGATCGAGTCTCTGGAGGAGCGCCGCCGCGAGGAGCGCCGTGCAATCGAAGAGGCCGGCGGGGGCGAGTCAGAGGGCTTCGAGCTGGCCGAGCGCGAACTGATCGAGCACGCCTCCCACGGCGACCAGCACACCCCCGCGCGCATCATGCGCGACGCCGCCGACGAGGAGCCGCTGAGCGAGGTGTCGGGCGAGGCCGACGAGGAGAACAAAGCCGACTGAGCCGTCAGCTCACGGCGACGCCCGCGACTGAGCTGTCAGCCCACGGCGGCGCCCAGCTCGAACTGAACCCCGGTTAGCTGTTCGGAGACCTCCCACAGCCGCGCCGCCACCGCCTCATCGCGCGCGGCGCGATTGGGCGAGACCGGATGCGGGTGGCCGCGAAACTCCCCCAGCCCGTCGGGTCCGACGTAGAGCCCGCCCTCAAGGCCGGGCACGGTGGCGGCATACAGCGAGGGCAGCGCCCCCCGCTCGGCGCTCTGCGCGAGGAACACGTTGGTGAGCGCCATCAGCAGGCGGTCGGCGGTGGGCACGGCAGCCGACTGCAGGTTGGTGGCCGCATAGCCGGGGTGCGCCGCCAGGCTTTTGACGCTCGATCCGGCGGCCCGCAGGCGCCGGTGGAGCTCCAGCGCGAACATCAGGTCGGCGAGCTTGGACTGCCCGTAGGCGCGCCAACGGGAGTAGCGGCGCTCGGACTGCAGGTCCTCGAAGTCGATGCGCCCCATCTTGTGGGCGTTGCTTGACAGGGTCACCACGCGCGCGTCGGCGCGCCCCTCCAGCGCGCCGAGCAGCCGCCCGGTGAGCGCGAAGTGACCGAGCAGGTTGGTGCCGAGCTGCAGCTCGAAACCATCGGCGGTGACCCGCCGTGGCGGCGCCATCACGCCGGCGTTGTTGAGCAGCAGGTCAAACCCGTCGTGGGCGGAGCGGAACCGCTCGGCAAACGCCTGCACCGAGGCGAGGCTGGATAGGTCAAGCGAGGCCAGCTCCACCTGAGCGTCGGGTGCCACGCGCGCAATCTCCGCCAGCGCGGCGGCGCCCTTCTCCGCATTGCGGCAGGCGAGCACCACCCGCGCCCCACGGCGCGCCAGCTCGCGCGCGCACACCAGCCCGAGGCCGCTGTTGGCCCCGGTGACGATCGCGGTGCGTCCGCGCTGGTCGGGGATCTGCTCGGTGGTCCACTTGGCGCTCATCGGCGGCTCTCTTAGGCTGCTGGGAAGGGCGTGCAAAACATATCCATCTCAGAGGCCGGGAACGTCGATCCGGCTATCTGGCAGCTCACCGTGAGCGGTCTCGAGATCGTGGAGATCGACAAGGTCGCGCTCGCGCCCGGCGATCCGCTTGAGCGCCACTAGGTCGGCCAGCGAGCAGATCGGGGCCTGAACACCATCGACTCTGCGTGTCTCGGCACGCGCGGAGAGCTCGGCAAAACTGAGCGGCGGTAGGCGCTCGGCGAGCAGATCGAGTTCACCATGAGGCGTCGAAAGATGGATCGTCCGACCAGGGGCCACCGTGTCTGCCGGCACGGGTGAGCCATCCGGACGGGTGGCTGGCCACTCCGCGATCAGCGACCACAGGCGCTCCAAATTCTCGGGCTCCGGGGCGAGGATCACGTCGACATCTCGGGTGGCCCTCACCACTCCGTGTCGGATCAGCGCGATCCCGCCGATCAGGACATAGCGGATGCCCGCACGGTTGAGGTCATCAAGGATCCTCCCGAAGCCGCTCACTGCGGTGTGCGGCCGGGTGCAGCGAGTTTGACCGCGCGCTCGCTCAGGTCGATTCCCTCCGCGAGCAGCTTGTCCGGGTCACGCGCGGCGTCCCGGATGAGGCGGTAGCGGCGCCAGGCCTCACCCGCGGCTGCATCCTCACCGGACGCTTCGGCAGCGCGAGCGGCCCGCGAAGCATCATCCAGTCGTATGGCGGCAGAAGACAAATGGCCAGACCCAGACTCGAACTGGGGACACCACAATTTTCAGTCGTACCGAGATACACCCCAAAATCACCCCATTTGCAGGGCTTTTGTGCCGTCCAACTCCGCCACAATACCGTTTTTTTCCGGTGGTTTACCGGGGGTTTTGGACCACGGATGCGGGTCGTGTCCAAAACTCCGAGGTCGATTCTACACCCGACGATGACGGGAGCGCGGGCTACCGCCGGTCGGCGAGGTCGCATTCTCGCTCGACACCGGCCAGTTTAACCTGCTGATCAGCGGCCTGTTGATCGCGTCCTCGACTTGTAGGAACCCTAGAGAGCTGGGTGGTCGCGTCGATCTGCTTCGCCCCGAGCGATGCGGAGGGGAATGTGACTTCGACGGTCAGCCCGCCGTCCGCGCGCGGTTGGGCGGTCAGGGCTGCACCGTGGGCGGCGGCGATCGCGTCGACGATGGCGAGGCCGAGCCCGTTCCCCCTGCCGTGGGTGGTGCGGGTTCCATGCAGACGCTGGAACGGTTGCAACAAGCGCGGCATCTCCTCGAAGGGGATCGTCGGGCCGCTGTTGGCGACTATCAGGAATGCGTGCTGATGGCGGGTGCCGGTCGCGATCTCGACGTGTCCCTCGGGGATGTTGTGGTGGATCGCGTTGTCGAGCAGGTTGGCGATCAGGCGCTCCAGGAGTCGTGGATCGCCGTCCATCGTCGCTGGGGTGAGCGTCGCGCGGACCTCGAGGCCGAGGCTTGTGGTCTCCGAGCTCCGCACCCGTAGGACCTGGGCGGCGACGGCCGCGAGGTCGAGGCGCTCGTGGCGCTCCAATCCCGCTTGGCCGCGGGTGAGCGCCAGCAGCGCGTCGATCATCTGCTCCAGGTGCTGCTCAGAGGCGAGCACCCGCTCGTGGGCTGCACGCAACGAGGCGAAGTTTGCGTCCGGGTCGCCGAGCGCGACCTGGATCAGCGCTCGCTGGCGGGTCAGCGGCGCGCGCAGCTCGTGCGAGGCGTTGGCGACGAACTGGCGCTGGGCTTCGAATGCGGCGTCGAGCCTCCCGAACAGGTCATCGAGGGTGTCCCCGAGTTCCTTGAGCTCGTCCTGCGGGCCGTCGAGGGCCAGGCGCTCGTGCAGACTGGTAGAGGAGATCCTTCGGGCCTTTCGGGTGATCGTCCGGATCGGCCCCAGCATCCTGCCGGCGACGAGCCAGCCGACCAAGAGGGCGAGTACGGCCACGATCGCAAGCGCGATTCCCGAGTTGACCAGAAGGTCATGCGAGTCGGTGGCGCGCTGTGCGGCTTGGATGGGCCCTATCTGTGCGACCTGACGCACGGCGTCTGTCAGCTGACGCTGGTCCTGCGCGAGCTGATGCTGCGCCTGTGTCACCTGACGCTGCACCCGCGCCAGCTGGGCCGGCACACCCACTATCAGCCGCGGCCGAGCCTGTGCCAGCTCGTTCTGTGCCTGTCCCAGTTCGTACTGAGCCTGGACCAGCGAAAGCGGATGCTTGAGAAACTGGACGGAGTTTCCCTGTGGCGGACCGAATCCCGACGGAAGCGGAAACTCCAGATGCTGGATCGCGGGAGCGTGAGGGATCGTCGGCAAATGTGGCGCCTTGTATTTGGTGGCCTGCTCAAAAAGGACGTAGGTGGTGGCGACCAACGCCACACCGGAGAGGAGGAAGAGGCCGCCGTAGAGAGCGGTGAGCCGCAGCCGGGCGGTGCGGCGAGGCAATCGCAGCCAGGAGCGTGGTGCCAGCCGTGGGCGCGCGAAGCCCATCACTGACCTGTGATGCGGTAGCCGGCCTTTGCGACGGTCTCGATTATGGGCGGCTCGCCGAGCTTGGCGCGCAGCCGGCTCATGGTGATCCTGACGGCGCCTGTGAACGGGTCGGCGTTCTCGTCCCACACGCGTTCGAGCAGCTCCTCGGCTGAGACGACCCGGCCCTGGGCGGCGAGCAGCAGCTCCAGCGCCCCGAACTCCTTGGGTGTTAGCTCCAGTTCACGGCCAGAGCGCTGGGCGCGGCGCTTGGCCGTATCGAGTACGACGTCGCCGTGCTCCAACACCGGCGGGATGCTCGGTTGCGCCCGGCGGGCCAGGGCGCCGATGCGCGCCACCAACACGGGAAAGTCGAACGGCTTTCCCAGGTAGTCGTCCGCGCCGAGCCCTAGCCCGTCGATGAGATCCTCGTTCTCCGCCGCGCCGGTCAGCATCAGCACCCGGCCGCGCCCGCCGGCGGCGATGAGCTTTGCGCACACCTCATCGCCGTGGAGCGTGGGAAGGTCGCGGTCGAGCACGATCACGTCGTAATCATTGACCAGTGCGCGCGTCAAACCAGCTTGGCCGTCGAGCGCGACATCGACTGCCATCCGCGCATGACGCAGGCCGGCGGCGACCGTTCCGGCCAGCTCCTCATCGTCCTCGATCACAAGCACCCGCATCTATAGCTCCTGTCGTGGTCACGGTAGCGCCGCGGTGTTTCAGCGCTGTTTCGCCGGCTCGTAAAGCGAGACCGCTGCCTGCCTCGGCAGAGCGAAACAGCCCCGAAACAACCCACTGCGTAGAACCGATCCCGGGACGAGGACGCAAACCCCGAAGCAGATCCGAAGGAGACCAGATGCCGCACAGCATTCATACCGAGAGGCTGACTCCACCGCGAGCGTGCCTGCTCGCCGCCATAGCCCTCCTGAGTGTCGCGCTGGCGGTCGCCGGCTGCGGGGGCTCCTTGAGCCCCGGCGTCGCGCACCTCTCCTCCACAAAGAGCGCCTCGCAGGCGAGCCCTGAAGGCGCAGGTGCTTCGCCCGAAAGCCCGTCGAGCTTCCAGCAGAAGGAAATCGCCTTCGCCAAGTGCATGCGCTCCAACGGAGTGCCCAACTTCCCCGACCCGAGCGCCGGCGGCGGCTTCGCCGTGCATGGTGGATTCGACCCCCAATCGCCCGCGATCAACGCAGCGCGCGCGAAATGCCGGCAGCTGCTGCCCCCCGGCCCCGGCTGGGGGCCCCGCCCTCAAGGCAGACGTTGGCGAAGTTCCTGAACATTGCGCGGTGCATGCGCCGGCAGGGCATCTCCCAATTCCCCGACCCGAGGACCTCGGCACCGTCAGACGGGCTCGGCCGAGGCGTACGCGGGATCGATGACATCGAGGAGTGATCCTCGTATGGCAAGCAACAGTCGACGAACAGTCGCTGGCGTTCACTCGGGCGGCGACCGCGTGCGGGTTCCCGCTGCACAACCACTGATGGAAACCGGAGTCCACGCGGGCAACCCGACGGGTAGCTCCCGCGCTCGCCGCGGGCGCCGGGTTGCCCCTGTGCAGTGGCGTGGCCTGCAGGAGCGAAACAAGGACGAAACAACCGACAGCGTAGAACTGATCCAGGACGAGGATGCAGACCCCCGAAGCAGCCCCTGAAGGAGACCAATGCCGTACCACATCCATATCAAGGGGCTCATCCCGCTGCGCGCTTGGCTGCTCACCGCCGCAGCCATCCTGGGCGTCGCGCTGACGGTCGCCGGCTGCGGGAGCTCGTCCGGCCCCGGCGTCGCCCAGCTCTCCTCGGGAAAGGGGCGCGCCTCGTCAGGGGGCGCCTCATCGCAGGGCGCCTCGGTGGTGAGCTCCGAAAGTGGCGGCTCCGCGCCTGAAAGCAAGGGGCAGGCGATCGGGCGGGCGCTGATCGCTTACGCCAAGTGCATCCGCTCGCACGGCGTGCCCAGCTTCCCAGACCCGAACCCCGGCGCCGGGATGCACGTAAGTGCTGGAACGGAATCATCGCCCGCCTTCAAGGCGGCGCAGGCGAAATGCCAGAAGCTCATGCCGGGCGGCGGCCTCCCCGGCTCGGGGTCTCCGCCCTCCGCACAGACGATGGCGCACTGGCTGAAGGTCTCGCAGTGCATGCGCAAGCACGGCGTCTCCGCCTTCCCCGACCCTGCGACCTCGGGCCCAGACAAGTCCGGCGGCGGCGGCGCCAACGGCGTGGAGATCGGTCACGAAGGAGCGATGTTTGCGCTCTCCCCCACGATCATGCAATCACCAGCGTTCAAGCGGGCGGCGGCCACATGCAACTTCCGGTGAGCCGCCGAAACCGAAGTGATGGGCGTCCCGCTTGTCGCGGTCACGCGCGCACCATCCCTACCGAGCGGCTGACCCCGCGGCGGGCGCGATCGCTGATCGTCGCGGCTCTCCTGAGCGTCGCGCTGGCGCTCGCCGGGTGCGGGGGCTCATCCAGCCCCAGCGTCGCGCACCTCTCCTCCGGGAAGGCCGTCTCGTCGGCGGGCTCAGAGGGCGGCGGCGCCTCGCCTGAAAGCACGGCGAGCCCCGAACGGGCGGGGATCGCGTTCGCCAAGTGCATGCGCGCAAGTGGCGTGCCCAACTTCCCAGACCCGAAGCCCGGCGGGGGCTTGCTCTTCCACGCGGGCGCTGGGATGAATCCCTCATCGCCCGCGTTCGAGGCGGCGCAGGCGAAATGTCACAAGCTCATCCCGGGCGGCGGCCCCCCTTCGAGGACGAACCCCTCCCCGCAGACGCTGGCGAGGTTTCTGAGGATCTCGCGGTGCATGCGCCAGCACGGCGTTCCCCAGTTCCCCGACCCTCGGACCTCGGTCCCGTCCAACCCGTTCGGCTCCAGCGGCGGCGGCGTGATCAGCGACATCGAAGAAGTGATCCTCGTGTTCCCCGGCACAATTAACGAGCAGTCGCCGGCGTTCACGCGGGCGGCGGCTACGTGTGCGTTCCCGCTGCACAACCACTGACGAGAAGAGGACACGACGCTACCGTCACCGCACAAGCCGGCCTCGGAAAAGGCGTGGCTTCCCACCTCTCCTCCGCATGCGCAAGCACGGCGTCTCAGGGTTCCGTGACCCAACGACCTCGATGCCGTCCAAACCCCCCCGCCGGTGTAGGCGAGATAGCCGATCGCGAAGGAGCGATCCTCCTGATCCCGTGGACGGTCCAGCAGTTGCCGGTGCTCACGCGGGCGGCGGCCGCGTGCGGGTTCGCTCTCACCAACCACTGATGGAAAGGTCAAGCAGGGACCGGGAAGCTCACCTCGACGTTTAGACCTCCGCAAGCTCGAGCCCGGAGGGCGAGGGTAGCGCCGTGGGCGGTGGCGATCGCGTGGACGATCGAGAGCCCGAGGCCGTGTCCGTCGCCGTGGCTGGTGCGCGCGGCCGCGCGTCGCTGGAAGGGTTGCCGGAGGCGGTCCAGCTCCTCGGGTCCGATTACGGGGCCGTCGTTGGCTACCGAAAGGATCGCCTGCCCTTCGCTAGTTGTGGTCGTGACGTCGACGCGACCGCCGGTCAGGTTGTGCGCGATCGCGTTGTCGATGAGGTTTGCCACGAGACGCTCGACGAGCTGCGGGTTGCCCTCCACCCCGGCGGGGTCGAGCGTGGCGTTCAGACGCAGACCCTGGCGCTCGATCTCGGGACGGCGAGCGGCGATCATCTCTTCGGTCACCGCCGTCAGGTCAACGGGTTCGCGGTCGCCGAGTTCTCGCTCGCCACTGGCCAGGTTGAGCAGCGCCCCGATGAGCCGCTCGAGCTGCTCCTCGGAGGCAAGCACCCGTTCGTGGGCGGCGCGCAGCGCCTCGGGCGTGGCGTTGGGGTCCGCCAGCGTGACCTGCACCAGGGTCTTCAGCCGGGCGAGCGGGGTGCGCAGCTCGTGGGAGGCGTTGGCGACGAACTGGCGCTGGGAGTGAAAGGACGCGTCGAGCCGCGCGAGCAGCCCGTCGAAGGTGTCCCCGAGCTCCTTGAACTCGTCGTTGGGACCGTCGAGCGCGAGCCGCCGGTGGAGGTCTGTGGCGGATATGTCGCGGGCTGCGCTCGTGATCGTGCTCAGCGGGCGCAACACCCGTCCTGCCATAAGCCACCCGAGCCCCATCGACACGACTGCCATCACCACCAGTGCGATCACCGACACGAATGCGAGCACGCGCAGGTCGGCGCCGTGCTGGCCGGGATTGAACACCTGCACCGAGGCTCCGCCAGGGCGTGCGTGCAGCGTTTGCTGCACACCTTCTTCGCCGGGCCCGGCGAGCCCTTGGGCAGGGGTGCCATAGGGCGCGGCGTGCGACTGGGACTGTTCGAACGGGACCGCGACGGACTGCGAATACGCGCCATGGGTGCGCGAGACGATGGTGTAGGTGATCGTCAGCAGCGCTGCGCCGGAGATGAAGAACAGGCCGCCGTAGAGCAGCGCCAGACGCAGGCGGATCGTGCGCCGCGGCAGGGGCAGACGCCGCGCCAGACTGGTCAGTCGGCGGCCGAGGCCCACGGCGTGCACTCAGATCCGGTAGCCGGACTTGGCGACGGTCTCGATGACCGGGGGGTCACCGAGCTTCGAGCGCAACCGGCTGATAGTGATCTTGACCGCGTTTGTGAACGGGTCCGCGGCCTCGTCCCACACACGCGCGAGGAGCTCCTCCGCCGAGACGCTGCGACCCTGCGAGGCGAGCAGCAGCTCGAGCACACCGAACTCCTTCGGCGCGAGCTCGATCTCCCTGCCGGCTCGAGCCACACGGTGCTGCGCGGTGTCGAGAACGATGTCGGTGTGGCGGAGAACCGGTGGGGTCGCGGGCTGAGCACGGCGCGCCAACGCCCCGATCCGCGCGACCAGTACGGGGAAGTCGAACGGCTTTGCCAGATAGTCGTCCGCGCCCAGCCCAAGCCCATCCACCAGGTCATCGACCATCGCCGCCGCGGTGAGCATCAGCACGCGACTGCGACATTCGCCGTCCACGAGCCTGATGCAGACCTCATCGCCGTGCATCCCCGGCAGGTCGCGATCGAGCACGATCACGTCGTAGTCGTTGACCGTGGCGCGCGCGAAACCGGCCAGACCGTCGAGCGCGACGTCAACGGCCATGCCCGTCTGGCGCAGGCCGAACGCGATCGCCTCGGCCATCTCCTCGTCGTCCTCGATCACAAGCACTCGCACGGTCACTCCTCTTTCACGGCCGGTTTCGCTACTGATCCGGCGTGTGGTCCAGGCTACATCCCCGTGGTTTCAGCACGGTTTCGCCGGCGGCGAGGTCAGCCGCCTGGGCGGTGATACGTTCCCGAAACTGTCGGTGTCGTATAAGCAGCCCAGAGCAGGATCTCTTGAGCTGCAAAGGAGACGACATGCAAGGCCACGCCAAACACAGTGGTGAGCGGAGCACGGCGACCGTCCAACGATCGGGGGCGGCTTGCTTGGCCGTGGCCCTCGTCGCCCTCAGCGCGCTCGTGGCGGGCTGCGGTGGCAACTCGCCGAGCGGGGGCGTGGCGAGCCTCGGCTCGCACACTTCCAAAACGTCCACGACGAGCTCGACGGCTGCCGGCTCGACGGGCTCGGCGTCACCCGAAAGCCAGGCTGTGGCGTACTCGGCGTGCATGCGCTCGCACGGCGTGGCCAACTTCCCCGACCCGCAGATCTCCAACAACGCGAACGAACACAAGATCGCGATGAGGGTCACGCCGGCGATCACGGGCAATCCCCATTTCAAGTCGGCACAGCAAGCCTGCAACAAGCTGCTGCCGGGCGGCGGTCCAGGAGAAGGCTCGAATCACCAGATCACCCCCTCCGAACAGGCGCAATACCTGAAGGCAGCGGCGTGCATCCGCACACACGGAATCCCGAACTTCCCGGACCCGACGTTCTCCGGAGGCGGCGTGCACATCGAACACCAGGGACTGAACGAGAGCTCCCCGGCGTTCAAGGCGGCGGTGCAGGCCTGCGAATCGCTGATCCCGGGGGGTGTGCACGGCGGCTCCGGCTCGACGCGGGAGGCGGCGCCCGGACCAGCGCCGTGACGCGCCGCTCCTCAGCTTTTCTTCAGGTTCGCCTGTCAGCATCAGCTCGTGCGCCTGCTGGTGGTTGACGACGACCCCTCCGTTCGTGAGGCGCTCGAGCTGGTGCTCGACCTCAACGGCTTCGCGGTCGCCACGGCGAAGGACGGCGGCGAGGCGATCCGCACGCTCGCGGTGGACCGTCCCGATGCGGTGATCCTCGACGTGCTGATGCCCGGCGTGGACGGCCTGGAGGTCTGCCGGCGGATGCGCGCGACCGGCGATCGCACTCCGGTGCTGATGCTGACCGCCCGCTCGGAGATCTCAGAGCGGGTGGCGGGGCTCGAGGCCGGCGCCGACGACTATCTGGTGAAGCCGTTCGCGAGCGAGGAGCTGGTCGCCAGACTTCGCGCACTGCTGCGACGCACCGGGTGGGAGGGCAACGAGGAGACGATGCGCTTCGAGGACCTGGAGCTCGATCCGCTCGCGCACGAGGCGCGCCGCAACGGGCGTGCGCTCGAGCTCACGCGCACCGAGTTCTTGCTGCTGGAGCTGCTGATGCGCCATCCCAGTCAGGTACTCTCACGCACGAAGATCTTCGAATGCGTGTGGGGCTATGACTTCGGTCCGGCGTCGAACTCGCTGGAGGTTTACGTCGGCTATCTGCGGCGCAAGACCGAGGCCGCCGGCGAGCCGCGCCTAGTGCACACCGTCCGCGGAGTCGGCTACGTGATGAGGTCATCCTCGCGATGAGCTTCCGTCGGCGCATGATCCTGCTCGCCGCCGGGGCAGTGGCGGCCGCCGTGGTGATCGCGTCGGTCGTTGTCTATGTCGTGACGCGCAACGAGCTGCGCGGGCAGATCGATGCGAGCCTGCGCCAGAAGTTGACTCCCGGCCTGCCACAGGCCGTCCAGATCCGGACCGTGAATCTCAGCGCGGCGGAGCTCGCCAAGCTGAAGCGAGAAGGCAAGCTGCCGCCCGCGGGTTTGCCACGGATCGGCTTCGGCGGGGCGGCCGGAAACATCCAAGCCGGCGAGCAGAGCTCGGCACACGGCGGGGAAGGTCTCGCGCCGGAAAGCGGTGGTAAGACCAGGAAGACCACGGAAGGTGGTGGGAAGACCCAGGAAAGCGGTGGGAAGAGTCCTGCCGGGGAAACGGTCTCGGTCGAAGGCCGCGCCGCGTTCGCGCAGAGCCGCCCCTCGGGGGAAGCGCCACAACCGGGCGGGCAGGTGCGGGTGAGCCCTTTCAACAAGCTCGTGCTGCCCACTCCCACGCTCGGCGGCGCCACGGGCTACGTGCAGCTGTTCCAGTCCAACGGGCAGGTCCTGCGCTCCGAAACCCAGGGGTCGCTGCTCCCGGTCACCGCCGCGACTCGCGCCGTGGCCGCTGGCCGGCGTGGTGCGTTCTTCAGCGAAGCGACCGTCGGCGGCACGCATGTACGGATCCTGACCGAGCGCGCGCCCGAAGGAGGGGTGTGGCAGGTGGCGCTGCCGCTGACCGACGTGGACAGCACGCTCACGCACCTGAAGCTGGTGCTTGCGCTCGTGTGCCTGGGCGGGATCGCGCTTGCGGCCGCGCTCGGGCTGCTCGTCTCACGCGCGGCGCTCGTGCCCGTACGGCGTCTGACGGGCGCCGCCGAGCGCGTAGCGCGCACCCAGGATCTCACTCATCGCATCCAGGCCGGCGAGGAGGACGAGCTCGGGCGCCTGGCGCAGAGCTTCAACACGATGCTCGCCGCACTTGAGCGCGCTCGCCTCGCGCAGCGCCAGCTCGTCTCCGACGCCTCGCACGAGCTGCGCACGCCGCTGACGAGCGCGCAGGCCAACCTCGACGCGCTCGCGATAGGGGAAGAGCTGCCCGCACGCGAACGCGCTCGCATCCTTGCCGTCGCGCAGGCACAGCTGCGGGAGCTGACCGTGCTGGTAGGCGATCTGGTTGACCTGTCCAAGACCGAGATCGACGAGATCGAGGTCGAGGACGTGCGCCTGGATCTGGCAGCTGCCGGGGCGATCGACCGCGCCCGCCTGCACGCGCCGCAGTGCCGCTTCCTCCTCGACGCTGAGCCCTGTCTGGTGCGCGCCGCGCCCGCGCGCCTGGAGCGGGCTATCGCCAACCTGCTCGACAACGCCTGCAAATGGAACCAGCCCACGCCGCCCGCCGGGCGGCCGGGCAATGACCCAATCGAGGTGCGTGTCCGCGGCGGTGTGCTGGAGGTCCGCGACCACGGCCCGGGGATCGCCGCGGAGGACCTTCCCCGCGTGTTCGACCGCTTCTACCGCGCGCCCGGCGCCCGCGCGCGACCCGGGTCGGGACTCGGGCTGGCGATCGTCAGGCAGATGGCCGAGACTCACGGTGGAGCCGTGCACGCCGCCAACGATCCCGGTGGTGGCGCCCGCCTGACGCTCGAGCTTCCCCCGCTTCAGATGACCGACGCCGAGCTCGCCTCGTCCCAGCGGGATGCTCCAACGGCGTCCGGCGTCGTTTAGGAAGTTCCTCGTCTGCTCTCAGCCAATTCTCAGGTTGAGTCCAACATGATGTCGTATGTCGCCGACGCGTCGAGCGCACGGCCGTAGGACTGCCACCTCCCGGGACGGCCAACACCCACCACCCGAAGGCGAAGGAGACCAAGACATGATGAGAATGAACCTCGGCGTGGTCGTGCTTGCGAGCGTCGCACTGCTTGCCGGCTGCGGTGGCGCCTCCTCGAGCCCGGGTGTCGCACACCTCTCCTCCAGCACGTCCAGCTCCTCGCCCGCGAGCGGCGGCGGCTCGTCCTCTCCGGAAAGCAGCGCCGCCGCGCAGGAGGAGATGGTCAAGTTCTCGCAGTGCATGCGCACCCACGGGGAACCCGAATTCCCCGAACCGACCGAAGGCGGCATACGCATCCAGAACCACAACGGCCACGGCCCGAATCCAGAATCCTCCCGGTTCCAGGCGGCCGAAAAGGCGTGCAGCAAGTACGCGCCCTCGAAGGTGGCCCCGAGTCCGGCGGAACAAGCCAAGATGCAGGAAGGCGCCTTGAAGTTCTCCGCTTGCATGCGCAGCCACGGGGTCCCCAACTTCCCCGATCCCGAATTCCACAGTGGTGGCGGCGGTGTCCGGGTACGAATCGGGCGCAAGGGCTCCGGTATAGATCCCAACTCGCCGCAGTTCAAAGCCGCGCAGAAAACGTGCCAGTCCGACCTGCCCGGGCCGAAGGGCGCCGGGCCGGGGGGCGGGCCCTCCACCAGCTCCGGTGGGGGATCCGGGGGTCAGGCAGTGTTGGCCCCGTGAGCGCGCGGTCGTTCGCGAGGTCGACGAAACATTCCCGAAACCGTTGATGTCGTACAAACAGCGTCGATGAGCGATCCTGTGTCTGGTGAGGCGGCGTCTGCGCCGCAGGTGGGCAGCGCGAACGGCGGTGCGGTGGGGTCTTCTGACGAACGTTCAGGGATCGACCCGCCGCAGGGTCGCGCTCGCCGGCGGCTGCTCGCGATCGTGGGGTTGGTGTTGGTCGTGGCTGTTGTGGTGGTGATCGCCACGGACCCGTTTGGCGGCTCGGGGAAATCCACTGGTGGTGTCGTTGATAACGCGACTGCGACCTCGCTTACGACGGTGAGGAGCCGGTCGCTCTCGCAGCAGACGCAGGTGAGCGGCACGCTCGGATACGCGGGCTCCTCGAGCATCCGCGTGGCGTCCGGGACCGCGCCCACCGCGGTCCAGCAGTCAAGCCAGCTCCTCACGAGCGCCGAAGCGATGCTGGCGAGCGCCAGGGCGACGCTGGCCTCCGACACGCAGGCGCTCGCGGGTCATCAGGCGACGCTTGAGGCGGCGCGCGCCAAGGAGCAGGTCGACTGCGGGGGCGGGGGCGCCGCGGAAGCCGCCTCCGCGGGCTCCTCGCCCTCGAACGAAAACAACTCGCCGAGCGGGGGGAGCTCGTGCTCGAGCGACGTGCAGGCCGTTTCTGCCGCCCAGCAGAACGCGACCGGCACCGCCGCCAAGGTCAGCGCCGACCGCTCGCAGGTCTCCTCGGCCGAAAAACAGCTCGCGAGCGCGCAGTCCAACTTGTCCACGGCGCGCTCCTCCGCCGCGCTCTACGGTCAGAGCTCGACATTCACGGCGCTGCCCTCAGTTGGCGAGATCATCAGGCGCGGGCAGAGCCTGTACGAGATCTCAGGCCAGCCGGTGCTGCTGCTGTACGGCTCGGTGGCGCCAACGCAGGCGTTCACCGCTGGGATGTCCTCGGGGCACGATGTCGCCGAGCTGAACGCGAACCTCGACGCGCTCGGCTACGGGCAGGGGCTCGCCGGCGACGAATTCACCGCCGCCACCGCCGCCGCCATTCGCGCGCTGCAGTCCGCACACGGCGCCTCGGTCACCGGCGAACTGCTGCTCGGGTCGGTCGTGTTCCACCCCGGGCCGGTGCGCGTCACGAGCGTCACCCCCACGGTCGGCCAGACGGTCATGCCCGGGCCGGTGCTCGCCATCACCTCGACCGCCCGGCAGGTCAAGCTCGCGCTCGATGCCTCCCAGCAGGCCAGTGTCAAGGTCGGCGATCAGGTCACGATCACCCTGCCGGACAACCAGACGACGCCTGGGCGGATCACCTACGTCTCCAGCGTCGCCACCACTCCGTCCAGCTCTGGCTCTGGCCACGGCGGCGAAGAAGAAAGCGCGCCCACGATCGAAGTCGATGCCACACCGACCGACCCTGCGGCGACGGGCCACCTCGACCAGGCGCCCGTGAACGTCGAGATCACCACCGAAAGCGTCGCCAACGTGCTGGCGGTGCCTGTTGATGCGCTGCTCGCGCTAGCGGGCGGTGGCTACGCGGTGGAGGTCGCCGAAGGCGGCGTGCACCGTCTCGTGGCCGTCACCGTCGGCCTGTTCGACGACGCCGAAGGTGTCGTGCAGGTGAGCGGCCAAGGCCTGTCCGCCGGCCAGCGCGTGGTGGTGCCGCAGACATCATGAGCGAGCAGCCAACAAGCGTCTGGAACGCGGACGACGGCGAGCAGCCGGTATTGGAGTTGCGCGGAGTCAGCAAGATCTACGGCGCCGAGCCGCCGGTGTACGCGCTGCGGGAAGTGAGCTTCGCGGTGGCAGAGGGCGAGCTCGTAGCGATCGTCGGCCCCTCGGGTTCGGGCAAGACGACACTGCTGCACGTCATGGGCACGCTTGAGCGCCCCAGCGCGGGCATCGTGTCGATCACGGGCCTCGACGCCGCACAGCTATCCGACCGCGAGCTCGCCACGTTGCGTGCAACACGTATCGGCTTCGTCTTTCAGCAGTTCTTCCTCGCGGAGCACTCCACGGCCCTCGAGAATGTCGCCGAAGGACTGCTCTACGCCGGCGTTGCTGTGGCGGACCGTCGTGAGCGGGCAGCGCAGACACTCGCGCGGGTGGGGCTCGCTGAGCGCGTGAGCTTCCGTCCGAGCAAGCTCTCCGGCGGCGAGCGCCAAAGGGTCGCTATCGCCAGGGCCCTCGTGGGTGCTCCAGCGATCGTGCTCGCCGATGAGCCCACGGGCAACCTCGACAGCGCCTCCGGCACGGGCGTGCTCGAGCTACTGGAAGAGCTCAACGCGCAAGGCGCCACGATCCTCGTGATCACCCACGACCACGACCTCGCCGCCCGCCTACCACGACAGGTGCAGATGCTCGACGGACAGATCGTGGCGGACACGGCCCTGGCACCAACCCCCAAGGGAGCGGGGCGATGAGCTGGGTGAGGAGGCGACCGCGAGCGCTGGCGATCCTGGCCGCCGGCGTGCTGGGCGCCGGCACGAGCATGCTGGCCGGAGGGGCGGCCGCGGCCACCGGAGAACCCAGCGGCGGCTCTAGCTCGAACTGCCCTACCACCACCTCCCCGAACGCGATCGCGCTCGTGGGCGGCACACCCCAGACCGCGACGCTGAACAGCGCCTATGCGACCGGATTGCAGGTGGCGCTGACGAACACCGACGGGTGTGCGGTGACGAGCGGCGCCGCGGGCGTGGCAGTGACGTTCACGGCGCCCTCCAGCGGCGCGAGCGGCGTGTTCTCGGCCAGCGGCACGAACACGGTCACCGTCGGCGCCGACAGCAGCGGCGCCATCATGGCCCCCACGTTCACGGCCAACGGGATCGCCGGCAGCTACACCGTCACCGCCACCTCGCAGTACGGGTCGGTGTCGTTCGCGCTGACGAACACCGCGGCAGGAACACCAGCGCGGCTGGTGGCGGTCTCGCCCGTGAAGCAGACCGCCACCGTCGCGGGCCGCTACAGGCAGGCGCTCGCGGTGAAGGTGCTGGACGGTGACGGCAACCCTGTAGCGGGTGCCAGCGTCACGTTCACGCTCACCGCCTCCACCAGCTCATCCGCGTGCGGCACGAGCTCCAGCTCGAGCGCCGGCGCCGCCGCCGACGCGAGCTTCGCCGACGGCGCCACCCAGGCGAGCGCGACGAGCAACGCCTCCGGCATCGCGACCTCGCCCGCCCTCACCGCCAACGGCGAGACGGGGACGTTCACCGCGAGCGCCGCACAGGGGAGCTCCGGCGGCAGCGAACCGCACGGCGGCACATCCACCAGCAGCATCGCACCGGCCCTATTCACCCTCACCAACCTCGCTGGCAAACCCGCCAGGCTCGCCCCCGGCGTCGGCTCCACCCAGTCCACCATCGCGGGATCTCCGTTCCCGATCCGGCTCGCCGTCACCGTCACCGACGCGCAGAAGAACCCCGTCCCGGGCGCGCTGATCACGTTCTCAGCGCCCACGCGCGGCGCGAGTGGGCGCTTCACGGTCCGCTCCCGAGGCTCCCGCCACCATGCCCGTGTCTCCCACACCCGTACAGTGCAGGTGAAGGCGAACGCCTGTGGGATCGCCGTCGCACCTCCCTTCACCGCCGACGACACGCAGGGCGGCTACATCGTAAAGGCCAGCGCCAAGCCGGCAAGATCGGCTGCGTTCGCGCTCGTAAACGAAGCACCCGGCGAGTCTCAGTGAGGACACGTTGAGCGTCGTCGCAGATCGGACCCGAGAGCATGCCGGCCGCGCGGACCTCGCCCCGCGCAGACTACGGTCCTCCGATCTCGCACGCGTTGCGAGTGTGGGGTTGCGTACCAGACGGATGCGGGCGGCGCTGTCGGCGTTGGGGATAGCGATCGGCGTCGCGGCGATCGTAGCTGTGCTCGGCCTGTCCTCCTCCAGCCAGGCAGGGCTGCTGGAAGAGATCGAACGCCTCGGGACGAACCTCCTGACCGTCACCAACGGTCAGAGCTTCGCGGGCAAGACCGCAGAGCTGCCATTGGTGGCGCCCGCGATGATCGCGCGTATCGACCCGGTCGAAACCGTCGCTGAGACGGGGAAGGTCGAAGGGAAGGTGTACCGCACGCCGCTGATCCCCACCGTCGAAACCAACGCGCTGGAAATCCAGGCGGCGAGCCTCAGCCTGCTACACACACTCGGCGTCCCGGTCGTACAGGGCCGCTACCTGAACGCCGCCACCGCCACCGAGCCGGTGGGGGTGCTCGGCTCCGCGGCCGCGCAACGACTCGGGATCGATCACATCTACCCCGGTGAGCGGATCTGGGCCGCGAACCAGTGGGTGTACATCGTCGGGATCCTCGGCTCCTCGGTGCTCGCGCCCGAAATCGAAAGCTCGGTGCTCGTCGGCTTCAAGGCCGCCGAACGCTACCTGCACTTCAACGGGCACCCCAACACCGTGTACCTGCGCGCCCAGAACAGCCAGGTCCCGGCCGTGCAGTCGGTGCTCGCCGCGACCGCGGACCCCGAAGCGCCCAACGAAGTCAACGTCTCCCAGCCCTCAGCGACGCTCACAGCCCGCGCCGACGCGCAAGGAGCCTTCAACGGTCTCTTTCTCGGGCTCGGCGCCGTCGCGTTGCTCGTGGGCGCGGTTGGTGTGGCGAACATCATGGTCATCAGCGTGCTCGAACGCCGCTCGGAGATCGGGCTCAGGCGGGCGCTTGGCGCGACCCGCGGGCAGATCCGCACGCAGTTCCTGTCCGAGGCGATCCTGCTCGGGCTCGGTGGCGGTGCGGTCGGTGTCGCCACCGGCATAGTCGCGACCGCGATCTACGCCTCCACCAAGGGCTGGACGATAGTCATCCCCACCCTCGCCTGGGCAGGCGGGTTCGGTGCCGCCATGCTGATCGGCGCCGTCGCCGGCCTCGTCCCAGCGCTACGTGCCGCCCGCCTCTCACCCACCGAAGCACTACGGACTGTGTGAACATGTCGAGCGCCAGGAAACGACGGTGCTAGCCACCGGGCTCCTCGCAGCGCTCACCGTCTGTGCCATCGCACTCGCTGCGTGTGGCTCATCTTCCAAACCAAGCGGCTCTGGATCTACCGTCACGCAAGCGCTGAAGTACGCCAACTGCATGCTGGCGAACGGTGCGCCGAACTTCCCGGACCCGAGCTCGAACGGCGCAAGCGGGCACTTGTCGGGGATCAACCCGGCCCCGCCGTTTTCCGAGCGGCCGCGAAAGCCTGTGCGAAGCTGCAGACGGGCGGCGCTCACGTTCGCCCAATGCATGCGCGCACACGGGGTCTCGCGGTTCCCGGATCCGCTAACGACCTATGGGCCGGGCTTCACGCTGGCCCAGGGCGAGTACTTTCACGAAATCAGCACGACCGAGATGCAGTCGCCGGCGTTCACGCAGGCCGCCAAGGCCTGCGGACTGCCCCCACCTCCCTGACCTCACCCATCGGCGAACAGCACGCGCCCGCCGTAGCCATCCCGGCCAAGCAACAGGAGACGCGGGCGACCGCCTCTCCGGTCGGGATCGATGAAGAACGCCAGACGATCGGGCTCGATCGTCTAGCGACCCCCTGGCGTCACGCTCGCTGAGCTCGGAGCACAAGCGGTCAGCATGGGCAGGACCCCGGAGCGCGCCTACCGTCGCCGCCTCGCGCAGCTGCGCGCCGGCGATGACCTGAGGTCGGAGGTCACATGTAGCATGGTCTTATGTCTGGGTGCACAGCGCCTGTCTATGGCCACCGCACGGCGAGCGGTGCCGCGAACTGCCCGGTGTGCGGCCGCCGATCGTCGTACCGTCCCTCCTACTCTCGACAAGGGGCTGGTGAGTTCCCGGATCGGCATCGTGTTGGTGACCCCGGCGCTGCTGATGAGCCTGGCAGCCGAAGGAATCGCCGATAAGGAGCTCTCTGCGCTGCTTGCGACCGACCGAGTGATCCCCGTCGCCCATGGCACGACCTTTGATGCCCTACGGGACGTCAGCCCCCTGCTCGCCTCGCGTTCCGGATTGGACACCGCGGAGTCGTCGTTGGAGGCGGTCGCCGCCAAGGTCGCCGCCGCCGCCGCTGCGCTCGCCGAGGACGACGCCTGACAGGACGCGACGGCGTCCTGGCTCGATCCCAGTTTTCGGGCGTCGTGCTGTGCGTGCGCAGGGGCCCGAAATCGTATCGAGCGACAGCGATTTCGTGTTAGGCTCGCGCGCATGTTCAGGAGATGGCGGTGCATCTTGATCGCTTTCGCGTCACTGATGATCGTCGTCGGCACAGCGTCCGCACTGACGACGGTCACGGTCAAGCGCTGCGGCTACGCGGCCAAAGGCTTCTACGGCAAAGACGCGATCTATCCGTGGCACATGTCATGCGCGCGGGCCCGGACAATTCTTGCCGGCGCCATCAACCCACACGCCAAGCACATCACCCTGACCGCGGACGGGGCCGCCACCGGCGACGCCGGGCCGGTACTCATTGACGGCCGCTGGTGGGTGTGCGGCGGTCGTATGGGGTTCTACTTCTGCGGCTATCCCTACCGCCCGGCCTACGTCTCAGGGACCGGCGGCGGAACCACTTGGAAGGGTCCCTTCACAGAAGAGTCCGACTACAACGCGTGCTCGGCCGGGGGCACCTGCGGTCCCCGAGATGTTGTCTATCTGCCGCACTGAGCGGCATTGCGCTGGAGACAGGTCGCCGAACACAGGACGGTCCACGAACCTGACCTGGAGAAATCCCGATGGCTGGGTGACGCCCGGGGTCGTCCAGAGCGGGATAGCCCGGGCCAGAGCGTCAGCACGCTTGCTACGGGCTGAAGCCAAAAGTTCGTCCGCAGCTCGCTAGAACAGCGGATTGCCACGCTCACGGGCCGTTGAGCCACCTCTAACCGAATCTAAAAACTCTAAAAACCTCTAAAGGAATTAGGTATGGTGGTCGGATGAGCAACCCATTCCACGCGAGCTTCGGGGTCAGCCCGCCGCTTCTGGTCGGCCGCGACGACCTGCTAGATGACTTCGCCGAGGCACTTGAAGATGGCCCCGGAGCGGCGGGCCGCGCGACGCTCTACACCGGCGCTCGTGGCGCTGGCAAGACGGTCATGCTCAACGCCGTCGAGGACCGCGCACGCCAGCGCGGCTGGCTCATCGTCAGCGAGACCGCCACCCCCGGCTTCGTCTCCAGGATGACCCAACAGCACCTCCCGCGGCTGCTGCGCGACTTCGACCCCAAGGCGGTGCAGCGCCGCATGAGCGGCGTGAGCGCTCCACTTAATCTCGGCTCTCTCGCCTGGAGCACGATCGAGGCGCACGTCGTCCAAGCAGGTCTGCGTAACCAACTCGAGATGCTCACCGACCTGCTGGCCGAGCAGAGCACCGGGGTCCTGATCACCCTTGACGAGATCCACCACAACCAAATCGAAGAGCTGCGCGAGCTTGCCACCGTCGTGCAGCACACCTTCCGCGAGAATCGGGAGCTGGCATTCGCCGGTGCTGGCCTAGCTGCCAGTGTCAGCGATGTCGTCAACGACGACGTTCTCACCTTCCTGCGCCGCGCAGAACGGCACACCCTGGGCTCGGTGGCGCGCGCCGACGTTGAACGCGCCCTGCGCGAACCGATCCAAGCAGCCGGCCGCGACGTCGGCGAACGGGCGCTGCAGATCATGGTCGACGGAGCCCGCGGCTACCCCTTCCTGCTTCAGCTAGTCGGCGCGCAGGTGTGGCGGGTGAATCCGAGCGCAGCGGAGATCACGGCCGAAGACGCCACCGAAGGGGTCGCTCGAGCGCGGCGCAGGCTCGGTGCGCTCATCCACGAGCCGGCGCTGAGCGCGGCGTCGGACATCGACAAGTCATTCCTGCTCGCGATGGCCCAGGATGAAGGCCCGTCCAGGATGGCTGACATCCAGGAGCGCCTCGCTGTCGACGTGAACTACGCCAGCCAGTACCGCCTACGACTGATCGCAGCCGAGCTGATCCACCCCACCCGCCACGGGTACGTCGACTTCGCCCTGCCCTACCTCCGCGAGTACCTCCGCCAGCACTCAGCCATCGACGCCTGATCGGCGCCGTGAGGCTTCTCGCCCAGCCCGCTGACGCTTTCAATCCTGCGACTGCACAACCCCTCGATGAGCCCCGTCCGACCGGCCATAAGCGTTTATCGAGATCGCGTAAACCCTGTAAAACTTCGTACAACTCGATATGAGCCGGGGCATCGCAGTCTGGTTCTCGTTGCCCCCCCGCCACGCACAGAGCTTGACATCCGCAGTAGACGATCATCTGTCCTCTTTCGCTTTAGAGCTTGTGCGCTCATGTCGGGGCACTCGAACAGCTCAAAACTCGTTCTCAGGGCATCACGATTCCGACTAATGTTGTCTTTGATTCGAGGCTCGCCATGAGGTTCGGTTCTCCATGTTGATACCGCATGGATAAGCCATTTGTCGCCCGAATATGCTCCTCGTAAGGCTTCTCGAGACGCGCCAGCGGGCTCAAAACAGGGCACTATTGTCAAGGGTTTGTGCCGCGGTTTGTGCCGCGACGACCATACCGAGGCCAGCCAGATAGCGATCACTATCTCAAAACATGCCCATTTGCAGCGCCTGCTGAGTGGCCAGACCCAGATTCGAACTGGGGACACCACGATTTTCAGTGGCGGGGCGACCAGCCTGGCTCGTCATGCGGAGGCTAGCAAAAAGGCCCGGGTTTGCTGGCGTTTCGCGCTGTCCCCGGTGATAGCGATGGGCTGCGCGGCGGGTCGAGATACCGGCGGATACCCAAAGATGCCGGGGGGTTTGGGCCGACGAGCGGGGTCCGTCGGCCCAAACGAAAACGAGGCGCGACGGGCGGATGGTGAGAGGCGGACTCGAGCCGTCGGCACCACGGTTTGCGGTCGCTCGATACCCGTAGTTTCCGGCGGTTCAGGACGTGGCCGGCTCGCCGCGTCCTAACACCTCGTTTCACGAAACGCCCATGCGCAGGCTCCTGCTTGGGCCAGAGAAGCAACGTTCCGCCCGGCGCGAACCCGGAGTGCTCCTTTCCGTTTGCGGGAGTAAGCCGCTGATCGGAGTCGACGCCCGCTTTGCCGCGAGAGGAAGCGTGCTAATTGCTTAGTTGTGATGGGCGTGCGTACCGACGCTCTGATTCGGCCTTGCTACAACTCGACCGATCTTTGCAGCCAGCATTCGCGCCGACCGATTGTCGGCGCTCGAGAGCCGCAGGGTCTTGCCGCCTGAAGCCAGCGGGCGTGCGATGACCGATCCGAGTGTCCCGGTGCCGATGACCGCGGTCGTCATGACTCCCCGGCGCCGGCAGCACTGGACGACCACTGCGGGGGCGTCCAGTCCCCGGCGGGGTCCGTGGTCTGCCCGACCTCGATCAGATGACCGTCGGGATCGCGGATGTAGCAACGGATCTCGTACTGGTGCTGCTTCGGCGGCGTCAGGAATTGCGCACCCCGAGCGCTCCATTCGGCATACACAGCCTCGATGTCCTTGACCCGGATATTGAGAAAGCTGCTGACCCGGTCGGAGTCGCTCGGCGTCTCCAGAGCGACCGCGGGCTTGTCGTCGGTCGGGCTTCCGCCCCGATTGATGACGATCCAGCTGTTGGCGAGCGCGACGTTGGTCGGTTCTCCGGAGCGTTCCAACGTGCCGCCGAGCACGTCGGTGTAAAAGCGCCGAGAACGCTCAACGTCGTCCGAGACGATGAAGCGGGTCACCACAATTCCCTGGTGGGCGGTGCTGCTTCGGCCATCTGCCACCTCCACTTGTCGGGCACTCATACCCCCTTACGGGCGGGTTTGCAGCCGATATTGTGACGAAGTGCAGCCGAATTCGATTGGAGGCCCATTATGCGCGGCGACATTGAGGTCGGGGCACGCTTTCCCGACTATGAACTGCCCGATCAGGACGGCGTAGTGCGCCGTCTGTCGGACCTGCAGGGCTCGAACCCGATGGTGCTTCACCTCTCGCGCGGCGGGTTTGACCCGAAGGAGCACCGTTTCCTTCACTATCTGGTCGACGCAGAGCTCGACTTCCGCGTCGGCTACACGCGCGTGGTGCTGATCTCGACGGACAACCAGCTCGAGATCAATGAGTTCCGCGACAGCGTCGGTGCGCAGTTCCCGTTTCTCTCTGACCCGCAGCGAACGGTGCAGAAGGATCTCGACATCGTCGAGTACACGGACCCCGTCCACGACCCGATGGTCCCGCACACGTTCGTGCTCGCCCCAGGGCTTGAGATCTCCGCGCTCTACAACGGCTACTGGTACTGGGGGCGCCCGACGGTGCAAGAGCTGCACCGTGACTTGCGCGAGGTCATGCGCAACCTGCGCCCCGACTTCGATCTGGGCGCACCGGGGCTGCGCGAGGCCTGGGATCGCGGCGAGCGCGAGCAGTTCCTGGTGAGTCCAGTCGAAGGAGAAGCGATTCGCTACACCGAGGGGACTGAGGTGGGAGTGAAGCGATGAGCGATGCTCAGCGTTGTCAAGCCCATCCGGGCGAAGGGCCCGTCCGAAGAAGTGCCTCCGGCCAGGACCTCGAAGCGATCAGGCCCCAGCGGTCAATGACCGGGCCTCTGCAGGGCTGACCACGAGGTCGTGAAGGTCGCCGCCCACCTCGAGTCGACCCGACTGTTCGATCCCGCCGGCCTTTACCGGCTCGAAGCCGGCTGCTCGCACCAACCGCCCGACTTCCTCGCCGGCACGGTCGTCGTCGGTCACGTAGAAGAGGACCGCCAGCTCCGGTGATCCCTTGCTGGAGGACTCAAGGACGTCGGCCGACAGGGTTCCGAACGCCATCGCCAGGCGCGCCCCCGCCGGCAACCACCCGGCCAGAACCTCGCCAGAGGCCTGCCCTTTCGGCAGCAGACGTGAGACATTACCCTGTGCGTCGATGCCGAGCGGGTTGCTCGGAACAACCACGAGCTTGTCGGTCAGCAGGTCGGCGATCTCGTCTACGACGCCTTTCAGCGCGGTGAACCGCAGCGCGAGGACGACGGCGTCGGCGCCCTGCAACGCGTCGCGGTTCTCGTCGGCAACGACTGCGGCTGGACCGATCTCTGCGGCCAGCGTTCGTGCCGACCGATCGTCGGCGCTCGAGAGTCGCAGGGTCTCGCCGCCCGAGGCCAACAGACGGGCGATGACCGATCCAAGTGTCCCGGTGCCGATGACCGCGGTCGTCATGACTCCTCGGCGCCGGCAGCACTCGACGACCACTGCGGGGGCGTCCAGTCCCCGGCGGGGTCCGTGGTCTGCCCGACCTCGATCAGATGACCGTCGGGATCGCGGATGTAGCAGCGGATCTCGTACTGGTGCTGCTTGGGCGGCGTCAGGAATTGAGCGCCACGGGCGCTCCATTCGGCGTACACGGCCTCGATGTCCTTGACCCGAATATTGAGGAAGCTGCTGACCCGGTCGAGATCGCGCGGCGTCTGGAGGGTCACCGCGGGCTTGTCGTCGGTCGGGCCACCGCCGACATTGATGATGATCCAGCTGTTGGCCAGCGCGACATAGGTCAGCCCTCCGGGGCCCGAGTAGGCCAACCTGCCGCCGAGCACATCGGTGTAGAAGCGCCGAGAACGCTCGACATCATCGGAGACGATGAAATGAGCCAAGACGATCTCCTCATTGATGTTGCTCATGCTGACCTCCGTTGTAGGAATTGACTCCACAGTCGCGCCATACGGTCAGTGCCCTCATACGGTCAGTGTCCCGCACTCTGGCCGCCGTCGATGTGCAGGATCTCGCCGGTCACGAACGGCGCCGACTCGAGATACAGGATCCCACCGACCACGTCCTCGATCTCGCCGACTCGGCCGATGGGGTGCAGTGCACCCATCCCCGCATAGGAGCTGTCGTCGTGCGTTTTGATCACACCCAGAGAAACGGCATTTACCCGCAGGCCGTGTGAGGCGTACTCGATCGCGAGCGATCCGGTGACCGCAGCCAACCCCCCCTTGGTGAGGCTTTGCAGTGCGGCCGGCGTTTTGCTTTCCGCGTACTCGGCCAGCGTCGTCGAGACATTGACGATGTGCCCGGCGCCACGATCGAGCATCTGTTTGACCGCGCGCGTCGTGATGTGGAAGAAGCCCGCGAGGTTGACGGCGATCAGGGCGTTGAAGTCCTCGAGGGTGTACTCCGTAAAAGGCTTGCCGATGTAGATCCCGGCGTTGTTGATGAGGGTGTCTATGCGGCCGAAGTGCTCGACCGCCACCTCCACGATGCGCTGCGCCGTGTCGGGCTCGGCGATGTCGCCTGCAATGGTGACGATGCTCGGGTCATCGGACGGTCCGATCGATAGAGCGCTCGCGATCACCGCATATCCGAGCTTGCGGTATGCGCTCACGAGACCTGCGCCGATCCCCTGCGAGGCGCCAGTGATGATCGCGACCTTCTCCTCGTGCTTAGGCGGCGGGATCACTCGACGATGCAGGTCTCGTAGATCACGCCCGCGGCTGGCGAGCACCGACACTGACCGCTCATGGTCATGCTTCTCATGTTGGCACCTGCAGGTCGGTTTCGGTTTCTGGCGTCGATCCAGGTTCGTGCATGTGCCTGGCGACGCGGCCGCCGAGCGGGTTCGATAGCGAGCGCCCCGGACTCGCCACGCACTGCCCGGGAGAGCCTTGACATCTGCTGGGATGAGGTGGAGAGTATGCGCAACCCGAAGGATCGTGGAGGCGATATGAGCGATATCGAGGTGAGCAGCCAAAGCGCGGGCGCCCCGCCGGTGAAGGCCGGGGAGTTCAAGCTCGAGGTCGTGGTGATACCGGTCTCGGATCTCGATCTGGCAAAGGCTTTCTATGAAGGCCTGGGTTGGAGACTCGACGCGGATGTGACTGCGGATGGGGACTTGCACCTGGTCCAGTTCACGCCGCCGGGCTCCGGGTGCTCCATTCAATTTGGCACGAGCGTCACATCCGCCGAGCCCGGTTCAGCCGAGAGCGTCTACCTGAGCGTCTCAGATATCGAGGCGGCGCGTGAGGATCTGCTGGCACGCGGCGTGGAGGTGAGCGAGGTGTTCCACGAGCGCGCGCTGGGCGCTCGCTTCCACGATCCTGGTCGTTTGCCCGGGCCGGCGCCCGACCACAGCACCTACGGGTCGTTCGCGACGTTCAGCGATCCGGACGGCAATGGCTGGCTGCTCCAGGAGATCACGACGCGTCTGCCAGGTCGCTGAGAGGGGTCACATGAGCAGCGACTATGACGTGATCGTGCTCGGCGGCGGCTCACCTGGCGAGCACTGCGCGAGCGCTCTGGCGGATGGCGGTCTGCGGGTGGCGGTCGTGGAGCGGGAGCTCGTTGGTGGCGAGTGCTCCTACTGGGCTTGCATCCCGTCGAAGACGCTACTGCGCCCGGGCGAGGCGGTCCATGGTGCGCGCGAGGCCGCCGCGACCGCGGCAGTGGATGTGCAGGCGGCGCTTGCCTGGCGTGACTTCATGGTCTCCGACTACTCCGACGCCGGCCAGGAGCGCTTCCTCGCCGACCGGGGTATCGAGCTGCTGCGCGGCAGCGGGCGGCTCGCGGGCCCCGGGGTCGTGGAGGTCGACGGTGTGCGCCACACCGCGGACCACGTGGTTCTCGCCAACGGCGCGGATCCGGTCGTGCCTCCGGTACCTGGCTTGCGCGAGCTGGACGGCGTTTGGAGCAACCGCGAGATGACGTCCATGAAGGCCGTCCCGCGCCGTCTGCTGATCCTCGGCGGCGGCCCGGTCGGCGTGGAGATGGCGCAGGCCGTGCGGCGGCTCGGCGGCGAGGTGGCGGTGATCGACATGGCCGAGCACGTGCTCGGGCGGGAGCCCGCGCCGCTGGGTGAGGCGCTCGGCGAGGTTCTGCGCAGCGAGGGCATCGAGCTCGTCCTGTCCGCGAACGTGACCGCCGCACGCCGCGAGGGCGAGGACTACGTGATCGAGATCGACGACGGAAGCGAGCTGCGCGGTGAGAAGCTGCTCGTAGCCACCGGCCGGCGTCCGCGGGTGCTCGGGCTGGGCCTCGAGACCGTCGGCGTCGAGGCCGACGCGCACGGAGTCCCAATCGACGCGCACCTGCGGGCGGCGAAGAATCTGTGGGCGATCGGCGACGTAAACGGGAAATGGCCGCTCACCCACGTCGGCAAGTACGAGGGCGAGGTGGTCGCCGCGAACATCCTCGGCGAGCCGCGCACTGCCAACTACGAGGCCGTTCCCCGGGTCGTCTACACCGACCCGCAAGCCGCGGCTGTGGGCGCCTCCACCGGCCGCTTCAGCGCCACGGTCCCGCTATCGGAGGTGGCGAAGACCGCAACCTACACGCGCGCCTACGCCGAGGGCAACGGCTTCCTGACGCTGCTCAGCGACGGCGAGCGCCTGACCGGCGCCTACGCGCTCGGCCCCGAGGCGGGCGAGTGGCTGCAGCAGGCCACGCTCGCGATCCGCGCCCACATCCCACTCGACGTCCTCACCGACACGATCCAGCCGTTTCCGACGTTCTCAGAGATCTACGTCGGCGCACTGAAGACGCTCCGCGACGAGATCGCGGCAGCGCCCAAGGCGGCCGGCGCGGGAGCAACGACGGCGAGCTGATCCACGGCCGCGTTGGACTGAGCGCCGCTGCACGAGGCGAAGCCTTGACCCGGGTGGAGGCTACAAGCGCGAGACGAGCTCGGCCACGATCTCAGCAGCGGGCTGTGTCTGCTTGGCGAGCGCGACGCTCTGTCCGGCCCACAGTGACAGTGCCTCGATCTCGCCGGTTGTCCCAACGAGCGGGGGCGCGGGGGAATATCGAAGGATGGCTTCGCCCGAAGCGAAGTGCGCTATCACCCCTTCTCGCGGTCGACCACCCAGCGCCGGGCGGCCCGCCTGCTCCCACATCTCGGCGGTTGAGTTGTGGATGGCGCGATGGGGGGAGTCCGGCCATCCCACGTCATACAGGTCGGGATACCACTCTGCATCGGTCTCGGTCGCGGCGATCAGGCGACGCCGATACTCCTCGTGGATCGGCATCTCGTCGGCAAACAGAAACCGCGTGCCCAGCAATGCGGCCTGCGCGCCGAGGGCAAGCACGGCCGCGACTCCGCGGGCGTCGCCAATCCCACCGGCCGCGATGACCGGTACCGGCGCCACCGCATCGACCACCGCCGGCACCAGCGGCAGCGTTGCCACGCCACCCCAGACGTGCCCGCCGGCCTCCCAGCCCTGCGCGACGATGACGTCCACTCCACATCCGGCTGCGCGCCGCGCTTCCTCGGCGCTCCCGACCGTGTGCATAACAAGCCCGCCGATGTCATGCACTGGGTCGACATAACCTTCGGGATCGCCCGCGAAGAGCAACACGATCCGCAGACCAGCGGAAAGTGCCTGATCGAGTCGGTGGTGCTGATCGGGGCGGCTAAGAACGAAATTGCCGGCAAAGGGCCGGTCGGTGAGCGCCGCCGTTTCGCGAACCAGGTCTCCGGCGTCATCGGCCCATGCCAGCGCCACGCTGCCGAGAGCGCCGACATTAGAAACCGCGGCGGGCAGGCGTGGATCCGCAGATATCGGCGCCTGGACGATCGGGTGGTCGATCCCCAGCAACTCGCACACCGGCGTGTGGGTACTCATTGGGATGGCCCCCTCTCTGGCGCCCCGGCGCCGGTCGACTAGGCTCAATATGCGCCCGAAAGGTTCCGCTGGCGCCCAGGTTACCGCTGGTACACGCCCGTGCCGCGGACCAGTGGTCTGGACCTGCGGCCCACCGGGCGTGAGCGGGCGGAACGGCAGCCATCGTTCTCGCCATTCCTCGACCATGGACAGGAGCAGATCATGCGCAGCGACATTGTCCCAGGCGGCAAGTTTCCCGACTACGAGTTGCCCGATCACACCAAAACCGCGAGCCGGCTCAGCGAGCTGCAAGGCGACGATCCCCTGATCCTGACGCTCGCGCGCGGGAACTACTGCCCAAAGGAGCACCAACAACACCTCGAGCTCGCCGCCAACTACCCCAAGATCGCAGTCGCCTACGCGCACGTGGCCACCATTACGACCGACGCCGACCACGAGCTCAAAGAGTTCAGGGCGTCTCTGGGTGCTGAGTGGACGTTCCTGTCGGACCCCGGACGGATCGTACAGAAGGACCTCGAAATCCAGGAGTACACGGACCCCGAGCATGACCCGATGATCCCCCACACCCTCGTCCTGGGGCCCGGGCTGATCATCCACAGCGTCTACAACGGCTACTGGTTCTGGGGACGTCCCTCCTTCGTGGATCTCTGGCACGACCTCCGCGCCGTGACCCGCGAGATCCGCCCAGACTGGGATCTGAGCACGGCTGGGCTGCACGAGGCGTGGGACGCGGGCGACTACTCGCCGTTTCACGGATGGAACAAGCGCTCCCCTCAGTCGGCGCCGTCGTCTTACAATTCCTGACACTGCGTTTGCGACTAGACAGCGCGGGTGTGCACGTCTTGCGCGAACTTGATTAGCTGCGACCTGTGCTTGGTCTGCCGCCTGGCATCACCGCGTGCCTGTTCGATCTCGATGGTGTGTTGACGCAGACTGCCAGGGTGCACGCGGCCGCGTGGAAGCAGATGTTTGACGAGTATCTGCGCGGCCACGCCGAGCGGACGGGCGATGAGTTCGTCCCGTTCGACGCGGTCCGCGACTACGACGAATACGTCGACGGCGAGCCTCGCTACGATGGCGTGCGCTCGCTGCTGGCCTCGCGCGGAATACGGCTGCCGGAGGGTGACCGCGATGACCCGCCGGGCGCCGAGACGATATACGGCCTTGGCAATCGCAAGAACGAGATCGTGCTGGCACTGATCCGCGAGCAGGGCGTGCAGCCCTACGACGGCTCTGTTCGCTACGCGAAGGCTGTCCGCGAGGCGGGGCTGCGCCGCGCGGTCGTCTCATCAAGCGAGAACTGCCGTGACGTTCTCCTCGCGGCCGGCATCACGGACCTGTTTGAGGAGGTCATCGACGGGGTAATCGCCGCGCGCGAGCATCTGAGCGGCAAGCCCGCTCCCGACACGTATCTTGCGGGCGCGCGCGCATTGGCTGTGCAGCCCGCTCAGGCGGCTGTCTTCGAGGATGCGCTGGCGGGTGTCCAAGCCGGGCGCGCGGGCCACTTCGGCTACGTGGTGGGCGTCGACCGGGTCGGGCAGGCGCAGGCGCTGCGGACCCACGGCGCCGACGTCGTCGTGGGCGACCTGGCCGAGCTGCTGGAGACGCCGTGATCAACCACCCCGCGTTCGTGGTCGAGCCGTGGTCTGTGCACGAAACCGAGCTTCAACTGGACCGGCTCGCGCAGACGGAGTCGATCTTCGCATTGGGCAACGGACACATCGGCCTGCGCGGGAACCTCGACGAGGGCGAGCCGGCCGGCTTGCCGGGCACCTATCTGGCCGGCTTTTACGAGGCGCGGCCGCTGCCCTACGCAGAGGCGGGCTACGGCTTCCCGGAGGCCGGTGAGACGGTCATCAACGTGACCAACGGCAAGCTCATCCGCCTGCTTGTGGAAGACGAGCCGCTCGATATCCGCTACGGCGAGCTGCGCAGCCACGAACGCGTGCTCGATCTTCGCGCCGGCGTGCTGCGACGCGAGCTCGAGTGGGTGTCGCCGACGGGCCGTGCGATCCGGATCTCCTCGACGCGTCTGGTCTCACTCGCGCAACGGGCGGTCGCGGCGATCCGCTACGAGGTGCAGACACTCGACGGCGCCACGCCGGTCGTCGTCCAATCCGAGCTCGTCGCCAACGAGAAGCTGCCGGTCACCGAGAGCGATCCCCGTGCCGCCACCGCACTCGCTTCGCCACTGCACTCGGTGTACTTCGGCGACCGAGATACGCGCGTGCTGCTGGAGCACTCGACCCATGCAAGCGGGCTGACGATGGCCGCCGCCATGGATCACATCATCGACGGGCCGCCACACGTCCAGGCCAGCGCGGAGAGCTTCGAGGACATCGGCCGCCTGCTCGTGAGCGCGGACCTCGCGCCAGGCAAGCCGCTTCACCTGGTGAAGTTCCTCGCATACGGGTGGTCTGCCGAGCGCTCCCCGCCGGCGATCCTAGACCAGGTCGCGGGGGCTCTGGCCGAGGCGCGACACCGCGGCTGGGACGGCCTGCTCACCGAACAACGGGAACACCTGGATGACTTCTGGGAGCGCGCGGACGTCGAAATCGACGGCGACGCCGAACTGCAGCAGGCGGCTCGCTTCAGCCTCTTCCACGCGCTCCAGGCGGGCGCGAGGGCCGAGCGGCGAGCGATCGCCGCCAAGGGCCTGACCGGACCGGGATACGACGGGCACGCGTTCTGGGATACCGAGACGTTTGTTCTACCGCTGCTGACCTATACGGTTCCGCCCGCCGCGCGCGATGCCTTGCGCTGGCGGCGGTCCACCCTCGAGCTCGCGCGAGAGCGCGCCGGCGCGCTCGGGTTGAAGGGCGCCGCGTTCGCGTGGCGCACGATCCGTGGGCAGGAGTGCTCGGGCTACTGGCCTGCGGGCACGGCAGCGTTTCACGTCAACGCGGACATCGCCGATGCCGTTCTGCGCTATCAGGCGGCCAGCGGCGATGAGGAGTTCGCGGGCGCCGAGGGCATCGAGCTGCTCGTCGAAACGGCCCGGCTGTGGCGCTCATTGGGTCATCACGACGATGCCGGGCGCTTTCGGATCGACGGGGTGACCGGTCCCGATGAGTACAGCGCGATCGCCGACAACAATGTGTACACGAACCTGATGGCCGAGCGGAACCTGCGTGCGGCCTTCGATGCGACCCAACGCCACCCGCGACGGGCCGCCGAGCTGGGCGTCGACGAGGAGGAGGCGGCAAGCTGGCGCGACGCCGCCCAGGCGATGCTGATCGCATTCGACGAGCAGCGGGGAGTCCACGCGCAGGCCCAGTCCTACACAGAACACGAGGTCTGGGACTTCGCCGCGACAAGCGCCGCGCAGTATCCGCTGTTCCTGCACTTCCCGTACTTCGACCTCTATCGCAAGCAGGTCGTCAAGCAGGCCGATCTCGTGCTAGCGCTGCACCTGCGCGGCGATGCCTTCAGCGACGAGCAGAAGGCGCGCGACTTCGCCTACTACGAGCAGCTGACCGTGCGCGACTCCTCGCTGTCGGCATGCACCCAGGCAGTCATCGCCGCCGAGATCGGCCATCTCGAGCTCGCCTACGACTACTTCAGCGAGGCCGCGCTCATCGATCTCGACGACATCCAGCACAACGCGCGCGACGGCCTGCACATAGCATCGCTGGCCGGGACGTGGATCGGCGCCGTCGCGGGCTTCGGCGGGATGCGCGATCACGACGGGATCCTGAGCTTCACCCCGCGCCTACCCCAGGCGCTGACCCGGCTGGCGTTCCGCCTCTGCGTACGCGGCCACAGTCTGCTGGTCGAGGTCGGTCACGAGCAGGCGACCTACTCACTGCTGCGAGGCTCAAAGCTTCAGATCGTCCATCATGGCGAGCAGGCGACGATCCACACGAAACGACCCGTGACGCGGCCGATCCCAGCCGCACCCGCCGTTGAGAAGGTCAGCCAGCCCGCCGGACGCGCGCCGCGACGGCGCGGACAACCATCGCGAAGCGGGGCTTAGTGCAGCGGCTCGGCGCCACCGCACTGCTCGGTCGTTGTAGGCGCCATGCCCGGGCCAACCGCAGATCCCCCGGTGACCCACAAGCGGGAGTTCTGGGTGCTCTGCGTCGAGGGTCAGGCGACTCCGGCGTGGTCGTGTGGGAGAGCGTTTGGATGGTGGTTGGGTTGGGGTGTGCGGGGTTGGAGCGTGATCCGTCCGCCGCGTGCGGGTACGATGAATACGTTGCGGTGGGCGACTCGCTCTGCACGTTGGTGGGTAGATTGCAGGCGGGCGTGGCGGAGGATTGTCTTGAGTACGATTCGGGCCTCGGTGAGGGAGAAGGCGGCGCCGATGCATCGTCTGGGTCCGCCGCCGAAGGGGATCCAGGTGTAGGTGCCGGCGCGGGTGTCCAGGAAACGCTCGGGGCGGAAGGTGAGCGGGTCGCGGTAGAGCTCGGGCCGGCGGTGTACGAGCGTTATGTAGGGGACGACCATGGTGCCGCTCGGGATCGTGAGCCCGGGTAGCTCGAACGGCTCGGTTGCGAGTCGTGCGGTGAGCGGGAAGGCTGGGCGCAATCGCATCGCCTCCTTGATGACCGCGTCGAGGTACTCGTCGTCTCCGTCGAGTGCGGCGGTTTGCAGGCGTGTGAGCGCGTCGGGGTAGCGGCTGACGCGCTCGAGTATCCACGTCAGGGTGGAAGCGGTGGTGTCGTGTCCTCCGAGCAGCAGGGTGCGCATTGCGTCGCAGATCTCCTCGTCGCTCATCAGGCGGTCTTGGCTATCGGGTGTGCGCAGGAACATCCCGAGGACGTCCTGGCCGTCGAGTTGATCGCTGTTGCGGCGGTGGGCGACCTCTTCGAGCACGATCGCGTCGACTGCGTCGATCGCGCGGCGGACTCGTGGGAACGGTCTGTCCCATCCGTTCTCGCGGCTGGTTGCGATGATCGTTTGCAGGAAGAACCGCCGTGAGTGGCCCTCGGCAAGCAGCGCGAGTGTCGCCGAGCGCAACCGTCCAACGCGCGTGGGGTCGGTGACCCCGAACACGGTGGCCATGATCACCTCGAGGCTGATCGCTTCCATGTGCGGCTGGGAGGGAGTGGGGTGCCCGTATGGCCAGCGTGCGAGAACCTCTTCGGTCTTGCGCTGCATCGTCTCGTGGTAGCCGCTCAACGCGTCCCCATGGAACGGGGGGAGCTGTGTGCGCCGCCTGCGCATGTGCTCGGCGCCGTCGATGTTCGTGAGCCCAGTCGGGCCGAGGAAGAGATGGTGCGCAGAGGCCTTCGCCAGCGCCGCTCCGAGTGCAAGCACGCCGGTGTCGGCTGTGAAGACACGCTTGATGTCCTCGGGATCGGTCAGGCACAGCCACGGTCCCGTCGCGGGCATCGGCACGAGGAAGCGGTCGCCGAGCCGCTGGCAGTGGCGCGCGAACTGCTCCGGGGCCAGCCAGTACTGGGCGGCATTGACGACTGCGGGGCGTCGCAGTCGGGGCAGGTGGGATCGCGGTAGGGACCGCCGTTGCTGGCGGCCCCCCGCGCAGATCCCAGCGTGCGGGACTACCGCTTCAGCATGAAGCGTCCCTTCCGCGTCTTCCCGCAGATATGCGTGAAGCCAAGGAAATCGAACGTCTCAGGCCGTCCGAGTCCACGCGCTTGGCGGTCCCGGGCGGCGTGCCGTCCGAACTCGATCAGGCGCGTCTTCTCGGCGTTCAGCTCCAACGCGAACTGCGCGAACCTCTCGTGCAGGTCGGCCAGGAACCGCTCGGCGTCATCACGATGCTCAAAGCCCACAATGAAGTCGTCCGCCCAGCGCACGATGACCACGTCACCATGAGCGTGGCGGCCCCTCCACTGCTCGGCCCACAAGTCAAGAACGTAGTGCAGGTAGACATTCATCAGGAGCGGCGAAACTGACGCCCCTTGTGGTGCCCCCTCGTCACTAGCCGTCCAGGACCCGTCCTCGATCACTCCTGCCCTGAGCCATTTCTGGATCAGGCGCAGGACCCTCCTATCCGCTATCCGGTGTTCGAGAAACCTCACAAGCCACGATTGATCCAGGCCGGTGAAGCAGTCGCGGATATCCGCGTCGATCACCCAATGCACGTTCCTCTTGAGGATGCCGGCCGCGAGCGCGTCCAGCGCATCGTGCTGGCCACGCCCAGGCCGGAAGCCGTAGGAGAAACCCAGGAAGTCCACCTCGTAGACGGCGTTCAGAATCTCGACGACGGCGCGCTGGACGATCTTGTCCTCCAACGCGGCGATACCGAGCGGCCGAAGCCGCCCGTCCGCCTTCGGGATATACGCCCTGCGCGATGGTCTTGCCCGGTACGCTCCCCTGTGCAGCCGCGCGTGCAGATCCTGAAGGTTGACCTCCAGGTCCTGTCCGTATGACTGCCACGTCACCCCGTCCACCCCGGCCGCGGCCCTCGGGCTCAACGCCCGGTAAGCCGCCCGCAGGCGATCCAGGTCCACGTGATGCAAGAGCGCGGTGAACCGTGCTTCCTCGTCCTTCTGTGCTGCTCGACGCACACGACCCAACGCACTTGACGCGCCTTGCCCGGCACTGTGTCCGGGACGCGGTTTGCTGGCCGTGTTCCCCTCGGGCAGGCCCCTTCCCTCCACCATCTCCGCTTCCGCTCGCGCGGCCTTGTTCGACGGCTTCGCAGGTAATACGGGCCTGTCTGACTTCCCGTGATCGTTCATCGAGGGCTTACCGCCTCAGCGTTCCCCTCGCGGCCCGCCTCCCCGCCGATATGCCACCCCATGAACCATCCAGGACGGGGCATCATCGATAGGGACGGGCAACCACGGGACCTCCCGGTTCTCGCACCCGGAGATTCCGCGCATGCACAGGTTCTTCGACCGCGCGGGGTCCGCCAGCCACTCGCGATAGCGCGACCGACGATGTTGCCTTCCGCCTCGCTTAACGACGTCGGCACCCCGAAACCCTTGATTTCGCGGCTCAATAGCCCGGCCTGCGCGTACCCCGAATCCAACGCTTCGCTGCGCCCTCGCGGGTCGCCAACGCATGATCGGGGCCACCGTGACTCGCTACGTCTTCGATGTCGGACTCTCTCATTCCTTTCTCCGGGCCGGTTTATCCCGGCGCTTTCTAAGCGTTCAGTTGGTCGCGTTAGGCGAGGCTGGGGGCGGGATCGTCGCGGGCGTGGGCGGCGATTAGCTCGCTGAGATATGCGTAGAGCGAGCGGTGTTGTAGGCGGCAGGTGATGGAGGCGGAGAGCAGTCTCTGTATGCGTTTCTCGCCGTCTTGGGACTGGCTGCCGAGGGAGAGCTTGCGGTAGATGACTGCTCCTCGCAGGCTGCGCTCGGCGTGGTTGTTGGTCGGCTCGACTCCGTCGTGCGTGGCGAACGTCCATAGTGCGCCCCAGGCCTTGATCAGGTTGCGCGCCATGCCGCGGCAGTATTTGTTGCGCGCGCGTTTGCTGGCGTAGTCAGCGATGATCGGCTGATACTCGCTCGCGAGCCCCTCGATCGTGCGCTTCAGCTGCGTGCGGTCGTGGGTGTTCTGGAAGACCTCCCAGGCCCAGAAGACGCGCTCGCACAAGGCCAGGCCGTGCTCGCCGAACTCCTTGTCCGCGGCGAGCCCTTCGGCGTGCGCCTTGAAGTCTCTGCGCAGGTGTGACCAGCAGATTTGCCGGCGGGCGAGCGGCAGGTGGTTATAGCCCCACCAGCGATCTGAGGTGACGATTCCCGTATGACCGGCGAGCAGCTCTTTGGCGTGATCCTCACCGCGGTCAGCCGCGACATGAAAGAGCGCGTGGCGGCTGGTGAACATTCCCCACAGCGCGCGCTGGGCGCCTTTCAGTCGCCAGCCCGTCTCGTCCATGTTCAGGCTCTCGCTCGAGCGCACAGACGCCAGCAGCTGCTCGTATGGGCCCTCCAGCGCCGCAGCCGTGCGCGTCAGGATCGCGTCGACCGCGCCGGCGCTGATACGCGCACCAAACAACTCTTCGGCCAGCTCCACCACGTCGCGGCGGCTGACACGGTTGCGTGCCGAGAGCACCGCGACGGCCGCTTCAAAGCGCGGCCCGAACGCGCTGCTTGCAACCTCTAGCGGCAGCTGCGCCCGCGCACACTTTCCGCAGCCAGGGCAGCGCACACGTTGAGCGCGATGCTCCACCACGACGGTCGAGATCACCGGCAGCTCTTCGACCTGGTGGCGCTGGGGCTCGCCCGCTGGCACTTGCTCCTCTGGCGCGAACTCATATCCACAGCCACAGCGCTCGGGCCAATGCTCGATAACCTCGTCGACCGCGCTCGCCGGCAGCAGCTCCCGGCCGTGACCCTCATGGCCATCCTGGGCGCCCTGCTTGCGACCCGAAGTGTCCTTGCTGCGCGGCTGCCGGCGCTTGCCCGGAGGATCAGAGCTCGGGGGTGCCGAGGAGTTGCGCGAGCTGCGATTCAGCTCGCGCTCCAGCTTCTGCACCCGCGCTTCGAGTTGCTGGATGCGGCGATCCATCGCCAGCAGCACCTCGACTACAGCCTCACGCCCAGCGTCATAGATCGCTTCCGCCTCCGCGCGCTCCACACCACAAGATTCGACGAAACAGAGCTATGTCCCCCAACCCCACTGAACGCTTACCCAAAAAGTGACCGTTTGCGGGCAGTTTTGGGATGTTGTCAGCAATCGCTGCCGGCCGTGCGGTCCACCGAGATACCCGCGGATACGTGCGGATTCCGGTGGGTTTGTGCCGCGATGCGGGGGTCGGCGGCACAAACCCCGAAGTCGGGTCTAGCTCGATCCCGCACGAAGTCAAGTCTTTCTCGAAAGAAACCTCTGATTGCTCCGCTGGAAGGTCGCGGTGACGGGCGGCTACGCGACGGCGCTAGGTGACCGGGCGGTGATTGTCTCCTCGAAAGTGAAGCCGGCTTCGAGGGCGCGGCGCACGGGGCAGGTCTCGGCAACGCGCTGGAGCCTGCGCCGCTGGTCCGGCGTGAGGTCGCTGGGGAGGTGCACCTCGATTGAAAAGCGCCGTGGAGAGCTGTCAGGATCGTAGTCCACGTCGACGCCGGTCTCGCCGATGTCCCAGCTGCGGTTCTGCGCGTACATGGCGATCATCGTCGCGATGCACGAGGCGAGTGTCGCGGCGAGCAGCTCGTGTGGCGCGGGCCCCGCGTCGGTGCCGCCGAGATGCTCGGGCTCGTCGGTGACGATCGTGTGGCGGCCGTTGACGTCCACTTCGTGCTTGAGGCTGTTGCTCGTCCGGCGGGCTTTCGCGGTCATGGCCATCAGAGCATCACCCGTCCGCGCTTACGGGTCGTCAGGAACATGCGCTCGAAGGCGATCTTCGCCCAGTGGGCCTGCGGGCCGACCATCACGTGGGCGTGGGAGCTGTCGCCAAGGACGTGGTCGGCCTTGAAAATGATGCCGTTGTTGCCCGCGTCGAGTATGCAGATCGCGGCGAGATCGGAGAGGGGCATCGACTTGTGGGCGCTGCCGTTGATGTCGGCGGCTATGTTGTGCGCGGCCGTGCGCGCCATCACCTCGCTCATCTGGCCGGTCTTCGGCACTCCTGCCGGGACCGGTGTGGGTGCCGGCGGTGCGATCGCGATGTCGACGCCCGCCGCGTAGACATCGGGGTGCTCGGCGTGGCGGAAGTCGTCGTCGACCGGGATGAAGCCCATCGGGTTGGACAGCCCCTCGGTTTCACGCACGGCGTCGACGCCGGTGAACGGCGGCACGATCATCGAGTAGGCGAAGGGGAGTACCCGCCCGCCGTCGAGTTCCATCTCGCCGTCGCGGACCTCCTTGATCACGTTGTTGGGGATCCCCTCGATGTCGAGCTTCGTAAGGAACGCGTCGACTCGCTTGCTCGAGTCGCCGACGCCGCCGAGGCCGAGGTGTCCGAGGAATGGCTCGGCCGAGATGAAGGTGACGGGCGCGACGTCGGTGAGGCCGGCCTTGTCGATCTGGTGCTTGACGTTGAAGAGGAACTCATAGGAGGCGCCGAAGCAGGAGCCTCCCTGGGCGGTGCCGATGATGACGGGCCCCGGGTCGGCGAGGAAGCGCTTCCATGCCTCGCCGGCGAGCAGGGCGTGCTCGAGGTTGCATACCGACTGCGTGAAGCCGTCGTTGGGGCCGAGGCCGGGGATCTTCTCAAACGCCAGGCGGGGCCCGGTGGCGAGCATCAGCTTGTCGTAGGGGATGTCCTGGCCGTCGTCGGTGTGGACGATCCGGTTCTCTAGGTCGAAGCCGGTCGCGGCGGTGTTGCGGAACTCGATGCCCTTGCGCTCGTAGACCGGCGCCAGCGGGAACGTGATGTCCTCGGGCCGGCGCTTTCCGAAGGGCAGCCATACGAGCGATGGGATGAACGTGAAGTCCGCGCGCCTGTCGAGGACCACGATCCGGTGGTGCTCGTCGAGGTGTTTGCGCAACTCGAGCGCCGCGGTCAGCCCGGCGAAGCTGGATCCGACGACGACCACCTGCTGTGGACTATCGACCATGTCGTTCCTCCTCTGGGGAGTCGTGACTCGATCGTCGCTCAGATCGCGTTGAGCGCCATCGGACGCAACTGCCCGACCCGATCCGTAGCTGGCACTCATACAACGACAGTAGCATACAACGATGCAGTTGTGCTAGGGTGGGCGACATGAGCACGACCACTGACATTCCGCACCCGCTACCGGCGCCGCTTGTCGAGCTGATCGCCGAGCGCTTTCGCGTCCTGTCCGAGCCGATGCGTATCCGTCTCCTGGACGCGCTGCGCGAGGCTCCGGCCACCGTCCAGGAGCTTCAGCGGGCGACCGGCGCATCACAGCAGAGCGTTTCCAAGCATCTCGGCCTGCTGCTTCGCAGCGGGTTGGTGAGCCGCAGCAAGGAGGGCAACTTCTCGCTCTACGCGATCGCCGATGAGGGCGTGTTCGACCTGTGCGAGCAGGTCTGCGGCGGTCTCCGCCGCCAGCTGGACGAGCTCGACGCGGTGCTGCCGTCAGGAACCGCCCGATGAACGCCGTCGCCGCCTCTCGCACGGGCGTGGTCCCCGAGCCGCCGCCGAGCGAGCCCCCGAGCGCGACCGGGCACGTCACCCGAGTGGGGCCGATCGGGCGCCTCGGGCGCTACACCGCAACGCATTTCCGCATGGTCCTCATCGGGTGGGCGGTGGTGGCTGTAGTGCTCGGCTTCTTCGCACCGAAAGTAGAGACGGCTCTGTCCGGCGCGGGCTGGGAAGCGAGCGGCTCGCAGTCGGTGCAGGCCCGCAAGCTGGTCGAAAAGGACTTCGCGGGCCTCGGCAGCTACGGCCTTGAGACCGTCGCGTACTCCCCGACTGAAACCGTCGCCTCGCCGGCATTCAGGTCGGCAATCATGCGCGTCGAGGAGACGCTGCGCGCAAACAGCGCCGTCGGGACGGTAGTTGCGCCCGTGCCCGGGCTGTCGATCTCCCGCGACGGCCACACAGCCATTGTGCAGGCCGGAGCCGCCAAGAACCCCAACGAAATGGTCGCCGCGGCCGACAAACTGAAGGGAACCCTGCACGGGCTCTCCACGAGCACAGTCGTAGTGAACCTCACGGGCGCTGCAGGGATGTGGTCGGACTTCAATGCTGCCAACCGCTCGGCGATGCTCAAATCCGAGGTCATCTCCTGGCCAGTGACGCTCGGCATCATGCTGGTCGCCTTCGGGTCGCTTGTGGCCGCGGGCCTTCCGCTCATGCTGACGATGGTCGGCCTGCTCTCCGCGGCCGGAATGCTCTACCTCGGAACCAAGATCACCCCGATCTCGATCTGGGCAATGAACTTCGCGCTGATGTTCGCGCTCGCGCTCGGCATCGACTACGCCCTGTTCATAGTGATGCGCTTCCGCGGCGCGCTCTTCGGCTCGGAGATGGACGCGGAGGAAGCAACCGCAGTCACGATGGACACCGCCGGCAAGGCCGTCCTGTTCAGCGGCGTAACCGTCCTCATCTCCCTCACCGCGGTGATGCTCGTGCCGAGCCCCGCCTTCCGGAGCATGAGCCTCGGGATCATGCTCGCCGTCATCTTCGTGCTCGCCGCGACGCTCACACTGCTGCCGGCGGTACTCGCGAAGCTCGGCCCGAAAGTCGACAACCTCGCGCTGCCGTGGGCACACAACGGCGAGCACCGCTCTCCCCGTTTCGCGGCGTGGGGCGAACGACTGTGGAGCCATCCGTGGCGATACGGGATCCCCGCGCTGATGGTGCTGCTCGCGCTCGCCTACCCGGTGACACAGCTGAAGACCTCGATGCCGTCGATCAAGGTCGTGCCGCCCAGCGACTCCTCACGCATCGGCTACAACCAGGTTCAAGCTGCTATGGGGCCTGGGGCCACAGGGCCGCTGCAGCTCATTACACCCGCGACTGACGCCACGAAGGTCACCGCGATCGCAAAGGCAGACCCTGGCATCGCCCAGGTCATACCGGCCCAGCCCGGGAGCAACGGCCTCGTGCTCGTCACGGCGATCCCACGTCAGGACCCCTCAAACCCCGCCGTCGGCACAACGATCAACCGCCTCCGAGACGATGTGCCGGCCGGCGCAGTGCTCGGCGGCGCGGCCGCCGAAAACCACGACCTGCAAAAGCTGCTCTCCGCAAAGACATCACTCGTCATCGGGGTGGTGCTGGTCCTCGGCTTCCTGCTGCTGCTGTTCGCGCTACAGGCGCCACTTCTCGCCGCAGCCGGGGTGCTCACCAACCTGCTCGCCACCGGAGCGGCGTTCGGGGTCTCCAAGTGGATCTTCCAGGACGGCGACCTGCACTCGCTGCTCGGCTTCCAGCCCCAGGGCTTCCTAGACGCCTGGGGGCCCGTGTTCTTCTTCGCGATGATCTTCGCGATCTCGATGGACTACACGATGTTCCTGCTCTCCTCCGCCAAGGAGCACTGGGACCACAGCAAAAGCGCGAAGGACGCGATGGTCAACGGGATGGCGCACTCCGGACGCGTGATCTTCGCCGCCGCCGCGGTGATGGTCGCCGTGTTCTTCACATTCGCCTTGTCGGGGCCGCTGCCGCCCAAGGAGATGGGCATCATCCTCGGAGTAGCGGTGCTCCTCGACGCGGCGCTCGTGAGACTGCTGCTGCTCCCCGTCCTGCTCCGGCTCATGGGCGCCCGCGCCTGGTACCTGCCCAAGTGGATGCGCCGCGTCCTCCCTGACGTGCGGTTCGGACACTCGTGAGCCAATGAGCCACCGAGAAATCATGCGGTGGGACGCGGGCAAGGCCCACGTACTCGACGCGCCCGGCGCCTGGTGCCTGCGCAACCCGCTCGAACTCCGCACGCACCTCAGCAACGCTGAGGGGACTGTCTAGCCGTGGCCGCCACGCGCCACATTGAGCGACTTGCACGACGTGAGGACACCTGCATGGTCCCTCGACCTGTGCCGAACCAGCCGGGGATCCTGACCGTCGATGCGACCTGGGGCACAATCGCACCGATGAAGCTCGCCCCCGGCGTGTCGACCGTGGGTGAGCTCGAGGTGATCGACCACATCGCCGCCGGCCTGCCGCTCGTCGACACGCGGCTAGCGCACTTCTACCTGGAGGGCAGCCTCCCGACCGCACGCAGCATTCCCCACGAGCAGATCGAGCAGTCGATCAACTCACTAGACCCGAGCCTGACCACGATCTTCTTCTGCAACGGCCCCCAATGCGCCGCAACACCCGCCGTGATCCGCACGCTCCTCACAAACGACTATCCGCCCGAGTCTATCCTCTACTACCGTGGGGGCATCCACGATTGGATGACGCTGGGACTCCCAATTCAGATACCGGCGGTATGAATGGCCACCGTCTCGGACGCGAGCAGGCCCGCGGTCGCGACGCCGGCTTGCGGCCTCGCGGCTACGCAGTATTCCGCAGCAACTGAGCGGCGTGGCCCTCTTGAGGCATCGGGCGGCACCGGCGAGGATGGCTGAGGCGATGACACACAGGATTCTCATCCTCGGCGGGGGAACCGGAGGAACGCTGCTCGCCAACCGGCTCGCGCGACGCTTGGGCGATGAGGCGCAGATCACGGTCATCGACCGCGACGACAGCCACGTCTACCAACCCGGGCTTCTGTTCGTCCCATTCGGGCTCGCGGAGCCGGAGGAGATCGTGCGGCCTCGCCACGCCCAGCTTCGCGGGGGCATCGACTTCCGCCTGGCCGAGGTCGAGAACGTCGATCTCGCGGAGAACACCGTCCATCTCGTTGACGACCCGGATGTGCAATACGACGTCCTGGTGATCGCCACCGGCGCGACGCTTGCGCCGCAGGAGACCGAAGGGTTGGAGGGACCCGAGTGGGGCCGCTCGATCCACACCTTCTACTCGCTTCAGGGCGCAACCGACCTGCGGCGCACCCTGGATAGCTTTGACAGGGGCCGTCTCGTGGTGAACGTGATCGACATGCCGATCAAGTGCCCGGTGGCACCTCTGGAGTTCTGCTTCCTCGCCGACTGGCAACTACGCGAGCGCGGCCTGCGCGACGACGTGGAGCTCACGTTCGTCACGCCACTCGACGGAGCCTTCACGAAGCCGGTCGCCTCCGCGCACTTGGGCTCGCTGTTGGCCGAGCGCGGCATCCATGTCGAGCCCGAATTCGCGACGGGTCGCGTCGATGCCGCTGCACGGCGGCTGTACAGCTGGGACGAGCGCGAGATCGAGTACGACCTGCTGGTCACGATCCCCGTGCACGGCGGCCCCGAGTACATCGCGCGCTCGGAGGGCTTGGGCGAAGCGCTCGGGTTCGTGCCGGCCGACCGCCACACGCTCCAGGCAAAGGCCGCCCCGAACATCTTCGCGATCGGCGACGCCGCAGACGTGCCAACCTCGAAGGCCGGCTCGGTCACCCACTTCGAGGGCGAGACGGTGGCGGAGAACATCCAGCGATTCCTCGCGGGCAACGAGCTGACCGGGTACTACGACGGTCACGCGAACTGCTTCATCGAGACGGGTTTTCACAAGGCGCTGCTGATCGACTTCGACTACGAGACCGAGCCGCTGCCCGGCCGCTACCCCCAGCCGCACCTCGGCCCACTTCCATTGCTGGCCGAGTCGCGACTGAACCATCTGGCCAAGCTCGTGTTCCAGCCGCTCTACTGGCACGTGCTGCTGCCGGGGCACGACATACCCGGCGTAGGCTCCTCATTTCACTCCGGCGCCGCACTGCCGGCGCCCCAGACACCGGGAGGTACTTCATGACAACGGTTACGCTCGCCGGCTCGCCCGTCGAGGTCGACGCCGAGGGATTCCTGCTCGACGCGCAGCAGTGGAACGCACACATCGCCGAGGAGATAGCTCACGACAACGGCATCGAGCAACTCACCGACCGCCACTGGCAGGTCATCAACTTCATGCGCAAGACCTACCTGGAGACCGGCTCGGCGCCCTCAATCCGCAGCCTCGGCAAGACCTCTGGAGTGGCGATCAAGGAGCTGTATCAGCTGTTTCCCAAAGGCCCCGCCAAGCTCGCCGCGAAGATCGGCGGCATCCCCAAGCCCCGCGGCTGCATCTAGGCCCCCAAAAAAGCTTCCCAAACCCCAAAAACCTCTCCCAAAAATCGAGGAGCACATGAGCGACACCACCATCGAGAAGGTCTCCATCATCATCTCCAAGGGCTCGCTCGAGGGGATCTACCCGGGGCTGATCATGGCCAACGGAGCCCGCATGGAGGGCATCGAGGCCAACCTCTTCTTCACCTTCTTCGGCCTGGACGCGATCAACAAGGCCAAGCATGAGCACGTCAAGGTCGCCACGGTCGGCAACCCCGGCCTGCACCTGGCCACCTGGGCGGGCGGCTTTCCAGGCATCTCGGCCCTCGTCACCCACCAGCTCGCCGGGGAGATGGAGAAGCTCGACATCCCGCCGATCCCCGAGTTCGTCGAGATGATCGCCGACTCCGGCGGCGGGCTCTACGCCTGCAAGGCCTCGGTCGACCTGTTCAAACTCAGCAGCAAGGACTTCATTCCCCAGGTCAAGGACACCATCACCGTCGGGGAGTTCTACGGCCTAGCCGGCGGCGGACAGATCATCTTCACCTGAGCAGCGTCGCATCGTCGGGGCTCTGCAGGTTCTCCGGGGGCCTGGCTCCGGTTTGCCCGTCAGACTGCGCGGAGATGACGTCTCGTTCTGCTCAGCCCAATGTGCCTGGCCGCCGGCTGTGCGCCGACCTGCGCTTCGAGGCGTGTCTTCAAGGGCTCCTTGGTTCACCGGCGCCCCCGCCCGGTGGGCGCCCTGGTCCGTCCGTGCTAGGGAGCATCTTCAAGACGTGCCTCGCGTCAACTCAGGGTCTATGCAAGCCCGCACCCTCGCCGACGGGACACGCGTCTTCCGGCTGCGCTTCAACGCAGACGGCCGGCGGCAGATCCTGAGCCTGCACGAGCGGCAAGGTTGTGACTGCGGCTGCGGCGGTGGCTGGGATGCACCAGAGGCCCGGCGCGAGCTCGCCGACATGCTCGCGAAGGTCAGGCTGGGGATCTGGCGGCGCCCCACAGGGGCGATGCGCGCGAGGCGAGCGGGATCCGGCACGAGCTTCGACAGCTACGCCAGGCACTGGCTTCAGGCAAAGACCGAAGGTGCGTTTGGAGAGATCCGGGCGGGCACCGCGGCTAGCTACCGCTGCTACCTCGAGCGCCACCTGCTGCCGACGTTCGAAGACTGCCTGATCGAGGAGATCGACCGCGCGCGGTGCCTGCGCTTGAAGGCTACGCTGATCGCCAACGCCCGCGAGCTGCGTGAGGCGATCGCGGCCGGACGCGACTTGCGCGATGAGCGCGGGTGCCGTCGCAAGCCGCTCGGGCCGGCGTCGATCCGCAGCGTGCTGCAGATACTGGCGGCGATCCTCGATGAGGCTGTCGAGGACGAACTGCTCGAGAGTAACCCCGCGCGAGGTAAGAGGATGCGCGTGCGGGTGCCAAAGCCCAGCCGGACGTTCCTTGAGATGGACGAGTTCGCGGCGCTGCTGCAAGCAGCCGGCGCACAGGACGAGCCCGCGCGCGAGGCCGCGCCTCACCCGAGGCTGGGCGCGAGAACTTTGCAGGTAGAGCGTTTGGTGAACAAGGGGTATCGACCGCGTCAGATCGCGGGGCGCCTCGGCATGGCGCCCGGGACGGTGAGCTTCCACTTGCACCGCCTCGGCGTGAGGGTGGGTCACGGCTACTGCGGTCGGCGCGTGATGGTCGAGATCCTCGGGCGCTCGGGCGTGCGCGTCGGCGAGCTGTGCGACCTGCGGATCGGTCAGTTGCGCCTGCACGGCAGCGACGGCGGGCGCTTTCAGATCCTCGACTCGAAGACCGAGACCGGGATTCGCGAGGTGCAGATGACCCCGGACCTCGCCGCGGCGGTGAGCGATCACATCGCTCGACTGCGCCGCATTGGTGCGCCGACCGGTCCGAAGGCCTTCCTGGTCCCGAACGCGCGAGGCGGGCGCAACGATCGTGGCCGGATCTCAGCGGTGCTGGCGAAGGCCAGCGCGCAAGCCAGCGAGCGGCAGCTCGCGAGGGACCTGCCGCCGCTACCCAACACTACGCCGCACACGCTGCGGCGCACCTACATCTCGATCGCGCTGCTCGCGAACAGCTTCGACGTGAAGTGGGTGATGGCGCAGGTCGGCCACGCAGATTCGCGCATGACGATGGACGTCTACGCACAGCTCGAGCAGCGTGTGAAGCGCGAGCACGGCGAGAGCTTCGATCGGCTCGTGCGCCAGGCCAACGAGATCCACGGCGAGCAGCCGCTCGCTCAGGCGGCGTGAATGGCCCTTCGCGGCTTTGCGGTACCCGGATCGTCCACTTGCGGTGCAGAAGCACGGGCGCCTCTGCGGGCAAAAGGGACCGAAAAGGTACCGGGACCGCGAAATCGTGGTGTTCGGCGTACGATTCTGTGCGCGCGTCGGGCGCGCGTAAACCCAGTGTTCATGCGGGTTTTGGAGGCAATGGCGAGACCCGGACTCGAACCGGGGACACCACGATTTTCAGTCGTGTGCTCTACCAGCTGAGCTATCTCGCCGGGAAGTTGATGCTAGCTGACGCCGAACTCCGCTACCAGCGCGGCGTAGGCCCGGCGCAGACCGTCGGCGATCGGGACCTCCGCGCGCCAGCCGAGTTCGCGCTCGGCGCGGGAGACGTCCAGGCGGCTGTGCTGCAGCTCGCCCGGGCGCAGATCGGCCAGCTCTGGCGTCAGTTCGCGCCCGGCCGCGGCGCACAGCTCCCGCCAGACGGTCGTTACATCGGTCTCCACGCCGGTGGCGACGTTGAACGTGCCGCGCCGGCCGGAGGCGGCGAGCAGCGCGCGCACGACGTCCTCGACGTAGACGTAGTCCCGGGTGGGACGGCCGTGGCCGTAGAGGGTCGGCGCCTGGCCGACGTGCAGGCGGTGGCTGAAGATCGCCACCACGCCGGCCTCGCCGTGGGGGGATTGGCGCGGGCCGTAGACGTTGCCCAGGCGGCACACCGCGTGGGGCACCCCCGAGGAGAGCGACCAGGTGTTGACGTACGCCTCCCCAGCCCACTTCGAGGCGCCGTAGGGGGAGAGCGGAGCGGGGATGCGCTCCTCCGGGGTGGGCATCGGCGCCTCGTCCCCGTACAGCGCGCCGCCGGTGGATGTGAACACGACCGGCACCCCCATCCGCCCGGCGATGTCCACCACGTTCAGGGTGCCCTGCACGTTGACCTGGCAGTCGCGGCCGGGGTCGGCGACGGAGGCCACCACGGAGGCTTGCGCGGCCAGGTGGAAGATCGCGCGCGGAGCCTCCCGCTCGACGGTGGCGTGCAGCGCGGCGCGGTCGGTGATGTCCAGCGTGTGCAGCCGCGCCCCCTCCGCGACGTTTTGCGCGCTCCCCGAGGAGAGGTCGTCGACCACGCTCACCTCGTAGCCGTCCGCCAGCAGGGCATCCACGAGGTGGGAGCCGATGAAACCGGCTCCGCCGGTCACGAGCGCGCGGTTGGACACCCGCGGAAATCTATCTGGAAGAAGAGGCGCCCGGCCGCGCCACCTCTCGACTGCGATCAGGGGGCCGGCCGCGCCATCTCCTAACCGTGCTCAGGGGCCGGCCGCGCCACCCCGGCCGTGCCACCCTCGGCCGTGCCACCCTTTTAGGTGGCGGGGGCTGGCTCTTGCGGCGAGCTCGCGTGCTCCAGCAGCCGCTCGACGACTTCGATCGCCTCGTCGATCTGCTCGAGCGCCCGCGGATCCTCGTGGCGACCGAGGATGTAGCGGCGCAGCGTCGCCAGCACCCGCCGCGCGATCACGATCGCGGCGTGCTCGCGCGCGGCGTCGATCTCGCCGTGCTCCCGCAGCTTGGCCATACGACGCAACGCCGGCAGGATCACCTCCTCCGGCAGCGAGGTGGCCGCCACGCCGTCGTCGATCGCCTGCGCGATCGCACCCTCGGCGGTCTCCGCGTCGCCGCGCTCCAGCGCGGCGAGATAGTCCTCCAGCACTACCTCCAGCAGCGCCTGCGGGTCGGAGCGCAGCTGCTCGCGGGCGTCGGGGCCGGAGCTGGAGAGCACCTCCAGGAAGGTGTCGAGCAGCACCGGGTCGAAGTGGCGCCCGCGCTGCTCGCGCAGCAGCTCGACCGCCTGCTCCAGCGTGTAGGCGGAGCGGTACACGCGGTCGCTGGTGAGCGCGTCGAACACATCGGCGATCGCCACGATCCGTCCCTCGATCGGGATCGCCTCGCCGGCGAGGCCGCGCGGGTAGCCGCTGCCATCCCACTTCTCGTGGTGGCTGAGCGCGATCGTGGCGGCCATGTCGAGGATCGAGGAGGAGGAGCCGCGCAGCAGCCGGTGGCCCTCCTCGGCGTGGGTCTCCACGATCGCGCGCTCCTCGACGGTGAGCGGACCGGGCTTCAGCAGGATCGCGTCGGGGATCGCCACCTTGCCGACGTCGTGCAGCGGAGCGGCGTAGCCGAGCCGCTCGCAGAGCTCGCCGTCGAGGCCGGCCTGCTCGGCTAGCAGCGTCGAGAAGCGCCCGATTCGCTCGATGTGCGCGCCGGTGTCCTCGTCGCGGAACTCGACCGCCATCGAGAGGCGCCGCACGGTCTCCGACTGCGCGATCTCCAGCTCCGTGAGCGCCCGGTGCAGCTCGCCCGAACGGTCGTCGATCTCCTGTTTGAGCGCGGCGCGGCCGCTGGCACCGGCACGCCAGCCGAGCAGCCCGGCGCAGAGGAGCGCCACGGCGAGGTAGACGGCTGTGAGCGCGGCTTCTTCGGCAAGGATCGCGCCAAGTGCGGCGAGCAGGAGCAACGCCGCTGGCGGCGTCCACAGCAGCAGCGCGCGGAGGCGCGCACGGATCGAACCTTCGGTAGCCGTTCGCTTCCCCACACGATCGAGATTACTCCACGTCGCGGGCGTTCCCATAGGTTTTGGCTCTCTCGCGCACACGCTCGGCACGCGCGGCGAGCACCCTGAAGTGCTGCGCGGGTGCGATAGACGAATTTTCGACGGCACGGCCCCGATAGAGTTGCCGCGTGAGGCACAGGCTCCACTCCGCGGCTCCTCTGGCGCTCGCGCTGGCAGTAGCGGCTTTGGCCGGCTGCGGAGGCTCCTCCTCCTCGGGCAATGGCGTGGCCTCGAAATCGCCGACCGAGATCCTCGCGGCGGCACGGACCGCCGCGGACGGCGCGAGCGCGGTGCACGTCTCGGGCCGGACGGTGACGGGCGGCACCCCGATCGCGCTCGACCTCAGCCTGGTGGCGGGCAAGGGCGGCATGGGCCGGATCGCACAGAACGGGCTGAGCTTCGAACTGGTCGCGCTCGAAGGGACGATCTACATCAAAGGCAGCCCGGCTTTCTACAAGCATTTCGCGGGCGCGGCGGGCGCGCAGCTGCGGGGGAAGTGGCTGAAGGCGCCGGCCACCAACGCCAGCTTTGGGGGCGTCTCCTCGCTGATCGAACTGCACAAGCTGCTCGACGCGGCGCTGGTGAGCGGCGACAGGGCGTTGGTGAACACCGGCACCAGCACCGTGAAAGGGCAGACCGTGGTCGGGGTGAAGGACAGGGCGCGGGGCGAAACCATCTATGTCGCCACAACCGGCAAGCCCTACCCTGTGGCGGCCACCAAGCGCGGGGCCGGCGGCGGCACGATCGCCTTCGCCGAATGGGACAGGCCGGTCACGCTGAGCGCCCCCGCAAATGCCGTGGACATCGAACAGCTCCAGCAAGGCCACTGAACCGCCATCCACCCCACGCCACCGCTTCACAAAGTGAAGGGTTGGGGTCTGAAAATTACATCTAAACAGCAAGCGGTCCGATTCACCCGCTCACCGCCGCCTCCGCAAACGCGGACGACATGGGCCACCAGCCGGCCTACAGCGCCACCGCCACATACTTCGTCTCCAGGTACTCGTCGATCCCCTCGAAGCCGCCCTCGCGGCCGAAGCCCGACTGCTTGACGCCCCCAAAGGGTGCGGCGGGATTGGAGACGATGCCCTGGTTGAGGCCCACCATGCCGGTTTCCAGGCGCTCGGCGACGCGCAGCCCACGCGACAGGTCGCGGGTGTAGAGGTAGGCGACGAGACCGTAGGGGGTACGGTTGGCGGCACGCAACGCCTCATCCTCGGTGGCGAACGTGGCCACGGGCGCGACCGGGCCGAAGATCTCCTCGGCCAGCACGCGCGCGTCGGCGGGCACTCCCGCGAGCACGGTGGGGGCGTAGAAGTAGCCGGGGTGGGCGGGCCCCGATAACGCGTGCCCACCGGTGAGCACGCGGGCGCCGCGCTTGACGGCATCGCCGACCAGCTCGCCGACGATCGCGCGCTGGCGGTCGTCGATCAATGGGCCGACGTCGGTGCCGGGCTCGGTGCCGCGGCCCACGCGCAGCGCGCCCATCCGCTCGGCCAGCCTCCGCGAGAACTCCTCGGCGAGCGACTCGTGCACGTGGAAGCGGTTGGCCGCCGTGCAGGCCTCGCCGACGTTGCGCATCTTCGCGGTGAACGCGCCCTCCACGGCGGCGTCGAGATCGGCGTCCTCGAACACCAGGAATGGGGCGTTGCCGCCGAGCTCCATCGAGACGCGCAGAATCTGCTCGGCGGACTGCTCGATCAGCGTGCGTCCCACCTCGGTGGAGCCGGTGAAGGAGAGCTTGCGGGTGCGCGGGTCGCGCAGCAGCGGCTCGATCACCGCGCCGGAGCGCCGGGCGGTGATCGTGTTGAGGACACCGCCGGGCAGCCCCGCTTGCTCGAGAATCCGCGTCAAGGCGAGCATCGAGAGCGGTGTTTGCTGGGCGGGCTTGACGACGATCGTGCAGCCGGCGGCGATCGCCGGGGCGAGCTTGCGCGCGCCCATCGCCATCGGGAAGTTCCAGGGCGTGACGAACACGCAGGGGCCGACCGGCTGGCGCATCGTGAGGATCCGCCCGGAACCGGTGGTGTTGACCATGTAGCGGCCGTGTATGCGCACGGCCTCCTCGGAGAACCAGCGCAGGAAGTCGGCGGCGTAGGCGATCTCCGCGCGCGATTCGCCCAGCGCCTTGCCCATCTCGAGTGTCATCAGCAGCGCCAGTTCCTCGGCGCGCGCGGTGAGCGCCTCGTATGCCCGCCGCAGAATCTCCCCCCGCTCGCGCGGCGCCCAGGCGGCCCACTCCACCTGATGCGCGGCGGCCGCAGCGAGCGCGTCGAGCGCGTCCTGAGGCTGCGCGTCGGCGACTTCCACCAGCGTCTCCCCGGTGGAGGGATCCTCGACGGGGAGCGTCCCCGAGCCGGCGGCGGGCCGCCAGCGCCCGTCGATGTACAGCTCGGTGGGGACCCTCTCCAGCACGGTCCGCTCGCTGGGCTCAGCTGCCATCGGCGGGGTCCTCCCGGTGAAGGCATTTTTTTGGATTGGGGGATGGGTGGCGCGACTCATGACCGGCGCGTCGTCGGCCGATCAATGAGTAGTCGTTCCCGACCGCGCGCGTGTGAACGGCCACGATCATGCGCTCAAGCTACCACCCCCCCTCCCCCTCCAAACCCCTGCTGGTGGCGCTGCTGAGCTTGTTGGCGCTCGCGGCGAGCGTCCCTGGCGCGGTGGCGAGCGGGCCGGGGAGCCGGACGATGGTGATCAAAGGCGCCGGCTACGGACACGGGGTGGGGATGAGCCAGGAGGGAGCGCTGGGGTATGCCGAGCATGGGTACAGCTACCGGGCGATCCTCGCCCACTACTACACCGGCACCTCCCTGGGCACGGTCTCCCAGCGCACGAAGGTGACGGTGCTGCTCGGCAGGAAGGTGCGGGCGATCCCGCTGGAAACCTACGTGCAGGGCGTGGTGGGGGCGGAGATGTCGGCCAACTGGCCGCTGGCGGCGCTGGAGGCGCAGGCGGTGGCGAGCCGCACCTACGCGCTCACCGACCACGCGGGGGGATCGCGCTTCGACGTGTACGCCGACACCCGCTCGCAGGTGTTCCTCGGCGCGAAGGCGCACACGGCCGAGACCAACGCGGCGGTGGCGGCGACCGCGGGGCAGATCGTGACGTACGCCGGGCGGCCCGCGATCACCTACTTTTTCGCCAGCTCGGGGGGAATGACCGAGAGCGTTCAGAACGCCTTCTCCGGAGCCGCTCCCGAGCCGTGGCTGCGCGGCGTGCCCGACCCCTACGACCAAGGCCCGGGTCACAGCTGGAGCGTGAGCATGAGCTTCGCCGCCGCCGCGGCGCGCCTGCGCGACCTGGTGAAGGGCGCCTTCCGCGGCATCGAGGTGCTGCGCCGGGGATACTCGCCCCGGATCCTCTCGGCGTACGTGCTGGGCTCGGCCGGCCGCACGCTCGTGAGCGGCCCCGAACTGGAGGAACGCCTGGGGCTGGACGACAGCTGGGCGTACTTCAGCGTGCGTACCGCCTCCGGCACCCAGCCCGAGCCCGACCTCAGCCGCTACACCACGCCCGCGGGTGTGGCCCCGGAAGCCCCAGCCACACCCGAAACCGCCCCGCCGGGCGAACCGGCTCCGCCGGCAGGCGCCCCACCGGCGGGCCCCGAAGGCGGCACAACCGCCGGCAGTTCCCCGAGCGCGGGCGAAGGCGGCGGCACGACGCCGCCATAAGCAGCTGGCGGGCAGGTCCCGGAGCGGGATCGACGCGCGCGCCGCCATGCACTTTCTCGCCACGACGATGCCCGTGTGCGAGAGCGCCTACGCTCTCACCCACCATGTCCGACCCGCTGCTGATCGCCGATGTGCCGTGGCTGCTGTACCGCGCCTTCTTCGCGCTGCCGAAATCGATCGTGGACGGGGAGGGCAGGCCGGTGAATGCCCTGTTGGGGACGGTCAACGCGCTGCTGTCCGCGATCGAGGCGCGCCCGCCGCGAGCGGTCGTGGCCTGCCTCGGGGCGGAGCAGGCCGCCTACCGTGTGGAGCTGTACCCCCCCTACCACGCCCACCGCGACCCGATGCCCCCGGAGCTTGCCTGGCAGTGGGACCTGACGCCGCGGCTGCTGGGGAGTCTCGGCTGGACGGTGGCGGGGAGCGACGATCTGGAGGCCGACGACGTGATGTTCTCCTTCGCGCGCGGGGAGGCCGAGGCGGGGGGACGCGCGCTGCTGCTCACCGGCGACCGCGACCTGTTCCAGGCAGTGAACGAGCACGTGGCGATCCTCGAGTTGCGCAAAGACGGCGGGCCGCAGGAGATTGCCCCACAGCAGGTGCGCGAGCGCTACGGCGTCGACCCCGAACAGGTGCCCGACTTCATCGCGCTGCGCGGAGACCCCTCCGACGGCCTGCCCGGCGCCCCGGGGATCGGTGCGAAGACGGCGGCCGAGCTGCTGCGCCGCCACGGCTCGCTGGAGCGCGTGCTGGGCAAGGTGCAGAGCTCCCCCACATCCGAGCGCCCGCGGATCGTGGCGGCGCTGACCGACAACGCCGAGCAGCTGGAGGACTTCAAGCGGATCGCGACGCTGGTGGAGATCGACGTGCGACGCCCACCAAATCACACCACGGACATCGCGTCAGGAGCAGCCGTGGCGCGGGAGCTGGGCATGAACCGCCTGGCGACGCGGCTGGAAGGGATGACTACGGCGTGAACTTCACGGTGATCACGTCCCCGTCGCCCATCACGTAGTCGCGCCCCTCCAGACGCAGCGTGCCGCGTTCGCGCGCGCCCGCGTAGCCGCCCGCGTCGACCAACTCCTGCCAGCCGATCACTTCGGCGCGCACGAAGCCCTTCTGGATGTCGGTGTGGATCTCGCCCGCGGCGTGCCACGCGGTGAGACCGCGGTGCAGATGCCACGACTGCGCGATCGTTGCCTCACCCGCGGTGAAGAACGAGATCAGATCGAGCAGCGCGAACGCCTCGCGCACCACGCGCTGCAGGCCCGACTCCGATACACCGAGCTCCTCGCGCATCGCCGCCGCGTCCTCATCCTCCAGCTCCGCCAGCTCCGACTCGATCCGCGAGGACACCGCCACCGCGCGCGCGCCCTGCGCGAAGGCGTGCTCCGCGACCGCCGCGGGCACCTCCTCGGAGCCCTCGTCCACGTTCGCCACGAACAGCACCGGCTTGCTGGTCAACGAGCCCAGGTCGCGCGCCGCGTTGGGCGCCTCCTCGGGCAGCGGCACGGTGCGCGCCGGGCGGCCCGCCTGCAGGGCGGCGATCACCTCCTGCAGCCACGCCTCCTCTGCGACGGCGACACGATCGCCGCCGCGCGCCTGTTTGCCAACTTTCTCCACGCGGCGCTCGGCGGCCTCCAGGTCGGCCATCACCAACTCCGTCTCGATCGTCTCAATGTCCGCCAGCGGGTTCACGCGGCCCTCCGGGTGGACCACGTTCTCGTCGTTGTGCGCGCGCACAACGTGCACGATCGCGTGCGTCTCGCGGATGTTCGCCAGGAAGCGGTTGCCCAGACCCTCGCCCTGGTGCGCGCCCGCGACCAGGCCCGCGATGTCGTGGAAGTCGACCGTGTCCCACACGATCTCCGACGCGCCCACCGTCTTTGCCACCTCCTCCATGCGCTCGTCGCGCACCGGCACCACCGCCACGTTGGGCTCGATCGTCGTGAATGGGTAGTTCGCCGCCTCCGCGCCGGCTTTCGTCAGCGCGTTGAACAGCGATGACTTGCCGGCGTTGGGCATGCCCACGATGCCGATGCGCGTGCTCATCGCGCCACCGCGGCAGTCGTCCTACCGAGCAGCGCGCCGGCGAGGATGTCGGATGGGTAGTGGACCCCCAGGTACAGGCGGGACGCGGCGAGCAGCGCCGCCAGCGTATAGAGCGGCGGGGCGGGCAGCCCAAGGCGCGTGTATGCGCGGGCTCCGGCGAACGAGGTGGAGGCGTGAGCGCTGGGGAAGCTCAGCTGGGTGGGCGTGCTGGTCAGCGCCGGGAGCCCGGGCAGCTCGGGGCGGGGCCGGCGGACGAGGAGCTTGACGGCGGTGTTCAGCACGAAGGTCCCCGCCACCACGCCGCTCGCGCGCGCCCACCGCGCGCGCCGCGAGGAGTCGAGCAGCCAGCCGGCCGCGCCGATCGCCAGCCACACCCCCCCGTGCTGGCCGATCCGCGAGAAGCGCTCCACCCCGCGCTCAACGCCAGGCGTATGCCCGCGGGTGCGCGCCCACCGCAGGATGCGCTCATCGACGCCGCGCATGGCAACCGCCTCGGCTAGGCGCCGAAGCCGACGCGCGAATCGTCTCCCTCGACGCGCACGTAGACGACCTGTGCGAGGTCGAGGCGCACCGGCCCGTCCTCGGTCTCGAGCTCGTGCCAGCCACTGCCGCCGAGCGCCTTGTTCAGCGCCTTCAGCTGCTCGTCGCTGACGCGCAGCGCGAGTACTTGGCCGCCTTGGAAGCCGACGCTGACGCGACGGGGAGCCGCCATCAGCGCGCCGCCTCCGCCGCGGTGGAATTGACCGTGTGCGTGGCGCCGTGGTGGGCCGGTTCGACGAGCTCGACCAGCGCCCGCCCGGTGGACTTCGGCTCCAGGAAGGCCACGCGCGCGCCGCCGATCCCCACACGGGGGGTCTTGTCGATCAACTCGAGGCCGGTCTGCGCCAGCTCGCGCAGCGCGGCGTCGATGTCGGAGACCTGGTAGGCGACGTGGTGCAGGCCGGGGCCGCGCTTGGCGAGAAACTTGCCCACGGGGGTGTCGGGGCCGAGCGGGGCGAGCAGCTCGACGTGGTTCTCGCCGAGGTCGAGCAGCACCGCCTCGACGCCCTGCTCCTCAACAACTTCGCGGTGGGAGACCTCCAGCTGAAAGCCGCCGCCCCACAGCTCCAGGGCGGGCTCCAGCTCGGCGACGGCGATCCCGATGTGGTCGATGCGGTCAAGCACTCGGGGGAGTGTATCTGCGTCGCCGCGGCGATAACACCGGGCGGCTGAACCACCACTCAGACGCGCGGGTCCTCGCCGCCGACCGGCCGCTCCAGCGCGGTGGCCGCAACCACGCGCAGGCCGACGCCGGGGGCGCGCTCCAGGCGCGGCGTGCCCGCCATGACGCGGTCGATCGCATCGCGGTCGAGCACCTCGTGCTCGAGCAGCTCGCGCGCGAGCTCGTCCAGCTGGCGGCGGTGGCTGAGGATCATTTTCAGCGCCGCGCGGCGGCCCTCCTCGATCAGGTCCTGGCGCTCCTCGTCGCGGATCCGCAATGTCGTCTCGGAGAGGCGCACATCCCCTTCGGGGGAGCGCCCCACGGGGGCGTTGCCCATCGCGTAGTCGTGCACCATCGAGTGGGCGATGTCGGCCACGCGTTTGAGGTCGTCGGAGGCGCCGGTGGTGACCTGGCCGAACACGATCTGCTCGGCCACCCGCCCGCCGAGCAGCACGGTCACGTAGTCGAGCAGCTCCTCGCGGGTCTTCAGATAACGGTCCTCCGCCGGCAGGTTGAGCGTGTAGCCAAGCGCGCGCCCGCGCGGCACGATCGAGATGCGGTGCACGCGGTCCACCGAGGGCAGCAGCTCGCCGCACAGCGCGTGGCCGGCCTCGTGGTAGGCCACCACGCGCTTCTCGTGGGCGTTCAGCACGCGGTGGGACTGCACGCCCGCGATCACCCGCTCCAGGGCACCATCGAAGTCGGCGTCGGTCAGGCCCTTGGCGCCGCGGCGGGCGGCGAAGATCGCGGCCTCGTTGCAGATGTTTGCCAGATCGGCGCCGGTCAGGCCGCTGGTCTGCTGGGCCACCATCGCCAGGTCCACGTCGTGCAGCGGCTTGTTGCGGGTGTGCACGGCGAGGATCCCTTCGCGCCCCTTGACGTCGGGGGGAGCGACGAACACCTGGCGGTCGAAGCGCCCGGGACGCAGCAGCGCGGGGTCGAGCTTCTCCAGCAGGTTGGAGGCCGCGATCACCACCAGGCGGCCGCTGGTGGCGAAGCCGTCCATCTCGACCAGCAGCTGATTGAGCGTCTGGTCCTTCTCGCCGGAAATGTCCATCCCGCGCCGCCCGCCGACGGCGTCGAGCTCGTCGATGAAGATGATCGCGGGCTCGTGCTTGCGCGCGATCGCGAACAGCCGGCGGATGCGCGCGGCGCCGAGGCCGGCGAACATCTCCACAAACGCGGCGGCCGACTGCGCGAAGAACTGCGCGCCCGACTCGTGCGCCACGGCCTTGGCGAGCAGCGTCTTGCCGGTGCCGGGAGGGCCGTGCAGCAGGATCCCCTTGGGGACGGTGGCGCCCAGCTTGCGGAACTGCTCGGGGTCGCGCAGAAACTCCACGATCTCCTGCAGCTCGGCCTTGGCCTCTTTGACGCCGGCGATGTCGTCCCACCCCACCGACTGGTCGGAGGAGGGCTTGATCTGCTGCGGCTTGACCCGCGGCATCACCTTCAACATCCGCCACATCATGAAAATGAGCGCGGAGAAGAACAGGATCATGAAGACGCTGGACCACTGGTAGGCCCAGTTCTGCAGTTCACCCACGAATGCGGAGAGCGACGCCTCGATCATCCCCACACCGTCGCCCGGGCCGCCGCTAGCGGCTCCAGTTCACTTATCGAATTGAACGTCACACCTGCACCATCCTTGGCTTGATCGAGTCAATGTTACCCAGCGCCAGCCTTCTTCAGGCTTGGACTGGTCCCAACAACGAACGCGCGAGGTCCACAAAGAATTCCGCGGCGAAGGCCACGTCGCGCACGTCGATGCGCTCGTCAGCGGCATGGATCAGGGGCATGCTCTCCAGCAGCGACTGGTGGCGCTGGGGGAAGAAGCCGTAGGCAACGCACTCCGGAAACGCGGCGCGGAAGTGGCGGGAGTCGGTGAATCCGGGGAGGATCACCGGCACGACCTCGGCGCCCGGGTCGTGCGCGGCGACCCAGTCGGAGATCGCATCCATCAACGGGGAGCGCATGGGGGAGCGGTTGCCGACCACTTGCTCGGTGAACTCGATGCGGAAACCGTCTGGGTGGGTGGGGTGGGTGGGGTGGGTGGGTCCCAATACTTCCTCGATCCCGCGCAACACCTCCGCCTCGCCCAGGCCGGGGGGCACGCGACAGTCGACTTTCAACTCCGCGCGGCTGGGGATCACGTTGATCTTCTCCGACGCGCTGATGCGGGTGGGGGCGAACGTGACGCCGAGCATCGGCTCGAACATGCGTGCCAGACGGGGGTCGGCGGCCAGCAGGTTGGCGACAGCCGCCGCCGGGTCCTCGGGGTCCTCGCCGATCCCGCGCAGGAAGGCGGCCGGCTCGGGGGTGAGCGTGTAGGCGGGCTGGCGCTCGGCGAGGCGCTGCAACAGCGGGCCCATCTTCACCAGCGCGTTGTCGGCGATCTTCGGCATCGAGGCGTGCCCGGCGACCCCGTCGGTGGCGAGCGTGAAGCGAAAGACGCCCTTCTCCGCGCAGCACACCCCATAGCGGCGCTGGGCGGGCGGGCCTCCATACTCGAACACCGCGCCGCCGCCCTCGTTGACGAGCAGATCGCAGCGCACCTTCTCGGGGTGCGTCTTGGTCAGCCATTCGGCCCCCAGCGACCCGCCGGTCTCCTCGTCGACGACCGCGACGATCAGCAGCTCCCCACGTGCGGGGCGCCAGCCCGAGCGGGCCAGCGAGACCGCGGCGGCGACCTCGGCGGCGACCTGCGACTTCATGTCGAGTGCCCCCCTGCCCCACACGCAGCCGTCGAGGAGCGCGCCCGACCAGGGGTCCTGGCGCCACTCGGCGGGGTTGGCCAGCACGGTGTCGACGTGGCCGAGGTAGCAGAGCGTGGGGCCTTCGGCAGCGCCGCGCAGGCGCGCCACGAGGTTGGGGCGCTCGGGGACGGCGCCCAGCAGCTCGCACTCAAAGCCGGCGTCGGCGAGCAGCGCGTGCAGGTGGCGCTGCGCCGGCAGCTCATTGCCGGGTGGGTTGACGGTGTTGAAGGCGATCAGCCGCTGGAGAAGCTGAACGCTCTCGCCAGCCAGGTCGGCGGTGCTCACCCAGCGATAGTAGGCCGATCCCGGCCCGCGCCCGGCACAGAGGCGAGCAGTTCGCGCGTGTAGGGGTGTGCGGGGGAGCTGTAGAGCGTCTCGTTGGACGCCAACTCGACGATCTTTCCGGCGCGCATCACCGCCACGCGGTCGGCCATCTGGCGCACCACAGCCAGGTCGTGGGAGATCAGCAGCAGCGTCAGGCCCATCTCCCGTTGCAGCTCGCGCAGCAGCTCCAGGATTTGAGCCTGGATCGTGACGTCGAGCGCCGACACCGGCTCATCGGCGATCAACAGCTTCGGTCCCAACGCAAGCGCCCGCGCGATGCCGATTCGCTGGCGCTGGCCGCCGGAGAATTCGTGTGGGTAGCGGTTGTGGTGCTCTGGTTGCAGGCCCACCCTCTCCAGCAGCTCGCACACAGCGCGCCGGCGCTGCGCCTTCTCGGGGTGCAACCCGTGGATCGCGAACGGCTCGCCGACGATCGAGCCGGCCGTCCTGCGGGGATTCAGCGAGGAGTAGGGATCCTGGAAGACGATCTGCATTTCGCGGCGCGCGGCCTTCAATGCCGGGCCCCGCAGGTGGGCGATGTCGTGGCCTTCGAAGCGGATCTCCCCGCCGGTGGGCTCCAGCAGGCGCATGATCAGGCGCGCGGTGGTGCTCTTGCCGCAGCCGGTCTCTCCCACCAGCCCGAGCGCCTCGCCTCGCCGCAGCTCGAAGCTGATCCCGGCGACCGCCTCGACGGCGTCGATCTGGCGCTGAAACACCACCCCGCGGGTGATCGGGAAGCGCTTGACCAGGTCGCGCACCTGCAGCAGCGGCGGGGCCGCCACCACTGCCCCCTCCTCCCCCTCCCCCTTCGCCCCCGCGCTCTGCTCGCGCCCTTCGTGGTTCTCCCCGGGGCGGTTATCGCCGTGGCGCTCCAGCGTCGGCGCCGCGCGCAGCAGCGCCTGCGTGTAGGGATGTTCAGGCGCAGCCAGCACCACCTCGGCGGTGCCCCGCTCGACGATCCGGCCGGCCTGCATCACCACGATCTCGTCGGCCATTTCGGCCACCACCCCGAGGTCGTGCGTGACCAGCACCAGCGCCATCCCCAGCTCCTCGCGCAGGCGCCGCAGCAGTGCGAGGATCTGCGCCTGCACCGTCACGTCGAGCGCGGTGGTGGGCTCGTCGGCGATCAACAGCCGCGGCTCGTTGGCGAGCGCCATCGCGATCATCACGCGCTGGCGCATCCCCCCGGAGAGCTCGTGCGGGTAGGCATCCACGGGGATTGGACCCCCGCCCGCCCCGGGGAGGCCAACGAGATCCAGCAGCGCGATCGCCTGCTCCCGCGCGGCGCGCCCTGCCACCTCGCGGTGGGCGCGGATCGCCTCGACGATCTGCGCCCCCACGCGGTAGAGGGGGTGCAGCGAGGAGAGCGGGTCCTGGAAGACCATCGCCAGCTCGTTGCCGCGCAGCGCGCGCATCCGCCGCTCGGGCAGCCTCAGCAGATCGACGCCCTCAAACAGAATCCGCCCGGAGATGCGCGCCCCCTGGGCGCGGGTCAGCCCCATCGTGCTCAGCGCGCAGACGCTCTTACCCGAACCCGACTCGCCCACGATCCCCAGCGTGCGCCCCTGCTCGAGCTCGAAGGAGACGCCCTGCACGGCGTGCACCGCCCCGCCCTCGGTGGGGAACTCCACGTGCAGATCCTCGATCTTGAGCAGCGCCTGGTTCACTTAAATTGCACCCGCGGGTCGAGATACGCGTAGGAGATGTCCACGAGGATGTTGGCCACCACGATGAACAGCGCCGCCAGCAGCACCGTGCCCTGGATGATCGGGAAGTCGGCGTGCGTGAGCGCGTCGTAGTTCAGCCGCCCCACGCCGGGGATGTCGAAGACGACTTCGACCAGCAGCGCGCCGCCCAGCAGCGCGCCGAGGTCGAGACCCAGCACGGTGACGATCGGGGTGATCGCGGCGCGCACGCCGTGGCGCAGGATCACGCGCCGCTCGGAGAGGCCCTTGGCGCGCGCGGTGCGGATGTAGTCCTGGTCGAGCACCTCCAGCAGGTTGGCGCGCAGCAGCCGCGCGTACACCGCGGCGAAGGTGGCCGCCAGCACCAGCCAGGGGAGAATCAGCGAGGTGAACCATTTTCCCGGGTCGCTGCTGAAACCGACGTAGCTGCCGGCGCCGGGGAACACCTTGAACTTGCCGATGTCGGCGCTGAACAGGAACAGCGCGATCAGCCCCAGCCAGTATTCCGGCGCGGAGATGAACACCAGGGCGCTGCCCATCGCCGTGCGGTCCAGCCACGTGCGGCGGCGCACCGCGGAGACGATCCCCACCGCGAGGCCGCTCGCCAGCCAGATCACCACTGCGCCGGCGGCGAGCGACACGGTGGCGGGCAGCCGTTCGGCGATCAGGCTCTTTACGGAGGCCTCGCTGTAGTAGCTGTAGCCAAGGTTGAAGTGCCCCAGCACGCCCTTCATGTAGTCATAGAACTGCGTGGGCAGCGGCCTATCCAGCCCCAGGTTGCGGGTGATCTCGGCGATCACCTTCGGCGTCGGCGCGCGCCCGGCGCGCAGCGACGCCGGGTTGGCGCTGGGGAAGAGGTAGAAAAACAGGAACGTCAGCGCCGCCACGATGAACAGCAGCGCGACGCCCCATATGACGCGACGAACGATGTAACGGGTCATGGCAGGCACCTGGAGTTCACCCCGGCGGCGCCAGCGCCAGCCGGGGTGAACTCCGCACATTTCACTTCAGCGAGGTGAAGTCGTAGTCCCATGCGCCGGTGTCCCACAGCTGGTTGACGCCGGCCACGCTCTTACCCTGGATCTGTGCCTGGATCGAGTAGATCTCGGGCGCTGCGGCCGCGTAGCGCACCAGCATTTCGTCGATCTTCGCCCACGCTTCGGCGCGCGCCGGTTCGCCCACCACCAGCTCCGCCTTTTCCATCGCGGCGTTGATCTGCGGGTCGTTGATCTGGCTCCAGTTGGCGTTACCGCTCGGCACGATCGCGGGGCCGTAGAACGGCACGTACAGCACCGTCTGCGGGTCGGCGAAGTCGCGTACCCAGCCGCCGTTGGGGCAGACGTCGATCTCCTGTGAGGGCACGGTGCAGTACTTGGAGTACATCACCGACTGGTCCACAAGCGTGAGGTGGGTTTTGAAGCCGAGGTTCTGCAGCGCCTGGTTGGTGACCTGCGCCATCGCTTCCTGCGGTTCGCCAGTGGAGCCCACCACCTGCAGGGTCTTGCCCCCGGTGTACCTGCCACTGGGGTAGCCGGCCAGCTTCATGTACTTTTCGGCCACCGCCATGTCACCTTCGGGGTGTTCGTTGTAGTCCACCTTCGGTCCCGCGTCGCCGCCCGCCTGTTCATACCCGTTCACGCCCGGGTACAGGAAGTGCGTCATCGGCGACGCCACCAGCGGGCCGCCGCGCGCCTTCACCAGCGCGTCGCGGTCGAGTCCCGCCCACACGGCCTTGCGCAGGTCGATGTTGGCAAACGGCCCGTGCGCGGTGTTCAGCGAGGCGTAATAGGTTCCCGAGCCCGGCGTGAAGGTGATCTGCTGCGGGTGGTGTTCGTAGGCTTCCTTGACGATCGACGGCGCCGGCACGTCGTTCTGCACCACGTTTTCACCCTGCAGCACCTGCTTGCCGATCACCGTCGGTTCGCCGCCGATGTTGATGTTGATCTGATTCAGATACGCCGGGCGGAAGTCGGTGTGGGGATTCCACCGGGGGTTGCGCACCAGCGTCGCCGACTTGCCGGGCTGGTAGCCAATCCCGAGGAATTTGCCCGTGCTGTCGGACTTCAACATGTAGGGCCCGGTCGCCACGAGGTATTCGCTGCCGTACGTCGTCGGTTTGTGGGCGTCCAGCGGCTTCGCGAATTCCGGCGGCACCGGCGCGGAGAGCGGCAGCACGAGCGCGCCGATCAGCAGCGAGGCGGTGGGCTTGGTCAAATGAAAGACGATCGTGTGCTGGTTGGGCGTTTCGATCCCGGAGATCGGCCCCCCATTGGCCTTTTCCGCGCCCACGATGTCCCCGAAGTAGGGTTCGAAATAGGCGTTGGCGACGTTCGGGTTGGCGCCGCGCTCGATCGCGTAGGCGACATCGCCGGAGTTCACTTCGCGGTTGACCGGCGGGCTGAAGTAGATGTGCGGCTTGATCTGGATCGTCACCGTCTTGCCGCCGTCGGTGATCGTTGGTTGGCCCGCGGCGACGTCCGGTTCGAGTTTGGAGGCGTTGTTGGGGAGGTAGGAGTAGAGCGAGCGCTGCGTGGCCGAGGTGATCGTGTAATCCTCCACCGCATACGCTTGACCGGGATCGAAGTGTTCGAAATCCTCGTGGTCATACACGGTGAGCGTCCCGCCGCGCTGCTTGCCATACAGCTGCTGGCCCACAGGTGACTCGCCCGACTTCAGCGGGATGCTGCTCGTGGCTGGTGACCCGGTATTGCTCGCACCACAGGCGGCGAGCACAACTGCGAGCACGCCTGCGATCAGCGCCAGCGCCGTGGCCTTTCTCAAAGGAAGAGGGGCCCGGCTCGGCGGCCTGTGGCCGCCTGCGCCACCCTCTCGTCCGTGACGGTTGTTGAACATGACTGTAGGTCTCCTCCTCTGGGGGTTACTTGGCGGAACGGCCCATTTGCGGGTTGAGTGCGTCCTGCAGGCCATCGCCGAGCAGGTTGAAGGCGAGCACGGTGAGCAGCAGCGCCAGCCCGGGAAACAGCATGTACCACCACGCGGTGTTGAAGATCGGAGTGGCGTCGGCCAGCATCTGCCCCCAGCTGGCGGCCGGCGCGCGCACGCCGACACCGAGAAACGACAGCGCGGCCTCCAGCAGGATGTTGGCGGGGATCAGCAGGCTGGCGTAAACGATCAGCGGCGCCGTGAGGTTGGGGAGAATCTCGCGAAACACGATGCGCCCGTTGGATGCCCCCAGCGAGCGGGCGGCGTCGACGAACTCCCGCTCGCGCAGCGACAGCACCTGGCCGCGCACGATCCGCATGATGTAGGTCCAGTTGAACAGCGCCACAATCGCGACGATCGTGGAGACGCCGGGCTGGACCGCGCCTTTGAAGCAGCCGCGCACGCTGCACGCCGCCCCCAGGCCGAGGCCCACGAGCAGCACCGGGAAGCACAGCACCACGTCGGTGAGGCGCGAAAGCAGCGTGTCGGTGAGCCCGCGGTAGAAACCGGCCAGCAGGCCGATGGCGGTGCCGATCACGGTGGCAAGCGCGGTGCCGATCAACCCCACCTCAAGCGAGGTTCGCGCCCCGTACACGACCCGCGCGAGCACGTCGCGGCCGAGTTGGTCGACCCCGAAGGGGTGCGCCAGACTGGGGCCCGTGGGGCTGCCGAAGGCGTCGAGCGCGTTCGGGTTCTGCACATACGGGCCGGGCACGCCGGCCAGCTGCACGACCAGCGGCGCGGCGAGCGCCACCAGCAGCAGCAGCACGATGAAGCCGAGCGCGGCCAGCGCGACGCGGTCGCGACTCAGACGCAGCCAGAACAGCCGCCAGGGAGAGCGTGCGGCCAACGCCGCCGCTGTGCCAAAGTCCCGGCCATCCGGAGGGCTCCACCCGTGGCGTCCCGCGCGCGTAGGCTCCAGCACGAGGATGTCGGCGGCGCCCGTGGTCATACCACAGCAAGCCAAACGCTGGAAAGTGTGTTTCTAATGTAGATCACCAGCCATAGGAGTTCGACACCATCCACCGGGCGACCTCCCGGGAAGCTTCCAAATATGGACACCCTTTTCGAGCCAATCGAGCCGAACGAGCCCAACAGCGACCGCGATCGCCCTTCTTTGTCGGCAGACAGCCCGTCCTCGCACAGAGATGCAAGGAACGATCCGAACGGGGGCGCGGCGGGCGCGGCGCATACGCAAGAGGCGCGCCCGCTGGCAGCGCGCATGCGCCCACTGCACCTGGAGGAGTTCGTCGGGCAGACCCACCTGCTGGGCGAGGGCTCGGGGCTGCGCACCGCGATCGAGCAGGGCCACCCCCACTCGATGGTGCTCTACGGGCCCCCCGGCTCGGGCAAGACAACGCTCGCGCGGATGGTGGCCGAGCGCTCGCGGGCGGTATTCGAAGAGCTGAGCGCGGTGCAGGCCGGCCGGGCGGAGGTCCGCGCGGTGCTGGAGCGCGCCGCCCACCGCCGCGCCACGCGCGACGCCGGCACGGTGTTCTTCCTGGATGAGATCCACCGCTTCAACAAGGCCCAGCAGGACACGCTGCTACCGGCGGTCGAGGAGGGGGTGGTGACGCTGATCGGCGCCACCACCGAGAACCCGGCGTTCGAGGTCAACGGGGCGCTGCTCTCGCGGATGCGGGTGTACGCGCTGCGGGCGCTCTCCGCGGAGGAGGTCGGCACGGTGTTGCGGCGGGCGCTGGCCTCGGGGGAGCTGCTGGCGATGGTCGCGGACGGGGAGGAACCCGTGGATGAGAAGACGGGCGCGGGCCGATCGGTCGCGGGTCGAACGAGTGCCGCGATCGCGGTGGCACCTGCGACGCTCGACTTCCTCGCCGCGCGCGCGGAAGGAGACGCGCGCACCGCTCTGAACGCGCTGGAGCTCGCCGTCACCACCGCGGCCGAGCTGGGGGAGAGCACCGTGGAGATCGCGCGCGCGGAGGACGCGTTGCAGCAGCGGGCGGTGCTGTACGACCGCAAGGGCGATCGCCACTACGACTACATCTCCGCCTGGATCAAGGCCACGCGCGGCAGCGATCCCGACGCCTCGCTGTACTACCTCGCGGTGATGCTGGAGGGCGGCGAGGACCCCCGCTTCATCGTGCGGCGCATGGTGATCCTCGCCTCCGAGGACATCGGCAACGCCGACCCCGCCGCGCTCGGCGTCGCGGTGGCCGCGGCGCAGGCGGTCGAGCACGTCGGCATGCCGGAGGCCAAATTCGCGCTCGCGCAAACCGCCATCTACCTCGCGCTCGCGCCCAAGTCCAACGCCGCCGGGCGCGCGCTGGGGGCGGCGCAGCGCCACGTGCGCGAACAGGGCGCGGCGCCGGTGCCGGGGTGGCTGAGATCCGGCCCCCGGCCGGGACAGGAGGTTGGCGGCTACGACTACCCGCACGATCGCCCGGGCCACGTCTCCCCGCAGGAGCTGCTCCCCGAGGAGGTGGCGGGCGCCCGCTTCTACGAGCCCGACGAGGCGGAGGCGGCGCTGGCGCAGCGGTTGGCTCAGGTGCGCCGGGAAAGAGGGCGATAATCAACCAGGCATGGGCACCGCCGCCTCGACCCCAGCCGCGACCGCGACGCCGCCGCCGCTGCGTGCGCGCAACCCGGCGACCGGGGCGATTCTCGCCAGCGTGCCGGCCACCGCGCCCGAGCAGGTGGAGGGAGTGGTGGCCGCCGCGCGCAAGGTGCAGCCGCTGTGGGCGCTACTGCGAGTGGAGGACCGCGCCCGCTACATGCGCCGCGTGGCGCAGGCGATCATCGACGAGTTCGACGAGCTGGCGCGGTTGATCGGGCGCGAGCAGGGCCGCCCGCGGGCGGAGGTCGCGAGCACCGAGCTACTGGCGGCGATCGACGCGCTGATCTGGATCGCTGAGGACGGCGCGCGCGTGCTCGGGGCCAGGCGCGTGGGGATCCACCGCTCGATGGCGCTTTCGATGCGCGCGCGGGTGGCGTACGAGCCGTTCGGCGTGGTGGGGGTAATCGGCGCCGGCAGCGCGCCGTTCGCGCAGCCGCTCGCGCAGATCGCCGGCGCGCTGCTGGCGGGCAACGGCGTCGTGTTCAAGCCGGCGCGGCGCGCCTGTTTGACGGGCGAGCGGATCATGGGGGTGCTGGCGCGTGCCACGCTGCCGGAGGGCCTCGTGCAAGTGGTGCACGGCGGCACGCAGGTGGGGGTGGCGCTCGCGCGGGCGCCCCTCGACAAGGTGCTGTTCACCGGCTCGCCCTCAGTGGGGCGCGCGGTGGCGCGGGCGTGCGTCTCCCAGGAGAAGGAGGTGACGGTCGAGCTGGGCGGCAAGGATGCGATGCTGGTGCTCGCCGACGCACACATCGCACGGGCCGCCGGCGGCGCGCTGTGGGCCGGCTGCGCCGGGGCGGGCCAGGCGCGCGGCTCGGTCGAGCGCATCTACGTCGAGCGGGAGGTGTCCGAGCGACTGCTCACCCATCTGGTGAACGGCGCGCGCGCGATGCGCGTCGGCGACCCCGAACGCGCTGGTGTCCAGATGGGGCCGCTCGCGTCCGCCCGGCGCCTTCAGCACGTGAGCGAACTGGTGGACGAGGCGGTCGCGCAGGGCGCGCGGCTGCACTGCGGCGGCCCTCTACAGGTGCCCCCGGAGGGGTGCGCCGAGGAGTCCGCTTTCTACGGGCCGGCTGTGCTGAGCGGGGTAACACACGAGATGCGGCTGATGCGCGAGCCGCTCGACGGGCCGGTGCTGGCGGTGATGGCGGTCGATTCGACCGACCGCGCGGTGGAGCTGGCCAACGACTGCGAGTACGCGCTGGGCGCCTCGATCTGGACGGCCGACCGCCCCCGCGGGCTGCGGATCGCGCGCGAGCTGCGCACGGGGATGGTGTGGCTCAACGACCACCTCCCGGCACCCGCCATCGCGCGCGGCCCGTGGGGCGCCGCGGCCGGCGGCGGTCTCGGACGCACCCTCGGCGAGACCGGCCTGCGCGGTTGCGCGCAGGAGAAGCTGATCGCGTACAGCCCCTCCGGCGCACGCGGGCTGTGGTGGCCGCCGCACGACGCCCTGCACGAACGCGCCGCGCGGGCCGTCGCTCAGCTGCGCTCCGCGCGCGACGCCGATCGCGAGCGCGCCTGGCGCCAGGGGCTGGGGCCGCTGGTGCGGGTGGGGATGCGGTCCCTGCGGCGATAACCTCTTGGCATGCCCGCCCAGGCCTACGCAGGCAAGGAGTGCGTCTGCCAGCTTCGCAGGGGGATCTGCGACCAGTCGTGCGTGCGGGGGATGCTCGACACCCCCTTCTACATCGCCTGTCTGAAACTGAGCGGCCGCCGCTGCGTGGTCGTGGGCGGGGGAGAGATTGGCCTGGAGAAGGTCGAGGGGCTGCTCGCCTGCGCGGGCGAGGTGACGCTGATCGCGCCGCACGCCCTGCCGGCGCTGCAGGAGTACGCGCGCGAGGGCTCGATCCGCTGGGAGCAGCGCGAATACGCCGGGGCCGCCGATCTGGAGGGCGTGTTCATGGCGATCACCGCCACCGACTCCACCGATGTGAACATCCGTGTGTGGGAGGACGCCGAGCGCCGGGCGATGCTGGTCAACGTCGTCGACGTGCCACCGCTGTGCAACTTCATCCTCCCGGCGATCGTGCGCACCGGGCCGCTGGCGATCGCGATCTCCACCGCCGGCGCCTCACCCGCCCTGGCCAAGCGCATGAAGCGCGAGATCGCCGCCCTATTCGGCGAGGAGTACGCGCGCCTGGCGGTGCTGCTCAACGAGGTGCGGGGCTGGGCCAAGGACACGCTGCCCACCTACGCCGATCGCCGCGACTTCTTCGAGGGCATCGTAGGCGGCGATCCCGACCCGATCGCGCTGCTGCGCGCGGGTGAGGAGGCGGCCGTGCGCGAGCTGATCGAGCGGGCGCAGAGCGCGTGCGCGCTCCAGGTTGCGGGCGCCTGAAGACAGAGTGGCCGCGCTCGAACTGGAGGACCTGACGCGCCGCTACGGCGAACGCGAGGCGCTCGCTGGAGTCTCGCTATCACTGCAACCCGGCCAGACACTGGTCGTGCTCGGCCCCAACGGCGCCGGCAAGACGACGCTGCTGCGGGTGCTCGCCACGCTGTTGCGCCCCCACGCGGGGGAGGTGCGCGTGCTGGGCCACCGGCTGCCAGATGAGGCGTGGGCAGTGAGGGGTCGAGTCGGCCTGCTCGGCCACGAGCCGCTGCTCTACCGGGAGCTGACCGCGAGCGAGAACCTCCGTTTCCACGCCCGCCTGCACGGCGTCAGCTTCGCGCGTGTGGAGGAGCTGCTGGGAGCCGTGGGCATGACTGCCCGCGCCGGGGAGCCGGTGCGCACGCTCTCGCGGGGGATGGCACAGCGGGTGGCGATCGCGCGCGCGCTGCTGCACGACCCCGAGCTGCTACTGCTGGACGAGCCACGCGCCAATCTCGACCCCGCGGGGGCCGCGCTGGTGGAGTCGCTGATCGGTCCCTCCAGCGCCCGCACACGCGTGGTGTGCAGCCACGACCCGCAGGCCGATCTGGCGAGCGCCGATCTCGTGCTCGGCCTGCGCTCGGGACGCCCCGCGCTGCTCGCCTCTCCTGCGGCAGTGGATCAGCAGTCGATCGAGGAACTGTACGGGTGAGCGCCACCACCGACCAGGCCACGGTGCGGACGAACGCGGGCGGCGATCCCACCGCGCGCTCGCGGCGAGGGCGGCCCCCCGGCTTCGCGCGCATCGTGGCGGCGCTGCTGCGCAAGGAGCTGCTGGTGGAGCTACGCACGCTGGAGTCGGTGCCGGGGATGTCGCTGTTCGCGGTGACGGTGTTCGTGATCTTCCACTTCGCGCTGAACAAGACCGGCGTCAACGGCGACGAGGCCTCGGGGATCCTGTGGGTGACGCTGCTGCTGGCGGCGATGCTCGGGATCAACCGGCTGTTCGTCGCCGACGCCGAGGAGGGCGGCTTCGACGGCTTCCTGCTGGCGCCGGTCGATCGCTCCGCGCTGCTGGTGGCGAAGGCGCTCGCGCTGCTCGCCTACCTGGTGGTGCTGGAGCTGGTGGCAGTACCCGCGTTCGCGCTGCTGCTGCTCGAACCCTCGCTGGGCCCGGCGCTGCCAGGCCTGCCCGGCGTGCTGCTGCTGGGCGACGTGGGGATCGCGGTGATCGGCACGCTGGTGGCCGCGCTCGCCGTGCGCACCCGCGCGCGCGACCTGCTCGGGCCGCTGCTGGCGCTGCCGCTGCTGGTGCCGGTGGTGATCGGTGGCGCGCGCGCCACCGCGCCGCTGCTGGCGCTCGCACACCAAACCGATCCATCGCTGCGCTGGCCGTTGATGCTCGCGCTCTATGATCTGGTGTTCGGGCTGATCGCCTACGCCGTCTTCGACTTTCTTCTGGAGGATTGAGCCCATAATCTCCCCTCACTCTGTGTACGGAAAGGGCCTGCGCACGCTCAGCATCGCCACCGTCGCCGCGATGGCGCTCGCGCTCGGGCTGGTGTTCTTCTACGCGCCGCTGGAAGCCGAACAGGGCTTTCTGCAGAAGATCTTCTACGTGCACGTCCCCCTCGCGATCGTCGCCCTGTGCGGCTTTGTGCTCGGCGGCCTGCTGGCCATCCAGCATCTGCGCACGCGCGACTCGCGCTGGGACATGCGCTCCTATGTGGTGATCCACATGAGCCTGATCTTCGCCGTGGGGACTTTGATCACCGGCTCGATCTGGGCGAAGGGCTCGTGGGGGCACTGGTGGGTGTGGAGCGAGCCCACGCTGGTGTCGTTTTTGATCGTCTTCCTGCTGTACGCCACCTACCAGCCGCTGCGCTTCGCAATCGAAGACCCCGAGCGCCAGGCGCGCTACGCCTCGGTGTTTGCGATCACCGCCGGCGCGTTCGTGCCGCTCAACTTCATCGCCGTGCGGCTCTCGACCGCCTACCTGCACCCGCGCGTGCTCGGCAGCACCTCCAACCTGCCCGGCTCGATGGCGCTCACGTTCGTGGTGTCGCTGGTGGCGATCGCGCTGCTGTTCGCCACGCTCTGCAAGTACGAGCTCACCGCCAAGCACGTGCGCGGGCAGCTGCGCGCGCTGCGGCGGAGACTCAGCGAGGAAGCTGAGCGGCCCACGCGCCGACCGCGCAGCGCCGCCCCCTCCCCCGAGCCCTTGCGCCGGGCGCTCTCGGAGGGGGCGTGATGGCGCTGCTGCTTGGCGAGACGCCCGCGCTGCCGCTGCACACCGCGGGTAAGTACGTCGCCGCCGCCTACATCGTGCTGTTCGCGCTGGTGCTGATCTACGTGGCGATCATGGCGATCCGCCTCAGCCGCATCGAGCGCCAGTTGGGGGAGCTGCTGGCGCTCGCCGAACGCGCTCCGTCCGCCGCCGCGCCGCGTGCCACAGAACCCGACCCGATCGAGCTGGAGTCCACGCCCGCATGAGCGAGTTGCTGGCGCTCGGCATCTCGCACAAGACCGCGCCGGTGGCGTTGCGCGAGCGCCTGGCGTTCACCGAGCCGGGCGCGGTGAAGCTCGCGCAGCGGCTAATCGCCACCGCCGAGGTGCGCGAGGCGGTGGTGCTGTGCACCTGCAACCGCACCGAGCTCTACCTCGTCGTCGGCGACCCCGTGCGCGCCGAGGTGGACGCGCTGGGGATGCTCGCCCGCCACGCCTCGATCCGCCCCACCGAGCTCGCCCAGGAGATCTACACGCCGCGCAACTGCGACGCCGCCCGCCACCTCTACCGGGTGACCGCGGGCCTCGAATCGATGATCGTCGGCGAGGCCGAGATCCAGGGACAGGTCAAGCGCGCCTTCGAGGCGGCGCTGCAGGCCGGCTGCACCGGGCCGCTCTCGAACCGCCTGTGGAGCGCCGCGCTCACCGCGGGCAAGCGGGTGCGCTCGGAGACGGAGATCGGCTCCAGCCACGTGAGCGTCCCCTCCGCGGCGGTCGGCCTCGCGGTCGAGTTGCTCGGCGACCTGCGTGCCCGCCACGTGGTGATCCTCGGCGCCGGCGAAACCAGCGAGCTGACCGCGCGGGCGCTCGCCGACAGGGGCGCCGGCACGATCTTCGTCGCCAACCGCCACGCCGACCGCGCGCGCAGCCTCGCCCAGCGCTTCGGCGGCTCGGTGATCGGCCTCGACGGGCTGCCCGAGCAGCTGGCAACTGCTGACATCGTCGTCTCCTCCACCTCCTCCCCGCACCCAATCGTCGGTCGCGACGAGCTCGCGCAGGTGCTCGCCCAGCGCGAGGGTCGGCCGTTGCTGTTGATCGACATCGCCGTGCCGCGCGACATCGACCCGCGCTGCGGGGAGCTCGACGGGGTGACGCTGTACGACATCGACGACCTCCAGCAGGTGGTGGCGCGCAACCTCGACACCCGCGTGAACGAGGTGCCACGGGCGGAGCAGATCATCGAGGAGGAGATCCGCCGCTTCGCCGGCTGGCTGGGCCAGCTGGAGGCACTGCCGACCGTCAGCGCGCTGCGCGAGCACGGCGACGCGATCGTCGCGCAGGTGCTGGCGGAGAACGACGGCCGCTGGGAGTCGGCCTCGCCGCGGGACCTCGTGCGCGTCGAGGCGCTGGCGCGCTCGATCGCCAACCGCATCCTGCACGAGCCCACGATCCGCCTGCGCAGCCTCTCCGAGACGCGCTCCCACGCCTCGCTGCAGCTGGTGCGCGAGCTGTTCGCGCTACAGGAGGAGGAGACCCCAGCCGAGCAGGCACCCCCCGCGGGGCTGGCAAAGGTCCACGACCTGCGCAGCCGTCGCGAGCACTGATGCGGATCGGCACCAGGGGCAGCGCACTTGCGCTCGCACAGGCCGACCTCGTCTCGCGGCTGCTCGGCGGTGGCGAGCTCGTCACCATCCCCACTGCCGGCGACCGTGGTGGGAGCGGTGAAGACAAGTCGCGGTGGACCAAGGAGATCGAGGATGCGCTCGCCGCCGGGGAGATCGACCTGGCGGTGCACTCTGCCAAGGACGTTCCCGGCGAGCTGGCTGACGGCCTGGCGTTGGTTGGCGCACCCGCGCGCGCGCCTGCCGAGGATGCGCTGTGCGTGGCGGGGCGCTCCGCCGTCTCCCGCGAGGACCTGGGCGCTTTCGAGGCCGGCCTCGAGCAGCTGGCCCCGGGCGCGCGCGTGGGCACCAGCAGCGGGCGTCGCGCCGCGCAGCTGCGGGCCGCGCGCGAGGATCTGGAGGTGGTGGCGGTGCGCGGCAACGTCGACACGCGCCTGCGCAAGCTCGGCGAGGGTGGCTTCGACGCGCTCGTACTCGCCCGCGCCGGCCTGGTGCGCCTGGGCCGCGAGGCCGAGATCGCCGCGGTGCTGGACCCCGTGCGCTTCGTCCCCTCCCCCGGCCAGGGCACGCTCGCGTTGGAGGGACGCGCCGAGGACGAGGCCACGCGGGCGGCGGTGCAGGCGATCACCGACGCAAACACGCTGGCCTGTCTGCAGGCCGAGCGCGCGGTCGCACACGCGCTGGGGGCCAGCTGCAACACGCCGCTCGGCGCACACGCCTACGACTACGGCTGCGGCTGCCTGCACCTGCGCGCCTGGGTCGGCCTCCCCGACGGCTCCGCCTGGGTGAGCGACGAGCTGCTGGGGGGCTTCTACGACCCCGAGGCGCTGGGCCGCCGCGTGGCGGAGCGGCTGCTCAGCGCCGGCGCCGGGGAGCTGCTGCGGGGAGCGGAGGAATCGGCGGTTACGATCGGTGGACACCCGTGAGCGGCAAACGCCACAACGCAATAGGCGGGCGACGGCTGGCTTCTGTCGTTCACCAGCGCGCTGTTGAAGACCGCTTCGTCTTCTGGGCGGGGATGCACCCCGCTGGGATTTGGCGCACCGTACATGTAGTAGTCGACAAGTTCCACACGCCTCGACACGCTCGCCAGTCGTAGGAAGTCTTCCGCCGAGAGACGCTGCGATTCGGGATCGCCTTTGAGCGGCGTGGGCCTGAAGCCGTTATCCAACTCCACACCCTGCTCGCTCAGCCAGATTCTGGGCTTGCCCAGGCGCGTGCTTGTCAGCTTCGCAAACTCTCTGGCGTCACGGTTTTCGTATTTTGCCGGTTCACTGGATGAGCCGGGGACGAGATCACGGTAGTCGTGCAGACCCCACACTCGCGGTTTGAGATGGTGCTTCACCATGAATTTCTTGTAATTCGAGACGTATGGCCCGAATTCGGCAAATTCGCCGGCGACCATCGTGCAATTGCAGCGAAGCTTGACCATCACCGAGTGGGCGATCCGCCACAGCTCTCCCGCTTGCGCCGCGCGCAGTGAGGTCTTGCCTCCATCCGGCTCATTCCAGGCTCCCCACAGCCTCACCGCCGGCAGGCCCGCGGCGGCTTTCATGTGGTCTTTGATGAGCGTCCGGACGGCCTCGCGGTAGTTTTTGCGAGGCGGCGCTCGACAGGCCGTCCTGTCCAGACAGCCCTTTGACCACAGCGTGATGTAGGGCTGTAGATGCTCTCCCCCGGCGTTCACTTCCTGGACTTTCCGAAGCCACATGGTCAACGCTTCGCTCTGCGTGTACTCAAGCTTTTTTTCAGCCTTTTCTCTGGCTTCCCGTTTTTCCGTCGATGCGAGGACGGCTTCATAGGGGAGCACCAGTCGCGCGACGCGGATATGCAACGGCCCTTCGAGCAGCCGCCGATCAAACGATGGGCCGAAAGCCGCCGCCCGCTGGTCGGACAATCCGTAACGGAGGTCCTGGGGGCGAGCCGCGCTGGCTTGGTTGCTTGCCGCGGCAACCGTCACGGCCGCCATGACCGGGAAGGGCGTGGTGGGCACCGGCGACACGTTCATCGTGATCGTGCTCCCAACCACACTCAGCGATGCGGGCACGCGGCCGCCACGGGCGTCGGTGGCCGTGGGCGCTTCGACCACCATCAGCGCCGCCCCACCCGCCTGCTGTTCGGCTGCTGCCACTGAGCTCGTAGCCGCGGTGTACTGAGCCTGAGTTTCCTGGGTCCGGAGCTCGCCCCGGATCGCCTGAGCCGACGCGGTCGAGGCCAGCGCCGCCAAAGCGTCGCCCAGCGGGCCTTCCCAGGGCGGGCCAGGCGGCCACGCGAGGACCGCGACGCCGCCATCGGGTAGTTGCCACAGGTGCTGGTCGGGACCCGTGCCGACTTCCCAGGAGAAGCAGGTGGGGCCCGCGGATGAGCGCATCTGCACGATCGTCGTGGCCCCGAGCGCGTCGGGGCGGACGATCGCGTCGGTCGCCGGCCAGATGCCCGCGAACAGCGCCGCGGCGCCGTTGACCACGGTTGGCGTGCTCGCGTCGGGGGAAGTGTCCAGCGGCCTCAGGCTCAGTTCGCCATCCCGCGTGTTGACCGCGAATTCCCCCGCGGTGTCCTTGGAGATCGTGGAGCTTGTCAGGAGGCCGGTGGAGGCGAGTTCTTCGCCGCCAGTGACCAAACCGCTGGCCCGTGCGGGCCCGGGGCCGGTCAACAATGCCAGCCCGAGCATCAACGTCCCGATCGGGACGTTGATCACCGTCCGTCGCCATCCGCCCATGCCGTCACACCTTTCAGTCGGCCGATCATGCGCCTCGCTGGGCGTGGGAGGCAACGCCAGTAAGACTGTACTAGCGTGGCGCTCGTGCAAGCGTACCTCGACGGCGAAACCGATGACGGTGGTGGAGGCATATCCCGGATAGGCCCCAGGTGAACGGGCGCGTCTTCCTCGTCGGCGCCGGCCCCGGTGACCCCGGCCTGTTGACGGCGCGCGCACTGGAGCTGATCGCGCGGGCCGACACGATCCTCTACGACCGCCTGATCCCCTCCGGGGCGCTGGAGGGGACCCGCGGGGACGCCGAGCTGCTGTTCGTGGGCAAGGAGGGAGGGGGGGAGTCGGTGCCGCAGGAGCAGACCGAAGCGCTGATGGTGGAGCGCGCGCGCGCGGGAAAGATCGTCGTGCGGCTGAAGGGCGGCGACCCGTTCGTGTTCGGTCGCGGCGGTGAGGAGGCGCTCACACTGAGCGCGGAGGGCATCCCGTTCGAGGTCGTGCCGGGGATCACCGCGGGCGTGGCCGCCACCGCCTACGCGGGCATTCCCGTCACGCACCGCGGGCTCGCCAGCGCGGTGGCGCTGGTCACCGGGCACGAGGACCCTGACAAGCAGGAGACGGCGATCGACTGGCCCGCGCTTGCGGCCTTCCCGGGGACACTGGTCTTCTACATGGGCGTGCGGCAGCTGGCGCACATCGCCGCCGCACTAATCAACGCGGGACGGCCCGCCTCCGAGCCAGCGGCGATCGTCGAACGGGGAACGCTGCCCCACCAGCGCACCGTCACCGGCACACTCGCCACGATCGCCGGGCGAGCGCAGGCGGAAGGCGTTCGGGCGCCCTCGGTCACCGTGGTGGGCGCCGTCGCCGGGCTCGCCACCCAGCTCGCCTGGCGCGCGCCGCTGCCGCTGAGCGGGCGCACCGTGGCGGTCACTCGCGCCCGCGCCCAAGCCAGCGGGTTGGCGCGGCGGCTGCGAGAGCTCGGCGCCGAGGTGGTGCAGACCCCGGTGATCCGTATCCAGCCGCTGGCGGATCGCACCTCCACGCCGCTGGAGCTCTCCCCGTACGACCTGATCTGCCTCACCAGCCCCAACGGCGTCGCCCAACTGTTTGAGCGCCTGGCCCACTCCGGCCGTCACCCGGCCGACGCGCGGGCACTGGCCGGCGCGCGGGTCGCGGCGATCGGCCCCGGCACCGCACGGGCGCTGGCCGAGCACGGCATCACCGCGGACATCCTCCCCGAGCGCTACGTGGCTGAGTCGCTGGTGGAGGCGCTCGCCGAGCTGCCGGTCCGCCGCGCCCTGATCGCCCGCGCGCGCGAGGCCCGCGACGTGCTACCCGACGCCCTGCGCGCCCGGGGCGCCGAGGTGGACGTGCTGGAGCTGTACGAAACCGTCGCCGAGCCGCTCGCCCCGCCGGCGCTCGCCGCGGCGCGGGCGGCCGACTACATCACCTTCACGTCGTCCTCAACCGTGCGCTTCTTCCTGGAGGCCGCCGGTGGCAGCGCGGATCTGTCGCCGGCCACGCGCATCGCCTCGATCGGCCCCGTCACCAGCGCGACGCTGCGCGAACATGGCCTGCAGCCCGATGTGGAGGCCGCGGATCACGACATCGAGGGCCTGGTGGCGGCGCTGCTGGCGGACGCCACCTCGCGCGATGCGTGAGGGCACGCCGGTCGGCCATCCCCGCCTGCACCTGCGCAGCACCGACTCAACCAACGAGCGGGCCCGCGCACTCGCGCTGGCGGGGGCCCCGCACGGCACGCTGGTAACCGCCGCCGAGCAGACCGCGGGGCGCGGACGGCAGGGCCGGCGCTGGAGCGCGCCGGCCGGCAGCGCGCTGCTGATGTCGCTGATCCTGCGCCGGCCGACACGGGGATGCTCGCCAGCGGCGAGTGTCACCCGGCTGCGGTCGCCCCCGCTGCTGCCGCTGATCGCCGCCGTGGCGGTGTGCGACGTGGTGGGGGACGAGGCCCGCGTCAAGTGGCCCAACGACATCGTGCTCGCGCGCGGCGGGAGACTCGCCAAGCTCGCGGGGATCCTGATCGAGGGCCGCCCCCAGGAAGGCTGGGCCGTGCTGGGTATCGGCGTCAACGTCGCGGTGCGGGTGCAGGAACTGCCGGTCGAGCTGCGTGACAGCGCCGCCAGCTTGGGGCTGGCGAGCGAGGAGATCGAGCCGCTGCTCGCGCGGCTGCTGACGGCGCTCCAGCAGCGTCTCGGGGAGCCGTCGGCCGAGGTCCTCGATGCCTGGCGTGCGCGCGACGCACTGCGCGGACGGGAGATCTCGTGGGCCGGAGGACGGGGGCGTGCCGATGGCATCGACGGCGACGGGCGCCTGGTAGTTGAGCTGGCCGGCGGCGGGCACACAACGCTCGACGCCGGCGAGGTTCATCTCGCGTTGGGGGGATAGGGCGGTGCGCCGTATATTGAGAGGCTCACGGGGCCATAGCTCAGCTGGGAGAGCGCCTGCTTTGCAAGCAGCCTCAGGTGTTGGGGCTGTGGGTCGGAATCACGCATGAATACTTGGTTTCCCGCCCCTCCGACTCGCCTGAGCCACCCAGTCGAATAGCGGCCGAGTGAGGGCGATTCGGGTGGATTTCGGCAGGGCTGCCGTTTGCTCCGAGGCCCTAGAGGGTTCAGCCCGACACGTAGACTCTCGGCGGTGGCCATCGAGCGTTTTGTCTGGACCGATCACGCCTTGCTTCGGCAGAGAGGGGGCTTGACGAACGACATCTGACGCAATCCGATGTCGAGCAGGCGATCCGCGACGGACAAGCGGACGGCAGGTCAACGACGGACAGGCCGACTGGCTCATCGAGGGCCTCACCACACACGGGGTCCGTTTTGAAGCCGTATACGACCATCCCGCCGGGGATGACAAGACGACAGCGCGCATCGTGTCAGCATGGCGGGTGGACGAATGGCCGGGAGCCTGACGCGGTAACCTCAAATGACCATGTACGCCTACTACGACCCCGAGGCGGACATCGCCTGGCTCCCGACCGGCGAGTCCGACGATGTCGTCAGCGAGCGCGTTCCGGGCGGTCTACGCGACTACGACCGCGCGACTCATACGCTCGTCGCTATCGAGATTTGGGACGCCAGCACCCGCCTACCTCGAACCTTGCTCGAAGCCCTACCGACTCCCGCCGCCCCCCGCAGCGCCGCTGCGTAGATCGGCGGAACGCTGCAATGAGGGAGTACGTCCCTCCCGCACGTCAGCGCGGACACGGAGGCCGAGACGGCCGTCAGATGTGACCGAGCACAAGGCCACCCGAGGCCCAAAACCACGCTCCACGACGATATATTGGGCTGTCCAGGGGCCATAGCTCAGCTGGGAGAGCGCCTGCTTTGCAAGCAGGAGGTCGCCGGTTCGATCCCGGCTGGCTCCATTAGAGGAAATGCCTGCAAACAGGCCGGTTTTGGGGACGGTTTGGTGCTCGATTGCTACTAAAGCTTCGCGGAAAGTACCGTATGTGAGTACCACATCGGCCCTGATTTTGCGGGAACCATGTCTTCCGGCGAACATACCCGTGCGCGATACTTCCCCGGACTAAGGGAGGGGAGCGATGTCAACCGATGACGAGCGCCAAGGAAAGCGCAGCTTCAACGAGGCCGAGATGGGACTCACCGAGGAGCTGGTCGAGGCGATTGCCGATCAGCTCGGGACCCGGGCGAACCGGGAGTCCGCTGGCGTTGGGGCGCTGAGAGAGCGGAAGGACCTGGAGCCATCTGCTCTGGCGGTTCTCATGACCGTCTTCGGGACACGCGCGGAAAAGGGTCGGCGTGTCCTGATCCCAGATTGGCCGGGAGTTGGGAATGTCGATCTGCTGCTGAGGCGTCCTGACCCCGAGGATGCTCTGGCTTGGATGTGCGAGCTGAAGTGGTGTGGGCCGGGAAACGACGTGCTCTACGAGGCCATCTGGGATTTGTTCAAGATGGCGCTCGGCAAGACCCGCGAGGACCATCCTGCGACCTTTCTAATGACCGGAGCAGAGAAGTCCCTCTGGGCGGGCTCAGCCTTCGCCGACCTCTTCGAGACGAAGAACCATGTGTCGGAGGAGCTTTGTCAGCGCCGCCTGCCGGATCGTCGCGAAACCATCGCCTGGGACGACCTCCTGCGTGGCGGCTATGACAAACACCCAGAACACCTCCCAGCGGAAATCACGACCGAGTCAGTTGGCCGGGCGACAATCGGCGATTGGGAACTACGCGCAGTACGTATCCGGGCCGTCTCCGACGATCTAATTCCCATGACCGGGGGTTGGCCGCGCGGCGTACGGCCAGCCGATGCTCGTCACCCCAGCTCCACACCTAAGTCACCAACGCCAACACCGGCGGCTCCGCCAACGCCTGAGCCTCCTGCGCCCAAGCCGGAGCCGACGCCGCCTGCGCCGCCCGAGCCGGAGCCTGCGCCGCCTCCGCCGGAGCGGGAGCCTCCTGCGCCCAAGCCGGAGCCTGCGCCGCCTGAGCCCGAGCAGGAGCTGCCGTCGAGGCAAGCGAAAAAGCCTACGCACCGGCTCTTCGGGCGCCGCAGCGAAGAGGAGCGACAGGCTGAGGTTGGTTATCAACAGATCTTGCGAGCTGTCATCGACGGACACGCTCCGCTGGCGGGCTCGCTGATCGACTAACCCTCGCCGCCGACGCCACCGGTCTTAAGTCTCGGAAGCTCGCACGCCTGAACCAGGCCGCTTATCGGGCCCTTCTTGAACGAACCCTAGAAGACGACCTCCTCACCGCAGAGGAGGAGGACGAGCTGGGACTCGTTGGCGAGGTGCTTGAAGCCGTAACACCTGACGGCTCCGCATTCCCGCTAGACCTGGCAGGCCGGTTTATGGTCGCGCGGATAAATGACGGTCGCATGCCGATCGAGTCGGAGCCGAAGCTAATCGCTAAGCCCGGCGAGACCGTCTACTTTGAGCTTCGAGCATCGCTCATGAAGGAGGTCATCCATCGGGAATACCGTGGTAGTTCAAGCGGTGTTAGCTTCAAGGTCGCCCCGGGCGTCCGGTATCGGACGTCGGGGTCGAGGGGGAGATCAGTGGTCGTCGGGGCGAGCCTGGAGCCCGCGGACGACGGTGTGCTCTCCCTAACGAGCAGCCGCGTCGTGTTTCAGGGCGACCGGAAAACGGTGGAGTCGCGCCTCGATCGGCTCACAAGCGTAGACGTCTACGCCAACGGGGTCCGGGTCAGCGTCTCGAACCGTCAGACCCCGTCGCTCTATCGCGTAGGGGACGGCACCGTCGTCGCAGCGATTGTCCTCGCCGCAGCGCAGCGCGCGATCTACGGCTGAGTGCCTGTACCGCTACACCACGTCCGTCAGCGCCCGCGGCCCGCACTGCGGTCGGACGTATCGCGATTGAGCGTGCGGGTCAGCCAGCGTGTCGGCGATAGGGCAGAGCAAAGCCGTAGGGGTCGCGGCTCGGGGCCCAGCCGGGATTGGGGCGCTCCGGGTAAGCCAGCGAGGGTGTCTGGGTACGACTGTTGGCCATCTTCTGGGCGAGGCGTGTAATTCGTCCGGCGTCTTGTCCTACCTCGCCGAGGTCCTCGCGGGCGATGAACCAGGTAGTGCCGTGGCGAGCGCGGGTCGCCTCGACGTAGGCGGTCTCCTTGCTGGTCTGCCAGCCGCCGGTGAGCACGACGGAACGCTCTACGGTCGCGCCCTGCTGGCGGTAAACGTGCTGTGCGTAGGCGAGCCTCAGCGAGTCGAGGTGCTCGCCGGCGAGTTTGACTCTGCGCTCTGATCCGTCGAGCGTGATGGTCACGCCTCTGTCGTGGACGGCGCTGACCTGTCCGCGGGTGCCGTTCTCGACCCGTGACTGCCCTCGGGGGCGGTGCTGAGTGGTGAACGCGATCAGGTCGCCTTCACGCAGGCCGTAATGGACGCCGGGCAGCGGGATCTCCGGGTGTCCGAGTTCGCCGCGCTCTGCGCGGAGGTGTTGTGCGCGGGCGTTGAGCCGGTCGATCTCCTGGTTGGAGGCGTCGGCGATCAATGCGACCTCGCGGATATCGCGCCCCTCTGTGAGCGTGGCCCATGTTTGTACGGCTTGCTCTGCTGCCTGGTCGCGGGTGTCGGAGAGGTGTAGCTCGCCGCGTGAGGCGTAGTGCGCCATCGCACGCTCTGGTTCTCCTGCGCGTAGTGCTTGCCATGCGCGCTGGTCGGCGGGGTCCTTGGTGCGGTGGATGTCTGCGAGTTCGGCGGTGGGCGCGTGATTGGTGAGTCGGTCGAACATGCCGCCGGGGCCGATCGAGGGGAGCTGCTTGCCGTCGCCGACCGCGATCAGCTTCGCCCCGGAGGGCTCCACCAGCTCGGTCAGCACGTCGAGGCGCTTGTGGTCGACCATCCCCGCCTCGTCCAGGATTACCGTCGTGTCCCTGCCCACGTGGATGGCCCCCGTGTTCGCGCGGGCGACCAGCGAGTCCAGGGTGAGTGTCTGCCCGGCCAGCGCGGGGCTGTCGGCGCCGAGCTCCCGCGCGGAGCGGAAGATCGGCCGCGACGCGACCGCCACGATCCGGTCGTCCTCGCGGACCGCGGCGGTGATGACGACATGGCTGTGCAGCTGGGGGTCCGGGGCCTGGGCGCCGGCGACTCCGCGGGCGGTGGTGTGTCGGTACTCGGTGGCGATCACGTCCTTGGCGTGCTCTTCCACGACCTGGCCGCTGTAGCGGCGCCGCACGACGGGCACCTGCTCTCGCAGGTGGCGGACCGTCTGCTCGACCGCCCTGGCGTGGGCTTGCTCGATCTGCTCGCGCTGCCACGGGTCGCCGAGCGCCCATACGGTCGAGACGGACTTCGGTGCGCTGAACGTCACGTCGATCCCGCCGCCCCGGCCGCCGCCGGCCCCCTCCGGACGAAGCCATCGGCCGCTGCCAGGGTGACGGCCCTCCATCAGTGCGATGAAGTCCGCGGAGCCTGCGCCATCTCGCCGTCGGGGGTCAGGTAGTAGTCCCCGCGCTCGGGCTCAACCGTCTTGCTCTCCAGGTAGCGCGCGTACCCACCACCTCGGGACGCACCTATGCTCGCCGCAGTCATCACATGGGTGATGACCCTCAACGCGTCGAACCGGCCACGAAATTCGCACAGCGCTCGCTGTGTCACGGCACAGCCGTGCATGTTGTCTGTACTGCTGTAGAAGCGAAGCGACGTGAGGCCGCTCGGGAGGGCCGTCAGCCCGCTGGAGCGAGTGAGGTGGCGACGGCTGGTTCGCTGTCGAAGGCTCGGTTGGGGGACCGCTCGCGTAGAGCTGAGCGAATGGGCTCGCGCTGGGGCGCGAACTCGTTGGCCGGTCCGGGCGGGTTGGGGTCACTAACCACAACACCAATTCCTATGCCCAGACGTCGATGAGCACCGTTCCCAAATCCATAGCCACTCATCCGCCGCTTACGCGCGAGGATGTGCTCGACGGCCGCGATGTCGCCGAGCTGCTGCACCTGCCGATCTCAACGGTCCTTGAATACGCGCGGCGTGGGTTGCTACCTGGACGCAAGCTCGGACGGCGATGGATCTTCCTGCGTGACGAGGTCGAGGCGGCAGTGAGAGGCCGGTCGGTGGACAGGTCGGCGGCGTGAGCGCCCGTCTCGCCGCCCGGCGGATGCAATTCCCGTCGGTCGTTCTCCCCGACTGTGGGCGTCTGGCCGTGGCGGGTCTTACGCTCTTGTGATGGCCAAGTCCGTTGCCGATCTCCTGTCCGAGCGCGAGGGAACTCGTCTGGACTTCAAGCGAGACCTGTCGAGCATGAAGCGGGTGTTGGAGACCGTCTGCTCGTTTCTGAACACGGCCGGCGGGACGCTCGTCGTGGGAGTCGAGGATCAGACGAGGGTCGTCCTCGGACTGGATGATGTGGAGAAGCAGGAAGAGAAGCTGGCGAACTCTGTGGCGAGCGCGATCGAGCCGCAGCCAACGGTCCAGCTCGAGATCGTGACCCACGAGGATCGTGATCTGCTCCTCCTGCGCGCCGCTTATGCGGCGGGGCCGTTCTTCATCAAGGAGCGGGGCAAGGAGAAAGGCACGTTCGTCCGGATCGGCAGCAACTCGCTCCCCGCGAGTCCAGAGAAGGTCGCCGAGCTTGAACGGGCGCGGCGGATGGGTGCATGGGACCAGGAGCCGATGCCGGGGCTGACGCGCGGTGACCTCGACCGACAGGCGATCAAGCGGTGGCTGGACGCGGTGGGAGAGCGTTCGACGGACGCGAAGTTGCGGGGGCTTGGTGTCCTGGCCGAGTACGGCGGGAAGCCGGTTCCCACCCGCGCCGGGATCATCCTGTTCGGGCGAGAGCAGGCCATTCACTTCCCCGACGCACAGATCCGATGCGTTCAGTTCCGTGGGGTCGACAAGAGCGAGCCGGTGGTCAAGAGCGAGGACAGCGAAGAGACTGTGCTCGACGGAATCGAGGCGGCGGTCCGGTTCATCGAGCGCAACACCGACCGGATCGTGCGGATCACCGGGCGCACCCGGCGAGAAGAGCTGGACCCCTATCCGCCTCCTGCCGTCCGCGAGGTTCTCAACAACGCGGTAGCCCATGCGGACTACGCTGTGGAGGGCGCCTCGATCTTCGTCGCTCTGTACTCCGATCGCCTGGAGATATCGAGTCCTGGGACCTGGCCTCCGGGCTTCTCCCGCGAGGACTTCGAATCGGGTGTGAGCCTTCGCCGCAATAAGGCCATCTCGCGTGTACTGATGCGGTTGGGCGTCATCGAGGGCTACGGGAGCGGGTACGACCGCGTCATCGTGGCCTGCCGCGACGGCGGCTACCCCGAGCCAGAGTGGATCGAGAACGGACCCCAGATCAAGGTGATCCTGCGGCCGCATCCGGCCAGCGACATGTCTGCTCAGCCGATGAGTGCTAGTCCCCGTGGAGGGCGGGAGCGGTCACGCCCTCCAGTCACGGTGGAGGAGCGAGACGCTGCCGTTCTGGCCGCAATCGACAATATGGAGCGGCCAAATACAGCCGACATCCAGCGAGAGACCGGTATCTCGACCCGGAGCTTGGGACGCGACCTTCGCCGCCTTCGAGAAGCAGGGCTCGTCGAGTTTGTCGGCTCTCCAAAGACAGGCTTTTATCGCCGCGCGTGAAGTTACTCTGCCGTACTCTGCCGTACTCTGCCAATCACCGCCATACACTGCCACCACTCACGGATTGAGTCAGCAATGGCGATGGGCGTCCTTGCGATCAGCGAACGGCCTCGGTGCTCGCCTGCTTGCTGGACGGTCTGACCGCGAACGCCAGGTTAACCCGTTCGAGGTCCTCGGGCCGTGCCTTGGCATGCATGTAGCGCTCGGTGGTCGTGATGCGCGAGTGCCCGAGGAACTCCTGGACGAAGCGCGCGTCGGCGTGCCGGGCGACGAGGCTGCCGGCGGCGTGACGCAAGGCGTGGAAGCGCAACGGGCGCAGTCCGGCGGCGTCGCGGGCTTCCTTGAAGCGGCGGCGCACGGCCGAGGGATCGAGGCGCCGGCCGAGGCGCGAGCAGAAGATGTAGTCCTCGCGCGAGGTGTAGTCGCCGCGAGCCCGTAGGCGTTCGAGCGCTTCGGCAGCGGGATCGGCGAGTGGGAGAAAACGCGCCTGCCAACTCTTGGTCGGTCCCTCCACGCCGGCGGACACGGCACGGTGGACGACCATCCGCCGCGTGTCGAAGTCGACGTCCTCCCAGCGCAGCGCGATCAGCTCGCCGAGGCGCAGGCCGGTGTAGGCGGCCAGGCGGAACAGCTCGCCGTCCTGCGCGTCCTCGCGCGCCCGCCAGGCGATCTCCTCGGCGCCCAGGTTGGCCGGCTGCGCTCCACGGTGTGACCCGTTGGCGGCTGCGGAGGCGATCATCTCCACCTCGTCCGGCTCGTAGAAGTCGAGCACCGCTGCCGGCGGTTCGCGGCGCTTGGTTGTGCCGGCCACGGGGTTTGACGGCAGGTTGTGGGTGTCCACGCGGCAGGCGAAGCCAAAGATCGCCGAGAGCACCTGGCGGTTCTTGTTGACCGAACGGGGGGACACGCCCTCGCTGTCCAGCTTGCGCAGGAACGTGGAGATCTCCCGTGTGGTGATCTTCGCTGCGGGCCGGTCGCCGAACGCGGCTATGATCGTGCCGACGCTCTTGCCCTTGCCGCGGCGGTGCGGCGCTCCTGGCTCGGCAAGTAGGTAGCGGTAGTCGCTCAGCGTCGACGGCTTCGCCCCGCGCTCGTGCTGCAGGTGCTCGAGCCACCCTGCCGCTAGCTCGCGGAATGTCACACCACGCTCGCGGCGCTCCCGCTCGCCGGCTTCGATCGCTCGCTCCTCCCGGTCGTGCTCGGCGATCAGCTCGGCCATGCGCACCGTCGCGCGCTTCTCGTCGAAGTAACCCTCCTGCACTCTCCCGCGCCGCGGAATCCATCCGCTGTCGTCGGCCGCCCGCTGGAGCCACGCAGGCCCGACTCGGCGCTTCACCTGTCGCCCCGCGCGTCGCCACTTGGCCTCATACACCGGTCTGCCCGACCGCCCCGCGACTACGAGCGCGCCGGTCGGTTCACTGCCGCCTTGGCTATCGTCAACTACCATCGATCACGGAGAGTACCACATGAGTACCACTCACCCGTGAGTACCGCTTTGAGTACCGCACTAGCCAGTTTCGCCAGCTATAATACCACTTTGGCCGACGCAAAACCCCCGTAGCCATTGGCTCCAGCATGACCGCTCCTGCTTTGCAAGCAGGAGGTCGCCGGTTCGATCCCGGCTGGCTCCATTTCACCAGACATAAGGGCTCTGATGCGTATCCGGTTAGCTCCATCCGGGTGGTTTCGTAGTTTTGTTGGGTGTCGCGGCCTACGTATCCTCTGAGCATCTTGGAGTTTCGGGAGCGCTTTGCGACCGAGGAGGCCTGCCGCGAGTATCTGTTCGCTTCGCGCTGGCCGGAGGGGTTTGCTTGTCCAGGGTGTGGCGGCGGGCGGGCCGGTGGCCAGACGCGCCGCCACCTGTGGGTATGTACCGCGTGTGGGCACCAGACGTCGGTGACTGCGGGGACCGTGATGCACAAGACGCACACGCCGCTGCGCACGTGGTTCTGGGCGGCCTATCTGGTCGCCACTCACCACCCGGGCATATCGGCCAAGCAGCTGCAACGCCAGCTCGGGCTCTCGCGCTATGAGACTGCCTGGCTGATCCTGCAGAAGCTGCGCAGGGCGATGGTCGCCCCTGAGCGCGAGCTGCTGAAGGGTGAGGTCGAGATCGACGAGTTCTTCCTCGGTGGGCGCGAGGAGGGCCTCAAAGGCGGCCGCCAGCGCGGAAAGAAGGCGCTGATCGGCATCGCGATCGAGGTCCGCGGACACGGCTCCGGGCGGCTGCGCCTTCGGGTGTTGCCCGACGCTTCAGGGCCGATACTGCTCAGCTTCACCCAGGCGACCACCACCACCGGCGCAATCGTGCATACCGACGGGCTTCAGTCCTACCGCGTCCTGAGCAAGCACGGCTACGAGCACCGCCGACACCCGAAACAAACCGCTGCGCCCGATCAGCTACTCCCTCGAGCACACCGCGCAACCTCCAACCTCAAGGCCTGGATGCACGACACACACCGTGGCGTCTCTGACGAGCACCTACAGGTCTATCTCGACGAGTACGTCTTCCGTCACAACCGCCGCAGCACACCAATGGCGGCGTTCCAGACCCTCCTCGGACTCGGCGCCCTGCACAACCCCACCACCTATCAGCAAATCACCCGCCGAGCCGCCTAAGAGCCTATCCGGATAACCCCATGACGCCCATCTGTTGCCAGGTGATCAGGGCGAGGCAGAACTTCAGCAGGGCGTCGTGGTTGACGGGCTTCTTTGACCAGCGGATCAGCAGGGCGCGGTAGCGGTTGATCCAGGAATGGATGCGCTCCACGACCCAGCGACGGGCTCGGTGGCCGAGATCCTTTCGTAGTTCCAGTGCCTCCTCGCCACGACTGCGGATATGTGCCGTGAAGTCAAGACCCTCAAGGAGCTCGCGGATGAAATCGTGATCGTAGGCCTTGTCCAAGCAGACGCCCTGGGGATGCTCCTCGGTGGGTCCGGGACGATCGATGGGGACACTCTGAATGGTCTCCTCGGCGAGCTTGCAGTCGTTGCGGTTGGCGCCTTCGATCGCCAGGCCGACTGGGATTCCCGCGGCCTCGCACATCACGCTGCGCTTGACACCGAGCTTGCCGCGATCGGTCGGGTTCGGCCCTGTCTTCCCGCCTCCCAACGGGCTTTTCCCATCGATCCATCGATCGACAGCCAGCTCCAGTCGATCCCCACCTCCTCGTCGTAATCACGCAACGCCTGTTCCCACAGCGCATCGAAGAACCCCGTCTGCTGCCACTCCTGGAAGCGATCGTGCGCGGTGGAGCCCGAGCAGATCCCGGTCGCGTCCAGCGCACGCCACTGACAGCCAGTGCGCAACACAAAAAAGATCCCATCGAGTATCACCCGGTCCGGCACCCGCGGGCGCCCACCACCAAACCTGTGCGTATTGACGTGCTCGGGGATCAGCGGCTCGATCCGCTGCCACATCTCATCCGGGATCCGAAACACACCCGCCATCGTGCGGCGCTTTGAACCCTCCACCGGCGCATCATCGCCGACAGGCCCCGACATCTGAGGTGCTGCAAGGTTGTTGTCCATGCAGGCCAGCTACGACGGCACACCCCCGAACCCTGCCTGGTTATCCGGATAGGCTCTAAAACCCCATCTGGAGCTAACCGGATACGCATCAGGGCTCTAGTGCAAACCCACATGGCGTGTGCCCACCGCACGGACGTGAGGGAGTCGCCATCCTTGCCGACGCTGGATATGCCAGCACGGTGATCTGCGGCTAGATCGCTCGGCGGCTATCGGTAGGCTGTTCTCGTGATGACTACCCAAGAGTTGGTCCAGCTTGCAGGGCAGCGGCTCGCAGACGCTGCGGCTTCGCCTGCTCGGGTGATCCTGTTCGGATCCGCTGCCCGGGGAGAGATGACACGTGACAGTGATCTGGACTTCTTGGTGATCGAGCGTAAGGTCGAGAACCGCGTCGCGGAGGCTGTCCGCCTGCGCGACGCTGTCGGACGGATCGGCTATCCAGTCGATGTGATCGTTATGGACGAAGAGCTAGCAGCGCGACGGGCGAAAGTGCGCGGGACGATGGTCCACCATGCACTGCGGGAGGGCAGGGTCGTTGCCCGCTCCGACTCCTGAGCAGCGCGAGTACGCAGAGCTGCTGCTAGAACGAGCCAAGAGTGATCTTGCCGCTCTCCGGGTGCTCTTGGCGAACGGCGACATGCTTGATGATGTCGTGGGCTTCCACGCTCAGCAGGCGGTCGAGAAGACTCTGAAGGTCGCCCTCGTTTTGGCAGACATCGACTTCCCGCGCTCCCACGATCTCCGTGAGCTGGCAGATATCGCCATCGACAACGATCTCAAAGTCCCCAACTCGATTCGTGAGGCCCGCTGGCTCACACCCTGGGCCGCACAGTTGCGCTACGAGATGCTGGAACCACTTGATCGCGACGCCGCCCTCTCCATCGCCTCTGAGGCCGTTGAGTGGGCGAGCTATCAGCTCACTGTCTAGCAACAGGCCGGGTGAGGCGTAGCGCCGTCGGTGCCGCTCCACATCGGGTCGAACCAAGCCTCAGCACGCATGTCCGCCTTGCCCATCTGGCGACTAATCTGATCGTGCCCATGAACAGCGGCATCGGCAGGCTCCTCCATGTCATAGAGGTCTAGGACATCGTCGTCTTGGCAAATCTCGAAAACCCCCTGTAGGGCCTGGATGGATTGCTCGTCGGTTTCAGACTCCTCGCAAGGCGGCACCCCGATCCTCTGCAACGACCAGAAATGAGGTCTCGGCATAGGTATCGTCGCTGCGAACGATCTGCGTTGGCCAGGACACGAATCCACGCTCGTTACCGACTATCCACGAGCGCCTGCTCCTCGCCGGCGAGGAGATCCATCAGCAGGCCATCGTGCCAGCCGCCACCGTCGAGGTCGCGCTCGTAGCGTCGCATGACCCCCACGGCTCTGAAGCCGACCTTCTCATACGTCCGGATGGCCGCCGCGTTCGAGGCGGCCGGGTCGATCGTGACGCGGTGATGGCCGCCCGCGTCGATCAGATAGCGCACGAGGAGCCCCACCGCCAGGGTGCCCACGCCCCGTCCGTGGCGCGCGGGATCGACGAACAGGTCGATGCTCGCATGACGGTAGGCCGGCTCCAGCTCCTCGGTGAACTGGATCAAGCCCGCCACCGCGCCCTCGACCTCGATCGTGAGGCGCTCGCAGCCGGGCTCGTCGGTCCATGGGAAGCCCTCCGCGGGATGGCCCCACCAGCGCACCACCTCCGGGGCGCGGTGGATTTGCAGCAGCCGCGCCTCGTCGCCTGCCAGGAGCGGGCGCAGGAGTACGCCCGGCGACACCGCTGTGGCCGCCTGAAGGCGCAGGCGCTCCGGTGGACGAAGGCGCGGCGGGCGGTTCCCCTCGGGGGAGTGTGCATCGATCATGTGACCTATGCAATCAGCAATCCCGACGATGCAGCGCCGCACGTACGAGCTCCCGCGCGCCTCGCAGCTCCCGCGCGGTGAAAAAACGCGTCGCGATCAGCAGCGCGGGGACAAGCGCAAACCACAGCACGCGCGACACGAGGGCGCCGAGGCCGCTGGTGGGGAGCAGCAGCTCGCCCGAGACCGCCACCGCCGCAAAGATCGCCACAAGCAGCGCGAGGCGGGGCCAGTCGAAGGCCACATGAAACAGCGACCGCGTGAGCGTGTAGAGCACCGTGAGCATCGCCAGGTAGGCGCCGCACAGCGCGAGGCCCGCTCCCGCGATGCCGAGGTTGGCGCCACCGGCGGGCACCAGCCACAGCAGCAGTGCCACGTTCACCGCCAGGCCGGCCGCGGCCGCGGGGAAGTTGCGCGTCGTGTTGCCCGCGCGACCCGCCAGCACCATCAGCACGGGGTACAGACCGTACAGCGCCCAGCCCAGCGCCAGCCAGGGAAGCGCCCTGTAGGCGCCGAAGTATTCCGGCGCCGCGAGCAGGCGCACCAGCCAGCGGCCCACCAACGCGACCGCACAGACGACCGCGCCGGTGGCGAGCACGTAGTAGGTGGTGACCAGGGAGTACAGCCGCGAAGCCTCTCGGTCGCTCTGGATCGAGTAGGCCAGCGGCGGCCACGCGTACTGAAAGCCGCGCACCGCCACAAACACCACGGTCGCCAGCTGCAATGCGATCGAGTAGAGGCCGGCCGCGCCCTCGGAGTAGACGCGAAAGAGGTAAAAGCGGTCCACAACCTGCAGCGCGTACACGCTGGCGTCGGCCGGCACCGTGGGCACGCCGAAGCGCAGCATCGCCCCAAGGTCACGGGGGCGGAAGCGAAGCGAGAAGCGGCGCGCGCGCCCCAGCGCCACCCATAGAGCAAGCACCACCACGGCTGAGGCGCCGAAGTTGCCGAGCAGCAGACCCCGTGCCTGCTGGTTGGCGAACACAACCAGCAACACCGTAAACGTCACCGTCATCGCCACGTTGGCCATCGACGCATACAGGTAGGCCCGCGCGCGCTCGTCCACGCGCAGCTGTGCATAGGCCATTTCCAGGTTGGTGAAGGCCCACATGCCAAGGATCGCGCAATCCATTAGGTCGGGGTCGCTGAAGCCGAGGATCAGCTGGCAGAGCTCGGCCGAGAAGGCCAGCGCGACCAGCGCCGCCGCGGTGCTGATCCACGCCACCGTCGCCGTCACCGTGCGCGCGATCCGCGCGCGGCGCTCGCTATCGTGGTCGGTGAAGTAGAAGCGCACAAACGCCTCCCCCAGCCCCACGCGCAGCAGGATGCTCGACAGGATCACAGCGGTCAGCAGCGACTGGTAGGCGCCGTACCCCGCCTTGGGGACGTGGCGGGTGTACAGCGGCAGCAGGATCACCGCGAGACCCTTGGCGACGATGTCGGCCGCCTGGTAGGCCGCGCCGGTCGTGACCAGACGCTTCAGGTAGTCGCGCACGCCCTCAGCTTCTCAGCACCGCCGGCTCGACGCGCGGCGCGCGGCGCCGCGGCTCGCCGCCACCTGGTGCGCACGCCAACGCCACGCCGATTCCCAGCAGCACCCACGTCGCCGGATCCTCCAGGAAGTCGGCGTAGGTGAAGGTGTGCAGCACCAGCGCCGCGAAGCAGGCCGCCAGAGCGATCCTCGGCGGCGAGCGGGCGGCGCCGCGGAACAGCACCGCGAAGCCGGACACCAGCAGCGCCACATACAGCGCCAGGCCGAGGACCCCCTGCTCGGCGGCGACCGTGATCGGGATCGTGTGCGACGCGGAGGTGGCGCTGGCGCTGGTGACGTGTTCGTGGGCACGGTACTCCCGCGCGAAGGAGCCCGGCCCGAAGCCCTGCAGGGGGCGGTCGGCGAACAGGCGCAGCCCCCCTTCGATCAGCTTTGTGCGTCCGCTGGTGGCGTTGCTGGCCGAGCCCCCCTTGCCGTTGAGGCCGAGGTGCAGACTCGGCGGCGCCAGTGCCACCACAATAAGCGCGATCGCCGCCAGGGCGCCAGTTACGTAGATCGTGCCGCGCACGTCCCAGCGGTAGGCGCCCAGCACCGCCAGCCCGAGCAACAGCGCGGCGATGCTCGACTGCGAGAAGCTCGTCACCAGACCCGCCAGCAGCCACAACAGCAGCGCCCCGCCGAGCAGCACCTCGCGGCGGCGCACGCTCCACAGCACCCCCGCCGTCACCCCGATCATCACCAGCGCCAGGAAGCGCCCGTAGATGTTGGGGTCGAAGAACAGCGAGTTGACCCGGAAGTAGTTGCCGTACTGATTGGCCGCCACCACCTTGGGGTTCAGAAATAGCTGCTTGCGGTCGTACTCGATAAACCCGATTCCGGCAAACACAACCGCCAGCACCACCGCCACGGCCAGGCACTGCAGCAGCAGCTCGCCCGTCCATTGCACCTCGCGCAGCAGCGCAAACAACAGCGCGAACGGCACGTAGAAGAACACCATATTCTCCAGCGCCTTGGAGAAGTCGGCGGAGTAGGCAGCCTGCAGCGCGTACAGCACCACCGCCGCCATCAGCAACCATTCCAGCAAAACTGGGGCAGTCCGTGAGGGGACCTCGAAATCGCTACGCAGAGGGTGGCGCAACCGGCCGGAGGCCGGTGAGCTGGGCCCCTCTTCTTCAATCAAACGCGGCGCCAGATACGCCAGCGCACCGGCGCCGACCACTAGGTAAAGCGGGATCAGGAGATTGGAGGTACTGCCGCCGGTCGCGATCGGCAGGCGGAACGGCAGTGCGAAGATCGCCAGCAGCGGAAATGTGCGGGGACGCCTGTGGATGACGGCAGCCAGCACGGCCACCACCACCAGGCCCAGAGCCACCGCGGCGGCGGCCTTCGCGGGCTGGTTGCGCAGATGGGTTAGCTGTGAGGTGTGCCAGATGTCGGCCAGCAGCAGCACCGGGGTGAGCCCGAGGGCGCCCAGCATCGCGAGCGCCCGCCGGCGTTCGGAGATCCGCGGCGGACGCCCTAGCAAGACCACCGCGACGAGCAGCGCGACCGCGATCACACCGAGCTTTTCGAGCGTCACGGATGCTCTTCCAGTTTGAAGGTGTCGGTGGCGTTCACCGTACGGTCTATGCCATTCAGCTTCACCCGCAAGCGATATTCACCTGCCGGCGCCAGCCCCCCGTTCTGCGTGGGGCCCCGCTGGCCGTTCCAGCAGAGCGAGAGCTGTTTGTACCTTTCCGCGGGCAGATTGCGCACGATCGTGGCCACGTAGCGATCGGAGGAATCGACGATCTCGGCCGTCACCGCTTCGGCATGGGTGGGCTTGAAGGAGAGGTACTCGATCCGTTCGCTGGCGTTCACCTGTGCCCTCGGCACCTTCCCGCGACAGCCCGCCGCCGGAGCACTCCTCGGATAGAAGGCTTCGTCAGCCTTAAAGCTCTGTACAACGGTCGGCGTGTGCTTGAGCCGCTGCGTCAACACAAACGCCACGAAACAGGCAACCACCAACACCGCGAACAACACGCGCGCCAGCCTCTGCGCCGCGCTGGCCTCATCACGCGCACGCGCCCCCTCGGAGCCGGGGCTGGAGGCCGGCGCGCTCTCCCGCCCACCCGCCCGACCTATCCCACTCAATCCTTCCCATCCAGTGCGAAGCGCTCCACTGTGTCGGAGCGCAACCCCAGCCGCAGCGTCTCCAGCGAAAGTACGTCGGTCGGGGCGATGTTGCCGAGGTTGCATTCGCTGCCGAAGAAGTCCAGCAGCCACACCTGCTGCTCCTTGCGGGGTGCCTCGAAAATCAGCCGCTCGCTGTTCACCGCGTGGGCGATCTCGTCGATCAGGCCGCTGCGCACCTCGCCGTCGGCGCGGTAGATCCCGGCCGTGCCCGACTCGCGTGCCTCGGCGATCACCTTCCACGCGCCCGCCTCCAGGTCGCGTTCGATCTGCTCCACCCATACGTACGGGGCCATGATGAAGTCGGCGTCCTTGCTGCCGACCTCCGCCAGCACGGTGAAGTCGGCCGCCACCAGCGTGCGGATCAGCTGTGTCTTCGCCTCGGGCTCCAGCGCGATCGTGCCGTCGGAGACCTCGACGTGGCGCAGCCCCAGCTCGCCCAGCCACGCGATCAGCCCCTCGACGCGGCCCTGCTTGATCGCCAGCTCGGTGAGCGTGCCGCCGAGCACCACGGGAATGTTGTGCGCAGCGTAACGCTCCAGCTTCGGCTTGAGGTTGGCGCTGACCAGCGCCGTGCCCCAGCCCAGCTTGACGATGTCCACATACTCGCCGGCGACCTCCAGCATCCCCTCCACCTCGGCGCCCGACAGGCCCCGGTCGAGCACGTGCGTGAGGCCTCGCTCGCGCGGCTTGGAGGTGCGCGCGGGGAGCTGCAGGAAACTAGCCTGCATTCGCGGGGGCTTCGCTGCCCTGGGCCGCGCCGGCGCCCGCTTCCGCTTCGCCCGGCGCCGCTTCGGTTGCGGCGCCCACCAGCGAGGCCTTGTCGGCTCCCGCGATCACCACCACGCTCGCGCCGTTCACCGCCGAGGCGATCGCGCCTTCCATCGGCGCCACTTCGCCGATCCCCAGTGTCTGCGCCACGTGCCGCGCTTCGGTGTGATGGCCGCTCGCGTACTGCACCACCGATGTCGAGAGAGCACTGGGGGGATTCGCACTCGAAGCCTCCGCCTGCGTGTAGCCGCTCTGGCGCAGGTTGGACGCCAGCTTGTGCGCCAGCCCAGTCGCTTCGGTGGCGTTCAGCACCACCACCCGCGTGGCCGCCGGGCTCGCCACAGCCGCGGCGTGACCGTGGTGGGCGCCACGCGCGCCCGAGCCGGCTGCGGCGCTCGTGCCCGGGCTGTGCGTCCCGCCGCCCCCGGAGAGCAGGATCGCGACCAACACCACCGCCCCCACCAACACCCCGCCAACGATCAGCGCCACCGTTTTGCGCGACGAGCGCTCCTCTTCGACCAAAAACTTGGGAGGCGCTCCCCCCGGCGTCCGGATCGCCCCGGCCGGGGTGCCGCGCGGGCGGGTCGACCTCGGGGCAACTGGGGCGGGCGGACGCGGAGGCAAGGGTTTGGAGCCCGCTCCACCTGGGGAGGACACAACCCCAGCCCTGGCGGGCGCCGGAGGAACCGGCGCGCGGGGAGCCGCGGAACGGGCTGGATCCACGACACGGGACGCGACCGCGGTGGATGCGGCGGCGGCCACCGTCGCCGGGGCGACCCCGCTCGACGCGGCGACCGCCACTGCCGGCTCAGCTTCGAGCGGCTCCTGCTCCCCGACCGCGGGTGCCTGGGGCGCGAGAGCCGGCTCGGCCTCCGTGGGAGGCACGGGCGGCTCCATTCCGGGCACGACCGGTTGGGCGGTGGGCGGCTCCTCGGGACCTGCACCAGCCAACGGCTGCTGCTCCCCCACCGGTTTCTCCAACGGCACGGAATCGGCGCCCACTTGCGCGGCGCCAGCCACGGTCTGGGCGGTGGGCACGAACGCCGGCTGCCCGGGAACCGGGGCCGGGAGGGGCGCGACGGTGGGCGCGGGCGTGGCCGGCAAGGTGGGTGCGGGCTGTCCGGACGCCGCTGGGGCAGGCTGCCCGAGGGGCGCGGGGACTGGCTGTCCGGGGGGCGCCGTGGCGGGCTGGCCAGCGACCGGGCGCGCGATCATCGGCGTGGCGCGGGGGACCACCGCCTGCACGGGGCGCTGGGCGCGCACGGCCGCCTCGGCGGCCACGCGTTGCTCCAGTTCCGCCGCGCGCTCAGGGGCGCGGCCGGCCCACTCGCGCAGGCGCTTGAGCTCGCGCGCCTGCGAGAACACCAACAGCGAGAGGATCGCGATCCCCACCAGCGCGGCGAAGGCCGCAAGAGCGCCTACCTCGAGCAGTTTGTTGGAGAGCGACAGCGCCAGCGGCAGTGCGGTCATACGTCGCCAGAGTGTATGAGGGGCACAGGCGACGGGATCGCGGTTGACGGCACGGGCGCGGTGGGCGCCCCGGAGCAATCGGCGGGCAGGGCTGAGGCAGGCGGTATTGGGGCAGGCGGTATTGGGGCAGGCGGGGCGCCTACCCTCACCCGCGAGGTCAGGTCGGCGACCTTGGCGGCGAGCCCGGCGGCATCGCCCTCCAGCACCAGCAGGTTGATCTCCGCGAATACCTCCTCCACGATCTCCGGCGCGAGCGGCTGGCGCTCGGCGCGCATGATCTTCTCGGTGGCGGTGGGCCGCGGCTGCTCGTACCCGTTGAACAGCTCCTCGTGCAGCTTCTCCCCCGGCCGGCGCCCGACCTCCTCGATCGCGATGTCGCGGTCGGGATCGAGGCCGGAGAGCTCGATCATCGCCCGCGCTAGCTCGACGATACGCACCGGCTCGCCCATGTCGAGCACCAGCACCTCCGCGGTGCGCGAGGATTGGATGCCGACACGCCCATCGAAGCCGTGCTGGAGGCCGAGCGAGCCGGCGCGAATGATCAGCTGCACGGCCTCGGGGATCGTCATGAAGTAGCGCGTCATGCGTCTGTCGGTGATCGTCACCGGCCCTCCACGCGCGATCTGGCGGCGGAAGATCGGTACCACGCTGCCGGAGGAGCCGAGCACATTGCCGAAGCGCACCGCCCGGTACACGGTGCCCGCCCAGCGCGCGGCGGCCCCCTCCAGCGCGAGCTCGGCGAGCGCCTTGGAGGCCCCCATCACGGTGGCGGGGGCGACCGCCTTGTCGGTGGACACCAGCACGAAGCGCTCCACCGCGTGCTCGCCGCTGACGTGCGCCATCACACGCGTGGCGATCGCGTTGTTGCGCACCGCCTCCACCGGGTTGGTCTCCATCAGCCCCACGTGCTTGTAGGCGGCGGCGTGGAACACCACGGTGGGGCGGTGCTCCGCGAGCACCTCGCGCATCCGCTCCTCCTCCTTGCAGTCCCCCAGCACCGCCGCAACCGCCGCGGGCGACACGTGGCGCTCGTCCAGCAGCTCTCGCTGGATCGCGAACAGGTTGTCCTCGGCGTGGTCGAGCAGCACCAGGCGCCGCGGACCCACGTGCGCGATCTGGCGGCACAGCTCCGCGCCGATCGAGCCACCGGCACCGCTCACCAGCACGACCGCGTCGCGCGCCAGGTAGGCGCCCACGCGGTCGAGCTCCATCACCACCGGCTCGCGCCCGAGCACGTCCTCGACGCGCACGTCGCGCACCTGCCGCGCGATCGTGTTGAGCGCCTGCCCGCCGCGCGGGGGATGAGCGGGGTCGCCATCCTTGAGCAGCTCGAACACCGTCGGTAGCGTGCGCACCGGGATCGAGCGGGCGCGACACTCGCGCACCACGCGCGCCCGCGTGGAGCCGGGCGCGGAGGGGATCGCGATGATTACTTCCTCTGGCTCGGCCTCCTCCAGGATGCGCGGCAGGTCGGTGTCGGTGTTGCCCCTCACCTTCACCCCGTCGATCCGCATGCCCCGCTTGCGCGGGTCGTCGTCGAGAAAGCCCACGGGGGCCAGCCCCAGCCCGCGGTTGCGCGCGATCTCGCGCAACACCAGCCGTCCGCCTTCGCCGGCGCCGACGATCAGCACGCCGCGCTCGCCTTCGCGCACGCCGCGGAAGGCGCCCTGCAGACGCCGTTCGCGCAGCGCGCGCGCCAGCACCCGCAGCCCGACCAGCGCGCTCAAAGCGAGCAGGAAGAACAGCACAATCACCCCGAGCGGCAGGTCCACCGTGCTCACTCCGGCGGGGCGACCCCCGTGGTAGGGGCCGTAGGGGATCTGCACCGGCCGCGCCACCGCCACGCCGACGACCGCCAACAGCACGATCGCCACGACCCCCCGCAGGATCGCCTCGTAGTCGCGCTGGCCGGCGTAGCTCCAGCTGCGCAGGTAGACGCGCGCGAGCACCAGCACCACCACGCCGCCGAGCGCCACCCACCAGATCGTGCGTTCCAGCAGCAGCGCGTAGCGATGGGTGAGCCCCTCGTCGAAGCGCAGCTGGAAGGCGAGGTAGTACGCGAGCGCGACCAGCACCCCGTCCACGGCGATCTGGGGCAGCATGTGCCGGTGGAAGGGGGTGGGGGCCCACCCACCCGCCGAGCGGAGACGTCGGCGCATTGCAGCAAATTGTAGGTGGGGAGGGAGGAGGGCGGGTGGCGCTTATCTAAAGAGCGTCAGCTCCGAGATTTCAGCCGTTTCGCCGCCGGGGGGCAGCTGGGTGATCCACAGCAGGTAGTAGCGCATCCGCCGGCCGTGGGTGTCCAGGCGAATGGTGCTCTGTTCTCTGCCGATCGCCCGCGGCGAGGCGAGCTGCACCCAGCCCCGCTGGGTGAGGCTCTGGAGAGCGCCGTAGGGGAGGCTGGAGTCGAATGTGTTGGCGGCGTACACCGCCACCGTCAACCCTGGCGTGGGCGTCTGCACCTCGATCGCGCGGGCGCGCAGGCCGGGCGCCGCGTCGACGTAGACGCCGGTCCCCGGCTTGTGCCCGAGCGCGTCTTCGCGGTAGTGCTCGGTGCTCCACGCGGTGTTGGGGTCGCCATCGACCACGTTGGCCACCTGGGTGGGGTGTTCGGGTTCGTTGCCATAGGGGTTGTAGTCGTGCGCGGAGGTCTGTTCCAGCGGCACCGGCGTGAGGCCCGGTTTGGCGTCCACGTCGGGGGCGACGCCGCGGTGGGCGTTGCCGGCGACCAGCGCCAGCGTGAGCGCCACCAGTCCGCCGAGCAGCGCGAGCGACGCCAGCCAGCGGACGGGGTGGCGCATCCGCCACGGCAGCCGGCGGCGCGCGGGAGCGGGCAGCGTGCGCAGCACGCTGGTCACCTCCCCGGTCGTCTGTCCCGCGCGTGCGGCCTCGATCGCGAGCACCTCCTCGAGGTCGGCGAGCAGCGCGGGGATGTCGGGGTAGCGGCGGGCGAGATCCTTGGCGGTGGCGTGTTCCACGACCGCCGCAGTCGCGGCCGACACCTCCGGCCGCAGGTACTGCACGTCGGGGATCTCCTCGCGCACGTGGCGCATCGCCACGGCGACCGGCGTGGGACCGGTGAAGGGGATCGCGCCGGTGAGCATCTCGTACAGCACAACCCCGAGCGAGTAGATGTCCGACTGACCCGTCACCTGGTGGCCGAGCGCCTGCTCGGGGGAGACGTAGTCGGTGGTGCCCAGCACCCGCCCATCGAGCGTCAACCCCTCCTCGGTGAGCGTGCGCGCGATCCCGAAGTCGGTGATCTTGGCGGTGCCCTCCTCGGTGAGCAGCACGTTCTGGGGCTTCACGTCGCGGTGCACGATCTGGTGCTCGTGCGCCGCCCCCAGCGCCCGCGCGATCTCGATCGCGTAGGCGATCGACTCCGTGATGTCGAGCGGCCCACGGCGGCGGATCAGCGCCTTCAGCGTCTCCCCGTGCACGTACTCGAAGACGATGTAGGGCGTCGCGCCGCCGTCGGCTTGCGGCTCCTCGCCGGCATCGATCACGGTAACGATGTGAGCATGGCTGAGCTGCGCCACCGCGCGCGCCTCGCGGCGAAAGCGCTCCAGCTGGTCGGAGTCGGAGGCGATCTCGCGGTGCATCAGCTTGATCGCCACCGGCCGTTCCAGCACGGTGTCGAAGGCGCGGTAGACAGTGGACATCCCGCCCTTGCCGATCTCCTCATCGAGGCGGTAGCGCCCGCCGAGCGCGGTGCCGAGCAGGGTTTGCGACATGACTCTATTTTGCGCGCTCCGCAGGCGGGAGCCGGATCTACAACGCGATCAGCGCGATTCCCGCCAGCGCGGCGGCGACCCCGACTGCCTGAAACCGCGACAGCCGCTCGCCCAGCAGCCCCATGCCGAGAGCGACCGTGACGATCGGAAAGAGCGAGCCCAGCACCGACACCAGCGAGAGCTGGCCGTGGGCGGCGGCGGTCGTGTACATGATCGTGCCCACCACCAGCAGCACACCGGGGATCGCGAACAGCGCGCTCCCGGGGATGAATCTGATCGCCCGCAGCTCACGCCCGGCCCACAACGCCAGCAGCGCCACCAACGCGAGTCGCGCATCGAGCAGCGCCCACGCGCGCCCGTGCAACGAGGCCTTCGGCAGCGCCGTCAGGAAGACGCCGAAGGCAACCGCCGAGCCCGCCGCCCACAGCGCCGCCGCGCGCGGGTCGGGGTAGTGCGCGGTGCTGTGATGAGCGGAGCCGCGACGCGCGACGAGCACGGCGCCTCCCATCGCCAGCACCAGCCCGATCGCCTGCGCCGGCCTCAGCGAATCGCCGCTGGCGAGTCCCCACACGACAGGGATCACAACCCCAGACGCCCCGATCGGCGCCACCACCGACAGCGGCCCCAGCTCGGCCGCCTTGTAGAAGCCGATCAGCCCACCCGCGTTGCCGGCGCCCGCCAGCAGCGCCAACCCAACATCGGAGGAGGGCAGTGCCCGACCTCCATCGAGCGCCACATACAGCAGGCAGGCCCCGAGCGCCGCCATCTGGGAGAGCACCAGCACCGTCACGAGCTGGTGGCGGCGCACCAGCTGCGGGCCGATGAAGTTCGACACGCCGTAGCAGAGCGAGGCGCCGAGGGCGAGGATGACCGCGAGCATCGGCCGCAGTCTGGCAGTCGCAGGACGCCCGCCGGGGAGTCCGTCAGGTTTCGATCGTGACCAGCGTGCCGATCGGCGTGTAGGGCCAGATCTCCGCGGAGGCCGCGAGCGGGAGCTCGACGCAGCCGAGGCTCTGCGGGGTGCCGAACGAGGCGCGGTCGAAGTTGTGCAGCGCGTCGCCGCCGTTGAAGTAGCTGACCCATTTGATCCCGGGATCGCTGTAGTGCGAGCCGTCGGGGTTGGTGCCGCTCATCGTCGTTTCGGGGAGGTGCTCGAACACTGGGAACGTCCCGAGTTCGGTTTCCGCCCCGGAGATGCCCGTGTTGGCGGGCGAGGTGATGACCGTCCGGCCGTCGTGCCACAGCGTCATCGTCTCCGGTGTTTCGCGGTGCACGTACACGTAGCTGTAGCCGCTGCTCAAGCGCTTGCCGGCGAGCGCGTCGGCCAGCAGCAGGCGCCACACCGCCGGTCCCGCGACCCCATCGGCGGTGAGATTGTTTTCGTTCTCGAGCTTCATCACCGCGCCCTTGGTGATCACGCTCGCTTCGGTGGGGCTCCACATCGCCTGCAACTGGTGGGGCGTGTTGGGATAGCGCCAGGTGAAGCTGCCGCTGGGAGGTTCGACGGCCGCCCGCGCCTCGGCGCTCGGCGTACGGGGTACATCGCCCGCCCGCCCGCCCGCGGGCCGCCATGCGACCGGCAGGTAGCCCGCTTGCGCAAGGAGCTGGTGCAGGCGCAGGGTGGAGCCGGGTGGCACGGTCCATTCGACCTGGCTGGTGGTGCGCAGCCCGCTCCCGCCGGTGGCGGCGGCAACCGCATGCGGGAGCTGGACCTGCAGCTGGGAGTCGAGCGCCGCCCCCATTCCCGAGGGGGTGAACACGAGCGTGTGGCTGTTGGTTTCGCGCCAGCGCCCGGGCGTGCTCGGCGAGAGCCGTGGGCGAGTCGAGCCCAGCACTTCGCTCACCGGCTTGGAGAACGTCAGGTGCAGGGGCGTGGCGGGAGAGATGCGCGCGCCTGCCGCGGGGAAGCTGACCATCACCGGAGCTCGGGACGGAGGGAACCAGCTCACCTGCGCGGGGGCCCCCAGCCGCTCCCATGGGCGCGGCGCGGCGGCGATCTCAATCGCGCCGGTCGCGCCCTGGCGCCCGAGCGAGACCGAGCGCTGGGCACCGCTCAGCCGGTGGTGGGTCAAGCCATCCGCGCCGCTCCCGTAGGACACCGCGGAGACCGGCTGATCGAAGCTCACGCGCACCCCCGAACCGGAGGGCACGGTCATCCACGGCTGGGTTACCCGCGCCACGGGCGCGCGCAGCGTCAGCTGCTCTTTGCGCACGCTTCCCAACGCCCAGCCAAGCCAGCCCGGCCGGCGCACTTCCACGTCCACCGTCACCTGCTCGCCAGGGGTCAGCCGCCGCAAAGGAGTCAACCGTCCGCCGTCCACTCTGAGCGGCACCCTCAGCCCGTCCGGCCCGTATGCCCGGACGCGCTGGATCGTCCCGCCCAACGGCTGCACCGTCACACGTGCCAGCGCGGTCGGATCGCCCTTCAAAGTCACGCCCGACAGAGCCAGCACCGCCACGGCCAGCAGCACGACGATCAGGACGACCGTCATCCCCGCGCCGAGCAGAGCACGTTTCAGACGATGTTCAGGCGGCGCCGGGTCGCGGTGAGCCGTGGCTATCGCCATCCATGGATCGTACGACGGTTCGGTATGGATCGCCGATTGGCCTCACGATCTTGCCACCGCGGCCAACGCCAGCGCCGTGCGGTAGAGCGCAAACGGCCATAGCGCCCGGCCCCGCCCACCCGGCTGGATCAACGGCGCGCAGGCGAGCGTCGAGACGAACGCGGCCCCCGCGCCCACGGCGAGCGCGGGAACAGCGTCCGGCGGCGCGCCGCGCTGGGCCAGGCGCGAGGCCTTCAGCGCGGCGGCGCCCGCGATCACGGGGAGGCCCACGCGCCAGGAGAGAGCCTGGGCGTCCTCGCGGGCGAAGCCACGGGCGCGTGCGGCGGTGAGGGTGGCGCCGTTGCGCGAGACGCCCGGGAGCAGGGCGATCGCCTGGGCGAGGCCGAGCGCGAGGCCATCGCCGGGGCCCGCGTCGGCGAGCCTGCGGGTACCGGCGCCGCGGTCCGCAACGGCCATCACGGCGGCGCCCAGAGCGAGTCCGGCGGCGAGCGCATGCGGGCCGCTCGGGCGGCGCTCCAGCCGGCGCTCGAGGAGATAGCCGGCCAGCGCGGGCGGAGCAAGGGCCAGCGCCTCCATCGCCAGGGCGCGGCCATTGAGCCCCAGCTCCCCGCGCAGCGCGAACGTCAGCGCCGCGGCGGTACCCGCATGCAGCGCGACCTCCAGCGAGTTGCGCAGCTCTGGCTCCTGGCGCGCGTGCGGCCAGCCCGCCAAGCGCGGGAGCAGCGCGATGTGCGCCGAGGAGGAGACGGGCAGCACCTCGGTGGGGCCCTGCACTAGGCCAAGCAGCAGTGCGTGATGCAGCGGCAGCCCCCTCGCCTGCGCCGCAGGGGGAGATTCCTCAGCCAACGTCCACGGGCGCCGACTCCGGGGGCGAGGCGAGATCGGGCTCCTCCGCGGCGCCTTGGACGGTCGTCATCCGGCCTGCGCGGCGGCGGCGGACGATCCAATAGCCGACGCCCGCCACGAGGAACGCGACGATCGCGTAGTCGACGTACTCGAAGCCCTTGCGCACGCTGGTCCATTCGCTGCCGAGCGCGTGGCCGGCGAGCGCGAGCGCCAGCACCCAGGGGATCGAGCCGACGATCGTGAGCACGGTGAAGCGCAACGGCGGCATCTTGGCGACGCCGGCGGGCAGCGACACGAAGGCGCGCACCAGCGGGATCATCCGACCGAAGAGCACCGCCGGGTCGCCGTAGCGCTGGAACCAGCGGTCGGCGCGGTCGATCTGGGCGGGGCCCATGTGTACGAGGTGGCCGTGGCGTTTCATCAGCTCCAGGCGGCCGCCCCGGCCGACGCCGTAGGCAGCCCACGAGCCGACGAGCGTGCCCAGCAGGCCCGCCAGCACGATGCCGGTCATCGTCAGGTGGTGATGGGCACCCGAGCCGCCGGGGTCGGCGACGGCAAAGCCGGCGAACAGCATCACCACCTCCGAGGGGATCGGGATGCAGGCCGACCCCAGCGCCATCAGCAGGAACACGGCCGGCAGCCCGCCGTCGCGGACGAGGTGCCAGGTGGTGGTGACGACCGATTCTGTGACGGAGGCGAGGACGAGCACGATGCGCGTCAACGATACCCGGATGTGGAGGCGCGATCCGCCCGGGCACGCGCGGACAGATGAGGATCGTCTCACCGAATCGACCCGCGGCGGCAGGCACCTGCCCGACATCGTGCGGCGATACGGTCTGCCGGTGCGCATCTGGATCGACCTCACCAACAGCCCCCACGTGCTGGTCATGCGACCCGTGATCGAGGCGCTGGAGCGCGACGGCCACGAGGTGCGGGTGACCGCGCGCGACTTCGCCCAAACCCTGGGGCTGCTGCGCCGCTTCGGGATTCCCCACACCGCGATCGGTCGCCACCGCGGCGAGCGGCTGGCCGCGAAGGCCGGTGGCTTGGCGCTGCGCTCGGGGGCGCTGGTGCGCTGGGCGCGTGCGCAGGCGCGGGGATCGCGAGCCCAGCCCACCTCCCCCCCCTCCCCCTCCGGGCACTTCTTCGATATCGCGCTGGGCCACGGCTCCAACGACGTGAGTGTCGCCGCCGCGCTGCTGCGGATCCCCAGCGCCACGACGTTCGATTACGAGTGGGCGACTGTGCAGCACCAGATCAACTGCCGTCTCGCGCGTGCGGTGGTCGTGCCCGAGGCGATCCCACCCGCGCGCCTGGACCGCTACGGCGCGCGCGGCAAGGTGCGCGCGTACGAGGGGTTGAAGGAGGAGTACTACCTCGCCGACTTCGAGCCCGACCCCGAGATCCTCGCCCAGCTCGGGCTGGACCCCGGGCGGCCGATCGTCGTGGTGCGCACTCCCCCGGAGGTCTCGCTCTACCACCGCTTCGAGAACGACCTCTTCGCGCGGGTGCTGGAGCGCCTGCGCGAGGCGGCGCGGGGAGGGGGGGAGGAGGGGGGGGTGCAGTCGGTTGTGCTGCCCCGCACCCCGGCGCAGCGCGCCGAGCTTGGTGGTGTGCCCGGCTTCATCGTCCCCGAGCGGGCGATCGACGCACAGTCGCTGATCGCTTTCTCCGACCTCGTGATCTCCGCCGGCGGCACGATGAACCGCGAGGCGGTGGCGCTGGGAGTGCCGGTGTACACCACTTTCGAGGGACGCCTCGGGGCGGTGGACGAGCGGCTGATCGGGGAGGGCCGTTTGCGCAAACTGCGCGACCCCGCTCAAATTGATCTCAAGAAGCGACCCGCCGCCGCCGCGCCCGCGCGGATCCGGCGCGACCCGCGGGTGCTGCGCGATCTGCTGCTCTCGCCGCTGGGTTGATGCTTCTCTTTTTGCGCCCCAACCAAAAGAGAATAAGACTCAGTCTCGGCTGGTTGGGGGTTGGATTTTTGTTGTTGCACCCCACCCCCTCACCCCTCAGTACTGGTAACCGCGCCTGGCCTCCCAGCGCTCGATCCCCAGCCGGCAGAGGCGGTCGACGAGCTCGGGGTAGGAAGTTCCCGAGGCCTCGATCAGCTTGGCGTACACGCTCGTCGGGGTGAAGCCGGGCATCGTGTTGAGCTCGTTCACCAGCACCTGCTCGCCGTCCACGAAGAAGTCCACCCGCGCAAGACCCTCGCAGCCGGCGTACGCGAACACCTGCAGCGCCAGTTCCCGCACCCGCGCGCGCGCCGCGGCGGAGATGCGGGCGGGTATCAACAGCTCCATCCCACCGGCGTGGTACTTGGCGGCGTAGTCATACCACTCGCCCGCAAACGCGATCTCTCCGGGCTCGGAGGCCAGCGCCGGCGGGCCGTCCTCGCCGGGGGGCGATCCGAGCACGGCGCACTCGACCTCGACTCCGCCCGCCATCGCCTCCACGATCGCGAGGGGATCGTGCGCAAACGCCTGATCCAGGGCTGGGTCCAGCAGGCGCGCGTCGGAGACCTTCACGATCCCCACCGAGGAGCCCATACGGGCGGGCTTGACGAACACCGGCAGCCCCAGGCCGGCGAGCTCGCCGAGCACCTCCGCGGGGGCGCGGAGCCAGCGCTCGGCACGGACCCCTGCGTACCGCACCTGGGGAATGCCCGCAGCCGACATCAGCTCTTTGAAGAGCACCTTGTCCATGCAGATCGCCGACGCCGCCACGCCGGAGCCGACGTAGGCGACGTCGAGGGACTCCAGCACCCCCTGCACGGCGCCGTCCTCGCCAAAGGGCCCGTGCAGCGCCGGGAACACCACATCGGCGTCGAGCAGGCCCTCGCCCGGGCGGAGGCTGAGCCGCTCCTCGCCGTGACGCCAGGCGCCGTCGCGCTCGATCTCCACCCAGCGAACCTCGTGCCCGGCGCTCTGCAACCCCTCCCGCACGGCGCGGGCGGAGGCCAGCGAGACATCGTGCTCGGAGGAGCGCCCGCCCGCGAGTAGTGCGACGGTGAGGGTTCGCGTCGAAATGGGTGGCGCGAGCGGGGTGGTGCGGCTTGAGGTCATGGGACGGCGGGGGCGGCGGCGGGCGGGGTCTGGGAGGTGGTGGTTGTGGTGCTGGGCGTCGTCGTGGTTGTGGTGGTGCTCGGCGTGGTCTGCTGGCCGAGCACGCCCACGGTCAGCTTGATCGTGGCTCCCTGCTTGGCGTTGGCGCCACCCGCGGGCGTCTGCTTGAGCACCAGCCCGACTTCGGCTTCGTTGGTGACGGTGCGCGTGGTGGACTTCACCGCAAAGCCCGCCCCGATCAGTTCGCCTTCGGCGCGTTCCTGCTTTTTGCCGACCACGCGCGGCACCGCGACTTCCTGCGAGGCCTTCGCCACCACGAGGCTCACCGCTTCGCCGCTGCGCACCGAGCCGCCCGCGGAGGGCGACTGCGAGAGCACGGTTCCAGCCACTCCGCCAGGTTCTTCGCGCTTGGTGACGGTGCCCGCGTGCAGACCCGCGGCGCGCAGCGAGGCGCGCGCTTCGGCTTCGCTCTGCCCCACCACTTCCGGGACTTCCACCTGTTGTGGGCCACTCGAGACGAGCACCGTCACCGGGCTGCCCTGCGACAGCGACACGCCCTGCGAAGGTTCGGTGGAGATCACCTTGCCGCTCGCCACCGACGCGCTGGAGCGGTTCTGTACGTTCGGCTTGAACCCCGCCTGCTGGAGCTTGTGCTCGGCCTGGGCGCTCGAGAGACCTCTCACATCGGGCACCCCCACGCTGGCGGGGCCGGTGGATACGACGAGACTCACGCGGGCGCCCCGCTGTACAACGCTACCCGCCGCGGGACTCACGGAGATCACGGCGCCCGTTGCGACGGCGAGGCTGGGCGCCTGCGAGGTAACCGGCACCAGGTCGGCCGCTTTGAGCTCGGTGGCCGCAAGCGCCGCCGAGCGGCCGACGACGTTCGGCACCGTCACCTGGCGTTTGGTCCCCGGCAGCAGCAGCGTGAGCGCAACCCCGGCGACGGCGAGCGCCAGCAGCACGGCGCCCGCGATCCACCAGCGCCGCCGGCGTCGGCGCCGCGCCTCCTCGGGGTCCTCGTCCGCGTGGGTGTCCGCGACGGGCGCCAGCAATAGCGCGGTGGCGGTGGCAGGCGCCACCGGCCCGTTGCCGCCCGAAACGGCCAGCGCCGCAGGCGCGTGTCTCCCGGCTTCGGGCGCAACCGGCGGATGCTCACCGGCTCCGGGTAGGCCGCGGCGCACGTGCTGGAGCGCCGCGATGAACTCATCAGCGTCGGCGAAACGCTCCGCGGGATCCTTGGCGAGCGCGCGCAGCACAACCGCGTCGAGCTCTGGTGGAATCGCCGCTCGTGCGGGGGCGAACGCGGGCGTGCCGGTCGCCGTGGCGTCGGGTGGGTGGCTGGACGCGCCGCCGGGCGGGAGGGCAGGCGTGTGGCTCACGACCGCGCTGGGCGCCTGCGGCACGGCGGAGACCTGCTTGAGCGCGATCGTCACCGCCGTCTCGCCGTCGAAGGGCACGGTGCCGGTGAGCAGCTCGTAGAGGACGATCCCCACCGCGTAGATGTCGGAGGCGGCGCTCACCGCGTGGCCCTGGGCCTGCTCGGGGGAGAGGTATTGGGCGGTGCCCATGATCGAGCCGGTGAGCGTCATGTCCGAGGCGCCGGCGCGGGCGATTCCGAAGTCGGTGACCTTCGCGCGGCCCTCCTCGTCCAGGATCACGTTGTGTGGCTTGAGGTCGCGGTGGATCACCCCGCGACGGTGCGCAAAGCGCGCGGCCTGCAGGATCTGAATGACGATGTCGATCGCGGCTGCGGGGTCCAGCGGCCCCTGCTCGCGCACCACCGCCTTCAGCGAGCGGCCGGGGAGATACTCCATCGCGATGTAGTAGGTGCCATCCCACTCCCCACGATCGAAGATCGCCACCACGTTCGGGTGCGATAGACCGGCGGCGCTGGAGGCCTCGCGACGGAAGCGCTCCACGAACTCCTGGTCTTCGGCGAAGCGGTGGTGGAGCAACTTGACCGCCACGTGACGCCCCAGCAGCTGGTCGCGCGCGAGGTACACGTCGGCCATCCCGCCGGTGCCGATCCGCGAGAGCACCTCGTAGCGCCCGTCGATCACGGTGCCCGATTCGATCATCGCCGGCCCGCCCGGGTCCTCGATCGAGCCGCCCGCGAGCGGGCGGCGAGGCACACGGCTGCGCCCTCAGTCATGGAGCAGCACTTCCATCACGCGGCGCGCGATCGGCAGCGCGTACGTGGCGCCGTATCCGGGGACGCCCTTGACCGTCACGGCGATCGCCACGCGGGGGGCGCCGGCGGGAGCGAAGGCGATGAACCAGACGTTGTTGAGCGCGGTGCCGATCTCGGTTTCGGCGGTGCCTGTCTTGCCGGCCACCTGTACGCCGGGGATCCGCGCGTTTTCACCGGTACCTTCGTTGACGACGGCTTCCATCATCGAGGTGACGGCGGTGGCGGTGGAGGGCTTCATTACAACCGACTGCACGCGGGGGGAGATACGCTGCACGGTGCGCCCTTCGGGGTCCACGATCCGCTCGGTCAGGTGAGGTGCCATCAGCCGCCCATGGTTGGCGACGGCGGCGGCGACCTGCGCCATCTGTAGCGCGGTCACCCGCAGTTTGTCCTGGCCGATGCCCATGCGCCCGACATCCACCAGCGGACTGGTCGGCGAGAGCAGGCGTTCGCCCCCGTGTTCGTCGTCGTACTCGCCGCTGGCCGACATTTCTTCAGCGGGGTAGTCCAGCTGCGGCTTGGTGTCAAACCCGAAGCGGCGCATGTAACGGGCGAGCGTCGGCTTGCCCACCTGTTCGGCGACCTGCGCCCACACCGTGTTGACCGATTTGGCGAGCGCCTGCGTGAGTGTGAGTTGGCCGAAGTTGTCGTTCTGGTCGTTGCTCAGGGGTACCCCCGACACTGTGATCCCGTTGCGGCCGCTGAGCGTGGACGATGGTGTGAAGCGTCCGGTGTCGATCGCGGCGGTGGCCGTCACAACCTTGAAGGTGGAACCCGGCGCATATCCATACTGCACGGCGCTATTGACCAGCGAAAATTCACTGTTGGCTTTGAGCTTCGCGGCGGACGCCGCACTGTGCAGCGCGTTGGGGTTGTAGCTGGGGGTGGAGGCCATCACCCGCACGGCCCCGGTGGCGGGGACGAGCGCCACCACGGCGCCCTGGTGGGCGCCAAGCGCCTCCAGCGCGGCCCGCTGGGCGGCGGGATCGAGCGTGGTGATTACTTCGTCGCCCTTTTCCGGGCGACCCTGAAACTGGTCGAGGATTGACTGCAGGCCGCTCTGGTTCTGTCCACTGAGGGGGGCGTTGCGGTAGCGCTCAAGCCCTGTGCGCCTGAACGTCAGGGGGTAGGAGTAGCCAATCGCCTGAGCAAACTCGTCCCCGGAGGGGTAGAGGCGTTCGTAGGTGCCTTTGCGCGTGCGCACGCTGCGCGCGAGCACGGTGCCGTCACGCGCGAGGATCGCCCCGCGCTTGATGCGTTCCTGCTCCAGCAGGGCGCGTTTGTTGAGCGCGTTTTCACGCAGTGACGAGGCCTCGAAGATGGTCCAGCGCGAGGTGAAGGCGACCAGCAGCGCAAACAGCACCAGCACCAGCATGTAGAGACGCAGGATCGGGCGGTTCATTCGCTCAGCTGTTCCAGTTCGATGGAGTGCACGAGCGAGCCGGCTTCTTTTTCGGAGAGCCACTTATGGTCGAGCAGCGCGCCGCGCCGCGTGGGGCTCAGGGTGGAGGCGCCGACCCCGGAAACGTAATAGCTGCTGTAGAGGTCCAGTCCGCCGGGGAGCTTGTAGGGGAGACCTCGGTACATCGTCACCAGGCCGCGGGCGTTGCTGCCGATGAAGAACACCGACTGGGCGGCCACATACCCGCCGCCCGCAAACAGGCCCAGCACCGCGAATACAACCAGCGTGCCCAGCACACCACGCCGGCGGCGTCGCCGCCGGCGCTGAGCGCCTGTGGGCGCGGAGTCGGGAGGGCGCGGCTGGCGGCGAGCCACAATCGGCGTCGCTGCCAGCGCGGCGGGCGCGCGAGGAGCCTCCCGGCGCGCGGTGGCCGTCGCCCCGGAGCCCTCGCCGACACGTCTCACAGGCGCCGGTTCGGAGGCGGGCGGGGACGCGGCCCTGAGCGTGGGCATGCTGATGACCGTGGCGTCCCGATCCAGCTCGGCGGCACCCGGCGGGGTGGAGCTCGCACCCACCTCCTCCAGACGCAGCAGGATGACGGTGATGTTGTCGCGCCCGCCGGCGCGGTTGGCTTCGGCGATCAGCGCCTCGCCGATGTCGCGCAGCGGGGCGGCGGCGCGCAGGCGCAGAACCTCGGCAAGCCGCGCCTCCGCGACCATCGAGGTGAGGCCGTCGCTGCACAACAGGTAGATGTCCGCGGCACGCGCACGGAACGAGCGGGTATCCACCTCGACGGTCTCCTCGGGACCGAGCGCGCGGGTGATGATTGAGCGCTGGGGATGATCCTCAGCTTCCTCGGGAGTGAGGCGGCCCTCGCGGATCAACTCGTCCACGAGCGAGTGATCGTCGGTGAGGCGCAGCAGCTCCCCATCGCGCAGGCAGTAGGCGCGACTGTCCCCGACATGGGCGATCGCCACCTCCTGCTCACCGACATAGACGGCTGTGAGGGTGGTGCCCATGCCGGCCTGCTCGGGGTTTTCGCGCGAGAGCTGGTGGATGCGGGCGTTGGCGGCCAGCGCGTGCGCGGCCAACCCCTCCTCGGGGCGCGCGCCGTCGGGCAGACCGGCGTGGAAGGAGTCCACCGCGATCTTCGAGGCCACCTCGCCCGCCTGCGCACCGCCCATCCCATCGGCAACCACGAACAGCGGCGAGCGCGCCAGCAGCGAGTCCTCGTTGGCACGTCGCTGCAGGCCGGTGTCGGTACCCGCGTACTGCTCTGCCACGCGCAGCATCACTCGCGACCCCCCACATGAGTTCCCTTGGTCATCAGTCAACCTCAAACACGAATTCGCTCTCGCCGATCCGCAAATGATCGCCGGGATGCAGCGGACGGGGGGTGTCCAACAGCTCCTCGTTGAGGTAGGTGCCGTTGGTCGAGCGCAGATCCTCGAGCACGAGTGTGCCTGCCTGCTCGTAGATGCGCGCATGGCGCGAGGAGGCGAAGGGATCCTCCAGGCGTATCTCCGCGTGCTCGCCGCGGCCGAGCACGAGGTTGCCGTCGAGGTCGTAGATCATCCCCGGATCGTGACCGCTGGCGCGGGCGACAACCAGACGCGGGGTGCGCTGCGCGATGTCCGAGCGCCCGCCGAGCGTGGAGGCGGACTGCAGGCCGGTGGCGTCCGGCGCCGGCGCATACCCCGATCCCGCGCCGCCCGCGACGCCAGCAGGTGAGTGGGTGCCGTGGCGGCCCCGTAGATCTCGCAGGGCGCTGCGCGCAACCCACAGCAGGAACAGGTAGAGCACGGCGAGGAAGCCGAACTTGAGCGCAACTGACACCGGCTGGAGCGTATTCATCGCTGCTCGAACACGATCTCGGTGGAGCCGAGCTCGATGCGATCGCCGACCTGCAGCGGCCGGGAACCGCGCAGCCGCTCGCCGTTGAGGAGCACGCCGTTGGTCGAGCGCAGATCCTCGATCGTCCAACCCTGCGCGGTGGGGCGAATGTGAGCGTGACGGCGGGAGATCCCGGCATCGTCGAGCACCACGTCGCAATCGCGGCTGCGGCCGATCACCGCGCCTTCCGGGGCAACCACCAGGCGCCGTCCGCCGACCAGCAGCAGGGGGCGGGGCTGGCGGTTGGGGCGAATCTCCTCAAGTGGCTCGCGCAGGCGGGCCGAGGAGCTGTAGATCATCGTCTGCCCATGCTCGTCGGCGCGGCGCGCGGAGCCCGCGGGCGCGGGCGGCGCGGGCCAGTCCTGGCGGGCGGGCTGCTCCCACGCCCCGCCACGGTCGGCTGGGTCCTCCAGGTTGGCCTCGTCGGGGCCGTCGGGGCGCACCAGACGCGCCTGGATGCCGAACGCGCCGAGCGACAGGGAGTCGTCGGTGTGAAAGGCGATGAGCGGGTGGGAGGCGAGCGCAAGATTCTCACTGCGAGCGTGCTCGAGCAGGTAGGCGCAGAGCTCGTCGATCAGCTCATCCTCAACCCCCTCGTAGCGGGCACGGTCACGAGGGGAGAGCCAGACGGCGTACTCGTTGGGCGCGTATACGCGCGAGACGGAGGCGGTGCGATGCTCGTCCATCTCGCGGGCGAGCTTGCGGGCGAGTTCCATCGGGCGCACCTCGGAGCGGAAGAGGCGTCCGAAGGCGCCCTCCACGAGGGAGGCGAGCGTGGTCTCGATGCTCTTGAGGGGGTTCATCGATATGCCTGATCGCTGGGGTGCAGCCGACGGCGTCCAACCCCGCCGTCCCGCCGTCCCCCACTTTAAGGCTCCTCACGCAATGATCGTCCGTACCGGTCCGCGCAGCGCGCGGGCGGCGATCGCGAGCAGTGCCCCGAGCGCGGCACCAAGGATGACCTCACGCGGGGATTGAGCCGCGGCGTAGGTCAGGGATATGCGACGGTCGAGCGCATCGATGCCCGCCCACCCGGCCACCAGCGCCACAGCCCACACGATCGCCGCGAGCGCGTCCAGCATCGCCGAGCGGCCGCGCACCAACCAGGGAAGAACCATGGCGGCCAGCGCCCACAGCGATGCCCCCAGCAGCAGCGCGGCGCTCAACAGGTGGGCAAGCGCGTGGGCGGCATTTGCCGGCGATCCACCCGGGGGCAGCTCGGCCAGACGCAGCCACCAGTAGCCGAGCGCCCCCAACAGGGCGCGGGAGCGCCAGCTGGGGAGCTGTCCGGCGAGCGCTGGAAAGGCGCTCGCGAGGCCAATCAGGCCGAGCACCGGCGCAACCGCGGCGGCGAGCCAATGTGGTCCCGGCCGGCGCACCAGCAGGACCAACGGCAGCACCGCGCATGGCGCACTCAGCGCAACACTGGGGCGAGCGGCGGCGGCCTGCCAGACGCACACCGCCAGCGCCGCGGCGATCCAAGCCAACCGCGCAGGCGTGAGCCAGCCCGTCGTGTCGGGGTGCTCCTCGGGGCAGGCCCGGGGGGAGGGTTCCAGCAAGGCATGCGCCTGCGCAAACGGTCGTCGCCGGGGCGAGTTCCGGGGACCGTTGCGCAGACCTTGCGCGAGGTCCTCACGCAGCTCGGGCAGCGTCCCGCGCAGCCCGGGGTCGGCCTCCAGCCCTCGATCGAGCGCCCGTGTCAGCTCGCGCGGCAGATCGCGGCGGTGGCGCTCCAGCGCCGGTAGCCGCTCACCGATGCGCCGGGCGGTGGCGGCGGGGGTGGGGCCACGCACGGGGTTGACCCCGCTGAGCGCCTCGTAGAGCACGAGCGCGAGCGAGTAGAGATCGGCGGCCTCGGTGACTTCGCCGCCGTCGATCTGCTCGGGGGCCATATAGGCAAGCGTGCCGAGCACGTCTCCGGTGCGGGTCAGAGCCTCCTCGCCGGCCAAGAGCGCACCGCCGAAGTCGGTCAGCTTCGCCACGGGGGCGGCGCCCCGGGACGCGACCCGCTCCCGGTCGCGGGCGGGATCGGCGGGGGCGGGCACAAGGACGTTGTGGGGCTTGATGTCGCGGTGGATCACACCGCGCCCGTGCGCGTGCAGGAGCGCGTCGGCGAGCGCGATCCCGATTTCGAGGACCTCCTCGTCGCGGAGCGCGTCGGCGGCGATCAGCTGGGCGAGCGTTTGCCCGTGAACCAACTCGGAGATCAGGTAGAAGGTGTCCTGCACCGCGCAGGCTTCATACAGGGCGACGATCGCGGGGTGCCCAAGACGGGCGCTGGCGAGCGCCTCACGCGTGGCGCGCTCGCGGTCCTCGCCGTCGGGGAGTGGGATCGTCTTGACGGCCACCTCGCGGTCCAGCAGCTGGTCGTGAGCACGCCACACGACCCCGAAGCCGCCGGCGCCGAGGCGCTCCAGCAGCCGGTAGCGACCCAGCACCGGAGCGTCCCGCCCAGCCAGCGGCCGCCGGCCGGGCAGGTGCGGCTCCGGCCGGTCCGCAGGCGCGCGGACGGGCGCGATCAGTGTGTCGTGAGAGTCCACCGACTTCTGCGTTCGCCGGTGGGAGGGCCCCACCTGCCGTGAGCAGGCAGGAGAAGTGAAAGTGAGCGAGAAGTTGCAGATGGCACCAATCCGAAGATGAGCGGCCGAGCGGGCGGTCATACTGGTGCCTTCCTCAACGCGAGAGCCTCTGCAAGGAGCCCAAGGAGCCAGTCAGCTTGTCGTTCTTCGACGATGACGAGGGAGGAGCGCCGCGGCCGGCCGCCGCGGGTACAGGCGGGCGTACGCAGCCGCGGCCGCGCCGCCCGCAACGCCCGGGCGGGCATCCAATCCCGCATGTGGACCGCCACACGATGATGGTGCGGCGACGCATCGCCGCGGGTGTCGGGGTGGTGGCGCTGATCGTGATCGTGCTGCTGATCAACGGCTGCCTGAAAAGCGGCAAGGAAGAATCGCTGAAGAAGTACAACCGCGAAGCGGGACAGCTGGTGGGCGAATCCGACCAGCAGGTGGGCCAACCCCTGTTCGCTGGGCTGGCGGGAGCCTCCAGCGAACCGCCGTTGAACGTGGAGCAGAAAGTCAACGAACTGCGCGCGGTGGCGCAGGGGCAGGCCGAACAGGCCAAGCGGCTGAGCGTTCCGGGCGAACTGGACGCCGCGCAACGCAACCTCACGCTGGTGCTCAATCTGCGCGAGGAAGCGCTGGCGAAGATCGCGCCGCTAGTGCGCCAGGCGCTGGGCGGGCAGAGCAAGCAGGCGAGCACGCTGATCGCCGGCGCAATGGAGATGTTTTTGGCCTCCGACGTGATCTACTCCCAGCGGGTGGCGCCGCTGATCCAGCAGGAACTGGCCGCGGATGGCATCAACGGGGTGAGCACGGCAAGCACCCAGTTCCTGCCGAATCTCGGCTGGCTGGAACCGAGCACCGTGGAAGAGCGCCTCACCGGCAAGACGTCGGCCGCGGCGCGCAGCGGCCAGGTCGCGCCGGGCACGCACGGCTCGGCGCTGAAGGCGGTGAGCGTCGGCGGCACCGAACTGCAACCGGAATCGACCGGCACCGTCAACCACCTCAGCGGCGGGTCCACGCCGACCTTCAAGGTGATGGTCGAAGACTCCGGGAGCAACTCGGAGACCGACGTGAAGGTCGAAATCACGGTCACGGCCGGGGGCAGGCAGTACAAAGACAGCCGCACGATCGCCAAAACCGAACCGGGTGTCACCGCCACCGCGAGCATCCCCGTGGAAGGGGTGCCAGCCGGCGCGGCGGCACGCGTGGTCGTCTACGTGCAGCCCGTGCCGGGGGAGACCAACCTGGAAAACAACAAGGGCTCCTACCTGGCGGAATTCCACCAGTAGTGACGGGCCGGCCGTATCCGCGAGAAACGACGCCGGTGAGACGCGTTATGAGAGATCCCTGGCGCTGGCGCGATAGCTTGTCCGGATGACCGCCACCAGCCTGACCGACACCCAGGGGATCATCGCCATCGCCGCCGCCGCGATCGCCGTGGTGGCGCTGTTGGGTTGCTTGTGGCTGACGCTCAGCGTGCGCCGGCTGCGCGCGGCCCAGAGGGTGGTAATCGGGGCGGGTGAGCGCGACATGGTGGCCCACGCGGCGCAGCTGCAGCAGGGGTTTGAGGATCTGCGGGAGTACGTCGGAGAGGTGGCCGAGCACCTGGAGGGGCGGCTGGGCGGCGTGGAGGCGAGTCTGCGCGGAGCGATCTCCCATCGAGCCCTGGTGCGCTACGACGCCTACAACGAGCTCTCCGGACGCCAGTCGGTGTCGATCGCACTGCTCGACGGCACGCGCTCGGGGGTGGTGCTCACCTGCATCCACCACCGCGACCAGGCGCGCGTTTATCTCAAGCAGGTGCATGAGGGCGCCGGCGAACTGGAGTTCTCGCCGGAGGAGGAGGAGGCGGTGCGGCTGGCGCTCTCCCCGGCGGGCGCGGTGACCGGCGAGCAGCGACTTTCGGCCCAGTAGGAGCGAGCGCGGTGGACTCGGTTGCAGATGCGCGGCGGCCTCGTGTGGGCTACTTGGGGCCGGCGGGAACCTTCACCGAGGAAGCGCTGCGCCGTAGCGCACAGCCAGACTCGGTGGAGCCGGTGGCGCTGGCGAGCATCTACGAGACGATCTTGGCGGTGCGCCGCGAAGAGGTGCGGTGGGCGGTGGTGCCGATCGAGAACTCGCTGGACGGTTCGGTGACGGTAACGCTCGACCTGCTGGCCGAAACGGGGATGCGCGCCGAAGGCGCGTGTCCCCCGGCTTCGGCCGAAACGGGGACCGATAAGGGAGACACTCGCTCCGCTCGCATCCCCGAATCGGCCAGCGCCGAAGGCGCGTGTCTCCCGGCTTCGGCCGACGAGCACGGGGATCTGGAGATCGTCGGCGAGGTCCTGCTCGCCGTGCGGCACTCGCTGATCGCGGCCGCGCCGGTGGCGCTCAGCGAGATCGACACCGTCATCTCCCATCCACAGGTGCCCGGGCAGTGCACCCGCCTGCTGCGGGGGGAGCTCGTGCACGCACGGGTGCTGCCCGCGACCTCCACCGCGGAGGCGGTGCGGCTGGTGGTGGGCGAGCGCCGACGGGGCAGCGCGGCGCTCGGCACCAGCTTGGCGGCCGAGATCTACGGGGGGACGGTGTTGCGCGAGGGAGTGCAGGACCGCGACGACAACGTCACCCGCTTCGTGTGGCTGGCGCGGCACTTACCCGGGGCGCAGGAGGTCTCCGCGCCGCCGCTGCGCGCGCGCGCGGACGCCGGACGCGAGGACGCACCCACCCAGTGGAAGACATCGGTGGTGTTCTGGGGCTCGGGCGCGGACAGCCACGGCTGGCTGGTGCGCTGCCTGGACGTGTTCGCCCAACGCGCGATCAACCTGACCAAGATCGAGTCGCGCCCGCAGCGAGCCCGCCTGGGCCACTACATGTTTTTCGTCGATCTTCAGGGCAGCGCGCGGGAGCCCACGGTGGCTGAGGCGCTGCGGGGGCTGCGCGCTGTGTGCGAGCAGGTGCGCGTGCTGGGCTCATACCCGGCCGGCGAAGACCCGTCCCGCTGAGGGACAGGTTTGGACACCGCCGAGGAGCGGGCACAATCGACCACATTCGTCGCTACACTGCGCGCACGGATGGATACCACCATTCCACCAGACCCAGTTCGGTCCGTGCCGCCACCCGAGCACCGGCGGCGCGGGCCTGAGAGTGGTCGGGTGCTCGTTTTGAACGCGACTTTCGAGCCGATCAACGTCTGCTCGGTGCGGCGGGCGGTGGTGCTGTTGCTGAAGGAGAAGGCCGAGCTGGTGGAGCGCGGCAGGTGGGAGCTGCACTCCGAGAAAACCACGCTCGCGCGGCCGGCGGTGATCCGTCTTGTGACCTACGTGCGGGTGCCGCGCGACGCCCACCAGCGCAAGATCACACGGCGCGCGGTGTTTGCTCGCGACGGATGGACCTGCCAGTACTGCGGCTCGCGCGCAAACCTCACCGTGGACCACGTGATCCCCCGCTCCAAGGGCGGGCCGTCGAGCTGGGAGAACATCGTGGCGTCGTGCGCGCCGTGCAACCGCCGCAAGGGTGACCGCCTGCCGCGGCAGGCGGGGATGCAGCCCCGTCACGTGCCGAGGGTGCCACGCGCGGAGGTGTTCATCCACGTTGCCAGCCCGTCGATCCCGGCGGCGTGGCGGCAGTATCTGCCGCAAGCCCAGGCCGCCTGAGAGACGAGGGGCGCCGCAACCCCCGCGACGCCCCTCGCACAACTGGCTTGACTGGAAAGACCGAGACTGCCTGCGCTGCCGGAGGGACCAGGGCCGGCGGCGGTCTCGGGGTGTCCCGGGTTGGATTCCGCTACGCGGTCCAGCCTGCCGACCTAGCGGCCGGTCACCTCCAGGGTCCCGCAAGAACTGTCACTCAACGTACGGACCACCTCCTTTCTCTGGTCTCGCCAGAGTAGCGGACGGAGGTGACGTCACGCAAGGGGAACCTACGAGTTCTCGTCGTTGTTAGATGCCCTTGCCGTTCTCGCCGGGATCGCCGGTGAGGTCCTCCGGGGCGATATCGAGCTGCTCGATCTGCTCGGCGTCGCCGTTCTCGCCTTCGCCGTCGTCGACCACCAGCGCGACGGCGCTGACGACATCGTCGTTCTTGAGGTTCATCAGACGCACGCCCTGGGAGGCGCGGCCGTAGCGGCTGATGCCCTTCACCGAGGTCCGCTGCACCATGCCGCCGATCGAGATAAAGATCAACTCCTCGTGCTCGCGCACCACCAGCGCACCGGCGAGCGCGCCCTTGCGGTCGGTGAGCGCGATCGTCTTGACGCCCATCGCGCCGCGGCCCTTGCGGGGGTAGTCTGCGATCGGCGTGCGCTTGCCGTAGCCGTTCTCGGTGACCACCAACAGCTCCTGGTCGTCGCGGGCGACGTCCATTGCGAGCACGTAGTTGCCTTGCTTTGAGACGTTCATGCCGCGCACGCCCGAGGTGTCGCGGCCCATCGGGCGCACCTGGGACTCCTGGAAACGCGTGGCTTGGCCGGAGCGGGAGACGATCAGGATGTCGTCCTCGCCGCTGGTGCGCCGCACCGCCACCAGCTCGTCGTCGTCGCGGATCTTGATCGCGATGATGCCATCGGCGTTGATCGGGGTGTTGTAGGCCTTGAACTCGGTCTTCTTGACGATCCCCTGGCGGGTGGCGAACACGAGGTAGGCACCCTCGCTGTAGTCGCGGGTGGCCAGCACCGATTGCACCCGCTCGCCCTCGCGCAGCGGCAGCACGTTGACCAGCGCGCGGCCCTTGGCGGTCCGCGAGGCCTCGGGCAGTTCGTAGACCTTTGAGCGGTACACCTTGCCGCGGTTGGAGAAGAACAGCAGGTAGTCGTGCGAGGAGCAGACGAACAGATGCTCGATGAAGTCGCCATCCTTCATGTCCATCCCGGTGACGCCGCGCCCGCCGCGGTGCTGCTGGCGGTAGGTGGCGAGCGGCAGCGACTTGATGTAGCCGGTGCGGGTGATCGTGATCACCATCTGCTGGTCGGCGATCAGGTCCTCGATGTCGATCTCATCCTCGGAGTGGGTGATCTCGCTGCGGCGCTCGTCGCCGAAGCGCTCGCGGATCTCACCCAACTCCTCCTTGATGACGGCCAGCACACGGCCCTCGTCGCCGAGGATCGCGCGCAGCTCGGCGATCCGCTCGGTGACGTCGGCGTGCTCCTGTTTGATCGAGTCGGCCTCCAGCGCCGTGAGCTGGGAGAGGCGCAGGTCGAGGATCGCGCTGGCCTGGATGTGGCTGAGCTCGAAGCGCTCCACCAGCTGCTCGCGCGCCGCTTCGCGGTCGCGCGAGGCGCGGATCAGTTCGATGATCGCGTCGAGATTGTCGAGCGCGATCAACAGGCCGAGCAGGATGTGGGCGCGGGCCTCCTTCTCGGAGAGCTCGTGCTTGGTGCGGCGCACGATCACTTCGCGCTGGTGGGCCACGTAGTTGTGGATCACCGCGCGCAGGTTGAGCGTGCGCGGGACGTTGTCGACGAGCGCCACCATGTTGACCCCGAAGGTGGACTGCATCGGGGTGTGCTTGTAGAGCTTGTTGAGCACCACCTTGGGGATCGCGTCGCGCTTGAGCTCGATCACCAGACGCATCCCGCGCTTGTCGGACTCGTCGCGCAGGTCGGAGATCTCGGGGATCCGTTTGTCGCGCACGAGGTCGGCGATCTTCTCGATCAGGTTGCCGGGGCCGCCCTTCTTGACCATGAACGGCAGCTCGGTGACGACGATCGCCTCCTTGCCGTGGGTGAGCGGCTCGATGTGTGCGCGCGCCTGCACACGCACGCGCCCGCGGCCGGTCTCGTACGCATCTTTGATGCCGGCTCGGCCGAGGATGATCCCGCCGGTGGGGAAGTCGGGCCCTTTGATGTGGCGCATCAGACCCTCGACCTCGATGTCGGGGTCGTCGATGTAGGCGACCGTGGCGTCGATCACCTCGCGCAGGTTGTGCGGCGGGATGTTGGTGGCCATCCCGACCGCGATGCCCGAGGAGCCGTTGACGAGCAGGTTGGGGAAGCGCGAGGGAAGCACCAGCGGTTCGCGCTTGGAGCCGTCGTAGTTGGGCACGAAGTCGACGGTGTCCATGTCGAGATCGCGCAGCATCTCGGTGGCGATGCGGGCCAGGCGGGCCTCGGTGTAGCGCATCGCGGCGGCGGGGTCATCGTCAACGGAGCCGAAGTTGCCCTGGCCGTCGACGAGCTCGTTGCGCATCGAGAACTCCTGCGCCATGCGCACGAGGGTGTCGTAGATGGCGGAGTCGCCGTGCGGGTGGTACTTGCCCATGACCTCGCCGACGATCAGCGCGCACTTGGAGTAGGAGCGGGTGGGGCTGAGCCCCAGCTCGTTCATCGCGTACAGCACGCGGCGGTGCACGGGCTTCAGGCCGTCGCGCACGTCGGGCAGCGCGCGCCCGACGATCACCGACATGGCGTAGTCGAGGTAGGCGGTGCGCATCTCCTCCTCGAGCGCGCGCGGCTCGATGTTGCCACCCGTGAGCGTGTCAGGCGTGGCCACGATGCCTCCTCACGAGGGCCATGGACGCGCGATGTCCCCTACACATCGAGATTGACCACAGCTCGGGCGTTATCCTCGATGAAAGCGCGGCGCGGCTCGACCTGGTCGCCCATCAGCATCGAGAAGATCCTGTCGGCGGAGGCTGCGTCCTCGAGTGTGACCTGCGCCAGCGTGCGCGTCTGCGGCGCCATCGTGGTTTCGCCGAGCTGCTCGGCGTTCATCTCGCCGAGTCCCTTGAAGCGCTGTAGTTTGACCCCCTTCTGGGCGACGCTCAGAACAGCCTGGCGCAACGCCTCGAAGGAGGCGGCGGTTTCGTGGGCGTCGCCGAGGCGCACCTCGAATGCGGGCGTGCCGGCGAGCTCGATCAGCTGCTGGTGCACCGCCGCCAGCTGGCGGTACTCCTGAGAGTCGAACAGCGTCCGCTTGATACGGTGGGTGCGCGCGAAGCCGGTGCGGGTCTCCACCGCCTTGACCCGCAGCTCCAGCGGGTCAACCTCGAGCAACTCAGTGGCGTGCGTCTCGCCCTCCAGGCCCTCGCGGGAGAGCAACTCGATCGCCTGTTCGGCGCTGGTGACGCGCTCGCCCAGCAGCGTGGACTCCTCCAGGAACTGCACCATGTCGTGGCCGTGGGCGGCGCGCAGCGAGGAGGCCCACCCTTCGTACTGCTTGAGCAGGCGGGTGAAGCGCTGCCAGCGATTGTCGGTGAGCTTGAACTGGGCGCCGTGGCGGTCGGCGATCTGGAGCTTCTCCCACTTGTCGGTGAGCAGGATCTCCTCGAGCTCAGCCTCCTTCTCGATGTAGCGCTCGCGCGAGCCCTGCTTGAGCTTGTACAGCGGCGGCTTGGCGATGTAGACGTAGCCGGCCTTGATCAGCTCTTCCATCTCGCGGAACAGCAGCGTCAGCACGAGCGTGCGGATGTGGGCGCCGTCGACGTCGGCGTCGGTCATCAGCACGACCTTGTGGTAGCGGGCGTTCTCGATGTTGAACTCGTCGCGCACCCCCGTGCCGATCGCCGTTATCAGCGCCTGGATCTCGGTGTTCTGCAGGACCTTGTCGATACGCGACTTCTCGACGTTGAGAATCTTCCCCCGCAGCGGCAGCACCGCCTGGGTGTTGCGGTCGCGGCCCTGCTTGGCGGAGCCCCCGGCGGAGTCGCCCTCAACCACGAACAGCTCGGCCAGCGAGGGATCCTTGACCGAGCAGTCGGCGAGCTTGCCGGGCAGCGTGGAGTTCTCCAGGGCCGACTTGCGCCGCGTCAGATCGCGCGCCTTACGGGCCGCCTCACGGGCGCGCTGGGCCTGCACGGACTTCATGATCACCGCGCGCGCCTCGCTCGGGTTCTCCTCCAGAAACTCGCCGAGACCACCGTTGACGATCGACTCGACGAAGCCCGCGATGCCGGGGTTGCCGAGCTTGGTCTTGGTCTGCCCCTCGAACTGGGGGTCGCGCAGCTTGACGGAGATGACCGCGGTCAGCCCCTCGCGGACGTCCTCACCGGAGAGGTTGTCCTCTTTCTCCTTGAGCAGCGCGTGGTCGCGGGCATACTTGTTGAGCGTGCGCGTGAGCGCGGAGCGGAAGCCCGACATGTGGCTGCCGCCCTCGCTGGTGTTGATGTTGTTGGCGAACGAGTGGATGGACTCCTGGTAGGAGGAGTTCCACTGCATCGCGACCTCGACCGCGCCCTCCTCGCTCTCACCGGCGAAGAACACGACCTTGCGGTGGACGGTCTCCTTGTTCTCGTTGAGGTAGGCGACGAAGTCCTCGATCCCCCCCTCGTAGCGAAACTCGGCCGCGTGGCCCTCGGCGCGCTCGTCGACGATCGAGATGTGCAGGCCGCGGGTCAGGAAGGCCGTCTCGCGCAGGCGCTCTTCGAGCGTGCGGAAGTCGAACTCGAGACTCTCGAAGATGTCGGCGTCGGGCAGAAAGGTGACGGTGGTGCCGGTGGGCGCCCCCTCGGGGAGCTTCTCACCGCGGTGCAGCTCGCCCTGGGGGGCGCCGCGGGAGTACTCCTGGCTCCACACATGCCCATCGCGGCGGATCTCCACCGTGAGGCGCTCGGAGAGCGCGTTGACGACCGACACGCCGACGCCGTGCAGGCCGCCGGAGACCTTGTAGCCACCCCCGTCCCCAAACTTTCCTCCGGAGTGCAGCACGGTGAGCACCACCTCGACCGCGGGACGGCCCTCTTTCTCGTGCATCGCGACGGGGATGCCGCGACCGTTGTCCACTACGGTGACCGAGTTGTCGGGGTGGATCGTGACGGAGACCTCGCCGCAGAAGCCGGCGAGCGCCTCGTCCACAGAGTTGTCCACAACCTCGTAGACGAGGTGGTGGAGGCCCATGACGCCGGTGGAGCCGATGTACATGCCGGGGCGCTTGCGGACGGCCTCCAGGCCCTCGAGCACGGTGATGTCCTGCGCGTCGTAGCTCGCGTCGGCGCGCATGGTCGGATCGTTCCTAGCGCCCGAGTCAGCTCCCACAGGCGCGTCATCTGTGTTCTCTACGGCCAATTGGCCTCCACTCGATCTCCAGAAGACGTGAGAAAGCCCCGGAATCCGAGCTCGACAGACCGCGGACCGGGGCCGTGCATTGTCCATCGAACGATAGCACAAGAGGTCCCTCGACTAGTGTCCGCAACAGCCTCAAATGCCACTGAATAGCAGGGAAAACCGGCCATACCCCTCAACCCACGCGGCAGCGCAGCTTGTGCAGCAGCTCCTCGCCCAGAGCGGCGTTCAGGCGGCCGAGCAATTCGCCGGACATCAACTCCAGCTCCGCCGACCAAACCGCCGCCTCGCAGCGCACGGTCAGCACCCCGTCACGCTCGGCGGCGGGGCTGGCGGCGGCAGCGATCGCGGCCCCGACGGCGCTCGGCCAAACGGCCTGCACGCGGGCGAGCGTGCTCGCGGGGGACACCGCCGCCGTGAAGCTCTCCAGCGCCAGCGAGAGTGGGCGTGGGGCATGCCTGCCCAGACTCACGCGGCTAGCGCCTCCTGGAGGATCGTGCCGGGCGCAATCCGCAGACGGGCGATGGGAGCGCCATTCGGGCTCGACCCCGCCGAGCCCGTCCGGTGCACTTCGCCGCGCCCAGCACTCGCACCGGGGACGTGCGCTAGATCGGTCGTCGCGATCACGCTCTGGCCACCACTGGCGAGTTCATGGGCAAGCAGCTCCCGCCGCTGCGCGTCGAGCTCACTCATCACGTCATCCAGCAGCAGCAGCGGGGTGCGCCCGCGGCGCTCCGCGAGCACGGCGCGCTCGGCCAGCAGCAACGCCAGCAGCGCGAGGCGCAGCTCGCCTTGCGAGCCGTAGCTGCGCAGCTCGCGCCCGTCACGGGCAAAAACAAGCTCGTCACGGTGCGGACCGTGAGCGCCATAGCCACGCTCGAGCTCGCCGGGTAGGCGCTCGCGCAGCTCGGCGACGAACTCATCGACGTCGGTGGCGCGCGAGCGCGGGCGGTAGCGCATGACGGCCTCGCCGCTCAACCCAAGCTGGGTGGCCCGCGCGGCGAACGGCTCGCGCAGAAGCTCCACCACGCGTTCGCGGTCTTCGCGTAGAGCGATGGCGTGACGGGCCAGCTCGCTATCCCACGTGGGCAGCGTCGAGCGCGAGGTTCGTCCAGCGCGAATGCCAGCCAGCAGCGCATTGCGCTGTGCGAGCGCGCGGGCGTAGGCGCGGCGGGTTGCCGTGCGCGGCGGCCACAATGCAGCAACGAGACGGTCGAGGTGGGCGCGGCGGGGAGCGGGCGAGCCCTTGAGTAGTTCCAGGCGGTCTGGGACGAAGACGCCGAGCAGCGGCCGCGTCTCGACGTCGAGTAGGCGCTCCACGGCCGCCCCATCGCAGGACATGCGCTTGACCGAGCGCTCATCGCCGTCGCGGATGCCGTACCCGACCGTCAGCTCGTGGTGCTCGGAGCCATCGCGGACGGTGACTGAGACGCGGGTGGCGTGCTCTCCGAAGCGCACCAACTCGCGCTCGTTGCGCGTGCGTAGGGGGTGTCCGGTGCAGCCGAAGTAGAGCGCCTCCAGCAGGTTGGACTTGCCGGCGCCGTTGGGCCCATGCAGGACGGTGAGGCCCTCCCCCAGGTGCGCCTCGGCGCGGGCGTATGTGCGGAAATCACGCAGTGAGACGCTTACAACACGCACGCGGGACGCGTTCCGGTCACGTGTTCAGGCGGATGGGCATCACGAGGTAGACGAAGTCGCCTGCCTCGGGAGACTCGATCAGCCCCGGGCGCAATGGGCTGATCAACTTCATCACGAGCTCCTCAGTGTCGATGCTCTCCACGCCGTCGCGCAGGAACTCGGGATTGAAGCCGATCTCGAAGGGCTCCCCGTGGAAGGGGACGGGGATCGTCTCGCTTGCCTCGCCCACGTCCGGTGTTTGCGCGGAGACCGTCAGCTCGCCCTCGCTGAAGGCGAGGCGCAATGGAGCGTTCTTCTGTGCCAGCAGCCTGATACGGCGCACGACACCGGTCATCTCGGGGGTCGAGAGCGTCAGCTCGTGGTCGGCAGACTCGGGGATCAGCTGGCGGTAGTTGGGAAACTGACCATCGATCAGCCGCGAGGAGAGGATCGCTCCGCCCAGCTCGAAGACCACCTGGTTCTGCCCCACGCCAAGGGTTAGCTCCTCCGATTGGTACTGCTGGGCGACGCGGGTCAGCTCCTGTAGCGCCCGGGCCGGCACGTTCGCCTCAAGGCTGCCCTGCAACGGCGCCTCGAGCGTGGTGCGCTTGACGCTCAAGCGGTAGGAGTCGGTCGCCACCATACGTAGCTCACGATCGGACGCTGAGATCAGGATGCCGGTGAGCACCGGCCTTGTCTCGTCGTGCGACGCCGAGCGGGCCACGCGCTCGACGGTCCGTACGAAGGCCTCCGTGGGGAGGGTCATTCGTGACTCCTCCGCGGTATTCGGCAGCGCTGGAAAGTCTTCCGCTCGTAGAGTTCTCAGATGAAAGATGGCGCCTCCGCACAGCAGCTCGACATCCTGCTCGGAGGGCCGCAGCTCGAGGCTGACCTCCGCGGCCGGCAGAGCGCGTACCACGTCGAGCAGTAGGCGCGCAGGTAGCAGGACTTGCCCTGAACGAGCAACCTCGGCTTGCAGCGGCACTCGTAGCCCGACCTCTGTGTCGGTGGCCAGCAACTCGGCGCCAGAGTCGCCCGTCAGGATCATGACCCCCGACAACGCTTGGACCGCGCTGCGTGTGGAGGCCACTCGCGTAACCGTCTGTAGTTGAGTGAGGAGTTCTGCGGTGGGAAGAGAAAGCTTCATTCGGCGATGACTGTAGGTGCAGTTGTAGTAGAGCCTGTGGAGATGTGGATTGTGAGGGTAGTCCTCAAGTGCGCTACGTGTGGTGGTGGACTATTGTCGGGTAGTGTCGCAAGCCGGCCGGTCATGAGTCTGCACTTTGCAGTGCGCTGCGCAGATCATCCACAGCCCTCCGCGAAGCGGTGTCGGTGCGGATTCGTTGCTCGGTGCGGCGAACGGCGTGTATGACGGTTGTGTGGTCTCGTCGCCCGAAGTGCCTTCCGATCGCCGGCAGCGACTCGTCGGTGAGCTCTCGGGCCAAGTACATGGCGACCTGTCGAGGCCAGGCGACCCGCGTAGTGCGCGACGGCGAGAGGAGCTCTTGAGGGGAGATGTCGAAATGCCGGCAGGCCGCCGCTTGGATCTCCGCGAGGGTTCGAGGTCGAGGGCTGGTATGAGGGTAGAGGCCATCCAGCACCTCACTGGCCAGCTCGGAGGTGAGGGGCCGGCCGGTAAGCGAGCTGAAGGCGACCACGCGGATGAGTGCCCCCTCCAGCGCGCGCACGTTGAGAGCGATACGGCGGGCGATGACCTCGAGGGTGCCGGGGCCAAGATCTTCGATTCCGTCTTGGTGGACGCGCTTGCGGAGTATCGCGAGGCGGGTGTTGACGTCCGGTGGGTGGATGTCGGCGACGAGGCCGGCTTGAAAGCGCTCGCGCAGGCGATCTTCGAGGGCCTGCAGATCCTTGGGTGGCCGGTCTGATGTGAGCACCAGTTGGGCGCCAGCTTCGTAGAGGGTGTTGAAGGTGTGGAAGAACTCCTCCTCGGTGCGGGTCTTGCGCTCGAGGAACTGAACGTCGTCGATCAGCAGTACGTCGACGTCGCGGAAGCGGCTCTTGAAGAGGTCCATACCGCCGCTGGTGAGGGCAAGCTGGAACTCGTTGGTGAATGCCTCGCCGGTGCATGTGCGGACGCTCAGGCCGGCGTTGCAGGTCTGCAGCAGGCTGGCGATGGAGCGCAGAAGGTGGGTCTTGCCCACGCCCGGCGAGCCACAGATGAAAAGCGGGTTGTAAGCCTGTCCGGGTAGCTCGGCGACCGTCAGCGCGGCGGCGTGGGCGAGGCGATTGGAGTCGCCGATCACAAAGTGCTCGAAGCTGAAGCGGGGGTTGCCGACGGGATCTGGGCCCTGGAAAGTGGCGTTGACTCGCTCGCTCTCGATGTTGACGGGCCGGTCGAGCGCGCCCCCCCTGCGGCGGTGAACGGTTGGGGGGTGCGGCGTTGAGCCCCGATTTGAGCGGGTGGCGGGCTCGCAGTGGATGACCTCGACGGTTATCTCGGGTCCGAGAACTCCCACCGCGCAGGTTTGCAGTAGCCGCCCGAAGCGTTCGCGGACCCATGCGCAGGAGCGCGCCGGAGCCTCGACGGTGAGGGTTCCGCGGGCGACTTCACGCGCTCGCAGCGGCGCCAGCCAGACGCGATAGGTGGAGTCGTCGACCGCAGCCTCGAGTCTGCTCTGCACCCGCGACCAGATCTGCTCCAATTCGGTGCTCACGGCAGCGTCGATCCGCTCCTTCGGGAGTGTTTGGGGGCCTCTCTGTGGGGGGTCCGGGGACCCGGCTGGCTGAATATACCCGACGCTCGCGCGTGGCCGACGGAATCGTGCGCCCGACGACGCAAATGGCGGGAAAAATCGATGGGCTGGTGGATTTTCGGAGGTGGCGTTCGTCCTTTTCGGCGGAGTGGCCCTATACTGGCGAGCTGCGCAGCCTGCTCGATGGGTCATTCGACGAGCGCGGACGCGCAACCAAAGGGGAACGATGAAGCGCACCTACCAGCCCAAGAAGCGAAAGCGAGCCCGCGCGCACGGGTTTCGCGCGCGTATGCTCACCCGCGGCGGCCGGCTTATCCTCAAGCGCCGACGTGACAAGGGCCGCAAGCGCCTGTCGGCGTGACGGGATGGCGCCGCGAGTGCCACGTCGCGCCGCTCACCGGGGACGTCTTTCTCACAGCGCGGAGTTTGAGCGGGTATATCGCCACGGTCGCTCCTCGGCAAATCGCCATCTGGTGCTTTACAGCTTCCCCAACTCCTCGGCCGAGCGACCGCGGCTGGGGCTGTCGGTCTCGCGCAAGGTGGGCGGTGCCGTCGAGCGCAACCGCGTGAAGCGGCTTCTGCGCGAAGCGTTTCGAGGTGTCGAGGACGAGCTGAGCCCCGGCCACGATGTGGTCGTGGTGGCGCGTCCGCCGATGAGCGAGTTGGCCGAGCGCGAGGGTTTGGCGGGTGTCGACGCGTCGCTCGGGGAGTTGCTCACCCGAGCCGGCATGCGCGCGGACGGGCAGGTTTCTAAGGAGGGGCGGTGAGGGACGCTGACCCCCGGCCCGCACGGCTCTTTGGGGGTGCCTCACGCATTGCCAGGATCGTCGTTGGCGCTCCGATCGTCGCCTACCAGCGGGTGATCTCGCCCGGGCTTCCACGGCGCTGCAGGTACGAGCCGACATGCTCTCGCTATGCCGTGCAGGCGCTCGCCGAGTACGGCATACTTAGGGGCTTGGTGCTCGCCGTGTGGCGCCTGCTCAGGTGCAACCCGTGGAGTCGCGGCGGGTACGACCCGGTGGGGGAGCAGCGCCTGTTTAGGGCTTCCTCGGCGGCCCAGGCTCGCCGCTGAGCCGCAGGCTGGGTAAACGCGGCGGAAGACCCCCATCGAAATGCAAATGCCGATTCTCGCGAACATCATCGAGGAAGCGTTCTCGCCGCTGATCAGCCTGTTTGAAGCGGTGCTGGTGTTCATCCACGACCACGCCGGCATCAGTTGGGGCCTTGCGATCGTGGGGTTGACCGTGATCGTACGCGCGGTGATGATGCCGGCGACGTTCAGTCAGTTCCGCTCGATGCGCAAGATGCAGCTCGTGGCACCGGAGCTGAAGGCGCTGAAAGAGAAGTACAAGGACGACAAACAGCGCCAGCAGGAGGAGATGATGAAGCTCTACCGGGAGAAGGGGATCAATCCCTTCGCCTCCTGTCTGCCGCTGGTGCTGCAGCTGCCGGTATTCATCTCGCTCTTCTACATGCTGCGCACGGATCTCAAGAAGCACATCTGTGGGCAGGCCCTGGTGTCGCACTACAACGCGATGCACAGCGCGGCGATCACGAGCGTGGCGCATCTGCCTGCCAAATACATCGAACAGACCAGCTGTCAGAGTGTGGACCCGGGCTCCGCGAAGTTCCTGTTCGTGCCCGACATCACGGCGAAGGCGACGGGCATTGTGTTGATCGTGTTGATCGCGCTCTATCTGTCTTCGCAGGTGGTCTCGACGCTGCTGATGAGCGCGAGCGCCGAGCCCAGCCAGCGCTGGCTGATGCTGGGTCTGCCGCTGATTTTCGTGGTGATCCTCTTCCGGTACCCGGCGGGACTGCTGATCTACTGGATTACCACCAACTTGTGGACGATCGTCCAGGGTTACATCGTACGGCGGCGAATCGGCCCGCCGCCGGCGGCGCTTGGTAAGGGGGTTCCGCCGCCGAGCGCGGGCGACTCGCCGAACGGCAGAGCCGGTGGCGACGGGGGTGCGAAGGGCGGATCGGGCGCCCCGACGAGCGAGCCCGCGCTGGCGGGGATCGGCGTCGGCAGTGCTCCCCCGCCCCCGCCGCGCAAGAAGAAGAAACGCTCAGGCCGACGCCGATGAGCGAGCGGCTGGAGACGGAGCCCGATGGGCACGAGGAGCCGGCCGAGCTCTTGGCGGAGGTGCTCGAGGAGGTGGTGGACGGCCTTGGCCTGGATTGCGAGGTGAGTGTGGAGGAGCTGGACGGCGAGCTGCGGGGCTGTATCGACGGGGATGATGTCGGCCTGCTGATCGGCCGCCGCGGCCAGACGATCGACGCGGTGCAGCATCTGGCGCAGCGGATCCTCTTTCACGGGGGCGGATCGAAGGTCCGGGTGGTGGTGGATGCCGACGGCTACCGCGATCGACGGGCGCAGACGTTGCAGCAGGACGCTGACGACGCCGCGGAGGAAGTGCTGCGCGTGGGGGAGCCGGTGGAGCTCTCCCCGATGCCGGCGTCGGAGCGGCGTGTGGTGCACGAACACCTGCGCGAGCGCGGGGATGTGCGGACCCACAGCGAGGGCGAGGAGCCCGAGCGGTACCTGGTGGTTTCGCCTTTGGCGGAGTAGTGCTTGGGAGCCGGAGGGGTGCCTTGCAAACGGCCCCCAACCTGCTCGGGCGTTCGTCAGTGAGTCGTTTCACGTGAAATCTGAGGGGCTCCGCCCGTCTGTAAGGGCAAGGCTTGGGAGTCTGTGCGCTCGTTATCGCCTGAGTGAGCATCAGCGGGCTCAGCTGGAGGCGATCCTGCTGGCGCTGGCGGTGGGCGAGCGCTCACCGACGGCGGTGCGCGATCCGGAGTTGGCGGTTGACGTGCATCTCGGGGACTCGCTTGTCGCACTCGAACTGGACTCGCTCTCCGCGCCGGGGAGAATCGCGGACCTTGGCGCGGGCGCGGGCTTTCCGGGGTTGGCTCTGGCGGTGGCGCTACCCGACGCCGAGGTTCGGCTGGTGGAGTCGCAGACCCGCAAGTGCACGTTCATGGAGGGCGTAATCGGCCGGTCTTGTATTGCAAACGCAAACGTGGTTTGCGCCCGCGCCGAGGAGTGGGAAGAGGGGGTGGGAGCTAACGACGTTGTGCTCGCCCGCGCCCTGGCATCGCCGTCGGTCGTCGTAGAGTACGCCGCCCCACTCCTGCGCATCGGGGGGACCCTGGTCGACTGGCGCGGACGCAGGGAGTCCGAGGCTGAGCGCCTGGGACTCGACGCGGCCCGCCAGCTGGGCCTGGATCTTGTTGAGGTCCGCCACGTTGAGCCATTCGAGGGCGCTCGCGACCATCATCTCCACGTCTATCTGAAGGGCCGGGAGACGCCGGGTGGATTCCCGCGGCGGCCGGGGATGGCCCGCAAGCGGCCATTGACCGGGCGACAGTCTGAGGGTGATCGGCGCTAGCGTGCGCGGAACGATGGGAACGGTGTACGCGATCGCCAACCAGAAGGGCGGGGTGGGCAAGACGACCACGGCGGTGAACGTCGGGGCCTGCATTGCCGAGGCCGGCTACAGCACGCTGCTGGTGGACGTGGATCCGCAAGCGAACGCGACGGTGGGGCTGGGCTTTCCGCGCACGCAGGCGCCCGGGCTGTACGAGGTCCTGACGGGCTCGCGGGTGGCTGGGGATGCGATCGTGCAGACGTCGATCGCCGGCCTGAGCCTGTTGCCGGCAGGAGCGGGACTCGCCGGGGCCAACGTCGAGCTGCCGCGGTTGGAGGGGTTTGAGGGTCACCTGCGTGAAGGTCTTGAGCCGATCAGGGGAGATTTTCAGTACATCCTGCTGGACTGCCCGCCCTCGCTCGGTCCGCTTACGGTGAGCGCGCTGGTGGCCGCGGACAGGGTGATCGTGCCGGTGCAGACCGAGTATTTCGCGCTGGAGGGTTTGGCGGGGCTGCTGGAGACGCTGGAGCTGGTGCGCCGCGAACTCAACCCGGGGCTGACGGTGGCGGGGATGCTGCTGACGATGCACGACAGCCGCACCCGTCTGGGGCGCGACGTGGAGCGCGAGGTGCGCGAGCACTTCCGCGAGCTGGTGTTTCGGACGGTGATTCCGCGCAACGTCCGCGTCGGGGAGGCGCCGAGCTATGGCCTGCCCGTGACTCATCACGACCCGCACAGCACGGGCGCGGAGGCGTATTTTGAGCTGGCGAAGGAGGTCGCGGCTCGTGGCTAGTGGGGGTTGGCGTGACGGAGCGGCTCGTGGCTAGGCCAAAGCCGGGTATGGGCAGGGGCTTGGAGGCCATTCTGTCGGTGTCGTCGCCCGGCGCGGCGCATGAGGAGCTGCGCGAGGTGCCGGTGGAGTCGATCTCGCCCAACCCCAACCAGCCGCGCCGGCGCTTCGACGAGGACGCGCTGAGCGCGCTGGCGGAGTCGCTGGGAGAGCGCGGTGTGCTGCAGCCGGTGCTCGTTCGCCCCAAGCCAGAGGGCACCTACGAGCTGATCGCCGGTGAGCGCCGCTGGCGGGCGTCGAAGATCGCCGGCCTGAAGACGATCCCGGCGCTCGTGCGCCCCCACGACGACGCCGCCTCGCTGGAGCTGGCGCTGATCGAGAACATGGCGCGCGAGGACCTCAACCCCATCGAGGAGGCGCGGGCCTGCGCCGCGCTGGTGGAGGAGCTGGGCCTCACGCGTGAGCAGGTGGGCTGCCGCGTGGGTCGCGGCAGAGTCGCGGTCTCCAATCTGATGCGGCTGCTCGATCTGCCCGACGAGGCGCTGGAGCTGCTGGAGGGTGGGTCGCTCAGCGAGGGCCACGGCCGCGCGCTGCTGCTCGCCAAGGACCACGCCGCCCGCCGGCAGCTGGCGCGTGCCGCGGCCGCGGAGGGGTGGTCGGTGCGAACGATGGAGGATCGCGCGCGGCGCAGCAACGCGGAGCCGCGGAGCGACCCCGGCGAGGCTCGCCGGCCACGGGCGACCCGCGGGGTGCACCCCGACCAGGTGGCCGCCGCGGCCGAGATCGAGGCGACATGGGGAGAGGCGCTGGGTGCCGAGGTGCGAGTGCGACCGCGGGCGGACGGGAGCTACGGGGTCGAGCTTTCGTTCGGCTCCTCGGAGGAGGCGCTGGCGTTGGCCGAGCGCCTTGGCGCTCGCGTCGGGGCGTGATCGATTGCCGGTCCTACAGTTCGCGGGCGCCGCTAGAATCCTTCGCTCGCGGGCGATTAGCTCAGTCGGTTAGAGCGCTTCTCTGATAAGGAAGAGGTCCCTGGTTCGAATCCAGGATCGCCCACTACTCGAATCCCCTGGCATGGAGCCAAATTTCAACTCTCCTCGCCGGGCACGCTCAGCCCGCGTTCTGGCTCAAATGACCCCATGGGCCCATTCACGGGCCTAAACTCCCCCTCCGAACCACGCGTGACCTGCCGCGTGAGCGGGCACTCGGCCGGCTTGTCGGCGAAACGCATGAGTTCCCAGATGGCCTGACGCTCACGATCGGTCAGGCGGCGGTTGCGGGTCTGCTGGTAGATCTGGAGCGTGAAGGCGGCGGAGGTGTGGCCGATCTGATCGGAGATCCAGTGCGGGTCGCGCCCGGCCTGCGCGGCGAACATCGCCCAGGTGCGCCGCAGCGAGTGCGGCGTGATCTTCGGGAGCGGTGGCAGGCGGTTCAAGCTCGCGGACGCCAAGACCGTGCCAGATCCATCTGCGCGCAGCGCAGGCCGCCGTGGCTCCCGAGGCACAGATCGACAAACGTGGCTTCGATGAGATGGTCCGCAACGCCCAGCGACGCTTCGAGGAGTTGGAGACCTGACCCCGGCCTGCACGCGATAACAACCTTGCTATCATCCTGGATGGACCGAAAGGAATGACGTGAAGCTGAGCGACATGAAGACGAGCCAGCAGGTGCTGGCCGAGGAACTGCGCGACCCGGACTTCCGGCGCGAGTGGGACCGAACCGCGGTCGCCCGGGCGGTCGCGCTGAAGGTACTCGCCTACCGCACCGAGCACGGCCTCTCCCAGCGAGGATTGGCGCAGAAGCTCGACATGACCCAGCCCCAACTCGCGCGCCTAGAGGCCGGCGAGCACAACCCCACCATCGACACTCTCGCGCGGCTGGCGCAGACGCTGGACATCGAGTTCGCGATCGACGTCCACCCGCGCCAACGGGAGCCCAAGCTGCTCAGCGGGCGTGCTCGGGGCAAAAACGCCATCGCCTCCTACGAGACCGATACCGCAGCGATCCTGCTAGCCGCGGGCTGACGGCGATCCTGCGGCGTCCGACGGTTCGGGGAACTGCAAGCCACGGTCGATCGTCCGCCGCTCCCCGACCAGGCTGCCTGGTCGGGGGCCCCGAACGCGGTGGAGCGCAGTCCCCCGGCCCCCGTCCGCGGGGTAGCGTGGCACACCCTGTCAACCCGCAAGGGGTGTGACAGGGTGTGCGGCGGGGGCCGGGCCGGGGGCCGGCCGACTGCTCGATCGACGGATGGAGTCCTGTGGCTGTTCGCGTGCCCGCTCTGCACCCGCAGCCAGCCCACGCGGATCGAGCTTCCCGCTGTCGTGATCCTCCCGCGCCGACTCCGCAAGCAGTATGGCCTTGATACCCACACGTGGCGGGAGGAGGTGAGGTCCCGCGCCGGCGAGCAGGGCCTCGACGCTGGCAGGATCGCGGAGCTGCTGCAGACCGCGCTGGCCTGCTGGCACGACCGCTGCCCGGTCTGCCAGCGCAGGCTGCCGCCATAACGACCTACCGAAGTCCTACTAGAAGAAACGGGCATCGATCCGCAGTACGTAGACGGTCTCGAAGAGCGGGCTAACACCATGACGGGACAAGAGATCGAAGATTTCGTTGCGAGGCTCCTCGACGAAAAGAGTTCGGCCGACGATCCGGCCCGTAACAACGAGCAGCGCACGGATCTCACGAAGCAGACTATGGAGCTTGCTAGGCGTATAGATCGCGGCTATAGGGTCGATCTACAGGCGCAGCAACTGCCGCCGGCCGGAGATACGGCCGAGCCCGCTGACCGTGCTGAACAGCGAGCCGCTGTCGATGACGTGCTCGCCGTACGCCAGCGACTGCGGGCCTTCAAGCTGACTGGCAAACCGATCCTTGGTCTGCCGGAGTACACAGATAACGAGATGCCCGCAGTCGGCGAGGATGAGAACGGCCAGTAGTTGATGAGTCTAGGCCGATTCGCCTGGCGCGATTTCGAGAGGATCGAGGCCGGCGGGCCCAAGCCGACACGATTCGTCGTAGCCAATGTCCAGAATGTCCACTATGACCGTAAAGTCCGCTATGCTTATGGGTGTCCGCACTCCGTCTTCTCATGGAACTAACCGCCTCTCGACCCCAGCTCCTCACCGTCGCTCAGGCCGCGGCTCTGCTCAGCGTGAGCGATCGTACGGTCCGTCGCTGGATCGAGGCGGAGAGGGTCCCCTATCTCAAGCTCCCGGGCGGGGGCTACCGCATACCCCAGGCATCTCTCCTGGCGGCCCTGCGCGGCAATTACGACCTCGCGGGCGAGATCGCCGACCTCGACGAGCGCTTCGCTGAGGTGACTGAGGAGCAGGTCCGCGCCGCGCTCGCCGACGGCAAGTAGCGCCGACTCGTCGGCGGTCACCCTTACGCTGGCGCACTGTGCCCAGCGTGGTTATCGACACCAGCGTGTCCCTGCCGGCGACGCTCAGCCCGAGGGGGATGGCGCGCAAGCTGTGGGTGTTGCTTGCCTACGGTGCCCTCACCCGCGAGATCGAGCAGCACCGCATGGATCTCGACCTTCTGCGCGTCGAAGCCGAGACGATCGGCGCCCAACCGGTCGGTCTCCGGCAGGCCGCCGCAGAGGCAAAGACAGCCGAACGGCAACGTACGATCCTCCGCGAACTCCTACCTCACAATACTCCCGAGCATTGGGTGGCCCTCGGCTCGGCCGCGCTCTTCGAGGAGTACGAGCGGAAGGTGCGCGAGATCGGAAAACGGCTGAACCCCAACGTACGCGAAGCCGACGTGGGCGCCCTGCGCCACCAGATGCAGGCCATCTGCGTGGCGGCCTCGCCTCCCTTCGACGTCGCCCAGGTGCCAGCGTTCACGCGAGACCGCCGAGACGACCCGATTGTCTACACCGCCCTGCTCGCGGGAGCGGACTACCTCATCAGCGACGACCTTGACATCGTCCCCGACCGCCACGAGCACCACTACGAGCACGAAGGTCACGATGTCCTCGCCGTGACCTTCGGCCGCTTTCTCGCCGCCTACTTCGAGCCCACGGACCTCGACTGGGGTGCCATCGACGGCCACTGGCTGCGACACGCATATCCAGAGCCGGTTCGCGGAGCGTGAGGGCGCCGGGACGTTTGGGCCCATGGACCCCCCTCATGGGCCTAAACCCCCCCGAAACGGACCCAAATCAGCCGATTTGAGGCAGCAGCAGCAAGGCCGTTTGTGGCTTAGATACAGGCGAAACGCTCAAATCCCCCAAACCTGCGGCACTCTCTGATAAGGAAGAGGTCCCTGGTTCGAATCCAGGATCGCCCATAGCTGAATCGCCTGTATTGCGGCGGAATTCGACATACATTGACTGCGACACGACCGAAGGGTCCGTGAGGGTGCGCCTACGAGTTCAGTAGTGTGATCTCGTCGGCGGGTGGCACGTTGCGTAGGCGACTACCGAGTTCTCGCATCACGAGGTTGGCGGCGGTGTCGGGGTCATAGCCGGTGGGTGTGTTGGTCACGAGGGCGTCGAGGTCGCGAAGGAACCGCGTGCTGCTCAGCTTGGCGGCGAGGTTGTCGCGTAGCTCGGGGAAGCTGAAGGCGGCGTAGTGCATGTAGTGGTTGAAGCCAGCGACGATCTGATCGGGGTCGATCTTCAGGACGGTGAGGCCGAGCCAGAGGTCGAAGAGGTCGCGTCCCTTGCTGCGCTGGTAGAGCGCGCGCAGCTTGGTGGCGAGTAGCTCGCTGGTCTCGTAGGTGGGGATGTCGGCTGCGCCGCTCCACCAGGAGGTTTTGACCGTGTGGCGTATGGTCTTCAGGGGGCGGTGGGGCTCGGTCTCGGCGATGTTCAGCTCGATCTTGATACGGATGCGGCCGATGCCTTCGGTCGGCTGCGCGTCGAGGTAGACGTGGACCATCTGCCCTGAGCGTCGGCGGCTTGAGACGGTGAGCCCGAGGCGCTCGGCGAGAGCTCCGAGGGCCTGCGTGTAGGGCTTGATGCCGGTGTGGGTTCTGCGGACGTAGTAGAGATCCTCGGAGTAGCGCAGCGGGGTGGGGAGGTGGAACTTGTGTAGGCAGGTGCCGCCCCGCATCGCGAGCTCGGGGCCGAGCACGCCGTCGCGGGCGATCTCGATCATGAGGCGGGAGAGCAGCAGGTCCTGCTCGATCTGGACGGGGTTCGGCCAGGGAGCCCTGGAGCGCCACGCGATGAGGGCGGGGCGGTCGATCACAGGTCTGCTTCCACGTCGCTGTTGACCTGGAGGTTCCAATGTGGGTCGATGGGGCCGCGTGCGGGGAGCGCACGGACAAGGCGTGTCGGGTAGCCGCCGCCGGCACGTGCGACCTCGCGCAGCGGCTCGAGATCGAGATCGTCGCGGTGTTGGTCGAGCAGCCATCCGAGGCGTCGGGCGACCGAGCGAGAACGGATCGCTGCGAGCCGGGCCAGCTGCGGCACGTCGAGGTCGCCGATCTCGACGATCACGGTGGCGACGTTGCTCAGCCCTCCCGCGTCGTCGGGGTGGACGACGAGGTCCACGAGGGTCGTCTCGCGGGTGGCGAGCTGGATTCGTCCGGTGTCCACCTGGCGTTCTTCGGTCGCCATCTCGCCGAGGTGCTCGTTGGTGTAGAAGCGAAGACGGACCCGTTCGATGTCGCGGCCGGCGACGTGGCGGTCCACCATCACCTGGAAGACCTGCGGCGCCTGATGTGCCGCGCCGTGCATCGCCGCCGCGGTGAGCAGGCTCACGTAGTACGCGCGTCCGAGCGCTCGCATCATCCCGTCGATGAACAGCTCGCCCGGCAGGGCGCCCCACGCGCGGTACTCGGCCGGGATCACGACATGGAACCCGCGCACCGGCGAGAACATCGCGCCCCGGCGACGCAGGCGCTGCAGGCCGGGATAGACGTGCGCGGTCGGGATGCCCGCGAACTGGGCGGCTTCGTCCGAGGTGACCCAGTAGCGTCCCTCGGCGAGCAGCGCATCGGGAAGGTCGGCCATGGACGGCATATCGGCTAGTCTAACGCTTGCCGTTAGTTAGCTCAAAATACCGACACCAGCATCGATGGTCCGATGGCTCTACGCCCGTTGCCCAATCAGGGTCTTCGCAGTCCGCGGAGAAGTCGCAAAGACCGCAGATGAGGCGCGGACGTGTCCTCGCCGAAACATGACCTCCACGACCTCGCCGCCCGGTTCGCGCGCAAGGCCCGCAGCGACGAGATCGCGCTTGACAAGCTTGGGACGATCCCGACGTGCCGGACGACCTCATTGGCTTCCATAGTCAGCAGGCGCTGGAGAAGCTGCTGAAGGCGGCGCTTGCCCACGCAGGGGTCGCCCCGCCTCGGATACACGACCTTGGAGAGCTGATGGCGCGACTCGCACCGGAATCCCCGGGCAGACTGATCTTCTCCCGGCTGATCGTCAAACGGCCATCCGCAGGGGCATCGGGTAGCCTCCGGCCGCAGTGAGCTACCAGGGGGACGCGAAGAAGCTGCGCCGCGATTTGGAGCGTCAGGGGTGGCGTGTCGAGAAGCGCAAGGAGTACTGGCTGCTCTTCCCGCCGGATGGCTCGACCGCTCCCGCACGGATGCCCGGGACCCCCTCCTCACAGCGAACTTGGAGCAACCTCCTTGCCGATCTCAAGCGGAAGGGGTATAAGCAGTGAGTATGGAATACCGCATCTTCGTCCAGATCCCCGGCGTCCCGCTTGCCGAGGAGGCTTCGTGGGAGCGCCTGATCGGCTGGCTTGAGCACAACCACGGAGATCTCGGCCCCGTGATCTCGTGGGACGACAGCACGACAGCACGCATCACGGTCGCCACCGACGCCGAGGACGCCGCCGCTGCGGCCGAGGTCGCCTCGGGTGCTGTCTCTCGTGCCCTGCACGCGACCGATCTCGGCGCGCTGTACCCGCGCGCCATTGAGGTCGAGCCAGCAGACACCAAGGAAGCAGTCGCCGCATAGCGTTTGGGCAGCAGCCCGGTTCCGCTGCCCAAATCCCGCTGAATCGACCCGAATCCCCGCCTATCCGATCCACGACGCGCTGGCAGAGGGACATGTCCTCGCAGAAACCTGACCTGGGCGACCTCGCCGCCCGGTTCGCGCGCGCATACACCACCTCGGCAAGCTGCCCTGGACACTAACCTGAGTCTCGATGACCTACAGCGCACTGGAGGCGAGGGAGCACCTACTCGAACAGATCGCGGACGCGGGCGCGCGGCTGGAGGTGGCGCTGGCCTACCTTGGCGAGGCGCACGAGCAGCTCGACGAGCATGCCGCCGAGGGACTCGAAGAGGCGCTGTTCCGACCAGTTCAGAAGGCATATGCCCTCGCAAAACGCAACTCCGGGGAGTTTGCCGAGCGCCATGGGCTGCCACTGCCCGCGCTTGGGACCGAGCCTTCGCGGGTCCTGCCGGGCACCCCCAAGAGCGCGATCGATCACGCGCTGGAGGCGATCGGCGAGGCTGATGGCATCCTCTCCGCGCTGCAGGATTCGATGCTGCCGGTCGAGGTCGGCGATCCGCAGCTGCGAGCGGGCCTCGCTCAGGTACGCAGGCTGCTCGGCGATCTCCGCGGGCAGGCCCGTCAGATCGTGCGCACGCTGGGGCGCTAATGACTCCGGCGAGACTCCGCGGCTTTCCCACGGGTGCTCAGCACAGCGCCAACGGCCGCACCCACGAGCCCGTGGCGCCGCTGATCTTCAGCGGTAGGCAGGCGAACGCGAACTCGTACACCCGGTCGCGCGCGAGCTCCTCCAGGTAGACCATCTCCAGGATGAACACGCCGCGCTCGATCAGGGCGGCGAGGTGGACCGGGTGGGGGCTGTCGGGGTCGGGCGAGGGCAGGCACTCCAGTGACTCGGTGTCCCCCGCCAGTGCCACCACGCCGGCGTCCATCAGCATCGTGGCCGCCTGCAGGTTGACCCCGGCGTCGGCGTACTCGGCCAGGCGCTCGCGGTCGGGCCAGGCGGAGAGGTAGCCCGTGCGTATCAACGCCACATCGCCCGGGCGGATCTCGCTGCCCTGGGCGCTGAGCGTCCGTTCGAGCTCCGCCGGCCCGATCTCGGTGCTCGCCGGCAGGGCATCCACCCCCAGCGCGCCGGCGACGTCCAGCAGGACGCCGCGGGTGAAGATCGGCGGTATGGCCGCCGCGTCGTGTGTGAGCGGGCCGAAGTCGCCGAGGTGCTCCTCCGGGGTGCTGCCGCCAAACCAGTGGTCGTCCGCGCCGCAGGTGGCGTGGCAGAGCGCGTCGATGTGCGTGCCGGTGTGGGCGCTGCCGGAGAGCAGCTCGCTGTGGATGCCGAAGTTCACGGTGTTCGTGCCCAGCCAGTCCCAGTCCTTCTGCACCCGCACCCCCCGGGGGGTGCGGTAGGTGAGCACCTGAAACGGCGCGTGGCCGTCCCACTGGGGCATGCTCGGCCAGCGGCCGCAGTCAAGGTCGTAGGTGCGTCCGCTGCGGATCAACTGCGCGGCTGCCACCACGCTGTCTGCGCCGAGGTTCTCCAGCGGGATCGTGGGCTGCGCGGCGCCCCCGCTCTGGCTGGGATGTGGGGATGACGGTCCGTTCATGTGACCTCCGCGGTTGGGGGTGTTGTGAGGAGCGCTTCCGGCGCCGCCTCGGCGAGCGCGGCGAGAAACCGCTCGATCTGCTCGTCGGAGGTCGCCGTGCAGGTGGCGAAGCGGCCGTCGGGCGACACGAGCACCCCGCGCTCCAGCAGCGCGCGGTAGATGTCGGTGCGCGGCTCCTGCGGCCGCGCCGCGGCCTCGCGCGCCGAGCCGGGGGGCTCGTGCGCGATGTGCAGCCGCCCGATGCCCCCGTAGTGGGTGGCGGTGAGGGCCAACCCCTGCTCGCTGCCGATCCGCCGGGCGCCCTCGGCCAGCCGCCGACCCTGGGCGTTCATTCGCGCGATCGCGCCCTCGTCGAGTGCGTCCAGCACCGCGAGGCCGGCGGACATGGCGACGGGGTGGCCGTTGAAGGTTCCGGCGTGGCGCACGACGCTGCCGCCGCGCGGGTCGAACATCGCCATCACATCCGCGCGCCCGCCGAGCGCGCCGATCGGAAAGCCACCGCCCAGCGCCTTGCCGAGGCAGATCAGATCGGGGCGCAGCCCGTGGTGCTCGGCGCCCGCGCCGCGGTAGCCGGTGCGCCAGCTGGCCACCTCGTCGAGGATCAGCAGCACCCCATGCGCGGCGCACCAATCGGCGATGCCGCCCAGGAACTCCGGCCGCGCCGGGATCACGCCCGAGGAGTTGAGGAACACCTCGATCAGCACCCCCGCCAGCTGCTCGGCCTGCGCTTCGAGCACCGCCAGCGCCGCCACGAGGTCGTTGTAGGGGAACACGCTCACGCCCGCCACCACCTCGGGCGACATCCCCCGCGTCTCCCCGATCGCCTCCCCGGGGGTCTCGCCGAAACGGGTGATGCCGACGTCCACGAGGTCGTGGCCGCCGTGATAGCCGCCCTCGGCCTTGGCGATCCTGGGCCGCCCGCTGAAGGCGCGCGCGGCGCGCACCGCCTGCAGTGTGGCCTCCGATCCGGAGTTGGTGAAACGCACCAGCTCCACGCCGCTGAAGCGCTCGCGCATCCGCTCGGCCAGTTGTACCTCCGCCGCCACCGCCAGGCCGAAGGGGCCGCCGGCGTCGATCCCGCGGTGGATCGCCGCGGTCACCGCGGGGTGGCAGTGACCCAGCGCCGAGGCGGAGTAGTTCAACAGGAAATCGTCGACCTCCACCCCATCGATCAGCTCGACCCGCGCACCGCTCCCGCGCACGGCGTACAGCGGGAACGGTTCCACGTGCACCTGCGTGCGTGTGTTGCCGCCCGGCAGCGACGCGAGCGCACGCTCGTACAGCGCTCGCGCCTGCGGCCAGCTGCGCGCATACCGTTGCTCGAGCCGCTTCACGCCGCCGTTTCGAGATCCTCGACGACGACTTCCCGGTGTGGGCCGGCCTGGCCTGCTTTGACCTTCGGGCGGACCCACACGAGGAACCACACAGCTCCGACCGCGATCATCGACAGCGTGGTGACCCCGATTTTGAAATTGATCTTCGGCAGCGTCAACGTGCCGACGAGGAAGATCTGCCACACCACCGACACCCATGCGATCGGCCGGCCCCAGCGCCCGAGCGAGAATTTGCCGAACTGCTTGGGCAGCGTGCCGCGGTAGGACATGTACAGGTAGACCCCCGCGATCAGCCCGTACACGAGGTTGAAGCCGACTGAGGCGGTGCCAAGGATGTATTCGAGCACTTTCGCCGAGATCAAGGCGGGCACGGTGAACATCGCGATCCCGAATACGGCGGTGCCGATCAGCGCCGTGTAGGGGGTCTTGAAGCGGACGTGCACTTTGCCGAAGAAGGTGCCGAACGGCGCCATGTTGTCGCGTCCGAGGCTGAACAGCAGGCGCGCGGCGCCGGCCTGGATCAAGAGCACCACCGAGACGAACGAGATCAGGAACAGGATGTCCACGAGCTCCCTGCCGGTGGTGCCCCACTGGTACTGGATGATCGAGAGCACCGGATGTTCTTCGCCGAGTGTCTTGGAGATGCCGGGGCTGGCGTAGGAGAAGCCGACCAGCAGGATCAGGCCGCTGACGGCCACCGCGATCACCGAGGCGATGATCGTGCGCTGTGTGACGGTGGTCGCGTTGCGGGTCTCCTCGGCGAGATCCGCGGGCAGCTCCCAGCCGGCGAACGTGTAGGCGCCGAGCAGGAAGGCCAGCAGGAACGCGCCGATGTACGCGCCGTGCGCTTCGGGCTGCTGGTGGAAGAGGAACGAGGCCGGGTGCGGGTGCTCGACGATCGCGTACACCAGCAGCGCGATCGCCACGCCCACGCCGCCAATGATCTCGGTGACGACCGCGGCGTTGTTGAAGGTGGTGGCGATGCGGATCCCCGCGATGTTGATCAGCATCACGATCAGAGTCAGTGTGGCCGCCCCGAGAATTGTCGCGTTGCGCGTGGTTTCGATACCGAACTCCGAAAGGAAGTAGGGAGTCACGCCGTATGCCGTGCCGGAGGCTCCCACGCCGAAGCCGATCAGCCCGCAGACCGCCACAAACCAGCCGAAGTTGGGATTGGTGAGGCGGCTGGCCCACTGGTAGGCGTAGCCGGCGAGCGGGATCCGCCCCGCGAGGTCGGCGAAGATCGCCGCGATCAGCAGGCAGCCAAACGCGGAGATGATCCACGTCCACAAACCGCCGGTGCCCGACTGCGTCAGCACGAACGGCAGCGTCAGCAGCACCCCGGTCGTGATCGATACCCCTGAGAACGACGCTGCAAACGAGGAGAACCATCCCATCTCCCGGTCGAGCTGCTGTTTGTAGCCGAAGTGCTCGACGATCTCGTCCTGCTGCTTCCCGGAGGCGTACGGCCCCCCGGTGCTGGATGACCCCACGCTGTATGCCTCTGTGCTCATCCCTTCCTCCCGTCGCTCGCAGTGCTCATCCCTACCCACTCTCCTGTGTCGCGATGCGTTGACCCGACAGCGACGCGCGTCCTGGCAGCAGCTCCATCGCCTCCGCCAGCCCGCGCGCCTCCCCAAAGACGATCCACTCGGCGGCCAGCTGCCCCACGATCGGCGAGACCTGGATCCCGTAGCCGCCGACGCCGCAGGCGGCGATCACCGTCGCGTCTGCCGGGCAGGGACCGACCTGCGGGCGCCCGTCGGGGCTCACCGGATACAGCCCCGCCCAGCCGCTGCCGAGGCGAATGTCGGCCAACGAGGGCAGACGGTACGGGAGCAGCTCGGCGAGCTGCTCCAGGTAGGCCTGCTCCACGCCCTCAAACCACCTGTCGGGGTCAACCACCGGGTGGACCGCCTCCTCGCTGTGCAGACCGCCCAGGAGCATGTCGAAGGTCTCGTGGCGGAAGTACAACCCCGCGCGCCCTTCGGCGGGGGCGTAGTCCATAACCTCGGGCATCATGTAGTCGAGCCTGCGCGGCAGGTGCATGCTCACCGCCTCGTGGCGCTGGGGCAGGATCGGCGTGTCCACACCCAGCTGCGCACCCACCTCCTGCGCCCACGCGCCGGCGGCGTTGACCACGTACTCGCAGGTGAGCTCGCCGCCGGAGGTGCGCAGGCGGTGGCGTCCGTCGGCGAGCAGCTCGTGGCCGGTCAGCCTGGTGTGCTGCAGCAGCCGCGCGCCCTTTGCGGCGGCCAGCTCGGCGAGCAGCCCGCAGTACAGGTGGCCGTCGACGAAGCCGTCGCTGGGGCCGTGCAAACCGGCGCTGATGTCATCGCAGCGGACGTCGGGAAAGCGCTCGGCGATCCCCTCGGGGTCGAGCACCACTGCGTCCTCGATCCCCAGCTCGCGCTGCACCGCGACGCTGCGCTCGAAGCGCGCGGCGTCCTCCTCGGTGTGGCCGATGCGCAGGTAGCCGTTGCGCGTGAAGTGCAACCCGTGGTCGCGCTCGAGCTGCTCGAAGGCGCGCTTGCTGGGCACGCGCAGGGCGATGTCGAAGGGATCGACGTACTGAGTCTCGACGACCCCCACCGAGCGTCCCGAGGAACCGCCGGCGAGGTGCGTGCGCTCGAGCACGACCACCTCCTCCACGCCCAGATCGGTGAGCGCGCGGGCGGTGCTGAGGCCGACGGCCCCGGCTCCCACGATGGCTACGGAGATCTTCTTGTTCATTCGCCACGTCACGGCTTTCGCCGCGACGGCTCAACCACCGACGACGGTCAGGCTCTGCTCTCGCATGTACTGCTGAAGGTAGTGGATCCCACCAGCTCCGCGTCCCGTACTGCCGGAACCCTCCCAACCTCCGAATGGTTGTATACCAGGCCACGCCCCCGTGGTGGCGCCAGCCTCGCGGTTGACGTAGATAACCCCCGCCTTGATCTCCCGCTCGAAGCGCTCGATCTCCGCCGGGTCCTCGGCGTAGAGGCCGGCCGTCAGCCCAAATACCAGCCCGTTGGCCAGTTCGAGCGCCTCGCCGAGCGAGGCGACCGGATGGATCGCCACGAACGGCGTGAACAGCTCCTCGCGCAGCAGCCGCGAGTCGGCCGGTATCTCAGCGACGGTGGGCTCGGCGTAGTTGCCGTACCGCAGCTCCCCCTCCACGAGGGCGCTGCCCCCGTGCACCGCCCAGCCGGCCTCGCGGCACTCGCGCGCCGCGTCGAGCAGCCGTTGCACGGACTCCGGGGAGATCACCGGCCCGACCTTCGTCGCCGGGTCGAGTGGGCTGCCGAGCACCACCTCGCCGCGGCGCTCGGCAAGCAGCGCGGCAAACTGGTCGTGCACCTCGCGCGCGACCAGCACGCGCGAGCAGCCCGAACAGCGCTGCCCGCTAAAGCCGAAGGCCGAGCGCGCCACGCCGAGCGCCGCCTTGCCCAGGTCGGCGGAGGCGGTAACGATCGCCGGGTTCTTGCCGCCCATCTCGCAGATCGCCGGGCGCGGGTACTGGCGCGAGAAGCCGTGGAAGACGCGCATCCCGGTGGCGTGCGAGCCGGTGAAGGTGAGCCCGTCGAGGCCGCGGTGGCTGTACAGCCGCTCTCCCAGCCGCTCGTCGGGAATGCTCAGCAGCTGCAGGGCGCCCGGGGGGAGGCCCGCTTGGCGAAACAGCTCATACACCGCCAGGCCGCTCAGGTAGCCGTATGGCGAGGGCTTGGCGACCACCGTGTTGCCGGCGATCAGCGCCGCCGCGATCGGCCCCAAGAGCAGCGCCATCGGGAAGTTGAAGGGACCGATCACAGCCCACACTCCGTAGGGCCGCAGGAGGCTCCAGTTGCGCTCGGCCCCGGGCGGACCCATCTCGGTGACAAAGCCGCCGTGGGCGCTCAACTGGTGGCAGTAGTAGTCGATCAACACCACGCACTCGTCCACCTCCCCCAGCGCCTCCAGCAGCGGCTTGCCGATCTCGTACGCGAGGATCGCCGCGAGCTCGTGACGGCGCTCGGCGATCGCGGCCGATACGCCGCTGACGATCCGCACCCGCTCGCGCCAATCGGTGGCCGCCCACTCCGCGGTGAAGCGCCGCGCGCAAGCGACCGCCCGATCGAGGTCCTCGATCGAAGCGGCGGCGAAGTGCCCCACCAGCACGCGACGATCCCCGGGCGAATGCTCCTGCACCCATCCATCGCCATGCTGCGCGACGCCGTCGATGTAGAAGGGATGCCGCTCGCCCAAGCGTGCGCCAACCAGCTCCAGGGCCGAGTGAAACGCGCGCGCGTCCTGCTCGGCGGCGTCGAAGGTCTCATAGGTGACCTTGGGGGGCGCGGCCATGCCTATACCTTAAAGCGCCAAATGACCGAACCCGTGATGATCACCGCCGCGGTCACAGGCAGCATCGCCTCCGGCAGGCAATCCCCCCACCTACCGCTCACCTCCGATCAGATCGTGGAGGCGGCGGTGGAGAGCTGGCGGGCCGGCGCGGCGATCATCCACCTGCACGCCCGCGACGAGTCGGGCACGCCTGTGCAGGACGTGGCGATCTATCGAACGCTGATCGAGCGCATTCGGGAGCGGGGGTGCGAGGCGATCGTCAATCTCAGCACCGGCAGCGCCGGCGGGCGCGCCGGGATCGAGGAACGCCTCGCCTGCATCGAGCTGGCACCGGAGATGGCGACGCTGGACTGCGGCTCGGTCAACCTCGCCGACGACTGGGTGTTCGGCAATCCCTACGCCACCTTCCTGAAGCCGGCGGCCGCGCGCATGCGCGAACTGGAGATCGCGGTCGAGATCGAGACGTTCGACAGCGGCATGATTCGCAACGGGCTGCGGCTGATCGGCGAAGGGCTGATCCGCGGCCCCGGCTTCTGGCAGCTGTGCCTCGGCGTCCCCGGCGGCGCGGCGCCCGATCTGCAGACGATCGGCTACCTGCTCAGCCGTCTGCCGGAGGGCGCCCTGTGGAGCATGTTGGGGATCGGGCGCCACCAGCTGGAGGTCAACGTGCTGAGTCTGCTGTATGGCGGGCACGTGCGCACGGGTATGGAGGACAATGTGTACTACCGCCGCGGCGAGCTGGCCCGCACCAACGCGCAGCTGGTCGAACGCGTGGTGCGCTTGGCGGAGGAGTTCGGGCGGCCGGTGGCCACGCCCGCGGAGGCCAGGGGGCTGCTGGGAGTGCGTGGGCATGTCGCCTGAGGTGCCGCGCGCGGGCATGGCCGCCAACCGATACTCTGGCGGCCTCCGATCCGTGGAACCATGACATCGACCCCCGAACCAGTGATCCTCGCTGCCGTGCGCACCCCCGTGGGACGCTATGGGGGAGCGCTTGCGCAGGTGCGCCCCGACGACCTCGCGGCGATCGCGCTGCGCGCCGCGGTGGAGCGCGTGCCGAGCCTCGACCCCGGGGCGATCGAGGAGGTGTATCTCGGCTGCGCCAACCAGGCGGGCGAGGACAACCGCAACGTCGCGCGGATGGCGCTGCTGCTGGCCGGGCTGCCGCAGGAGATCCCCGGCATCACCGTCAACCGGCTGTGCGCCTCGGGACTGTCCGCGATTGTGTGCGCCTGCCAGGCGATCCGCGCGGGCGAGATCGAGCTGGCGCTGGCGGGGGGCGTGGAATCGATGACCCGCGCCCCGCTGGTGATGGGCAAGGACGAGAAGGCGTGGGCGCGCGGCGAGCGTACCGTGTACGACACGACGATCGGCTGGCGCTTTCCCAACCCCGCGATGGCGGCGCTGTTTCCCCTGGAGGGTATGGGCGAGACGGGCGAGAACGTCGCCGAGCGGTGGGGCGTCTCGCGCGAGGACCAGGACGCGTTTGCGCTGGAGAGCCAGCGCCGCTGGGCGGCCGCCGACGCCGAGGGGCGCTTCGCCGAGGAGCTGGTGGCGGTGGGGGAGTGCGAGCGCGACGAGCACCCCCGCCCGAGTTCCACCCCCGAGGCGCTGGCGAAGCTCCGCGCCGTATTCCGCGAGGGCGGCAGCGTCACCGCGGGCAACTCCAGCGGCGTCAACGACGGCGCCGCCGCCCTGGTGATCGCCAGCGCCGCGATGGCGGAGCGGCTCGGCGCCGAGCCGCTTTTGCGGTTCGTCGGCTCGGCCTCCGCGGGGGTGGATCCGCGGGTCATGGGCATCGGTCCGATCCCCGCGGTGCGCAAGCTGCTTCAGCGCACCGGCACCGCCGTGGAGCAGATCGACCTGGTGGAGCTCAACGAGGCGTTCGCCTCGCAGAGCCTCGCGGTGATCCGGGAGCTGGGGCTGGACCCCGCGCGCGTCAACGTCAACGGCGGCGCGATCGCGATCGGGCATCCGCTCGGCATGAGCGGCGCGCGCCTGGTGGTTGGCCTCGCCCACGAGCTGCGCCGCCGCGACGCCCACCTCGGCCTCGCCACGCTGTGCGTCGGCGTGGGGCAGGGGCAGGCGGCGCTGTTCTCGCGCTGAGTGGGCCGCCGCAGGGCCGTAAGCGTGTCCTCGCGCCGAGTGGGCCGCCGCCGGGCCGCGAGCGCGCCCTCACCCCGGGAGTTGATGCAACCGTCCAGCAACGCTAATGCGAGCGGGAGGCGATGCCGATGTAGCTCGGGTGACGCTCCGTCTTCGCTCTCGCCCGATGCCCGTGATCGCGCGCCGGCTGGCGCTGCTGCTGGCAGCCTTGTGCGTGCTGCTTGTCGGTCCCGAAGCGGCGCCCGCGGGCGCCGTGGTCGTAAAAGCGGCCGAATTCGAAGTCGGCATGCAGCCACGCAGCACGCTTCTGTTTCCCGGGGAAACCGCAAAAGCCGGAGTACCCCTATACCCGAAAGACCCGGCGTACCCTGAAGCCTTCGCCAACGCCAGCGGCGCGCCGGTGCTTGCCTCTAGCCGCGTCTACGCGATCTACTGGGATCCGACCGACAACTATCACGGCGACTGGCAGAACTCGATCGATACCTTCCTGCAGGCGATGGGCGCCGGCAGCGGCTCGTTCGGGAGCGTGTTCACTGTGGACTCCCAGTACACCGATGCCGCCAACCAGCACGCCTCCTACCGCTCCACGTTCATGGGCGCGCTGACCGACACTGAAAAATACCCCGTGGCCACATGTGCGGACCCGCAAAAACGGGAAGGCACGACCTTTCCGGGTCACAAGCCCGACCAGATTACATGCCTCACTGACAGGCAGGTCCGCGAACAGCTCAAAGCGTTTATTGGCCAGCACTCTTTGTCATCTGGAATGGGCACGATCTTCTACGTGTTGACACCTCCAGGGGTAACGGTCTGCCTCGACGAAGCAGGCGGGCTCAGCGGGCGCTGCTCGGATTATGAAGAAAAATCGCCGGCAAGCTATGAAGCCAGCTTCTGCAGCTATCACTCCGACATCAACCCCGACAAAGCGGCGAGTGGCGACGCGAGCACCATCATCTACGCGGTGATCCCGTGGACCGCCGGCGACTTCGGGGATGGGCACATGGGCGAAGCCTTGCCACCTGCCTATCCGTGCCAGGACGGCGGGATCAATCCGATCAGCAAACCGGCGATCGAGCAGCCCGAGGAAGCGAAGAAGCTGAGCGAAAAGGAAGAAGAAGAATTCATAGCTGCGAAACCTGAAGAAAAAGCGCAGAAAGAAAGGGAACGGCTGCTCGAAGGCCCCCACGCCGAGGAGCCCAACCAGCTGCTCAACGAAATCGGACCGGATGGCTCCCACGACCACGGCCTGTCCGACCTGATCATCAACCAGATCGCGGTCGAGCAGCAGAACACCGTTACCGACCCGCTGCTCGACGGGTGGCAGGACACGGTGGGCAACGAGGCCACCGACGAGTGCCGCAATTTCTTTGCCAGCGGAGGCGTGGGCGGCAGCGTGTCTGCCAACGAATTCACGGACGCCGGAACGTTGTTCAACCAGAAGCTGGGTAGCAAGAGCTATTACCTCAACAACGCCTTCAACCTCGCCGCCCTGAAGTTGCCCTACCCCGGGGTGCCCTGTCTGGGGGGGGATAATTTGATCCCCCAGTTCACCGCGCCCAACCCGGTCAACGCCGAAGAAATCGTGGGCTTCGACGGGATGGAGTCGGAGATCGCGCTCGACGCGGGCACGGCATACAACGAAAAAAGCGAAGCCAAGCCCACCTACGCCACCTACACGTGGAACTTCGGCGACGGCACCCCGACGGTCTCCGGGTACGCGCCCGGCCAGGCCCCGGGCAACCCGCCGGCGTCACTGTGCGAAGAACCGTGGCTGCCCCCGTGCGCCGGCAGCACGTTCCACGCATACAAGTATGGGGGCATCTATGAAGTGACGCTGACCGTCACGGACGTGGGCGGCAACACGGCCACCACCACCCAGAAGATCACCGTGGTGGGCCCACCTGCGCCGGGTTCGAGTCCGGGTTTGGGCCCCGGCACGGGCCTGCCCCCCGGCATCATCACGCCCGCCGGCCCCGGCGGACCTGGCGGCTCCGCGCTGCCCCGCCCGGTGGCCACCGCGGCGGCGACGTCGAGCTCGCTCAAGCAGGTGGCGCGCAACGGCCTGCTGGTGCACTACACGGTCAACGAGCAGGTGGCGGGCCGCTTTGAAGTGCTGCTGGAAGACGCCGCCGCCCACCGCCTCGGCATCTTGGGTCCGGCCGCGATCAATCTGCCGGCCGGCTCGCCCAAGGCGCTGGTGATCGGCCACGCCCTGCTGGTGACCACCAAGGGCGGCAAGAGCTCGGTGAGGATCAAGTTTTCAAAGAGCGTCGCCAAGCACCTGCGCCACGCGCACAGGGTGAAGCTCACGCTGCGCCTCACCGCGCGTAACGCCTCGGCGCAGAACCCGCTGTTCACCACGGTGATGAGCACCGTGGAGCTGCACCGCTGAGCCTCCGGCGCGTGGCAGCTACAGCCCCGTCGGGTGGCGCGCGACGAACCCCGCGTTGGAGCGGATTTCCGGCTGCCAGCGCGAGGCGTAGGGACCGGAGCGCCCGACCGTGTCGAAGCGCATCCAGCGCCCGCCGACGTTCACGTACATGTAGACGTGCCCGGCATTGGCGTAGATCGTGATCCACTTCCCCGGCCCCGGTTCGCCCCAGCTCTCAAGTGTCCCCGAGGTCTCCGGCGCGCTCAGCAGGCCACCCGCGGCCAGCGCGTAGGAGACCGAGCCGGAGCAGTCGTAGGAGTTGCTGACAAACGACGCGTGACCGCCCCCGTACACGTAGGGGAAGTCGGTGATGGCGTTGGCGCCGGCGATTACCCGCTGCACGATTTCGGGGATACCCGCGGGGATCTGGATTGTGCCGTTGCCGCCGACGGAGTCGCCTCCGGGCACGGTTGCGACGGTGGCGTGGGCCTGCGCGCGCGCGGCGCTTTCGATCGCGTGCATGTGGGCGAGCTCGGCGCGCACTTCGGCGTTGGACTGCGCGCCGGGCGCCACGAATTCTTCGGCCACTTTGGCGGGGGTGGCGGCGGCGGAGTGGTGCACCGACCCCGACACCGGGAAGCTCTTGGCTTCTTCGGGGTCGCGCACCTCGGCGAGCGGCTTGCTGGAGGCGAGCTCGACCTTGGGCGGCGTCGTGACCGCGCGCGCCGCGCCCGCCGCCTTCGCCGCCGCCGCGCCGGAGTGCGCCGCGGGGTGGTGGGAGGGGGAGGAGGAGGGGATGGCGAGCGCCACCACCGCTCCCGCCACGGCCGCCACGGCCATCGCGCCCGCCACGCGACGGCGCGAGAAGCCCAGCCGCGGCGGCGCTTGCGGCGTGATGTCTGTCCCCTCCTGGACGCTCACCCATGCAAGGCTAGCGCGCCCCTCCCGGGCCGGTGTCGCTACGCTGGGCGGATGCAAGACGAGGTCACGGCCGTCGAGATGCCGCGCGGGGGCATCGCCGCCGGCGGCGAGGTCAGACCGCACGTGCGGTTGCTGCACGGGATGCGCAAGCCCGCCAACTGGCTGCAGCTGGTGCGCTTCGGGGTTGTCGGGGGCAGCGGGTTTGTGGTCAACATCGCCGTGTACGCGCTGTGCGTACACGCGCTGGGGGTGGACTACCAGGTGTCCAGCGTGCTGGCGTGGCTGGTGGCGGTGCTCAACAACTTCGTGCTCAACCGCCACTGGACCTTCGACGCGGCCGCGGGCAGCGCGCGGCTGCAGGGGATGCGCTTCTTTCTCGTCAGCCTCGTGGCGGAGGGCTTCAGCCTGGGCCTGTTGACGATCTTCGTGGAGGGCGCGGGGATCGAGAAGGTGGCGGCGCAGGCGCTGGCGGTGGCGGCGGTGATGCCGCTGAACTTCCTCGGCAACAAGCTCTGGAGCTTTCGCGCACGGGTGTGAGCGAGCGCCGCGCGACCGGCGGCGCGGAGCCGCGAGATCCCGTCGATCTGGCCGCCGAGCGCTGTTCGCAGCCCCAGCGGGTACCTATACTCTGGATTCCCCCCCACCGCGGAGGAAATGGTCCGTGCAGGAGATGGTCATCTACGGCGTTAGCTTCGACATGGTCGGCAAGCAGCCGATCGTGCTGCTGAAGACGGTCGAGGGCAACAGATTCCTTCCGATCTGGATCGGCCACCCCGAGGCGGCGTCGATCCTGATGAAGCTGCAGGGCGCCAGCACGCCGCGGCCGATGACGCACGACCTGCTGTGCGACGTGCTGGGCGAGCTGGAGGTGCGCTGCACGCAGGTCGCCGTGACGGAGCTGCGCGAGAACACGTTCTTCGCCTCGATCACGCTCTCGGTGAACGGCCGGGAGCTTGAGATCGACTCCCGCCCCAGCGACGCGATCGCGTTGGCGGTGCGCAGCGGCGCGCCGATCTTCGCGGCCGAGGAGGTGATCGCCGAGTCGGCGATCGAATTCGAGCAGAACGAGGAGGAGTCGGAGGACGTGGTCGAGCAGTTCAAGGAGTTCCTCGACCAGGTCTCGCCCGAGGATTTCGCCGCCGGCGACTCTTGAGTTGGGAGGGGGTCTTGGGGGAGGGCCTGCCCTCCCCCAACTGAGTCGTGGAGGAGTCGGAGGACGTGGTCGAGCAGTTCAAGGAGTTCCTCGACCAGGTCTCGCCCGAGGATTTCGCCGCCGGCGACTCGTAGAGGCTGGGCAAGGGGGAGCGTCCGCGCGCGTGGATGCCCATAGGGGCCTGCCAGGCGCCGGGCCTCCGTGCCCGGCGACCGAAGTGGTTCTCTCAACGGGTGAAGGCGCTCTGGAGGATCCGGCCGACGAGCGCGTCCAGGTCGATTCCCGCGGCGTCTGAGGCCATCGGCAGCAGGCTGGTTTCCGTGAGGCCGGGGATGACGTTCGCCTCCAACACCGCCAGCTCGCCGGACTCCTCCTGCAGCATCAGATCGACCCGTGCGACCCCGTGGCACCCGAGCAGCCGGTAGACCTCGATGGCGAGCTCCTGCGCGCGCGCGGTGGTCGCGGCGGGCAGCTCGGCGGGGCACACGTAGGTGGTCATGCCGATCTCGTAGCGCGACTCGTAGTCGTAGAACTCCCGCTCGCGGGGGATCGCCTCGACCACCGGCAGCGCGACCGGCTGGGCGGGCGCGCTCGGGGTCAACGGACTCCCGGTGGGAGACTCCATCTCCGCGTCCAGCACCGATACCGCGAGGTCGCGTCCCTTGACGTAGCGCTCCAGGAGGACCTTGCGTCCGTAGGAGAGCGCCCCCACGATCGCCGCCGGCAGCTCGTCGCTTGAATGAGCGAAATTCACGCCAAACGCGGAGCCCTGGGAAGCGGGCTTGACGACCATTGGAAAGCCGAGCGCGCGCCCGATCGACGGCAGCGCCGCCGCGACGCCGAGCTCCTTGACTGCACTCTCCTTGAAGGCGTGGAAGTCAGGCGTGGGGATGCCAGCCTCGCGCATCAAGTGCTTGGCGAGCGCCTTGTCGGTGCAGAGCATGCAGGCCGCCGGCCCGGAGCCGGTGTAGGGGATGCCGATCGCCTCCAACAGCCCCTGCACCGTTCCATCCTCTCCGTCGCGGCCATGCAGCGCGAGAAAGGCCGCGTGGGGCTGGCACTCCAGCACCTCCTTCAGCAGCTCGGGCCCAACGTCGATCGGGACCACCTCATGCCCCAGCTGTGTCAGCGCACTCTGCGCCCGCGCTCCAGAGCGCAGCGACACGGTGCGCTCCAGCGAGCGCCCGCCCTTCAACACCGCGACCCTCATCGCCCCTTTGCCCGGCGCCGCGGAAGCTCGACCACGTCGGCCAGCTCGGGCTGAGCCGGCGTCTGCTGCTTGACCGGCTGGGGGGTGGCCGGGGAGCCCATCAGCGTGCTGAGCAGGCCGGTGTCTGCCCCCATGTTCTCGCCGATTCGCCGCACCCCCTCGCGGACTTCCTCCTCGGGCAGGCCCGCGAAGTTCAGCCGCATCGATGAGGCGCCGCGGCGCCCGTCCATGTAGGCGGAGCGGCCCGGGACGAACGCAACGTCCTCGCACTGGGCCAGCAGGCCGGTGGTGTCGACGTGCTCCGGCAGCGTCACCCAGATGAACAGGCCGCCCTGGGGCGTGGTCCAGGCGGCCCTGCCGCCAAAGTGCTCCTCCAGCGCCTGGAGCATCGCGTCGCGCCGGCTGTGGTAGAGCTGCTTCAGCTCGCCCAGATACCTGCGCCAGTCGTGCTCGCGGAAGTACCTCGCCACGAACAGCTGGGTCATCGGCGAGGAGCAGAGGTCGGCACCCTGTTTGCCGAGGTTGAGCTTTTCCAGCACCGGGCGAGGAGCGACCGCCCAGCCGAGCCGCAGACCGGGGGAGAGGATCTTCGAGAACGTTCCGAGGTAGATGACGAGGTCCGACGTGCCGCGTCGACCGGAGTTGGCGGCGTCCAGCGAGTACAGCGTCGGCAGCGGCTCGCCCTCGTAGCGCAGCAGACCATAGGGGTTGTCCTCGAGCACCAGCAGCTCCCGTTCGCGCGCCACCTCGACCAGCCGCCGCCGGCGCTCCAGCGACATCGTCACGCCGCCCGGGTTCTGGAAGTTGGGGATCGTGTAGATGAACTTCGGCCGCCGGTTTTCGGCTTGCAGGCGGTCGAGGGTCGCCTCCAGCTCGTCGATCGGCATCCCGTTGTCGTCCATCTCGATCTGCACCACATCCGCCTGGTAGGCGCCGAACGTCGGCACCGCGCCGGGGTAGGTGGGGGCCTCGGCGACGATCACGTCGCCGGGGTCGATCAGCGTCTTGCAGACGAGGTCGATCACCTGCTGGCCGCCGGTGGTGACGATCATCTCCTCGGTGCTCACCGCGGTGCCCTCCTCGGCCATCACCTGCACGATGCACTCCATCGCCACCGCCATGCCCTCGGTCGGGCCGTACTGCAGGGCGCGCGCGGTGGAGTCGGCGGCGACGTGCGCCATCAGCTTCGCGTACAGCTCCGGGGGAAACGTCGAGGTGTCGGGCAGCCCGCCGGCCAGTGAGATTACGTCGGGCCGTTCGGTGAGCGCCATCATCTCGCGCATCGCCGAGGAGCGCATCCCGCGCGTACGAGCGGCGAACAGCCGCTCGTAGCGAGCCAGCTCGTGGGCGGTGGGGCGAGCTCGGGTGGGTGGGCTTTCATCCACGTGGGTGCTCATCCTCTATCGTCATGGCGCCTCAGACCGTAGCGCACGCGCACATGCGCGTTGCAAGCGGATGACCATGAACGGCCTTGTGTTTTACATCGGACTCGGACTCGGGCTGGCGCTCGCCGCCGGGCTGCGACCGTTCATGCCGGCGCTGCTTGCCGGGGCGCTCGCGTCCGCGGATGCGCTCGGGGTCAGCTTCGCGCAGGGCGCCTTCCACTTCCTCGAAGAGGACTGGTGGCTGCTGGCCGTGTGCGTCGCGCTGGCGCTCGCCTACGCGTTGCAACTGTTGCTGGGCCTGACGCCGATCGTCGATCCGGGCGACCGCTCGCGGCGCCCCGACCCGCTCGCCGCCGCGCTCGCCGGCATCGGGATCGGCATTGGCGCGGCCCTGTTCGGCGGGACGCTCGCCGCGCACGGCGACTCCCCCTGGCCGGGAGTGCTGGCCGGCTTCCTCGCGGTGGGCCTCGCCCAGCGCGCCTGCTGGCCGGTGATCGTCCGCGCGCGGGGACGCCTCGCCGATCGCGCGGCGCGGGAGGCGCTGACGATCTATCTCGACGCCGCCTCGCTGGTGGTGGCGGCGCTGGTCGCGCTGCTGCACCCGCTCGGCTACGTGGCGCTCGCGCTGTGCGGGTGGCTGCTGCTCGCCGACCGCCGTCGCGCCGGGCGCAAATACGCCGGCCTGCGCATCCTCGGCCGATGAGCGTTGCTGAGTAAGGATGGCCGCGCGTAAGCTCGTCCTCTGCGTGATCGACGCGATGGCGCCCGCGATGCTGGAGCGCGCGGTCGCCGAGGGCGCGGCGCCGACGCTCGGCGAGTTGATGCGCGGCGGGCTCTACGTTTCCGATTGCGCCGCTGCCTTTCCCTCGGTGACGCCGGTGTGCGCCGCCTCGATCACTACCGGCGCCGGGCAGGAGCGTCATCTGATTCCGGCGATGAACTGGTACCACCGTGATGAGGCCCGCTACGTCGAGTACGGCTCCTCCTTTCGCGCCTCGCAGCGCTTCGGGATCGCGCGGCAGCTGACCGACACGGTTTACAACATGAATCGCGCCCACCTCGCGCCCGAGCCGCTGACCGTGTTTGAGGCGCTCGACGACGCCGGCGTGCGCACTGCAGGCACGACCTATCTGATCTACCGCGGCCGCCACCGCCACGAGCCCCAGCGCGACTCGGCGCTGACGCGGATCGCCTCCGCCACGCTGCTGCGCCACGCGGTGATGGGCCCGCGCGAGCTGTTCTACGCCGACATCTTCGCCTCGCGCCGCACCGGCTGCCGCTCGGCCCTCGGGATGCCCGGCGTGCGCGACCAGCACTCCGGCTGCGTGGCCGCCCACATGGTCGAGCACGACCTGTTCGACTTCCTGCTGCTCTCGCTGCCCGACAACGACTGGCACTCGCACAAGCACGGCCCCGAGGGGCAGCTGCGCTCGCTGGCGCTGGCCGACCAGCAGCTCGCGCGGATGATGGCGCCCGCGGGCGGCGTGGAGCGCTTCCTGGAGACGCACGCGATGGTGGTGATGGCCGACCACTCGCAGGCCCCGGTGCGAGCCACGGTGGCGCTGCAGGACGCGCTCGCCGAGTTCGACGTGCTGGAGCCCGGCCGCGGCGGGCGGAGCTCTGAGCGCGCTCAGGCCGCCAACGCATCGAAAACCGGCGCGCCGTCGAGCTCGCGAGCGAGCGATGCAAGCGGGGCGAGCGGGGCGCAAATCGCCATCTGTCCGACCCAGCGGGCGGCGATGGTGTACGTGCTCGCCGAACACCACACCGAGACGCTGCGCTCCGATGTAGCGCGCCGGGCACTGGCGCTGGACGGGGTGGAGCTGGTGATGTGGCTGGAGCGCGACGGTCACGGCGCCCCCGCCGAGGGCGTGATCGCGCGACCGTCGATCGGCGAGCTGCGTTTCCGGCCCGACGGGGACGTGCGTGACCCACGTGGGGGACGCTGGAGCTTGGAGGGCGAGCTGAGGGTGCTTGGCGCGGCCGTTCGCGATGGAGTGTTGAGCACCCCCGAGCACCCCGACGCGCTCGCTCGCGCATGGTCGGCGTTGAGCTGCCCCACCTCGGGGGATGTGCTGCTCTCGGCGGAGCCCGGATACGAGTTCCTCGACTGGGGTCGCCAGGGGCACGTCGGCGGCGGCAGTCACGGCTCGCTGCGCGGCGAAGACTCGCTCGGCGCGCTGATTCTCACTGGCGTAAAGCTCCCCGGGGAGACGCCTTCGCAGTGGTCGATTCGTGACGTCGCCCCGCTGGTGCTCGCGCACTTCGGGCTGGACTGAAAGAGGAGGGGCCCGGCTCGCCGGCCGGCGGCCGGCTGCGCCACCCTCCCAGGCGTCGAATTGAACCTTTGGCTTTGTACGGCGGGTACCCTCGGTCTGTGCGCCGCCTCCTTGCAGCGACTCTTTTGGTGGGCGCCTGCCTGTTGCCGGCAGCGTCCCCGGCAGCCGGCGCGCCGCGGAGCCCCGTCGCGACGAGGCAGCTGACCGCGGGGCTGAGCACACACAGGGGCGTCATCTCCCCGACCGACGCCACCAACGCCACCAACGCGACCAACGCCACCAACTCGGAAACACCGGTGCCGGTCGCGCCCTCGATCGTGCCGCCGGCCGGCCGGCGGCTTTCTCCCGACGACGTCCTTGAAATCGCCGGCCGGCTGCCGAAGATGCGGAGGCTGCGAGCCCGCTACCGGCGCTCATACGACGGGGCCTACCTAAAGGGCCCGGGCCGCTGGCAGGTGAGCTACTTCTCCCGCGGCGGCAAGGAAATTGGCCAGGTGATCGTCTCCGACGCCAGCGGCCGGGTGCTGGAACAGTGGACCGGCTTTCAGGTGGCGTGGACGATGGCGCGGGGCTACCCGGGCGCGTTTGGGCGGCACGTCAACGCGCTCTACATCTGGCTGCCGTTGTGTGCGCTGTTCCTGCTGCCGTTCATCGAATGGCGCCGGCCGTTCGCGCTGCGCCACCTCGACCTGCTGATGCTGCTCTCCTTCTCGGTGTCGCTGGCCTACTTCAACCATGGCGAGATTTACAAATCCGTGCCGCTCACCTATCCGCCGCTGATCTACCTGCTGGTGCGGATGCTGCTGTTGCTTCGATCCGGCGCCGGTTGGGCGGGGGCGGGGGGGCGCGAATCGCATCAGCTGAAGCTGCTGATACCCGCACCCTGGCTGGCCGTCGGGGTGTTGTTCTTGCTGGGCTTTCGCATCGGTCTGAACGTCATCGATGGGAACGTGATCGACGTGGGTTACGCGGGGGTGATCGGCGCGCAGCGGATCGCCCACGGCAGGCCGCTGTACGGGCGCTACCCCGCCAACAACGAACACGGCGACACCTACGGGCCGGTCAATTACGAGGCGTACGTGCCCTTCGAGCAGGTCTTTGGGTGGAGCGGCCTGTGGGACGACCTTCCCGCCGCTCACGCCGCCGCGATCGCCTTCGACCTGCTTGCGGTCGGGCTGATCTTCCTGCTCGGCCTGCGCATCCGCGGCCCGACATTGGGGGTCGCGCTGGCCTACGCGTGGGTCTCCTACCCCTTCACGCTGTTTGCGCTGGAGAGCAACTCCAACGACACGCTCATGGCGGTGCTGCTGCTGGCGGTGCTGCTCGTCGCCTCCTCGCCGCCCGCGCGCGGGGTATTCGCCGCGCTGGCTGGCCTCACCAAGCTCGCCCCGCTGGCGCTCGCGCCGCTGCTGGCCACGCACGGGCTGCGCGAGTTGCCAGTACGGCGCCGTCCACGGGCGCTGGCGCTGTTCGTGCTCGCCTTCGCGCTCACCGCCGCGCTGGTGGCGATCCCGGCGCTCACACACGACTCGCTGCACGAGATCTACGAGCGCACGGTTGTCTACCAGTCCAATCGCGGCGCGCCCTTCTCGGTGTGGGGGCTGTACGGCGGCCTGAAGGAGTGGCAGACGGTCGCCCAGATCGCGGCCGTGGCGCTGGCGCTGGGGCTGGCGGTGCTGCCCCGTCCACGCGGTATACCGGCCCTCGCCGCCGCCTGTGCCGCGATCCTGATCGCGCTGCAGCTGGGGCTGGAATACTGGTTCTACCTCTACATCCCGTGGTTTTTCCCGCTCGTCATGCTGGCGCTGCTGGGGGGCGCGGCATCAGCACCTGCTCGATCGAGTCCGCCCGCAACGGCTTGGAGCAGCGAACCACCACTCCATTCAGCCACGGATCCTCCTCTGAGGTCTGAAAGCGCACCGGCATCTGCGTGATCATCGCCTCCAGCGCCAGCTCGCGCTTGACGCCGATCACGCCCCCCCGGGGGCCGGTCATGCCGACGTCGGTGATGTAGGCGGTGCCGCCCGGCAGCACCCGCGCGTCGGCGGTGGGGACGTGCGTGTGGGTGCCGACCACCGCGCTCACCTGCCCGTCGAGGTGCCAGCCGAGCGCGACCTTCTCGCTGGTCGCCTCCGCGTGCATGTCCACCAGGATGTGCTCCACCTCGCCCAATTCCCGCAGCGCCCCGTCGATCTCGACAAACGCCGAGCGCCCCGGGCGCAGGTAGAGGCTGCCGCTGAGATTGATCACGCCGAGCCGCATCCCGCCGGCGCTCGTGACCACGCACACGCCGCGCCCCGGCTGGCCGCGAAGGTAGTTGGCGGGGCGCACGATCCGCGGCTCGGTGTCGAGATAGGCGTAGATCTCGCGGTGGTGGTAGGCGTGGTTGCCGAGCGTGATCGCATCGACGCCCTCGGCCAGCAGCTGCTTGGCGGTCTTTGGGGTGATGCCCAGGCCGCCGGCCACGTTCTCGCCGTTGACGACCACGAACGTGGGGTCGTAGCGCTCGCGCAGCAGCGGCAGGCAGTCGAGCAGCGTGTGCCGGCCGAGGCTGCCGACGAGATCGCCGACGAACAGGATCGTCGCCGCGCCCTCAGCCATACTTCGCCCATGACGGGAGTCCTGTGACGCCGCGCGTGGTGGTGCCGCGCTGGGTGCAGCTGGTGCTGCTGCCGCTCGCGCTGCTCGCGCTGTGGGCGCTGGCGCGCGCCGCGGGGAAAGTGCTGGTGGTGTTTGTCGTGGCGGCTCTCATCGCGCTGATCCTCAATCCGGCTGTCGCCTTCCTCCAGCGCTCGCGCCTGCCCCGCGGACTGGCGGTGCTCGCCGTGTATCTCGCATTCTTCCTCACGTTGACCGGGATCGGCTTTCTGCTGGCCAACCCGATCTTCCATCAGGTGCAGTCGTTCGTCCACAATCTGCCCAAGCTGGTCGACGAAGCGAACGAAACGCTCGCCAACATCCAGAGCTGGCTGAACCGGCACGGCATCCACGCCAAATTCAAAAACCAGGGCAAAACGGCGTTGCAGACGATCCAGGGGAAACTTGCCAAGAGCGCCGGCTCGATCGCCTCCTTCGGGGGCGGGCTGCTGACCGAAGTGGCGAGCGCGATCTTCGATCTGGTGTTGATCTTTGTGCTCTCCGTCTACATGCTGCTCTACGGTGAGCGCATCGGGCGGCTGGTGCGCCGGGCGATGCCCGACGGCGACGGCACGCCCGCCGACGACTACCCGAGGCTGGTTCAGCACGCCGTCTCCCGTTACGTGGGTGGGCAACTGCTGTTCAGCTTTGTGATGGGCGCCTCGGCCGGCCTTGCGCTGTACGTCTTCGGCGTAATCGGGATCTTCCCCGACGGGCAGAAATACGCGGTCGCGTTTGCCATGTTCTACGGCGTGATGGAGCTGATCCCCTACATCGGCCCGATTCTGGGGGCGCTGCCGCCGGTGCTGGTGGCGCTGCTCACCGACCCGATCTCCGCGATCTGGGTGGCGCTGCTGTTCGTCGGCCTGCAGCAGCTGGAGGGCCACGTGGTCGCGCCCCAGATCTTTGGGCACACGCTGCGAATCAACCCGCTGCTGGTGATCTTCGCGCTGTTGCTTGGCCTGCAGCTGTACGGCGTGGTCGGCGCGCTGGTGGCGCTGCCGATCCTCGCGGTGCTGCGCGAGACCTCCGTCTATCTCAGCCGCCACCTCACGTTCGAGCCCTGGGAGCGCTCCCCGGGTAGGGTCTTGTGAACCGCGCCGGGGAGGGTGAGTGAACGCGGGGGATGAGCCCCCAGCCATCGGAGCGCCACTGCTGAGCGTCCGCGACGTCACCAAGCGCTACGGCGAGCGCGCGGCGTTGCGCGGCGTCAGCTTCCAGGCGCGCGCGGGGGAGATGGTGGCGGTAATCGGCCCCAACGGCGCCGGCAAGACCACGCTGTTGTCGATCCTCGCGGGCGTTCAGCGCCAGAGCGCCGGCGAGGTGAGCCTGCCGCCGAACCCCGTCGGCTGGGTGCCGCAGCAGTCGGCGGTGTATTCGCGACTGACCGTGGCGGAGAACTTCGAGCTGTTCGCCCGTTTGGAGCGGGTTGCCGATCCCCGCGCCAGCGTGCGCACAATGCTGGAGCAGACGGGTCTGCGGGAGCGCGCCGACGAGCGCCTGGCGCACCTCTCGGGCGGCAACCGCCAGCGGGTCAACGTGGCGATCGGCCTGCTGGCGGACCCCCGGGCGATCGTTCTGGACGAGCCCTCCTCCTCGCTTGACCCACGCCAGCGCGAGCGCCTGTGGCACTTCATTTGCGCGCTCTCGGGGCGGGGCCGGTGCGTGGTGTTCTCCACCCACAACGTCGCCGAGGCCGAGCGCTACGCGCAGCGGGTGGTGGTGCTGGCCGACGGCGAGCTGCTGTTCGACGGCCCGCCTGAGGAGCTGGCGCGGGGACAGGCGCCAGCCCACCTTGACGAAGAGAGCTCGGGCCACCCGAATCCAGCCCGCCCCGACTTCGAAAGCGCGTTCGTGAAGTTTCTGCGCGAGCAGGGTCATTGATGAGGCGGCGCAAACGATGAGGTGGATGCTCAAGAAGGACCTCTTGATCCTCGTGCGCTCGCGCGTGATGGTCGCGGTGCTGGTGCTCTACCCGGTGGCGGTGGCGTTGCTGATCGGCCTCGCGATTTCGCGGGCGCCGTCGAAGCCGAAGGTCGCGATCGCCAACCTCTCCCCGCCCGGGGCGACGGTCGAACTGGGGGGCACGCGGCTGAACGTGGGCCACTACTACAGCCAGCTCCTCGGCCAGGTGCAGCCGCTGCCGGTGTCCACCCGCGCGCAGGCCGTCGCGGCGGTGCAGAGCGGGCGCGCGCTGGCGGGGGTGGTGATCCCCGCCAACATCGCCGCCCACCTCTCCTCCGTTATCAGCCAAGCGCACATCGAAGTCATCTACAACGGGGATGCGCTGGAGCAGAGCTTCGTGCACTCGACGATCGAAGCGGCGCTTTCCCAAGCCAACCTCGAGCTCTCCAACCAGATCAGGCAGGTGGCGGCGCGGTTCATCGGGGCGCTGGTGCGCGGTGGCGACCTCGGCGTGGCGGGCGCGCCGCAGAACCTGCCGGGGCTGAACCGCATTCCCCGCGTGCTGCGCGGCGTGATCGCCCGCCTGCCCCACGACGCGAATCGCGCCCAGCTGGAACGGCTGGCCGAGTTCTCCGAATTCGCCGCCCAGAACCTCGGTGTCGCTCGCGACGTGCTGGGCACGGTCAGCCAGCCGATCCAGGTGCAGACCACGCTCCTGCACGGCCGGCGCACGCCGTTGGACACATACGCGGTGGTGGTGGCGGTCAGCATTTCGCTGATGTTCATCTGCGTGCTGCTCGCCGCCGGCGGAGTCGCGCTGGAGCGCGAAGAGCACACGCTCGCGCGGCTCACGCGCGGCCTGGTCTCGCGCGAGCTGCTGATCGCCGAGAAGCTGCTGCTGGCCGCCGGCTGCGCACTGGTGGTGGCGTTTGCGATGCTCGCGGGAATCGGCGCCTTTGTGGGCCTCGAATGGGGTCGCGTGGGCCAATGGCTGGCGGCGCTGGCGTTCTCCGCGCTCGCGTTCGCCGCGCTGGGGGTGGCGATCGGCGCGCTGGCGCGCGAGGTGCGCGCGGCCTCGCTGCTGGCCTTCCTGCTCTCTCTGCCGCTCGCCTTCCTCGCGCTGGTCCCGGCGGGTGCGGTGGCGATGGGGCTGTACGACGTGATCCGCGCGATCTCGTTTGTGTTCCCCTACAAGGCCGCGCTGCAGGCGCTGGACGCGGCGGTCAACCGCTCCTCGCCGGGCCTTGCGATCTCGCTTGCGCACCTGCTGGGGCTGACGGCGCTGTTTGCGGCGCTGGCGCGCCTCGGGCTGCGGCGCGTGGAGTGAGGCAGGCGGAAAGACCGCTTGCCGCCGGCCAGCGTGACGAGCGGTCATCCCGCGCGGGGTATCCTCGACGGGTGATGGCTTTCCCGCAGACGCGTATGCGCCGGCTGCGCGCCTCCTCGGCGCTGCGCGGCATGGTGCGCGAGACAGATTTGCGAGCTGGCCAACTGGTGCTGCCGCTGTTTGTGGAGGAGCGCCCCACCGGCGCCACCGGGGGTCTCGAGTCGGGGGCCGGCGAGGAGTCGCCGCCGGCGCTGCCGGGGCTCGCACGGCTATCGATCTCAGCGGCGGTGCAGGAGGCGCGCGCCGCGGCCGAGCTTGGCATCGCGGCTGTGCTGCTGTTCGGGATCCCCGCCGAGAAGGATGCGCAGGGCTCCTCGGCGTGGGATGAGGATGGGGTTGTGCAGCTGTGCGTGCGAGCGCTCAAGCGGGAGCTGCCAGAGCTGTTGGTGATAACCGATGTATGCCTCTGCGAGTACACCGACCATGGTCACTGCGGAGTGCTTGACGAAGACGCGAGTGTGGACAACGACGCCTCGGTGGAGCTGCTGGCGCGCACCGCCGTCAGCCACGCGCGCGCCGGCGCCGACATCGTGGCGCCGTCGGACATGATGGACGGCCGCGTGGGCGCGATCCGCGCGGAGCTGGACGGCGAGGGCTTTGCCGACACCCCGATCCTCGCGTACGCGGCGAAGTTCGCCTCGGCCTTCTACGGCCCCTTCCGCGACGCCGCCGGCTCGGCGCCCGCCTTCGGCGACCGCCGCGGCTACCAGCTGGACCCCTCAAACGGCCGCGAGGCGCTGCGCGAGACACTGCTCGACGTGCAGGAGGGCGCGGACATGGTGATGGTCAAGCCGGCGCTGGCCTACGGCGATCTGATCGCCGCGGTGCGGCGCGAGACGCGGCTGCCGGTCGTGGCGTACAACGTCAGCGGGGAGTATGCGATGGTCAAGGCGGCCGCGGCGGCGGGGCACATCGACGAGCGCGCCACCGTGCTCGAGATCCTCACCTCGCTGCGCCGCGCGGGCGCGGACGTCATCATCACCTACCACGCGAAGGACGCGGCACAATGGCTAGCAGAGTAGACCCCTCCCCCACCCCCAAGCTGCGCACGCGCACGGGCGGCGCCGCCGTGGCGCTCGATGAGCTCGACCGCAGGCTGCTCAACCTGATGCAGGGCAGCTTTCCGCTGGAGCCCCAACCCTACGCGGCGGTGGCGCGGGCGGCGGAGATCGCCGAGGAGCGGGTGTTGGAGCGCGTACGGCAGCTGCTGCAGGAGCGGATCATCCGCCAGGTCACCCCAATCTACGACACGCGCGCGCTGGGCTACTCCTCGATGCTGGTAGCGGCCAAGGTTGACCCAGAGCACCCGTGGCGGGCGGCGAAGATCGTCAACTCTCATCCCGGGGTCTCACACAACTACTTGCGCAACCACGACTTCAACATGTGGTTCACGCTTGCCACCGAGCCCGATTCCCCGCTCGGCCTGGAGGGCACGCTGGAGGTGCTGCAGCGGCTCACCGGCGCGGAGTCGATCCGCCAGCTGCCGACGCTGAAGCTGTTCAAGATCAGGATGGATTTGGAGATGGAGGGCGACACCAAGGCGCTCGCCAGCGAGGGGACGCCGCAAGATGAGGTGGTGCTGGAGTCGGTCGCCTACGATGAGCGCGACATCGCCGTGATCCGTGCCACCCAGGGCGACATGCCGGTGATCGGCGAGCCCTACGCGCCCGCCGCGCAACGGCTGGGAATGGATGTGGAGGCGTTGTTGGAGCACATGCGGGGCATGCGCGATCGCGGGCTGCTGCGCCGTGTGGCCGCGATCCTCTACCACCGCCGCGCCGGTTTCTCGGCGAACGGGATGGGCGTATGGAAGGTTCCACAGGAGCGGATCATGGAGCTCGGCCCGCGGATGGCCGCCTTCCGTGGCATCTCCCACTGCTACCAGCGCCCCACCTACGAGGATTGGCCCTACTCGGTGTTCACGATGGCGCACGGCCGCTCCAAGGAGGAGTGCGACGCGATTCTCACCGCGATCGCCGAGCAGACCGGGATTGAGGAGCGCGCCACGCTGTACTCATCGACGGAGTTCAAGAAGATCCGCCTGCTCTACTTCACCGACGATTACAAGCGGTGGGAAGCGCAGCACACCTGACTCAAGATGGCTGGCGTGAATAGTTGACTTGGGGCCCGTGACCCTCTCGCTCACCGACACCCGCTCCGCGGAGCTCCAGCGCCGCGCGCTGCGGGTGCTCCCCGGCGGCGTCAACTCGCCCGTGCGCGCGATGCAGGCGATTGGGCGCGCCCCGATCTTCATCGCCCGTGGGTCGGGCGCCGAGCTGGTGGACGTGGACGGCAACCGCTACGTCGACTACGTCTGCTCCTGGGGCCCTCTGATCCACGGTCACGCCCACCCCGCGATCCTGCAAGCGGTGGGCGCGGCGGCTCAGCGGGGGACGAGCTTCGGCGCGCCGACCGCCGGGGAGGTCGAGCTGGCGGAGGAGGTGGCGCGACGGATGCCGGGCGTGGACATGCTGCGCATGACATCATCGGGCACCGAGGCGACGATGACCGCGCTGCGACTCGCGCGCGCCGCGACCGGCCGTGAGCGGATCGTGAAGTTCGCGGGGGCCTACCACGGGCACGTGGATGGGCTGCTGGCGCAGGCCGGCTCGGGTCTGGCCACGCAGGGGATCCCCACGAGCCCCGGGGTACCCGCGGCCGCGGCGGCCGCCACGGTGATCGTGCCGTGGAACGACCCCGAGGCGTTGGTCGCGGCGGTACGCCAGCACGAGCCGGCGGCGATTCTGGCGGAGCCGATCCCCGCCAACATGGGACTGGTGCCCCCCCGTGCGGGCTTCCTGGAGCTGCTGCGCGAACAGGCCGACGCGAGCGGGGCGCTGCTGGTGCTCGACGAGGTGATCAGCGGGTTCCGGGTGGCGCGGGGCGGAGCGCAGGAGCTCACCGGTGCGCATGGCGACCTGACGATCATGGGCAAGGTGCTCGGCGGCGGCCTGCCGGCGGCCGCGGTGGGCGGTGGCGCGGAGCTGATGGAACTGCTGGCTCCCGCCGGCGATGTCTACCAGGCAGGCACGCTGTCGGGCAACCCGCTGGCGGTGGCGGCCGGAATCGCCACGCTCCGGCTGCTCGACGAGTCGGCCTATGCGCGCCTGGCGGCGATCACCGAGCAGCTCGCGGCGGGTCTGCGCGACGCGGCCGGCCGGCGTCCAATCCAGATTGTGAGCCTCCCCGGCCTGTTGACGGTGTTCTTCAGCGAGCGCCCCGTGCACGACCTGGAGGGAGCGGGGGCGTGCGATCTGCAGGCGTATGCCGCCTGGTGCCGGGGGCTGCTGGCTCGCGGCGTCTACCCCCCGCCCTCGCAGTTTGAGGCATGGTTCCCCTCGCTCGCCCACGACACCGAGCACATCGAGCGCACCGTGGCCGCGGCTGCCGCGGCGTTTGGGGAGCTACCGTGAAGACCGCGCCGGTGCTCGTCCGCCTGGAGGCGCTGCTGCGCGAGCAGGGCGGCTTGATGGCGAGCCTGCTCCCGCAGGCAGGCGTGCCGGCGGGGAGGAGCAACGGCACAGGCCCGGCCCAGATCGCCGCCGCCGGCCCGCGCACGCAGGCGCACCGTGAGGAGTATGAGCTGCTGGTGGAAGCGATCTATGAGGGCTATCTGCTGCACTACGGCTCCCCGCGCGTCGTGCGCCCGCCGGAGGCCGACCTCGGACTGCTGGCCGGCGATCAGCTATACGCACTTGGCCTCGCTAGCTTGGTGGCGCTTGGAGACCTCGAAGCGGTGGAGGAGCTTGCGGACGTGATCACGCTCACCGCGCTCGCCCAGGGCGAGGACCGTGAGGATCTCGCGCTCGCGGTGTGGGCAGCGGGCGCCCGCGCGGTGGGTTGGGGTTCAAGCAGCTCCCACCGACACGCCAAGGCTCTGGTGCACGCACGGGACCCCGGCGCGCTCGAGGCGATGCGCACGGCTGCCGAGCCCCGCAAGCCGCGGCCGGACTGATTGGGGGCCAGGCAATCCCGCACTATTTGTGACGATAAACACCATCACTGCGCGACCGGCGCCGGCCCGCAGGCGGTATTCTTAGGCGCCCTTGGCCAGCAAGCACGACAAGCACGCCTCCAAATACACCGCCGACCGCCAGATACCGGGCGCCTTCGAGGGCGAGACGGTCACGCGGCGGCGCTTCATGACCGGCTCCGCGCACGGCGCGGGGGCGATCGCGGCGCTCTCCTTCACGCTGCCCGCGCTGGGTTTCGCGATCGGACCGATCTTCAAGAGCAAGCCCCACAACTGGGAAACGGTGGGTCCGACGGAGATGTTCCCGGACAACGACTACATCCCCACCGTAATCACGCTCACCCCGGGCATCGGCGAGGCCGGCAAGGGGCTGGTGTATGTACGCCAGCGCAACCCCGCCATCGACACCGACCCCTACGACAAGCACATCCCCTACATCGCGATCACCTCGCGCTGCGCCCACCTCGGCTGCCCGGTGCGCTGGGTGCCCGCCGCGGAGCGTTTCATCTGCCCCTGCCATGGTGGCGTCTACGACCTGCTCGGCCGCCGCGTGGGCGGGCCGCCGCCGCGCCCGCTGGACCGCTTCTACACGCGCGTGGTGGATGGCATGGTGCAGATTGGCGCGCGTTTCAGCGTCAACAGCGAGTTGCGTCGCTTCTCACCCCGCGACCCCGGCGAGCCGATCGACGGCCTCGGGCAGTACGCCTACCCGTCCCGCCCCTCGATCCGCCGTTAGACCATGCCCAAACTTCCCGCTCCCCCGATCCCCGGCCCGCTGAAGGCGCCGCCGCCACGGCCGCACGAGAGCAACGGTGAGGTCCGTCCGGTCGATCACGCCGCCAATGCCGGTACCGCTGTCGTGGATTGGGTCGACGAGCGCACCTCGCTGAGCGGGGCGGCGCGCTGGATGATGTTCCGCAAGGTGCCCAAGGGCACCAACTGGTTTTACACGCTGGGCTCGGCGACGATGTTCGCCTTCCTCAACCAGGCGGTTACGGGTGTGTTCCTCGCGATGTACTACCGCCCCGACGCTTCGGGCGGAGCGTATGAATCGATCCGCTACGTCACCAATGAGGTGTTCCTCGGGCAGTTCGTGCGCGGGATGCACAAGTGGGGCTCGACTGTGATGGTGGTGCTCGTCTTCCTGCATATGGGCCGTACCTTCTTCTTCGGCGCCTACAAGTACCCCCGCGAGCTCAACTGGGTGATCGGCGTGGTGCTGCTGATCCTGACGATGGTGATGTCTTTCACCGGGTACCTGCTGCCGTTCGACCAGCGCGCCTTCTGGGCGACGCAGGTGGGCGTCAACATCAACGGCACCGGGCCCCTGTTGGGCCCCTATCTGAGCGATTTCCTGCGTGGCGGCTCGGAAATCGGGGCGACCACGCTGTCGCGCTTCTATGCGATCCACATGCTGCTGGTGCCCGGGTTGATCGCGGCGCTGATCGGCGCCCATCTCTACCTGGTGGCCAAGCTCGGCACGACCGCGCCGCCCTGGTCGAAAGCTGAGAAAGGCTCCGAGCTGCGCGAGGCTGAGGCGTGAGGCGGCCATGAACCAGCGCGAGAAGGAGGAGTACCTCCGCGAGTATGCGCTCCTGAAGTCCAAAGGCAAACCGTTCTTCCCTTACGCGGTCGCCAAGGACTCGATCATGGCGTGTGTGGTGATGGCGTGCATCATCACGATGTCGCTGGTGCTTGGCGCGGAGCTGGGCTCCAAGGTCAACCCCACCACCAGCACCTACGTGCCGCGCCCGGAGTGGTACTTCTTCTTCCTGTTCGAGCTGCTGCGCGTGATCAAGCCGCCGAGCCTGGTGGGCCTGGCGACGATCGGGATCCCGACGTTGGCGATGATCCTGCTGTTCCTGCTGCCCTTCTACGATCGCGGCCCCGAGCGCCGGCCCGAGCGCCGGCCGATCGCCACGATCACCGCTCTGTTCGTGATCGGGGCGATGTTCTACCTCACCTGGGAGGGCGCCAGCACCGGCTCGCCGTTCTCCGTGGAAATCGCCACGCCGGCGGCGGTCCGCCACGCCGGCGGCCAGGAGCTCTCGCGGTTTGAAGACGGCAGGAACGTGATCGCCTCCAGCGGCTGCCTGGCGTGCCACAAGCTGGGCGACAACGGCAACAACGGGCCGGGCCCCGAATTGACGCACATCGGCTCGCGGATCCCGCGCCAGGGGATCGCGCGTACGCTGGTCAACCCCACGCAGCCAATGCCCTCCTACCGGCACCTGCCGCCGAAGCAGTTCGAAGCGGCCGTCGAATTCCTCTCGCAGTTGAAGTAGCGTTGGGACATGGCTCAGGGCTCTCAGGCTCAGCAGGGCGCTGGCGCCGGAGCACTGGAGGCCGAGCAGGTGCGGGCAATGTTCGACCGCATCGCGTGGGTGTACGACGCGCTCAACAGCGTGATGACCGCCGGTCTGCACCACCGTTGGCGCACGCGCGCGGTGGATCTCGCGCGCGTCGGCCCGGGCAGCCGTGTGCTGGACCTCGCCACCGGCACTGGTGACCTGGCGCTGGAGCTCGCACGGCGGGTGGCGCCGGGTGGCGAGGTGGTGGGCAGCGACTTCTCCGAGGTGATGCTGGCTCGCGCGCAGGCCAAGTGGGAGCGCGAGCGCCACTCGCACCACGGCTCGGCGTCGGCGTCGGTGCGCTTTGAGTGGGGCGACGCGCTGGCGCTGCCCTACGGAAACGACTCCTTCGACGCGGCCACGGTGGGCTTCGGGGCGCGCAACTTCTCCGATTTGGGCCGCGGTCTGCTCGAAATGGCGCGCGTGGTGCGTCCCGGCGGCAGGGTGGTCGTGTTGGAGATGACCTCGCCCACGCGACCGCCGCTGTCGAGCTTCTTCGCGCTCTGGTTTGACCGCGTGGTGCCGCTGTTGGGACGGCTGGCGGGGGACTCCGACGCCTACTCCTACCTGCCCAACTCGGTCAAGCGCTTTCCGGCGCCTGCGATACTTGCGGCCGAGATGGAGCGGGTGGGGCTCGGCGAGATCGGCTATCTGCTGACGGCAGGGGGCATCATTGCGATCCATTCCGCCACCGTGGCGCCGGATGGACCATGATGAGTACAGTGAGCAGCAGTCCAGCGCAGGCACAGGCGGCGGAGGACGAAGAGGCCGTCGCGGAGATCATGCGCCGCGGCGGGATGGTGCTGCGTGAGCGGATGGTGCGCACCGAGGAGCACCTTGAGCGGGTGGCCGCCGAGGCGGGCGCGCCGCTGGCCGAGCACGCCACCGCCACAGTGCTTGCGGGCGGCAAGCGCCTGCGGCCGCTGCTGGTTATGTTGGCCGCCACCGCCGTGGGCCCGCCAGGCGCCGGCGAGCGGCTGGCCACCGAGGAGGATGAACGAGGTCTCGTGCGAGCGGCCGTGGCGGTCGAGCTGGTGCACTCCGCCACGCTGGTCCACGACGACGTGATTGATGGCGCCCAGCTGCGACGCGGGCACCCCTCGGTGGTCGCGCGAGCCGGCAGGCGCGTGGCGGTCGCGACCGGCGATCTGCTGTTCTCGCGGGCCTTTGCGGAGCTTGCACACAATCGATCTCTGGCGCAGCTGCACGCCCTCTCGGATGCCAGCTCGGCGCTGGCCGAGGGGGAGCTGCTGCAGCGCGAGGACGCCTACGCCCCGCTGGTCGCGGTGGAGCGCTACCTGCGCCGCTGCGAGCTGAAGACCGCGGCGCTGTTCGAGGCGGCGTGCCGTCTGGGGGCGTTGGTGGCGTGTGGGGGCGGAGATCGGAGCTCGCCCGCCCCGGCTGGGGCGCTCGCGGATGGGTTGGGAGCGTTTGCGCGACGCATCGGCCTGGCTTTCCAGCTGCTCGACGACGTGCTCGACGTCTCCGGCCCGGTGGAGCGCACCGGCAAGCCGCGGGGAACCGACCTGCTCGACGGCACCGTCACGCTGCCGTTGATCCTCGCGCGCGAGCGCGACGAGCGTCTGGTGGGGGTGGACCTCGGCTCGCTGGGTGGCCCCGAGCAGGCGGGCGAGTTGTGCGACCAGATCGCGGCGACCGGAGCGCTACAGGAGGCTCGTGAGCGGGCGCTGGCGTTGGTCGCCGAGGCGAAGACGATGCTGCCGGCGATCCTCCCCAACGGCCGCGCGGCGCTACTGGACCTGGTGGCCGACGCGGTCGTCGAGCGCTACCGCTGACCTGTCAGAAATCGCAGGGCTGAATCAGGTCGGCGTCGAGCGCGCGGATGAAGAGGTCGATCTCCTCGGCCATGTTGGCGTGCGTGACGCGCTGCAGATCGCTCAGCAGCGACCCGGAGGCGCGGTCGAGCTCGTCATCGAGCGCTTCCACCGCGGTCTGCTCGAAGACGCCCTCGCGCGTGGCCTCGCACTCGGGGCAGCGCAGCAGGATGCGCCACTGCCGCTCGCCCGCTTCGGCCCAGTCCAAGGGGTGGACGAGCTCTCCGCCGCAGTAGAAGCAGACGTGGAGCGGCTCGGAGGCCGGATCGGCCTGCCGCTGGTGGGCGGGGTGGGCCGGCCCCAAACTCGGCGGCGCGGGGTTGTCCAGGTAGACGACCTCGATCTGCTTGCCGCTGGGCAGCTGCACGTGGTGGCGGGTCTGGTGGTGGCTCTTGTCAGTGGGCATTTCGTTCCTCGCACTGAGTCATCGACTGCCCCCTGGGCGGTCTTTAGCGGGTAGGCACGAATACCGAGGTTTGCCCACCTCCAAGCGCGTATAAACCGTCATCAGCTGCCGCCCGATATATGTTGAGAGGCAGATATGGCCACCGCGATCCGCACGATCGGCCACGAAGACCGCCTCAGCCTTGTCGAGCACCTCGAAGAGCTGCGCACGCGGCTGATCGTCAGTGGCGTGGTGCTGGCGGTCGTGTTCGGCGTCTGCCTGTGGCAGAACCATGCGCTGCTGCACCTGGTCAACCGCCCGCTGGAACAGGAGAAGCAGGGGCAGGTTGAAAGAGGGGAGGGGCCCGTCGGGCAGACGGCGCTGACGCAGCAGGTCGTGCTCAAAGTGGCCGACGAAGTGCAGGGTCTTGTGCGGATCCTCGCCGCGCCCGACAGCCACCTGCCGGCCGCCGTGCGTGCGCAGTTGACGGCCGAGTTGGCCGGCCTGCGCGCGGCCACCGCGAAGATCCCGCCGGTCCCGCAGAGCGAAAAGCTGACGACGCTGGGGATCGGCGAGCCGTTCACGACAACGCTCACGGTGGTCTTCTTCTTCGCGTTGATCATCTCGCTGCCGGTGATCCTGTTCGAGCTCTACGGCTTCGTGCTGCCGGCCCTGCAGCCGAGTGAGAGACGCGCCGTGCGGCCGCTGCTGGCGGCGGTCCCGTTCCTGTTCGCCGCTGGGGTGGCGTTTGGCTACTTCGTCGTGCTGCCGGCGGCGCTGCGCTTCCTCGTGAACTTCAACAGCAGCGAGTTCAACATCCTCGTGCAGGCCAGCCCCTACTACCAGTTCGCCGCGACCGTATTGCTGGCGATGGGGCTGGTTTTCCAGGTCCCGGTCGTCATTTTGGGCGCCACCCGGGCGGGGATCGTGACGCCCACGCAGCTACGCAAAGGTCGCCGCTACGCGATCGTGGCGTGCGCGGCGATCGCGGCTTTCCTGCCGGGCGACGCGATCACGCTGATCCTCGAGACGGTCCCCCTCTACATTCTCTACGAGGCGAGTATCCTGATGGCAGCGTTTGTTGCCCGACGCGACGCGGCGCGAAGTGCAGCGCAGGCGGCGGCGGAGAGCCCGCGGCAGGATCCACCGGCCTCGCCGGGAGGCGGCGCCACGGAGGGCGACCCGGCCGCCCCCGAGGGGGGCGGGTCACCGGGGGCAGCGAGCGCGAGAACCGACGACAACGACACCGACCCAAGCGTAAACGCCATAATCGACCATATGGACAGGGAGCTCACCGACTGATGCTGTTCGACCTGCGAGCCCGCGGCCGGCGCAAAACCGTGCAGGTGGTCTATCTGGGCCTCGCCCTGATCTTCCTGCTGGGCTTTGTGGGCTTTGGCGTCGGCGTGGGCGGCGGGGGTGGCGGGATCTTCAACGCCCTCACCGAAAACGGCGGCTCCAACAGCGCCAACTTCGCCGCCAAGGTCGAAGCGGCGCAGAAGCGCACCCAGCAGCATCCGAGCGACCCGGCGGCGTGGAAGGCGCTGGTCGAAGCGCAGTTCCATCAGGCCAGCGAACCCGCCAACATCGCCGTCGCCGGGGAAACCGAAACCTACACCGCGCAGGGTAAGGCGCTGCTCGCCAAGCTGGCCAAGTCGTGGGGTACCTACCTGAAGCTCGAAACCGGCCATCCGGATACCGAACTGGCGGCTCGGATCTCCGGCATCTTCGGCGAACGAGGACTCAATCAGCCGGCATCGGAAATGCAGGCGCTGCAGGTGGCGGTCAAAGGCAACCCCAGTGTGCGCCTGTACTCGGCGCTGGCGGTGTCCGCGTACAAAGCCGGCAACCTCAAGGTGGGCGACGTGGCCTCGCGCAAGACCGTCAGCCTGGCACCGGCTGCGGAACGCAAGCGGGTGAAAACCTACTTGGCTGAAATCCGCAAGAACCCGCTCAGTCGCACGCCGGCCACGATTAGCAAAGGCGCGAACGGCACCCTGGTGGCGACGCAGGCCGGCAAAACCTACACCGTCAAGTCAAACGGTAAAGGCGGCTACGTCGGCGTCGCCCCGACCACCGGCGCGCCGGGGACTCCGACGGCGACCAGCGGCGCCGCGGGGAAGGCTGGCACGACCTCCTCCGCGCCGGCCGCGACGGGCACGTCCAGTACTCCCGGGACCACCTCCACCGCCAAGAAGAAATAGGCGCCGTCCGGGGCGAGTCGCGGCGCTGATCCAATCGCGAGATGGCCGCCCACGAGGACCCGCCCCGCTACGCCGCCCGTCTGCTGGTGGCCTGTCCCGACCGACCGGGCATAGTGGCGGCGGTCTCCGGCTTCCTGTACGAGCTGGGCGCCAACATCGTCTCCTCCCACCAGTACTCCACCGACCCGACCGGGGGCCGGTTCTTTCTGCGCACCGAGTTTTTCCTCGAGGATCTGCTCGACTCCACCGAGGTGCAAGCGCGCCTACGAGAGCGCTTCGCCGCGGAGGTGGCGGCGCGCTTTCAGATGGAGTGGGAGCTGCGCTTCTGGGGCCAGCACCGGCGCATGGCGATCCTCGTCTCCCGCCGCGACCACTGCCTGGTGGACCTGTTGTGGCGTTGGCGGCGCGGCGAGCTGGACGCGGAGGTGGTGGCGGTGGTGTCCAACCACCCCGACCTGGAGGGGCAGGCGCGCGGAGCCGGGGTGCCTTTCCACCACGTGCCGGTCGAGCGCGGCGCCAAGGCGCGCGCGGAGGAGCGTCTGCTGGAGCTGCTGGCGGGCAGCGCCGACCTCGTGGTACTGGCCCGCTACATGCAGATTCTCAGCGGCGACTTCCTGGAACGCCTGGGCGCGCCTGTGATCAACATCCACCACTCCTTCCTGCCCGCCTTCCCCGGCGCGGAGCCATACCGCCGCGCGCGCGAGCACGGCGTCAAGCTGATCGGCGCCACCGCCCACTACGTCGTCGAGGCGCTCGACGCCGGGCCGATCATCGAACAGGGCGTGGAGCGCGTCGATCACCGCCAGAGCATCGCCGACCTGGAACGCGTGGGCCGCGACATCGAGCGGATGGTGCTGGCCCGTGCCGTGGCGCTGCACCTGGACGATCGCGTGATCGCCGACGGCGGACGCACGGTGGTGTTCTGAGGGTATCCCCCGGCCAGAAGCCGCGCGGCGGATGACCTGGGCTAAAATGCGATCTCCTCATGGACGGCCTGAGCAATGGGCCTCCTCGCGGGCCGTTAGCTCAACCGGCAGAGCAGGGGCCTCTTAAGCCCAAGGTTGCAGGTTCGATTCCTGCACGGCCCATTTCCTAAAGTGCCTGCTACTTTGCGGGTTTCGGGTTTCGGACGATCTGCTCGCGCGAGAAGCTGCGACAGACCATCCCGCTCCTCGAATTGCCTCTACCGACCCCGCCGCCCGAGGGCGCGCAGTGGATCGAGGCGTACCGCCACTGGGTCAGCTGAACCACCGGGCTATGCGAGTGGGCCGAACGCAACAGCGAGCAGACCCGGGTCGACGTGGTCGAGGTCGATGTCGGTCAGGTGCTCCAGGAAGCGGCTGAAGGTGATGGCCGACACCCGGCGCTCGCCGCCGGGCAGCTCGTATTCGGTGAGGCCGTGCGGGTCGGTGGAGATGTGCTTGCGGTCGTCCGCGACGAGCCAAGTGGCGTCGGCGAGGAGCGCGGTGTGCACGACCAGGTCATCGTCGCGGTCGGTCGTATAGCGTGGGATCTTCGTGGGGTCGAAGTCCTCGGTCATGTCCGCGCAGACGCTCTCGATCTGCCGGTGCACGACCTCAATACCGTTCGGCCGAAGGGCCTGGTCGAGCTTTGGTCCGGCCTCGCGCAGCTTGCGCACGTACTCTTCGAGCAGCGGCTTGGAGCCGACGAGCCGCCAGTCGTCGGGGCAGCCTGGTGGCAGCAGTTCGCTGAGCCGGCGATAACGCGCGTCGGCTTGCGCCGCCAGCGCATCGACTGGCAAGCCGCCGCTCTCGCTGTCCGCTACACCACCCTCCCTGCGCAAAGCGTCGGCCTCCAGGCGTGCGAGATTGCGTCGTGCGCCGAGGGCGCCGAATGCGAGCAGCACCCAGAACCGGCGGCGGTAGCCACGCGGCGAGAGCGTCGCGGGGAGGATCACGCTGGTGTCGAGAACGACGGGCCGCACGTGCGGCACTCTACGGGCGACTACTCGCCGATCGCGGCCTGGATGTCCTCGTCGGTGAGCCCGGCGTTGCGCTCGTCCAGCGCACGGATCTCCTCGTCGAGCCGGTAGGTCCCCGACAGGGAGGAGAGCAGCCCGGAGAGGGGGATGCGGTAGTCGCCCCCGGGGAGCTTCACGTAGGGCACCTTGTCGGCTTCGATCCAGTTCAGGATGGTGCGCCGACTTACGTTCAGCAGGTCGGCCGCCTGAGTGGCGGAGAGCAGCTTGGGCTGTGATCCGATGGCTGGCATGATTGCTACCTACTTCTGCTCATTATAGCATGATTCGCGCATTATGCCTATGCATCATAATCTGCGCGATTTGCCATGTGTGCTGACCTCGCCGCCTACCCTACTGGCATGAAACTGCTCTGTGAAGGCGTCCGGCCGGTTCTGGTAGTAGTTTCGGTAGATCGGGACGGGGGCTTTCTGGAGCAGATGGAAGGGCAGGCCGTGTCTGGGTTTGAGCTGAGAGCTCGGGACCCTATTTGGCCGCCCCTGCGACTTGCCCGGTTGCGCTGCGATCTCTCACGCGCGGGTGAAGTGCCGCTCGCGCTTGATCGGATCGTCGTGGCTACTGAGGATTACACCGTTGTCGTTCTCCGGCATGACGAGAGTCGAACCCCGCTTGAGGCTGCCGGGAGTCTCATTGCGGAAACGGGCGCAGCGGGTGAGTCGCTGAGATACAAGCCTTCAGCGTGATGACGGCGCGAGAGGTCGCCGTGCTCCTGCACGCGCCCGTCTCGACCGGCGAAGATTGGGCACGCCGCGTTATCCTCCCGAGTGTCAAGGTTGGCAAGCGCTGGCTCTATATCCGCCAGCACATCGGAGCCTTGCTGACTGGCTAGGTCGAGCCCAATAGCAGCTTGCCGTGGCGCGATTCGAGGCCGCGACATTGCGATTAGCGCGCGCGAAGTCCTTTGCGATGCGAGAATGAAGCAATGCTCGTCATTCTCGATGCAAACGTATTGATCGCCGATTTCCGCATGGACGGGAACGCCTTTAGGACACTTCTGGCGGATGGAGGCGAGGCGGGAATCCGGATTGGTCTACCAGAGGTCGTCGTGCGGGAGGCAACCCGCAAGCTTCACCGCGAGCTTGAGGACAGTGTACCTCGTGCGGCCAAGCTCACAGACGAGCTGCGTAGATTGCTTGTTGATGTCGAGGTTAGTTTTGATGTAAGTATGATCGTTAGTGATTATGAGAATCGGCTGCGCGATCTGACTACGAGTTCACCCGAATGGGAGCTGCTACCCATGCCAGGGGTTGAGCACAGCGAGGTTCTTGCGCGCCTACACAGTTCTCGCGCGCCGGCTCGCGGAGACGGCAGGGGCTATCAGGATATCCTCATCTGGGAGACGCTGAAGGCCCAGCTCAATCGCCACTCGCATATCGTTCTCGTCTCAAGCGATGGCGATTTTGCTGATTCTGACGGCAAACTGCATACTGATTTGGCGGCAGAGGTTTCACGGGTACGCCCGGCCGTGCATGTCGAGCTGATCCGCAGCCTTAAGGGGCTCGTTGAGGAACACATCGTCCCGCCGCTGCGCCAAATCGACGGCTTCTGGCAGAGCTTCGATAGAGAGAGACGCACTGAATTCGAGCATGCGATCGGCGAGAAGCTTGTTGGGCGACTGCTTTCTTCCGACATACACGAGATAGCGACGCCCTGGGCGAGAGAAGCATGGATTAGCTCGGTAAACGACATGAGTGATGTCGAGACGCGGGACGCACGCATGCTCTCAAATGGAGAAATTGCCTTTGAGATTTGTGTAGACGCAACTGTGCTTGTTGAAACCGATGCCCCGGCCAATGACCAAGATGCGCAGCCGGTGGAAACCTGGTTGTCAATCACTGCCGAAGCGCGGTGGGACTCCGCGACCAACCAGCCGAGCTATATCGCTATACTCAAGACGACGTTCAGCGGTTAATATCAAATATTCATGGAGGTGCCGACCGTGGTACAGGTTCGCGGTTGGGCTGGGCTGGATGTGCATGCGGCGAAGACGGTCGCGGTGACGGTGGACCGGGAGTCGAGCGAGCCGCGGGCGCGGTGGCTGTCGGGTCGCACCGGGGAGGTGGTGGAGTTTTGCGCTTCCTTGCCAGGGCCGACACGTGTGGCGTATGAGGCCGGGCCGACGGGGTTCACGCTCGCGCGGGCGCTCGGGGACGCGGGCATCGAGTGTGTGGTCGCGGCGCGGGAAAGATCGAGCGTCCCGCGCAGGACAGGGTGAAGACCGACCGGCGTGACGCGGAGCGACTCGTGCGGCTGTTGATGGTCGGTGGTCTGCACCCGGTCAGGGTTCCCGGCACCGAGGAGGAGGCGCTGCGTGACCTCGTCAGGGCACGTGAGGACGTCCGCGGTGATCTGATGCGCGCCCGCCACCGCTTCCAACGCGCCGGACAGCTGATGAGCTTCCTCGGCGTCGTCCCCAGCGAGAACTCAAGCTGGCGGACACGCCGCCAAGGGGCGATCACGAAGTCCGGGTCCCGACACGCCCGGCGGCTGCTCGTCGAGGCCGACTGGCACTACCGCCGCGCACCAGCGAAGGGCCTCACACTAAGCCGCCGCCAAGAGGGACAACCCCAGCACGTGATCGCGCTTTCCTGGAAGGCCCAGCAGCGACTGCACCGCACTTGGCGCCGGCTCGACTCAGAGCGCGGCAAGCGCCGCACGATCGTCGCTGTCGCTGTCGCAGTCGCACGCGAACTCGCCGGGTTCTGCTGGGCGATCGCCAACACCGACTGACCGACCCCGCACCACGTCGGTCAAGGAGGCGGCGGGAACAACCTGGACCGTCCTCCGCTTGCCGTAAAAATGGCTGAACGGCAGGCCACAAGGCTAGTTTGGTACCCAAAGCGGCGGTACCCACGGCCGAGGCGGTTGGGGTTTGCGCGCAGTACAACCACTGCTCATTGAGGGCTTGAGTGGCTAGGGCAATCGCGCTATTCTAGCCTCGATGGTGGTTGCGACGATTACCGAAGCAAAGAACGGGCTCAGTGCGCTGATCGATCAGGTGCGAACCGGCGAGTCAGTGCTGATCGTGGACCGCGGTACGCCGGTCGCTCGGTTGGAGTCTGCGATTAGTGCTTCTCCTGACGCGGAGGGAAGGATCGCGCGGCTGGAACGTGTCGGAGCGGTTCGGGCGGCTCGCAAGCCACCTGTGACGGAGTTGCTGAGTACCAGCCCGCCGAACCGGCGGAGTGGGGCAAGCGCTGTTGCCGCACTGATCGAGGAGAGGCGCGAAGGCCGTTGAGGTTCTGGGACAGCTCAGCGATCGTGCCGCTGATTGTCGCCGAGGCTAGCACGGAGGGGTTGCTGGCGAGCGCCGCGCAGGACCCGGTTATGTGCGTATGGTGGGCAACTGAAGTGGAGTGCGCGTCGGCCCTGTCCAGGCTGGAGCGGGAAGGAGCGTTGACAGACGGCGCGATCACGACCGCGCTTGAGCGCCTGGACCATCTCGCTGAGAGCTGGAACGAGGTGCAGCCGACCGCGGCCCTGCGAGGCACCGCACGCCGGCTCCTGCGAGTACACCCGCTTCGCGGCGCCGACTCGCTGCAGCTTGCCGCCGCCGTCATCGCCTCGGAGGGACTGCCTGCCTCGCTGAACATCGTGACCCTCGACGAGCGGCTTGCCAGCGCCGCGCGACGTGAGGGCTTCATCGTGCAAGCTGTCGATCCCGCGAGCTGAGTCCGGCGCGCTCCGCGCTCACGCATCCAGATGGGCGCGTGGTACCTTGAGCGGCGTTTCCCCAACGGTGTTCCAAGGATGAGCCGGCGGGCGCTGCTCGTCGAGGATGAGGACGCGATCCGCGCCATCGCTCAGCTGAGCCTCGAACGCGTCGGGGGGTGGACGGTCGTGTCTGCCGCCTCGGGTGAGGAGGCGGTGGCAGCGGCGCACAGCGAGGGCCCTTTTGACGCCGTGCTGCTGGATGTGATGATGCCGGGTCTCGATGGGCCGGCCACTTTGCGGCATCTGCGAGACGGGGCGCTTGGGGCGGAGGTGCCAGTGATTTTCCTCACCGCCAAGTCCACGGCGGCCGACCGAGAGCGTCTCTGCTCACTCGGCGCGGCTGGCGTGATCGCCAAGCCGTTCGATCCGATGGCTCTGCCGGGAGAGCTCGAACAGATTCTTGAGTAGGGGATCGGGGTCTGTTCGCGCGGCGGGCGCGTGGGCCGACAATGTGAATTTCAGGGCGCCCGGTCTGCTGCCAGGCGTCGACGTGAGTCCTACGGCGTGACGATCGCAAACATGGGGTCGGGCTCGTCCAGCAGGGCGAGCAGCTCCCCGAGCTTGCCGGCGTCGCCCTCCACGCGCAGGCGGCCCGCTCCGAGCAGCTCCGTCACCGGGGTGATGCCCGCGAACAACTCGTTCAAAGCCGCGCGCTCCACCACCACGGTGGCATCCGCCCGTGGATCCTGTCGGTCGTTTGAGTGAATCAGCACGCCGTTGCTGAGCCTCAGCAGATGGCGCTCGCCGGTGTCGGTGAATACCCAGTTGAAGCTCAACTGAAGCTCACCCGCGCGGGGGCCGTCGACCCGGATCGCCAGCACATCGAATAGCTGCTCGGTCGAGAGCAGCGCCACCATCTCCCTGGAGGGCGTGTGGACGCCCTCGCGGACGCCCTCGCGCAGCTCGGTGGCGCCCATCAGGAAGAAGTTGCGCCACGGTGCGCTCTCGGCGCCATAAGCGAGCTGCTCCAGCGCCTGCGCCTCCAGTTCGCGGGCAAGGGCGTTGGACGGGTCGGCGAACACCGCGTGTGACATCAGCTCAACCACCCAGCGGTAGTCGCCCTCCGCAAACGCGCGGCGGCCCTCCAGCAGTACTGCCTCGGCGCCGCCCATCGCGCGCACGTAGCGCGTGGCGGCCTGCTCGGGTGGGTGCGACCAGAGGTGGGCGGGGTTGCCGTCGAACCAGCCCATATAGCGCTGGTAGATCCCCTTCACGTTGTGGCTGACCGTGCCGTAATACTCGCGACAGTGCCACTCCCGCGCGAGCGCCGCCGGCAGCTCCAGTAACTCGGCGATCTCGCTACCGACGTATCCCTTGTTGAGCAGACGCAGCGTTTGGTCGTGCAGGTAGCCGTACAGGTCGCGCTGCTTGGCCAGCATCTCGACGATCCGCTCTGCACCCCAGCGTGGCCACTGATGCCCGGCGAATAGCGCATCGGCGCGATCGCCGAAGAGGTCGATCGCCTCGTTGAGGTAGCGCGACCAGATACGCGCGTCGCGCACGAGCGCGCCGCGCGGGGTGATGATGTTGTGGAGGTTGTGGGTGGCGTTCTCGGCGATGCACAGCGCGCGGTGGTCGGGGAACAGGAAGTTCATCTCCGCCGGCGCCTCACTGCCGGGAGTCATCTGGAAGATCATCGTGATTCCATCGACCGTCTCCTCCTGGCTGGTGCTGGTGATCTCGTGCGTGGGGGGGACGATCCCGATGGTGCCGGTGGAGACGGTCATACCCAACCCGGTGCCGATGTGCCCGTGCGGGCCGCGCTGCAGCGCGGTGCCGAACATGTAATCCGCGCGTCGCCCCATCGCCGTGCCGGCGTACACGTTCTCGCTGATCGCGTGCTCCAAAAAGCCCTCCGGCGCCAGCACCGGAATGCGTCCCGCGGCGACGTCGTCGGCATCGACCACACCCAGCGCTCCGCCGAAATGGTCGACGTGGCTGTGGGTATACAACAGGCCCGTCACCGGCCGCTCGCCACGGTGCTCGCGATACAGCGCCAACGCCGCCGCCGCGGTCTCGGCGCAGATCAACGGGTCGATCACCAGCACCCCCTCTTGCCCCTCCACGATCGTCATGTTGGAGAGGTCCAGGCCGCGCACCTGGTAGATCCCCGGTACGACCTCGAATAGGCCGTGAATCGCATTCAGCTGCGACTGACGCCAGAGGCTTGGGTTGACGGTATCGGGGCACTCTCCCTCAAGGAATGCGTAGGACTCCATGTCCCATACCACGCGCCCGCCTGTGCCACTTACGAGCGCGGGCGACAGCGCCGCGACGAAGCCCCGCCGCGCGTCGTCGAAGTCGACGCGATCGTCGATCGGCAGCTGTAGCCGCACGGCACGGTTGGAGTCGATGATGCGTTCAGTCGCGCCAGCCTGCCCGATTGCCACGCTGTCCCCCATCTCTTCCTTCCTCCCTGCCGTTGAAGGCGTGGGTGAGGCTACGACCTCTTGTAGCTGGAGTAAGGCTACGGTGTCGAACTAACGCTGGTCAAGGCTTTGCCACCAATGTTTCCAATCGGGGCCGGGGTGAGTTCCCAGCAGGTTGCCGGCAGAACCGCTGAGGTTCAACGTCCTCAGTGCTACGCGAGTGCCTCGGCGGCGGCCTCGCGACCGATGAACGGGGCCAGCGCGATGTAGCTGACGTGGTCGGCGAGCTCCGGAAGCCTGCGCGTGTGGCCCCTCAAGATGTAGTCATGGAGCAACTCGAACACCCCTCCGACGATCGCCTCACCCACGATTGGGGTGGAGGATTGGGAGGGGGCGCCCTCGCCGAGGTCCATGTCGAGCAGCTCGGCGTAGGCCGCGTTGGCCTCGGCCACCCGGCCGGCGACGTGCGGGTAGGCGATCATGATGTCCACACACGACAGGCGCGCCAGCGCCGGCTCTGAGGCCAGGAACTCCAGCAGTGCCAGCGCTCCCGCGCGCACGCCTCCGACCCAGTCTCGCTGGTGGCGCAACGCCCGGTTGACCGCGGCTTTCGCCCGGGTGTGGCCCACCTCGAAGGTGGCGAGGAACGCTTCCTCCTTGTTCTCGAAGTGGCTGTAGAACGTTTGCAGCGACACTGCCGCCGCCGCGGCGATGTCCTCCAGGCTCAGCGCCTGGTATCCATCCTTTGCTGTGAGCCTGGCGATCGCGTCGAAGATCCGCTCCCGCTGGTTGAACTCCACGAAGCCGCGGGGGAGATTGTGCTCGCCGCGCGGCAGCCCTCGCACGCCCCAGGGCGCCGGGGGTGAGAGCGTGCCCGGTGCCCGGCCCCCCTCGCGCCAGCGCGGCTTGAGCGGGCGGGGCCGGCGGGGGATCGAGGCCGGGGTGGGGTAGTAGCAGCCGATCCACTCCATCAGCTCGGGGACGATGCGCGCGAGCTCGGCCTTCAGCGACTTGTTGGAGCGCTCTTCGCGCACGCGCGTGTAGATGATCTTGCGCAGCGCCCCGACGACCGCGCGGGCCACCGGATCGGGGACCGTCCCCGTCCCCGGGGCGCGCTCAAAGCCGGCGCTGATGAAACGTTCGAGGCGGGCTGCCCCGTCCGCCCAGCGCTGTACCCCGCTGGCGCCGGAGGCGCCCATCTCCACGCAGATCAGGCGGGCCGCGTCGGGTCGTTCGGCGATCGCATCGAACAGCGCACGGATGATTCCCTCCAGCTGTGCCAGCCACTCTACGTCGGGGCCGACGAGTCCGAGCAGCCGCCGGACCTCGTTCTCGACGACTGTGTCGTAGGTTGCCAGCAGGCAGTCCTCCTTGTTCTCGAAATGCTCGTAGAAGGTCCGCCGCGAGATGCCAGCGCGGGCGACGAGGTCGGAGATTGTGGTGGCGAGCACGCCACGCTCGTTCACGGCCTGCACCATCGCTTCCACCAGGCGCTCGCGCTGGTGTGCGGCTACTCGCTCACGCGGGAGCGCCTGTGGACCGCGTGGTAGCCCCTTCTGGATGGCGGTGCTTCTGCGTGGGGGCCCTGCTTGGGCGCCATCGGTACCCCTACGGCTGTTCGTGCCCTCGCGGCCATTCGGGCGCTTCGATCGTGATTTGTTTGGGCCCCCGCGGTCGCCAGCCCCCCGCACCTGGGCCCGATCCACTCTCCGGCCACCGCCCCCGCTCTTCCTCGGTCCGTCAGCCACACGTCCCACCTTAGTGGACCGAAGCACGCGTGCCAATGGGTTTGACCAATAGGTAGACATTGCGCGGTATGCTCGTCAGACGTTGACAGGATGCGTAAAACATGATTTATATGTGTATGGCAGGAAGGGTTCAGGGACGCTCCTTGGAGCGGTGTTCGGGGATCGGCTGAGGGTGGGAAGTGCAGGCACAGCAAGGGAAATCAAAGGGAATCCCTGCATCGGGTAGATCCGGCGGGGCAGGCGCCGGGACTTTGTGGGGGACTGTTACCGCTCTCATTTGGACCCCTATTTCTGTAGGCCCTGTACTATTAGCTGGTACATTTTGGACCAAATTGAAGGTCGATTTCGGCCGCGTAGGCCAATTGCGAGGGGTAGGGAGGTTGGAATGTCATGAAAGTGTTCGTGTGTGAGGAGCGGAGGATGCTCCGGGCGCTGCACGCCCGCTGGCCATACCGGCGCTCGCACTGCCGTCACGATCTGCATTGGCTGGTGAGCGTGCATCCGCCGACGGGTTGCGCTCGCGGCCGGTCGCATTCGATCGCGGCGCTGCCACCGAGACGCCGACGCCCGAGCGGTCGCTAGCCCGAGGACGCGTGCGCCCGCTAGGATCGGGCGCAATGGCGGTGAGGCATGAGCCGGTTGGCCGGCGGGTGAATGGCCCGGAGATCGGCGACGGCGGGGAGCCCGAAACGCGGCGTCTTGCGATCGACACGATCCGCGCTCTGGCGATGGACGCGGTGCAACAGGCGGGCGCCGGGCACCCGGGCACGGCGATGGCGCTGGCGCCGCTTGGGTATGCGCTGTTCAAGGGAGCGTTGCGGGTCAACCCCCGCAACCCACAGTGGCAGGATCGCGACCGCTTCGTGCTGAGCGCCGGGCACGCGTGCGTGCTGCTGTACTCGCTGTTGCACCTCAGCGGCTACGAGCTCTCGCTGGAGGATCTCAAGCAGTTTCGCCAATGGGGCTCGCGCACACCCGGGCACCCCGAGCGCGGGCACACCCCGGGGGTGGAGGTCACCACGGGGCCGCTCGGGCAGGGCTTCGCCAACGCGGTGGGGATGGCGATGTCGGAGCGCTTCCTGGCCGAGCGCTACAACCGCCCCGGCGAAGCGGTGGTGGACCACCACACCTATGCGATCTGCTCCGACGGCGACATGATGGAGGGCGTCAGCCAGGAGGCCGCCTCGATCGCCGGGCACTTCGGGCTGGGCAGGCTGACGGTGTGCTACGACGACAACCGCATCACGATCGACGGGAGCACCTCGATCTCCTTCGACGGCGAGAACCACATCGCGCGTCTGGCTGCCGACGGGTGGCACGTGCAGCGGGTTGGCGACTCCGAGGACGTCGAAGCTCTCGCGGCCGCGCTTGCCGGCGCACGAGCGGAAACCGAGCGTCCGTCGTTCATCGCGGTGCGCTCGCACATCGCCCACCCCGCCCCCCACGCCGTCGATACCGCCGCCGCGCACGGCGCGCCGCTGGGGGAGGATGAGGTGCGCGCGACGAAGCTCGCGATGGGCTTCGACCCCGAGCGCCACTTCTGGGTGGATGAGCGGGTGTACCGGCACATGAGCCTCACGGACGCCGGTGCGCAGGCTGAGCGCGCTTGGCAGGCGCGGATGGACTCCTGGCGCGCGGCGCACCCGGCACTGGCCGAGGACTGGGAGCGTGCCTGGGATGGCCGTCTGGCGGATGGCTGGCGCGAGGCGCTGCCGAGCTTTGCGCCCGGCGAGAAGCTGGCGACGCGCGTGGCGGGTCAGAAGACGATGGCGGCCTTCTCCGCCCACGCCCCCACCATGCTGGGGGGGGCGGCCGATCTGGTGGAGTCGACCAAGACGGTGTTTCCCGGCGCTGGTCAATTCTCCAGGGTGCACACCGGGCGCAACGTGCCGTTTGGGATTCGCGAGCACGCGATGGGGGCAATCGTCAACGGTGCGGCGGCGCACGGGGGAATTGTCAAGCCGTACGGCTCCACGTTCCTGATCTTCTCCGACTACATGCGGGCGCCGGTGCGCCTCTCCGCCCTGATGGCGTTGCCGGTGGTGTGGGTGTGGACGCACGATTCGGTGGGACTGGGCGAGGACGGCCCCACCCATCAGCCGGTCGAGCACTACGCGGCGCTGCGGGCGATCCCGCACCTGTGGGTGATTCGCCCCGCCGACGCCAACGAGACCGTGCAGGCATGGCGGGTGGCGCTGGAGCGCGAGGACGGCCCGGTGGCGCTGCTGCTGTCTCGGCAGGGGATCCCGGTGCTGGATCGTGAGGACGGGCAGCTCGCCCCGGCCAGCGAGCTGGAGCGCGGAGGATATGTGTTGTGGGATTCCTCACCCAGCCCGGAGGTAATCCTCATTTCCACGGGCGCCGAGGTGGCGCTCACGCTGGAGGCCGCCCGCGTGCTGGAGTCCCGGGGAACCGCGGCGCGGGTGGTGTCGATGCCGTGCATGGAGCTGTTCGAAGCCCAGTCCGCGGAGTACCGCGCGAGCGTGCTCCCGCCGGCGCTCAGCGCCCGCCTGGCGGTCGAGCCGGGGGCGAGCATGAGTTGGTGGAAGTGGGTGGGCATGGGGGGAGACGTGCTCGGCATCGACCGCTTCGGCGCCTCCGCGCCCGGCCCGCGCGTGCTGGCGGAGTTGGGCTTCACGGCCGATAACATCGCTGAGCGAGCCCGTGTCCTGCTGAAGGAGGCCTGATGGCAAACACCACCTCTCCCCTACATCGCCTCTCCGCGTTGGGGCAGAGCGTGTGGGTGGATTTCCTCTCGCGCGAGTCGATCCGAGGCGGGCACCTGCAGGAGCTGCTCGACGCCGACGCCGTGGTGGGGGCGACCTCCAACCCGACGATCTTCCAGAAGGCGATGAGCGCGGGAGACGCATACGACGAGCAGCTGCGCGAGCTGGCCGAGGAGGGTTTGGACGCGCGCGCCAGCTTCTGGCGGCTGGCCGAGCGCGACATTAAGGATGCATGCGATCTCTTCCGCCCCATCTGGGATGGGGGGTCGGGACGCGACGGGTATGTGTCGCTGGAGGTGGCGCCCGATCTTGCCTACGACACGCTGGCCACCTTCAACGAGGCCATCAGCCTGCACGAGACGGTGGATCGGCCGAACCTGATGGTGAAGATCCCGGCGACCAAGCCGGGGCTGGCGGCGATCGAGGACGTGATCGCTCAGGGCCACTCCATCAACGTGACGCTGATCTTCTCGCTGCGCCGCTACGCGGAGGTGGCGGAGTCCTACATGCGCGGCCTGGAGCGTCTGATCGCGGGGGGCGGGGATCCGCGCAAGGTCGCGTCGGTGGCGAGCTTCTTCGTCTCGAGGATCGACACGGAGGCCGACCGGCGCCTGGGGGAGTTGCGCTCGGCGGGACGCGACGGGGCCACCGACCAGCTCAAGGGCCGCCTGGCGGTGGCCAACGCGAAGCTTGCCTACCAGCACTACCGCTCGGTCTTCCGCGGCCCGCGCTGGGAGTTCCTCGCAGGTAAGGGCGCCACCCCGCAGCGGGTGCTGTGGGCGTCGACCTCGACCAAGAACCCCGACTACCCCGACACGCTGTACGTGGAGGAGCTGGTGGGCCCCGACACCGTGAACACGATGCCCGAGGAGACGATCCGCGCCTACCAGGATCACGGCCTTCCCCAGGCCCGCCTGCAGGCGGAGGTTGGGGAGGCGCGCAAACTGCTCGACGAGTTGGCAGGCGCCGGCGTGGACTACGACGATCTCACCGACACGCTGGAGCGCGAGGGAGTGCAGAAGTTTGCGGACTCCTTCGAGGAGCTGATCGAGGCGCTGGCGCAGAAGCAGGCGACGCTGGCCGTCGCCTGAGAGCCTCTCCCGATAGAGACGCGACCCTAGCGGGATGGATTTGAAGGGAGCAGGTGGGCTCCGCGCGAGGGGCGCACCTCGCGCGCATCTGCCGGTGGCTGGGCCCCGGGGGGAAGGAGCCCCAGCACATGCCCGCCGAAGCCGCCGCCAACCAGGCGTGCACCGAGCGCCCCGGCCTCCTTCAGCGCGCCCACGGCTGTCTCGACAGCCGGGGTCGAGCACTCGTAGAGGTCGCGCAGGCTGGCGTGGGAGGCGTCGAGCAGGCAGCCCACCCGCTCGAATGCTCCGCTGCGCAGGGCGGCCACCGTCTCGAGCACGCGAGTGTTTTCGTCAAGCACGTGTCTCACGCGGCGCGCGAGCACCGGCGGCAACTGCTCAGGGGAGTCCTCCCGCGCGTCTCGCAGCGACCCGACCCCCAGCAGCTCGCACGCCCGTGCGCACTCGGCGCGCCGCTCGTTGTAGCCGGATTCCGCCAGTGCGCGAAAGTCGCCGGAGTCGAGCGTCACCAGCCGCCAGCCATCGGCGAGCACGAGCGGCACCCGCTGGATGGTGAGATCGGCGAAGTCGATGCGCAGCGCCGTATCGGCCTCGCCATAGAGCGAGGCGAGCTGATCCAGTAGGCCGGTGTGGGCTCCCAGCCACTCGCTCTCCACGCGCGAGCACAGCCGCGCCAACTCGCGGTGGTCGAACTCGGCGCCGACGAGGCTGAGCAGGGCCAAACACAGCGAGACCTCCAGCGCCGCCGAGGAGGAGAGCCCCGCCCCCCGCGGCACATTGCCTGTGATTTCGAGCTCCGCTCCGGAGATCGGCATCCCCCCGCGCCCCAGCTCGGCGGCGATCCCGCGCACGAACGCGCGCCAGCCCTCGCAGTGCTCGGGGTTGGGAAGCGTGAACTCGTCGTGCTCGCCCAGGTCGAGCGCTCGCGCCAAGATGCGCTGTCCAGCGAGCGCCCGCGCCCGTACCGTGACGCCCTCGGCGACCGCGAACGGCAGGGCGAGGCCACGGTTGTAGTCGGTGTGCTCGCCAATCAGGTTGACGCGGCCCGGGGCAAACGCGCGCGCCTCAGGTGCTGGCACGGTCGATCGCCTCGCGCAGGGCCGCCGCGGACTCCTCTGGGAGCGTGTCGGCGATGAACACCCCCCCGCCCTGCTCGGAGCCGGCGAGGTACTTCAGCCTGTGCGCCGTGCGCAGCGGCGGGTAGAACTCGACATGCAGATGCCCCTCCAGCCCAGCTCCGGATCCAGCCGGCGCTTGGTGGACGGCCATCACGTACGGAAAAGGCCGCTCGAACAGCGCGTCGTAACCGCGGGTGAGCGCCTGCAGCGCGGCGGCGAGCGCGGCGAGCTCCGCGGAGTTGCAATGCACCAGCGTGGGCCGGTGCGCGCGCAGCACCACGTGCGCTTCGTAGGACCAGCGCGCGGCGTGAGGCACGTAGACCACCACGTGCTCGTTCTGGTGCACGATCCGGCGTTCATCATCGAGCTCTCGCTGTAGCAGCGCACACGGGGCGCAGCCCCCCAAACGTGCGTCGGCGGCGCGCTCCGCGGCGGCCACGGGGGGCAGAAAGGGATAGGCGTAGATCTGCCCGTGGGGGTGATGCAGGGTCACCCCAACCTCCACGCCGCGATTCTCGAAGATCAGGACGTACTCCACGTCCTCCCGTGCCCCCAGCTCCTCATAGCGTGTCCGCCACACCCACATCAGCGCCCGCGCGCGCTCTGGCGGGAGCGTCGCGAAAGAGTCGTGGTGGCGGTCGGTGTAGACGACCACCTCCGCCGCTCCTCGTGGGGACTCAAACGCGGGGAAGCGGTTCTCGAAGACCGCGATCTCAAACGCCGGGAAGGGGATCTCGGTGGGCGGCGCTCCCGGGCGCGTGGGACAGAGCGGGCAGTGCTCCTCGCTGGGCAGAAACGTGCGCTCCTGGCGGTGGATTGCGTAATCCACCCACTCGCCGCGCAGCTCCTCGAAGCGCAGCTCACCCATCCTCGCCCGTCCACCTGTAGAGGATCAGCAACCGCCCGTCCGCTTTGCGATGGCGCTCGACAGACAGCACGCCCTCCCGGCGCGGCCCTCCCGAATCGATCGGCGTGGCGCCCTCCACGGGCGGATCTCCCGCCGACCCAGCCGGCCCAGCCCGCTGGGCTGTGTGCCCCCGATCGGTGTGCTCGGGCATCATGCTCAAGGTACACCTTGGCCGGCGAGTTGCCTGTGCTCGCCACGCGCGGGGACATTTCAAATCCGATGGAGCTTGGAGCGAGGAGTCGGTGAGGCTCCGTTTAGGTTGCGCCGCTAACGTCGGGTTCTTGTACGAGGGGGTTCACACACCCACTCCGCCCTCCGAACGCAGGGCGTGGCTGGTGGCACTGGCGCTCTGCCTGCTCGGCGCCGGCGCGCTCGCGGCGATCCTGGACGGCGCGCTTGGCGCCTCTCCGAGCGCGACCGCCCCCGATCCTCCGGCGGTGCTCCTCGACGCCGCCACACCCACCGCCGCGGGGGCCACGGACGCGGCACTACGGTCGGGGCGTGGCACGGCGGCAGGGCCGTACGCCGACGCGCATGGGAGACCCACCGGCAGCTCCTCGCAAGCGGTGGCGCCCGTGAGGGCCGTCGTCGCGCGCCCTCCGGGTGGACGGGTGGACGTGGCGGCGAGCTCGCCGGGACTCGAAGCGCACATCGCATCCGCGTGGGAGGCCGGCTTCTACCCGATCTACGCGGAGGCGCAGCGCGTGTTCGGCGTCAACTGGCTGCTGCTCGCCTCGATCCACATGCAGGAGTCGGCCTTCTCCACCGCCCCCTCCACCTACCGCGGCCTGAACTTCGCCGGCTGCTGTGGGGGGCCGATGCAGTTCAACGTCACCAACGGTCCGGTGAGCACGTGGGATCTGGTGAGGAGCGCCTACCGCTTCGGTGTGCGCCCCGCGGCGTACGACCATCGCACCGCCCGCCATCCGTCGATCTACGACGACTACGACGCGATCATGGCGGCGACATGGCTGCTGTACTCCGACGGCGCCGGCAGCGCGCTCGACGACTCGGCGTGGTGGGCGGCGTACGACTACTACGGGCACGACGCCTATGGCGTGGAATACGCCGATCGGGTGCTGGCCCGCGCGATCGGCTGGTCCCAGCACGGCTTCTGCATCAACTGTGGCGTGCGCCCGGCGCTGGTGCAGGCCGTCTACAACGCCTACGGGGCGCCCGTGATGGCGACCTACACCACCGCCACGCTTGCCCGTACCCACCACGCGCGGCGCGGGCGCTGAGCACCAGCCAGCTCGCTGCGCAAGCGGCCGCGATGCCGGCACCGGCACCGCGTCGAGCGCCGCTGTCAGCTCCGCTCGCCTTGCTGCCTACCCCTGCGCGATCAACTCACCCGCCACCCGATCGGTGGCGAGCGCGGTGCCTCCCAGCAGGCGCCGGGAGAGCTGGGCGCGACGGAAATACAGCGGGGCGTCGTGCTCCCAGGTGGCGCCGATGCCGCCGTGCACCGAGATCATCGTGCGGGCCGCGTGATCGAGCGCGCGGCCGGCGACCGAGCGCGCCGCGTTGGCCGCCAGGGGGAACTCGGCGGGCGCTCCGTGGCGTGACCAGCCGGCGTAGTAGAGCAGCGAACGGCCGTTCTCCAGTTGGCGCAGCACCTCGGTGAGCGAGTGCTTGACCGCCTGGTAGGAGCCGATCGCGCGGCCGAAGGTGAAGCGCTCCTTGGCGTAGGCCACGGAGACGTCGAGCGCGCTCTCCACCGCGCCGAGCGACTCGGCGGCGATCAGTGCCTGCGCGAGGTGCCACGCCTCCGCGAGCGAGCCCTCGGGGGCGTCGAGGATCGTGGCGGGCGCGTCCTGCAGCGTGACGTGCCCGAGCGCTCGGGTGGCGTCGTAGCGGCGCACCGCCTCGACGGAAACGCCGGGCGCCGAGGACTCCACCGCGAAACCGACCACGCCGCCGTCGAGCGATGCGACGCCAACCAGCACGTCCGCGCCTGGGGCATCGGGGGCGAACGCGATCGGCCCGCTCACGCGGGCCTCTCCATCTCCGGCGCGTGCGGCGCTCGGGAGGGAGGCGCGCTCCATCCCGCTCGCGGGGTCGACGCTCCACCGCTCGGAGATGTCATCCGGGGGGCGCGCCGCCAGGTAGGCCGCTCGCCGCTCGCCGCTGGCCAACTCCTCCAGCAGCGGCGTCTTGGCGAGCTCGCCCGCACCGTCGTTGAGGATCGCCGTGGCGGGCAGATGGCCGAGCAGCGGGACCGCGGCGAGCGCGCGCCCGCACTCGCCGAGTACCAGCATCGCGTCGAACACGTCCAAACCGGCGCCGCCGTGGGCCTCGTCGATCAGCAGACCCGGCCAGCCCGCCTCCTTAGCGGTGGGCCACAAATCTGAGAGCCCACCCACCCCGCCGCTGTCGAGCGCCTCCCGCGCCTCCTGAAGTGTCTTGAAGCGTGAGAGAGCCCCGCGGGCCGCCTCGCGCAGGAGCACCTGCTCGTCTGAGAGTGCGAGATTCATGCCTGTGCCGCCTCCTTCGCGCGCAGCTCCGAGAACGGGATGCCCTTGTCAAGCCGTGGCTCGGTGGGAAGGCCCAGCACGCGCTCGCCGATCGTGTTGCGCAGGATCTCCTCGGTGCCGCCGGCGGACTTCAGGCCGGGGAGGAACGAGATCATGTATGCCCACTCGCTGTCCTGCGCCAGGGCGTCGGGGCCGAGCACATCGGCGATCAGGTCGCCCGACTTGATCGCGCCGTTGACGATCGTCACCTTCGCCAGGCCCGCCTCGGGGCCGGGAATCTGGCCCTGCTGCAGTGCGGTAAGCGTGCGATAGCCGGTGAAGCGCACCGCCATCAGTTCGCTTGTGACCTCGCCCAGCTGACGGCGCACCTCGGGGTCGCGTCGCGCGTGTGGGTCGGCGGCGATCGCGCGGGCGAAGCGGGCGGAGTTGTAGCCGAGGCCCTCGCCGCCCAGCCCGATCGTGACGCGCTCGAACATCAGCGTGGTGAGCGCCGTGCCCCAGCCGTTGCCCACGCCCCCCACGACGGCGTCGGCGTCGATCGCGACGTCGTCGAAGAACACCTCGTTGAACTCCGCCTCGCCGGAGATCTGGCGCAGGCCGCGCACCGTCACGCCCGGGGCGTCCATCGGCACGATGAACATCGTCATGCCCTTGTGCTTGGGCACGTCGGCGTCGGTGCGGGCGAGCAGCAGCCCGTAGGAGGCGAACTGGGCGTTGGTGGTCCACACCTTCTGGCCGGTCAGGCGCCAGCTGCCGTCATCCTGCTGGCGTGCGCGGGTCTGCACCGCCGCCAGGTCGCTGCCGGCAGCGGGCTCGGAGAACAGCTGGCACCACACCTCGTCGCCGTGCAGCATCGGGCCGAGATAGCGGGCCTTCTGCTCCTCGGCGCCGTGCGCGATGATCGTCGGGCCGAGCATCCCCACGCCGATCGCGTCGAGGATTCCCGGGACCCCCGCGCGGGCGAGCTCCTGGTTGCAGATCACCTGGTCGATCGGGCCGAGACCCTGGCCGCCGTACTCCTTCGGCCACGTCACGCCCGCCAAGCCGCCCTCCGCCAGCTTGCCCTGCCAGGCGCGGCGCGCGGCGATGATCTCCTCCTCGTCCTTCAGCGCCTCCTCGCCCGCCAATACCGGGGCTTCGGGCTTGTGCTGTTCCAGCCACGCGCGCACCTGCGCACGGTGGGCTGCCTGCTCTGGTGTGTCGTCGAGATCCACTGCCGCGCCTCCTTGGTTGACTGACCAGTCAATCGCCCCTTACACGGTACTACCTTCGGTCGGCTGTGTGTCGAGGTCTGCGGCGGTGCGGGCGTGTGCCGAGCGGTGGTCCGGCACGGGGAGTGGCTCAGCGGCGTCGATCGAGCAGGGCCCCGAAGATCCCGACGCCCATCAGCACCACAACCAAGACGGAGATCGCCGTGCCCGCCGAGATGCCTTTCTGTTCCACGATCGTGTGAAGCGTGAGGAAGGCGAAGCCGACGACGAACAAGGTCGCCACGAGCAGGATGAGTAGGCGGGTCACGGCCGGGAGCGGGTGTCGGCGGCGGTGGGGATTGCAGGAGACTATCCGCGGGTCGCTCCCACCAACGCCGGCTCCGCGGCTGCCAATGGGCCCTTCCCGTCCTGCGCTTGCGCCACGTGCTGGTCGGCGTGATAGGAGGAGCGCACCAGTGGGCCGGCGGCGACGTGCTCGAACCCGAGGTCGTAGGCGGCTCGCTCAAGCGCGGCGAACTCATCGGGGTGCCAGTAGCGCACGACTGGGAGGTGGCGCCCTGAGGGACGCAGATACTGCCCGACCGTGAGTACCTGCACGCCCTGCTCGCGCAGCGCCGCAAACGCCTCCACGAGCTCCTCGTGGGTCTCGCCGAGGCCGACCATCAGCCCCGACTTGGTCGTGACCGCGGCGCCCCCCAGCTGCTTGGCGAGCGCGAGCACGCGGCAGGAGCGCGCGAAGGAGGAGCCGCGCCGCGCCAGCGGGTAGAGGCGGGGGACGACCTCGACGTTGTGGTTGAACACGTCGGGCCGCTCCGCGATTACCTTGGCGAGCGGCATCTCCTGGCCTTGGAAGTCGGGGGTGAGCACCTCGATCAGGCAGCCGGGCGCCTGGCGGCGCACCTGGCGGATGACCCCGACGAATGCGGAGGCGCCCTTGTCGGGCAGGTCGTCGCGGTCCACCGAGGTGACCACGGCGTGGCGCAGCCCCATGCGCGCGATCGAGCGCGCCACGCGCGCGGGCTCCAGCGGGTCGTTCCATGTGGGACGACCGGTCTTGACGTTGCAGAACCCGCAGCGCCGGGTGCAGGTGTCGCCGAGGATCATGAACGTGGCGGTGCCCCGCTCCCAGCACTCCCCGACGTTGGGGCAGGCCGCCTCCTGGCAGACGGTATGCAGGTGCTCGTCGCGAATCAGCTGCGTGAGCGCGCGGTAGCGCTCCCCGCCGGGCGCCGGCACCTTCAACCACGGAGGCTTGCGCTCGCGCAGCGGGCGGGACTCGATGCCCGCCCGCCCGAGCACCTCCAGCACATCCATTCCTCCGGGGTTGGCGCGCGAGCGGGTGGCGCTCATGCTGGTGTGAGCTCTGCGGCCCGCGAAACATCGATTGCTAGCTCCCCGGTCGTGACCAGCCGGTGCGGGCGCCCGTACGTCCGGGAGAAACCTGCCGCCATACGTGCGCGAAAGCGCTCGATCGAGGCCCCACCACCCAGCTCGCTGGGCTCGTCGACCACTGAGCCCAGCTCGGCGGCGATCGAGGTCATCTCGACATCGGGCAGCCCGCAGGCGACCACCCAGGAGAAGGGTTCCAGATCGTTGTCCACGTTGACCGCGAACCCGTGTGTGGAGACTCCGCGTGAGACGTGCACCCCGAGTGAGGCGATCTTGCGCTCCTCCACCCACACGCCGGTGTAGTCGGGGCCGTCCTGCGGGCGGGCGTGTGCAGCGATGCCTTCCTCGGCGAGCGCCGTGACGATCGCTTCCTCGATCGTGCGCAGGTGGGCGACCACATCGGTGACGCCCATGATCGGGTAGCCGACCAGCTGACCGGGACCGTGGTAAGTGACGCGTCCGCCGCGGTCGGTGGGCACGACCTCGATGCCTTGCGTGCGATAGAAGTCCTTGCGGAGGGCCAGCTCGTCAGGCCGGGAGCGACGTCCGTGGGTGTAGACGGGGGGGTGCTCCAGCAGCAGCAGCGTGTCGGGCAGCTTCTTCGCCTGGCGGCGCGCTGCGATGTCCACCTGCAGGGTGAGGGCCTCGCGGTAGGGGACCGTGCCGAGGTGGCAGATCCAGATGTCGTTGGGAGAGCGGCGACCTTGATTCATTTGCCGTCTCTGGTGGTAGCATATTTGTACGCCAAGATGAGCTTCATAGGGTTGTTCATCCTTCGGGGTCCGGGTTTGCCCGGGCCCCGTTGATGTTTAGAGGGCGTTCCGGCGGGCATCGAGGCCGACTCCCGCCGGAACTGAGGGGCGTTAAGTCCGGCTACGGATGACCGCAACCATGAGCGTTATCGCCAAGATAAGCAACACTGGATTGTTCATCTTCACCACCTCCTTTCCCGGGCCGGTCGGCCTCGGGCCGGCATGATCGGGCGGCGGTGGCGACCCTCCCAAAGAAGGTACTCAGCAATGGCGTCACAACGCCAGTGCGGCCGGCTCCTCCAGCAACTCTCTGACGCGGGCGAGGAAGCGGGCGGCGTCGGCGCCGTAGAGGATGCGGTGGTCGCAGGCGAGTGTGACTGCCATCGTGTGGCGTGCGATGATCTCGCCGTCGCCGCCGTCTGCGTCGCCGGCCAGCACCACGGCGCGCGGGGCCAACGAGCCGACCGAGAGGATTGCCGCCTGCGGGGGATTGACGATCGCGCTGAAGCTGCGAATCCCGTACATGCCGAGGTTGGAGACCGTGAACGTGCCGCCACCGAGCTCCGGCGGGGTGATTGTGCCGGTGCGCACGCGCTCGGCGAGGGCGCGGGTCTCGCGGGCGATCTCTCCGAGGGACTTCAGAGCGGCATCGAAGACGGTCGGCACGACCAGTGCTCCCTCTAGCGGATCGTCGGATTCGACCGCCACGGCCACCCCAACGTTGACACGCGAGTGCAGCTGCAGTTTGCCGTCGCGGTAGCTGCCGTTGGCGCGAGGATGCTCGTGCAGAGCCAGTGCGCATGCCTTGACGACCATGTCGTTGTAGGTGGGGGCCTCCTCGGGGGAAAGGCGCTTGAGTTCGGAGCGCAGCGCCACGCACTGCTCCATGTCGATCTCTGCCTGTAGTGCGAAGTCGGGAATCGTCGCCTTCGACTCAGCCATCCGCCGCGCGATCGTTTGCTGGGTGCGTGTCAGCTCCACGACGATGGTGTCGCCCTTGGCGGTAGCTACGCGCTCGAGGAGCGAGGTCGGCTCGACGGCTGGGGCCGGCGCACTTGTCGCCTCGACATCGGCCTTGACAATCCGCCCGCCGGGGCCGGTGCCGGCAATCTTGCCCAGATCCACGCCGCTCTCGGTGGCGATCCTTCTGGCGAGTGGGGATGCCTTCACGCGGCCCGCACCTTGATGTACAGGAGCGTCTGCTGCTGGGGGCTTGGAGTCTTTGCTCTCATGCACAGCGAAGTCTGTGGGGATGTCAGCTGGCTCCTGATCTATCGGGGTGTCCACCGCCGGGGGACCGGTGTCGCCCGCCGCGGGCGCCCCCGCGCTCAATGCCTCGGCGGTGCGAGTCGTCTCTCCGACATGCGCGATCGTCGCGCCAACGGCGAGCGTGTCGCCTTCCCGGGCCACGATCTGAAGGAGGCCCTCCTGGTCTGACTCGTACACCATCGCCGCCTTGTCGGTCTCGATCTCGACCAGCTCCTCGCCGCGCCGGACATGCTCGCCGTCGCGCTTGAGCCAGCGCAGCACCGTGCCCTCCTCCATCGTGTCGGACAGGCGGGGCATCACGATCTCGCTCACCGGCGCCTCACCGTGCTCCCGCCTGCCCCGCGGCTGGCGCACCGGTGCCTCGGGCAGTGCCCTCGCCATTCGCGGCGAACGCCCCGCCGTCCTGTGCAGGGGCCTGGCCCAGCACCTCCAGCGCGGCGTGCACCACCTGCGGCTCGTGTGGGAAGGCGATCTCCTCCAGCGGCTTGGAGTAGGGCATCGGCACATCCGCGCCGGTGACGCGGCGCACGGGAGCGTCGAGGTCGTCGAAGGCCTGCTCGGCGATCAGCGCGCTGAGGTTGGCACCGACTCCTCCGTGCGGCCAACCCTCCTCGACGACCACGCAGCGATTGGTCTTGGCGACGGAGCTCAGGACGGTGTCGAGGTCGAGCGGGCGCAGCGTGCGGGGGTCGATCACCTCGGCCCGCACGCCGTGCTCCTCGGCGAGCGTCTGCGCGGCGCGCTCCGCGGTGAGCGCCATCCGCGAGATGCCCACGATTGTCACGTCCGTGCCCTCGCGCCGCACCGCGGCCTGGCCGAAGCCCTGCACGTGATCCTCGCCCTCAGGCACCTCCCCGCGCTGGCCGTAAAGCGACTCGTGCTCGATGAAGATCACGGGGTTCTCGTCGCGAATCGCCGTCTTCAGCAGACCCTTGGCGTCGGCGGGGGTGGAGGGGACCGCGACCAGCAGCCCGGGGACGTGCATGAAGAACGCCTCCAGGCAGTGCGAGTGGGTGGGGCCCAGCTGATGGCCCGCGCCCTGGGGCATGCGCACCACGAGCGGCACGTGGGCCTGCCCGCCGAACATGTAGTGGATGTGGGCGGCGTGATTGACGATCTGGTCGAAGGCCAGCAGCGCGAAGTTGATCGTCATCAGCTCCACCACGGGGCGCAGGCCGACCATCGCGGCGCCGACGCCCATGCCGACGATCGTGTTCTCGGAGATCGGGGTATCGCGTACGCGGCGCTCGCCAAACTCCTCCAGGAGGCCGTCGGTGACCTTGAAGGCGCCGCCGAACACGCCGATGTCCTCGCCCATCAGGATCACGCGCTCGTCGCGGCGCAGCTCCTCGCGCAGCGCGGCGTTCAGCGCCTCGCGGTAGCGCATCGTGGCCATCAGGCGTCCTCTCCCGCCCGCAGGGCGCTTGTGATCTGCTGCGGGATCTCATCCACGCCGGCGTGATCGCTTGCCTGCGCGGGAGCGCCGTCGCCGTCAGGGGGCTCGGAGGTCCGCACCGAATACCACCCCTGCACCTGGTTGCCCAGCACGTACACATCGTCGTATAGCGACTCCGGGGCGGGGAAGGGTGATGCCTCGGCGAACGCGACGGCCTCGTCCACCTGCGCGAGCGCCTGCGCGTCGACCTGCGAGCGCGCGGGTGGATCGAGGAGGCCCTCGCGTTCCAGTAGGTCGCCGAACACGGGGATCGGGTCGCGTTCGCGCCAGCGGGCGACCTCCTCCTTGGATCGATACTCCTCTGGGTCGGCCATCGAATGGCCGCGGAAGCGATAGGTGACGGCCTCCACGAGCACCGGGCGGCGCTCCTCGCGCACTTGGCGTACGGCCTCGGAGATGGTGGCGTGAGTGTCGAGCACATCCATTCCGTCGCAGCGCATTCCCGGCACACCGAGGCTCTCGCCCTTGCGCCGCAGGTCGGTGACGGCGGAGTGGCGCCCCAGCGCGGTGCCCATCCCGAACTGGTTGTTGGTGACCATGAACACCACCGGCAGGCGCCACAGTGCGGCGAGGTTGAGCGTCTCGCCGAAGGTGCCCTGGTTGGAGGCGCCATCGCCGAACGTGCACAGCGTGACGTCGTCCTCGCCGCGGTAGTCGCTCGCCAGCGCGATCCCCGCCGCGATCGGCAGATTGCCGCCGACGATCCCATAGCCGCCCATGAAGCGCCGCCGCAGATCGAACATGTGCATCGAGCCGCCGCGCCCGCCGGAGCAGCCGTCCACGCGCCCGAACAGCTCCGCCATCACATTTCCGGGCGGCGTGCCACGCACCAGCGCATGGCCGTGCGAGCGGTAGGTCGAGATCAGGTAGTCGCCCGCGCGCAGCGCCCGTGCACCACCGACGATCGTGGCCTCCTCGCCGATCGAGAGGTGCAGGAAGCCGCCGACTTTGGCGCGCGCATACATCTCGCCGGCGCGCTCCTCAAAGCGGCGGATCAGCGTCATCGTCGCCAGCCACTCGCGCGCCGTCTGGGGGTCGGGCAGGGACGTGCTCATCAGTGCTCCACGGTAGCCCAGCGGGCGTGCTCCTCCTGGCTGTGCCTGGCGCTCATCCATGCTCCATGGTGGCCCAGCGGGCGACGAACTCCTCGTCCTGCAGCTGTGCCAGGTCGGTGCGCAGCGCCCGCGCGCGGCGCGCGGCCTGCTGCGGGGGGCAATCCCAGAACAGCACCACCTCGCCGCTGTCGATCTCCACCACCTCAATGTGGTCGACCCGCGCGGGGTCGGCCAGCAGAGCGGGCATCCACCCGCCGCGCCTGACGATCAGCCGGTAGGCGCGGTTGGCCCTCATCGAGCCTCGACGGGAGTTGCCGTTGCCATGTAGGCCGCGGCATCTTCGAGCGCGCGCTCGCCGAGGAAGATCCGATCTGCGACCCTCACCGTCGGCACGTCGCTCACGCCCAGATTCGCCGCCGCCGTGGTGGAGGCGCTGAGCTCCTCGCGCACCGTGCGCAGCATCTCGCTCTTGCGCACCGCCGCCGGGTGCATCTCGCAGGCGGCTGCCGCTATCAGCACGTGGTTGGCGTCATCGAGCGCATGCCCGCCGGCGAATGCTTGGCGGAAGGCCGCTTGCGCGAAGGGCACCACGCGGCCGATGCTCTTGGCGTAGGTGGCGACCCGCATCGCCAGGGCGCTATCGAACGGGAACGGCTCGGGCCAGCGCATTGGCTGCATCCCCAACTCGTTGGCGCGACGTTGCACGTCTGCGCGGAACGCCCGCACCTCCGCTTCGCAGCGGAAGGATTCGAAGGTTTCCGCGCCGGGCAGCTCTCGTGCAAGCACCGGCCGCCACTCCAGCGGTCCGGGCACCACCTGCAGGACGCGCTCGGCGGCAAGGTAGGCCAGGGGGCTGGCGAGATCGAAGTAGAAGGCCGCGTCCACTATCAGAGCGTATCCCTCGACTTGGCAGCGTGAGCGCTTGCGCAGAGCACGCCTTCGGTGAGGGCCTGTGCCGTGCCGTGACGGCCGCTCAGCCGTGGATCAGCCAGCCGTCGGCGGCGCGCCCGGCCTCCATCACGGCCTCCGAAAGGGTGGGGTGGCCGTGGATGATGCGCGCGACCTCGGGAAAGCCGCCCTCCAGCGCGCGCACGTTGACGAGCTCCTGGATCAGCTCGGTGGCGCGGCTGCCGACGATGTGCCCGCCGAGCAGCTCCCCGTACTTGGCGTCGCCCACCAGCTTGACCATGCCGGCGCGGTCGCCGTAGACGATGCCGCCACCGACGGCGCCGTAGGGAACCTTGCCGACCACCACGTCGTGGCCCTGCTCGCGCGCCTGCTGCTCGGTGAGGCCGAACGAGCCGACGTTGGGGGTGCAGAAGGTGGCGCGGGGGATGTCGATGTAGGCGAGCGGATGGGTGGAGAGCCCGGCGGAGTCCTCCACCGCGATGATGCCCTCGTCGGAGGCCTTGTGCGCGAGCGCGGGGCCGGGGACGAGATCGCCGATCGCGTAGACCCCCGGCCGGGTGGTGCGCAGCGCGCCGTCCACCTTCACCAGGCCGCGCTCGTCGAGCGCGACGCCGGCGGCGCCGAGGCCGAGCGCGTCCACGTCGGGTCCGCGCCCGGCGGCGATCACCAGGTAGTCCACTTCGGCGGACTCGCCCCCGGATGACTCGCCGTCGGAGCCCGTTCCCTCGGAGGCGCCCACAGGGGACCCGCTCCCGGCGGAGGCGCCCGCGTAGGCGAAGCTCACACCCGTCTCGTCGGCGCGCACGTCTCGGATCGGCGTAGCCGTGAGAACCTGGATGCCCTGGCGCTTGAGCCCGCGCTCCACCAGGCGCGAGATGTCGGCGTCCTCGGTGGGGAGCACGCGGTCGAGCACCTCGAACAGCAGCACCTCGCTGCCCAGCCGCGCGAAGCCGGAGGCGATCTCCGCCCCCGACGCCCCGGCGCCCACGACCGCCAGGCGCTGGGGCAGCTCCGGCAGCGCCCACGCCTGCTCGGTGCCGATCACGCGCCCGCCCAGCTCCACGCCCGGGATCGAGCGTCCCACCGAGCCGGTGGCGAGGATCACGGTGGCGGCCTCGAGCTCCTGCCCGCCGACGCGTACTTTGATTGGGCCGCCGCCCACATCGCCCGCGCCGCCCACATCGCCCGCGCCGCCCACATCGCCCGCGCCGCCCACATCGCCCGCGTCCTGCCCGCTGGCGGCGGGCGCCAGCGTGGCTTCGCCGGCGATCACCTCGACTCCGTTTTTCTTGAACAGCCCACCCACGCCGCCGGTGAGCGTGCCCACCACTTGCTCGCGTCGGGCTTGCACGGCGGCGTAGTCGACCTCCACGCCCGCCACACGCAAGCCAAAGTCGCCGGCCTCGCGGATCTCGCTGAGCAGGTCGGCCGAGCGCAGAACCGCCTTGGCGGGAATGCACGCGTAGTTGAGGCAGCGTCCTCCAACCTTGTCCTTCTCGATCACAGCCGTCTTCTTGCCGAGCTGCGCGGCACGGATCGCGGCGACGTAGCCGCCGGGTCCGGAGCCGATCACGATGCAGTCATAAGAGGTGCCCGCCACGGTGGCGCGAGCCTATCGCAGCCGCCCGCCGGCCCCGCCGCTCCCCGGGCGCGAAGCTTCCTCGCCGGTGGAGTCCAGCGCCGGCGCCACCTGTTCGCTGTCCTCGCGCGATGCACGTTCGCCGGCCTGCATGCGGCCCATCACGCGCACCAGCTTCCAGAACAGCCAGCCGCTGAGCGCGATGCTGAGCAGGCAGGCGGCGGCGGCGGGGATCGTGGTGGCGATCACCAGCGCCAGCGAGGTCACGAGGATTTGGAAGGCCAGCAGCGCCTCGAAGCCGAGCACCGCCCAGTGGCGCCGCCGGTACATCCCCACGGCCAGCGCGGCCAGCACCAGCGCGAGGAAGATGCCGCCCGGCACCGAGCCGCCGTGGCGGCGCAGGTTGTGGATGCTGAGCGCGCCCACCAGGACGCCGATCGCGAGCAGCGCGGCCACGGAGACGGCGACCAGCAGCGCGGTGGGCCGCTCACCCGCGGCCAGGGGCCTCAGCGCGGCTCGGGCTACCTCCTCGCGCCGCTGGGCCCGGCGCGGTTGCTGGCTGTCGGCGGACTCCAAGGTTCTCGTGCCTGCATGGTAGGGCTCGCGTGGGCGGGGCCGCGTCATGGTCTGCGGCCCCGCCCGACCCGGTGAGCGGTCAGCCTAGAAGGCTGCCCATTCGGCTTTGGATTCGAGTTTTACCGTCTCGGTGCTTTCAAATGTGGCGGCTTTGCCGCCCAGCGTCAATTTGCTGCCAGTCGGCGTGCACGCGACTTCGTGGGTCACGGCCGGCAGTTCGCCTCCCGGCAGTTTGCACGTCTGGGTTCCCGCGACTTTGTATTTGCCTTTGAAGGCGCACACTTCGATCGTAATTTCGACAAAGGTTTCGCCGGTGGCGGGTTTGAATTCGTCTTCGGACACCAGCGAACCGACCAGGAGATCGGCGACTTCCGCTTTGATGTTCGGCACTTTGCAGGTCGCCATTCCTTCTATTTCGCAGCCTTCGAGGGTGAGCGTGCCTTTCGATTTAGCTTCTTTTTCGACGGTGCCCGTCAGTTTGTCCGTTTTACAGACGATCACGATTTTGGTGCCCAGCACTTCGGCCTTGAGCTTCGCAGTTGTGCTGGTCCCTTCGACTTTGGCGGGCAGTGTTCCTTCTTTGAGGAAGAATTCATGTTTTTCATGTGGAGCGTACCCACTAAATTCTTCTTTGGAGGAGAGTTCGACGCTTTGTTCGCCTTGGAAGCTGGCGGCGGCTCCATTCAACGTCAGTACGACCGTCTTGCTGCTTTTTTGTTCCGCGGATTGCCAAATGTGTTCGATCGGTTTCACCGGGAATATAAACTTGCTCTCCTGTACGCCTTCCTTTTCGGGTTCGATGTTGGCGACAAAGTCACCTTCGAGTTTGTAAGTGCCTTTGTACACGCATGATCCACCCAGGATCGCGACTTCGGCGATGAGTTCTCCTTCGGTGGGCGTAAACTCTATGACGATCCGGTTGCGTCCTTCTGCTTCCGTTCCTTCCAGCCAAAGTCTCCCTGCGAGGGTGCGGGATTTGATTGTTTCCACCGTGCATTCGGACTGCAGTTTGCCTTCTTTGGCGTATAGGCTGCATTCGGCGAGTTCGAGCGTACCGCTCGTTTTACCATCGTGTTTGCCTTCGGAGCCGATGAACAGCGATTTTTCAAATACCTCTTTTTTACATCGAATTTCAATCGCTTCGCTGTGAAGAGTGCCGTGCAGGATCATTTCTGTACCCGCGATGTTTTTGATTGTCGCTGACTTGGTTTCATTTGCTTCGAGTCTATGTCCACCGATGTCCCAGAACGGCGCTTCGATGGAGTTGGCGCTTGCCGGAGCTGCCACTACGCAACTGGCGAGCAGCGCGGCGAGTAGGACAAACGGCGACCTTGCTTTAGGTGTCACGATGATCGTCTCCTTCTTGTCCCGGCGCACCGGGACGATCGTGGCAGCACTTGACACCTGGCCCGCAGCGAGCAGAGGTCAGGGTGCCGCCCGGGGTGGATTGCTCCGCTCAGGCCGTCGGCCTAAAGTTCGGAGTTGTTCGGATGACGCTACCGGGCGGGCGGCGGAATGCAATCGCGGCCGTCGGCGCTGCTCAGCGCGGCCCGCAACTCCGACGCCGCGCGCTCGGGGTCGGCGGCGTCGGCGATTGCCCGCAGAACGGCCACGCGACTGGCGCCGGCGGCGAGCACGGCCGCCACGTTGCCCGCATGGATGCTGCCGATTGCGAAGAATGGCACCGGCGCGCCGAGGGCCGCGTGGCGCACCAACTCCAGTCCCACCGCCGGGCGGTTGGGCTTGGTGGGCGTGCTGTGCACGGGGCCAACACCGATGTAGTCGACGTCCACCAGCCTGTTTCCGACGAGTTGCGCAGGGGTGTGCGTGGAGAGCCCGATCAGCATGTCGGAGCCGACCAGCTCACGAACCCGTGCCACGGGCATGTCGTCCTGGCCGACGTGCACCCCGTCGGCGCCTACCGCGGCGGCGACGTGCGGCCGGTCGTTGACGATGAACAGCGCTCCCAGCTGCTCGCAGAGCGCGCGCGCGTCGCGGGCGATGGCGGTCAGCCGATCGTCGGGCAGCCGCTTCTCGCGCAGCTGCACGATGTCCACGCCGCCGGCGATCGCCGCTCGCAGGACGCCGGCCAGCTCGCGCCCGCCCGGCTGGGAGTCGCACACCAGGTACAGGCGTGCGGCGGCGAGGCGGGCACGTCGCTGCTCCAAACGGGGATTCCGGCCGCGGGTCGGCGTCTCTCGGCCGCGGGCCAGTGTCTCTCGGCCGCGGGCCGGTGTCTCCCGGCTGCGGCCGTCGATCTTTAGGTCAGTCACGGATCAAGTCTCGCACGCCGCTCGCAACCCGCCCGGTCGCGGCGGGGCTAGCATCAAACCCATGTCCAATCCCCCCCAAACGGTGGATGTGGCTGTCGTCGGCGGCGGCATCGTCGGCCTCGCGGTGGCCTGGCGTGCGCGCCAGCGCGGGCTGTCGGTTGTGGTGTGCGAGCGGGGCGCGATCGGCACCGACGGCGCTTCGCGCGTGGCCGCCGGGATGCTGGCGCCGGTATCCGAGGTCGAGTTTGGGGAGGCGGGCCGGCGCGTGCTCGAGCTGGGTCTGCGCTCGGCGCGGATGTGGCAGGGCTTCGCGGATGAGCTGCGGGAGGCCGCGGGCCTCGATGTGGGGCTGCGCCAGAGCGGCACGCTGGTTGTGGCGCGCGACGAGGACGAGGCCCGGGAGCTTGAGCGTCAGCTGGCGTTGCGGGAATCCCTTGGTCTGCGTGCCACCCGGCTGCGGGCCAGCGCCGCGCGCGAACTGGAGCCGGCGCTGGCACCGACCGTGCGGCTGGCGTTGGAGGCGCCCGATGACCACAGCGTCGATCCGCGGCTTGTACTGGTGGCGCTGGCGCGCGCGTGCGAGTTTGCGGGGGTGTGGTTGCGCGAGCATGCGCATGTAACGAGGGTCGAGGTGGAGGGGTCGAGCGGGGACTGGCCTGGCCCGGGGGAGGAGGCTGGCGATCGGGGCAATGGCTTCGTCGCGGGCGATCGGCTGGAGGGGACTGTCATCGGGGTCGCTCTGGCAGGCGGGGAGCGTGTGAGTGCCAGGCAGGTCGTGCTCGCGGCCGGCGCGTGGAGCGGGGAGATCGCGGGACTGCCGGCGCACGCGCGGGTGCAGGTGCGCCCGGTCAAGGGACAGATCCTACGGCTGCGCGACACCGCCGGCCCGGGGCTGCTGGAGCGTGTGGTGCGCTTCGAGGGCGGCTACCTGGTGCCGCGCGGCGACGGACGCTACGTGCTGGGCGCCACCGTCGAGGAGCGCGGCTTCGAGGCGTCTCCGACGGCGGGCGGCGTCTACGAGCTGCTGCGCGCCGCCCGCGAGCTGGTGCCCGGTGTACTTGAGCTGCAGATCGAGGAGCTGTCGGTCGGCTTCCGGCCGGCCACCCCAGACAACGCCCCGGCGATTGGCCCTGGCACGGTGGCGGGACTGGTGTGGGCCACGGGGCACCACCGCAACGGCATCCTGCTCGCGCCGCTCACCGCCGAGCTTGTGAGCGAGGCGCTGGTGGGGGTGCCGGCGTGATTTGTCTGAATGGACAGGCTTCCGACCTGCCGGCAGGCGAGACCGTGGCGAGCGCGCTGCAGCGACTCGGGCTGTCCGTCCAAGCGCGGGGCGTGGCTGTGGCGGTCGATGGCGAGGTCGTTCCGCGCGCCGCCTGGGAGACCTTCGCGCTGGCCGCGGATGCCCGCGTGGAGGTGCTGACCGCGATGCAGGGAGGATGATCTACCGATGGCGCTCCCCACCGCCCCCACGTTGACCGACGAGGATCCGCTCACGATCGCCGGGTGCACCCTGCGCTCCCGCCTGCTGCTGGGCACCGGCGGGTTTCCCTCGCTTGAGCTGATGGCGGAGGCGATCCGGGCGAGCGGCAGCGAACTGGTGACGGTGGCGTTGCGGCGCTTGGAGCCCACCCGCCCGGGCGGGGTGGGTGGGCTCCAACCCCACGGCTCGCTGATCGACGTGCTGAGCGACACCGGCGTGCGGCTGCTGCCCAACACCGCCGGCTGCCACACCGCCCGCGACGCGGTGCTCACCGCCAAGCTGGCGCGCGAGGCGTTTGCCACCGACTGGATCAAGCTGGAGGTGATCGGCGACGAGGACACCCTGCTGCCCGACGCGCCCGAGCTGCTGCGCGCCGCCGAGGAGCTGGTGGATGAGGGCTTCACGGTGCTCCCCTACACGACCGACGACCCCGTTCTCGCCCGGCGCCTGCAGGACGTCGGCTGCGCCGCGGTGATGCCGCTGGGTGCCCCGATCGGCAGCGGCATGGGTATCCGCAACCCCTACAACCTCGCCCTCCTGCGCCAGGCGGTGCGCGTGCCGGTGGTGCTGGATGCCGGCATCGGCACCGCCTCCGACGCCGCCCTGGCGATGGAGCTGGGTTGCGACGCGGTGATGGCGGCCTCCGCGATCTCCCGCGCCGAGGACCCGGCGCGCATGGCGCGCGCGATGCGCCACGCGGTAAAGGCCGGGCGCCTCGCCGCCACCGCCGGGCGCATCCCTCGTCGCCTCTACGCCACCGCCTCCACGCCCGAGGAGGGCCTTGCGGACTTCCCCACCTGACCCCGTGGCCGGTGTGAGGAAGTGGAGACGTCATTCAATGCACCCATACCACTTCACAAAATGAAGGGTTGGGGTCCCAAAAGTAAACGCAAAGCCCCAGCACCTCCATCTCCGGCGCCCCGCGGGCGCCCCTTCGACGCAACCGGAACGACTACCCGACCGCTTCGATCGTCCCATTCATGGTCGTCGGGTAGTGGGTGCACTCGTAGTGGATGACGCCTGGCTTGGTGAGCTTCAGTTCGAAGCTGGCCCCTTCGCCGAAGTCCTTGGAGGCGAACTTGTATGGGCCGCCCTCGCTGGTGACGTTGCACTTTTCGGGGTCTTCGTTGGTCCACTTGATCGTGCTGCCGACCTTGGCTCGCACCGTGTCGGGGTCGATCGCGATGTTGCGGTAGGCGATCTGCACCACCCCGCTCTTCACCGGTTCGGAGGAGGAGGGCGAGGCGTATTTCGGGGTGGTGACCGCTTTCAGACCGCCGCTGGCCGCGGTCTTGGCAGAGGTTTTGGCGGGGGTGCTCGCTGTGGTGATCGAGTCGGAGCCACTCGGGCTGGACCCGCCGGAGCCGCAGCCCGCGGCCAGGGCAAGCGCGGCGCACGCCGCCGCCAGGGACAGCCCCTTTCGCGCCCCTCCTATACCCCGCCTCCACTGCATCGGCCAAGCCTAGCCTAGACTGGCGCTCCCATGGCATCTCAGGAATCCTCCCCAAGCGGCGCGGCCGCGCTCCAGGGCGCAGCGACGCTCCCGGTCGCCCGGCCGTCGGCCCCGCGCCACTTCCTCACCGGAGCGGAGCTGAGCGCCGGTGAGCTCGAGCGGCTGCTGGAGCGCGCGGGCGCGTTGAAGGCCGCTCCACTCTGCTCGCGCGCGCTGGCGGGGCGCAGCGTGGCGCTGATCTTCGAGAAGCCCTCGACGCGCACCAGGGTGTCGTTCGAGGTGGGCATCCACGAGCTGGGCGGCCACGCCGTGGTGCTGCGCGGCGATGAGTTGCAGCTCGCGCGAGGAGAGTCGCCGCGCGACACGGCGCTGGTGCTCTCCCGGCACGTCGCCGCGGTGGGGCTGCGTACCGGCGCTGACGAGGTGCTCCAGGAGCTGGCTGCCCACAGCACGGTGCCGATCCTCAACATGCTCAGCGCCCGCCACCACCCCTGCCAGGTGCTCGCCGACCTGCTCACGCTGAGCGAGGCTTACGGCGCGCTGGAGGGGCTGCGTTTGGCGTATGTGGGCGACGGCAACAACGTCGCCCGTTCACTCGCGCTGCTGGGCACGCTCGCCGGGATGGACGTCGCCGTGGCCTCGCCCGGGGGCTACACGCTGGAGGGCGACCTCGACCTGCCGGCCGGCGCCGGTGGGCGATTGACGCTGCACTCCGACCCCCACGAGGCGGTGGAGGGGGCGTGCGCGGTGTACACGGATGTGTGGGTGAGCATGGGCGATGAGGCCACTGCACGCGAGCGGCGCGAAGCGCTGGCGGAGTACCGCGTCGATGACGCGCTGCTGGACGCTGCCGCGCCGGGCGCGTTTGCGATGCACGACCTGCCCGCGCACCCCGGCGAGGAGATCACGCCCGAGGTGATGTACGGCACGCGCCAGCGCATCTGGGAGCAGGCCGAGAACCGCCGCCACGCGCAGAAGGCGCTGCTGGAGCTGTTGACCGACCAGGATGGGACCGACCAGGACGGGGCCGGAACGGATGCGGCGGGCGGCGCATCCACATGAGTGAGCGCCCGGAGCGCGGCCAGGAGCTGGAGCTGACCGTCGACTCGCTCGCCTACGGAGGCGAGGGCGTGGCGCGGTTGGGCGAGCACGGCTACGTGGTGTTTGTCGCCGGCGCCGTCCCCGGGGATCGTGTGCGCGCGGTGGTGTACAAGCGCAAGCGCAACTACGCCCACGCGCGCACGCTTGAGATCCTGCAGGCCGGCCCCGAGCGGATCGCCCCGCGCGCCGAGCACCCCGGCGTGCCGTGGCAGGTGCTCCCCTACGAGCGCCAACTGGAGATCAAGCAATCCCAAGCCCAGGACGCGCTGCGGCGGCTGGGCGGCTTCGAGGGCTTCACGGTGGAGCCGATCGTGCCGGCGCTCGAACAGTGGCGCTACCGCAACAAGTTGGAGTACTCCTTCGGCCACGACCTGCACACCGGCGAGCTCGTGTGCGGCTTCCACGCGCCCGCCGGCTGGAACATGGTGCTGGCGATCGACGACTGCCTGCTGGCCTCCGAGGCGGGCAACCTCGCCCGCCGTGTGGCGATGAGCTGGTGCCGCGAGCAGGGGTTGCGCGCCTGGAGCCGCGGCGGGGAGGAGGGCGGCGGCCTCGGCGATCGCCCCGGCGAGGCCAACGGCGCGCGCGCCGTTGGCAATGGCGCTGCGAGCAATGGCGAGCTCGCGCCCCCCACCGCGCCGCGCCGTGGCGGGGGTGCGTCGGCGGCGCAGCGCACCGGCCCGGGGCCGGACGGACGCGCGCTGCTGCGTAACCTCGTGGTGCGCGAGGGCCGGCACACCGGCGGGTTGCAGGTGCGGATCGTCACCACCGAGGGTGAGCTCGACGCGCCCGCGCTGGCCGCGGCGCTCGCCGCCGAGCTCCGAGAGCGGCTGTCGGGCGTGCTGTGGACGCGCTCGCGCCAGCTGGCCGAGACGACCGCCGGCGGGGAGACCGAGCTGGTGTGGGGCGAGTCGGAGCTGCCCGAGCGCGTGGGGGAGCTGGAGCTGCGCATCTCCCCCGAGGCGTTCTTCCAAACCAACACGGAGATGGCGGAGGTGCTGTATGGGATGGCCGCCGAGTACGCCGCGTTGGAGGGGTGGGAGCGCGTGTACGACCTGTACTGCGGGATCGGCACGATCGCGCTGACGCTGGCGCCCCGCGCCGGCGAGGTGTGGGGGATCGAGCTGATCGAGCAGGCCGTCGCCGACGCGATCGCCGCCGCGCGGCGCAACGAGATCGCAAACGCCCACTTCTTCGCGGGCGACGCGCGCCTGGCGCTGCCCGAGCTGCTGGCCCGCGCCGGGCGCCCGGACGTGCTCGTGGTGGACCCGCCCCGCGCCGGGCTTTCCCAGAAAGTGGTGCGCCGGATCATCGAGGCGGGGCCGCGGCGGATCGTGTACATCTCCTGCAACCCCACCACGCTCGCTCCCAATGCGGCACAGCTGGTGGAGGCCGGGTGGGCGCTGCGCAAGGTGCGCCCCGTGGACATGTTCCCGCAAACGCACCACGTGGAGTGCGTGGCCTTGCTGGAGCGCGGGTAGGCTTCTCACCGATGCGCGCCGCCACCATCCGCGAGCAGGAGATCGTGATCGAGGAGCACCCCGACCCGGCGCCGGGAGCGGGGGAGGTGCTGGTGGGCGTGCGCGCGGCGGGGCTGAACGGCGCCGACATGATGCAGCGCCGCGGTCTCTACCCGGCACCGCCGGGCTCGCCGCAGGACATCCCGGGGATGGAGCTGGCGGGCGAGGTCGTCGCGCTCGGGCCGGGCGCGGAGCGCTTCACACTCGGCGATCGCGTGATGGCGATCGTCGGCGGCGGCGCGCAGGCCGAGCTGTGCGTGGTGCATGAGCGCCAGCTGATGCCCGCCCCCGACGCCCTCGACTGGCCCGCCGCCGGAGGGCTGCCGGAGGTGTTCACGACCGCCCACGACGCACTTTTCACGCAGGCCGAGCTGCGCCCCGGCGAGCACCTGCTCGTGCACGGCGGCGCCGGGGGGGTCGGCACCGCGGCGATCCAGCTCGCTCGCGCGAGCGGCGCGCGCGTGAGCGCGACGGTGCGCAGCGAGGATTCACGCCCCGAGGTGGCGGCGCTCGGCGCCGAGGCGATCGCGCCAGAGGGCTTCGCAGAGCACGGGCCATTCGACGTGATCCTCGAGCTGGTGGGCGCCCCCAACATGGCCGACAACCTGAACGCGCTCGCCACCGGCGGGCGGATCGCGGTGATCGGCGTGAGCGCCGGCGTCAAGTGCGAGCTGAACCTGCTGGCGCTGATGGGCAAGCGCGCGCGCATCCACGGCTCCACGCTGCGCGCGCGGGCGCTGGAGGAGAAAGCGCTTGCCGCCCGTCGCCTGGAGCGCGAAGTGCTGCCGCTGTTCGCCTCGGGCGCCCTCACCGTGCCGATCGCCGCGACCTTCCCGCTCGACGAAGCGCCAGCGGCTTACGAGCGCTTCGCGGCCGGAGGCAAGCTGGGCAAGATCATCCTCGACATCTCATAGACCAGGCCGCATGCGGCCTGGTCCGGGGCAGCGCATGCGCTGCCCCGCCAGCGGGCGCATGCGCCCGCTGGAACAGCTCATAGGTCTCAAGCATGCGCGCGGCAGGAACGATCAATAAGGCGGCTGTGCCGCCCACCACTCGCCGAGCGCCCGGAATGCCTCCCAGAAGGCGCGCTTGGCCTCCTGCCCGTCGAGCGACTCGTCGATGTTGGGCACGTACAGCGCATCGATCGAAGGGGTCAGCTGCTGGATCTCGCCCAGCCGCGGGGCCAGTGGGCGTGCCAGCGGGACTTCGAGGTCGTTGAGCGCCGCCAGCGCCTCCGCGCCCATCGCCACCACGATCTTCGGCTGCACGATCGCGATCTCCTCGACCACGCGCGCCACGCACTCCGGCTCGGCCAGCGAGGAGTCCCCCAGGGGGCACTTCACGCACAGCGTGCCGTACACCGCCAGCGGATCGATTGAGAGGCGCTTGAGCGACTTCATCAGCGCGCCGCCCGAGCGGCCGTAGAAGGCGACGCCCTCCTCGACCTCGGAGGGCAGCGGGGCGTGCTTGAGCAGCATCACGTCGGCCTGTGGGTGGCCTGAGCCGAGCACCGGCATCAGATTGCCCCGCGGGCAGTGCGGGCAGGCCTGTAGATCGCGCGTGAGCGTGTTGAGCTCGCGGATCGCTCGCTCCAGATACTTCTCGCGGATCTCATCCTCGGTGGCCGGCATCGACGCCGTTGGTTTTGACGGCGCGCCGGCTTGTCCTTGGAGCTGCATCCCGTCTTGCGGAGTCGATCGGCTTCGGCGAGCGGCTTTCCCGGCGGTCATGGTCGGGGATTGCCACCCGTGGCGCGCCGCACGCGGCGGGCCTTCCGCGCCCGGCGGGCTGAGGCCGGTGTGGCGCGGGTCTCCAGGAACTTCAGCGCCTGCACATACAACAGGCTGGTCGGGCGCGTCACGATCTCGGCGTCGCGCAGCGACTGCAGGAACTCCTGCGGGCCCTCGAAGTCGCGCATCCTCACCCGCACCGAGCCGAGGCCCTGGGCGACGTGGGAGTCCGAGCCGGCGCCCGCCGGGATGCGGTACTTGGCGGCAAACCGCGCGGCCTCCTCGTTGAACGCGCCGATCGCCACGCGCGGGTTGAACACCTCGATCGCATCCACCTCGTCGAGCACCGGCAGTAGGTGCTCGTAGTCGGGCACTGCGTGCATGCGGTCGAACGGGTGCGGCACATACACCACCCCGCCCTGACGCTTGATCTCGGCCACCGTCTCCGCCAGCGTCAAACCGCGCGGGATGCGCTCCTCGATGAACAGCCCAATCACCTCGCCTTCCTCCGCGGTCTTCACCTCCTCGCCCACAATCACCTTGACGGGCGGTTGGGATCCGGATCGGTGCGCCTGCGCGCGGGCCTCCAGCGCCCCCGACACCTCGTTGTGGTCGGTCACCGCGATCGCCCCCAACCCCTGCTCGCGGGCAGTCGCCAGCAGCACCTCCACCGGGGTGGCGCAGTCGTGGGAGTGGTCGGTGTGCATGTGCAGATCCACGTCGATCAACGGCCTCCCTGCCAGCTCTCGGCCCAGCGTGGGGTCGCCTCGCGGGTCACGGCGGCGCGCGGCCAGGTCTTGGTAGAGCCGCTCCAGCTCGGCCGTCACCACGCCCCACGTGCGCTCAGAGGACCCACCTGGCGCCACCAGTTGGTAGTCGGCCGGGAAGTGGTGCTCCATCAGCCGTGCCGTCTGCGGAAAGCTCGCTGTGCGTGCGTCCAGCCGGCCGAAGAACGTCGTCACGAAGCGGCGCCCCAGCAGCGTTGAGAGCAGCCGCTCGCTTGGCGCGTGGAAGGAGCCCACGTTCAGCGCGCGCGAGTGGCGCAGCGCCGCGTTGGATGTTCCGAGGCCCACCCACCCCGGGAACGGCTCGTGCACATGCACGAAGTCCAGCTCCACCGTGCTCAGCAGCTCCTCGATCGTGCGCGCCACGTCGATCGGCAGCGCTCGTGTGGGCTTGCTCGAGCCGGTGGGCACATCGAGCGCCTCTCCCACCGCGATCACCCGCGGCTCGCCGCCGTCGCTGCCCTCCAGCAGGCTCTGCGGCCGCTCGCGGGCTGCCCTCAGCGCCCGCCGCGACGCGCGCACCCGCTCCTGGGAGCGCGAGGGGGCGAGGATCAGCACACGGTGCCCCCGTCGCGAGAGCTCGCTCGCCGCGCCGCTCACGTATGCGTTGACCTCGTTCTCCCGCGCCTCCCACGGGTACGGGGTGACGTGGGCGATCGCAAACGTCGAGGCCATCGCCCTTCAGGTTAGTTGAGCTGTCCGTGACCGACCCCACGCCCGCTTGCGGGTGGGCGGATCGGCTACTTCGCGGCGCGGGCGGTCTTCGCGACTTTCGCGGCTTTGCGCCCTTGCGCCGGCGGGCCCGGCCTACCGGTGTACTTGGCGATGAACCGCTCCGTCTCGGTGCGCGCCTCGTCGTCGGGGCGCTGGCGGTGGGGCGACTTCATCAGGTACGACGACGGCCCGTCCAGCTGCCCAGCCACGCCGTGGTTGAGCGCCAGCTTGCAGCAGCGCACCGCGTCGATCACGATGCCCGCCGAGTTGGGGGAGTCCCACACCTCCAGCTTCAACTCGGCGTTCAGCGGCACGTCGCCAAACGCCTGGCCCTCCAGGCGGATGTGCGCCCACTTGCGGTCGGTCAGCCACGGCACGTAGTCCGAGGGCCCCACGTGCACGTCGTGGGCGGGCAGCTCGTCCTCCATGATCGAGGTGACCGCGTTGGTCTTGGAGATCTTCTTGGACTCCAGCCGCTCGCGCTCGAGCATGTTGTAGAAGTCCATGTTGCCGCCCACGTTCAGCTGCGAGGTGTGCGCGATCCGCACGCCGCGATCCCCGAACAGGCGCGCCAGCGCCCGGTGCACGATCGTGGCGCCCACCTGCGACTTGATGTCGTCGCCCACGATCGGCAGGCCCGCCTGCTTGAAGCGCCGGTCCCAGTAGTCCTCGCGGGCGATAAACACGGGAATGCAGTTGACGAACGCGCAGCCCGCCTCCAGCACCTGCTCGACATACCACTTGGTCGCCTGCTCGCTGCCCACCGGCAGATAGGAGACCACCACGTCGGTGTGGGTCTCCTTGAGGATCTTCACGATGTCCGCGGTCTCGCCGGGGGCCTTCACGATCTTCTCTTTGAGGTACTTGCCCAACCCGTCGTGGGTCATCCCGCGGTGCACTGGCACGCCGAGCTTTTTGGGGACGCCGCGACCTCCCGTGGCGAACTTGATCGTGTTGTTCTGCCCCGCCCAGATCGCCGTCCCGAGGTCCTTGCCGACCTTCGCGCGGTCGATGTCGAAGGCGGCGGTGAACTCAATGTCGCGCACGTGGTAGCCGCCGAGATCCACGTGCATCAGACCGGGCACGCGCTGGGAGGGGTCGGCGTCCGCGTAGTAGTGCACGCCCTGCACAAACGAGCAGGCGCAGTTGCCCACGCCGATGATCGCCACCCTCACCTTGTCGGTCTGGTAGCGCGCCATGCCGTTGGTGGCCGCGCCGTTGTCGTTAGTTGAAGTCATCCCCGGAGACTACTCTGCAAGGCCCGCTCGGTAACACGCTGCGCGCGGGCCGCGTTGCAAACCCGGCGTCGGACCGCGGCGCGGCGCCAGCTCACGCCGGCGGGCGGGAGAGCTCGCGGCGCACGTGCCAGATGCGCTGAAACACCGTCACCACGCTGAGCGCCGCCAGCACATACACCGCCGCCTGCAGCAGCTCGAAGTGCCCGAGCGAGGCGCCCTTGGCGAAGATCAGCCCGATCGAGAGGATCACCACCCGCACCGGGCGCGTGGCGATGCCGACCTTGCACTCCACGCCCAGCGCCTCCGCGCGGGCGCGGGTGTAGGAGACCATCAGCGATGCCAGCACCGCCACCACCACGGCGGCGGCGGCCACGCGGTTGCCCTGCAGCGCGAAATAGCCGGCCACAGCCGTCAGCACGATCCCCTCCTCGATGCGGTCGAGCGTGGAGTCCAGAAACGCCCCGAACGGGGTGCCCTTGCCGGACATGCGCGAGTAGCGGCCGTCGAGCGTGTCCATCACCGAGCCCACCACGAACGCGATCCCCCCGAGGAAGAACAGGTTTTCCCACACCAGCACGGCGGCCACCACGTTCAGCGCCAGGCCCGTCAGCGAGATCGTGTTGGGAGTCAAACGCGACTCGATCAGGCGGTTGCGCACCAGCTCGCGGCGCTGCCCGCCGGAGCGAAAAACGCGCCCGGTGCGCGCGGGTCGGTCTCGGCGGCGGCCGCGTCGTCCGGAGCCGATCGGCGCTCGGCTGGAGCTGCGCCGCCCGCCCGGTCTCGTTGGGGGGGCGTGTCGGGGCGGCATTCCTTAGGTGCTTGCCCCCTCCAGCCGCGCCGGGGAGAAGCGCCACGCGGCGGGACGCGCACGCGCCAACCACAGTGCGCCGTAGGCGGAGATGGCGGCGGTCAGCGCGCCCAGCAGGGCGTCGAGGATAAAGTGGTTGGCGGTGGCGATGATCACGAAGGTCATCAGCAGCGGGTACAGCAGCCACAGGATACGCAGCGCCCGCCAGCGCACCAGGCGCGCCAGCGGCCAGCCGATCAGCAGCGCAAACGCGACGTGCATCGACGGCACCGCCGCGTACAGGTTGGTGAGCGCGGTGGTGGTGGTGCCGGCGCCGCCGTGGGCCGTCTCGATGCGCACCCCGGTGAGGTCCGCCACCGGATCGAAGAAACCCCACTCCGGCATGAACCGCGGGGGCGCCGTCGGGAACACCGCGTAGGCCACGAGCGCGATCGCCATCGAGATCATCAGCATGTTGCGCACGAAGTAGAACGAGCGGTTGTGGCGCAGATAGAGGTAGACCAGCGCACCCACCGTCACGCTGGTCTGAGCGTTGACATACAGCCAGCTCGACACGTCCATCAGCAGGTGGCTGCTCGCGGCCCACGTCTGGATCGAGGGCTCGACAAAGACGTGCAGCGTTTCCTCGATGTGGATCAGCTCGCGCGCGTGCTGGAAGGCGGCGGTGGCCCTCCCCTCGACCATCCCCCTCACCAAACGGTACGCCAGATAGGCCGTCCCGAACAGCGCCAGCTGGCGAAGCACGTCGAGCCAGCCGTTGGGCAGGGCGCGTGACTGCATGACGCGGAGCCGAGCGACCATCGAGGTAGCCTAATCGATGCTCAGGCGCAGCGTGGACCCTGACTGAAGATCTTGGTAAGAGAGAAGTCGATTCCCACGCGGACCGTGCCCGCCGCGCGGGCCTCCACGGCGGTCCACCCACCCGGGGCGCTGCGCACGCAGCCGTGCCCCTGGCGGAGCGCCCAGTAGGGGGTGTAGCGCACACGCACCTCGTAGCTGCCCGGCCGCGGCGCGACGAGCGTGAAGGAATCGGCTCCGACGGCGGTGAGCCGCGCGGGCGCCGCCGCCAGCGCGGGTGCGCCCGCAACCGCGAACAGGCGCCAGTGCGGCGAGCGCCACACTTCGCGTAGGTATGGCAGCCCGCGCGCGATCAGTCGCCCCTCGGCGGCGGCTGAGAAGTCCAGGCGCACGTCGGGGAGCGCCACGTAGGCGACCGCGTTTTCGTACAGCCACGTGCGGTAGGCCGCGGCGGTGAGCGTGGGCGCGTAGAAAAGCGCGGCGTAGCGCGTGTCCAGCTGGCGCTCCCACCCGCGCGCCAGCAGGATCGAGCCGTGCGCGGGGAGGTACACCGACTCCCAGTGCGCGCCCGTCTGCGGCACCTCCACGCGCAGCGGCAACCGATGCGCACGACGCTGCAGCTCGCCGAGCAGCGGGGCGTAGTAGGAGGCGTTGACCGACGGATCCCCCGCGAGTGCCGAGACGTCGTTCAGCGGGGTCTCCAGCTGCCAGTACAGCAGCACCGGCGCCAATAGCAGCAATGCGAGGCGGCGGCGTTCCCACAGGGCGCCCGCCACCAGCGGCGCCGCGAACAGCTCACCCAGGCGCGCGGCGTTGCCGCCCACCGGCGTGTGCAGCGCGAAGGAGCCGATTAGCGCCAGCACATACAGCCACGCCCCCCAGACCAGCACCCGTGCCGCGCCTGCCCCCACGTCGTCGCCCAGGCGTGCAAGCAGCAGCGCGATCAGCGCCACGCCAGCCACGCCCGGCCAGAACACCGACGGCGCAAACGGCTCATATCCGCCTTCGGGGAAGGCGAGTGCGAACAGCACGATCGGCGCCAGCGCTGCCGCGGCGAGCGCGATTCCGCGGCGTACCTGCCCCGTCAGCGCCCATGCGACACCGCCCAAGGCGAGGAAGGCGCCGGCGACCGGGCTGGCGAGGCTGGTGAGCAGCGCGAGCACGAGCGTGGCCGAGAAGCGTCCCACCGAAGCCTGCGTTTTGCCCAGCAGCGCCACCACCGCCAGCAGTCCCAAGGCGAGCCCGAGGCTGAACGCCACGCGCCCGGAGAGCATCGTCACCGATGCGCCGAGCGCAAACGAGATGGCCGCGACACGCGCTCCCCCGATGCCGAAGATGCGCTGTGCGATGAGGCCGAACAGTCCGGCCGCTGCGATCGTGCAGAGCCCCAGCAGCAGACGCTCGCCCACCAGCGCTCCCAGGGCGGGGGCAAACACCGAGTAGCCGGGGAGGTAGTGCCCGCCATACCAGCCGTTGTCCCACAGGGTCAAGCCGGCGTGGGCAAAGACTTCGCCGCGGTAGGTGGCCGCCGCCAGGTCGCCGCTGGGCGGCCGCGCGATCAGGTAGGCGACCGTCAGCGGGATCGCGGTCGCCAGCGCGAGCGCCCACGGCCTCAGCAGCCGCGCTTTCACGAGCTCCCGAGGAAGCCAACCACCCGCTCGATCGCGTCGGGCCGGTCAAGCCACCACCAGTGGCCGGCGTCGGGCAGCTCCAGCAGCTCCGCGGAAGGCAGCGCCCGCGCGTACTCGGCGGCGAAGCGGGCGGGGATGTAGGGGTCCAGCATGCCCCACACCACCAGCGCGGGGGCCTGCAGACGGTGAAGCTCGGCGCCCGCCCGTGCGAGCGCCTCGGACGGGGAGGTGCGATAGAGGCGCAGGATCGCGCGCTGGGTGCCGTGGTCGAAATGGTCGAGCACCGAGTCCATCCAGGCATCGGGGAGTGGGGTGGCGTTGGCATCGAGGGTGGAGCGGCGCAGCGCGAAGCGCGTGGTGGCGCCCATCGCGATCTCCCCCAGCAGTGGTGTGCGCCACACGCGCGCCATGCGGTGCCAGCGATAGCCGGGGAGGAAGGGAATGGCGTTCATCACCACCAACCGCTCGACTCGCTCGGGGTGGCGCTGGGCGAAGGCCAACCCCACCACGCCCCAATCGTGCACGACCAGCCGCACGCGCTCGACCTCCAGGTGGTCGAGGTACCGCTCGAGGAAGTCCGCATACGCGGCGATCGTGTAGTCGAAGTGCGCGGGCTTGCCGGAGCGCCCGAAGCCGGGAAGGTCGGGGGCGAGCCCCCCGCTGCGTTCCAGGAAGCCGGTTCTCGCCTCAGCCTCGCGTCGCGGGTGCCGCCACGGCAAGCGCCGCCACCGAGGTGGTGGGAGCTCGGCGCTGCACGCCGGGGAGCCGATCCAGTCATCGGAGTTGGTGGGCACGCCGTGCAGATACAGCGCCGGAGCCCCCTCGCCGGGGGAGGGCGCGCTGCGCCAGAAGACCGGCAGTTCGCCGATTTGGGCGGTGTGCTCGCTGACGTGTAGCACCGGGGCGAGCATAACCGGGCTACCGTTGCGCCGTGCCCGCCGCCTGGACCCCACCGACCCGCCGCCGCGTGCGCGCGGTGCGCGACCGTGTGCGCGCGGTGTACGGGATTCCCCGCATGGCCCCACACGGCGACGGGCTGGCGGAGCTGGTGCTGACCGTGCTATCGCAGAGCACCAACGACCGCAACCGCGATGTGGCCTACCTGCGGCTGCGCACGCGGCTGGGGTCGTGGGAGGCGGTGCGCGACGCGCCGCTGGAGGAGGTCGAGGAGGCGATTCGCCCGGGGGGCATCTCGAAGGTGAAGTCGAAGCGCATCCAGGACATCCTGCGCGCGATCTCGGATGCCGGCAGGCCCGGCGAGCTATCGCTGCAGTGGCTCGCGCAGGTTTCGCTGGTGCAGGCGCGTGACTACCTGACCGGCCTCCCCGGCGTCGGTCGCAAGACCGCGGCGTGCGTGCTGCTGTTCGCGTATGGCCTGCGCGATGTCCCCGTGGACACGCACGTCTCGCGCGTCGGTATGCGTCTGGGTTTGTTGCGCGCGGGTGCCCCGTTTGAGGAGCTTCACGACCAGATGCTCGCACTCACTCCTGCCGGCGAGGAGCTGGAGTTGCACGTCAACCTCCTGCGCCACGGCCGCCGTACCTGTCACGCGCGCGCTCCCGCATGCGGCGAATGCGCGCTGGCTCGGATGTGCCCCAGCCGGTCGGCCTTCGTGTAAAACGGCCCCACTGCGCTTGCCTTGGGGTGGTCGAACTCCCGGGAGGACGTCTCGGTCGGGCTAGAGCGGCCAGCGCGGCCGGCGCGCTCGCGCGAACTCCTGTGTGTGCGAGGACTCGTGCGCTCTGGAATGGGCCTGCGTGTGTGAGCCGGTTGTAGCCGCGGTCCCAAGCGCCTGCGCGGGTGCCTGCCACGGCGGGATCGACGCTGGGGCGGGGATGGCACGGGGGTCGCTCGGGTGCGCGGAACGGGGCGTCAGCGTCGAAATTGCACGCGGCCCGGGCGAATACCAGACCAGCGTCCGTAGAAAGCCCGTGCTTATGATTGAGAACATCCGAACTTCGAAGTATGATCGTTGTTCAGACATGCTTGGCCCCAGCAGGGGGTCCAGATCACTCGGGACTAAGGACAGGGGTCCACCGTACAAATGCCAAGAACAAGCTCACATACTGACAGACTCAACGCCGACGGGGAATGGGTGCCCGCAATTCCCAGTTTGCGCGAACCGCGCTACTCGCAGTCGCTGGAGCGCGGGCTTGCGATTCTGGGCTGCTTCACACCCGAGCGGCCGGTGCTCGGAATCGCCGATATCGCCGATGAATTGGGGATGAGCCGCAGCACCACCCACCGCTACGTGATCACGTTGGTCGCGCTCGGATATCTCGAGCAGGGAGCCTCACGCAAGTACCGGTTGGGGCTGCGCGTCACCGACCTGGGGATGTCCGCGCTCAACTCCACGGGGCTGCGCGAGCATTCGCGTCCGTACCTGGAGGAACTGCGCCAGCGCACCTCCTACACCGTCAACCTCGCGGTGCTCGACGGTCCGGAGATCCTCTACGTCGATCGCGCCCGCAGCTTCCGCCGCGGGCAGAGCAAGATCGACCTCGGGCTCTCGCTGGGCTCGCGGCTGCCCGCCTACTGCACCTCGATGGGCAAGCTGCTGCTGGCCTACCTCCCCGACCATGAGCAGCGTGGGCTGATCGGCGAGATGAAGCTGGCCAAGCGCGGTCCCAACACGATCACCAGCAAGAAGGGCCTGCGTTCGGAGCTCGAGCACGTGCGCGAGGAGAGCTTCGCCGTCAACGACGAGGAGCTGGTGCCCGGCCTGCATTCGATCTCAGCGCCGGTGCGCTCGGAGTCGCGTGAGGTGGTCGCCGCGGTCAACATGGCGGCGCACAGCTCGATGATCTCCCTCGAAGAGCTCGTCGAGCACCTCGGCCCGCACCTCGTCTCAACCGCAGACCGCATCTCGGCACGCCTCGGATACCGGCGCGACGACGAGAAAGAGTGACCGGGCGGCCGCGCGGCTAGTTCAGCGCGCGGCCGTACTGGTTTTCGTAGTACTCGCGGTACTCACCGGAGCGGATTGGCTCCCACCACCACGCATTTTCACGGTACCAGGCGACCGTCTGCTCGAGTCCCTCGGCGAAGCGCACCCGCGGCTCCCAGCCCAACGCGCGCACCCTGTTGGAGGAGAGTGAGTAGCGGCGGTCGTGGCCGGGGCGATCGGTGACGTGCTCGATCAACGACTCCTCCGCGCCGGTCAGCTCGAGGATGCGCCGCACCACATCGATGTTGGCGAGCTCGTCGGGGCCGCCCGCGTTGTAGACCTCGCCCGGGTCTCCCTGCTCCAGGACGCAGCCGATCGCCCGCGCGAAGTCGCTGGCGTGGATCCAGTTGCGCACCTGTTTGCCGTCCCCGTACACCGGCAGCGGATCTCCATGCAGCGCGTTGAGGATCATCAGCGGGATCAGCTTCTCCGGGTACTGGTGGGAGCCGTAGTTGTTGGACCCTCGGCAGATGCTCGCCCGCAGGCCGTAGGTGTGGAAGTAGCTCTGCACCAGCAGATCGGCCCCCGTCTTGGTGGCCGAGTACGGCGAGGAGGGCCGCAGGGGCGAGGCCTCGGTGAAGGTGCCCACCTCAATCGACCCGTACACCTCGTCGGTGGAGACCTGCAGGTAGCGCAGGCCGCGCTCCCGCGCCGCCTCCAGCAGGACGTAGGTGCCGAGCGCGTGCGTCCTCACGAACGCGTCGGGCTCGGCGATCGAGCGGTCCACGTGCGTCTCTGCGGCGAAGTTCACGATCGCCTCCGCTCGCCCGCCGCCGCCGGCTTCCTCGAGCGCCTCGGCGACCGCCCGCGGGTCCTCCACGGCGCCCCGTAGGAAGCGGAAGCTGGCCTCCTCGGCGAGGTCCCGGAGGTTCTCCTCCCTGCCGGCGTAGGTGAGCTTGTCGAGCACCGTCACCTCGTCGCCGTGCTCGCGCACGCGTACCCGCGCAAAATGCGAGCCGATGAACCCCGCGCCTCCGCACACCAAAAGTCTCATGCGCGCATCATCCCAGAGCGCTCCCCACCACGGGCCAACCGCTGCTTGTACCTGCAGTCCACGTCATACCCGCGTAACCCCGGCTCGCGCCGCGAGGTACCCCGCGAGACCGTCGCGCCAGTCGGGCATCGGCAGCAGGTCGGTGCGCTCGCTCGCCAGCACCGACCATTCCGGGCGCCGCGCGGGGCGCGGCATCGCCTCGGTCGTGACCGCCTCCACGCGGCAGCGGCGCTCGGCCTGGCGAAAGATCTCTTGGGCGAAGCCGTTCCAGGAGACGGCTCCACCTCCCGCCAGATGCACGAGGCCGCTCACTTCGCGTTCGAGCAGCCCCAGCAGCGCGGGTGCCAGATGGCCCGTCCAGGTGGGGGAGCCGATCTGATCGGTGACGACCTGCACCGCATCGCGCTCGTCGGCGAGGCGCAGCATCGTATCGGCGAAGTTGCGCCCATCCACCCCAAACAGCCATGCGGTGCGTACCACCGTGTGGCGCGGCGAGGCTGACAGCACCTCGCGCTCGCCCGCCAGCTTGCTCTCCCCATACGCGGAGATCGGGCCGGTCGGGTCGGACTCCACGTAGGGACGCGGACTGCCGGCGCCATCGCGCGGGGCGGCGCCGTCGAACACGTAGTCGGTGGAGACGTGCACCAGCGGGATGCGCTGCGCCGCGGCGGCGCGCGCGAGGTTGCCAGCGCCCCCCGCGTTGACCGCGAAGGCCGCCTCGCGATTGCTCTCAGCCCCGTCCACGTCGGTCCAGGCGCTGCAGTTGATGAGCGCATCCGCCGCTGCTCGCCGAACCGCGTCAAGTGCAGCCAGCTCGTCGGTCACGTCCAGGTCGGCGTGGGTCAGCTCCACCAACTCGTGTCCCGCGCGCTCGCCGGCGCGTCGCACGTCGCTCCCCAGCATGCCGGCGCAGCCGGCCACCAGGATCCTCACAGGATCGAGATGTCGGAGTTGTCGCCCACCATGAAGCGGTAGGCGCGCGGCTGGCGGGTGCCGCGGCGAACCGTCACGTTGCGGCCCAGCAGCGAGGACTCCATGCGGCCATCCAGGTCGCACACCGAGGAGCCCGCCAGCAGGATCGAGTGCTCCACCTCCGAGCTGGCGATCACGCAGCCCTCGCCGATCGCCGTGTATGGGCCGATGTAGCAGTCGACCAACCGCGCGTCCGCGCCGATCACGGCCGGGCCGCGCACTCGCGTGCGCTCCAAGCGCGCGCCGCGCTCCACCACCACCCGTCCCTCCACCTGCGAGTCGATCAGCTCGCCCTCCACCTCGCGTACGACGTTGTCGAGGATCAGGCGATTGGCCTCCAGCATGTCCTCCAAGCGGCCGGTGTCCTTCCACCAGCCGCGCACGATGTGGGGCTCCACGCGCAGCCCGGCATCAACCAGGTACTGGATCGCATCGGTGATCTCAAGCTCGCCTCGCGCGGACGGTGCGATCGCCCGTGCCGCCTCGTGGATTTGCGGGGTGAACATGTACACCCCCACCAGCGCGAGATCGGTCGCCGGTTGCGTGGGCTTCTCCACCAGCGCCACCACCCTGCCGGTCGCCTCTCCGGGTTGCGCGGGCGCCAGCTCAGCCACGCCGTAGTTCTCGGGATCCGCTACCGGGGTCAGCAGGATCAGCGCGTCCGGTTGATCCTCCTTGAAGGCCGCCACGAGATCGGAGATCCCTCCCTGCAACAGGTTGTCCCCGAGGTACATCACGAACGGGCTGCCCGCCAGAAACTCCTCCGCGGTGAGCACCGCGTGCGCGAGGCCGGCGGGCTCGTCCTGCACCACGTAGGTGATCCGCACCCCGAAGCGCGAACCGTCGCCCGCCGCCGCTTCGATCTCGAGGCCGGTCTCGGGGGCGATGATGATGCCCACCTCCTCGATCCCCGCCTGCGCCATCGCCTCGATCCCGTAAAACAGCACGGGCTTGTTGGCCACCGGCACCAGCTGCTTGGCGCTGGTGTGGGTGATCGGCTGTAGGCGTGTGCCCTTGCCGCCCGAGAGTATGAGTCCCTTCAGTGGCTGCATCACGGTCTCGCTCACCTCAGTAGACCCCTTCCAGCTTGCGGTGATCCCATGTTGCGCGGTCGAGCTCGATGAACTGGAGCGCCACGCGTTTGGCGGCCTGGTGGTCGACGATCGCCCCAACCTCCTGTGGCAGCTGCGCCGGCGTCGGCTCTCCGCGAGGGGCCGCGTAGCGGGCGAAGATTTCGTGCCCCAGCGCTTTGACGATCTCGAGGTCGCGGTGGATCGCCACCTCGCATTCGAGCATCACCCCGCGCAGCTCGTGGTAGAGCTCGCCCGCCTCCACCTGCAGCGTGGCGCGCGGATCGCGCTCCAGGTTGCGCACCTTCTGGGAGGCGGCATACGTCCACGACCACAGCTGTGGTCCCGGACGTCCACCGGCGCGCTCGCGCAGCACGTACCACAGCGGCATCAGGTGCGGCCACCCACGCGGCCCGACCGTCGCGCACACCACGGTGCGCTCCTCCCCCAGGAACGCGGAGACCTCATCCGCCTCCATCCTGATCTGCTCCCGCCGGCTCATCCTCAAGGGGGCAGGCTATCGGGTGGCGCCTTCTATACGATCGGCCGCGTGGAACGGACCCTGATAGCCGATCTCTCGGGCAAGGTGGGCGAGACCGTGCGTTTGCGCGGATGGGTGAACGCGGTGCGCGACCAGAAGCGCATGCAGTTCCTGATCCTGCGTGACGAAACCGGCCTCGCGCAGGTGGTTATCGAGAAGCCCGATCCGCCGAGTGAGCTCAACCAGCGCATTTCCGAGCTGGCGCATGAGTCCGCGGTGACGCTGACCGGCGAGGTGGTCGCCGACGAGCGTGTGCGCCTTGGCGGTGTCGAGATTCGCCTTCAGAGTCTCGATGTCGAGGCTGCCGCCGAGCCCGAACTGCCGATCACGCCGGAGTCGGCGCTCGACAAGCGGATCGACTGGCGCTACCTCGACCTGCGCCGACCCGACCGGCGGCTGATCTTCGAGGTGCAGAGCACCGTTGAGCACGCGATGCGCGAGTACTGGCGGGCGGAGGGGTTCTTCGAGTTGCACACGCCAAAGTTCATGGGCTCGGCGAGCGAGTCGGGCGCGGAGCTGTTCAAGGTCGAGTACTTCGAGCGCACTGCCTACCTGGCGCAGTCGCCGCAGTTCTACAAGCAGATGGCGATGGCGGCGGGCTTTGGGAAGGTCTTCGAGATTGGCCCGGTATTCCGCGCCAACCCGTCGTTTACCTCCCGCCACGACACGGAGTTCACGAGCGTGGACGTCGAGATCTCCTGGATCGACTCGCATGAGGATGTGATGGCCTTCGAGGAGGCATGGCTGGCGCACGTCTTCGGAGTTGTCGCGGCCGAGCACGGGGACGCAATCCGCGAGACCTTTGGTGTGGAGGTCGCGGTACCGCGTCTGCCGTTCCCGCGCGTCACGATCGAGGAGGCCAAGGCGCTGCTGCGCGAGCACGGACAGGAGCACGTGCCGGGTCCCGACGATGACCTCGACCCGCCGAGCGAGCGTGCGCTGTGCGCGATCGTCGCCGAGCAGCGGGGCCACGAGTTTGTGTTCGTCACCGACTACCCGACGGCGGTGCGGCCCTTCTACCACATGCGCTATCCCGACCGGCCGGGATTAACCAAGAGCTTCGACCTGCTCTGGCGCGGGATCGAGATCACGACTGGCGCCCAGCGCGAGCACCGCCTGCCCGTGCTGCTCGAGCAGGCCCGCGACAAGCGTGTGGAGACCGAGCCGATCCAGTACTACCTTGACTTCTTCCGCTACGGTGCCCCACCCCACGGCGGCTTTGGCTTCGGTCTCACGCGCCTCTTGATGCAGATGCTGGGGCAGGAGAACGTTCGCGAGGTCACCTTCCTCTACCGCGGCCCCAACCGGCTGGAGCCGTAGGGTTCATGGCGTTGAGTTCCCGGCGCTGGCGGCTCTGGTTGGGCACAATGGTGAGATGGCCGTGAAGCGCTCCAGCGCACCACTCCTTGCTGTCCTACTTGCCCTCGGCCTCGCGGCCTGCGGGAGTACGGTGAGCACGAGCAACTTCAAGGGCGAAGCGCATGCGGTGGCGCAGCGTATCTCCGACCTGCAGTCAGACGTCTCGGCGGTGAACGAGCAGAAGATCTGCGCACAGGATTTCTCGCGCGCCGCTCGCGCGCGACTGAGCACGGCGGGCAGTACGTGCAAGCGGGCGCTCAAACGTCAGCTCGGGTCGATCGACGACTACGAACTGACCGTCGAGAAGATCGCCGTGAGTGGCGCCACCGCCACGGCACGTGTGCGCAGCGTCTGGTCGGGCAAGCTCCGCGACAGCACGGTGAAGCTCGTCAAGGAAGGTGGCAGCTGGCGGGTTGAAGGAGTCGGGTAGGGCCTGGTACCGTTGCCGTATGGGCCGCGGTCGCTTGGTGTGCCGGGAAGGGCGACCGCGGCCCGTGACCCTCCTCAGGCCGCGATCAGCTGCTCCTGCAGCCCGATGAGCTGTTCCTGTCCCCCAAGGCACCGAGCGCAGGCCCGCACGTCCCGCAGCTCCACGTCCACCGGCGCATGGTTGGAGGGGCGAAAACCCCTGCGGTAGGTGTGATTGACCTCACAGTCCCCGATGTATTGGGCGAGGCCCTCGCTGGCCAGCACCAGGTCGATGCGCAATCCATAGTCACGACCGTAGTGGCCCTCGCGCTGCTCCCAGCAGGTGTAGCCGCGCTCATCGGGGTGTAGCGTGCGGTAGACGTCCACCAGTTCCCCCTCGTCGAGAATCGCGCGTAGGTCGGCGCGCTCGGCCTCGCCGGTCTGGTAGGAGTCGGCGAACCACGCCGGCTCGTAGACGTCCTCGTCAGTGGGCGCGACGTTGAAATCGCCGGCGATCAGCAGCGGATGAGAGTGCTCGTCGCAGGCCTGGCGGGCGACCGCCTCGAGGAAGGCGAGCTTACCCGCGTCGCTGTGCTCCCCGGCGCTCGCTCCCGCCGGCACGTACACCGAGACGATCGTGATCCCCTCGGTCGTGACCTCGATCCAGTGGCCCTCGGCGATGTCGCGTTGGTGGTCGAGCTCGACGCTGCGATCGGTGATCCGATGATCCTCGCGCACGAGGATCGCCACCCCTCCTCCCTGCTGGGAGCCGGGGCTGTGACGGGATTGGTAGCCCATCTCCCGCAACCGCTCGCTCGGGAAGTGCCACTCCGAGCAACGGGTCTCCTGCAGGCACACCACGTCCGGCCGCTCACTGGTGAGCAGCTCCGTCAAGCGTGGCCACCGTGCTCGGATCCCGTTTACGTTCCAACTGACCACGCGCATGTTCTCTGTCGCTGTCATCGTCATCTCCGCTCCCTCCCGGCTCTACGAATAAACGCTGACTTACAAAACTCTGCCTTACACAACATAAGGTAGGAGAGACGCAGGGAAACATCCAGGTACCGGGCGGCCGAACTTATAGACGTCCATTGGACGTTTCGGCACGTGGCTATACCTAGCTCATCATTGATCCCAATGAACATGCTGCAAAAGGCATCCGCGGGGATCGCGCCGCCATACCGTCCGCAGCGGTGGCTACCTTCAATCGCATGCTGATCAACGAGCTGGCAGACGGCATGGAGCTCGACCAGGTGCTGCTGGTGCGCCAGCTCGAGCGCCGTCCACGGCGCGACGGCGGAGACTACCTGCGCCTGCTGCTGGGCGACCGCACCGGGGCGGTGCCGACGATGGTGTGGGAGGGTTTGGAGCAGGTCGAGGCGGTGGCCCACGCTGGGCAGCCGGTGCACGTGCGCGGGCGTTACTCGGTGCACCCCCGCTTCGGGCCGCAGATCAACCTGCGCGGCCTGGACACCGCCGTTCCCGGTAGCTTCTCGCCGGGCGATTTGCTCGCCGGGCCGTTGCGAGAGGCGGGGCAGATGGAGCGCGACCTGCGCGAGCTGATCCTCACGATCCAGGATCCGCACCTGCGCCGACTGCTGGAGCGGGTGCTGGGCGAGCGCTCGCAGATGTGGCCCGGCTACCGGATGGCGCCGGCCGCGAAGTACTACCACCAGGCCTATCCCCACGGGCTGCTGGAGCACTGCCTCGGCGTGGCGCAGGCGGTGAGCGCCACCTCGGCGACCTTCCCCGGGATCGACCGCGACGTGGCGGTCACCGGGGCACTACTGCACGACATCGGCAAGCTCGAGGCTTACACGGAGGGCGCGCGGGATCGCGCCATCGACCTCACCGACGTCGGCCGTCTGCACGGGGAGATAGCGCTCGGCTACTACCGCATCCGCCGCGAGATCGAGGAGATCGAGGGCTTCCCGGAGCGGCTCGCGTGGGCGGTGCTGCACATCATCCTTTCCCACCACGGCTCCCTGGAGCACGGCAGCCCGGTGGTGCCGTGCACGCGGGAGGCCACACTGGTGCACATGATCGACAACCTCGGCGGGCGGCTGGGTAGCTTCGATCGCCTGGAGCAAGAGCTGGCCCCGGGCCGTCACTGGTCGGAGTTCGATCGCGCGCTCACGGCGTCCGCCTACTTCCCCGCGCGCCGAGAGCTCGGGCAAGAGGCGCTCGAGGCCGCGTAGCGGCGGTCCGCTCGCGGTCCACGGATTTGGCCGCAATTGTCGGCCTAAACTTCGCAAATAGCGCAGGCCCCGTCCGGGCCACGAGCACAGTCTCGCCACCGGGTTCTATCTTTGACGGAGGATGGCGAAGGACACCGAGAAGCTGATCCGCCAGCTCTCGCTGATCTCCTACCTGATGGCCGAGCGTCGCCCGGTCACGGCTCTTGAGATCCGGCGCGACGTGGAGGGGTACAGCGCGATGAACGAGGACGCGTTCGCGCGGCGCTTCTACGCGGACCGCGCCGAGCTCGAATCGCTGGGGATCCAGCTCACCGTCGATCGGCCCGCCGACGCTGCGGCCGAGCAGGAGAGCTACTCGCTGCGCTCCGAGAGCTTTCATCTGCCGGCGATCGAGTTCACCGACGAGGAGCTGGCGGCGCTACAGACGGCGCTGCATCTGCTCGACGGGGAGTTCGCCTACGCCGAGCCGCTGCGTCTGGCACTGCAGCAGATCACGTGGGGGCGCCCCAGCCCGTTGCGGGCGCCCGAGCAGCAGCGCTCGGTGGCGCTTGGCATCACCGCGTCCGCCGGCGGCCACGAGTTCTCGGCGCGCCTGGCGAAGGTCGAGACGGCGATCTTCCGTCAGAAGACGATCACCTTCGACTACTACTCGATGGAGCGCGACGAGCTGAGCGCCAGGCGCGTGGATCCCTTCCACCTGCTGTTTCAGGGGGGGGAGTTCTACCTGCTGGGCCATGCTCACGAGCGCAAGGCGATTCGCGTGTTCCGCCTCTCGCGCATCCGCGGCAAAGTGGCATACGCGACCAAGGCCGAGCACGACTTCAGGCGTCCCGTCGACTTCGACCCCCGCGCCTACGCCAACCGCGCGGAGTGGCAGCTGGGCGAGCAGCGGGGAATCGCCGAAATCCTGTTGTCCGAGCGGATCGCTTGGCAGATCAAACGCCATTTCGGTCGCTACGGGGAGATCAGCGCGGTGGACGGCGAGGAATCGGGGGATCGCGTCTTCCTCACCTCCTACGCGGCGCCGCGGATGCTCGTCTCATGGGTGCTGGGGCTGGGGGAGCACGCCCGCCTGATGGGCCCTCCCGAGCTGGCCGAGGAGTTGGCGGAGCGCCTCGAGCTGCTGGAGCACCGGCACGCTGAGAGTCCGCTCCTGGAGCACCTGCCGATCCGCCCCGGCGAGAGGGATTCCAGTGGCGCTACCCGCGCGGCCGCGCAGGCACGGCCCACCAAGAGCCGCCGCCGGCGCGGCGGATCGCCAACCGATCCAGACGCATCCACCGAGGAGCCGCGCCGGGTGGAGGCGGCGATCCGCCCGGAGCGCTTCGCGCGCCTGGTGACGCTCGCCGGCATCCTGATCCACGCGGGCCGCGAGGGAAGGCGCGAGTCGCTTGCCGACCTGCGGGAGCGCCTGCAGCTGAGCGAGGAGGAGCTGCGCGAGGACATCGACGTGCTGAACGTGGTCAACTTCGGCGGGGGCTCATACGTGCTGTATGCGGAAATCCTCGAAACGGAGGAGGGCGAGGTCGTGGAGGTGGACCCCGAGCCCTACAGCGACAACTTCGACCGCCCGGCACGACTGCTGCCGGTGGAGGCGAAGGCGCTGATCGCGGCGATCGACCTGATCGGGGAGCACATCCCCGAGGGTTCGCTCACCTCGGCGCGGGAGAAGATCGTCACGGCGCTGGGGGGCGACCCGATGGAGCAGGGCCTGCAGGTGGCCCACGCTCGCAGCGATGACTCCGACGTGTCCAGGCAGATCTCGCGCGGGATCACCGAGCACCGGCTGATCGAGCTCGACTACTACAAGGAGAACGAGGACGAGTTCTCCCAGCGGCGGGTGGAGCCCTACGCGTTGATCAACGGGCGCGAGGGCTGGTATGTGGCCTCGTTCGACCCCGCGCGCGATGACGTGCGCCACTTCCGCCTCGATCGCATCAGGCGCGCGGAGGTCACCGAGGAGCGTTTCGAGCCGCGCGCGGAGGTCGACCCGGCGGCCGAAGTGGAGGGTTGGATGCGCACGGGGGAGGTCGAGGCCTCCCGCATCGCGCGGTTGTGGATCTCCCCCGAGCGGGCGCGCTGGGCGCGCGAGAGCCGCCGCGTGGTGGAAGAGCACCCCGACGGCTCGGTGGTGGCGGAGCTGAGCTTCGCCGGCGTGCGCTGGCTGGTGCGCGAGGTCCTCAGAGAAGCCGGCGACGCCGCCGTGCTCGAGCCAGAGGACGCCCGCGAGGCGGTGCTCGCCGCGGTTGTGCGCCTGCGGGCGGTGCCCGCGGGGGTGGTGTGAGGTAGTGGATCGACGTACAGTGTTGGACTTCCGATGATTCCTTTCCGCGCCGCCATCGAAGCCCTGGATATGGAGCGAGTGGTGGGGCTGCTGGCCGAGGACGTGGTGTTCCGCAGCCCGATCGTGTTCAAGCCCTACCAGGGGCGTGAGCAGGTGGCGGTTCTGCTGCAGGCGGTTGCCCGCGTGTTCGAGGACTTCCGCTACACCCGCGAGATCAGCGCCCCGGACGCGCCCGACCACGCGCTCGTCTTCGAGGCGCGCGTCGGCAGCCGCCAGATCGAGGGGTGCGACTTCCTGCACACCAACGAGGATGGCCTGATCGACGAGTTCTTCGTGATGGTCCGCCCGCTCTCGGCGGCACTCGCCCTGGCCGAGGCGATGCAGGCGCAGCTCGCTGCTTGAGGGGATTCCCCCCAATGCGTCCGACGGGACTCGAACCCGTATCTGCGGCTCCAAAGGCCGAGCCGGGAGCGGTGTGGGACAAGCTGCCTCAGCAACGCAGCGGCTCCGTAGAGGTTGTCTTGCGCAAGAAGCGCGACCGCGCTAAACATCAGCTCGCCAGCGATCTGCACCACAACCGCCAAACCGACCGTCGCGTCGCTCCCGAAGCCGAACGTGGATCGTCGGTCTCTTCGATCTGTGCCCAGCACGTAGCCCCCCAGCCATAGCCGCTCCCCTGCCGCCCTGAACGCAGCCGCCAACGCCCGGCAAACGCGCTCACGCGCAGCGCGGCTGGTGGCGTCGGCTGCAGCGTCCTCGACTTCCGCGCGGACGTCTCCGATGTCGCCCCGTCCGTCGTCCATCACCGCCGGCCTGCACCATTGAGGTCGCGCTGTGGCATTCGCCTCAGCGTACCCCGCCACCGCCGTCGTGAGGCGTACAGCCAAGGGCGGCAGGTGCTGTCGCGGCGAAAGGACCCGTGCAGCTCGGCTAACAACCCCAGCGAACTGCATAATGGGGGTTATTATGGACCGAGCCCCCTTTGCCCGACTGCGTCTGACTGGTGGTCGATTCGACGACCAGGGGATGCCGGTCGAGACCCTTGTCGAGCTTGCGCAGTACCGCGAGCTTGTGCTCGGTGTGGCTCGTGTGCAGTTCCTCCGCCAGCATCCCGAGCGTCAGCGTGTGCCGCGCGGGTTCATCGACCGCCTCCAGCTCAGGCTGCGAACCGTGGAGGACGGGAGCGCCGTGCCGGTGCTGGAGCGCGTGGCGTCTCCGGGGACGCTGCTCGACATCGATGACGACTTTACGCGCGCTCGCGACGCCATCGAGGACGCGGTGGCGGCAGCTGAGACCGACCAGCCACCGCCAGACGGATTCCCGCCAGAGGCATTGGTGCTGTTCAATCGCTTCGGCCAGACGCTCAGACCCGATGAGGCGATCGAGTTGCGAAGGGGCTCCGCCGCAACTGGCCCGCGCTACACGGTTGATACACGACGAAAGCTGCTTCTCAGCAAGAGGCGGACCTACCAGGAGGAGCTGCAAGGGATCGGCTGGATCTCTGAGGTCGATGGCAATGGGATGAGCTGCCGAATACGTCTGCGGATGGGACCTGCCACGCCGGTCCCTGCCCCCCTCGACGAGGTGACTTTCGGTCCTGTCAAGGACGTTCTGGAACCGAATGGCGAGGGGCCGCCGGTACGGGTTTCTGGTGTCGGCGTATTCGACTCATCGCGGCGGCTGATCCGGTTCGACTCAATCCACGACGTCACTGTCCTCGATGACCCCGAGGACATCGTGAACCTCGACGATCGCCTTGATGAACTGGCCTCGCTGAAAGCCGGATGGCTCGACGGAGAAGGTGTACGCCCAGATGCGTTTGTAATCGAACGCGCGCGTCGAATGCTGGCCGACCTGCTGGCCTTCGAGGTGCCACGCCCGCGCGTCTTCGCCACTCCAGAGGGAGGCGTGCAGGCAGAGTGGACGGTCGGCGAGCACGAGATCAGCGTCACCTTCGAGCCAGACGGCAAGCTCTATGCGGTATCGGTCAACCTCGCTTCCGGGGATGCTGAGGAACCGGAGCTGGCGGATGACCCGGCACAGATAGCGCAACTGTTGCGGGTGTCGTGACCGACGAATCGGCCGACGTCAGCGAGACGGAGTCGGCGAAACAGCCGCTGACGGACCCCGACGAAGCTCTATGCCGGCAGGTCCATCCCTCCTGGATCGCGGACGGAGTGCCATCCAGCCAGGCGTTCAAGCCCACCAAGAAGGACGAGGGCATGTTGTCCGTCGCTCTCGGAAGCAAGACAACTCCAGAAGGGGCCTTCGTGCACCACACCCAGGTTCTCAAACGCGAGTCGGTCGGGACCTGGGCCGTGAGCGTTGCCGAGACTACCGAAGCGGGGCTACGCAGCTACGAGCAGCCCCTCGACGACAGCCCGGCCCACGGATTCATCGACTTTCGCGGACTCGGTCGCGGCCAAACCGAGGCCAAGGCCAAGCTCCTGCTCGGCAAGGCTCGCCATCGAGGTCGCTTGTACCCGCCGCCGTAACCGCGATGCTGGTTTCCACGCTCCCGGCGCCGACTGGTCACAGCCCGATCCGGAGGTCGATGTCGCGCACGGGTGAGACCTCGCGTCCGAGGCGGCGATGCTCGCGGGTGGTCTGGGCGATTGCGTGTTCGAGACCTTCGCGTTCGGCGTGGGCCTCCGCTGGGTTGCCGAGCTCGTGCTCAAGATTGCCGCGCTGTGTGAGGACCGCGTCGAGCTCGCGCTCGTTGGCTTGCAGGGCGCCGTTGAGGTGGGCACGTTCGATCGCGTGGGGGTCCTGTTCGCGTCCGAGGCGCCGGTGTGGCTCCGGTATGCCGGCGAGGCGCTGGGCGAGCTGCTCGCGCTGGCTGGTGAGCGTGAGGGTGCGGGCGTCGAGATCGTCGATGCGCTGCAGCTGGCGCGTCGGCAGCGCCGCGAGCTGCGCCTGCAGCTGCTCGCCGCGCTCGCGCAACTCCCGCAGCCGCGTCGGGGTCGCCGCGGCCGGCGGGGTGAGCTCCGCGCGGGCGGCTGCGTGCTCCTGCGGGACGTCTGCCGCGAGCGCCCGGGCGGCGGCGAGGTTGGCGTCGTCTGCGCGGCCTGCGCCGGGTAGCTGCTCGATCGCGAGGTCTTCGTCGTCGCGTTCCAGCATCCGTCGCCCTATCCGGTCGAGCAGCTCACCGCGGGTTGCTGTCGAGGCCTGGTCTGGGGGCGCGAACTCGTTGCGCTCCCGCGCGATATCGTCGTCGTAGACGAGGAGGCGTGTGGTTTCTCTTGCGCGGGAGAGCGCGGTGTAGGACCAGCCCGCGGTGAGGTCCCGGGGTGAGGCGACCACGATCGCGCTCTCGATAGTGCCGCCCTGCATCCCGTGGCCGGTCAGGGAGTAGGCATGTTCCACGTGCTCGGCGACGTACGCCGCTGGCAGCTCGCGCACCAGCCCGCCGTCGGTGTCGATCACGACCCGGTCGTGGTCGAGGTGGCGCACGGTGCCCCTCATCCCGTTGTCCACATCGAGCTGGCCGTCGTTGCGCCGGCAGATCACACGGTCCCCCACCGCCACCTCAACCGGGCCATAGGAGCGCTCCTCGCCGAGTGCGCCGAGATCGCGCCGTAGCTCGCGTGCCCCGCGGTTCAACCGGTCGCGGGTCTCGTTGTCCCTGGCGATCATCACGGTCTGCGCGGGCCCCGTAATGGTGGTCGCGCGCGTCCACTCGGCGATGGCCTGCTCGCACGCGCCGGCGGGGTCGCTGAACGTCTCGATCCTCGTGTTGCGCTCGGCCCAGTCGAGGTAGCGCTGTGGGTGGCCGTCGTACAGCGCGCCGAGCGCCCTTCGCTCCGCGGGGTCGCGCTGGCGCATCACCTCCGTTAGCTGCTGCGCTCCAAGCGCCCGACCTTCGGGTCGTGCGCGCTGGAGCGCAGTCGTGTCGCTGGGTCGCGTGGGTCGCGGCCTGCGATCAGCGCACCGAACTGCCCGGCGCCCACCCGACCGGATCGGCGATTGGGACCTGATCCCGCAGGTCGACCTTCAGGAGTCGGACGCTATCGACGCACGCGTGGCCGAGTGGGCTCGGGCAGTCGCCGCTCTCTACGTCTTGCCTGAGCCATCCCATGGGCCGATAGGTGCGTTTGGACGCCTCGTCGGAGGGCGCATAGGAGACGACCCGGCCGACCGCGCCCTGATGCAAGGCCTGCGGCGGGCCTTCGTCATGGCAATCATCGACGCAAACGAGTCGCCCCTCATCGAGCCAGACGAACGCGATCCCAACTCGGGCCATTGGGCGATGTCCTCGGAGAACGCGGAAGTGGTGACGTACGGTATCCAAGAGGGCTGGACCTCGACTATCACGGGTGGGCGCATTCCTCGACTGTCTATTGGTGTGCCGCTCGTCTCGACGCCTGGGCTGCCTGCCACCCCGATTCAGCCTCCCACTGACCTCCTGCTGCCATCGATGTCCCGAAGGTTTGACCATGAATACGCAGACGCGGTATGGGAGTCGATGCGGCGCGGCGCAGACGATGGGCGCCGCCTGGCGCGGGCGGTTGAGTGGCTGCGCCTCGCGTGGCTCAACACTTCCCACCTGACTCCCGATCTTCGTATCCCGGCGCTACGTGGTGGCTTTGAGGTCCTTTTCGATAGCGACGACACGAGCGTGCTATCTCACATCCTCGCTGCGATTGTTGGCGACGACTCGCCTCGGGTCACGCGGCAGTTCACTGACACGCGAAACGGGAAACCGACATCCCGAGAGCTGACAGACATAGAATGGTGGTTCTGGCGGTTCTCGTTCCTGCGGAACGACTTGATGCATGGCCGCGAACCAGAAGCGGAAGCTTGGGTCCACGATGGTCGGCTTCACGTTGACCTCGGATCCGGCTATCTCGCATACGCAATCAAGAAGACCGTCATCAATGACGGACACGCCGATATCCACGATGATGTTGTCTTGCAGGGCCAAACCCCAATGCGTCCGACGGGACTCGAACCCGTATCTGCGGCTCCAAAGGCCGCTGCTCTTAGGCGCGGATTTCTCTGGCGCTTCAGAGTGCCGCGACCGCAAAAAAAACACGGCACGGAGCCGCCGGCTTGGCAGAGAAGGCCGCCGGTTGGAGTGGCTCCCACGACATCCTCCCCAACCGGATACTAGCTTTGCCATTGACCCGTTGAGCTACGGACGCGCGTAATAAATGGCGAGCCTCACCCGCCGCTGTGTATCGCCTCCTTTGCTTGCGGCGCGGGAGCTGCCCGCTCCTGCTGTGGTTCGTCGGCCCCGGCCCCGGCCCCGGCCCCGGCCCCGGCGTCGGCCCCGGCGTCGGCGTCGGCCGCGGTCGACCTGCCCGGCGCCGGCCACGGCGCGTCGCTCACCAGCGAGGTGTTGCCCGCCAGCGACCACAGCTCCTCGGCGATGTGCGGGGTGAGCGGGGCCAGTATCTGCACCAGCGCCAGCAGCGCCGCGACGATCGCCTCGCGATCGGCCGGTTCGAGCTCGCCGCCGCGCCGCTCCAGCGCCCGCTGCTCGAAGTCCTGGATGCGCGTGAGCAGCAGCATCGCGTTGTGCGCGGCACGCTGCATCTCCAGGCGCTCCAGGTTCTCGGTGGCCTTCTCGCACGCCACACGACACCAGTTGGCCAGGCGCCGGCGCAGCTTGTCGGAGGCATCGATACGCGCCAACCGGGAGACGCCGTTCTCGCCGGCGGCGCCGGGCGCGTTGGCCGGCGGCTCGGACGAGAGGTTCCACTCCCGCAGGCGCCCCTCGGCGTAGCCGTAGAGCTTCTTGAGGAAGATCTGGCAGAAGCGCACCGGCTGGTCGTTCCAGTTGAAGATCCGCCCGGGCGATGCCGCGTGGAGCACCGCGAGGCGCACGGTGTCGGCGCCCACGTTGGCCACGAGCTCGTTGGGGTCGACCACGTTGCCGAGGTGCTTGCTCATCTTGCGGCCCTCGAAGCGGATCATCTGGTGCATCAGCGCTTTCTTGAACGGCTCGCGGTCGGGCAGCTCGGGCAGCTGGTCGAGGTCCTGCAGAACCTTGCCGATCAGGCGCTGGTCGAACATGTAGCCGCCGGCGTCCGCTCCCCACACGATCTGCTCCGCCGGCAGCCAGCGCGCGTATTCGGGGTGGCTGAACATCGCGGTGGAGCGCCCCTCGGGTGGCACGCAGATCGGCATCCACATCCACATTCCGTCGACATGGCAGTCGATCGTGTCTGTCTCTCGCTCGGCCGGGCCCGAGCAGCGTGGGCAGGTGCTCGCGTGAAAGTCTGGTCTGCTCGCCAGCGGGTTGCCGCCCTCGCCCGAGATCTCCAGATCCTCGGGCAGCCTCACGGGCAGCGCGTCGAAGGGCACCGGGACGGTGCCGCACTCGGGACAGTGGATGAGCGGGATTGGCGCGCCCCAAGCGCGCTGGCGGGAGATCGCGAAGTCGCGGGCCCGGTAGCGGACGGTCGGCCGCGGCGTGGCGGGCGCCTTGGATGCCTTCCACGCGAGGCCGGTGGGGGCCGGCAGTCGCTGCGCGATAGAGGCGTCGGTGGGGTCGCGCTCGGGAATGCCGAGCACCGCGGTCGGTCCGAAGCGGGCGTCCACCAGCGGCGAGATCACGATCGGCAGCATCCCCGCCACGCCCGGGACGGTGGCGAGCGCGCTTGTCTGCACCACCGGGGTCTGCTCGGCGTCGCGGTCCTCGCGCCTCCAACCGGCCTCGCGCACGGCCGCCAGCCGCGCTGCCACCTGTGGGTCTGAGATCCAGCGGTCCACGTCGGGGTGGGCGGGGGAGATCGCCACGAATGCCGCCTGGGCGATCGCCTCGGGGTGGGGGGTGAAGACCGTGAGCGTGGCGCCGTCGAAGGTGCTCGCGTCGAGCTCCACGCCATCCACGCGACCCAGCACCGCGCGCTGGGCGCCGATCGCGGCCTTGTCCCAGCCGGGTAGCACCTCCAGGCCGCGCTCGTTCTCCTGTACGTAGGCGGTGATCCGCATGAACCACTGAGGCATTCGCACGAAGCGCACCTGTGAGTGGCAGCGCCAGCAGGCGCCGTCCTCCACCTGCAGGGTGGCCAGCACCGTCTGGCAGGAGTCGCACCAGCTGACCTGTGCCTCCTGGCGGTAGATCAGGCCGCGTTCGAGCATCGCCAGGAACAGCCACTGTGTCCAGCGGTAGTGCTCGGGCTCGGAGGAGACGAAGCTGCGCTCCCAATCGCAGGAGTAGCCGAGCGCTTCGAACTGACCGCGCATCCGCTCACAGCAGCGCGCCACCCATTCGCGGGGAGAGATGCCGCGACGCTCGGCCTCCAGCTCCGCGGGCAGTCCGAAGGAGTCAAAGCCCAGCGAGAACAGCACGGCCCGACCGCGGGCGCGCAGGAAGCGCGCGTAGGCGTCGGCGATTGTGTAGCTGCGGATGTGTCCCATGTGGGCGTCCCCCGAGGTGAATGGGCAGCCCGCGAACACATACGCGGACTCGCGCTCGTCGTGCGGTGGGGGTGCGGCGAACGCATGGGACTGCGTCCAGGCGGTCTGCCAGCGCGACTCGATCGGGGCGTGCTCGTAGTCGGCGCCCCGAGTCGAAAACGAATTGGCGTTACTGGTCGCGCCCTCAGCGCGGCGCTCGGCCCGGGAATCCGCACCACCGCTGGGCGGAGAAACCTCTGTGCCGGCGGGGGAGGGAGCGGAGGTTGCACCGCTGGGAGAAGCGTTCATGCTTTCGACGCTACCGGATAAAGCACGTGAAGTCCAGAAAGACTCAAACTCATCCGATATGTTGATGCATGCCTGATGTCCTGCCAAACTCCGGACGGATGGCCGCCCCACTGCCGCTCGCGTGAGTCCAGGGCGTGGGGTGGCCCCGTCTGGTGGATCGCGACAAACATTCGAAAGCGCCCCGGGTCGGACCTGAGGCGAGCTGTGAGAGGAGGAGATGCGGGTGGCGCGCTGTGCGGTGCTGACAAACGATCTGCAGTACGACCTCGTCAACAAGAACGAGGAGCGTCGGGCCGCCGTCGCGGCTTTCACGCCGCGGATGCGGAGCTTTCTCACCGAGATGCGCACACTGGGAGTGCCGGTGGTGCACCTGCAGCTGATCAACCTCGAGGACGATCCCCTCGCGGAGCGCTACGACGGGTGGCTGCCCGTCACCAAGGGCTCCCAGGGGGCGCTCATCGTCGAGGAGTTCTTGGCGGCGGAGGATGTGCTGGTGGAGAAGAACAAGGACAGCGGCTTCTATGAGACCGACCTGCACGACCGCCTCCAGGAGCTGGGCGTGGACACGGTGATCATCACCGGGATGCAGACCCAGATCTGCGTGCAGACCACCGCCGCCGATGCCTTCTTCCGCGGCTACAACGTGATCGTGCCGCCGGACGCGGTGGTCTCCGCGCGCCCCGAGGACCAGGCCCGGGCGCTGGAGTGGCTGGGGTCCTACTGCGCGACGATCATGACCACCGCCGACCTCGCCGTGGCGATTGCGCAGGACAGCCTGCCCACCTTCAGCGTGGTGCCGATCCCGTGAGCGTCCTTCTGTGGCGCTCCCCCGCGTCTGGCGTCGGGAGCGAAAGCCGATGACGGGCGGCCTGATCCAGCTCGACCACGGCACCGGCGGGGGGATGAGCCAGGAGTTGATCGCCGAGCTAATCGCGCCGCGCCTGGGCGCTGTGCACTCCGGCCGGATGGAGGACAGTGCGGTGCTGGAGCTGGATGTCAGCCGCATCGCGCTCACCACCGACTCGTTCGTGATCGACCCGATCTTCTTCGGCAACGGCGACATCGGCAAGCTGGCGGTGTGCGGCACCGTCAACGATCTCGCCGTGAGCGGAGCGGTGCCGCGCTACCTGACGCTGTCGCTGGTGTTGGAGGAAGGTTTCCCGATCGCCGATCTGGAGCGGGTGCTCGACTCCGTGCGCGAAGCCGCGGCCGCGGCGCGCGTGGAGGTGGTGGCGGGCGACACCAAGGTGGTGCGGGCGGGAGAGGTTGACCGGCTATTCATCAACACCACCGGCGTCGGCGTGTTTGAGCGCGATCTGGAGCTTGGTGTCAGCGGCGTGGTGGCGGGCGACGCGGTGATCGTCACCGGGTGGCTGGGCAACCACAGCATCCACATTCTCTCGCTGCGTGAGGGGTTGGGCTTCGAGCGGCGCGTGCTCAGCGACTGCGCCCCCCTCGATGGGCTGGTGGCGAGCATCCTGGAGGAGCACGGGGGGAGTGTGCGCTGCATGCGCGACATCACTCGCGGGGGTCTGGGGACGGTGCTCAACGAGCTGGCGGACGGCGCCGGAGTGTCGATCCGGGTCGAGCGGGAGCGGCTGCCGATCCAGCGCGAGACCGCGATGGCGGCCGACATGTTGGGGGTCGACCCGCTGTATCTGGCCAACGAGGGCAACATCTGCATGTTCGTGGCGCCGCACGCCGCCACCGAGATCCTCGAAACGGTGCGCCTGCATCCCAACGGCCGCCCGGCGCAGATCGTCGGCACGGTGCGCGAGCGCGCCGGCAGTCCCGTGACGATGGTGGGCGCGGACGGCGAGGAGACGGTCGTCGAGCTCCTCTATGGCGCCGAGCTGCCGCGCCTCTGCTGAGACGATGCTCGAGACACGGCGCTACCAGATCCGCGGGATCGTGCAGGGGGTTGGCTTCAGGCCGTTCGTATTTCGCACCGCCGAGCGCCATTCACTGGGAGGCTGGGTGCGTAACGACTCCGACGGGGTGGTGCTGGAGGTACAGGGTCGCCCGCAGGCACTGGAGGAGTTCATCGTCGAGGTCAGCGCCAGCGCACCGGCGTTGGCGCGGGTGGAGTCGGTGGCGCTGCTGGAGCGCCGCACTGAAGGACGGGTGGTCGAGCGCTTTGAGATCCACCTCAGCGAGCACGGCAGCGGCCAGGCGCGCACGCTGGTGTCGCCCGACACGTGCGTGTGCGAGGAGTGCCTGCGGGAGCTGTTCGATCCCGCCGACCCCCGCTATCGCTACCCCTACATCAACTGCACCAACTGTGGCCCGCGCTACTCGATCGTCAAGGGGGTGCCGTACGACCGTCAGCTGACCACGATGGCGGCGTTTCCGATGTGCGAGCGCTGCGAGCGGGAGTACAACGATGTGCGCGACCGGCGCTTCCACGCGCAGCCGATCGCCTGCTGGGAGTGTGGCCCACGGGTGGCGCTGGTTGACGGGGGAGCCCACCCACCCGACCTGGCGGGTGCCTTTGCCCGTGCCGGCAAGCGCGGCGTGGCCGACGGCGCCGGACTCCCGGTGGCGTCGAGCTTGCCAGATGCGATCCACGACACCGTCGCGCTGCTGCACGAAGGCGCGATCGTGGCGGTGAAGGGGTTGGGGGGATACCACCTGATGGTGGATGCCCGCAACGAGGAGGCGGTGGCACGGCTGCGTCGGCGCAAGCGCCGCGAGGAGAAGCCGTTCGCGGTGATGTCTCCGACCCTGGGGGCGATCGGCGGCTACGCGCAGGTGGGAGAGCCCGAAGCGCGACTGCTGGAGGGAGCCGCGCGGCCGATCGTGCTGGTGCGCAAGCGCACCGACGCCGCCGCCGAAGGGTTGGCGGCGGCGGTCGCGCCCGGCAACCGCAGCTATGGGGCGATGCTCGCCTACACCCCCGTGCACCACCTGCTGTTCGCCGGCGGCCTCGACGTGCTGGTTGCAACCAGCGGCAATGTCTCCGACGAGCCGATCGCGTTCCGCGACGACGACGCGCTCGCGCGCCTCGGGGGGATCGCGGATGCGTTTCTGGTGGGGGAGCGTGAGATCTACACCCGCGTCGATGACTCGATCGTGCGCTGCGTGAACGTCGGCGGCGACCGCCGCGAGGCGACACCGATCCGCCGCGCGCGCGGGCACACCCCCGAGCCGGTGAGGGCGCCATTCCCGCTGCCACCGCTGCTGGCGGTGGGGCCGGAGCTGAAGAACACGATCTGCCTGACCCGCGGGGAGGAGATGTTTCTCAGCCACCACATCGGCGACCTCAAGAACGAGGCGACGATGCGCTCTTTCGAGCACGCGATCGAGCACCTGTCGGGGCTGCTGGAGGTGGCGCCGCGCACGATCGCGCACGACCTGCACCCCGGATACCTGAGCACCAGGTGGGCGCGCGCGCAGCGACACCTACCGAGGGTGGCGGTGCAGCACCACCACGCGCACATGGCGGCGTGCATGTGCGAGCACGGCCTGAGCGAGCCGGTGGTGGGCGTGATCTTCGACGGCACGGGGTATGGAACCGACGGCAACATCTGGGGGGGAGAGTTCCTCGTGGGCGATTACGTGGGTTTCGAGCGCGCGGCGCACCTGCAGTACTTCCGTCTGCCCGGCGGCGACCGGGCGGTGGAGGAGCCCCACCGAGTGGCGCTGTCACTGCTGTGGGAGGCCTACGGGGAGGAGCTCGGGGAGCTCGACCTGCCCGTGGTGAGCGCGCGCGACCCAGATGAACTGCGGGTGCTCGCGCAGATGCTGCGTACGGGGTTGCGCTCCCCGCTGACGTCGAGCATGGGGCGGCTGTTCGACGGGGTCGCGGCGCTGATTGGGGTGCGTGAGCGCTGCCGCTATGAAGCGCAGGCGGCGATCGAGCTGGAGCAGCTGGTGCAGCCGGGGGCGAGCTACAGGCCACTGTCTTGGCGGCTGTGCGGGCCCGAGCAGTGGCCGTGGCGGATCGACCTACGCCCGACGGTGCGCGAGCTGGTGCGCGAGGCGCGCCGGCGGGACACCACCGCGACGCAGCTGAGCGGGCGCTTTCACCGCACGGTGATCGAGATGGTGGCGGGGACCTGTGAGGCGATCCGCACGCGCACCGGCATCGCGCGCGCGGTGCTGAGCGGGGGTGTGTTCCAGAACGAGGTGCTGCTGCGCGGCTGTCACGAGGCGCTGGGGCGGGCGGGTTTCGAGGTGTACTCGCACCGCCGCGTGCCGGCCAACGACGGTGGGGTGGCGCTCGGCCAGGCCGCCGTGGCTGGTTGGGGGTCGCGATGAGCACCGTTGTGCCCCACCCCCCCGGGTCCCGCCGCTCGCCCTCCCCGCCGTCGGTGCCACGAGCAGGTCGCCCACCGGCGTCTGCCAATGGCGACGTGCGCGAGCCGGAACCCTTCGAGGAGCTGCACTTCTCGCCCGCCCCGGCGATCTCCGGACCGGTGCCGGGCGTGCGCTCGCAGCGGATGCTGGCCGAACAGGCGGCGCTGGAGAGCCGGGCGCGCTCCTACCCCCGCGCCGTGCCGGTGGCCTTCGAGGAGGGCAGGGGGGCGACGCTGCGCGACGTGGACGGCAACACCTACATCGATTTCTTCGCCGGCGCGGGCGCGCTCAACCTCGGCCACGGACACCCCGCGGTCGCGCGCGCCGCCAGCGAGCAGCAGCAGCGGCTGGTGCATGCGCTGGACTTCCCGACGGCGCCCCGGCTGCGGTTGATGCGGCGCCTGAAGCAGATCCTCCCGGGCGCGCTGCGGCGCACGGGGCGCTTTCACTTCGGCGGCCCCACCGGCTCGGACGCGATCGAGGCGTCGCTGAAGCTGGTGCGCGCCCACACCGGCCGCCGGCCGCTGGTGGCGTTCGAAGGCTCCTACCACGGGATGACCGCCGATGCCCTGTCGGTCACCAGCGACACCAACTGCGGCGGGCCGCAGGAGACCTCGGTGCGCTTCATGCCCTTCCCCTACTGCTACCGCTGTCCGCTGGGGCTGCGCCCGCAAAGCTGCGAGCTGGCGTGCGCGAAGCTGCTGGAGAGCGCACTCGAGGATCCCTACAGTGGCCTGCCCAAGCCGGCGGGGGTGATCGTGGAGCCGATCCAGGGGGAGGGCGGCACGATCATCCCGCCGCCGGGATGGCTGGCGCGGGTGCGCGAGATCACCCGCCGGCACGACGTGCCGCTGATCCTCGACGAGGTGCAGACGGGGTTTGGGCGTACGGGGACGATGTTTGCGTGCGAGCACGACGGGGTCACACCCGACGTGCTCGTGCTCTCGAAGGCGATCGGGGGGATCGGGTACCCGCTGTCGGGGATCGCCTACGACGAGGCGCTGGACACGTGGGAGCCGGGCGCACACATCGGTACTTTCCGCGGTCATCAGGTGGCGATGGCGGCGGGGGCGAGCGCGATCGAGCAGATCGAGTCGCTCGCGCTCCCCGACCGCGCGCGCGAGCTGGGGGAGTTGGCGCTCGCGCTGCTGCGGGAGGCCGGCGCGGACGACGGTCTGCCCGCGGTTGGCGAGGTGCGCGGACGCGGGCTGATGCTCGGCGTGGAGCTGGTGCGCGATCGTGACAGCCGCCGGCCGTGGCCGGAGCTGGCGAGCGCGGTGCGCAGGGCGTGCTGCGAGCGGGGGCTAATCATCGAGGTCGGTGGCCACCACGCCAACGTGGCGCGCTTCCTCCCGTCGCTGGTGATCACCCGCGAGCTGCTGGAACGGGGGATCGAGATCTTCACCGAGGCGCTGCGCGAGAGCGAACGTGTTCAGCGGGCGCGCTCGGGCGCCAGCGCCAGCTGATCGCCGGCGAAGGTAACGCCGAGGGGCTCGAGGATCACCTGGCGCGGCCCCTCCTCCACGGCGCCGGCGAGCAGCGCCCCGAGGCCGAGCTCGCGGGCGGCCTCCACGACGGGCTTGCCGCCGCCGGGGCGGCAGTAGACGGCGAAGCCGGCGCCCATGTTGAGCGTGCTGTGCGCCGCGGCGGCGTCGAGCCCGGCCTGCGCGGCGAGGAACGCGAGCACGGGCGGCACCGGCGGCAGCGCGCGGATGCGATAGGTGAGCTGGCGCTGGGGGCGCATCAGCTTCAGCAGCCCGTGGCCGGTGATGTGGGAGAGGTAGGTGAGCTGCACCTGCGCATCGCCGAGCAGGTGGCGCAGGAGCCCCACATAGAGGAGGCTCGGCGCGAGCAGCGCCTCGCCGAAGGTCTCGCCATTGGGCAGCTGGCTTGAAAGACCCTCGGGAAGCCCCGCGGCGATCCGCCGCGCGAGTGAGGCCCCATTCGCGTGCAGGCCGCTGGAGGAGATGAGCACGATCTCATCGCCGGGGGCGAGCTGCTCGCCGAGCAGCGGCTCGCCGGGGGGCGGCACGAAGCCGAGCGCGCTGCCGGCCAGCTCGATCTCCTGGGGAGCCAGCAGATCGACGAGCGAGGGCGACTCTCCCCCGCCCCACGCGCACTGCGCGTCCTCGCAGGCCCGGCGCCACCCCGCCAGCAGCGCATCGGCGCGCTCGGCGTGCTCATACCAGGCGCTGGAGCCGGTGGCGAAGTAGGCGTTGAGCACCAGCGGCAGTGCGCCGACGCAGATCAGGTCGTTGAGGACGGCGGCGACGGTGTCGTAGGCGATGTGGTCGAAGCGGTTGACGCCGGCCAGCTCGTGGTATTCGCGGGCGATAATCGACTTGGTGCCGAGCGTCTCGAGCACAAACGCAAGCGTGCTGCCGGCGAAGCGCAGCACAAACGCGGGCTCGCCACGGGAGCCCTCCACGGCGCGGGCACCGGCGGCGGCCAGCCAGTGCGAGGTGGCCAGCGCCTCGGTGAGCGCGCTGCGCTTGCCGGCGTCAAGCACCGCGTAATCCACGCCGGCCTGGCGATAGGCGCTGTGGACGTCGGAGTCGGGGTCGGCCACTGCGCGCAGCCTACTTGGCGTCAGCCGTGGCCGCGCACCAGACAGGTCGTCGCCAGCCAGCTGCCGGGCTCGCCGGCGGGGGTCAGCGGGAAGGCGAGGTCGTCCAGCAGCGCCCACATTTGGGTTTGTCTGTTGGTGTCAACCCAGGTGGGCGCCCAACGCGTGATGTCGGCCTCCTCGAAGGTGTGCTGCAGCGCCTCGCCGACCGCGTCGAGGCCGGGCGTGCGAATTCTGCCGCGCTTGCGGAAGCGCACCACGCAGTGCTCGGAGGCGATCACCTCAGAGACCTCGGGATGGTCTGGCCGTGCCACGCGGATACGCACCCTTACACGGTAGCCGCCGGCGTGGTCGCTGCCGCCGGTACTACTCGGTGCGGCTGAACTCGGCGATCGCGATGAACAACATCACCAGCCCGAGTAGCGCGATCACCGCGGCCTCCAGCAGGCTGGGGACGTGCCAGCCGAACCAGGTGACGCCGGGAGCGAGCGCCAGGCGGGTGGCCTCGGGGATGTCGAGGTGGGCGAAGATCGCGCGGCGCATCGGGTCCACCGCGTAGGTGAGCGGGTCCAGGCGGTTGAGGACCGCCAGCCAGCGGGGAAGGCTGACGACGGAGAACATCGCGCCGGAGATGAAGAACATCGGCATGATCGCCATCTGCATCAGCGCCATGAACGACTGCATCTGCGTGATGCGCGCGGCGGCCATCATGCCGAAGGCGGTGATCGAGAAGGCCAGCAGAAGCGTGAGCGCGAACAACTCGGCGATCAGCGGCAGCGAGTAGGGGATTTCCACGAGCGGGGAGATCGCGAGCACGATCACGCCCTGGAAGGCGGCGACCGTGGCGCCGCCGAAGCACTTGCCCAGCACGATTGAGGAGCGGCGTACCGGCGCCACCATCATCTCCCGCAGGAAGCCGAACTCGCGGTCCCAGACGATCGAGGCGGCGGAGAACATGGCGGTGAACATCACCGCCATGCAGAGCACGCCGGGGTAGATGAAGGTTTTGAAGTTGATCCCGTGGATGCCGGCGGACACCAGCGAGGAGAGGCCGGTGCCGAGCACGAACAGGAACAGGAAGGGCTGCACGAGCGAGGTGATGATCCGCAGGCGGTCGCGGGAGAAGCGGATCAGCTCGCGCCGCCAGACGACCTTGATCGCGCGCAGCTCGCCGCGCAGGCTGCGGGTGGGCACGCGCACGCCCGCGACCTGATGGACGGGGGCCGCGGTTGAGCTGGGGGCTGTCTCGGTGGCGGCCATCAGCGGGCCATCATCCGGGCCACGTTGCGCATGTGATCGGTGGAGGTGGCCTCGGCGTCGCGGATGGTGGTGCCGGTGTAGGACATGAACACGTCATCGAGCGACGGGCGTGAGACGGAGACCGAGCGGATCGGCAGGCCGAGCTCGGCGAACAGTCGCGGCACGAACTCCTCGCCGTTGGAGACACCGAACGTGACGGCTCCCTCCGCCACCGTGGCGTCGATCTCGAAGCGCTCGCGCAGGGCGGCGATCGTGGCGGGATCGTCGGGCGTGGAGATCTGCACGCGGTCCTTGCCGACGCTCGCCTTCAGCGCCTCGGGGGTGTCCAGGACGATGATCCGTCCCTGATCCATGATCGCGATGCGGTCGCAGTACTCGGCCTCGTCCATGTAGTGGGTGGTGAGGAAGATCGTGATGTCCTCGCGCTGCTTGAGCTCGTCGATATAGCTCCAGATCGAGCTGCGCGTCTGCGGGTCGAGGCCCACGGTGGGCTCGTCGAGGAACAGCACACGGGGCGAGTGCAGGAGGCCCCGGGCGATCTCCAAACGCCGCTTCATCCCGCCGGAGAAGGTGCCGACGAGGCTCTTGCGCCGCTCCCACAGCCCGACCATCTCCATCACCTGCCGCATCCGCGGCGCCACCGCATCGCGGGGGACGCCGTAGAGCTCGGCGTGCAGCCGCAGGTTCTGCTCGGCCGTGAGGTAGCCGTCGAGCGTGGTGTCCTGGAAGACCAAGCCGATGTTGCGGCGCACCGCGTCGCGTTCGGAGACGATGTCGTGGCCGGCGACCAGCGCCGAGCCGCCGGTGGGGCGCACCAGCGTGCAGAGCATGTTGATCGTGGTGGACTTACCGGCGCCGTTGGGCCCGAGGAAACCAAAGACCTCCGAGCGGGCGACCTCGAAGTCGATCGCGCGCACGGCTTCGATCTCGCCGTAGCGCTTGGCGAGGCCCCTGACGGAGATTGCGGGCGCCGTGTCCGAGCTCACGGCGCCCACGCTAGCGGAGTTCAATCGCCCTCGGGCTCGGTTCCGTCGGCGAGGATGCGGTAGAGCTCGCGGCGCGCGGTGATGAGCACCTTGCGCGCCTGCTCCTGCTGCTCCTCGCTGCCGGCGCGCATCACCTGGGTGAAGGCGAAGGCCACCTCGCGCATGACCTTGCCGAGGTCGTGCGCCTTGGAACCGGGCTGGTCGCTCATCTGCTCCCACGGCGCGGGTGCCTCCGGGTCGCGCTCTTCCACGCGGGCGAGACCGTCGGGCGTGAGCCGGAAGAGCTTGCGCCCGTCCACCTCCTCGGAGCGGATCAGGCCCTCGTCCTCGAGCTGCTGCAATGCGGGGTAGACCGAGCCGGGGCTGGGGCGCCAGGCGCCGTCGCTGCGCTCCTCCACCTCCTGCATGATCTGGTAGCCGTTGCGGGGCTCCTCGGCGAGCAGCAGCAGCGCCGCGGTGCGGATGTCCCCGCGCCGCGCCTTGCGCCCCCTGCCGCCCCATGGCGATCCCCCGCCTGGCCCGAACCCGCCGAACGGGAAGCCGCCGCGGGGCCCTCCAGGGTGATGATGACGATGGCCGGCCGGCCCGCTCATCGCCAGCCACAGCGCGCGCAGGTCGGGAAACTCGGGGCGTCCGCCGCAGCAGCCGCCGCGTGTTGTGAAGGTTGCATCAGCATACATATCTTGCTCCTATCGTTGACCATCGCGATAGTAGCACGATATATCGTGTAATACAAAAAGAAGTCGATGTTAGTGGCGGAAGTGCCGTACCCCAGTGGCGACCATCGCGATGCCCGCCACGTCGGCGGCGGCGATCACCTCCTCGTCGCGCACCGAGCCACCGGGCTGGACGATGGCCGCCACGCCGGCGTCGATCGCCAGCTGGGGGCCGTCGGCGAACGGGAAGAAGGCGTCGGAGGCAAGCGCCGCGCCGGCGAGCTGATCGGGGCGGAACGCGCGGGCCTTCTCGACCGCGATGCGCACCGCGTCCACGCGGCTCATCTGCCCGGCGCCGATCCCGACCGTGGCGCCGCCGGCGGCGATCACGATCGCGTTGGAGCGCACGTGGCGGCAGACGACCCAGGCAAACAGCAGGTCCCGCCACTCGCTCTCGTTGGGCTGGCGGGCGCCCATCGTCTGCATCTGCTCGCGCGTCTCTGAGACCGCGTCGCGGGTCTGTACCAGCTGACCTCCGATCACGGGCTTGCCTTCGACCTCCCGGCTGGGTGCCGGCCAATCTCCCAGCTCCAGCAGCCGCACGTTCTTCTTCTGCGTGAGGATCTCCAGCGCGGCCGCGTCGAAGCCGGGGGCCAGCAGCACCTCGATGAACTGCCCGGACAGCTCCTGCGCGCAGGCGCTGTCGACCGTGCGGTTGAGCGCGATCACACCGCCGTAGGCGCTGTCGGGGTCGCACGCGAAGGCGCGCTCGTAGGCAGCAAGCGCGCTGTCGGCGACGGCACAGCCGCAGGGGTTGTTGTGCTTGACGATTGCGCACGCGGGCAACTCGAACTCCTCGACCAGCTCGCGCGCGCTGCTGAGATCGAGCAGGTTGTTGAACGAGAGCTCCTTGCCGTGCAGCTGGCGCACACCGTCGAGCAGGTGCGTGGGTGAGCCGACCCGCGCGTAGAAGGCGGCGCGCTGGTGGGGGTTCTCGCCGTAGCGCAGGTCGCTGACCTTCTCGTAGGCGTCGCGCCAGTGCGCCGGGAAGCCATCGCCGTGGGTGCGCAGCTGAAACCAGGTGGAGATTGCCGCGTCGTAGCGGGCGGTGAGCGCGAACGCCTCCGCGGCCAGCCGCTGGCGGGTGGACAGCGAGAGCCGCCCGCCTGACTCGCGCAGCTCCCCGAGCACCGCGGGGTAGTCGCCGGGATCGACAACGACGGCGGCGAAGGGGTGGTTCTTGGCGGCGGCGCGGATCATCGTCGGCCCGCCGATGTCGATGTTCTCCACGATCTCCGCGGGCGTGGCGTCGCCGCGCGCGACGGTTTGCTCGAACGGGTAGAGGTTGACGCACACCAGATCGACCGGCTGGATCCCGTGCTCGGCGGCGGCGCGCAGGTGCTCATCGTTGTCACGCAGCGCCAGCAGCCCGGCGTAGAGGCGCGGGTGCAGCGTCTTCACGCGCCCGTCCATCATCTCCGGAAAGCCGGTGAAGTCCTCGATCGCGCGCACCGGCACCCCGGCACCCTGCAGCTCCCGCGCGGTGCCGCCGGTGGAGACGATCTCCACGCCCAGCTCCACCAGCCCGCGCGCGAAGTCCACGATCCCAGCCTTCTCAGAGACCGACAGCAGCGCGCGACGCACACGCACCTCGCCGGGGGTGGTGCGCTCCAGATCGGCTGGCGGTGTCACCTCCGAGGCCACCTCCAGAGCCTATCTGCCGGTGGCGACCACGTGCCTCGATCTCCAGCCGGGCTGCTCGCGGCACGCGGCGGCCTCAGCTGGGCGGCGCGATCAGCACCCGGCGCGGGTTTGCCGGGTCGCGGTGAAGCGCGCCGCGCGCAAACAGGCGCACCGCCTCGGGCAGCAGCGCGTGCTCGAGCGGGCGCAGCTCACGCAGCACCTCCGCCGGCTCGCGCGCGTCGGGCAGCTCACGGGTGCCCTGCAGGATCACCGGCCCGCTGTCCACGCCGGCGTCGACGAAATGCACCGTCACACCGAACACCTTCACCCCGTACGCGAGCGCCTGCTCGATCGCCCGCAGCCCCGGGAAGGCGGGCAGCAGCGAGGGGTGCACGTTGATGACCGCTTCCGGAAAACGTTCGAGAAAGGGTTGACCAACCAGCTCCATGTAGCCGGCGAGCACGACCAGCCGCGCTCCGTGCTCGGTCAGCCACTCCGCCAGCGCCCGATCGCGCGCCTGGCGATCGGGGTACTCGGCGCGCGCGAACACCTCCGTCTGAACTCCGCACGCGGCGGCCCGCTCCAACGCGGTTGCTCCCGCTACATTCGAGGCGACCGCGACCACCTCGGCCTCGCGCCCGTGCACGGTGTCGAGCAGCGCCTGCAGGTTGGTGCCCGTGCCGGATACCAGCACGGCGATCGGCAGCGGTGTCTGGTTGGCCATCTACGCGCGCACGAGCGGGAGCGTGGACCCGGCGGGCTCCTCCAGCGCGTACTTGCCGTTGGCCTCGCCGGTGCCGTCAAGCGGGTACTCCCCGCTGAAGCAGGCGTCGCAGTGGGACTGGCGCGGGGATTGGTCCCGTTCGCCCGCCCGGGCCGGACCGGTCGCCGCGCCGACGGCCTCGTAGACGCCGGCCAGGGAGAGGTAGTGCAGCGAGTCGCAGCCGAGCTCGGCGGCGACCTCCGCGGTGGTGCGGCCGTGGGCGATCATCTCCTCGCGCGTGGACATGTCGATGCCGTAATGGCAGGGGTGCTTGATCGGGGGGGCGGAGATCCGCATGTGGACCTCGCGCGCGCCGGCGTCGCGCAGCATCTGCACGATCTGGCGGGTGGTGTTGCCGCGCACGATGGAGTCGTCGACGACGATCAGCCGCTGGCCGGAGATCACCTCCGGAAGCGGGTTGAACTTCAGGCGCAGACCGTGCTTGCGCAGCTCCTGGCCGGGCTGGATGAAGGTGCGCGCGACGTAGCGGTTCTTGACGAAGCCGTCGTCCTGGGGGATGCCGCTGGCGCGCGCGAGGCCGCGGGCGGCGGGGTTGCCGGAGTCGGGCACCGCGATCACGATGTCGGCCTCGACGGGCGCCTCGCGCCACAGGATCTCGCCCATGCGCCCGCGCGCGACCTGCAGCGCCTGGCCGTTCATGCGCGAGTCGGGGCGGGCGAAGTAGATGTACTCGAACACGCAGAACGCCTTGCGCGCGCCCTCCACCACCTGGCGGCTGCGCACCCCGTCCGCGCCGATGCTCACCAGCTCGCCGGGCCGCACGTCGCGCAGGTGGCGGGCGCCGATGATGTCAAACGCGCACGACTCGCTGGCCACGCAGTAGGCGCCGCCGGCTCCCCCCGTACTGGTGGTGGCGTCGGGGCGGTGCGCCCCGGGCGTGCCCATGCGGTTGGAGTTGGCGTTCAGCCCGCCGGCGCCGTCCGCGTCGGGGGCGCCGAGCGCGCCGAGCGCCAGCGGGCGCAGGCCGTGGGGGTCGCGGAAGGCGAGCACGCGGTCTTTGGTCATCGCCACGATCGAGAAGGCGCCGCGCAGGCGCGGGAGCACGTCGGCGATCGCGTCCTCGATCTCCGCGGCCGGGTGGGTGGCGATCAGCGCGGCGATGATCTCCGAGTCGGAGGTCGAGCTGAACGTGACCCCGCGCTCCAGCAGCTCGCCCTGCAGCTGCACGGCGTTGATCAGGTTGCCGTTGTGGGCCAGCGCCAGCTCGCGGTGGGAGCCGTGTGTGCCCTCCGAGCGCTGCACCGGCTGGGAGTTCTCCCAGGCGTTGGAGCCGGTGGTGGAGTAGCGCACGTGCCCGATCGCCAGCTCACCGCCGAGTGTGCGCAGGTCGTTCTCGCTGAACACCTGGCTGACCAGCCCCAGCTCCCGGCGCGTGACGATCTGCCCGCCGAGGTCGGCGGCCGCGATGCCGGCCGACTCCTGGCCGCGGTGCTGGAGCGCGTACAGCGCGAAGTAGGACAGCCGCGAGACCTCGTGGCCGGGTGCGTATATGCCAAAGACACCGCACTCGTCGCGCGGCCCATCGCGTTCCTCTGCGCGGGGAGGCATGGGCCTCACATGCACAAGCTAGCAGTCTCGGTTTGGCGCTCCATGAGGGAGGCCGGTTTCCGCGGTCCGCCGCCGGTGGAGGGGGAGAGCGGGCCCATCACGGGAACAGCTCCGCGAGCGCCCCGTGGGCCTCGGCCAGCTGGGGGAGGGTTGCGCTCAGCACCCCGGTGTCTGTGGCGATCGTCAAGGCGTCGCCCCCCGCCGTGCCCAGCATGTGCAACGGCGCCCGCGCGGCCAGCTCCGCAAGCGTCTCACGCGGGGCCGAGACGATAAAGCCGCCCGGCCCCTCGCCGAAGAGTTGCGTAATCGTGTCGGCGGGTCGCGCGGACGCGGGGGCGGCAGTATCCAGCGAGACATTTGCGCCCAGCCCACCCGCCAGGCAGCACTCCGCCAGTGCGACCGCGAGGCCGCCCTCGGCGATGTCGTGCGCGCTGCCCAAGGTTCCTGTCCGCACCGCCTCGCGTACCGCTGCCTGCGTGGCGAGTACCGCGTCGACATCGATCTCCGCCAGCCCGTCGGGCAGCGGCTGGCCGTGCAGCTTGTGGAGCTCGCTGGCCGCCAACGATGGGCTGAACGGTCCCACCAATGCGATCGCGTCGCCCGCGCGCGCGAACCCGAGCCGCCCCGCGCGCGCGGCGTCGGGCAGGAGGCCGACCATTCCCACCACCGGCGTCGGGTAGATCGGGCCGGCGGGACCCTCGTTGTAGAGCGACACGTTGCCGCCCACGATCGGCGCCGCAAGCGCCCGGCAGGCGTCGCCGAGGCCGCGCACCGCTTCGCACAGCTGCCAGGCGATGTGCGGCTTCTCGGGGTTGCCGAAGTTGAGGTTGTTGGTGGTGCCCAGCGGTTGGGCGCCCACGCAGGCGAGGTTGGCCGCGCACTCCAGCGCCGCCTCGATCGTGCCTCGGTAGGGGTCGGCGGCGACGCGGCGGCCGTTGCAGTCGATGCTGACAGCGAGCGCCGGTGCCGCGGTGCGAGCCCCACCCCCCCCTCCTCCCTGCCTTTTTTCCTTTTCATTACCGCCCTCCGGATGTAGCACCAGCACCGCCGCGTCGGCCTGCTCGGGGCGGCGCACCGTGCGGGACTGCACGATCGCGTCGTACTGCTCGAACAGGGGGCGGCGCGAGGCGATGTTGGGGGAGCGCAGCAGCGCCAGCAGCGTCTCACGCGGGGAGGCAGCGCGTGCGAGCGTGGCCGCGGGCGTGGCGTAGACCGGCTCGGCGGGCCGCGCCGGGCGCAGGTCGTACAGCGGGCACTCGTCCACCAGCGCCCGCACCGGCATGTCGCCGAGGAGCCGCTCGCCGTCGAAGATGCGCATGTGGCGCGTGTCGGTGACGGTCCCGATCGCCGCGCCGCCCACCTCCCACTTCTCGCACAGCTCCAGCACCGCGGGCAGGTCGGCGGGGACGACCACGCACAGCATCCGCTCCTGGGACTCCGACACCATGATCTCGAACGGCTCCATGTCGGGCTCGCGCAGCGGCACCCGCGAGACATCGATGTCGATGCCCACCTCGCCCTTGGACGCCATCTCCGAGGCCGAGGAGGTGAGGCCGGCGGCGCCGAGATCCTGCAGAGAGACCAGCAGGCCCCTCTCCAACAGCTCCAGTGAGCACTCCAGCAGCTTCTTCTCCTCGAAGGGGTCGCCGACCTGCACGGTGGGGCGCTTGTCCACAATTTCTTCTTTATCCAGATGCCCCCCTTGGGGGGTATCTCCCCACGGAGTGTCGGCTCCGCCCAGCTCTGCCGAGGCCAGCACCGAGGCCCCCCCGATCCCGTCGCGCCCGGTGGAGGCCCCGAACAGCACGATCACGTTGCCCGGCCCCGCCGCCGCGCTGCGCACGAGGCGCTCGCGCTCGCACAGCCCGAGCGCCATCGCGTTGACCAGGCAGCTCTGCTCGTAGGGTCCCTCGAAGTAGACCTCGCCGCCGACGGTGGGCACGCCGATCGAGTTGCCGTAGTGGCCGATGCCCGACACGGCCCCGTCGAGCAGGTAGCGCGCGCGGGTCGATGCGGCGCCCGCCGCCACGCTTGGCTGGGAGCGCTCCTCGGGAGCGGCGTTGGGGGGAGGGGGGGAGGGGGAGGGGTTGGCGTGCGGCTCACCGAAGCGCAACGAGTCGAGCACGGCGATCGGCCGCGCCCCGATCGCGAAGATGTCGCGCAGGATGCCCCCCACGCCGGTGGCGGCCCCCTGGAAGGGCTCCACCGCGCTCGGGTGGTTGTGCGACTCGACCTTGAAGGCGCACACCAGGCCGTTGCCGACGTCCACGGCGCCCGCGTTCTCGCCCGGGCCCATCACCACGTGCTCGCCTTCGGTGGGCAGCGTGCGCAGCAGCTTCTTGGAGTGCTTGTAGGCGCAATGCTCGCTCCACAGCAGCGAGTACATCGCCAGCTCCACCTGGTTGGGCGGTCCCTCCTGGTGCGCGCAGATTAGCTCGTACTCGGCGCGAGTGAGTCCCAGCACGAGCGCGTCCTGCACCGTGGGCCGCGCGGCGCTCTTAGACACGGGCGCCCTCCACGACGAGGCGCATCGACTCGAAGATGCGCAACCCGTCGGTCGAGCCGGTGAGGGGATCCACCGCGTGCTCGGGGTGCGGCATCAGCCCAAACACGTTGCCGGCTGCGTTCTGCACTCCGGCGATGTCACGCAGCGAGCCGTTGAAGTTGTGGCCGGGCGCGTAGCGCAACACGATCTGCCCGCCTCGTTCCAGCTCGTCGAGTGTCGACTCGTCGGCGTAGTAGCGCCCCCAGGAGTGCTTCGCCGGGATGCTCAGGAGCGTGGGCTGCGAGGTGCGAGCACCCTCCCCCTCCCCCTCCTCACTCCGATCCGATCCGCAGGCGCGTGTGAACGTGCTGTCGGGGTTGACGACCTCCAGCTCGACCTGGCGAAAGGTGAAGCGCAGGTTTGCGTTTCCCAGCAGCGCGCCCGGCAGCAGCCGCGCCTCGCACAGCACCTGGAAGCCGTTGCAGATCCCCAGCACCAACCCGCCGTCGTTGGCGAACTCGATCACGGCCTCCATCACCGGCGAGAAGCGCGCGATCGCCCCGGCTCGCAGGTAGTCGCCGTAGGAGAAGCCGCCGGGCACGACGATCGCGTCGGCCCCCTTCAGGTCACGCTCGCCATGCCACAGCAGTTCCGCGTCGCCGACGCGGCGGGCGGCCCGCAGCGCGTCGACCTCGTCGCAGCTGCCGGGGAACTGGAGGACGCCGAACTTCACCGCAGCCTCGCCACTGCCTCGGCGTCCGCCGGATCGATGCGCTCGAGTCCGGGGATACCGTCGAAGTCCCGGTCGGGACTGAGAATCGCATCGATGTCGCGATTTAGCGCCTGCGCCGCGAAGATCGCGTCGCGCATGTCGAGCCGCTCGTAATCGGACCACAGGCCGAGCGCGCGCTCGATGTCGCTCGGCTCGACCACTTGCAGTCGGCACATGTCGGCGATGTCGCGTGCCGACTCGGCGGCTTCGCGACGAGCCACCATCCTTCTACCCCTTACGTACGTGAACTCATGGATCAACTCGACACTCGCCTCCCCGGCGAGCTGCCCGCCCCTCATCTCGCGCAGAATTGCTCGGCACGGCTCACGGTAGAGATGCTCACCGCCGAGCGCATAAACGAACACGCCCGTGTCGAAGAGGAAGCGACGCACTCGGGGGTCAGTCGTAAGTGTCGAGGATGCGCGTGACGCTTGCGTACCTGTCTTCGAGCATCTGCTTCTTCATCACTGGCCAGTCATCGACGGGCATCGGCGGTGCCGCGAGCAGTTTGTCGATTGCTTTGGCGCGCGCATCCTGAACGCGCGAGAGCTTTTCGTCGATAGCCTCGCGAATCAGTGCCCCGAGCGAGATGCCTCGCTGTGCTGCCGTTTCGCGCAGGCGCTGGTGGAGATCGTCGTCAAGCAGAAGCTGAGTACGGCGTGTGAGCTGCGGCATATTAAAACCTTAGCATGCACATGAGCAGATGCACATGGGCATATGGCCTCACGACTCGCTTCAAGGTGGGTCAGCCGCCGTCGAGCAGCTGCACCTCGTACTCCTCCACCAGCGGGTTGGCGAGCAGCTTCTCGCACATCGGCTGCAACTGCACCTCGTCCTCCACGTCCAGCTCGACCAGACGCCCGACGTGGACGTTGGCCACGCCGGCGAAGCCCAGCGCCGGCAGCGCGCGCTCCACGGCGATCCCCTGCGGGTCGAGGATGCCCGCCTTGGGGCGGATCAGCACGCGGGCTCTCATGTTGAGCCCCGTGCGTCTGGGGATATCACGCGGGCTCTCATATTGAGTCCTGTGCGTCTGGGGACATCACGCCTCGGTGTCGGCCGTGAGACCTGTGCGATCCAGCCATGCCTGAAAGGGCTGGCCGGTGATCCGTTCGTAGGCCTCGACGTAGCGCGCGCGGGTGCCCTCCACTACATCGTGGGGAATCGCCGGTGCCGGCGGGCGCTTGTCCCAGCCGCTGCCTGCCGCCCAGTCGCGCACGTACTGCTTGTCGAAGCTCGGTTGGCCCCTGCCCGGCTGGTAGCCGTCGACCGGCCAGTAGCGTGAGGAGTCGGGCGTCAGCACCTCGTCGCCGAGTACCAGCGGGTGGGCGGGATCCTGTTCATCGAAGCCCAGCTCGAACTTTGTATCCGCCAGGATCACCCCTCGCTCGCGGGCGTGCTCGGCCGCGAACGCGTACAGCTCGATCGACACGTCGCGCACCCGCTCCATCAGCGCGCGGTCGCCCACCAGCTCGGCGGCGCGCGCGAAATCGATCGCCTCGTCGTGGCCCACCTCGGCCTTCGTGCTCGGCGTGAAGATCGGCTCGGGTAGCTGCTCGGACTCGCGCAGACCGCTCGGCAGCTCGATCCCCGAGACGGCGCCGGTCGCCTGGTAGTCCTTCCAGCCCGAGCCGGTGATGTAGCCGCGCACCACGCACTCCACCGGCAGCATCTTCAGCTTGCGCACCACCAGCGCGCGGCCGCGGGCCTCATCGGGAACGCCCTCGGTGGCGGAGACCAGGTGGTTGGCGACGATCTGCCCGGTCTTTTCAAACCAGAACACCGACAGCCCGGTGAGCACCTTCCCCTTGTCGGGGATCGGCGTCGGGTGCACCGCGTCGTAGGTCGAGATGCGGTCGCTGGCGACCATCAGCAGCCGGTCGTCGAGGTCGTACAGCTCGCGCACCTTGCCGCTGGCGAGGAGGGGGAGGTCGGCGAGCGCGGTCATGGTGCCGGACTCTATCGCTGGCCGCGGCGCGTGAGAGGGTCGCGCGATGCTGCCGAGGACAGCTCGCGTTTTGCGTCTCGCTCAGGCGATCTCATCCAGCCGCGCGACGATCTCCTGGGCATAGCGGACGTAGTGGCCGTAGTCGAAGATGGCGTCGAGGTCGAGCGCGGCGGTCTTGGAGTCGGCGGCGAGCAGCTCGCGCAGGGGCGTGCGCGTGTCCCATGCCTGCTGGGCGACGCGCTGGACCTGGTAGTAGGCGTCGTCGCGGCTCATGCCGCTCTCCACCAGCGCCAGCAGCAGCCGCTGGGAGAAGATCGCGCCGTAGGTGAGCTCGAGGTTCTCGCGCATCCGCTTGGCGTCCACCGTCATCCCCTCCACCAGCGCCGTGGCGCGGTGCTGGAGGTAGTCGATCAGGGTGGTGGAGCCCGCCAGCACGATCCGCTCCACGGAGGAGTGCGAGATGTCGCGCTCGTGCCACAGCGCCACGTTCTCCAGGCCGGCCTGCGCGTTGCCGCGCAGCACTCGCGCCAGCCCTGAGATCTGCTCGGCCTTGATCGGGTTGCGCTTGTGCGGCATCGCGCTCGAACCCTTCTGGCCGGCGCGGAACGGCTCCTGCAGCTCGCGTACCTCCGTGCGCTGCAGGTGGCGCACCTCGGTCGCCAGGCGCTCCATGCCGGCGCCCGCCAGCGCGATCGCGCCCAGCAGCTCCGCGTGGCGATCGCGCGCCACCACCTGCGTGGAGATCGACTCGCGCTCCAGCCCCAGGCGCGCCAGCACGCGCGCCTCAAACTCCGGGCTGGTGGCCGCGTATGTGCCCACCGCGCCCGAGATCCCGCCCACCGATACCTGCGCGAAGGCGCGCTCCAGTCGCACCACGTTGCGGTGTGCCTCGAACGCCAGGCCCGCCAGCTTCACGCCGAAGGTCGTCGGCTCGGCGTGCACGCCGTGGGTGCGCCCGACGCACAGCGTCTGTACCTGCTCACGGGCGCGAGTCGCCAGGGCGTTCAGGAGCGCGCGCGCGCCCGGGACGATGACTTCGCCCGCCATCTTCAGCTGCAGCGCGAGCGCCGTGTCCAGCACGTCCGAGGATGTCAACCCGAAGTGGATCCAGCGGCCGGCCTCGCCCGCGGAGGCGGCGAGCACGTCCACGAACGCCGCCATGTCGTGCTCGGTGGTGCGCTCGCGCTCGTTGACCGCCTCGACGGTGAACGTCGCCGCGCGGATCGCCTCCAGGTCGGCCTCGTTGGGGCCGTTGTCGGCGCCCAGCAGGAACGGCAGCTCCTCGCACGCCGCCACCTCCACCTCGCGCCATGCCTCCATGCGCGCCTGATCCGTCCAGATTGCGCCCAGTGCGGGGCGGGTGTAGCGGTCGATCACTCCAGGATTATCCTCGCCCTCGAAGCGCCACGCGCTCACGGCAGCGTTGGCGCCGCGGACATTCGCCTCACGCCGTGAGGATCTGTGCGGCGAGGATCGCCGCGTTGCGGGCGTTGTCGAGGCCCACGCACGCCACCGGAACGCCTGGCGGCATCTGCACGATCGAGAGGATCGCGTCGAGGCCGCCCGCCGCGCTGAGGCGGCCAGACAGGGGGACGCCGATCACCGGCAGGTCGGTGTGGGCCGCCACCGCGCCCGGCAGCGCCGCGGAGATGCCGGCGCCCGCGATGATCACGCGCAGGCCGCGCAGCTGCGCGCTCTTGGCGTATTCGGCCACCACGTCGGGTTCGCGGTGCGCGGACATCACCCGCAGCTCGTGCAGGATGTTGCGCGAGCGCAGCTCCTCGGCGGCCTTCTCCATCTTCTCCATGTCGCTCTCGGAGCCCATCACGATGCCCACCCGCGGGGCATCTACGTCGAACTCCTCCAGCTGCGCGCGCACCTCGGTCTCGCTCAGCGCGGTTGCGATCGGGGTTACATCACCCACGCTCGAGCTCCGCTTCGGGGAGGAATCCGTGCACCTCGTGGAGCCAGTCTCCGATTCCGCGCAGGCCGGGGTCGGGCTCCACCGTCGCGGCGATGTCGCTGCGCATCTGCATGCCTTCGAAGGAGATCATCCGCGCCGCAGCATACGCCGACTCGCGGGCGGCGCCCGCGTCCTCGCCGAAGCCGGTCACGTTCAACACCCGCCCGCCCGCAGTCACGATCTCGCCGTCGCGCAGGGCGGTGCCGGCGTGGGTCACCTCCACGTCCTCGGGCACGCGATCCAATCCCGCGATCGGATCGCCCTTGGAGGAGGACTCTGGGTAGCCGGCGCTCGCCAGCGTCACCGTCACCGCCCACTGGGAGGACCAATCGGGAAGCGCCGGTTCACCGTCCTCGTTTTGCCTGCGCAGCAGCCCGCCCAAGCGCGTCGCGCAGAGCAGCAGGCCGAGCAGATCGGATTCCAGGCGCGGCAGCAGCGCCTGTGCCTCGGGATCGCCGAAGCGCACGTTGTACTCCAGCACGCGCGGGCCGTCCGCTGTGAGAATCAGGCCGGCGTAGAGGATTCCGTGGAAGGGCGTCCCCCGCTCGCCCATCAGCCGGACGATCGGCTGGTGCACGATCTCGGCGAGGTCCCACTCCCGTTCGTCCTCCATGTCGGCCAGGGGCGAGTAGGCGCCCATCCCGCCGGTGTTCGGACCGCGGTCGCCGTCGCCGATGCGCTTGTAGTCGCGCGCCGGCGGCAGCGGCCAGGCGACTTCCCCGTCGCACAGCGCGAGCAGCGACATCTCTCTGCCGGCCAGGCGCTCTTCCACGACTGCGCTTGCGCTCGCGTTCGCGTCGTCGTCGGGGTCTCGGTGAGTGGGATCTCCACTGAAGCGGCCCTCGACGAATATCTCCCGCAGCGCAGCCTGTGCCTGTTCCGGCGAATCCGCCACCGTGACGCCCTTGCCTGCCGCCAGGCCGTCCGCCTTCACCACCACTCCCGGGCTCGCCAACTCCTGCACCGCCGCCATGCCCTCCTCCAGCGTGTGGACGTGACGCCAGCGCGCGGTGGGCACGCCCGCCTCTTCCATGACCTGCTTGGCGAACGCCTTCGAGCTCTCCAGGCGGGCGGCGGCGGCGGTCGGGCCGAACGCGAGACGGCCGCGACTGTCGAGCGCGTCCACGAGGCCTGCCACCAGCGGCGCCTCTCCTCCCACCACGGTGAGGTGGATGCCCTCGCGCTCGACGGCCGCGACGATCCCCTCGACGTCGTCGGCCGCCACGTCGAGCAGGCGCGCGTCCTGCGCGATGCCCGCGTTGCCGGGGGCGCACAGCAGTTCCACTCCATCGTCCCTCAGCGCACGCACCAGCGCGTGCTCGCGTCCACCCGAGCCGACGACGAGGACCCTCATGTCAGAGCGAGTCGATGAAGTCGTCGACCGGGATGGCTGTGAGCGTCTCGTAGCGGACGGTTCCGCGCGAGCCCAGCTCCAGCGAGACGCGCGCCATCGTCTGCTCGTCCGGCGCCTCGAGGATGTTGACGAAGTCGAAACGCCCCAGCGTGGCCCACTGCGCCTTCACCCTCGCCCCCAGTTGCTCCACCTCTTTGTTGACCTCGTGGATCCGCTGCGGGTTGTTCTTCACCGTCTGCACGCCCTCGGGCGTGAGGTTGGCGAGCATGATGTAGGTCGGCATGGGCTCCTCCTCGGGGCTTTACGGGGGTGCCCTCAGATTAGAGGGTGGCGCAGCCGGCCAAAGGCCGGCGAGCTGGGCCCCTCTTCTATCAATCAGACCTCAAGTCGCAACCGCGGCGCCTGCCGTGACGGGCTCGAACGCGAGCGCTCCATCGACCGCATCCACGCGGACGGCATCGCCGGAGCGCAGGCCGCCCTCCAGCAGCGACAGCGCCAGGCGGTCGGTCAGCTGCTTCTGGATCACCCTGCGCAGCGGGCGCGCTCCGTAGGTGGGGTCGTAGCCCATGTCGCCCAGCAGCTCGCGCGCCGCCTCGGTGAGCGTCACCTCCACGCCGCGCTCGCGCACGCGGGCGATCACGCGCTCGGTCTGCAGCTCCACGATTCGCCCGATCTGAGCGCGGGTGAGCGCTTTGAAACGCACGATGTCGTCCAGGCGGTTGACGAACTCCGGTTTGAAGTGGCCGAGCAGCGCCTCGCGCAGCCTCGCGTCAGCCGCCGCCGCGGCGGCGTTACCGTCCGCGGCGTGGGGGTGGGCGCCGTCCGGCTCCGTCGCGTCGCTCACCGCAATGTTGGAGGTCATGATCAGCACCGTGTTCTTGAAGTCCACCGTGCGGCCCTGCCCGTCGGTGAGGCGGCCGTCGTCCATCACTGCCAGCAGCGTGTTGAACACGTCGGGGTGGGCCTTCTCGATCTCGTCCAGCAACACCACGCTGTAGGGGCGCCGGCGCACCGCCTCGGTCAGCTGGCCGCCCTCTTCGTAGCCCACATACCCGGGGGGCGCCCCCACCAGGCGCGAGACGGAATGCTTCTCCATGTACTCCGACATGTCGATCCGGATCATCGCGTCCTCGGAGTCGAACATGAACTCGGCGAGCGCCCGCGCCAGCTCCGTCTTGCCCACGCCCGTGGGGCCGAGGAACAGGAACGTGCCGATCGGGCGGTTGGGGTCCTGCAGCCCCGCGCGCGAGCGCCGCAGCGCGCTGGCGACCACCTCAACCGCCTCGTCCTGGCCGATCACCCGCTCGTGCAGACGCTCCTCCATGTGGATCAGCTTCTGCACCTCGCCCTCCAGCAGGCGGCTGACGGGGATGCCGGTCCAGCGCGCCACCACCTCGGCGACGTCGTCGGCCTCGACCTCCTCTTTGAGGAACACTGGCTTGGATGGGCCGGCGCCCGCGCCGTCCTGCCGCGCCCCGCCGTGTAGGCCGTCGGTGGTGCCCGCCTCGGTGGCGCTGCTCGCGCTGCCCGCAGACCCCTGGGGCGCCTTCCAACACGGCCAGGCCCTTTTCGAGGTCGGGGATCTCGCCGTAGCGCAGTTCGGCGGCGCGCTGCAGGTTGGCGGCGCGCTCGGCCCGCTCGGCCTCCAGGCGGGCCTCCTCCAGGCGCGCCTTGAGGTCGCTGGCGCCCTGGATTGCCTGCTTCTCGCTTTCCCACTGCGCCTTCATCGCGTCCGAGCGCTCTTTCAGCTCGGCCAGCTCGCGCTCGATCGCCTCGCGGCGCTCGGCGGAGGCCTCGTCGGTCTCCTTCGCCAGCGAGGTCAGCTCGATTTCCAGCTGCATCACGCGGCGGTCCACCTCGTCGATCTCCGTTGGCAGCGAGTCGATCTCGATGCGCAGTCCCGAGGCGGCCTCGTCGATCAGGTCGATCGCCTTGTCCGGGCAGGAAGCGGTCGGCGATGTAGCGGTCCGACAGCGTCGCCGCGGCGATCAGCGCGCTGTCCTGGATGCGCACGCCGTGGTGCACCTCGTAGCGCTCCTTCAGGCCGCGCAGGATCGCGATCGTGTCCTGCACGCTGGGCTCGCCCACCATCACCGGCTGGAAGCGCCGCTCCAGCGCCGCGTCCTTCTCGATGTGCTTGCGGTACTCGTCGAGCGTGGTCGCGCCGACGGCGCGCAGCTCGCCGCGCGCGAGCATCGGCTTCAGCAGGTTGGCGGCGTCCACGGCGCCTTCGGCGGCGCCCGCGCCGACGATCGTGTGCAGCTCGTCGAGGAACAGGATCACCGTGCCGCGGGCCTCGGAGACCTCCTTCAGCACCGCCTTCAGGCGGTCCTCGAACTCGCCCCGATACTTGGCGCCGGCGATCAGCGAGCCGATGTCGAGCGCGATCACGCGCCGTTCGCGCAGTGACTCGGGGACGTCGCCGGAGACGATCCGCTGCGCGAGGCCCTCCACGATCGCCGTCTTGCCCACGCCCGGCTCGCCGATCAGCACCGGGTTGTTCTTGGTGCGCCTGGAGAGCACCTGGATCACGCGCCGGATCTCCTCGTCACGGCCGATCACCGGATCGAGCGTCCCTTCCTCGGCGAGCTTGGTGAAGTCGCGCCCGAAGCGCTCCAGCGCCTGGTACTTCTCCTCGGGGCTCTGGTCGGTGACGCGGTGCGGGCCCCGCACCTCGGCCAGCGCCTGCAGGAGCCGGTCCCTGCTGGCGCCCACGGCGCGCAGCGCCTGGCCGGCGCGGCTCCTGTCCTCGGCCAACGCCAGCAGCAGGTGCTCGGTGGAGATGTACTCGTCGGAGAGGTCTTTCGCGTGCTTCTCCGCCTCGCGCAGCACCGTCAGCAGTTCGGCGGAGGGCTGGCCGCCTTCGGTACTTGACCCCTCGCCGAGGCGGGGGAGGTCATCCAGGGCACGGTCTGTCTCGGCGCGCAGCGCCGGGAGCGAGATGCCCAGCTTCGTAAGCACGGGGACGACCACGCCGCCGATCTCGTCGCTCTGGGTGGCGCTGCCGGAGGCGGCGGTCAGCACCGCGAGCAGGTGGACGGGCGTCACCTGGGGGTTGCGGCGCTCCTGGGCGAGGGCCGCACCGGCTGCCAGGGCCTCCTGGGACTTGATCGTGAGTCTGTCTGGCTGCATGATTAAATCTAAGTCCCAGCGTAGCAGATTTTATGGTGTTGCTATGTCCGTCGCGGGGCGGCGCGACCCAATGGCCGTACGTCCGCGGCGCGCACGATCTCTCGGCTGGGCGGGCGGGAGTTGGGAAACGGCACCAGCTCGGCGCGGAAGGAGCGGCGGACCTCCTCCAGGCGCTCGGCCAGCTCGACCTGGGCGCGCAGCGCCTGCACCTCCAGCTCCTCGATGCGGGCGTGCATCTGCTCGATCTCGCCCTCCAGATCGAGCACGCGCTCCACGCCGGCTAGGTTGAGGCCCAGCTCCGCGGTCATCTCCTGGATGCGACGTAGCCGCTCGACGTCCTCGCGCGAGTACAGGCGGGTGCCCTTGGGTGAGCGCTGGGGGTCGATCAGGCCGCGCGCCTCGTAGGTGCGCAGCGTCTGCGGGTGCATCCGCGCCAGCTCCGCCGCCACCGAGATCATGAACACGCCGCGGTCGCGCGCCACCTCGATCTCGGTGTCGTGCTTGGTCGGTGGCCGGCGCTCGCTCATTTCGCCACCTGCTCGAACAGGCGCGCGCGCGGGTCGCTGCCGTTGGAGGCGTCGGCCAGCGCCTGCACGGCGGCGCCCTGCTCGTCGGTGAGCTTGTCGGGGATGTCGATCACGAAGCGGTAGTGGATGTCGCCGCGGTCATCACCGCCGAGTTTCGGCGGGCCCTCGCCGCGCAGGCGCTGCACCGTGCCGTGGGTGGTGCCGGGCCGCACGCGCAGCGTCTTCGAGCCGCTCAGCGTGGGCACCTTCACCTCGGCGCCGCGCAGTGCCTCGGGGATGCTCAGCGGCACCTCCACCTCGACGTTGTCCCCGCGCCGTTTGAACACCGGCGAGTGGGCCACGTGCGTGACCACATACAGGTCGCCCGACGGGCCGCCGCGCGGGCCGGCCTCGCCCTTGCCTGGTAGGCGGATGCGCGAGCCCTCCTTGACGCCGGCGGGGATGTTGACGCGGTATTTCTTCACCGTGCGCACCGCGCCCGAGCCGCTGCACGTGGGGCAGGGGTCCTCGATCACTGTCCCCGAGCCGCCGCAGCGCGAGCAGGGCTGGGAGATCGAGAACATCCCCTGGCCCTGCGTCTCGATCCCGCGCCCTTCGCATTTGGGGCACACCTTCGGCGTGGTGCCCGGCTTGGCGCCGGTGCCGTGGCAGGTCGGGCAGATCGCCTGGGTGGCGACCGACAGGGGAACCTGGGCGCCCGACACGGCCTGCTCGAAGGTGATCGACACCTGCGTCTCCAGGTCGCGACCGCGCTCGGGGCGCGGCTGGGTGCGGGTGCGCCTGCCGCTCGCCGACCCCCCGAAAAGGTTGGAGAGAATGTCGCCCATCGAGGAGGCGTCGAAGTCGAAGTTGCCGAAGCCCCCAAATCCGCTGCCCCCGGCGTTGGCGTAGGGCCCGGTGCCGCTGTCGTACTGTTTGCGCTTCTCGGGGTCCGACAGCACGTCGTAGGCGTGCGAGATCTCCTTGAAGCGCGACTCCGCCTGCTTGTCGTCGGGGTTGCGGTCGGGGTGGTACTGGCGCGCCAGCTTGCGGTAGGCCTTCTTCAGCTCGTCGGGGGTCGCCTTCTTCTCGACGCCCAGCGTGGTGTACAGGTCCTGTTTGGTTGCCATCGAGCTACCACCCCCAGCGCGCGCCCGATCGGCGGGCCGCCGTCCCACCGTGCCCGGTCATGCCCCCACCACGACGCGCGCCGGGCGGATCACGGCTCCGTTCAGGCGGTACCCGGGCTGGTAGACCTCGACCACGGTGCCGCTGTCGGCGCCCTCCACCGGCTGCTGTGCCATCGCCTCGTGATGGACGGGGTCAAACCGCTCGCCCTTGGGGTCAAACGATTCGACGCCCACCCGCGCCAGTGCCGCGCTCAGCTCCGCGCGCACCAGCCGCACGCCCTCCAGCAGCGGGTCCTCCTCGGCCGCGGCCCCCAGCGCCCGGTCGAGGTTGTCGAGCGCGGGCAGCAGCTCCTTGGCGAGCTTCGCCACGCCCCGTTCGGCCGCCGTGGCCGCCTCCTTGGCCATGCGCTTGCGGTAGTTCTCGAAGTCGGCCTGCGTGCGCTGCGCTAGCGCGAGGTACTCATCGCGCTGCGCAGCTGTGGCCACCAGCTCGTCGAGGTCGCCCTCGACCTCGCTGGCGTCGTCTTCCTCGTCAACGTCCAGGGGATCCACCTCTGGTTGGTCGGGGGCGGTTGGGTGCGCGTCACGTACCCCCTCCCCCTCCTCCTCCTGTATGGCCTCCTCGATATCGCTCATCGCGCTCTACGCCTTGGTCTCGTCGACGACCTCGGCATCGACCACGTCCTCCTCGCCCGCGGCGGCACCATCGCCGTCGGACGCGGCGCCGCCGTCGCCGGGGGAGGAGGTGGCGGTCTGTTCCTGGGCGCGCTGGTACATCGCCTCCGATACGGCGTGGAAGGCGCTCTGCAGCACATCGGTCTTGGCGTTGATCGCGGCGGGGTCCTCGGACTCGAGCGTGTCGCGCACCTTCTTGATCGCCTCCTCGATACGGGTCTTGGACTCGGCGTCCACCTGGTCGCCGAGGTCGGCCAGCTGGCGCTCGGCCTGGTAGGCGGCGTTCTCGCCGTTGTTGCGCGCCTCCGCCAGCTCGCGCGCCTTGCGGTCCTCCTCGGCGTGGGACTCCGCGTCGGAGACCATGTTCTTGATCTCCTCCTCGGAGAGCCCCGAGCCGGCCTTGATCTCGATCTTCTGCTCCTTGCCGGTACCAAGGTCCTTGGCGGAGACGTTGAGGATGCCGTTGGCGTCGATGTCGAAGGCGACCTCCACCTGGGGGATGCCGCGCGGCGCCGGCGGGATGCCGGTGAGCTGGAACTTGCCCAGCGACTTGTTGTAGGTGGCCATCTCGCGCTCGCCCTGCAGCACGTGGATCTCCACCGAGGGCTGGTTGTCCTCGGCCGTGGAGAACACCTCGCTCTTGCGCGTGGGAATCGTGGTGTTGCGCTCGATCAGCTTGGTCATCACGCCGCCCTTGGTCTCGATCCCCAGCGTCAGCGGGGTGACGTCGAGCAGCAGCACGTCCTTGACGTCGCCGGCCAGCACGCCCGCCTGGATCGCGGCGCCGACCGCCACCACCTCGTCGGGGTTGACCCCGCGGTGGGGCTCCTTGCCGGTGAGCTCTTTGACCTTCTCCTGCACCGCCGGCATGCGCGTCATGCCGCCGACCATCACGACGTGGTCGACCTCCTTGACGCCCTTATCTTTGGCGTCGTCCAGCGCCTGGCGCACGGGCGCCACGACGCGATCCAGCAGCGCGGAGGTCAGCTCGGAGAGCTTGGCGCGCGTGAGGCGCGTGTCGAGGTGCTTGGGCCCGGCGGCGTCGGCGGTGATGAACGGCAGGTTGATCTGCGTCTCCTGGGTGGTGGACAGCTCGATCTTCGCCTTCTCCGCGGCCTCGTACAGCCGCTGCAGCGCCATCGGGTCGGCGGACAGGTCGATGCCCTGGTCGCGCTTGAAGTCGGCCACCAGCCAATCCACGATCGCCTTGTCGAAGTTGTCGCCGCCCAGATGGTTGTCGCCGGCGGTGGACTTCACCTCGAACACGCCGTCGCCGATCTCCAGCACCGACACGTCGAACGTGCCGCCGCCAAGGTCGAACACGAGGATCGTCTGGTCGCTCTCCTTGTCCAGGCCGTACGCCAGCGAAGCGGCGGTGGGCTCGTTGATGATCCGCTTGACGTCCAGCCCCGCGATCTTGCCGGCGTCCTTGGTGGCCTGGCGCTGGTCGTCGTTGAAGTAGGCGGGGACGGTGATCACCGCGCTATCGACGCTTTCGCCCAGGTAGGCTTCCGCGTCGGTCTTCAGCTTCTGCAGGATCATCGCGGAGATCTCAGGCGGGGAGTGCTGCTCGCCGCCGGCATCCACGCGCGCGTCGCCGTTGGGGCCGGAGACGACCTTGTAGGGGACGATCGACTCCTCCTCGCGCACCTCGCCCTCCTTGCGGCCCATGAAGCGCTTGATCGAAAAGACCGTGTTCTGCGGGTTGGTCACCGCCTGGCGCTTGGCCACGGTGCCCACGAGACGCTCGCCGGAGGCGGCGAAGGCGACCACGGAGGGGGTGGTGCGCCCCCCCTCGGCGTTCTCGATCACGGTGGGCTCGCCGCCCTCCAGGACGGCCATGCACGAGTTCGTCGTGCCGAGGTCTATGCCAATGGTCTTGGGCATTTGGTCTGGTGCTCCTTGGGGTTGGGTATGGGGTGGTTGGTTGCGCGGCGGGGTCGCTCTGGCGCGGTTGGGTGGGCCGAATTCGTTGGCCGGCGGAGGCGCTGAGCGCAGTCCGCTGCTGAAATCTGAGTGGAAGCTTAGCAGGTTTTTCGGGGCACGTAAGCCCGGCCAAGAAGCACCGGTCTCGTCGGACAAGGGCGAGGCCGCGCAGCTGGGGAGTACCGGGTGCGGCCCCGGAGTTCGGAGCGAGTCGAGGATGCGTGCGAGGAGGAACCGTGTGGGTGCTGACCGTACCCAGCGACCACATCTCACTCGATTTGTCTCTGACTCGCCAAGGTGTCTTTCACGGAGCAAAAGCCCGCAAATACTGGGGATCTGGCCCGCTCGGCCTGTTGCACAAACGGTTACGCAAGACGATCCGATAATTGGGCTTGACAGGCCTCACCGAATCGGGCATCGTCAATTGAGCTTCGCGTGGGAACCAACGGTAGGGGCCCGTCGAGAAGCACAACAGAGAGGACCGACGTGCTGCCTGCGCGCGGGCAGCACGTCCGGATCGTAATAAACGACTGCCTCGGGCCTGCTCGGGGCAGAGAGGAGTTGGATAAAGCAATGTCGCGAATAAAGTTGGTCCTATTCAGTGCGCTCGCCGTGGTTGCCGTCAGCGCTCTTGCGTCGGCTTCGGCTTCGGCGGCAGTGGAAAACAAGTATTTTGTAGAAAAAACGGCGGTTGCCGGCGCCACAAACATAGTCGGCACTGTCGGAGAAGCTCAACTCCAGAGTACGATTGCCGGCGTGAAAATGATGATCGTTTGCACTGAAAACAGTCTAGCCGGCGGTCAGATAAATGCCGCTGGCAAATCAAAAGGTGAAATCAAATTCAAAAAATGTAAAATCTTTGAAATCAAAAACGGGGTAAAGACATCCCTCGCATCATGCACAGTCAAAGAACCGATTGAATTCAAATTTGAAGACGAACTGCTCACAAGTCCCGGTGGAATCGTCGATGATCGGTTTAGACCGGAAGGCGGCGGCAACGTCTTCGTGACCATCAAAATCGAAGGGTCCCTATGCGCCCTCAAAGGCACCTATGAAGTAAAGGGCCAGGGCGCAGGTGGGACCGAACCGTGGTACTTAGCGGACCTCGGGGACGAAGGCGAAATAGAAAAAGCCTTACACGAACTGATATTCGGTTCCTGCGGAAGCCATATTGTCTTCGGGACCGAACCTGCATCATTTACCAATAGAACATCTCTCGAACTGGAAAGTCATAAAGGCTGGTATGTCGACTGACGTCTAGCTGTTAGTAGCTAATGTGGGCTGGGGCCGCCCCCCCAGCCCACATTTTTGTTTCGCGCTGCCTCGGCCAATCGACGGGATTCCGAGATAGAAACACGGGTTGACAGGCCATCGGGAGGTCGCCATAATCCGGGGTCTAGCTTGTGCCGAATCCAAGTTGAGACTTAGGTTGGCCACGAACAGTTAGGAGAGGAGAATGAGTCGGGTAGGGCGCGGTGGGCTCGAGCTGGTTAGGCGTAAAGCCATACCACAAAGTATCACTACGATACTGGTGGCGTTTGGGTTGACGGTCTGTGGCTCACTGGCGATGGTTTCCGGTGTCGCCGATGCAAGCTGCTCCAACGAATCGATTCGGCTACAAGAGGGCTTGGCCCAGTCCCTTCCCGACTGCCGAGCATACGAGCAGGTTACCCCAGTATGGAAGAATCTGGCGGATGCTCACGGTGGCGCCAATGAGATACAGACTTCACCAAACGGCTCGCTCGCGACCTTCTTCTCGACTGTGCCGTTTCCAGGAATTCCGGGATCCGCGTCGTTCCCCATATACCTCAGCCAGCGTGAAGGCACAGTAGGTGGGGCGCTCTGGGCGACCGACGGCCTGGTTCCCCCATCAGCACCTGGAACAGCTGCAGACGTAACCGGCACTACAAACGATCTATCCAAGATCGTGGTACTGAGCTACGAGGAACTCGCGCCCGGCGGAGTACCAGGAAAGGCCAACTACTACGTGCGCGATAGCAAAACGGGACGATACCAGCTATTCGCCACTGAAGCCGCGGGTGAAAGCCCTCAGGGACTTAAGGTCGCCGCCGCCACTCCAGGGGGCGCGCGCATCATCTTTGAAGATAGCGCAAAGCTTTTGCCGGGTGCCCGTGAAGGAGTATACAACCTGTATGAATGGACCGAAAGCGGCACCAGCTTGGTGGGAGTTCTGCCGGAAAGTGGTGAAGCGCCCGTCGGGGGTACCTCTGCGGGGGCAGGCGAATGCGAACCCGAAGGCTGCGCTGGCAGTGGCGGTGCCCTTGGAGAGTTCTACACCGAAGACGTAATATCCACCGATGGATCGAAGGTGTTCTTTACCGACGACGGCACAGGTCGTGTTTACATGCGGGACACCACCGCGAATGTGACGATCCCCGTCTCTGAAGGGGCGGCTGATTGGCGTACCGCCACCCCCGACGGCTTGAAGGCATTTTACATAGAAGAAGGTGAGCTCTACAGCTTCGCGGCCGGAAGTTCGCCAGGAAGCGAAGGAACAAGGGAAAAGTTGACAGTGCCTGCCGCCGAAGTGATAGGCACGAGCGGCATTTCGCACGATGGCTCTTATATATACTTCGTCGCCCGCAATGTGCTGGCCGGGCGGAGCATGGACGGAAGGTTGCCGAGTCGGAGTTCAGCCAACCTCTACGAGTGGCACGCTGGGGTAACCACCTTCATCGCTGATCTGAGTCTCTCTAGCGATGTCGCGGATTGGCGCGACAGGTGCCCCTGTAATCACAGTGCGCCCGCCGAAGGGACAAAAAGTTCTTTGGTCAGCGATGATGGACATACGCTATTATTTGCAACAACGGAAAAGCTTACGGCCTATAATAATGACCACAAGTTTGAGCTATATGTCTATTCGGCCGACAATCAGCGCGTGACTTGCGTGTCATGTAATACGCAGACCATCGGAGCGGTCTCGTCGACCTACCTCGCGGGAGAACCATCGCAGGCTAAAGCGCACGAACCTAGTCTCGTGATAACACGGAATTTGACGGCCGACGGTCAGCAGGGTTTCTTCGAGACGGAAGAAGCGCTCGTGCCGCAGGACACTAACGGACAAATGGATGTCTACGAGTGGGAGCAGGAAGGCTCCGGCGCGTGTCATGTCGGTGGTGGAATTTGCATTTACCTACTCTCCACCGGCGTGAGTTCGAATGGCTCGTATTTCGGCAACGCAAGTGCTGATGGCAAAGATGTCTTCTTCATAACCAGGCAGTCGCTTGTAAATCAAGATCAGGATGCCAATCAGGATCTCTACGATGCTAGGATTGGGGGTGGCATCCCCGCCCAGAATGTCCCTCCCATTGCTACGTGCGAAGGAGAATCGTGCTTGACGGTACGAAGTCCGGAGCCAGTTTTTGGTGCTCCATCGAGTGCGACCTTCTCGGATATCGGGAACGTCACGACAACACTTGGTGAAAACTCTACCGGTCTCAAGGGAGGCGGCGGGGCAAAGCCGAAAACAACAAAACGGGCAAAGAAGAAACGTCACAAAACGATGGCTCCTCGGGCTCATAAGAAGCACGCGAGGAGGAAGAAAAAGTGATGAGCATATCGCTTCGGATTGTCATAGGCATAGTGGTCGGCGCGCTTCTAGCGGTAGCTGGCATAATCTTGCCACTGACCGCGGAGGCCGGGACATTTGGGATCGAAACCTTCGAGACGCAGTTGTTTCCCGATAGCGTCGGCATTCCCGCCTCATCTAGCATTCAGGCTGGGTCTCATCCCTACTCTATGACTACGACAATAGTCTTCGACCACGAAAACAGGGAACTCGACAGCGAATACCCGGTGGTCCCATACGGTGACCCACGGAGGATCGAAGTTAATCTGCCGCCAGGTTTGGTTGCGAACCCCTCTGCCACCCAGACCCGATGCCCCGAAGCCGAGCTTCAAGTTACCGGCGAATGTCCCAACTCCAGCGTAGTTGGGGTCGATACCTATGAATTTGGCCTGCGCGACCTTGGGTCCAACGGCGGAAAGGGCGAACCGACGCCGGTTTACAACATGGAGACGCCGCCAGGCCTACCGGCTGAGCTCGGGTTCAAAGTGGTCTTTGAAGGGATAACCGTCCACATCATCGGGAAGATCCGCACAGGAGCTGACTACGGGCTCTCCGCATATGTGCCGGAAGCTAATCAGCAGGTCGCGTTTTGGACCAACACGATCACCCTATGGGGGGATCCGTCCGCTCAGAGTCATGATTCCGAACGCGGCCCGTGTGTGAAGACTCATGGCGACTGTCTCGTAGACAGGGTCAGCCGACCGTTCCTCACGGCCCCGACCTCCTGTGGCGGGACGCTCACCGCGTCGGTCAGCGCAAACTCGTGGCAGGAACCGAGCAACTTCGCGGAAAGGGCCTTCACAATGCGCAACCAGGAAGGCGATCCGCTCACGGTTACAGGCTGCGAAAAGCTCAATTTTGCCCCTCGCCTCTCGGTGCAGCCGACCAGCCACGCGGCCGCGTCGCCTACCGGCCTTGACGTGGAACTGACCGTACCACAGGAAGAAGCGGTCGAAGGGCTGGCCGAGGCCAACCTCAAGGAAGCGGTTGTGACGCTGCCGGCGGGGATGTCGGTCTCTACAGCAGCAGCCGATGGGCTTGGTGCGTGCAAGGACACGCCGGAACCGGCACACGATGGCGAACCGGAACGGCCCGGAGGCGAGATTGAACTGCTCTCGTCGCTGCCGGTGACGTGCCCGGCGAACTCGAAGATCGGCACCGTGGAAGTCGAAACGCCGCTGCTGGAACAGCCGATCGAGGGATCGGTCTACCTGGCGCAGCAGGCGACTAGCCCATTCCCCGCGAGCAGCAATCCCTTCGGCTCGCTGCTTGCGATCTACATCGTGCTCGAAGGCAAGGGTGTGGTGATCAAGCTTCCGGGGGAAGTCCGGCTTGATCCAACCACAGGCCAGTTGACCACCGTTTTCGGGGAAGACCCCGCGACCACCCGCAGCACTGGGACTCCCCAGTTTCTGCCGCAGGTCCCGTTCAGCCGCCTGAAGCTCGATTTCTTCAGCGGGTCGCGCGCGGCACTCGTGACACCGCGGACCTGTGGCACGTACAGCGCTACGAGTTCGTTGACGCCGTGGTCGGCTCCTGACTCCGGCCCACCGGCGACTCCCAGTTCGAGCTTTACGATCGACGAACGTTGTGGTGAGGAGCGGTTCGCCCCGACATTTCTGGCTGGCACAGAAAACAATCAGGCGGGGGAATTCAGCCCGCTCACAGTTCTCACGACGCTGCCCGAATCGGGAGGCCCCGAACAGCGCCTGAACCGCATCCAGGTGGTGACGCCGCCAGGCCTGCTTGGGAGGGTTTCAGCGGTGCAGCTGTGCGCAGAAGCTGAGGCCGCCGTTGGAAAGTGCGATCAGTCGAGCATGATCGGGCATGTGGCGGCCGGGGTGGGGGCGGGGCCGGACCAACTCTACGTTAGCGGCGAGGTCTTCTTGACAGGCCCCTACAAGGGGGCGCCGTTCGGGCTGTCGATCGTCGTGCCTGCGGTCGCGGGGCCGTTCGACCTGGGCCTGGTCAACGTGCGAGCGACCGTCAACGTTGATCCGCACACCGCCGCGCTGACTGTGACCTCGGATCCCCTCCCGCCGGTTCTGGACGGCATCCCGCTGCAGGTAAGGACCGTCCACGTTGACATCGACCAGGAACACTTCACCTTGAATCCGACCAGCTGCGCCGCGATGTCCATCGACGGCACGGCGACGAGCACCTCCGGAGCAAGCGCGTCGCTGCACTCGCGATTCCAGGCCGCGAACTGCGTGACACTTGGCTTTGGCCCCAAGTTCACCGTCACGGCGTCGGGAGTGACCTCGCGTGTGAATGGGACGAGCCTTGATGTCAAGCTTGTCGTTCCACCGAGCCCTCAGACAAACATCGCCGAGGTCAAGGTCGAACTACCCAAGCAGCTTTCGGCTCGCCTGAAGACCCTCCAGAAGGCGTGCCCAGCGGCTGTATTCGAAGCCGACCCGGCATCCTGCCCGCCTGGGTCGATTGTCGGCGTCGTTCAAGCAAGCACGCCGATCCTGCCGGTGGTATTGACCGGCCCAGCGTACTTTGTCTCGCATGGCGGCGAAGCGTTTCCGGATCTCGACGTGATTCTTCAAGGCGACAACGTGCGTGTCGACCTTGTCGGATCTACCTTCATCTCCAAAGCAAATATCACGAGTTCGACATTTAGGACTTTGCCTGACGTGCCGGTCTCGAGCTTCGAGCTCTACCTGCCGGCGGGGCCCAACTCGGCGTTGGCCTCCGTCGGCAATCTCTGCAAGATCAGCCTCAGGATGCCAACCACGTTCGTGGGGTACAGTGGGGCTACAATTCACCAGCGCACGCCCGTGGCGGTCAGTGGCTGTCCAAAGGTCAAGCATGCGAAAAAAAATAAGAAAGCGCGGAAGGCACGCAACGCGAGGCGGCACAGGCGGGGAGGCTCCCGGTAATGCGCCGAGTGATCTGTGTGCTGACGGCGGCTCTCGGGTTGGTGGCGATCGGCGGCCTCGCGGATGGCGGTGAAACGGCGCGAGCTGCGTCCCGCTATCAACTAGAATCGTCCTTTGGAACAGAAGGCTTGGGAAGTGGCGAATTCATGACCCCATTCGGTGCGGCAGTGCAGCGATCGACGGGCGATCTTTTCGTAGCCGACGAAGGTAATCATCGTATTCAAGTATTTGACCCAGAAGGACAATTCCTAGCCCAGCTGACGGGCACCGAAGTCACCGTGGATGGAGGCAACTTCTCGGAAGCCACCGGCGTCGCGGTTGACAACTCGGCCGGCGTGTCTGGTGGCGACATCTATGTCGCCGACAAAAACCACGGCGTCGTCGACAAGTTCCAGCCGAACGGCCCAAATCCATCTGAAGGGTACACGTATGTCTGCCAGCTCACCGGGATCGGAGGTGGTTGTGCCAAGGAAGGGGGGACTCCGACTGCCGCCTTCAGCGAACCGTCGGGCGTCGCCGTCGACGGCAGCGGGAACGTGTATGTCGTGCAGCTGAATGGGCCCGTCGAGGAGTTCGACGCGGAAGGCAGCTTCATCGCCATCCTGGGGTCAGACGCCAGCTTTGCGTTCGGCATCGCCGTGGACGCGACCGGCAGCGCCGTGTACGTGGCGAACGCGTTCAACGACGTGGTCAAGCTGACCGTCGATCCGAGCACGCACACTGTCGAAAGCAGCGAAGTCCTCGACGAAGGCGGCTCGATGGCTGTGGTGGTCAATCAGACGACAGGAGAAGCCTTTGTGGACGATTCGCAGGGCGGATCTCACATCCTCGTGTACGAAGCCGACGCCAAACATGGGACGAGGCCCACTAAAGAATTCGGCGGTGGACAAATCGGTGAACTGTCGGTTGGTCTTGCGTACAGCTCCCAGGGCGAAGGCAAGGTCTATGTGACGGATGCGAGCGGCGCCGATGTGCATATCTTTGCGCTCGTCACCAGCGTTGCCGACGTGGAATGCGGTCCCCCGGTTACGATCAAAGTCAGGCTAGCCAGGCTGGCCTGCGCCGTGGAACCCGGAGGAGAAGAAGCCAAATTTCACGTCGATTATCAGGAAGTGGCTTCGCAGGCCGTTCTCAGCACGCAGGAAGAAACGCTCGCCGCCCCGCAGTTGGCAGAAGTGACGCTCGAAGGACTCGCGCCAGAAACGGAATATACCTATCAGGGGATCCTGGTCACTCAGACGCAAGGGGTAATAGAAACAAGCCCAGTGAAGTTCACTACGCTTCCCGCCGTTCCGGGTGTCTCGGGGTGCAAGGCGAACGCTGTATCAGGCAGCCAGGCAGTGCTCGAAGCGTCGCTCGAACCCGATGAAGCGACTGACTACCAGTTCGAATACGGTTTGAGCAAATCATATGGGTTGGCGTCGGCGACACAGCACTCACCAGGAACCGGAAGCGAAAGGGCGGAAGCGACGTTGACGGGCCTTGAACCTAACAGCACTTACGACTGCCGTCTCAGCGCAACCGACGCCGAAGGCACCACCGACGGGGCGAATGGGAGCTTCCACACCTCTATGGTGGAGCCGGCCGTCGAAGAACAGGCGCCGGTGGCCTCGTCGGTGACGAGCAGGACGGCGCTGCTGAAGGGAACGCTGAACCCCGAGAACAGCGCCACCAGCTTCCGGTTTATCTACGGAACGACGACGTCATACGGGGAGAGCACGGAGGAAGAGCAGGCGGGGAGCGGCTTCGGCCCGGAAGCGGTCGAAGCTCCCGAACTCCGAGGTCTGGCGCCCGATACTATTTATCACTTCGCCGTGATAGCGACGAACGGTTCCGGTACCACCAAAGGACTTGACCATACTTTCGTGACACCGCCACCGGCAGTTCCGGGTGTCGAACTTTCAAAAATCAGTGGCGTGACATCGACAAGTGCCACGGTGTCCGCGACGATCGACGCGCGTGGCCTGCCCGCAGCGTATGTGCTTGAACTTGGCACGGACACTGCCTATGACGGAGCCAAAATCTTCGGCCAGGTCGGGCAGGGCGAGGAAGCATTGATCGTGCAGCTCGAAGCCCTCGCCCCCGGTACTGCCTATCACATTCGGCTTGTAGCGGTCAATCAAGAAGGTCGAGGTGAAAGTTCCGACGCAACATTCACGACGCTTGCCACCAACTCGCCACTTACCCAGCCGGTGGTGCCCGTCCTGATTGTGACGCCGGCGATCACTTTTCCGACGGTCGTGGGCAAAGTGATCAAGTCGCCCCCTCCGAAAAAGGCGAGGAAGCGTAGAAAGAAACATGGTGGCAACAGCAGGCACCAACCCGAGCATAAGGCGGGGCGCGGTAAAAGGCGCACAAAAGGGTAGGGCCAGTTGCAGGATAGTCAGAAACGGGGATGCGCCGATGACGGCTGAAATAGGATGAATTTGGCAACTCGCCTATCAAATGGCATGTCATGTGCGATAATGGGCCGGTGCCGCGTCTTGACAAAATGCGCTACATCGTGCGGTCGGTGATCATACCGATGATGGCGATCGACCTCATCCTTGCCGGTTGTGGCATGAACTCAAAGACCGCGAGGACGGCAGTCGCGACTTCGGGCGTCACAAATGGCGGCGAAACGAATGCGAGCAGCCCGCGGTCGGAAGAGCCGGGCATAGCGATCAGGGTGACGATACCGGGCCTGCCAAAGGGAAGGCCGTTTCCCAAGCGCTATACGTGCGACGGATCTGCTATTTCGCTGCCCGTGCGATGGAGCGGTATTCCCGCTGGGACTGCCCAACTCGCGATGTTTTTCGTCAATCTTAAGCCGGTTCACGGGAAGCTGTTCTTCGACTGGGCGGTCGCGGGGATCGCTCCGACCGCGACTGGTGTGGCGGCTGGCGCTCTCCCTCACGGCGCCGTTGTCGGCCGCAACAGCTCCGGGAAGGTGGGCTACTCGCTCTGTCTGCCACGGGGTTCGGTGGAAGAACATTTCATCCTACGGTTGTTCGCGCTCTCCCATCCGCTCGCGGCCAAGCCGGGCTTTGACCCGGAAGCACTCTACAACGAAGCCGAACGGTTCGCCAAAGTCGTAGGGCTCGCCGGTGCCGTCTACACGAAGCGATGATCGGGACCGGAGCGAGCGGTCCGCCCGAGTGCCGCCTGGCGAGGACTTTGGGCTCTTAGGCGCGCGTCCGCCGACCTTTCTCGGTTCTCGGCGCGCTGGCGCCATTGGCTTGAAAATCCGGCGGCTTTGGCATTGGCAACCCAGATCGCTCCGTAATGTCGGAAACATTCGTTGAAACTCCTACCGTCGTCGGGGTAGGTTCAAAGGGGCAATTGCCCTTGGACTAGTTGACGACCGACAGCACATTGTTTACATCGAGCCGACAGCACATTGTTTACGTGGGCTGAGTGTGTAGCCGCGTTTACATCCGGTGTGCGTGGGACGCTCCTGCGCTCTTGTTGAGCGAGCGTGGGTGTATGTGGGTCCCGCGGCGCGATAAACCGAGGCTTGTCATCGGCAGCCAAAATGCTCCGTAATGTCGGAAACACTCGTTGCGGACCGTCCACCAGCCAGGTAGGTTCGAGGAGGCAATTGCCCTTGGACGAGAAAGGAAGGTCGCAACGTATGACCAAGAACCAGATTGGGCGTTTTGCGGGTGTCCGCAAGCGCATGTTGATCGCGGGGGTGGCAGTGCTGGCCCCGCTGGCGATGGCCTCACCCGCCATGGCCGAACACCATCCGACGGGGAACTACGCCCCGTTTAAGTACTGTCCGTTGAGCAACAAAGCGACGGAACTCTGCACGGTGGCGAACACCAAAGAAGGCGAATTCACGGTCGGCACAAAGACGGTGCCGATCACGAACACGATCAAGCTGCAGGGCGGCCTGCACGAAAACAGCTCCGGCGAACTGGAATTCATCGCGGCTGAAGGCGCCGAAACCCTGTCGAAAACCGAAGAGACCGTCCCCGGCGGCCTGCTCGGGATCAAAGCCCCCAAATGGTGGCCGCTGATCCTGCAGGAACTCTTCAACGAATACGTCATCAACAAAGGCTTCACGGGCGTAACCGAGATCACCGAACTGGCGAAGCCGGCCAGCGCGATCAAGCTGAACACCACCAACCTGATCTTCGAAGAAGGCGTGGCGCTGCAGCTCCCGGTCAAGGTCAAGCTCAACAACGTGTTCCTCGGTGGCGAATGCTACGTCGGCTCCTCCTCGAAACCGATCGTCCTGAACCTGACGACGGGTACGACGAGCCCGCCGTTGCCCAACAAATCGATCAAAGGCAGCGCAGGCAGCCTGGAAATCCTCGAAGAAGGCGCGCTGGTACGTCTCACCGGCGGCGCGCTGGTGGACAACTCCTTCGCGGATGAAGAAGGGGCCAATGGCTGCGGCGGCTTCCTCTTCTCGTGGGCCGTCGATCCGCTGGTCAACGAAATCCTCGGCACGCCGTCCAAAGCGGGCCACAACACCGCGATCCTCAAGGGCAACCTTGAAGAGGCCGTCGCGGAAGCCGTGAAAGCAAGCGAATAGCAGTAAAGCAGCGACTCTGAAGTAGAGCCGCAACCGGGGCCCGTCGCGCGCAACGCGGCGGGCCCCGCGTCTATTTATGTGAGGCTTGGCAGCAGCAGCCAGGACGCTCCGTAATGTCGGAAACATTCCTTGCAACCCAACCCAGGGTCGGATAGGTTCGGAGAGCAGCATGCCCTTGGACCCGATGGACCAAGCAAGGAAGGTTGATGTATATGACTAGGCACCACACTGGGCGCTTCGCGGGCCTCCGCAGGCGTGTCTTGATTGCGGGGGTCGCCGTGGCAGCCCCGCTGGCGATGGCCTCACCCGCCATGGCCGAACACCACCCGACGGGGAACTTCGCCCCGTTCAAGTACTGTCCGCTGAGCAATCCGGCAACGGAACTCTGCACGGTGGCGAACACGACCAGCGGCGAATTCGACGTCGGCAAACGGTCTGTGCCGATCAACAAAACGATCACGCTGCAGGGCGGCCTGCACGAAAACAGCTCGGGCGAACTGGAATTCATCGCGGCCGAAGGCGCTGAAACGCTTTCGAAAACCGCGCTGTACGTGCCCGGCGGGCTGTTCAACATAGTTGCGCCGGAATGGCTCAACAAAGAACAGAAAGAAAAGTTCGAAAAAATTGTCAACGAAGGCATCACCGGCGTGACCGCCACGACCGAACTGGCGAAGCCGGCCAGCTCGATCAAGCTGAACACCACCAACCTGATCTTCGAAGAAGGCGTTGCGTTGCAGCTGCCGATCAAGGTCAAGCTCGGCAACGTGTTCCTCGGCAGTGAATGCTATGTCGGCTCCGAAGCGAGTCCAGTCGTGCTGAACCTGACGACCGGAACGACGAGCCCGCCGTTGCCCAACAAACCGATCAAAGGCAGCGCGGGCGCCCTGGAAATCCTCGAAGAAGGCGCGCTGGTGCGCCTCTCGGGAGGCTCGCTCGTGGACAACGCCTGGGCGGCGCCCGGAGCGCACGGCTGCGGCAGCAAACTGGTTGAAGGCATCGTCGATGAAGCCGTCAACAAAGAGCTCGGCCTGCCGGCAGCGGCGGGGAAGAACACCGCGATCCTCAACGGCAACCTCGAAGAGGCGGTTGCGGAAGCTGTCAAAGCCAGCGAATAGCGGTCAAGCAGTTCTGTAGGAGGCAGCAGCACGGGGCCCGTCGCAAACGCGGCGGGCCCCCTGCCTACCCCCGTGTCCGCAACGTGGGGAACGGCACCACCTCGCGCACCGACTCCACGCCGGTCAGCACCATCAGCAGCCGGTCGACTCCAAGCCCCCCGCCCGCGGTTGGCGCCATCCCGTATTCCAGCGCGCGCACATACTCTTCGTCGTTGGGCTGCGGCTGGTCGCCATCGTCGCCCCCCTCGGAGGCCTGCTGGCGCTGGATCACAAAGCGGTCGAGCTGATCCACCGGATCGTTGAGCTCCGTGTCGCCGCTGAGAATCTCCATCCCGCGGATCACCGAGTCGAAGTGCTCCGACAGGCGCGGATCCTCGGAGTGGCGCTTGCAGATCGGGAACAGGTCGACGGGGAAGTCGAACACGTGCGTGGGCTGGTGCAGCGTCGGTTCGACGTGCTTGACGTAGATCGCGTCCACCAGCTTCGCCCACGTTGGATCGGAATCCCCCCCACCCCCGGCCGCCTCGCCGGCCGCCTCGATCAGCTGCTCGCGCGAGGCCTCCAGGTAGTCGATCCCGATCGCCTCGGCGATCGCCTCGCGCAGCGTCAGCCGCCGCCACGGGGTGGCGAGGTCGACCACGCGTCCGTCGTACTGCTCCACCTTGGTCGTTCCCAGCGTGCGCAGCGCCACGCTTTCGGCCATGTCTTCGGTGAACTTCGCCACGTCCCAGTAGTCGGCGTAGCTCATCATCCACTCGAGGATCGTGAACTCGGGGCTGTGGCGGTGCGAGATCCCCTCGTTGCGGAAGGCCCTACCGAGGTCGTAGATGTTCTCCAAGCCCCCCACGATGCAGCGGTTGAGGTATAGCTCCACCGAGATCCGCAGGTACACGTCCACATCCAGCGCGTTGTGGTGCGTCACGAACGGCCGCGAGGCGGCGCCGCCGGCGAGCGTCTGCAGCATCGGCGTCTCCACCTGCGTGAAGCCGTGCTCGCGCAGGAAGTCGTGGATCGCCTCGATCATCTTGGTGCGCCTGAAGAACATCGTGCGCGTCTGCTCGTTGGCCAGCAGGTCAAGCTCCCGCCGGCGATAGCGCTCGCCGGGATCCTCCATCCCGTGGTAGCGGTCGGGCGGCGGACGCAGCGCCTTGGCGAGCAGCGTGCAGGCGCTCACCGCCAGCGCCAGCTGCCCGCGCTGGGTGATGTAGACGGCGCCCTCGACGGTCGCGATGTCGCCGATGTCAAGCCCCACCATGCGCTCGTAGGCCTCCTCGCCCATCTCCTCGCGGCGCGCCACCACCTGCATCGAGCCCGACTGGTCGCGAAGGTCGAAGAACGTGTACTTGGCGTGGCCGCGACGCGCGATCAGACGCCCCGCGATGCGGTAGGCGAGGCCCTCGTGCACCCCCGCCGCGAGCGTGGCGGGGTCGTGGGCGGCCTGGATGTCCGCGATCCACGTACGGGGCACGCGCGAGGAGATGTGCGGGTAGGGCTCGATGCCCGCGCCGCGCAGACGCTCCATCTTCGCCCGGCGATCATCGGCCCCGCCCGGCTCGGGGGCGCCGTTCCCCTCCGGCTCCCCCGCGCCCGTCGGCGCCGCGGCGCCGACGTTGCCGCCGGCCAGCTCGACCGGCTCCCCGGGCTCCGTCGGCGTGCTCATGCCGCGGGCACCAGGTGGTGGGTGGGGTCGCGCACGTCCAGCACCGGCACGCCGGGGATTGCCTCCTCCAGCAGCGCGCGCAGCTGCTGCGAGTCGAAGCGGTGCGACTGCGGCGCGACGGGGTTGACGGTGATCGCTCGCAGGTCGATCGAGGCCAGCACCGCGATCGAAAGGCCCTGGCGCCGGTACCACTCGACGCCGTGGTCGCTGAGGAACACCTTGGTTGCATCAGCCACCACCAGCTCCAGCTCTCGGCTGGGCGGGGCCAAATCGCGGGCGCTCAACAGCTCCGCGAGGAACGGCTCGCACAGCGCGCCGCGCACCAGCAGGTGGCTGGCGTTGGGGCGCGCGCGCAACAGCTGACCGATGTCCGCCGCGGTGCTGGTCAGCACGAAACGGGGGTGCAGCGTGAGCGGCTCCTCGTCAGGGCCGATCAGCATGCTGGCGGCGTTTGCCGTAGCCAGCTCGCGGACGTGGGGCTGGCTCAGCTCGGGCAGGCGCACCAGCTCGACGGCGTCGCGGGTGCGCGCCACGACCTGCTCGATCTCCTCGTGCAGAGCGGCGCCGGTGGACATCACGAGGCCGTCGGACACCGCCGGGGAGGAGGCGGCACGGCGGTCGATGGCGCCGTCGATCAGCACCCGCTCGGCGCCGTGAGCGAGCATCGTGTCGGCCACCTCCCGCACATCGGCGGCGGCACTGGGACCGGCCACCTCGATCGTGCCGCGCGTGAGCAGCCGCGCGATCAGCACGCGTCCGAGCGGTGTGCGCACCCCCGTCTCGCCGAGGATCTCATAGGGGACCGCCCCGGCGCGCAGCAGCGCGTCGGTGGTGGCAACCAGACTGTCGGCGCACAGCTCCACGCGTGGCTTCTCGATGCGGATGTCGATCACGTCCCGCTCCTCGCCGTCGCGCCCGACGGAGGTGACGCCCACGCGGCGTCCATCCACCTGCAGCTCGCGCAGCAGCGCGGCGAGCGTTTCGGTCTTGCCGGTGTTCTTCGCCAGGCCGACGAGAGCGAGGCGGTGGGCGGACGCGGTGAGCTCAGCTAGTCGCATGGGCTCTCAGACTAGCCTGCCAGACCCTCGCGGCGGTGTTCCGCGAAGGTGGCGCGCCCGGCGGGTGGCACGTCGCGCGCGTCCTCCTCGGGTTCGCCCTGCCCGAGGCGCGCGGCCAGCTCGCGCACGAGGAAGGTGGCGAGGTGGTGGGGGTAGGTGCCTTTGGAGAAGCCGGCGTCGTAGCCAAGCTCCTTGGCCAGCTCATTCGAGACCCGGGGCCCACCGCAGGCGAGGATCGTCTCGCGCCGGCGCCCCTCGGCCTCGACGATCTCGACGAGCTCGGTCAGGTTGTGGATGTGCAGGTTCTGCTGGGTGACGGTCTGGGAGACGAGAATCGCGTCTGCCTCCAGCTCGATCGCCTTGGCGACAAGCGCCCCGTTGGCCACCTGGCTGCCGAGGTTGTGCGCCTCGAAGGCGTGGTAGCCCTCCAGGCCCTTGTGGCCGTGGAAGCCCTTGAGATTGAGCATCGCGTCGATCCCCACGCTGTGGGTGTCGGTGCCGGTGGAGGCGCCCACGACGACGATCGGCCGGCGCACATGCTCCTGGGCGTACGCCTCCACCTCCTCCTCGGTCATGTACTGCACGATGTCGATCCCCTCTTCGGTGAGGGTGGCGTAGTCGACGGTGTGCACGGTGTGCCCGTACATCACGAAGTAGGTGTGGCCGTCGGTGAGGCGCTGGTGGTGGACCACCTCCGGGTGTTGGAAGCCCATCTTGCCGGCCAGCTCCATCGCGGCCTTGCGCGCGGCCACGCCGTCGGGGACGGGCAGCGTGAAGCTGAGCTGCACAATCCCGTCGCCGTGGTGATCGGCGTAGGGCTTGACGTGCTCCTGATCCTCGCGCGCCCAGTCGGGTGTCGCTCCGTCAGACAACGCTCAGCGCTCCCCGCATCAGCTCGGCGACGGGGTTGAAGTACCCCTCCTCGGTTGCGACGATCCCCTCCATCCCGCGGCCCTCTTCGAGGTTGCGGCTGACGTCGCCGAAGACCCCGCCCTCGATCGCCTTGAACAGCCCGATCTCGGCGATCCGCTCGAGCATCAGGTGGGCGTCGCGCAGCACCTGCCGCGCGCGCGTCTGGATGATGCCGCCGCGCTTGAACTCGATCTCCTCGCCGAGGTCGCGGGCGGCGTTGAAAACGTAGTTGACGTTCTGCAAACCCAAGACCCGGTCGTGGATGTGCGGGGTGAAAATCCCCTCGGTCGGCACGCCGATCGTCTGGATGCCCTGGCCGGTGGCGACCGTGACGAGGTTGAAGAGGGTGTCGGCGGCGTGCGTGCGAAACAGGTTGCCGTCCATGTGCCGGGTTGGGGGCATGTACTTGACCGGGCAGTCGGGGAACAGCTCGCGCGTGAGCTGCGCCTGGGCCCACTCGTACAGGAGACCGTTGGTGACGGGCGTGTCGATCTCGAAGGCGTCGCCGAGCGCGATCTGCTCGTCGGGCACGCCCGAGGCGCGGGCGAGCTGGTGGTTGATGAACTGCGAAGCGGTGACCGAGGGGGCGGCCTCCAAGGCGTCGGCGGTGCGCAGGTAGTTGTCCTCGCCGGTGTTGATAACCACCCCGAAGTAGCCGTTGACGGTGCGCGACACGCGCTGGTCGAGCAGCCCGCGGATCGGGTTGATGTCGCGGTAGAGGATCCCGTAGAGCGCGTCGTTGACCATGTTGTCGAGCCCCTCGATCGCCCCCATCGCGGCGATCTCGGGCATGCACAGGCCCGAACAGAAGCTGGAGAGGCGCACATAGCGCCCGTGCTGCTCTGACCACTCATCCAGCGCGGCGCGCATGATCGCGAAGTTGGCCTGCGTGGCGAAGGTGCCGCCATATCCCTCGGTGGTGGGCCCGTAGGGCACGTAGTCCAGGAGGCTCTGCGCGGTGGAGCGGATCACCGCGACGATGTCCCCGCCGGCCTCCGCCACGGCGAGACCATGAACCACGTCCTCGTACACGTTGCCGGTGGCGGTCAGCACGTAGCGCAGTGGCGCGGCGCTCTCACCGAGGCGCTCGCGCAGGGCGCGGCGCGTCTCCATGCGCGCGCCGATCTCCCCAAGGCCCCGTGCCAGCTCCGCGCGCGCGCGATCGCGGATCGCCGCCTCGGGCGCCTGCGCCAGAGCGCAGAGGTCGAGGCTGCCCTGCTCGACAGCTTCCGCGATCTGCTGAGCGCTCCCCGGGATGGTCTGGTTCTGGGCGGGCAGGCTCGCGGCGGACGGGCTCTGGCTGGGCGGGGTCTCCATTTTTTCGGCTTGGAGCATCGCGTTGGCCAGCCAAAAGGCGACGCCCTTGCCGAGGCCGCCGCGGGCGCGCACGTGGTCCACCAGCACATTGGGCAGGGGCGCTCCGAGGTCGTTGGCGCCGTCAACGCCGAACAGGCGCGCGACGGTGCGCTCCACCGAGAGCGTCGTCATGCCCGCGATCTGCTCGCCGACATCGGCGGCGATTCGCGCGGCGGCCTGACGGCAGGACTCGACCAGCCCCTGGTCGAGGTCTAGCTTGGTGCTCGCCATGATTCGAGGTTACTGGAATACCCCACGATTCGGGTAAACGAGGCGGTATGCGGCGCGCGCGCTAGCCTCGCGAGGTGGAGGTGTTTGCGCGCGAGGGATAGGCCCCCGCCCGCTCTCCCCCCGGTGCCAACTGTGTCTCTCTCCGCCCCCCCTCCCTCCTCCCTCCCCTTCTCCCCCCGGGTGTGCGAGTGGTTTGAAGCGGCCTTTGAGCGGGCCACCCCTGCGCAGGCGCGGGCGTGGCCGGCGATCGCCAGCGGCGAGCACGTGCTGGTGTCGGCGCCGACCGGCTCGGGCAAGACGCTGGCGGCGTTTCTGTGGGGCCTCGACCGTTTGGCGGCGGAACCCTCCTCCGAGCGCCTCACCCGTTTGGTGTACGTGTCGCCGCTGAAGGCGCTCTCCTACGACATCGAGCGCAACCTGCGGGCGCCGCTGAAAGGGATCGGCGCCGACGTGCGCGTGGCGATCCGCACCGGCGACACGCCCCAGCGCGAGCGCCAGCGGATGCGCAAAGAGCCGCCCGACATCCTGATCACCACCCCGGAGTCGCTCTATCTCATGCTGACCTCGCGCGCGCGGGAGATGCTCACCGGCGTGGAGTGGGTGATCGTGGATGAGATCCACGCGGTGGCGGCAACCAAGCGCGGCGCGCACCTGGCGCTGACGCTGGAGCGCCTGGACGCGCTGATTGGTGGGGCGGGACGCCGCGAGCCCCAGCGGATCGGGCTGTCGGCGACGCAGACCCCGCTGCGGGAGGTGGCGCGTTTCCTGGTGGGGCCGCAACGGAAGTGCGAGATCGTCGACGCGAGCGCTCCGAAGCCGCTGGACGTGAAGGTGCACGTGCCGGTGGAGTCGATGACGGAGTTGAACGGCGTGGTCCACGGGGATTCCGATCAGCCCCTGCATGGCTCGATCTGGCCGGCGATCTACCCGGAGCTGCTGCGTCTGATCCGCGCGCACAACTCGACGATCGTGTTCGTCAACAACCGCCGCTCGGCGGAGCGGTTGGCGCTGCGCCTGAACGAGCTGGCATCCGCAGGAGAGGGAGAGGGAGAGGGAGAGAGGGAGGAGGAGGGGGAGGGGCATGAGCAGGCCGACGCGACGACCACGGTGGGTGGCGCGCGGGAGCCGGCGCCGCGCGAGATCGCCCGCGCCCACCACGGGTCGCTGGCCAGAGAGGAGCGGCTGGTGGTGGAGGAGCTGTTGAAGGCGGGGGAGATCCCCTGCATCGTGGCCACCTCCAGCCTCGAGCTGGGGATCGACATGGGGGCTGTGGATCTGGTGCTGCAGGTCGAGTCGCCGAAGTCGGTGGCCGCCGGCCTGCAGCGGATCGGCCGCGCCGGGCACGGCGTGGGCGAGGTCTCGCGCGGGCGGATCTTCCCCAAGTTCCGCGCCGACCTGCTGGAGTGCGCGGTGCTGGTGAGGCGGATGCGCGAAGGGGCGATCGAGCCGACGGTGGTGCCGCGCAACCCGCTGGACGTGCTGGCCCAGCAGATCGTCGCGATGGCCGCCTGCGAGGAGGAGCTGGCGGTGGATGAGCTGTACGAGCGGGTGACGCGCACCTACTCCTACGCCGAGCTGCCGCGCCGGCAGCTGGAGGGCGTCCTGGACATGCTCGACGGGCGCTACCCCTCCTCTGAGTTCGGAGAGCTGCGTCCACGGATCGTGTGGGACCGCCTTGCCGGCACGATCCGCGCGCGCAAGGGAGCGCGCGCGCTGGCGGTGGCCAACGCCGGCACGATCCCCGACCGGGGGCTCTACCTGGTGACGCTGCCCGACGGGCGACGGGTGGGGGAGCTCGACGAGGAGATGGTGTACGAGGCGCGGCCCGGGCAGGTCTTCCTGCTGGGCGCCTCCGCCTGGCGGATCGAGGAGATCGGCCGCGACCGCGTGATCGTCACGCCCGCGCCAGGCGCGCCGGGGGCGGTGCCGTTCTGGAAGGGGGAGGGTGTGGGCCGCCCCAAAGAGCTGGGGGAGGCGATCGGCGCGTTCGCGCGCTGGGCCGTGGACCAGCGCCCGGAGGTGCTCGAGCGCGAGTACGACCTCGACGCCCGTGCGGCGCGCAATCTGGTGGAGTATCTGCGCGAGCAGCAGGACGCCACGCGTGTGGTGCCCAGCGACCGCACGATCGTGGTGGAGCGCTTCCGCGATGAGATCGGCGATTGGCGGCTATGCGTGCTCTCCCCGTACGGCGGGCGCATCCATGCGGCGTGGAGCCTCGCGCTCTCGGCGCGGATCCGCGAGCGCCTGGGGTTGGAGGCCGACGCGATCTTCTCCGACGACGGGATCGTCGTGCACCTGCCGGAGAGCGATGAGATGAATGGGGCGCAGGCGGTCGAGCTGGCGCTGATCGAGCCGGACGAGGTGGAGGACCTGATCGTGGGGGAGCTCGGCGGCTCGGCGCTGTTCGGCGCCCGCTTCCGCGAGGCGGCCGGCCGGGCGCTGCTGATCCCGCGGGCCTACCCCGGCAGGCGCACGCCGCTATGGCAGCAGCGGCTGAAGGCGCAGACGCTGCTGGAGGTGGCGCGCCGCTACGAGGACTTTCCGATCGTGCTGGAGGCCTACCGGGAGTGCCTGCGCGACGTGCTCGACCTGCCGGGCCTCACGGAGCTGCTGGGCCGGCTGCACCGGCGCGAGCTGAGCGTGGTCGAGGTGGAGACGGCCACCGCCTCCCCGTTTGCCTCCTCGCTGCTGTTCGACTACGTGGCGACCTATATGTACGAGGGGGACGCCCCCAACGCGGAGCGCCGCGCGGCGGCGCTGTCGCTGGACAGGGACCTGCTGCGCGAGCTGCTGGGGCAGGAGGAGCTGCGCGAGCTGCTCGACAGCGGGGCTTTGGAGCAGCTCGAGGAGCAGCTGCAGCGCCGTCAGCAGCCGCTGCGGGCGGCCAACCGCGACGAACTGCACGACACGCTGCGCCTGCTCGGCGATCTCAGCGTCGCGGAGGCGTCCGAGCGGGTGCTGGAGGGGATCGACGCATCCGCGCTGCTGGCCGCGCTGGAGCGCGAGCGCCGGGCGGTGCGGGTGAGGATCGGCGGCGAGGAGCGCTACATCGACGCAGCTGACGCCGGCCTCTACCGCGATGCGCTGGGCACGGTCCCACCGGGCGGCCTGCCGGAGGCCTTCGTGGCGGACGTGCCCGACGCGTTGGGGCGTCTGCTGCGCCGCTACGCGGCGGGGCGCGGGCCGTTCACCAGCGAGCAGCCGCGGGCGCGCTACGCCCTCGGCGCCGCGGTGGTGGAGGCGGGGCTGCGCGAGCTGGAGCGAGCGGGCGTGCTCGTGCGTGGAGAGCTGCACCCAGATCCAGCCTCGCTGCGTCACGTCGCGTCTTTGGCTGCGGAGGATTGGCGGGAGTGGTGTGACGTGGAGGTGCTGCGGCGCCTGCGGCGGGCCTCGCTGGCGGCGCTGCGCCGCGAGATCGAGCCGGCGGAGCGCCGTGCGTTTGCGGCGTTCCTGCCGGCGTGGCAGGGAATTGACCGCCACGCGGCGGCGGGGGCGGGGGTCGAGCGGCTGCGCGAAGTGCTCCTGCCGTTGCAGGGTCTCGCGCTGACGCCCCGCACCTGGGAGCTCGAGGTGCTGCCGCGCCGTGTGGGGGCCTACTCGACGACGTGGATGGATGAGCTGTGCGCCAGCGGTGAGCTGGTGTGGGTGGGCGCGGGCGCGCTCGGACGTTCAGACGGCCGCGTGGCGCTGTACTTCCGCGAGGACGTGGGAATATTGGGACCCCCACCCACCCCGCCGCCGCGCTCCGGCGGGGGATCGCCGCCGCCGGACAGCGACACACACGCGCGCGTGCGCGCGCGTCTAATAGAAGGGCCATGTTTCTTCACCGACCTGCTGGCCGACCTGGAGTTGGCCGCGCCGGAGCTCGCGCAGGCGCTGTGGGATCTGGCCTGGGCGGGGGATGTCACCAACGACGCGTTCGCTGCGCTGCGCGCGCCACACCCGGCGCCGAAGACCGCCGGCGCCGCGCCGGCCCGGCTGCTCCCGCTGCCGGGTGGCGGCGGGAGGGCGTCGGGGTGGGCGGGCGCTCAATCCGCGATGCCCCGCCGCCGGGGTCGCTTCGCGGCGCGCGCAACCTCCGCCCGCGGTGCTCGGGTCGGCCATCCGCCGGGGCGCTGGTCGCTGACGGCGCCGCTGTTCGCCGCGGTGTCCGGCGGGGGAGCAGAGGGTGGGAGGGCCGGCGATCAGCGCCAGCGCGCGCTGGCGGAACTGCTGCTGGAGCGCTACGGGATCCTCACGCGCGAGCTGGTGCGTGCGGAGGGCGTGCCCGGTGGCTTCGCTGCGCTCTACCCCGAGCTGTGCCGCCTGGAGACGTTGGGCGTCGCGCGCCGCGGCTACTTCGTGGAGGGCATGGGCGGCGCCCAGTTCGCGCTCGCCGGCGCCGTCGAGCGGCTGCGCGCGCAGCGGGAGGATTGGGGGTCGCTGGTGCTCGCGGCCACCGATCCGGCGCAGCCCTACGGGGCGGCACTGCCGTGGCCGGGCCGCGGGCAGGCCCCGGGCGGTCGGAGACAAACCGGGGCGAGCGTCGTACTGGTCGACGCGCGGCCGGTGCTCTACCTGGAGCGCGGCGCTCGCGCGCTGAAGGTGGTGGCCGAGCCGGAGCCCGGCGAGTTGCTCCCCGCGGGCAGCGGCCGATCGGTGGTGGGCCCCGACGACAAGCGCGTGGAGCGGGCGCTGGCGGCGCTCGCCGAGCACGCCCGCGCCGGTCGGCTGCCGGCCCGGATCGCGCTCGAGCGAGTGGATGGCGAGCCCGTGCTTGGCTCGCGCTGGGAGGCGGCGCTCGAGCGAGCTGGCTTTCATGTCGGGCCGCGCCGCGCCGAGCTCCGAGCGCGCTAGGCCCGCTCGCGGGACACCGACCGCTGGGACTGTTCCGGGCTGGCGCGGGACCGCGCGTGCATCGCGCGGCTCATCGCGCTATAACCATGAGAAGCATCTATTCGGACAGATTGGCAATCTGGCCAGTCAGAACCTTTCCCGGATTGATGGGAATCGTCGGATAGATCCCGCAATTTTTAACTTGCAATCTTCGGGCAATCCTGTATGGTCGGAAGTGTGGGGATGAGCGGAACTGAGAGGGAGCTGAACGCGATGTACCGGCGGTTGCCGCATGGCCCCCACGGAATGGGGCGCGATGCGGTCGCTCGCCACCAGCGGGCACGCCTCTTCGGAGCGATGATCGAGGCGGTGCACCGCCAGGGCTACAGGGCCACCACCGTGGCGCACGTGATCGCGCTGGCGGGCGTATCCAGGCGCGCCTTCTACGAGCAGTTCGCCAACAAGGAGGACTGCTTTCTGGGCACCTACGACATCGCGGTGGCGCGCGCCAAGCGACGGATGATGGACGGATGGATGATGGAGCGCGGCTGGGCCAACCGCGTGCACAGATCTTGCCAGGCGTTTGTGGAAGACGCATGCAGGAACGTCAAGTCCTCGCGCCTGGTGCTGATCGAGGGGTTGGGCCTCGGGGTGAAGAGCCGCGAACGGCTGCTGCGCTCGGCGGTCGCCTTCGAGCGGGTGCTGGCCGACGGATTCAGAGCGGCGCCCGACGGCGTTCAGCTCCCGCCGCTGGGGCCGAAGGCGATCGTCGGGGGCGGGCGCTACATGATGTTCGAGCGGCTGCGCACCGACCGCGCGGCGGAGCTGCCGATGCTGACCGACGAACTGTTGGACTGGATCAGCTCCTACCGCTCGCCGGCGGCGCGCATCGGGGTGTCGCGCACGCCCCCGCCGCATCGGCCGGCCGAGCCGGCGCGCTTCCTGGAAAGCGACGAGAAACGCGCCCGCGTGCTCGGCGCGGTGGTGCACCTCACGCTCGACGAGGGCTACCACGAGCTGACCGATCCACAGATTGCCCAGTTCGCGGGGATGTCGACCGAATCGTTCCACAAATACTTCCCCAGCAAGCGCGAGTGCTTCCTGGCGGCGTTGGAGGAGTTCGTGGACGAAACGATCGAGGTGGTCGCGGCGGCGGCGGCCCGTGCCAGCAGCTGGCCGGAGGCGGCCTACCTGGGCGTGAAAGCGGGCATCGAGCACTTCGTCGTGCATCCGGGGCTCACGCGAATGGCGTTCGAGGACCTCTTCGAGGTCGGCCCCGCGGTGACCGACAGCATCGGCTCCTCGCTGGGCAAGCTGGCCGGGCTGCTGCAGGAGAGCTCGCCCGAGCCGCGCCGCGCGCCGCTGCTCGCGCACGAGGCGGTGGCCGGCGCGTTGTGGGCGATCATCGGCAACTACGCGGTGCGCAAGCGCGTCAGGTATCTGCCCTCGCTCACCGACCACCTGGCGTTCCTGGTGCTCGCGCCCTACATCGGTCCGAAGGCGGCGGGTCAGACGATCGACGCCACCCGCAGAAGCCTTGCCCGCGACGAGCGCGGCTGAAGCTTTTAGAACGACCTGCTGTGAGCTCGCGGCCCGCGGCTGAGCGCCCCCCAGCCGGCAGGTCCTATCCTGGGCTGGTGATGGGCGTCACCGGCTCGAGCACCACGCCGCGTAGAGTCGGACACAAGGGCGCCGCGCATCTGGCGCCGGGCAACACGGTCGCCAGCTTCGAGGCGGCGGTGCGCGCCGGGGTGGACATGATCGAGTTCGACGTGCTCAGCGAGCGTCCGGACGGCAGCGGGCGGCTGCTGCTGGCCCATGACTACGAGGCGCTCCGGGGCCCCCCGGCGCCGCTCACGCTGCGCGAAGGTCTCGAACACCTCGCCAGCGACGCATACGCGGGTATCGAGCTCGACGTGGACGTGAAGTTGCCGGGCTATGGAGAGCGTGTGGTGAGGGAGCTGCGCGACGCCGGCCTGATCGAGCGCTCGCTGGCGAGCAGCACATACCCGGAGGAGCTCGACGCGATGCGCGCGATCGAGCCGTCGCTGCGGGTGGGGTGGTCGGTGCCGCGCGCGCGCCGCGACTACACCGAGGACCGGCTGATGGCGATCCCGGCGCTGGCGATGCTCGCCTGCTACCGCGCCTGGCTGCCCGGCCGCGCCCGCGCGGCGCTGCGGGCGGGTCGCTTCGACGCGATCATGGCGCACTGGCGGGTGGTGACCCCGGCGCTGGTGAACGCGGTGGCGGCCGCCGGCGGGGAGTTGTATGTGTGGACGGTGGACGACGCCGCGCAGATGGATCGCCTGACGGCGATGGGGGTCGATGGGATCATCACCAACGACCCGCGTCTCTTCTCGCCCTTCATTTTGTAAAGCGGGTCTTTGCTGCGGTGGGTCAATGCCCTTTGTTTTTGGACCCCAACCCTTCATTTTGTAAAGTGGTTGGGGGTCCATTTGAAAGGCATCTGCACCTCTGTCGATCGTCCGTCGGCCCTCAGGGCAGCACGCAGGTCGCGGCGCTGAACCCCTTTGGTTCGGCGCCGGCCAGACTGGTGTGCCGGGCGGTGGTGGGGAGGCTGGCCAGGTGCACCACATGGCCGCCGCGGCGCCACTGGAATTCCACCTGCCCGCGCAGCGTATAGGCGGCGGTGGTTGGCTTGAGTTCGAAGGTGCGCCCCGCCTGGCGGGTGGAGGCGGCGGTGCCGATCGTCACGAAACCGGAGTCGGCGCCCTTGCCGATGGCGGCCCACTGCTTGGTGGTGGGGTCGAGCGACAGCACCTGAAAACGCATGTACATCGAGTCGTGGGGGTGCCCGTCGGTTGGCATCGAGCCACGGATGCCGATCGTGTCGGGGTGGTGGGGCGTGTTGCAGACATCCACCGTGGCCCACAGTTCGGGGGACTTCAGCAGCGGCGTGAAGGATGACCGGGCGAACGTGCCAGCCGCCGTCACGAGCGCCCCGGCGAGGATCGTCGACGCGGCGATTCTCCGCAATGAGACCATCTTGGGACGATAGCGCCGCGGGGAGGGTGGAACGCCGATCGCGGGAGGTGTGCTATCCACTTTGACGATGCGGGCGCCAAGCTCAGCGGAGGTCGTGGAGCTGCTCGGCCGCGTGCCGGTGTTCTCAACCCTCGATGAGGCCGACCTGCGACGCATCGCGCAACTGGCGGTCCCCCGGAGCTTCGAGACTGGTCAGGTGGTGTTTCGCGAGGGCGATCACAGCGACACCTGCTACGTCGTGCACGTTGGCCGCGCCCGCGCGGTGCACGACCACGGCGACGGGCGCACGATCACTCTGGCGACGTTTGGTTCCGGCGACATTTTCGGGGAGCTGGCGCTGTTCGAGGACGAGCGCCGCTCGGCCACGGTGGAGGCGCTGGAGCCCACGAGCGTGTTGGCGGTGTTGGGGCCGGACATGCGCCGCCTGATGGCTGAGCGCCCCCAGATCGCGATGCGACTCCTGGTCGCGCTCGCCCGGCGCCTGCGGGTGAGCAACGAGCGTCTCGCGCGCCGCTCCTTCCAGACGGTTCAAGGCCGTGTGGCCGCGGCACTGAGCGAGCTGGTGGCGCAGACGCTGAGCACCGGGGAGGAGCCCGGTCAAGACGTTCCGATCTTGGCCACCCAGGCCGATCTGGCGAAGCTGGCGGGCAGCTCGCGCGAGTCGGCGAGCCGCTTCCTCGCGGTGCTGGAGCGGGCCGGGGTCATCTCCCAGGGCAGGGGTCGGCTGGTGGTGCACGACCCCGAGGCGCTGCGTTCGTATGTCTTCTGAGCGACAGCCCGCCAGGCCGCAAGAGCGCTCGGCGGGTGGCGTGGTGGTGCACGACGGGCAGCTGCTGGCGATCGTGCCGTGCCGCCGCGCCGCCGACGGCGCGCGCGTGCTGGGGCTGCCCAAGGGCCATATCGATCCCGGCGAGACCCCGCTGCAGGCCGCCGTGCGCGAGGTGCGCGAGGAGACGGGCGTGGATGCGGAGCTCGTGGAGGAGCTCGGCGAGGTGCGCTACTGGTACAGGCGCGACGGCCGCAGCGTACCCAAGTCGGTCGTCTTCTACCTGCTGCGCTACCTCGCCGGAGACACCGCCGACCACGACGACGAGGTCGAGGAGGTGCGCTGGATTCCGCTGGCGCGGGCGTGCACCGAGCTGACCTACCCGGGCGAACGCGAAATCGCCGTGCGCGCGCTGCGGGCGCTGGATCCCTAGAGGTGGCGAGCCGGCTCCCTGTGTATCAGATAGCCTGCTGTCTGTCATGCAGGTGCTCAACTTCTACTCCACGTCTAGGTCGGGGGAGGGCAGGCCCGGGCGGGCGGGCTCCCATCCCCTCCCCTCCCCTCCCCATAGGTCAATGTGCAGGTCCTGAACTTCTACTCCACGATCTTTGCCGACGAGCTCAAGCGAGGCCGTAAGACGGCCACGATCCGCCTGGGCGACAAGTCGGGCAAGTACCGCAAGAACCAACTGGTGCTGGTGACGATCGGCTACCAATACTCCCCCCGCGAGCGGATCTTCGAGGCGGTCATCGATCAGGTGGAGGTGATGAAGCTCTCCGAGCTCTCCCCCCGCGACATCAAGCACGACAACCCCGAGTTCCGCCGCCACGAGGAGCTGATCAACTTCCTCGAGCAGATCTACGGCCGCCCGGTCTCGACGGAGGACATCGTCACGGTGGTGCGCTTCTCGCAGATCCTCGAGAACCCCAGCGGCATGACCGAGGCGATGAAGGGCTTCGGCGGCGCCCAGAACTGAAGGTGCCCGCACCGCTGACCCTCGCGTCTGTTGGCACTATGGGCAAGAAAGTGCCAGCAGAAGCTTGAATTGCCGCTGCGGTCGGGTATAGTTGGCGGGCAGTTGGCACTCGGCTAAGAAGAGTGCCAACCGAGGGGCGCACCACTGGTTGGAGGCGCCGCGATCAAACTCTCTCTAGACAGTGGAGGTCTCACCAAGATGAAACTCAAGCCCCTGGGCGATCGCCTGATCGTGCGGGCGATCGAGGAGGAGGAGAAGACCGCCAGCGGTCTCGTGCTCCCCGATACAGCCAAGGAGAAGCCGCAGAAGGGAAAGGTCCTCGCCGTCGGCGACGGCCGGATCGACGATGACGGCAAGCGCATCCCGCTCGATGTGGCAAAGGACGACGAGGTCCTCTACAGCAAGTACGGCGGGACCGAGATTAAAGACCCCGACACTGGTGAGGATCTGCTCGTGCTGCGCGAGTCCGACGTCCTCGCCAAGGTCGCGTAAGGAGATCTGAACGACATGGCACATAAGGAGATCAAGTACGACGCCGAAGCGCGCAAGTCGCTGGAGGCGGGCGTGGACGCCGTGGCCAATGCGGTCAAGGTCACGCTGGGCCCCAAGGGCCGCTACGTGGTGCTGGACAAGAAGTTCGGCGCCCCCACCATCACCAACGACGGCGTGACGATCGCCCGCGAGATCGAGGTCGAGGACGTCTTCGAGAACCAGGGCGCCCAGCTGGTACGCGAGGTGGCCACAGCCACCAACGACGTGGCCGGCGACGGCACTACGACCGCCACCGTGTTGGCCCAGGCGATTGTGCGCCAGGGGCTGAAGAACGTCGCCGCGGGCGCCAACCCGCTGGCGCTCAAGCGCGGCATCGAGCGCGCCGTGGACCAGGTGGTGGCGAGCATCAAATCGCAGGCCAAGGAGGTCTCCGGCAAGGAGCAGATCGCCCGTGTGGCGACGATCTCCGCCGGCGACGAGGAGATCGGCGACGTGATCGCCGACGCGATCGAGAAGGTCGGCAAGGACGGCGTGGTGAACGTCGAGGAGGGCCAGACGTTCGGCATGGACCTCGAGTTCACCGAGGGGATGCAGTTCGACAAGGGCTACATCTCCCCCTACATGGTCACCGACCAGGATCGTATGGAGGCGACTCTGGAGGACCCCTACATCCTGATCGCCAACCAGAAGATCGGCTCGGTCAGGGACGTGCTGCCGGTGCTGGAGGCAGTGATCCAGAGCGGCAAGCCGCTGCTGATCATCGCCGAGGACGTCGAGGGCGAGTCGCTGGCGACACTGGTAGTCAACAAGCTGCGCGGGACGTTCACCGGCGTGGCTGTGAAGGCGCCGGGCTTCGGCGATCGCCGCAAGCGGATGCTGGAGGACATCGCGATCCTCACCAACGCCGAGGTGATCACCGAGGAGATGGGCCTGAAGCTGGAGAACACGCAGGTCTCGCAGCTCGGGCGCGCTCGCCGCGTGGTGGTGGCCAAGGACAACACCACGATCGTCGACGGCGCCGGTGACGCGGCCGCGATCAAGGGGCGCATCAACCAGATCAAAAACGAGATCGAGAACACCGACTCGGACTTCGATCGGGAGAAGCTCCAGGAACGTCTGGCGAAGCTCTCCGGCGGCGTGGCGGTCGTCAAGGTGGGCGCGGCCACGGAGACGGAGATGAAGGAGAAGAAGCACCGCGTCGAGGACGCTCTGCAGGCCACGCGGGCGGCGCTGGAGGAGGGCATTGTGCCCGGTGGCGGCGTCGCGCTGCTGCAGGCCTCGGCCTCGATCAGCTCCAACGGCGGCGGCGCCGAGGACGATGACGAAAAAACCGGCGGGCGCATCGTGTTGCGCGCGCTGGAGGAGCCGCTTCGTCAGCTCGCCGAGAACGCCGGCCTGGAGGGCTCGGTGGTGGTCAACGACGTGCGCAAGGCCAAGAAAGGCCACGGCCTCAACGCGGCCACCAACGAGATCGTCGATCTCGTGGCAGCGGGAGTGATCGACCCCGCGATGGTCACCCGCTCGGCGCTGCAGAACGCGGCGTCGATCGCCAAGAACATCCTCACCACGGAGGCGATCGTGGCGGAGGTGCCGGAGAAGGAATCCGGTGGCGGCGGTGGCGGCGGCATGCCTGACATGAGCGGGATGATGTAGGCAGCAGGCAGAGTTGGGCTGCGAGGGGGCGCTCCGGGCGCCCCCTCGCATTTAAGTGCAGCTCTCCTCGCCGCCCGGCCCTGGGGGCGGGTCCCCGCTATTCGACCGCCCCGACCGGCCGCGAGGGGGCGCCCACGTACTTCGCGGTGGGCCTGATCAGCTTGCCTTCGCGCTTCTGCTCGAGGATGTGCGCCGACCATCCCGCCACGCGCGCGCAAGTGAACATCGGCGTGAACAGTTCGGCCGGCACTTCGGCGAGGTCGAGCACCACGGCCGACCAGAACTCCACGTTGGTGGCGAGCACGCGGTCGGGCTTGCGCGCGTGCAGCTCCGCCAGCGCGGCCTGCTCCAGCGCCTCGGCGACCTCGAAGCGCGGCGAGCGCAATTCCTTGCAGGTGCGGCGCAGGACGCGCGCGCGAGGGTCTTCGGCGCGGTAGATGCGGTGGCCGAAGCCCATCAGCCGATCGCCGCGATCGAGCGCCTCCTTCACCCAGCGCTCGGCGTCGCCGGTGCGTTCGACTTCCTCCAGCATCTTCAGCACGCGCGAAGGCGCCCCACCGTGCAGCGGGCCGGAGAGCGCACCCACCGCGGCCGACAGCGCGGCCCCCACGTCGGCGCCGGTGGAGGCGGTGATGCGGGCAACGAAGGTGGAGGCGTTGACCCCGTGCTCGGCGGCGGACACCCAGTAGGCGTCGATCGCCTTCGCGTGATCGGGGTTGGCCTCGCCGCGCCAGCGGATCAGGAAACGCTCGGGGATCGAGCCGGCGCGGTCGATCTCCTCCTGGGGGACCGGCGGCTGCCCGACGCCGCGCGCGGACTGGGCGACGAACGAGAGCGCCATCACCGAGGCGCGCGCGAGGTTCTCGCGGGCCTGCTCGTCGGAGATGTCGATCAGCTGGTTGAAGCCCCACTCCGGCGCCAGCATCGCCAGCCCCGCCTGCACGTCCACCCGCGGATCGCCCGAGCGCACCGTCAGCGGGTGCGGTTCGGCGGGGGGCAGCCCCGGTTTGAAGCGGCCATCGACCAGCAGGCCCCACACCTGCTCGTAGGGGACCGCCCCCACCAAATCCTCGATGTCCACGCCGCGGTAGCGCAGCGCGCCTCCTGCTTTGTCGGGCTCGGCGATTTCGGTCGCGAAGGCGACCACGCCTTCCAGGCCCGCCTGGACCTCCGGTGCTGTCTGAACCGCGCTCATGGCACTCGCTTTCTGGGCTGGCTGAATTTTGGGGGATCCGGCCCATATGATGACGACACATCGACGGCGAGGAGGAGCAGGTGCCCGACAGCGATCTGATGTTCCGCTCCGCGAGCGAGCTCGCGGGCATGGTGCGCGCTGGAGAACTCTCGGCGCGCGAGCTGGTGCAGTGCTCGCTCGATCGCATCGAGGAGCTCGACCCCACGATCAACGCGTTCGTGCAGGTCGACGGCGAGCGCGCGCTGGCGGCGGCCGAGGCGGTGAAGCCAGGCGACAAACGCCCCTTCGCGGGGGTGCCGATCGCGATCAAGAACCTCCGCGCGGTCGCGGGTCTGCGCTTCACCTATGGGTGCTCGCTACTGAGCGACTTCGTCGCCAGCTACGACCACAACGTCACGCGCCGGTTGAAGGACGCGGGCTTCATCGTGGTGGGCACCACCACGCTGCCCGAGTACGGCATCCTGCCGACCAGCGAGGCGCGCCTGTTCGGCCCCACCCGCAACCCCTGGGATCTGGAGCGCACTCCCGGGGGCTCCTCCGGCGGCTCGGCCGCGGCGGTGGCCGCGGGGATGGTGCCGGTGGCCCACGGCAGCGACGGCGGCGGCTCGATCCGCATCCCCGCGGCGTGCTGTGGGCTGGTGGGGCTGAAGCCCCAGCGCGGACGGATCTCCTCAGCCCCCGAGCTGGGGGAGTCGCTGCTGGGGATCGATGGGATGCTGACGCGCACCGTCGCCGACACGGCGATGGTCCTCGACGTGCTGGCTGGGTACGAGGCGGGCGATGCCAGCTGGGCGCCTCCGCCGCCCGAGCCGTTCGCGCGAGCCGCCGCACGAGAGTCGGCCCCGCTGCGGATCGCTGCCACGACGCTGCCGCCAGTGCCGGAGGCGGTCGTGGACCCGCTGGCGGCGCAGGCGGTGAGCGACGCCGCCGAGCTGCTGCGCGAGCTCGGCCACGAGGTCGAAGAGGTCGATCCCCCGTGGCAGACGGAGGGCGTGAGAGAGCTGTTCGGGGCGGTGTTCTGCACCCACGTCAGCCTCGCGATCGCGTTCTCCGGGACGGTCGCGGGCCGCGAGCCGACCGCCGAGGACATGGAGCCGATGAGCTGGGCGATCTACTCGATGGTGCAGAAACTGAACGCCGTGCAGGGTCTCGGCGCGACCGTGAGACTGCAGGCCTTCACCCGCCAGCTGGTGGAGTTCCTCGCGCCCTACGACGCGCTGCTCACCCCCGCGCTCGCCGAGCGCCCGCTCCCGCTTGGCACGCTGGACCCCGCGGCGCCCAACCCGATGGCCACGTTCACCCGCTCGGGCCTGTTCACGCCGTTCACCCCGGTGTTCAACGCCAGCGGCCAGCCCGGCATCTCGCTGCCGCTGTTCCACGGCGAGGACGGACTGCCGCTGGCGGTGCAGCTGGTGGGCCGCCCCGCGCAGGAGGGACCGCTGCTGGCGCTCGCCGCGCAGCTGGAAGCCGCGCGTCCCTGGGCTGAGCGCCGGCCGGAGCTGGCTGTGTCATAGAGGCGGACTCAACACTGCTCCCATCGGCTGCGGACGCACCCCGAGCCGTTCGGCATCGGCGCATCCCCGCGGGGAGACCATCGACACCTCCATCAACTCCGCCTCGTCCCAGGTCGCGATCGCATGCGTCCCGGCGGCGGCCTCCAGAAGGCGCAAGAGGCGCGCGACCACCGGAGTGGGCACGTGCACGAGCGGCCGGTTGCGGCGCAGGGCGTGCAGCACGCCCCGCACGATCTGCTCGTGGCTGAGGGTTTGCGGCCCCGCCAGCTCAAACGATCCGGCGGCGTTGGGCGTGCGCAGGGCCGCCATCGCGCAGTCGGCGACGTCCTCGGCCCAGATCGGCTGGTAGAGCGCGCGACCACCACCCGAAAGCGGCATCGCCGGCAGCAGCGTCAGCCGCTCCAGCAGCGTCAGCCAGCGATCCCCCGGGGCGTACACGATCGAGGGCGCGAACACCACCGAGCGCATCCCCGCCTCGCGAACTGCCTGCTCGGCGAGCGCCTTGGCACGCAGAAAGCGCGCGCGGCTGTGGGTGGAGGCGCCGAGCGCGGAGCAGAACAGGAAGCGCTCCACCCCCGCTCGCTCGGCGGCCTGCACCATGCGCCACGTGGCGATCCCGCTCAGCTCCTCGATCGAGCCTCGGGGCTGGTCGCGGATCGCGGCGGCCAGATGCACCACCGTGTCCACCCCCCGCATCGCGTTGCGGAACGATGGCGGGTCGGCGAGGTCGCCGAGCGCGATCTGCACCCGCACCCGCGTGGCGCCCAGCCGGCGGGGGTCGCGCACCAGGCAGCGCACCGATGTGCCCTCGGCGAGCAGACGGCCGAGGAGCGCAGAACCCACCTGGCCGGTGGCGCCGGTTAGCAACACCATGTGCGCCCCATAACCTAGCGGACCGTACCGCCGCCGCGAGCGCAATCGAGTGACGGGTCCCCAGTGGCGCCCGCGCTGAGCGTTTGCGCCGGCGCAAACGTCAGAAACAAAGAGCCTGAAATTGTTGCGGCAGCCGACATCGCGGACTACGGTGAATCGATGGCGAGCGAAATCACCGCCACCCGGGTCCGTGCGCGCGCCAGGCCGATCGCGCGCGTCGCCCAGCTGGGCTGGCCGGCGTCCGCCTGGGGCGCAATTGGGGTCACGACTCTGTTCATCGGCATCACCTGCTGGTGGCTGGCCCAGGATCGCAGCATCCCGATCTTTGACGCCGGGCTGCACCTCAACCTCGCGCTCAACGTCCAGAAAGAACTGGCCGCCGGAAATCTTGGCACGGCGCTCACGCTGAGCGTCCCCTACCCGCCGTTCGCCTATCTGGTCGGCTCGCTGGGGATCGCGCTCGGCGGGGTGGGGGTGGCGCCGCCGATTCTCGCCGAGAATCTCGTGTTTGTGACGCTGCTGGCGCTCGGCTGCTACAAGGTCGGCCGGCTGGCGTTCAGCCCGCTGGCGGGGCTGCTTGCGGTCGTTTTCGCGCTCGGTTCGCCGCTGATCGCGGCTCAGTTCCACGTATTCATGACCGACGCTCCGGAGACGGCGATGGTGGCGGTGTCGGTGTGGTTGATCATCGCCAGCGAGGGCTTCACAAAGCTCCGTTTGTGCGCGATCGCAGGCGTGGCGGTGGGTTTCGGCATGCTCACGAAGGAGCCGTTCCCGATCTTCGTGCTGGGGGTGGGCCTCGTGACACTTGTACGGGGTGCCCGCTCACCCGGCCGGCGCGCGTGGCTGGGAGTGGGTGTGTTCGCCGCGATCGCACTGATTATCGCCCTCCCCTGGTACGTCCACGAGCGCAAGTTGATCCAGGGAGTGGGGACACAGGCCACCGCACCCTCGAGCGCCTACTCAAATCAGGAAGGCCCGGCTCCCAAAGACATCGCCCCTCCACGCCTGTCGAGCGCAAATTTGGAGTGGTACATGTGGAATCTCGACAACGTCGAGCTGGGGCTGCCGCTGCTGTTGCTCGCCGCGGCCGGCTTCGTTTGGACGGTTGCCGGCCTGGTGCGCTCGCGCCCACGATCGCTGACCGCGAGGCGCGCGCGACCGGCCACATCACGGATCGCAAGCGGGCAGCCGCGGCGTGGGCGCGGTGGGCGGGGCGACCAGACGAAGGCCGGCAACCGTGCCGAGCGGTCGCGAGGAGCGAGTTCTCGTGAGGACGCTCGGGCGGCGGGCACCGCGGCGGCCGATCGCGAGCGACCGTCACCGGTGGGCCCGCTGGCGCTGGAGCTGACGGTGGGCGCGGTGGTGGCGTGGCTGATCCTGACCGAGACCTACTTCCACGACACCCGCTACAGCATGCCGTTGCTGCTGTACCCCGCGGTGTTTGCGGCGGGTTGGATTGCGCACTTCACGGGCCGCGCACGAGCCGTGGCCGTGGGCGCGCTGGTGGTGGTCGTCTTCGTGAACATGCTCGGGAGCACGTTTGGCGTCGGCAAGCAGTACCGAATCGCGCTGCCGGGAGCCTCGCCGACGGCGCTCCAGCAGCCGGGCTACCTGACGTTGTACCCGGGCGGGTTCCTCGTGGCGGGGCCGCATCGCGACGGCGACCTGCTGGGGACGTTGCGGGCGCTGCGGCGACACGGTGTGCGCTACCTCGTGTGGAACCAGCGGCAGGGCACAATCGAACCGTACTTCTCCAACGGCGGGTTGGCGGTGCTGGCGCAGATCGCGCAGCTGGAACAGCCGTCGCCCGGCGCGCAGGCGAGCGCCCTTGGCAAGCGGGTGGCGGTGCTGGCCCACGGCAAGATCGCCCCCGGCGAAGTGGCCCCTTGCGTCACGCTCGACGACGGCACGGGCGTGTGGATCAGGATCGGCAACCCAGCCGCCGCGGGCGCCCAGGACTACTGCCCGCTGCCTCGGCCCCGCTACTACGGCCCCAAGCAGCCCTGACGCTGGGTCGCGGCTGAGTGGGCCACCAGGATCCCGCTCGGGGCGGGCAGGCGCAGAGACGCCGCTAATATTCCTGCTCCTCAACAAGCAGCCAACATCGAATCGAGAAGGAAGCGAATGGCCTACGTGATCGCAGAGCCGTGCATCGGCACCAAGGACAACTCCTGCGTCGAGGTGTGCCCGGTGGACTGCATCCACCCGACGCCCGACGAGCCCGGGTATGACGCCGCCGAAATGCTGTACATCGACCCCGATGAGTGCATCGACTGCGACGCCTGCGTGGAGGCCTGCCCGGTGGATGCCTGCTTCGCCGAGGACCAGCTGCCGGAGGAGTGGCAGAAGTACACCTCCATCAACGCCGAGTACTTCGCCAACAGCCGTTAGGCCATCGGCAGCGACATGCCGACCGGCTGGGCGCTTGGCGGCGGGGGGCTGGTAGCCGCTTCGCCGTTGCCGGTCGACCCGTTGCCGTTCAGCACGGGCAGCTCCAGCGGGGCCATCGCGATCAGGCCCCGCGCCGCCTGGCGGATCGCCTGGGAGGCGGGGTCGTCGGGGTCCTCGATCACGAGCGGTACGCCGCTGTCGGCGTGCTCGCGTAGGGGCATCGTCAGCGGTACCCTGCCGAGCAGTGGCACGTCGAGCTCGTCGGCGAGCGCCTGGCCGCCGCCCTCGCCGAAGATCGTGAAGCGCTCGCCCGAAGGCGTGGTGAAGCTCGACATGTTCTCGATCACGCCGCCGATCTCCAGATCGACCTTGTGCGCCATGTGCGCGGAGCGGCGCGCTACCTTCTGCGCGGTCGGCTGCGGCGTGGTGACGATTATGAACTGTGCCTGCGGCAGCAGCTGTGCGAGCGTCATCGACACGTCGCCCGTGCCGGGGGGCAGATCCACGAGCAGGTAGTCCAGGGCGCCCCATTCGACGTCTTGCAGGAACTGCGTGAGTGCCTTGTGCAGCATCGGCCCCCGCCACACCACGGCGGCGTCCTCCTCGACGAAGAAGCCGATCGACATGACCTTTACGCCGTGCGCGTCGAGCGGGATGATCTTGCGCTGCGCGGACACGGGCGGGCGGGTGGCGCCGAGTCCGTACATGCGCGGGATCGAGTAGCCCCACACGTCGGCGTCGAGGATGCCCACGCGCTTGCCTTCGGCCGTCAGGGCCGCGGCGAGGTTGGCGGTGAGTGTCGACTTGCCGACGCCGCCCTTGCCGGAGCCGATACACAGGATGTTGGAGACCTGCGCAAGCGCGCCCTCGGGCAGGCTGCCACGGCCGAGCTTCTGCTGCAGGGCCTGCTTCTGGGTGTCCGTGAGCACGTCGAAGTACACGTTCACGTGTGTCACGCCCTCGAGCGCGGACACCGCCTGGGCTACCGAGGTCTGGAAGTGGCCCTTGATCGGGCAGCCCGGCGTCGTCAGCGAGACCGTCACGTCGACGACGCCGTTGGCGCTGGCATCGATCGAGCGCACCATGTCGAGCTCGACGATCGAGCGGCGCAGCTCGGGGTCGATCACGCCCTGGAGGGCCTTCATGATCTGCTCGCGCGTGGGCACGGGCCCATCTTCGCAGAACTCGGCCACCGCTCCGCCGCAGGGCACGACGGTAAACGGGCCCGCTCCGCCGCGGGGCAGGACGGTAAACGGGCTACCGCTCCGCCGCGGGGCACACGATCCGGTAGTCGCAGTGCCCGCACGCCGCGGGCGAGGGGGTGGGCTCGAAGCTCTGCGCGAGGATCCCGGCCCCGGCGTCGAGCACAGCCTGCCTCACCCACTCTCCGCTGCCCGCGTCGGCGGGGACCGGCACCTTGCGGTCGTCGAGCACGTAGTAGTAGGCTTGGCGCGTGTCCGTGAGGCCCCATGCCTCGCCCGCGGCGATCGCGTAGAGCGAGAGCTGGATGTCGCCGCTCAGCTCCTGCGCGGTCTTGGCGTAGCCGGTCTTGTAGTCGATCAGCTCCCACCCGCCGTCCGGCAGCCGGTCCACGCGATCGACTCGCCCGCGCACGTGGTGGGGCCCCAGGTCGAAGGCGAACTGACGCTCGAACCACACCGGCCGGGCGGGCTCCTCGCGCAGGCGCTCGTGGTAGCGGGTGAGCGCCGCGCGCGCCTTGCCCAGCAGCTCGCGTTCCTGCGGGCCGCTCCCCATTGCGCTGCGCCGCCACGCCACGTCGAGCAGCTCAAGCAGCTCGGCGAGCGTCCCCTGCGTCCCGTTGCCCGTCCCCTGCGTCTCCTCGCCGGCTCCCTGCACCCCGTCGCCCGGCACCGGCTCGCCGTCGCTTGCCGCGGCGCGAGCTTGCTCGCTCGTGGCGGGATCCTCGGCCCCGGCGGCCGCGTGGAAGCGTTCCAGGACCTGATGCACCACGATCCCAAAGCGCTGGTGGATCGTCTGTTCGGTGGGGATTTTCAGGACCCGCGCGAACTTGTAGCGCAGCGGGCAGCCGCGGTAGGTCTCGACGTCCGAGGCCGACAGCACCAAACCCTCGCCCTTGCGGGGCAGGAACGCCTCGAGCGTCGGCTCATCGCGCGCCGCGATCGCCAGCGCGCGCACGCCGCGGCCGCGACGCGCGCCGGGCGCGCCCCCGAGTGGGTCGGCGTCGGCGGGCTCCTCGCGCAGCAGCTCATCCAGCGGCGAGCTGTCGTAGATCTCCCGTTGCAGCGGCGTCATCGCCGCGCGCAGGCGCGCATTCACATCCTGCAACGCGGCGTCCGCCGTTTCCTGCGCGGGTCGCTCGGCGAGCGCCGCCAGCTTGAGCAGCTCCAGGTATCTCACCACCCCGTGGGAGACATCCAGCTCGGTGTCCAGGCGCAGCTCCCCGAGGCGCCCGGCGATCCGCGCGACATCCCCGAGCACCTCCTCGCGCATCATCCGCAGCGTGCTCTGCAGCGTCCCCTCGGGGGGCTCATCGGGGGCGACGGGCGGCTCCACAGGCGCTCGCTCCTGCGCGGCGGCCGTCAGATGGATCGCCAGCGCTCGCGCCGTCGGCCTGGGCGAGGAGCCCACGAACTCCTCCGCCAGCTCGCACAGTCCCGCCAACCCCGCGAGCCGCTGCGCGTCCTGGCCCTCGGCCGCCAGCAGCGCTCGCCGGCGCAGGCTCAAACGCTCGATCAGGCGACCCACAAACAGGTCTGCCCGCATCGTGTCGAGCCCCCCCGACGCCCAGCGGTGCAGTTCCAGGAAGCGCCCGACCCGCTCGCGCGCCTCGGGCGGCAGCTGCGGGGACTCCAGCGCGGCAGCCAGCGCCGCCACCACGTCCAGGCGTTGTCGGCGCACGATCTGGATCACCCGCGCGAGATCCACCTGGCGCAGCTCGATCGGGGGACGCGCCAAGGCGCGCACCGCCGCCGCCGCGTCGCGGGGGTCGATCAGCAGGCGCATCCAGGCCAGCACGTCGCGCACCTCAGCCCGCTTCAGCAGCTCCGCGCGCTGCGTTGTCCGGTCCCTGCGGTCGTCCTGCGGCAGGCGCTCGATCGGAGGGGGCATGCCGAGTGCTCGCGCGGTGTCCGCCGGGCTTTCCAGCCAGGGCACGTCGTGTGGGTCATCGAGCGAGGAGGGCACCGATCATAAGGATATTCCCGGGGCTCTACCCTCCAGGTGTGGACGCGATCGACTGGAGCACCGCACAGCGCGTGGGGGACCTGATCGCCGGGTCTCCCGGGACCGATAGTCCGCTCGCGCAGATGCTCGGCGAGACGGTGCAGCCACTGGCGCTGCAGTTTGCTCGCCGCGTGAGCGAGTACTCCGGCCTTGAGCTCCCCCGGGAGCTACCACCACTCGAAGCGGTCGATCGCTCCCGCTGGATCGCTGCCAACCTGCAGACGATGCGCCCCGTGCTCGAGTCGCTGGCCGCGGAGGGTCTGGGGCCGGGCGGCCGCCCCACCCACCGCCCGCGCTTTAGCTGGAAGCACCCCGGACGGGATCTCGGGCCGCTGTACGACACGATCAGCGCCGCGGGCGGACTGCTGCTGGGGGCGCAGGTGGGGGCGATGGCGGGCATGCTCTCCCAACGGGTACTCGGCCAGTACGACCTCGCCCTGCTCGACCCGACCGTCGCGCCGCGCCTGCTGCTGGTCGCCCCCAACCTCGCGCAGGCCGCGCGCACGATGCAGGTGGACAGTGAGCAGTTGGTTGTGTGGGTGACGATCCACGAGATCACTCACGCCGTCCAGTTCTCCGGCGCGCCGTGGCTGCGCGAGCGCCTCGCGGGGATCCTGCGACAGCTGATCGAGGGTTTGCAGATGACGGTTTCGCTGAGCGCGCTGATGCGGCTTCCCAGCGCCGGCGACGCGCGCGCGTTCGCGGAGCGTCTACGCCATGGTGAACTGGTGCGCCTGACGCTCGGCGAGCAGCGCTGGCAGCTGGTCGAGCGCCTGCAGGCGACGATGTCGCTGGTGGAGGGCCACGCCGAGCACGTGATGGACGCCGTCGGCGCGGAGGTGCTGCCCTCGCTGCCGCGTCTGCGCGCCGCGATGACCCGCCGCCGCGAGCACCGGGGGCTGCCGTGGCGGGTGCTCGAGCGGCTGTTGGGGTTGGAGCTGAAGATGCGCCAGTACGACGAGGGCCGTCGCTTCTGCGACGCGGTCGTGCTCGCCGGCGGGCCCGAGGCGCTGGCGCGCGCGTGGCGCTCGGTGGAGGACATGCCCACCGCCGCGGAGCTGCAGGCGCCCGAGCTGTGGCTGGCGCGCGTGAGCTGAGCGACTCCGGGATCCGCGGCCCAGATCCAGACCCTGCCGCGGGCGACGACGACCGAAGCTGTCAGCCCCGGCTCAGCTGTGCTTGCTGACGAGCTTGAGCTTCTCGACGGGGACGGTGGGCATGTCGAGGGTTTCGCCCTGCTCGTTGACGATGTCGATCAGCTTGTGGTCGCCGTAGTCGCTGATGACGGCGCCGATGGTGCCGGTGGGCCAGGTACCGGCGCTTTCGGCCTTGGCGATGGTCTCCGTGAAGGCGACGACATCGTGTTCGCCGATTGCTTGCTTGATGATGGTGGCCACAGTTTTTCCAGTCTAGGGCTTGCAGTAGGCGTTCACAAGTCGCGGCGGGATACCGCTGCCGGCGATCTCCCAGACCGTCCTGACGTTGGCGATGCGCCCATTCTTCTCCCTGCGTCCCCGTATCGGCAGGTCGATCACGCACTTCGGTCCCCAAGGTGGATTGTCGCGCACTTCGCTGATTGGGACAAGGACGGCGCCGGTGTAGATCGCGCCCTCAAGGTAATCGACGTCGTCGAGCGTGATGGCGAGGATCTGCTCAAAGCCGCGGACCTTGGGGACCGCAACCTCGTTGGTTGGGTCCAGTGAGTAGGTCTGGAGCTTGTAGCGCACCCCGAACGCTTCCTCGGCACGTGGAAGTAGCTCGCCTACGACAGGCGGAGTGGGTGTGTCGGAGTCCTCGGCGCTGGGGTTCACGGTCATAGGTCTCTACGTGCGGCGGAAGCCGGATCTATCGTGTGGGCCACAATAGGCGCCGCTTGGGACGGGACTCTCCCCCGCGTGCCCCTAAAAGCCCAGGGATCACGGAGTTGCCACACAAGGACACGAAGTCCTCACATTCCCCGCGAGCTGGAGCATTCAGCGCTGACGCCTGGCGTGGGCGGTCCCGGCTGCAGGTCCGGCGGGAGCGGATGCGCAAGGGGTGGCGCCCGGGCGGGGGTGAGCGAAAGAGCTTTGCTGTTGGGTATTGACAAGCCGGGGGTGGTGGTGTACGGTCTCCTTTGCCATGGTCATCCCCAGTGGGGTGACGGGCATACATAGGACCTGGTTTGGGTCGCCGCCCCTGTGGTTGACCTCAAGCGCTAGCAGGGTGCAAATTGGTTGGGAGAGGAAATACCGGGTCGCAACGGATGAGGGAGTTGGGAATTAACGTGGTTTCGAGAGTGAGATACGTGTCAGGGGTCATCGCACCCCGTATGAGATGTGATGCTAGATGCGCCAGCTTGGCGCTGTCGCATCTCTCTCTCTCTCTCTCTCTCTTCGGCTAGCGAACTAGCCGCAGAGGCCCCTCGTCTTCCGGCCCGCACGGGCCTCGTAACGTCCCCCACGCGGGGAGGGCACAGGCCGCACTTGGGGTGGTCGGCGTGAGCCCCGCACGTGTCAACGGTGCGGTGTTGGCGCCACGGAGAGCCAGGCGCGACGGCGCGGCTCGCGGCGCCCCGAGCGAGTCGGCGTTGGCGCGTGCGCGTGTGAACGATGTGACCCATCCGCGTACGCGGATGGGTGAGATCCAGCGCTCGCGGCTGCTGGCCGGTGCGGCCGCCACGATCGACGAGCTCGGTTATCCGCAGGCGACGGTCGGGCAGATGACCGCCCGCGCGAGGGTTTCGCGGCGCACCTTCTACCAGATGTTCGCCAACCGCGACGAGTGTTTCGCGGCGGTGCTGGATGAGGTCGTCGCGGTCCTCGGGGCCGAGTTGGCCGCCGCGGATCTGGGGCGCCTGCCGTGGCGTGAGCGGGTTCGTGCGGGCCTGTGGCGGGTTCTCGGGTTCCTCGATCGCGAGCCGGCGCTCGCGCGGGTCTGTGTGGTGCAGGCGCTGCGCGCCGGACCGCTGGTGCTGGGGCGCCGCGAGGCGGTACTCGCACATCTGGCGGCGGTAGTGGATGAGGGCCGCGAGGGGGGCGCGCGCGGCGAGGGCTTGACTCCGTTGACCGCGGAGGGCCTGGTGGGCGCGGCGTTTGCGATCGTGTACTCGCGGCTGTCACACCGGGATGGTGAGCCGCTTACGGGTCTGCTGGCCGAGTTGATGGCGATGATCGTGCTGCCCTACCTCGGCCCCGCGGCGGCGCGCCGCGAGCGGACCCGCCCGGCTTCCACCGCGCCCGTGGCGACACCGAAAACGCCGGCCCCCGCCGCTCCGCGCAGCGCGGCGGATCCGCTGGCGGATGTGAACCTGCGCCTCACGCACCGGACCGCCAGGGTGCTGGAGGGCGTCGCCGACCTGAGCAGCAGCGGCTCGGACCCGAGCAACCGCGAGGTCGCGACGTTCGCGGGGATCACCGACCCGGGGCAGATCTCAAAGCTTCTACGTCGTCTGGAGCGCCTTGGGCTGCTCCGCAATACCGGGGCGGGACACGCCAAGGGCGAGCCCAACGCATGGGTGTTGACCGACAAGGGCAAGCGGGTCACGCACAGCATTCGTATGCATGCCCACGACCAGCGCAGGGCTGCGTGATGGCGCAACCCGGCCGCTCGTTCCACTCTTGCAGGACCCGGTCGATCGTCTTCGGCCAGCTTGTCAAATTCGCGTGCGTAGCGCCGGGCGCCGGCACGTTTCCCACAAGAAGGAGATAACCGATGCTCAGACGCCTAAGAACCCACCTGACCCCCTCCACGATGATCGCGACGCTTGCGCTCGTCTTCGCGATGTCCGGCGGGGCTTATGCCGCCAGCAAATTCGTGATCACCTCGACCAAGCAGATCAGCCCGAAGGTGCTCAAGGCGCTGAAGGGCAACGCGGGAGCGAAAGGCGCCAACGGCGCAAACGGCGCCGCAGGGCCCGCCGGGCCAGGTGGCCCGCAGGGGCCGGGAGGCCCGCAGGGACCCAAAGGCGAAACAGGTCCAAAAGGCGAAAACGGCAAAAACGGGGAAAACGGTAAAGACGGCACGACCGGCTTCACTGCAACGCTGCCGTCGGGGAAGACGCTGAAGGGCGATTGGCGCCTGGAAGGGAGCACGCCCGGCGCATTCTCATATGTGTCTACGAGCGTCAGTTTTGGCATTCCCCTCAAAGAAGCGCCCGTCGCCCATTACCTAAGGCCGGATGGCTTGGAACCGTTCTATAACGAAACCGCAGCAAAAGAAGAAGAGCGATCGGTGTCCGCGGCATGCCCGGGTTCGGTCACGGAACCAAACGCGACACCTGGCAACCTCTGCATCTATGCCTCGAGCGAAGAAAACGCCAAGAAGGATTCAATTGCCTCAGTCATACTGCCGGCGGTTCTTCCGGCGACAGGCGTTCTCACCGAGTCCTACACGGCCCCCGCCGCTGACGCGTTTGGCTTCAGTCTGACTACCGCTTCTGAAGAAGAAGGTCTGGTGCAGGTCGCCGGCACCTGGGCGGTGACGGCGGAATAGCGCTATCGCTCGACCCGGTTTGAGATCCTCGGGATGGCCGAGCGCCGTTCCGGGGACCATCAGGGATACGGCACGTCACCACTATCTATGCACTTCAAGAATGGCATCCACGAGAAAGGCACGAACGTGACTGATCAAGAACGTTCAAAGGAAGCACAGCGCATTAGCACAAGTTTCCTCGCTATGTTCCGTGCCCTTCTCACGGTCAGTCGTAGAGGTACTCGGCCAATCGCTTCAACTGCGGCGTTTGCCGGTATGTTCGCGACTGCAACGATTTTCGTTGGTGTGGTTGGCGCGACGCCTGCTCTCGCGGCAGGGGGGCCTATATTTGGAAATGAAGGGGCTCCCAAGGCTTTGTACATTCATGCGACCAGGGCAACTATCCGGGCGGAACTCGTAGATCTCAAGGTGACTCCAACGCGGTGGAGGGTTGAATATTCTAGGGAGGAAAGCGGAGTGTGGACGCTCGCTGCGGACGGAGAAACCAAAGATAAGGTAGGCCAGGATGCACTCCGAGTGTCTATTCATCACTTGAGTCCTAATACGACCTATGACTTCCAGGTCGGCGCTGATAACAGTGCTGGGAGTGTGGAAGGGACAACGAGGTTCACAACAGGTGCGGCGGGTCCCCCGGAAGTACAGGGGGGTTGCGGGGGCACTGATTTTCGCGCGATAGGGTTCTTCACCGAAGAAGAAGTTCAAAACGGAGGGTTCAAGGAACTCTGTGCTCGTCCCCACACGACCTCTATCGATCTTGAGTCCCAGGTCGAGTCTGATGGGGCCAATACCGAATACAATTTCGAATATGCTACCAGTGAAGCGGGTCCCTACGACCAGGTACCGGGTGCGAGCGGTACTGTCACAGCAGCGGAAGACTTTGCTTATCCAGAATTCACGCTTTCGGGTCTCGCTCCGAAAACAAAGTATTATCCTCGCGTCACGGTTACGAACGAAAAGGGTAGTCACGTCACAAGGATGGGAAGCATTGTAACCAACTCAACCAAGCCCGAAGCATCTATTGAACGAGGTCAAATCGCACAAATCACGGATGTGTCCGCCCATCTGCTCGGCGGTGTTAATCCCGGCACATACGAAACTCATTGGCAGTTTGAATATGCCACCAGCGACGCGGGTCCCTACATTCCCGTGCCGGGTGCTAGCGGTACGATCACTACCGCTGGCGCGGGCGAAGAATCATTGTCGGTGGAAGGCAATCTATCAGGGCTTAGTCCCGCAGGCATGTATTATGTCCGCCTCTTTGCCGAAAACGTGAACGGTACGTCTACTTCTCCGTCGGCTGGTTTTGAAACGGCTGGCCCACCGCTTGCGAGTACGTTTGCTGTGCATGCTTTGCATGGCGAAACGATGCGTGCTCTTGGGTCTGTTCGTCCCGACGGTGTCGATACCCACTATCGTTTCCAGTACGTCGGCGAGGACCAGTATGCGGTGAGCGGGTGGGCTGAAGCTCAGAGCACACCAGAAGTAGATGCCGGCGCGGGACCGTTCAAAGTGGCGGAAGGCGGTTATCCGACGGTGATAGTTGGAAGCGATCTTCCAGGTTTGACACCGGGTGATATTTATGACTATCGTTTGCTGGCCTCCAACGAAACGGGTGCGGCGCAGGGCGCGACGCAGACGCTCACAGTGCCTTCACCAGCTGCTGCTGGTGAACCTGTCGTATGCCCCAATGAAGCATTGCGTACTGGTCCGTCAGCGGGCCTTTCTGATTGCCGCGCCTATGAGCAGATCACACCGGTGGACAAGGAAGGAGCGCAGGAAATCGCTAACTATGGTGGCGCGCTCGGCGGTCCGGGTGCGCTGGTGGGAGAAGATGGCGAACATATTATGTTCGCCGATGAAATCGTCAACTGGGGTCCCGGTCCGCACGACGGACAAACCCCATATTTCTTTACACGCACCGCGACCGGTTGGCGGATGACCGCGGCGGCGATACAGCCTGAGACCGGGATCTTTCGCCCCGGACCGCGACTGTTCAATCCCGATCTCACGGATTTCGCGTTTGAAAACTCTTATAACACGGGAGAACACGGCGTGTCGAGCCATAACGAATTTAAGGTTGGGCCTCCCGGTGGTCCGTACACGTTGCTGGCTTCAGTGCCTGCCGCACAGAGCGGTAGTGGACTGGTCGCGGGCTCTGAAGATTTCTCCAAGCTCGTTCTACAGGTCGAAGATCGCAACCTGGGCGCGTCCCCAAGCGGCACCAAAAATGGTGATGACCTCTACGAATATGCTGAAGGCAAATTGCGCCAGGTCAACGTCCTGACGGGTGGCGCCCCGATCGGCTCGTGCGGCGCGAAAATCGTAAAGGGCAATGAAGAACTGGGACAGTTGGCCAGTCGCCACGCTGTGTCTGCCGATGGGTCGCGCGTATTCTTCGAAGCGGTCCCCGGCAGCGCGTGTGGAGCACCGTCTCATCTGTTTGAGCGCATCGGTGGTGTGGAAACAGTCGATCTCGGTGCCTATCGGTTCTTTGGCGCGAACCGTCGGGGCAGCGAGGTCCTGCTCGAAAAGCAGGTGGGTGAAGAAACACGCGAAGTGTTTCTGTATGAAGCCGCGTCTGCGAGCGTGAGCCACCTGTTCACAAGCGGTGGGAGAATCGGACAAGCAAGCGTTTCCGAAGACTCCGAAAGCCTTAGTTCTATCTATTTCTATTCACGTGAGCAGGTGGGTGGGGAAGCACCGCCGATCTCGAGCGAAACGGGCCCCAACGCGGAAGACTTGTACCGTTACGACATTCCAAACAGAACCCTTGGCTTCGTTGTGCAAGTCGGGTTCCCGGGTTCGGAGCATGTGAGTCCCGACGGTCGCTACTTCTATTTCGAAGCACCGTCGGAGACCGATGCGCAACCTACCGGTCACGCGATCGCGGGGCTCCCTGGGGGCGCGCATAACACGACTCAGGTCTATCGCTATGACAGCGTCGAAAATCTAATCGAGTGTGTGTCCTGCGCTTCACCGTTTGATCCAGAACCCGCCCAACCCTCGGTCTTTGGCAGCAACTTTCATCTGGGCCGCGCCCTCACAGTAGACGGCTTGCCGAATGTTACGGTCGCCTCCGCAAACGGTGATTTCGTCTTCTTTTCAACCCCCGCGGCGCTGCTCCCGTCTGATGTGGACGGTGAAGTCACGCCAGAAATCTCTCACGGTGACGAACACGTCAGCCTTGAAGACGACACGTCGGTATCCAGCGACATCTATGAGTGGCGGCGCAACGGTATTGACGGCTGCACGCGCGTTCAGGGTTGTTTGAGCCTCATCACCAACGGTCGCGGTGGATTCATGAATCTTTTCATAGGTTCAGCGGACGAAGGTCGTGATGTGTTCTTCATAACGGGTTCGCAACTAGTTGGCTCTGACCAGGACACTGCGCTTGACATTTACGATGCGCGTATCGGAGGCGGCTTCCCGCCGCCGCCTTTGCGTCCAGTGGAATGCGAAGGCGATGCATGCTCAACGCCATTTGCGCCACCGAGTGACCCAACGCCATCGAGCGCGACCTTCCAAGGTGCCGGCAATCAACTGGTCATGCCACCGGAAGTCAAGAGCAAGCCCAAGCCCAAGAAGAAGGTCAAGTCAAAGAAGAGGAAGGGCAGGAAGGCGGGCACAAGGCACACCAGCAAGGTCGGTCGCGCACGAGGCGCGCGCACGAGCGGGAGGGCGAGCAAATGATTAGGCGTATCGACGTTCAGGGGATGAGGGTCCGGTCACTGCTCATGCTCGGCACTGTGCTCGTGATGTGTGTGACACTGACCGGGCTGGCGGTAGCCAAGCCAAGTGAAGCACCTTTTGAAATCGTCCCAGGCTCCTTTCATTTCACACCATCCAACCTTCGGGCTGGTGCGCATGCTGACTGGGTGACATCGTTCGACTTCGCACACAACAAATTCGGCGATTCGAACAACGATGTTCGAACAACGATCGTCAACGTGCCGGCTGGGTTCGACGCGGACAACACCGCGATTCCGACCTGCGCCAGCGCCCAACTGCTCGGACAGGCGGGAGAAAACGGGCTCCTACCACAATGCCCTATCGCAAGTCAAGTCGGAACGATCAGTTTGCATCTCGCTGGAGGGGGTGGTAACGGGAGCGCCCAAGATACCGTCCCCATCTACAACATGGAAGTAACGAGCTTTGGTGTCCCCGCCGAGCTGGGCTTCAAGGTCGCTGGCCTGCTCACCCAGGTGCTGCCTATCAGCGTCCGTCCTGGGGACGAGGGATTGATTGCCACGAGCCCCAATATAGCCAAGGTTGGAGAAGTACGCAACATCACCGTCACGATCTGGGGTGTCCCGGCGGCACACGAACACGATGCCGAACGCGGCGAAACCTGCTATCCGCTCGACAAATTCGCCAGTGGCGAATGCACAAACGAATTCGGAGGCCCCCAGGAAGCCCATATCCCGATCAAGCCTTTCCTTTCGAACCCGACGAGCTGCGGCATGTTTTCAGCGTCGATGAGCAGCAACTCGTGGGAGGAAGTCGATAATTTCAGTGAAGCCTTCGATCAGGTCGGTCCTGTCGTGGAATGCGAACGTGTACCGTTCGACCCGTCGATTGAAGTGCATCCGTCGACTCGGTTCGCTGAATCGCCGTCGGGGCTTGATGTGTCGTTGGTTGTTCCACAGGCGTGGGATAACCCGTATACGATTGCCACGTCAAACTTGAAGGATGCGAGGGTCACGCTGCCCGAGGGATTCACGGTCAACCCGTCCGCGGGATCGGGGTTGGGTGCGTGTACGCCCGCACAGTATGCGACTGAAACGGCTGAGTCGCTGCCGGGTGAAGGTTGTCCGCCTGAATCGAAGATCGGGTCTATCGTGATCGAAACGCCGTTGTTGGCTGAAAAGATTCCTGGTTCGATCTATATCGCAACACCCTACGACAACCCGTTCGGAGAACCAGGTCATCCCGGTGGTACGCTGCTAGCGCTGTACGTGGTCGCGAAGAATCCCGAACGAGGGATCATCGTGAAAGTCGCTGGGAAGATTGCACCAGACTCTGTGACAGGACAGCTGGTCACGACATTCTTGAACAATCCTCAGCAACCCTTTAGCAAGTTCACGTTGAAGTTTCGTGCAGGAGCAACAGCACCACTCGTAAGCCCACAGACGTGCGGCGCGTATACCACCCAAGCGGACTTGACACCCTGGTCCGCGCCGCTCACGCCGCAGCACCTGCTGAGCCCCGCCTTTCAGATCGAAACGGGCATCGGCGGCGGGCCGTGCCCCGCGGGGGGTGTGCCGCCGTTTCACCCGCAGGCGATCGCGGGCACCCAGAACAACGCCGCGGGCTCCTACAGCCCGTTCTATCTGCGCCTGGAACGTCAGGATGGCGAACAGGAGCTGACTGGGTTCTCGACGGTCATGCCTACCGGGTTGACGGGGAATCTGACGGGGATCCCGTTTTGTCCTGACGCCTCGATCGAAGCGGCCCGCGGCCGCAGCGGCCAGGAAGAGCTCGCGAGCCCGTCGTGCCCGGCCGCCTCGAAGGTCGGGCATACGATCGTCGAAGCCGGCGTCGGCGCGGTCCTCGCGCAGACACCGGGAAGCCTCTATCTGGGCGGCCCCTATCACGGCGCCCCGTTCTCGCTGGTGTCGATCACTAGCGCGACGGTCGGGCCGTTCGACCTCGGCACGGTCGTGATCCGCTTCGCTCTTCGGATCAACCCGGTCACCGCACAGGTCGAAGTGTCCCCGACGGGCTCAGAACCGATCCCGCACATCATCAAAGGCATCGTCACCCATGTGCGCGACATCCGTGTCTACGTCGACCGTCCCGATTTCATCATCAACCCCACCAGCTGCGAACACCTGCAGCTCCAGAACACGGTCTCCGGCGGCGGTGCGGACCCGTCCAACCCCGCCGACCAGTTCTCTGTTTCGGTGTCGAGCCCGTTCCAGGCCGCGGACTGCTCAAGCCTCGCCTTCAAACCGGCGTTCACCGTCTCCACATCCGCGAAGACCTCCAGGGCCGACGGCGCGAACCTGACCGCGAAACTCGCGATCCCCAGCCCACTCGGCACCCAGACCAACATCGCACGCGTCAAAGTCGAACTCCCCAGGCAGCTCCCCTCCCGTCTACCGACCCTGCAGAAAGCCTGCACCGCCGAACAGTTCGACGCCAACCCCGCCGGCTGCCCGCCTGCCTCGATCGTCGGACACGCCAAAGCGATCACTCCGATCCTCCCCGTACCCCTCGAAGGCCCCGCCTACTTCGTCTCCCACGGCGGCGAAGGATGGCCAAGCCTCGTCCTCGTCCTCCAGGGCTACGGCGTCACGATCGACCTCACCGGCACCACCTTCATCAGCAAAGCCGGCGTCACCTCAAGCACCTTCAAGACCATCCCCGACCAGCCCGTCACGAGCTTCGAACTCACCCTGCCCGAGGGCCCCTACAGCGCACTCACAGCCCTCGGAAACCTCTGCACCACCAAGAACCTCACGATGCCAACCGAACTCGTCGGCCAAAACGGCGCGGAGATCAAGCAGAACACGAAGATCGAAGTCCAGGGTTGCGGCAAGGCGAAGAAGGCGAAGCACCGGCGCAAGAAGCACAGCCGCAAGAAGAAGACGACGAGAAAGAAGAAGTAAAGAACGACACCCCCACCGCGCGAGTGGGTTTTTACTCCTGCTTGGGCGTGTCCTCTGCCGCACGCTCCGCCGTGTCGCTCTGTCGAGGCTCGGGCTGCCCAACGATCTCCCGAGCCCAGGCGATCGCCGCGGCGGCCCACAGCAGCGCTTGGTCGCGGTCGAGACTGAGCGGGGTTTCGGATCCGTAGCGCTCGTCGCGAGCGAATGGGTTCAGGTCTTCCGCGTCGTCGAGCGCCGACGGCAGTTCGATCCCGGATTTGTCGGAGAAGCCTCTGAGGCGTTCGAGGTCGTGAGTAAAGGGGAATTCGGCCCCCTTGGCCGCGAGCACGGCCTTGATCGCCTTCTCGACGGCTTGGTGGGCATGGAAACCAACGATCGCATCGGCGATCCCCTCGACTCGCAGCACCGATCTCGCGGCGAGCTCATCTTCACGGGCGGCGCCGAGCAGCAGGCGGGCCAAGTCGCCGTTCGTGGCCATTACGCGGCGAGCTCCCTGCCCTCACGCAGGGCGGAGTTGATCACGGTGCCGTATACGTCGCGCCACTCGCGCACGCTCTCCTCGCTTCTGACGATGACGTCCGCCCACACCTCGAGCCCGTTCAGCGTTCTGTGCAACCGTACGGACTCCTTGGCGATGTCCTCGACCTCCGGCTCGATCACGAGGAAGTCCAGGTCGCTGTCCTCGCCGGCCTGGCCCCGGGCGTGGGAGCCGAACAGGATCACCCGGCTTCCCGGCGGAGCGGCCTGCAACAGCCGCCGGCCTGCCTCCTGTATCACGGCCTCATCGAACATCCCCTCGAGTCTATTCACGCCCGGCGCGCGAACCGCCCGACGGCAAGGCGTCTATCATGGGCCGAGTGGCCACCGTCGTTCACCCTCACGTTCAACCTGACGAATTCGACGCGCTGCAGTTCAATGCGGGCTGGAGCATGGACATCGAGCTCATCGCTGGCGAGGCAGTCGTAGTGCCGCCCCTCGGAGCGCCCGCGTCCGACGTGCAGGGAAGGCTGCATGTGGCGCTGTCTCGCTGGCAGGAGGACACCGGCGACGAAGGTCTCGTTTTGCAGGACGTGTTCGTTGCCTTCCCCGACGGGAGTCGTCCTGCTCCCGACATCTCCTGGTGGAGCGCCGAGCGCCGCCCGCCCATCTCGCCGGGCGCGATGCAGGTCATCCCTGACCTCGTCATCGAGGTGCTCTCGCCCTCGACGCGGGTCAACGACCTCGGCGTAAAGCGCGAGTTGTACGTCAACTCGGGCGTGCGCGAGCTGTGGTTCGCCGATCCCGACGCCCGTACCGTTACGAGCGTGCAGGTCCCCCCCGCTGGCGAGGAGACGGTGTTGCGTGAGGGCGATACGCTGCGCAGCAATCTCCTCCCCGGCTTCGCGCTGGATCTCGCGCGCGTCTTTCGCGACTGATCTACTCGGCGTCTCGTCCAAAGATGTTCGTGGTCCCGCCGAAGGCTCCCGAGCCGGTCTGCGCGGAGCACCCGCGCGCGGTGCCGCCATGACTTGAGCTCGCGGTTCTCGTTGGACGAACACATGTTCCGCATGTCACGAAGTCGGATCGCACAAAGCTAGTTTTTACGCCACCTTCATAACACGCTAAGCTTCTCGTGTAACGATCTCGGGAAAGCAGGGTACAAACATATGTTCGCTACCGGCCGATCCTGCCGGACACGCAGAACGGATGTGCCCATCGATTCCTCCCCCGAGGGGAACATGACAATAGGAGACCCCTCCAAGATGCCTGATACGACCCCCATAGCCTCATCCAACGCCTCGAGCTCGGCGAAAGCCAAAGCCAAAGCAACCCCCGGGCGCGCTGCCGCCGGGGCCTCCAAAGCCCGTGCCACCGCAACCCGCTCGCGAGGCGCGTCCAAAGCCAAAGCCACCACCGCCCGCACGGGTGCCCGGGGCTCGGCCGGCCGGGGCTCCGCCCGCGCCAACTCCACCCGCAGCACCACCGACCTCGTCGGCGACTACGCCGAACGCGCCGTATTGATCCCCGTGGGCGCCGCGCTGCTCGCCCGCGAGCGGGTGGTGTCGAGCGTGACCGATGTGATCTCCACCTACTCCAGCCCGACCAAGGCGCAGAGCCAGCTGCGCAAATTCGAGCATCGCGGCAGCGCCGCTCGCACGCGCATGGAGCGCGAGGTCCGCAAAACCCGCACCCGCGTGGAGCGCGAACTGCGCGAGCGCCGGCGCGAGCTGGATCGTCGGCGCGAGCGGCTCACCAAAGAGGTGACCTCCAAGGTGGAGCAGACCCAGTCGCAGATCGAGAAGACCCAGAGCCAGATCGAAGACGCGCTGCGTACGCGCCTGGAGGAGGGCGCCGACTTCGCCAGCCGCGTGCAGGAGCGCGTGCTCAGCCTGGTTTGAGCAAGCAACAGCTTCCCCCGCCCCGGGTCGAGGAGACCACGGGCGCGGGAGAGTCTGCCGGCCTCATACCTCGCCGGCAGGAGTAGGACCCTCTCCTCCCTCAGTCGGCGGGGCGGCCCACCAGCCGTCCCGCCGACTATTTACTTCGGCGGCTTCTGATCCCCCTGCTGGCGCAGGAAGCGCTGGAACTCGCTTGCCAACCGCTCGCCCGAGGGCAGGTCGTCGGGCGAGAGCGGCCACCCGGCTCCCCAGCGCTCGCCCTCCTCGTCTTCCTCATCCTCGTCGCTTTCGGCGTCCTGCTCGAGGCGTTCCACGAACGCCTGCACCTCCGGGTTGCTGGACACCGCAAGCCCCACCTGGCGCTCGTAGTTGGCGGCCGCGTCCTCCAGTTCGCTGAGGTCCACCGACACTCCCACCAGCTCCTCCAGGCGCTGCACCAGCGCCAGCGCCGCCTTCGGGCAGGGGGCGGCGGCGACATAGTGGGGAACGCTGGCCCACAGGCTCATCGAGGGCAGCCCCGCGTCGCCGGCGGCGCTGTGCAGGACCCCCACGATCCCCGTGGGCCCCTCATAGCGGCTGGGGCGGCTGGTGGTGCCGAGGCGCTCCATCAGCGCCGGATCGGAGGCGAAGCCGGTCATCGCCACCGGCAGCGTGTGCGGCACGTCCGCCAACAGCGCCCCAACGGTGATCACCATGCCCACGCCCAGCGCCTCCGCGAGCTCGACGATCAACCTGCTGAAGGTGCGCCAGCGCAGCGACGGCTCGACGCCCTGCACCAGCACCAGGTCGCGCGCGGCGCCGGGGATGCTGGCCCCGTAGATCTCCACCGACGGCCACTCGATCTCGCGGCGGGTGGAGGGAGAGTCGCTCCCGTCCGGCGCCAGTCGGATGCGGGGGCGGTTGGTCTGGAAATCGTAGAACTCCTCCGCGTCCACGTGCGCGAAACGCTCAGCCTCCAGCGCCCGGCTGAGGTAGGCGATCGCCGAGGAGGCCGCGTCGCCCGCATCGTTCCAGCCCTCGAACGCGCACACCATCGCCGGAGCCCGCAGGCCCGTCGGGCGGCGATCCCAGATCAGCGGCTGCATCCGCTTCACCGTACATCATGCGGTGATGGTTTCCCCACAGGAGGAGCCCCCGACGGTGGCCACGCTGCGCGAGGGGCAGGAGATGGCGGGGGTGTTTGCGTGCTCGCGCAAGGAGCGCCAGCTTTCGCGCGCCGGCACCCCCTACCTGACCGTCGAGCTGCGCGACCGCACCGGCTCGATCCTCGCGCGCGCCTTCCGCGACGCCGATCTGCTGGCGGGGCGCTTCGAGCGGGGCGACCTGGTGCGCGTGGAGGGCCGTGTGGAGCGCTTCCGCGACCAGCTGCAGATCGGCCTGCACACGATCGCCCGCGCGGAGGGCGCCGAGTCCGATCCGGCCGGCTTCCTGCCGGCCTCACACCGCGATATCGACGAGCTGGAGGGCTTCTTCGAGCACCTCGTGCGGGAGCTGTACGAACCGGGTCTGCGAGCGTTGCTGGAGCGTGTGCTGGGCGACGCCGAGCTGCGCCGCGAGCTGCGCCGGGCGCCCTGCTCGCCGCCGGCGCCCACCCGCCCGGGCGGCTCGGGGAGGACCGGCGCGGGCAGCCACCACGCCTACCTCGGCGGCCTGCTGGAGCACACCGTGGCGGTGGCCACGCTGGCGCTGGAGCTGTGCGCGCTGCACCCCCGCCTCGACCGCGACCTGCTGCTGGCGGCGGCGCTGCTGCACGACCTCGGCAAGACCCGCGAGTTCACCTACGGCGCGGAGATCGCCCGCGGCGAGGAGGGGCAGATGCTGGGGCACGTGGAGCTCGGCCTGCGCCTGCTGGCGCCGCTCTACCCCGCCTCGCTGCCGCCGGCGCGGCGGCTGGCGCTCGAGCATTGCATCATCGCCCACCACGGCCCCGAGGCGCTGCCCGGCCAGCGCTTCGCCTCATCCGAGGCAATCGCCCTGTACCGCTGCAACGCGCTCGACGCCCATCTGAAGGGCTCCTTCGAGCACGGACCCTGATCGGCTGCGACCCCACCCGGTCTTGTCAGGCTCGTCCCACCAGCCCACCGCCGGTTGTGCATCCGTTACAAGCACGGTCAAGCGGCGCCGCGTGGATGCCGATTAGGTAGCGATGAGTTGGTTTCGACGCCGACGCGGGGCGCCGGACGCCGAGACGCCGAGTCCCACGCCAGAGCCCCCCGTTCCCTCACCAGCCGCCCCGGCACCCGTGGCGGCTGAGCCGCCCGTGCTCGAGCCCGTGGTCTCCGTCGCCGCCTCCACCCCCTCCGTCCCGGTGCCGGCGGCGATCCCGCCCGCATCCACTTCGACTGCGGCTACCGCGGTACTGGAGCGTCCCACCGCGGTAGCGCTCCTGGAGCGCCCGCCCGAGGATCTCGGCGCGCCAGTCCCCGCGCAGGCTCCTATCAACGGCGACGCGCCCGTCCCCGAGCCGGCTCCCATCAACGGCGAGCCCCCCGCCGGCCACGCGCCCGAGCAGGCACTGACCAATGGTCTCAGCGCCCCCGCGCACCCGGGACGATCGGTGAGGCGTATCGGCGAGGTGGTGGTGGATCTCGGCTTCGCCGATCGCCAGGCGGTCGAGCTGGCGGTGGCCGCGGCCCGCTCGCAGCGCAAGCCCACCGGGCAGGTGCTGGTGGAGCAGGGCGTTTTGCGCCAGGACCAGCTGGCGCGCGTGGTGGCCGAACGCTTCGGCCTCGACTACATCGACCTGTCGGTGTACGAGCCCGACATGGGCGCCGTCAACCTGCTGAGCTCCGAGGCGATCAAGCGCTACCAGGCGGTGCCGGTGCGCTTCATGGAGGACGGCGCGCTGCTGCTGGCGATGGCCGACCCCACCAACATCCTCAGTATCGACGACATCGCGATGATCACCAGCCGCCGGGTGCGGGTGGCGGCGACCTCCGCGGAGGACGTGCGGCTGCTGGCCTCGCGCCTGGGGCGGCTGGAGGGCGCGATCGAGGAGATCGGCGAGGGGGGGGAGGGGGAGGAGGGGCAGGATGTTCTCGCTACCTCGCTCTCGGAGGAGGCCGACCAGGACGCCCCGGTGATCAAGCTGGTGCACTCGATCATCGCCCAGGCCGTGCAGCAGGGCGCCTCCGACATCCACATCAACCCCGAAGAGGCCGACACGCGGGTGCTGTTGCGTGTCGACGGGATGCTCTACCCGGCGGCCACCGTGCGCCGCCGGATGGCGGTCGGGATGGTGTCGCGCATCAAGATCATGGCCGACCTCGACATCTCCGAGCGGCGCGTGCCCCAAGACGGCCGCCTCGCGCTGAACGTGGAGGGCCGGCGCGTGGACATCCGCGTCGTGACGCTGCCGTTGGTGTACGGCGAGGGGGCGGTGCTGCGCATCCTCGACAAAGGCGTGGTGGTCAACGATCTTGAGTCGCTGGGGATGCTGCCCGACGAGCAGGAGCGCTTCGCGCAGGCGGTGCGCCGCCCGCACGGGGCGGTCCTCGTCACCGGGCCCACAGGCTCGGGGAAGTCCACCACGCTGTACGCCGCGCTGGGGGCGCTCAACGACGGCGCCCGCTCGATTCTCACGATCGAGGACCCGGTGGAGTCGCGGATCGCGGGGATCAAGCAGATGCAGGTGGCCCCCAAGGCTGGCGTCACCTTCGACACCGGGCTGCGCTCGATGCTGCGCGCCGACCCCGACGTGATCATGGTGGGTGAGATTCGCGACCGCGAGACCGCCCACATCGCGGTGGAGGCCGCGCTCACCGGCCACATGGTGCTTTCGACCCTGCACACCCGCGACGCTCCCAGCGCGCTGGGGCGGCTGATCGACATGGGCATCGAGCCCTTCCTGATCTCCTCCGCGGTGGATTGCGTGGTGGCGCAGCGGCTGGTGCGCAAGCTGTGCCCGCACTGCAAGCGCCTGGCGACGCTGCCGGAGTCGGTGCTCGGCGAATTCGGCCTGGAGGAGCAGCCCTACGCCCCCGCCGGCTGCTCGCGCTGCTCGGGCTCGGGCTACCGCGGCCGCGTGGGGATCTACGAGGTGATGACCATCAGCGAAGAGATCCGCACCCAGGTTCTGCAGCACGGCTCGGTCGACGAGATCGCCGCCACCGCCGCCCGCGAGGGGATGCGCCGCCTGCGCGACGACGGCATCGCGAAGGTCCGCGCCGGCCTCACCTCGATCGAGGAAGTCGAGCGGATGACCACCAGTCTCGTGTAGCTCAGCCTTCCGCGAACAGCAGCGAGATGCGCAGCGGCCCGGTGGGGAAGGCTTCGGCCATAAACGAGTAGGCCTGGTAGGGCGCCCCGCGGTACACCACCCTGCCGCGGCTGGGAATCGCGGTGGAGCTGGGGCTCAGCGAGCCCATCACCTGGCGCGCTCCCTCGCGCATCACCACCTGCGCGCCGGTGAAGGCGTGCGCGAGGATCTGAAAGCCGAGGTCGTCCTGAATGGCCAGCAGGAAGTGGGCGGCGACCTGGCCGCGGGCGTTGCGGATCACGCCGGGGATCGGCGCCAGCACGTGCGGGCCGCCCACGTCCAGCAGCAGCTTGCCCCCGCGGATCACCCGCACGCGCACGATGTGCAGGTGGCTGCGGAAGAAGCCGATGATCGCCGCGCGCGTGGCCTGTGCGTTGCCGGCCAGCACCGCTTCGCGGAACGGCCGCGAGCGTTCGACGTAGTGCAGCAGCAGTTCCGCTTTGCTGCCTTCGTGCTCGGCGTAGTACACCCGTTCGGCCACCAGCCCATACGTTGCCGCCTGCGCCTGCGCCGGGGTGGCGCCCCGCTTGGCGCATACCGCCGCGACCGCGGCGCTCGGCGCCAGCAGCGTGATGCTGGCGGGCCGGTCGGGGAAGGCGCTGGCGGGGAACGTGTCCACGCGGTAGCTGCCTCCGCGGTAGTTCAGCGTGTGCTCGCCCGCTGCCAGCTTGGGCGCCGGACGCAGCGTCGTGGTCAGCTGCCGCCCGGCGCTGCCCACCATCACCTGGGCGTGCAGCAGGCCGCTGACAGTCTGCGCATACCCGTTGGCTCCCTGTACGGACACCGTCACTTCGCCCACCGTCTGCCCGAGCGCGTTGACGAGCGGCTCGCTGCGCGGCGCGATCCCCGCCGTCCGTTCGATCTTCGTCAGCGTGCGCCCGCCGCGTGTTACGCGCACGCTGACGATCTGGTTGAGCAGCAGACCCTCAAGGGCTCGGTGCGCAGCCGGGCGGTCGTCCACTTCGGTGGCCTGCACCAGGGCGCTTGAATTCTTCAGGCGTTCCAGCGCCTCGGCGACGATCCGCCCGCTCGCCGACTCCCCGTAAACGCGCTGCGCCACCCCTTCGATCGCTTGCAGCGCCGCGGCGGGACAGCTCGTGGCGATCGGCGACACCGCGGCCGTGTCGGTGATCGTGGTCGGGGCTCCCGAGCCGTTCGATCCACAGCCCGGGAGCGCTACCGCGACCGCGATGGCACCGAGTGCCCACGTTCGCCTCCATGATCCTGATGCCGGTGCGGTCCCCATGACCGCCCAGCCTACTTCTTGTGCGTGCTTTTGCCGCCAGTACTGCCTTTGCTCCTTTTCTTGCCCTTCTTACCCTTCGCGTGCTTCGTGGTGGGTTCCGAGCCCTGGAAGGCCGTCAGCCGCGTTTTGCCGGATTTCCCCGACGCCGGGCAGCCCACCGGGCGCCCGAGGTCGAACGGTCCCGCGATCGCCTGCGTGATCACGCCCTTTTCCAGGTAGGCGTAGGTGACCGTCAGCAGCGCGTCAACCCGCGGTTCGGTGCACAGCTTCCAGCCGATTTCAAACTGGCCGGTGATCCGCTCGTACGCTTCTTTGGTGGTGGCGCCCACGCAGTTCACGGCATACCCCGGAAACGCGCCGCTGCAGGAGAATGCTTCCGACAGCGGTGCTTCGAGGTAGTTCGTCACCTGCGGCTGGCCTTCGATGCCGGTGATCGGCACCTGCGTCTGCACCTGGTAGCCGGTGATCTGGCCGTTGCATTTGAACTTGTACTGCACCGGGGTTCCTTCGCTGCCTTCGCCTTCGGCCTTGCCCGCTGCGAGCTGCCCGGCGCATTCGTAGTCGTTCGGGTTGGAGCCCGTGGGCGCGGCGGGCGTCGGCGCCGGCGCTGGGGCCGGTGTGGGCGCTGGGGCTGTTGCGGCCGCGGCGCTGAGGGCTGGGGCCGCGAGCGACAGCGCGATCGCCCCCATCAGCGCGGTCAGCCACCAGCTGGTGCGGCGGTTGGACTTCAGGGCGCTTCGATAAATCGACTTCAGTGAGTGCATACGGCCTCCGTTCGATATGGACATGGATTTGATTTGGGTGTTGGTGGTGAGTCGTGGCGCCGGGTTCAGCTCGGAGCCTTGGCCCGCAGGAGCGCTTCCAGGCTTTCGTGGGGAGCGAGCGGGTTGAAGGCGCTCGCGCTCTGTTTCCCGGGATGGCGCAGGAAGGGTGAGAGCAGCAACGCCCCCGCGGGCGAGCCCGCCGCTGTGAGCGTGCTCGTGAGCGTGCCCGCCGGGTAGGTGACTTCCGTGCCCGCCCCCTCGGTTGGGCTGGGTGTGGTGCTCGGCGCGCCCGCCTGTTGGCCGGCCGTGGCGAAGGTGATCACGATCAAGCCGTGTTCCCTATATGCGGAGCTGGCTTCGATCTTCGGCACCACTTCCTGCAAGAACGCGTTTGCGCTCTGCACGCCCGCCGGTTCTCCCACCGGACAGGGCGTGCCGGCGGACGGCTGGCCGGTCCCCGACGCGGGCGCGCCGGTCGCCGAGCTTGGCGTTGTTCCCGGCGTCGCGCCGGGTGTCCCTGGCGCTGTGCTCCCCGCGGCGCTCGTCGTGGCACATGGGGGCGGGGCAATGGTGGTCACATTCGCACCCACCTGGCCTGAGAGCAGCGTCGCCGCCTCGGCGAGCTGCGCTGCCGCCAGCGAGGTGTAGCCGCTCAGCGTCGTGCCCGAGCCCTTCAGCTGTCCGTCCAGATAGGGCGCCGCCGCGCTCTGCTTCAGCGCGTTTTCGAGGCTGGCGCCGTAGGGCAACTCGATCAGCCACGCGTCGGCGACCGGTGGGAGCGGCTTCGTCTTGGGCGTTTTTTCGCTTTCTTCTTCTTCTCCTCCCGCGGCAGGCTTGGTGGGGGAGTTGGGAGACGCCGAGGGCGAGGAGGTGGAGGGGTGGGGGGTGGAGGAGGCGTTTCCCGCCCCGCCGCTCGCCCCGCCGCCCGCGTGGGCTTCGCTCATCGTGGACGGCGTCGGCTGGGGGCTGCTCGCCGGCGGGTGGGCGGCCCCGGAGGAGAGCAGCAGATCGCCGCCCGAGCTCGTCCCCGAGCCCAGCGCCAGCAGCGCCAGCACGCGTCCGATCGCCGCGGCGCGCTGGCTGCTGGCCAGCGAGCTGGCTGGCCCGGGGCCGATCAGCGCACCCAGCGCGATCCCCACGGCGAGCATGGCGCTCGCGAGCATCGCGCCGGTTTTGCGGGAGGGCAGCTTGGGGGCCTGGGGGTGGTGGGGGGAGGTCATCGTGGGCTTGGGCGGGGCCTGCCGGGGATCATGATTTTCTCGATCTTACCGACAAAATAGCTAATGTTGATCTTGTTTATGAAGAATATGGTAGGCTGATCGCCGCGAAGTTGTCAACCAGGGCTCCCCAGACCCTGCTTGACGGACCCCAAAAAATCCAAATCGGAGGCCCACGCCATGCATCTAGTCCGCCGCCAAGAGGGTGGCGCAGCCGGCCGGAGGCCGGCTCGCCGAGCCCCTCTTCTTCAGTTGACCGCCTCGTTCGCGGCTGTGACCCTGATTGGGAGCGCGGTGCCCGCGATCGCCTCGGCTACGAGCGTGATCACGATCAGCGGCGCCACCGCCTCCTTCCCACTTGTGCAGCTGCTGGCCCACAAGTACTCCAAGCTCGAGCACAACAGGGTCTCGTTTCGGATCTCCCAGGGCGGTGCCACGGTCGGCGTCAACGACGTCGCTGCGGGCCGCGTCTCGATCGGTGACGTTTCTCGCGACCCCCTCCCCACCGATCCGTCCGGCCTGGACTTCTACCCGATCGCCGAATACGGGATCTGCATCGTCACCAACAAGTCCAACCCCGTCTCTTCGTTCAACGAAGCCCAGGTTCAGGCGATTTTCGAGGGCAAGTCCAAGGAATGGACCTCGGCGCTCGGCGCGTCCGTCTCCGGGCCGATCGATCTGATCAGCCGTACCTCCACGGCCGGCGTGCTGACCAACTTCAAGACGCTGTTTCTGGCCAACAAGAGCGTCGCCAGCACCGCCGCCGAAGAGCCCTCCGAGGGGCTGCTGGAGCAGCAGGTCGCCAACACCCCCAACGGGGTCGGCTTCCTCTCCAACTACCGCGCCGATCAGGGCACGGTCCATCCGGTGGCCTACAACGGCGTTGCCTGCACCCGCGCCAATGTGGCCTCCGGGCAGTACACCGCCACCGCGCGCTTCTACGAGGTGACCAAAGGCGAAGCCACCGGCGCGTCCGCCAAGTTCATCTCGTGGATCAGGACCAGCAAGGCCGCCCGCAAGATCATTTCGACCCAGTGGGTTCCGGTCAAAGCCTCATAGAGGCTGGCGCACCCGGCCGCCGTCTGGCGGCCGGGTGACCGAAACGGGAACTCGCGCCGCAGGCGCGTGTCTCCCGGCTTCGGTCGGACCCTCTTTTTTGTCAATCACAGAATGCTCAGCCGTCTACGTAACCCCTGGACCGACCACCGCGCCGAGCGCACGCTCGGCGCGGTGTCGCTCCTGGTCTGCCTCTGCGTGCTCTTCATGATCGCGTTCGTCGCCGTGCGCGCGTGGCCGACCTTTGCGCACAACGGCCTCAGCTGGCTGGGCCCCGGCGGCAGCTTGAAGGTGCAGTTCGAAACCATGCTGGATGCCCCCACGCACACCCCCGCCGCCGCCTACCACCTGCGCGCCTGGCCGATCATCTACGGCACGCTGCTGATCACCTCGCTGGCGGTGCTGCTGGCGCTGCCGCTGGCGGTGCTCTGCGCGATCTTCATCGCCGAGCTTGCCCCCGCCCGCCTGCGCCGCACGATGATCCGCGTGGTGCGCCTACTGGCCTCCGTGCCCTCGGTCATCTGGGGCCTGCTCGGGATCCTCGTGCTGGTGCCGTTCGTCGGCAACCACCTCATCACCAACCCCGAGCGGACCTCGTTGGAGGGCACCGTCCAGCTCACCGGCGCCGGTTTGGCCGTGGCCGTGGTGCTGCTCACACTGATGATCTCCCCGATCATGATCGCGCTGATCTGCGACGCCCTCGGCGCCGTGCCCGGGGCCTGGCGCGAGGGCGCCGCCGCGCTCGGCGTCAACCGGCTGCGCGCGATCCGCGCCGTCACCCTGCGCGCCGTGCGCCCCGCGATCGTCGCTGCCACCGTGCTCGCCACCGCCCGCGCGCTGGGCGAGGCGATCATGATCTCGATGGTCTCCGGCTCCAACTTCTTCGCCCCCCGGCCGGGCGATGGAGTGGCGTTCTTCTACGAGCCCCTGCGCACCCTCGCCTCGACGATCGTCGACTTCCGCGAAGGGCTTGGCGGCGCGCCGGCGCTGAACTCCACGCTGTACGCCTGCGCGCTGCTGCTGCTGTTCTCGGTGTGCGTCCTGTCGATCGCCGCCTACCTCGTCAAGTTGCCGCTACGGAAGTATCAGGTGCGCGGATGAGCACGTTCGTCTCCGACCCCCGCGCGGGTGGGCTGCCGTCCAAGCCGCGACGCGGGCGGGGGTCATCGATGCGCACCTGGCGCTGGAGCGACCGCCTCATGTGGCTGGCCGCCTGGGTGGCGGGTCTCTCGCTGTGTGCGATCGCCGCCGCGATCCTCCTTTATATGGGCTATCGGGGCATCCAGTACCTGCGTCCCGAACTGATCTTCAGCCGTCCTCAGGCGAGCATCGACCAGGCGGGCTCGGGCGGCTTCCTCGATCCGCTGCTCGGCACCGCGCTGCTGACCGTGATCGGCATCGCGATTGCGGCGCCGCTGGCGATCTGCTGCGCGCTGTGGGTCGTGGAGTATGGGCGTCCGCGCTGGCTGACACGGGTTGTGGAATCCAGCATCGAGATTGTGGCCGGCACACCCGACATCCTGATCGCCGTCTTCGGCCTGGCGGTCTTCCAGCTGCACTTTCTCGCATTCGCCTCCTCCGCTCCCAATGGCGTGGCCACGGGCACATCCTTCATCACCGCCGGCGCGATGATGTCGCTGATCGCGTTGCCGCCGCTGTTCGTCGCCACCCGCGACGGCCTGCAGTCGGTGCCCGCCCACATGCGCGAGGCCGCCTTCGCGCTGGGCAAGACCCGTATCGCCACGATCCGCCGCGTGCTGCTGCCCAGCGTGCGCCCCAACATCGCCACCGGCGTAACGCTCGGCGTCAGCCGCATCATCGCCGATACCGCGATCGTGATCGTGATGCTCGGGGATACGCTGCGCATCACGCCCGAAGGCGGGCTCCCCGGTCTGAACGTGCTGCGCGGCGCCGGCTCCAGCCTCACCAGCTACGTCTACGACAACTCCCCCGCCGGCGAAGGGCTCGCCTCGCAGAAGGCCTATGCCGCCGCGGTCGTGCTGCTGCTGTTCGTGCTGCTGCTCAATCTCGCGGTGGAACGGTTCTCCCGCCGCTCCCAGGAGCGGGCTGGGGGAGTCGCCATCGCCGGGGGGATCGTCTGATGTCCCCACAACCACCATTTCAGTCTTTATAGTGTGGAAGGTGAGGAACCGATGAACCCCACGATGATGGAGTTCGAGCAGGCATTGGACCAGCCCAGTCGCGAGCAGGTGCCTCCTGTGCGCACAATCGTGCTCGACCGGGCACCAGAGCCGGTGCGCCCGCCCGAGCAGCGCGAGGCGCTGCGCCCGGTTGCGGCGGTCGCCGGCCCCGAGCGGCTGCGGCTGGAGGACGTCAGCGTCTCCTATGGCGGGGCCAGCAGCCTGGGCCGGCGTGGCGCCAACGCCGTGCGCTCGGTCTCCCTCTCGATCCACCAGGGCGAGGTTCTGGCCCTGATCGGGCCTTCCGGCTGCGGCAAGACGACCCTGCTGCGCACCCTCAACCGCCTCACCGAGCTGACCCCGGGCGCCCGCCGGGGAGGGCGGATCCTGCTCGACGGCGAGGACATCCACGACCTCGAAGACACCGCCCTGCGCGCCCGCGTGGCGATGGTCTTCCAGCAGCCCAACCCCTTCCCGATGTCGATCTTCGACAACGTGGCCTTCGCGCTGCGCGAGCAGTCCCGCCGCCGGCCCCGCCGGCCCGAGCTGGAGCCGCTGGTGATCGACGCGCTGCGGCGCGCCGGCCTCTACGACGAGGTCGCCGAGGATCTCCACCGCCCCGCGCTGCGCCTCTCCGGCGGCCAGCAGCAGCGGCTGTGCATCGCCCGCGCGATCGCGCCGCGGCCGGAGGTGCTGCTGATGGACGAGCCCTGCTCGGCGCTCGACCCAATCTCGACCGGCGTGATCGAGGAGCTGATCCACCAGCTGCGCCGCGATCTCGCGGTGGTGATCGTCACCCACAACCTCGCCCAGGCCCGCCGCGTCGGCGACAAGGTCGCCTTCATGTATCTCGGCGATCTCGTCGAGTACGGCACCGCCGATCAGGTCTTCGAGGAGCCCCGCGCGCCCCGCACGCGCGACTACGTCCGCGGGGCGTTCGGATGAGGCCCTCGTGGAGGCTGTCATGGACGTGATCCCCCTGCCAACATCCACGGGCGGCGCGCCCACCGCGCCCACCACCACCTGCGCCGGGTGCGGAGCGCCGCTCGCCCCCGACCAGCGCTACTGCCTGGCCTGCGGGCGTCCCGCCTCGCCGGTGCGCCTGGCCTTCCTCGACGTGCTCCAGGCCGACCGAAGCGGGGAGACACTCGCTTTCGGCCAGCAGACGGCCGCGACGGCGATCCTCGGCGCGCCCACCGGCGCCGGCTACCAGCCGCCGGCCGATCCTGCCGGGATGCTTGGCTCGCTGCGCCGCTACTCCGGTCTGTTCGGTCTGCTCGGGGTGCTGCTTGCGGCGCTGCTGATTGGACTGCTCATGGGGCATTGGCTCACCGGGAGCCCTTCCACCGCCGGTAAGCAGGTCGTCGAAGTGAAGGGCTTCGGTGTCCCGCTCGCCGCCGCCGCGGCGGCGAATTCATCCGGTGGCGCGGGTACCTCCAGCGGCTCTGGGGTCGCTTCCAACTCCTCCTCCGGCCACCACGCCTCCAGCGGCTCCTCCCAGTCGCACAGCGCCTCCAAGAGCGAAGGCGGAGTTTCGGAAACCGGCGCCGAAGAAGCGCAGGCGGCCAAGGAAGTGAAGTCGACCAAGTCGCTTCCCGCCGCCCACAAAACCTCCTCCGCCACCCTGCAGAAACTCGAACACACCACCGGCAAGCAGCACGCCAAAGAAGTAAAAGCGGCGCTCGGCAACGGGCCGATCGAAACCCATTGATCCTTTATGGGCGTCGCCGGCTCCAACGGACAGCCCCACCCCGGCGACGGCGGACCGCCCCGCGGGGAGCGCGTCGCGCCCTCCCCGCCGCCGGTGGAGGCCCAGTCCCCCGCGGTCTGGAGCGGCTCCCCGGAGGAGCTGCGCCGCGAGCGTGTGCGGCTGGCCGAGCGTGTCGCCGCGCTCACCTGGGACCTGGGCGGGCTGGCCTACGAGATGGCGATTCGCGACCACTACCGCCTCGACGTCCTCGCCCGCCGCGCCGCCGAGTTGCAGCAGGCCGACGCCCAGCTCGGCGAGCTGGAGCGTCTGCTGGCCGACGCCGAGAATGGCGTGGGCGGCGCCTGCCGCGCCTGCGGGGCCGTGCACAGCCGCGGCGCCGCCTACTGCTGGCGCTGCGGCTCGCCACTGCTGCTTGAGGGGCGACCCTCGGTGCTGGGCGAGTCTACGCGCGAGGGCTGATGGCCCGCGGACGCCCGGCGCTCGCGGCCTCGGGCACCCGGCGCTCGTGCTACCGGCCGAAGGTGCTTTCGTCCACCGGCTCGGCTGGGGCCGGGGCTGCGGCGGGCGGCGGGGTCGCGACCGGCTGCGCCACTGGCGGTTGCGGCTGCGCGACCGGCGGCTGTTGGGCGGTTGCGCTCAGGGTCGGTTTGTGATCTCCGCTGATCGAGTCCTTGAACTCGCGCATACCGGTGCCCAGCGAGCGGCCGATCTCCGGGAGCCGTCTGGCACCGAACACCAGCAGCAGGATCACAACGATGAACGCGATGTGGAGCGGGTTATCGAGTCCCATGGGTTCAGTCTAGACACCTTTTTGCGCGGTTCGCTCGTGTGGGGTTCTCAGCCGCCTGTTCCCGCGTCGCTCGTTCCCGGCGCTCCCGCCTCGGCTTCCGCGCCCCCACGCCCCACATTCCGCCGCACCAATTGCGCCGCCACGAACAGCATGAACAGCGCGAAGCCCACCTGCAGCACCTTCCCCGACAGCGCGTTTGCGAGCGCCACCCCGCCCGCTGCGCCCGCCACCGAGAGCAGTCCCACCAGCAGCGCGTCGCCGCGGCGTACGTTGCCGTAGCGGTCCTGCACGATCGCGCCCACGATCGCCACCGGGACGATCGCCAGCAGCGAGGTGGCCTCCGCCTGATGCTGGGTGAGGCCGATGAAGATCACCAGGCCCGGCACGAATAGCACGCCTCCACCGACGCCCAGCAGGCCCGCGACCACTCCCGCCGCCAGTCCGATCGCGATCGCGCCGATCATCGCGTCGCGCGCTCCCCGGCGCTTGTCCCGCCCCGCAACCCCACCGCGATCGCGCCGATCATCGGATCAGCAACTCCACCGCACTGGCGACCAGCACCGCCGCGAACAGCAGCGCGATCGTGCGGCTGCGCAGGCGCTGCTGCAGCCACGCCCCCAACAGCACCCCGCCGACCGCGGGGATTCCCACCAGCAGGCCGTCGACCACGCGCACGTTGCCGTACCCCGCCTGCACGGCCGCCGCGAAGCCCGCGATGAACACGATCGCCGCCAGTGAGGTGCCGGTTGCCTCGCGCTCGCCGTACCCCAGCCACAGCACCAGCAGCGGCACGATCACCGTGCCGCCCCCCACCCCGAAGATCCCGCTGAACAGGCCCGCCGCGGTACCGATCGCCATCAGCTTCGCCACGTCGCCGGGCGATCTACGCGCCGCCATCCCGGGCATACTAAGGATGTGTCCCCCGTCGCCCCTCGCTTGGTGGAGGCACTGGAGCCGCTGCGCTCCGATCCCTCCAGCTCCGCCGTGCTGCTCGACATCGACGGCACGCTTGCGCCGATCGTGCGCCACGCTGACGATGCCCATGTCCCCGAGGCGACCCGCGCGCTGCTGATCGAGATCGCCAAGCGCTACCGCCTGGTCGGCTGTGTCAGCGGCCGCCGCGCCGCCACCGCCCGCCAGATCGTGGCGATCGGGACCATCGCCTACGTCGGCAACCACGGCGGCGAACTGCTGCGCCCGGGCGCCACCCGCCCCGAGCTCGACCCCGAGCTCGCCGCCTGGAGTGGGCGCGTGCGTGACTTTGCCGCCCGTGCCCTCACCGGAGAGCACCAGCGTCTGCGCGTGCGCGCCGAGGACAAGCAGGCGATCGCCGCCTTCCACTGGCGCGGCGCCCCCGACGAGGGCGCCGCCGAGGCTGCCGTGCGGGGAATCGCCGCGCGCGCGGAGCAGGAGGGCTTCGCCGTGCACTGGGGACGCAAGGTGCTCGAGGTGCGCCCTCCCGTCGCGCTCGATAAGGGCCTGGGTGTAGTGGCGCTGCTCGATGGGCGCTCTGCGCTCAACGCCGCGGTGTATGTGGGTGACGACACCACCGATCTCGACGCCTTCCGTGGGCTGCGCTCGCTCGTGCAATCCGGGAAGCTCACGTGTGCGGTGTGCGTCGCGGTGCGCTCCGAGGAGGCGCCACCTGAGTTGGTGGAGGAGGCGGACCTCACGATCGATGGCCCGGAAGGCGTCCGCCGGCTACTTGAGGCGCTGTTGTAGTGGCGCGCATCAGGTAAACAACAGCCCGTGCGCTTCGCCGACTTCCTCAAGAACACCGTCCTGCTCAGCGCCGGCGTCGCCACCGTGCTGGCGCTGATCACCGTGCTCTCGATCCTCACCACCTCGGGGTCGCTGCCGGCGCTGCTGTCGATCGCCTGGTGGGCGCTCGCCGCGCTGATCGGGCTGGCGCTCGGCCGGGGCGCCGACGCCAACCCGCCGATCGCGCGGCTGCTCGCCGGCGCGCGCGCCACCAACATGCTGCCCGAGCACCGCCCCGCCGCGATCCTGCTCAACCGGCTGTGGCCGCTGCTGGCGGTCACCGTGCTGGCCGGCGGCCTCGCCTTCCTCGCACCCCAGATCCCCGGGATCGGCGCCGGCTTCGCGATCATCTGGGCGCTCGCCTGGCGCCACCAGCACGCCGCGGTGACCGCGATCGAGGAGCGCGACGGGGTGCGCTTCTACGTGCTGCACACCTCGCCGATCCAGCCGATCGCCCTGCAGCGCACCCCTGGCTTCAAGGCGCTGCGGCCCGAGGGCCTGCTCTGAGCGTGGGGTTGGTGGGGGCCGGGGAGACGGTCAATTCGCCGAGCGGCGATACGGTCGATGTGCTGTTGGTGCAGCTCGGCTCGACCGAAGGGTTGCGTGTGGCCGACGAGGAGTTGGTGGGCTCGCTGCGCCGAGCTGGCGCGCAGGTGGTCGTTGCGAGTGCCGCGCGTCCCGGGGAGATCCGCACGCTGATGCTCACCGACCTGCGCTGGGCGCGCGCCGCGCGCCGCGCCGCCGTGGATGCGATGGCCCAGCTGGGGTGGACACGGCCCCGAGCGGTGATCTACTCCACCACGACCGCTTCGCTGCTGTGGCCGCAGGCCGGCGCGATCCGCTTCGACTCCGTCTCAGCCGCCAACCGCCCCGGCCGTCACGGGCTGTGGCAGCGCCCGCTGGAGCGCCGCCGGCTGCGCCAGGCGCCGCTGCTGCTGCCATCCAGCGCGGGCGCGCTCGCGGAGGCCGCCACCTCGCTGCGCGGAGACCTAAACCCGGAGCGCGCCCTGGTGGTGCCCTCGCCGATCGCCGCCTGCCCGCGGGGGGAAAGTGGAGCTAGGCCCAGGGAGCGCGATATTGCCGCCATCACGTATGCCGCCAACCCCCGCAAGAAGGGTCTCGATCGCGTACTCGCCGCCTGGCGGAGCGTGCGGCGCTCAGGCGAGCGACTGGCGGTCGCGGGCATCGACTGGCAGGGGCTGCGGGCAAACGGGGTCGAGGTGCCCGATGCGGAGGACATCGACGTCGTTGGCACGCTCGCTCAGCACGACTACCGCGCCCTGCTGCGCCGCGCACGTGTGTTTGTGTGTGCGCCCCGCCGCGAGGAGTACGGGCTGGCCCAGCTGGAGGCACTCGCCGAGGGGTGCCGCCTGGTCACCACCCCCGCCCCCGGCGGCTACGTAGCGCTGCCGATCGCTCGCGAGCTCGACGCCCGCCTCGTAAGCGAGGACCTTGGCGCCGCGCTGCGCTACGCGCTCGATGCGCAGACCATCGAGGACTACGCCGCCCGTGCCGCCGAGATGGTCGCGCCCTTCACCGTGGCCGCCGTCGATCGGATCGTCGCCGAGCAGTTGCTGCCGCGGCTGCTGGGGGAGTAGACGCCGTGTCTGGAGGAGTGGCCGCCCGCGCCCGTTTGCGTAACCCCTGAAGCTCCGCCCACGGCCGCGTGTTGACCACATCCCCCTTGGTGAGCCAGCCACGCCGCGCGGTGAGGATGCCCCAGCGCATGTTTTGCAGCGTTGCCGGGCGGTGGGCGTCGGAGTCGATCACGATCGGCACGCCCGCGTGTACGGCGGCGCGGGCGTGGTTCTCATTCAAATCGCGGCGGTCGGGGTTGGCGTTGATCTCGAGCATCGTGCCGGTGCGTGCCGCCGCCTCGAAGACCGCCTCCAGGTCCAGCGCGTAGGGTTCGCGGCGCTCGATCAGCCGGCCGGTGGGGTGGCCGATCGCGTCTACCAGGGGATGCTCGATCGCGGCGATCATCCGCTCGGTGAGCGCCTGTTCGCTCATCCCGAAGGCGGTGTGGATGCTCGCGACGACCCAGTCGAGCCGCGCGAGCAGCGCGTCCTCGTAGTCGAGCGTGCCGTCGGGCAGGATGTTGACCTCGCTGCCCGCCAGCAGCGTGAAGCCGTCCAGCCCTTGTGCGACCTCCGCGACCCGCCCGATCTGTTCGCGCAGTTGCGCGGGGGAGACGTCGTTGCCGAAGCCGTGCGAGGCGGAGTGGTCGGTGATCGCCAGGTACTCATACCCGAGCGCCTGCGCCGCCTGCGCCATCTCCTCGATCGTGGCCTTCCCGTCGGAGGCGACCGTGTGGCAGTGCAGGTCGCCGCGGATGTCCCTCAGCTCGATCAGGTCTGGCAGTCCCTCCGTGGTTCCCGGCCGGCCCGCTCTGCCGGGCCGAGTCGATCCGTCGCCCTCCCCGAGTGCCGCCTCCAGCTCGCCCCGGTTCTCGCGCAGCTCGGGTGGGATCAGAGGGAGGCCGAGCAGCTCGTACACCTCGGCCTCGGTCGTACACGTGCGCGTAGTTGCAGTGGCGTCGTCCAGCACGCCGTACTCGGAGACGTGCAGCCCTTTGCGCACCGCCAGCTCGCGCAGCGCCGCGTTGTGTGCGGCGGAGCCGGTGAAGTGCTGCAGCAGATTGCCGAGCTGCGCGGGGGCGGCGATGCGTAGGTCGACACTCAGGCCGGAGTGGGTGCGTCCGCGGGCGCCGGCCGGGCCAGTGGAGCCGACGCGCTCGATCTGCTCAAGCGTTGCGAGCACCGCGGCCAGCCGCTGCGGCTCGGCGGTCACGGCGACGAGGTCGATGTCCTTGACGCTGTCCGCGCCCCGCCGCGCCGAGCCGGCCAGTTGCACCTGCGCGTCGGGCGGACCGTGCTCGCGTAGGCCAGCGGCGAGCGCCTCCCCGAGCTCGATTGCCGCCGGCAGGAGTGCCCGGCGCGGCCGTGGCGGCATCCCGTCGACCGGCAGCCCCTCGGCGGCCAGCTGCTCCAGCGAGGCGAGCACTTTCTCCTCGAACTTTGCCCCCAGCCCTTTGACCCCGCGCAGGCGTTGCGCCTGTGCGGCCTCGCGCAGCGCCTGCGGCGAGTCGATGCCGAGCTGCTCGTGCAGCAGCCGCGCGCGCTTGGGGCCGAGACCGGGGATCCGCGTGATCGCGATCAACCCTGGCGGAAACTTGGCCCGCAGCCGTTGCGCCGCGGGGATCGTGCCGGTTTCGAGCAGCGCCACGATCTTCTCCTGCAGCGTCTCCCCGAGCCCCGGCAGCTCGGTCGCGCGCCCCGCCCGCGCGAGCGCCGCCACCGACGTCGAGGCCTCGCGCACCGTCCCAGCCGCGCGGCGGTAGGCGAGTACGCGGTGCACGATCGCCCCGTCGAGCTCGTACAGGTCGCCGAGTTCCTCCAGGGCGTCGGCGATCACGGTATTGGCGAGGTCTGGCATCTGCGTGCATTAGGGTAGGGCTCCTCAGTGGACGGCACCGCCTGGCTCATACTGCCCACCTACAACGAGGCCGAGAACATCGAGGCGATCGTGACCGCCGCCGGCGAGGCGCTGGCGCACGCTCCCTGCGCTGGCCGAAACGGGGATACCGGCCAAAGGCCGGTATCCCCCGGCTTCGGTTACCGCGTGCTGATCGTCGACGACGGCTCGCCCGACGGTACCGGTGAGATTGCCGACCGGCTGGCGGCGGAGCACGCGTGGGTGGAGGCGCTGCACCGCACCACCAAGGAAGGGATCGGCCCCGCCTATCTCGCCGGCTTTGCGTACGCGCTTGAGCACGGGGCGGCGTATGTGATGGAGATGGACAGCGACTTCTCCCACGACCCCGCCGACCTGCCTCGCCTGCTGGGAGCGATCGCCGACGGCGCCGACCTCGCGCTGGGCTCGCGCTACGTCCCCGGTGGGGGGGTGCGGGATTGGGGCCTCCTGCGCCGGGTCATCAGCCGGGGCGGCTCGACCTACGCGCGCCTGGTTCTGGGCCTGGGCGTGCGCGACCTGACGGGTGGCTTCAAGTGCTTCCGCCGCGAGGCGCTGGAAGCGATCCACTTCGACAGCGTGCGCTCGCAGGGCTACGCCTTCCAGGTGGAGCTCACCTACCGGGCGGTGCGCGCCGGCTTCCACGTCGTCGAGGTGCCGATCGTCTTCCGCGACCGTCAGCGCGGCACCAGCAAGATGTCATGGCAGATCGCCGCCGAGGCGATGTGGTTGGTGCCGCGGCTGCGCTACGGGCACCAACCGCCCGTCGGGGGAACTATCAATTTTTCGGCCTCCAACCCTTTACAAAATGAAGGGTTGGGGCGCTGAAAATAAAGATCAAACCCCGCGCCCCCGTCTCACGGATCCCTTACTACACTTTGTATAGTATTAGGAGTACATCGAGCAGCAAGCAAAAGGAGGCCCCCATGGCGGGCAGTTTGAGCGAAGTCACCGACACCAACTTCCAGGCTGAGGTCATCGAATCCCAGACCCCTGTGCTGGTCGACTTCTGGGCGCCGTGGTGCGGTCCCTGCCGCGTGGTCGGCCCTGTGCTCGAAGAGATCGCCTCCGAACGTCCGGACCTGCGCATCGTGAAGCTGAACGTCGACGAGAACCAGCAGACGGCGGCGACCTTCCAGGTGCTCTCGATCCCGACGATGATCCTCTTCAAGGCCGGCCAGCCCGTCAAGACGGTGGTTGGCGCCTACCCGAAGAAGAAGATCGAGGCGGAACTGGAGCCGGCGCTGGCGTAGTTGGGGGGAGGTCGGGAGGGGGGCCTGCCCCCTTCCCGCTGAGAGTTCGAGGCGGAACTGGAGCCGGCGCTCACCGCGTAGGGCGCAGAGCGATCTCAAGCTTGAGGCTGTCGATCTCGGTCTGCTCCGCGTAGTCCATCTCGGCTGACGGAGGCCCGTGGCCGAGGTGGAGTGCCACCGCGAGGGTCTCGCCCACCAGGTAGTCGCGATGGGCGGTGGCCGCGTCGAGCAGCGCGGGGTCGCCGGATAGAGAGAGTGCGATCCGGTCCTCGACCGCGAGGCCGGCGCTCTTGCGCGCGGACTGCACCGCGTGCACGATCTCCCGCGCGCGGCCCTCGCGGCGCAGGTCCTCGTCGATCGCCAGCTCCAGCGCGACCGCGTGGGCGCCCTCACGCTCGACGCTGTAGCCCTCGGGGGCCCGCATCGTGAGGATCAGGTCCTCGGCGGTAAGCGTGTGCTCGCGGCCACCTACCGAGATGCCAAGTCCCGCCTTGCCGTTGGGGCTGGCGTCCGCTCTCACCGCAGCCGCGACCTGCGCGGGGTCGAGCGCCGCGATCGCCTCGGCGACGAGCGGCATCTCCTTGCCAAACAGCGGGCCGAGACGGCGATAGTTTGCCTTCACCTCATACCGCCCCAGCTCCTCGGCGCCGGCGACGAAGCGCACTCGGCGCACGTTGAGCTCCTCGCGCACCACGTCCGAGAGACGCTCAATCGAGGCGCGCTCGCGACCGGCGGCGACCACGACGGCCTCAGCGAGCGGCTGGCGCACCTTGATCTTCGCCTGCCCGCGCGCGCCGAGCCCGAGCCGCACGGTCTCGCGCGCGATCGCCATCGCCTCCTCCAGCTCGCGGTCGCGGGCGGGCAGCGCCTCGCCGGCGGGAAAGTCGCAGAGGTGCACGCTCGCCAGCGTGCCGTCGAGGTTGTCGTAGATCTCGTCGGCGACGAACGGGCAGAAGGGCGCCAGCAGCTTGGCGATCGTCAGCAGGCAGCCGCGCAGCGTGCGGAACGCCGCCGGGTCGCCGTCCCAGAAGCGCCGGCGCGAGCGGCGCACGTACCAGTTGGAGAGCTCGTCCACCAGCTCGGCGATCGCCCGCCCGGCGGCGGTCGCGTCGTAGGCGTCGAGGCGCTCGGCCACGCGCTCGGCGGTGGCGGCGGTGCGCGACAGCGCCCAGCGGTCGAGGTCGTGCTCCGCGGCCTTCCCCGGAGCGCCCGACTCTCCGGCTGAGCGCTCCCTCACGCTCGAATCCCCCGTCGGGGGCTCCGCGGGCAGTCCGCTCAGCGCCTCCTCATTGGCGTGCGCGTACAGCGTGTAGAAAAAGTAGGTGCTCCGCAGCTGCTTGAGGAACAGGCGCACGCCCTCGCCGATCGCCTCTTCGGAGAAGCGGTAGCCGTCCCACGGCTGCTTGGCGGTGAAGAAGTACCAGCGAAACGCGTCAGCTCCGTACTTGTCGATCACGTGCCCGGGCTCCACCGTGTTGCCGCGCGACTTGGACATCTTCTGGCCCTCGCCGTCGAGGATCAAACCAAGGCACACCACGTTGCGGTAGGGGGCGGTGTCGAACAGCAGCGTTGACACGGCCAGCAGCGAGTAGAACCAGCCGCGCGTCTGATCGAGCGCCTCGCAGATGAAGTCAGCGGGGAAGCGCTCGGCGTCGGCGGTGAAGCGCTCGGCCTGCGCCACCAGGCTCTCGGCGCGACATCCATCCCCCTCCTCCTCCCCCCCCACTTCACCGGAGAACGGGATGTGGTGCTGGGCGAACGGCATTGCCCCCGAGTCAAACCACACGTCGATCACCTCGGGCACTCGTCGCATCGCTTGCCCGCACGGCAGGTCACCGTCGGCTGCGTGCGGGCAGGGGAACTCGACCTCATCCACGTACGGGCGGTGGTGGTCGGCGAGCGGCGTGCCCGAGAGTCCCTCCAGCTCCGCGAACGAGCCGATCACGTGGAGGTGCCCCGCACCGCAGCGCCACACCGGCAGCGGCGTGCCCCAGTAGCGCTCGCGCGAGAGCGCCCAGTCGACGTTGTTGGAGAGCCAGTCGCCGAAGCGACCGTGCTTGATATGAGGCGGGTGCCACGCGACGGTCTCGTTGGCGGCCAGCATCCTGTCGCGCACCTTTGCGGTGGCGATGTACCAGGACGGCTTGGCGTAATAGATCAGCGGCGTCCCGCAGCGCCAGCAGTGGGGGTAGGAGTGCTCGTACTCCTCGCGCTTAAACAGCAGTCCGCGCGCGTCGAGGTCCGCGATCAACTCTTCGGTGAGCGCCGGGTCCTTGACCAGGCGCCCCTCGTAGGAGCTTCCGTCGTGACTGCGTACGCGCCGGTCGTAGGTGCCGTCGGGCTTGACGGGGTTGAGGAGGCTGTGGGGGTCGCGGGGGTCGAACGGCACCTCGGGAGCAGCCGCGGCGGCGTTGAAGTCGTCCTCGCCGAATGCTGGTGCTATGTGCACGAGGCCGGTGCCGTCCTCGGTCGTTACGAAATCCCCCGCGATGATCGGCAAGCCTCCCGGTGCGCCGGTGTTGAAGATCGGCCCGAGGTACTGCTGGCCGATGAGCCTGGCGCCGGGAAACCGATCGAGGATCTCCGCGCCCTGGCCCAAGATCCGCTCCACGAGCGCGCTCGCGAGGATCAGCGTCTCGCTGCCGGATCGCGCCCGCGCGTATTCGATCCCGGGACCGACCGCCACTGCCACGTTGCCAGGCAGCGTCCACGGCGTCGTCGTCCAGATCAGCAGCGCATCGCCCTCCCTCAGGGGTGACGCTGGATCGGGGGGCTGCGAGGGCATCAGGATCGGGCCCCCCGGCTGCTGCACGAGCGTCTCCGTTCCCTCGCGAGCGCCGATGCTCACCGGCAGGCGCACGTACACCGAGGGATCGACCACGTCCTCATACCCCAGCGCCACCTCGTGCGAGGAGAGCGCGGTGCCGCAGCGGTAGCAGTAGGGCACCACCTTGTGCCCCTCGTACAGCAGCCCCCGCCGGTGGATCTCCGCCAGCGCCCACCACACCGACTCGATATAGCTCTCATCGAGCGTGCGGTAGGCATGGTCAAGGTCGATCCAGAAGCCGATCCGTTCGGTGAGGCGGTTCCACTCCTCCAGGTACTCAAACACCGACTCGCGGCAGCGGCGGTTGAACTCCTCGATCCCCACCACGTTCTCGATCTCGTGCTTGCTGTTGATCCCCAGCTGCTGCTCCACCGCGATCTCCACCGGCAGGCCGTGACAGTCCCAGCCGCCCTTGCGCTCCACGCGGTGCCCGCGCATCGTCTTGTAGCGCGGATAGATGTCCTTGAACACGCGCGACAGCACGTGGTGGGCGCCGGGCCGGCCGTTGGCTGTGGGGGGCCCCTCGTAGAAGACCCACGGTTCGGCGCCCGCGCGCATCTGGAGCGACCGCGCGAACACCTCGCGCTCGCGCCAGCGCGCCAGCACCTCGCGCTCCATCGCCGGCAGCGCCTGGTGGGGGTCCACCTTCCGGGGTGGGATCAGCGGGTGTCGCGGGGTGCTCACGGGCGGCTCATTGTGACTCAAAAGGAGGGGCCCGGCTCGTCGGCCTCGCGGCCGCCTGCGCTCACCCTCCCGTGCGGGTGGTCAGAGACACGGGTCCGCCCGCACTGCCGGGCTGGCTAGACTCGCCGCCTCATGCGCGTTCTCGTCAGCGGCCACCACGGTTACATTGGGTCCGTCCTGGTCCCGCTCCTCCTCGCGGCCGGACACGACGTGGTGGGTCTCGACACCTACATGTACGAGGGCTGCGACTTCGGCGAGCAGGAGCACGCCTCGGCGGTGCCCGCGATCCGCAAGGACGTCCGCGACGTGACGCCCGCCGACCTCGACGGCTTCGACGCGGTCGTCCATCTCGCCGCGCTCTCCAACGACCCGGTGGGCGATCTCAACCCCGACTGCACCTTCGCGATCAACCACCGCGCCTCCGTGTCGCTGGCGCGGGCCGCCAAGCAGGCCGGGGTTGGGCGCTTTCTCTTCGCCTCCTCCTGCAGCCTCTACGGCGCCGCCGGCCAGGATTGGATCGACGAGACCGCCGAGTTCAACCCCGTCACCCCCTACGGCGAGTCGAAGGTGCTCGCCGAGCGCGACGTCGGGCTGCTCGCCGACGACTCGTTCAGCCCCACCTTCCTGCGCAACGCCACCGCTCACGGCCTCTCCCCGCGCCACCGTGGCGACCTCGTCGTCAACAACCTCACCGCCTTCGCGTTCGCCACCGGCGAGGTGCTGATGCAGAGCGACGGCACTCCGTGGCGGCCGCTGGTGCACATCGAGGACATCTCACGCGCCTTCCTCGGCCTGATGCAGGCGCCGCGCGAGCGGGTGCACGGCGAGGCGTTCAACGTGGGCGCCGACGAGGAGAACTACCGGATTCGCGACATCGCCAAGATCGTCGAGGAAGTGGCCTCCGGCTCGCGGATCGCCTTCGCCGAGGGCGCCGGCCCGGACAAGCGCAGCTACCGCGTCAGCTTCGCCAAGCTGGAGCGCGCCTTTCCCGAGCTTCACCCCAAGTGGACGGTGCGGGCAAGCGTCGAGCAGATGCTCGCGGCCTACCGCGCCAACGGCCTGGAGATCGCCGACTTCAAGGGGTCGCGCTTCATGCGGATCGCGCGCCTGAAGGAGCTGATGGCTCAAGGGCGCCTGGACGCAGAGCTGCGCTGGAGCGCTCATACCATCTATACGTAGCCTCCAGCCCCCGCTCCAGATCCCACGCCGGCGTCCATCCGAGCTGCTCGGCGATCGCGCTGGAATCCAGCCACTGGCGCGTTAGCTCGCCGTGCGGGGTGCCATCCCCGCGCACGTCCGGCTGGACTCCCGAGCCGCTGATCTCGGCGAGCCGCTCCACCACGCCCAGCACGGTCACCGGGGCGCCGATGCTGGCGTTCCAGGCGCGGCCGCGCAGCTCGGGGCGATCGAGCGACTCCGCCACGGCCAAATAGGCGTCGGCCGCGTCCTCGGCGTAGAGGAAGTCGCGCTCCATCAGCCCGCCCGAGCGGATCACGGGCCGCTCGCCCGCCAGCAGCGCCCTGATCGTCCCCGGAATCAGCCGCGAGAAGTTGAAGTCGCCACCGCCAAACACGTTGCCAAAGCGGGTGACCGCGACCGGCAGCTCGAACGTGTGGGCGTATGAACGTGCGATCAACTCGGCGCACGCCTTCGACACGTCATAGGGGTAGCGCGGTTGCAGCGCGTGATCCTCGCGGTAGGGGAGCTGCTCGTGTGTCCCGTATGCCTTGTCGGTGGATGCCACCACCACCCGTCGCGGCGACGCGGCGGCGACACGGCAGGCCTCCAGCAGGTTCCACGTGCCGCGGACGTTCACCTCATAGGTGCTGAGGGGGGATTTGGTGGCCGACCCCACGATCGCGCTTGCGGCGAGGTGGAACACCGCCTCGATGCCCTGTTCGTCGAGCGCGCGCTGTAGCGACGCCGGGTCCAGGAGATCGGCCGGCACGGGCGTGCAGCGCTCGTGCAGCCCGCGCAGGCGAAAGCGCGAGAGCTCGGCGGGCGGGCGGTCGAGGACGAACACCTCGGCCCCCTCGTCGAGCAGCCGCTCGGCCAGCCACGAGCCGATGAAGCCCTGGGCGCCCGTGACCAGCGCGCGTGCTCCCACCCATTTGCTCGCCATTGGAAACACCATACAGGCACTCCTCCGCGGCGGGCAGGGCACTCGCGCCGAGGCGCTCGATCCCCTCGAAGCCGCTTGTTAGCTTGCGCCAGATGAAGGCAGTGATCCTGGCCGGCGGGTTTGGCTCGCGGCTCAGCGAGGAGACCGCGGTGCGGCCCAAGCCGATGGTGGAGATCGGCGGCAAGCCGATCATCTGGCACATCATGAAGATCTACGCCGCGCACGGGGTCGATGAGTTCGTGATCTGCCTCGGCTACAAGGGCTACGTGATCAAGGAGTTCTTCGCCAACTACCACCTGCACACCTCCGAGGATCTCTCCTTCGACCTGGGGCGCGGGGACATCGAGATTCACCGCTCCAGCGCCGAGCCGTGGCGGGTGACGCTCCTGGACACCGGCGAGGAGACGATGACCGGCGGGCGTCTGAAGCGGGCGCTCGCCTACGTGGGCGAGGAGGACTTCTGCTTCACCTACGGCGACGGTCTCGCCGACATCGACATCACCGCGCTGGTCGCCTACCACCGCGAACAGGGCGCGCTCGCCACGATCACCGCCGTGCAGCCCCCCGGCCGTTTCGGCGCCGTCGAGATCAACGGCACCCACGTGCGCAGCTTCCAGGAGAAGCCGCGCGGGGATGGGGCCTGGTTGAACGGCGGCTTCTTCGTGCTCTCCCCCAAGGTGGAGCGTTATCTCGACGGCGATCGGGAGGTGTGGGAGCAGGAGCCGCTGCGGCGCCTCACCAGCGAGGGGCAGCTCGCCTCCTTCCGGCATTTGGGGTTCTGGCAGGCGATGGACACGCTGCGCGATCGCCACCAGTTGGAGGCGCTGTGGGCCTCCGGTGAGGCGCCCTGGCGGGTGTGGGAATGAGCGGGACCGCCACATCGATGAGCGGGACCGCCACCCCGACGAGCGGGACCGCCACCCCGATGAGTGGCACCGGCACCCCGGCGAGCGGGACCGCCGCGCTCGACACGAGCGGGGCCGTCTCCCGCGCTGAGGCGATCCCCACGCGCTGCCGGCTGTGCGGCGCCCCGCTGCGCGACGTATTCGCCGATCTCGGCTCCTCACCGCTGGCCAACGCCTACCTCTCCCCCGAGCGCGTCGGCGCGATGGAGGCCTTCTACCCACTGCGCGCGCTGGTGTGCGGGCGCTGCTTCCTGGTGCAGCTGGAGGAGTTTGAGACGCCCGCGCAGATCTTCTCCGACTACGCCTACTTCTCCTCCTACTCCACCAGCTGGCTGGCGCACTGCCGCGACTACAGCGAACGGATGGTCGAGCGGCTGGGCCTGGGCGAGCACAGCCAGGTGGTCGAGATTGCCTCCAACGACGGCTACCTGCTGCAGTACTTCCACGAGCGCGGCGTGCCGGTGCTGGGCGTGGAGCCGGCTGCCAACGTGGCGCAGGTCGCGCTGGGAAAAGGCATCCCCACGGTGGTGGAGTTCTTCGGCCGCGACACCGCCCGCTCGCTGGCCGCCCGCGGTCGGGCCGACCTGCTGGTGGGCAACAACGTGCTGGCCCATGTACCCGACCTGAACGACTTCGTCGGAGGCATGAAGATCCTGCTGGCGCCCGGGGGCACGATCACGATGGAGTTCCCCCACCTGATGCGACTGATCGAGGACGACCAGTGGGACACGATCTACCACGAGCACTTCTCCTACTTCTCGTTCCTCACCGCCAGTCGCGTGTTTGCCGCGCACGGGCTGCGTCTGTTTGACGTCGAAGAGTTGCCCACGCACGGCGGCTCGTTGCGTGTGTATGGCGCGCACGCCGAGGACGCCACCAAGCCCGACACCGCGCGCGCCAGGCAGCTGCTGGAGCGCGAGCGCCGGGCGGGGTATGAGCGCCTTGGGACCTACACCGAGTATGGGGCCCGCGTGGAGGCCGACAAGCGGCGGATCCTCGAGTTCCTGATCGGCCTCAAGGATGAGGGCCGGCGGGTGGTGGGCTACGGAGCGCCGGCGAAGGGCAATACGCTGCTCAACTACTGCGGGGTGCGCCGCGACTTCCTCGACTACACCGTGGACCTCAACCCTTACAAGCAGGGCCGCTTCCTGCCCGGCAGCCACATCCCGATTCGCGCGCCCGCCGCGATCCGCGAAGATCGCCCCGACGTGGTGGTGATCCTGCCGTGGAACCTCAAGGAGGAGATCGCCGCGCAGCTGGAGTTCGTCGGTGAGTGGGGAGGGCGCCTGGCGGCGCGCACGCCGGAGCTGGCGCTGCTGTGAGATGCGCCACCTCTGGGATTGGGGCCGCCCGGCGCTGGCGCTGCCAGCGGCCTCGCGGGAGCAGGCCGGCGGCCCGCCCTGCGTGATCCACCTCGTGCGCGCCGCCAACGGCATCGACTCGCTGCGCGAGTTCGCCGCGGCCATGCGCGCCCACCCTCCCGGCGTCGAGCACGAGTTGGTGCTGGCAATGAAGGGGTTTGCGTCGAGGGCCGAGGCCGCGCCATACATCGCGGAGGCCGCCGACCTGGAGCCGAGGATCGAGTTCTTCCCCGACGCCGGGCTCGATCTGGGCCTGTTCTTCGGCGCCGTGGCCAGGCTGCGTCGCGATCGCTACTGCTTCATCAACTCTCACACCCGTCCGGTGGTCGCGGGCTGGCTGGCAAAGTTGGACGCCGCGCTTGCGTTGCCCCGCGTGGGCATGGTCGGCGCCACCGGCTGCTGGCAGAGCTCGCACTCGTGGCTGACCTACTCGATGGGCCTGCCCAGCTTCTATCGAAGCGTGCTGCCCCCGATCCGCCGCACGCGCGCGCTGCTGTTGGAGATCGACCTCGAACAGCTGCGCATCGAGCGGCGCTCGAAGCTCGACTCGATCAGGGCCCGCCTGGCGCTGCTCTCGCAGATGCCCGAGGAACTGCTTGCCTTCGCGCCCTTCCCAACGCCGCATCTGCGCAACACCATGCTGATGGCGCGCCATGAGACGCTGAGGATGTTGCGGCTGTTCGCCGTGCGCGGCAAGTTCGACACCTACGTGCTGGAGAGCGGGTCGCTGAACATGGTCGGCCAGCTGGCGCGGAGGGGGCTGCGTGCTCTTGTGGTGGACAGTGCCGGCGCCGCTTACGAGCCGGCCGAGTGGTATCGCAGCCGCACCTACTGGCAGGGCCGCCAGGAGCGGCTGCTGGCGATCGACAACCGCACGCTCTCCTACGATCGGGGCGACATCGCGCGGCGGCGTGTGCTCTCAGCCCTGGCCTGGGGCCTGCACGCCGATCCCGCCCCCTCCAATCTCGCCCCCTCCGATCTCGCCCCCTCCGATCTCGCCCCCTCCGACCCCGTCCCCTGAGGGTGAGCTCAATCGCGTCGCGCGTACACCCCGCGCCGCAGCGCGAGCGAGTCGCGAAAGCCGATCTGCCGGTCGATTGCCGCCGCCGGCGGGCGGGGGTGGTGGGGACGGCATTGGCCGGCGCTCCAGCCGCGCATGCGTCCCTGTAGCGCGGCGAGATCGTGGGAGATGATCAGATCTCCCAGCACGACCACCGCCTCGGTGGCAAGCGCGCGCGCGGTGGCCGCTCCGCGCGGAAGCCCGTAGCGGCGCAGCAGATACCCGCGTCCGAAGCCCCCGTTGCGCCGCTGCCACGCCGAGCGATGCCCGTGCGTGGCCGAGCCCAGATGCACACCCACCGCGTCGGGAGCCGCGACCGACTCCCACCCCGCGCTGCGCAGGCGCAGCGCCAGGTCGAAATCCTCCATGTAGGTGAAGATCGTCTCGTCGAGCCCGCCCACCTGCTCCCAAGCCACCCGCCGGTAGGCCGCCGCGGTGCCCGCCGGACCGGCCAGCACGGGACAGAGATCGTGCGCGCACGCCACCGGCAGCCCATGCAGCCGCGGGAAGCCGGCGAGGGTGACGTCGGCGGCGAGGCCGACGCTGTCGATCAGCTCCTCGCCCGGCTGGAGCATCAGCGAGGCGACCGATCCCACCGCGGGTTCTGGCAGCGGCGCGATCAGCCGCTCAAGGAAGTCCGCACGGCACTTCACATCGTTGTTGAGCAGCACCACGATCTCCCCCGACCCTGACGCCACGCCGCGGTTGGAGGCGACGGCGAAGCCGTGGTTGCGATCGAGTGGCTCGAGCTGCACCCCGGGCCAATCGGCGCGTAGGCGCTCCGGGGTGTTGTCGGTGGAGCCGTTGTCCACGACAATCACATGGTGCTCGATCGTCTGCGCCCGCAGGTGGCGCAGACAGCTCTCGGTTAGCTCATACCTGTTGTAGGTGACAATCACCACGTCTATCGAATTGGGCATGCGAGCACCGTAATCGCGAACTCGCCAGGCGGGGTTGCGCGGTCTCGATGGTGGCTCCAATGCTGGGCAAACGGAGGTTGAGACCGGCGCGATTGTCTCCGATTTGACGCTGAGATTTACGGCAGGCGATTGGCGGGACAGAAACACGCAACCGATACTGCGCGCCATGGTTTGGGCGATCCTCCCGTGGGCGCTCGATTGTGCATAGGCGCCTTGTTAGGTTCACCGCTCTCATGCTTCTGGCCAGGACTTCGAGAGGGCGCTCGATGGCTCTCCGCACAAGATGAAGGCCGCGACGTCCACCGGCGCCCGCTGCTCGTGACGGAGGCGACGCTCAGCGAGCCGGATGCGCTTGGCGAGCATGATGCGCTCACCGCGCCCACAGCCGGTGCGGCCGTGGCGCGCGGCACGACCCTGCGGATCGGGTCGTTCGTGGGTGGCTCGCTGTTCAGCGTGGCCGCCGCGGCGCTGCTGTTCCGGCATCTCGGCGTCGTCGCGACGGGCCAGTACACGACGGCCACGTCACTGAGCGCGCTGGTATCGGGCCTGACGGACCTCGGCCTGACGGGGATCTTCGTGCGCGAACTCTCTGTGTTGCGTGGCGAGCAGCGCACCAGCTTCACCAGCAACCTGCTGGGTTTGCGCCTGGTGCTGGCGCTCACGGGCGTGGCGCTCGTCACGGCGTTCGCGTTTGTGGCCTACGGCAGCCTGCTGGGGCTCGGAGTGCTGATCGCGGCGTGCGGGATGTTCCTGCAGAACACCGAGACGTTGGTGGCGGTGTCGCTGACGGTGCGTCTGCGTCTGGGCTCGCTCTCAGCGCTCGAACTCGCCCGCCAGCTGGTGATCGCGGCGATGATCGCGGCGCTCGTGTTCGCGGGCGCCCAGCTGCTGGCCTTCCTGGCGGTTGCCGCGCTGGCGGCGCTCGTGATGCTGGCGCCCACGATCGCGCTTGTTCGCGGCGACATTCGCCTGCTGCCCTCGTTCGACACGCGCCGCTGGCGCGCGCTCGTCGGGCCGATGCTCACCTACTCGGTGGCGGTGCTCACCGCCACCGTGTACCTGCGCATCGCGGTGGTGCTTGTCTCGCTGCTGTCGGCTCCGCATCAGTTGGGCTATCTCAGCGTCTCCTACCGTGTGGTCGAGAACCTGTTCGTCCTGCCCGGGCTGCTGGTGGGCTCCGCCTTCCCGATCTTCGCGCACGCCGCTCACGTGGACACGGGTCGCTTCGCATCGGTGATTTCGCGCATGTTCGACGTGTCGCTGATCGCGGGTGTGTGGGTATCGCTCTCCCTGGCCGTGGGCGCGCGCCTGGCGATTGCGGTGGTCGGTGGTGGGAGCTTCCTGCCGGCCGTGCCCGTCCTCGCGGTGCAGGGCATCTCCGTTGCGGCCGTGTTCGTCGGCACCGTGTGGACGACGGCCCTGCTGAGCATGCACCTGCACCGTGTCATCCTGATTCTCAACCTCACCCTGCTCGCGCTGGTGGCGGCGGCGGTGGCGATCCTCGCGCCGGTGTACGGTGCGCAGGGCGCCGCGGTGGCGACCGCTTCGGTGGAGGTGGGAGCGGCGATCGCCGGCGGTGTGGTCCTCGTACACGGGCGCGCTCATCTGAAACCGAGTCTCAGGCTGCTCCCGCGGGTCGCGGCGGCCGCGGCGCTCGGGGCCCTGCCGATGCTGCTCACGGGCGTCCCCGTGATCGGCCGGTTGGCGCTGTCGAGCGCGATCTACGGGCTCGTCCTGCTGGCGCTGCGGGCGTTTCCGGCCGACCTGCCGGCATTGCTGCTGCCAGCTCGGGGGCGCGGCTGAGATGCGCCCTCCATGGGTTTGGCGCCAGACGCCGCTGCGACTGCCGGCCACGCCTCCCGGGGTGGGCGGCGGCGATCCGCCCTGCCTGGTGCACCTCGTTCGCGAGAGCAACGGTCTGCGCTGGTTCCGGGCCTTTGCCGAGGCGCTGCGCGCACATCCTCCCGGCGTCGATTGCGAGCTGGTGCTGGCGATGAAGGGGTTCACCTCGCGCGCCCAGGCGGCGCCGTATCTGGAGGAGGTCGCGGAGCTTGCGCCCGAAGCGCTGTTCTTCCCGGATCGCGGGTTTGAAATGGGTGTGTACCTTCCCCTCGCCGCGCGCCTGCGGCGCGATCGCTACTGCTTCGTCAATTCGCACGGACGGCCGCTGGTCGATGGGTGGCTGGCGAAGCTCGACGCCGCGCTCGCCCGGCCGGAGGTGGGGCAGGTTGGCGCGACGGGGTCGTGGGCGAGCATGCACTCATGGGTGATGGGCATGTTGGGCCTTCCCAACGCCTACCGGGGGTTGTTCCCCACACGTCAGGTCGTCCGCGAGCTGACGATGGAGATCCAGCGCGAGGCGGCCTGCCTCGGGATCGGCTCGGACCTGAACAGGAGCCGCCCAGGAGTTTCAGCAGCGCGCCTGCGCCTACGGTCGGTGCCCCGGGTGCCTCGGGAACTCGTTGAGTTTGGGCCCTTCCCGGCGTGTCATCTGCGCACCAACGCCTTCATGATCTCCCACGCCGCCCTCCGCGAGCTGCACCTGCCCGCCGTCCGCAGCAAGATGGACGCCTACGTGCTGGAGAGCGGCCGCCAGAGCATCACCGCGCAGCTGGAGCGGATCGGATTGTGTTCGCTGGTGGTTGACCGCACGGGCGCCGTTCACCTCCCCGAGCGATGGGACCGCAGTCGCACGCTGTGGCAGGGCGAGCAGGAGCAGTTGCTGGTCGCCGACAACCAGACGCTCTGTTACACGGCTGGCACATTCCCGCGTCGCAGCCTCCTGTCAACCCTTGCGTGGGGAGTAAGTGCCGATCCGTGTCTGCCGCGTGAAGGTCAACAGACTGTCTCCGCGTTGCTGACGGGAGTGAGATGAGATTCCTACGGTCAGCGCTGCCGGGAGTGTGGGTGATCGAGCTCGACCCGATCGGCGATGAGCGCGGCTGGTTTGCGCGCGCGTTTGACGCAGACGCGTTCAGGGCGCGAGGACTCGACCACCGCGTCGTGCAGTGCAACATCTCGCTCAACGCCCGGCGCGGCACGGTCAGGGGAATGCACTACCAGGCCGAGCCGCACTCCGAGCCAAAGCTGGTGCGCTGCGTACGTGGTGCCAGCTTCGACGTGGCGCTCGACCTGCGCCCCGACTCCCCTGGGTACTGCCGCTGGCACGGCGTCGAATTGAGCGCCGAGAACCACCGCGCGCTCTATCTGCCGCCGGGAGTCGCGCACGGCTACCAAACCCTTGCCGATGAAACCGAACTCTTCTATCAAATGGGCTACCATCATGTCCCTGAGGCGGCGCGCGGTGTGCGCTGGGATGACCCGGCGTTTGGGATCGAATGGCCCCACGTCGCGGGCGAGCCCGTCATCTCAGAACGCGATCGCTCCTACCCCGACTTCCGGCGGGACGATCGCTCCGACCCCGGCTTCCGGCGGGAGAGTTGAAATGCGTCCCCCCTGGGCCTGGCGACGCATACCGCTGGTGTTGCCCGAGGCTTCTCACCACGAGAGCTCTGCCGATCCTCCCTGTCTGGTGCATCTCGTCCGTGAGGTGAATGGTGTGGGCGCTGTGCGCGGGTTTGCCGAGGCGTTGCGCTCGCATCCCCCCGGCATCGATTGTGAGCTGGTGCTCGCGATGAAGGGGTTTACGTCATACGCACAGGCCAAGCCCTATATCGACGAGGTCGCCGATTTTACGCCCGCAACACTGTTTTTCGAGGACCGGGGCTTCGACCTGGGAGTGTACTTTGCGGCCGCCGCGCGGCTGCGCCGAAACCGCTACTGCTTTGTGAACTCCTACAGCCGTCCCCTGGTCGATGGCTGGCTGGCGAAGCTCGACGCCGCGCTTGGGCGGCCCGGCGTAGGGCAGGTCGGCGCAACCGGCGCATGGGCGAGCGGCCACTCGTGGGTGACCTATTCGATGGGGTTGCCCAGCGCCTACCGGGGTCTGATGCCTCCCGCGCCGAGAGCCCGCGAGTTGTTCAGGGGCCCCGAGCTGAAGCGCAACGGCAGGCAGCGCCGCTTGGTGGGGGAAACTGTGCGGGCGCGATTGAAGACGCTGCGCGAGCTTCCCGGGGCGCTCTTCTACTACGAGCCCTTCCCCGCCGCCAAGCTCCGTACAAACACCTTCATGATCGCCCACCAAACTCTCAGGGAGCTGCCGCTGTTTGTGGTGCGCAACAAGCAGGACGCCTACTCGCTGGAGGGCAGCCGCGAGTGCCTCACGCGACTGTTGGAGCGAATCGGCCTGGAGTCGCTGGTGGTTGACCGCGCGGGCGCCGTATATGGTGCCGAGCAGTGGGATCGCAGCCACACGCTGTGGCAGGGCGATCAGGAGGGGCTGCTGGTTGCCGACAACCAGACGCTCCATTACACCAACGGCGACTTCGACCTGAGGCACCTGCTTTCGACGCTCGCCTGGGGAGTCTGCGCCTACCCCAACCCCCCTGGCGATGCGCCGGGGGGTTGATGGGCGGGGTACTCGTAACCGGCGCAAGCGGCTTCATCGGCCTGCCGGTCGTCGTCGAGCTCGCGCGCCGCGGCGAGGGTGTCGATGCACTATCCACGCGCGTCTCACCCCCCCAGGTCGCGGGGGTGCGATGGCACAGACTCGACCTCCTGGCGGGGGGCGCCGCGCTTGAGGAGCTGATGCGCGAGCTGCGCCCCACCCGGCTGGTGCACCTGGCGTGGCATGCCGAGCACGGTCTCTGGGACGCGTCGGAGAACGTTGTGTGGGTCGAGTGCAGCCTGCGTCTCATGCGCGCCTTCGCGCGCAACGGCGGACGCCGCCTGCTGATGATCGGGACGTGCGCCGAGTACGACTGGTCGGCCGCGGAGCGGCCGCTCGGCGAGTACCGTTCGCGACTGGCGCCCACCACGCTGTATGGCGTAACCAAGGATGCGCTGCGCCGGGTCGCCCACGCCTACGCCGTGCGGGAGGGGATTGAGCTCGCCTGGGGGCGGCCCTTCTTCATGTACGGCCCGCGCGAGAACCCTGCGCGTCTGGTGTCCTCGGTGGTGCGCTCGCTGCTGGAGGGCAAACCTGTGGCCACGAGCAGCGGTGAGCAGCTTCGCGACTTCATGCACGTGGAGGATGTTGCCGGTGCGCTGGTGGCGCTGCTCGACAGCGCGGTGGTTGGGGATGTCAATATCGGCTCGGGCGTCGGCGTGACGGTGGGCGAGGTCGTGGACCGGATCGTGCAGCTTCTCGGGCGCCCCGAGCTGGTTCGCCGCGGATCGTTGCCGATGCGCCCCGGCGAGCCACGCCGGTTGGTGGCCGACATCGCGCGGCTGCGCGAGGAGGTCGGCTATCGCCCGCAAATCTCGCTCGCCGACGGCCTCGCGGCGACCGTCAAGTGGTGGGGGCAGTGGCGCGGTTGAGGGGAGCGCTCACGCCTACGATGCAATGGTGCCCGGCCACCGCGACCGCACATCCGAGTGAGGCTGCGCCTCTACCACCACCCCGACGGCGCCCGGGTGGCCTACCGCGAGCTCGGCGCCGGCCCGCCGCTGGCGCTGCTGCACTCCGCGATGCTCTCGCACATGGAGTGGGAGCCGGTGGCGCGGCGGCTGTCGGAGCGCTTCCGCGTGGTGCTCCCTGATCTGCCGCTGCACGGCGACTCCGAGGACCGCCCGCGCCACCCCTACACGATCGACTGGTATGCCGAGGTGCTGTGTGGTTTCGCCGCCGACGTGCTGGGGCCACGGCCGCTGATCGCCGGGCACGACATCGGCGCCGAGATCCTGCTGCGCGCGATCGAAAGCGGCGGTCTCACCCCTGGGCGCGTGGTGCTGATGCCCAACCGACTGCACCGCCCCGAAGAGCACGCCCGGCTGCGCGCCACGTGGCGGGTGGCCGCCCGCGCCGGTGCCCTGCCCGGCGCCGATCGCGTGCTGACCCACGCTGCGCCGCTGGTGCTCTCCCCCTCGCTGGGGCCGCGGCTTTCCGCGCGCGGAGAGCCGGCCGCGCGCGACCTGGTGCGCCACGCCTTCGCCGACGTTCCCGGCAACCCCAGCCTCGCGCGCTCGTGGGCGAAGTTCGCGCGCCGCTGGCCGCGCGGGCCACAGACGCAGCTGCTCGAGCTCTACCCGCGAATGCGGATGCCGGTGCTGCTGCTGTGGGCCGACAGCGACCGCCTGTACCCGCTCGCCGGGGCCGAAGAGACGCTGCGGCTGCTCCCCGACGCGCAGCTGCGGGTGCTGAGCGGGACCGGGTTCCTGCTCGCCTACGACGACCCGGTGGGCCTCGCGCGGGAGCTGGTGGCGTTTTGCGGCTAGAGGGTGGCACGGCCGGCCGCCGGGCTGGCGAGTAGAGCCTTCCTTTGGCAGATAGGGTTCGTCGCGAGCCTCGATCAAGGAGACCCAATGGCAGACAAACAGTTGTGGGGCGGGGAGACCGCCAAGGCCGTCGAGAACTTCCCCATTTCCGGCGAGACCGTGCCCGTGTCGGTGGTCCACTGGCTGGCCCGCATCAAGGGCGCCGCCGCCGCCGTCAACGGCGAGCTGGGGCTGCTCGACAAGCGCCGCGCCGCGCGGATCGAGAAAGCCGCCAGGGAGATCGCCGCCGGCAAGCACGACGAGCAGTTCCCGATCGACGTCTTCCAGACTGGCTCGGGCACCTCCACCAACATGAACGCCAACGAGGTGCTTGCCGCGTTGGCGACAGAAAAGGATCCCGCCCGCGCGGTGCACGCCAACGACCACGTCAACATGGGCCAGTCCTCCAACGACGTGTTCCCTTCCGCCGTGCACCTGGCTGCGCTGGACGTCGCTCAGAACGAGCTGCTGCCCGCGCTCAAGCAGCTGGAGCGCTCGTTCGCCAAGAAGGCCAGGAGCTTCCAGAACGTAGTCAAGGCTGGGCGCACGCACCTGATGGACGCGGTTCCCGTCACCCTCGGTCAGGAGTTTGCGGGTTATGCAGCGCAGATGGCCCTTGCGCAGGAGCGCGTCCAGGCGGCGCTCATCCACGTCGGGCAGATCCCGCTCGGTGGCACGGCTACAGGTACAGGTCTCAACACTCACCCACGCTTTGCGGAGAAGGTGCGCGCGCGCCTGAAGAAGGACTCCGGCCTCAGGCAGATAGCGCCGCCGCTCGATCCGTTCGAGGCGCAGGCCAACCGCGATGCGCTTGTCGAGCTCTCTGGCGCCCTGAAGGTGATCGCCGTCTCGCTCACCAAGATCGCCAACGACCTCGCGCTGATGGGCTCCGGCCCGCGCACCGGCATTGGCGAGATCTTCCTGCCCGAGCTGCAGAAGGGCTCCTCGATCATGCCCGGCAAGGTCAACCCCGTCATGCCCGAGGTTGTGCTGCAGGTGTGCGCACAGGTGATCGGCAACGACACCGCCGTCACCGTCGGTGGTATGCAGGGCCAGTTCGAGCTCAACGTCCGCATCCCGCTGATCGCTCGCAACCTGCTGCAGTCGCTGCGCCTGCTGTCCTCGGCCACACGCGCGCTGGCGGAGAAGTGCGTCGATGGCATCCAGGTCAACAAGGCCGGCGTCGCGGCGTCGGCCGGAGGCACGCTCGCCGTCGCCACCGCGCTCAACGGCGCGATCGGCTACGACAAGGGCGCCGCGATCGTCAGCAAGGCCACCGCCTCCGGGCGTCCGCTGCGGGAGGTCGCGCTGGAGGAGGGAGTCGACGCCAAGCTGTACGACTCCACGATCGACCTGAGCAAGATCGCGCGGGGGAACCGGTAGGAACCCTCAGACCGCCGGCAGCGCCTTGAACAGCCGCGCCACAGCCCGCTCGGCTGGCTTGGGCCGGCCGGCGTAGTCGAACAGGCCCTTGCCGAGGATGCCTTCGATCGGCTTGATGTGACGGTCCTCGGTGAGCACTGACCCGCCGCGGTAGGTGGGGGTGAGCGCGAAGTCGCGCAGCACCCAGACGAGCATCCCGCTGAGCGACGGGTCGGCCTCGTAGAGGCGGATGTGCTGGGTCAGCAGGCGCGTTTGGAAGGCGTAGCCGCCGGGGCGCCCGGGCCGGTTGAGGGCGTTGCCTTCGGCGCCGAACTCGCTGATGATCTGGACTTTGCCGGCAAAGGTGGCGTTCATCGCGGCGAGACGGCGCTCGATCAGCCGGCGCAGCTTGGCGGGCTTCTCGCGGAGGCCCTCGTACCAGCCGGAGTAGTCGGTCTCGGAGACCGCGTCGACGTCGCCGTACAGGGGGCCGGCGCCGTGGCGTGGGGGGTGCTCGCCCCACACGTCCACGGCGACCATCCGCCCCGGGTCGTAGGCGTGCAGCCATGCGGACATCGCTTCGACGTACTGCGCCTGCCCGCCGGGGTGGCCGTTGCCGCCCATCTCGTTGGTGAGGTTCCAGGCGATGATCGAGGGGTGCAGCTGGTCGGCCTGCACGGTGGCGCGCACGTCTTCGCGCGCCCGTTCGGCGAGCGTCGGGGTGCGCCCGGTCCAGTCGCCGGAGGGGTCGACCGGGCCGACGCCCTGCCACACGAGGATGCCGGCGGCGTCGAGGCGTTCGAGCATGGTGGCGGGCAGCGGGTGCTGGGTGCGGGCGGCGTTGGCGCCGATCGCCTGCAGCTCCTGCACTAGTGTGTCCTCTTCGGCGGGGCCGAGCGCGTCGCCGTGGCCGGGCGCTTCGAACTGGAGGGAGGCGCCGTGCAGCTCCAGGGGCTGCCCGTTGAGGTACATCTTGCCCGCCGCCCAGGTGAGCTGGCGCAGACCGACGTGCGCGCTGTAGCTGCTCTCGCCGGGGATGGAGAGCGTCAGTTCGTAGAGGTTGGGGCTCCCGGGTGCCCACAGCGCTGGCGTGGGCACGGTGACGGTGGCGGTCATCGTCACCGTCTGTTCGGCGCCGACCGGCTGCGGGGTGAAGGTGACGGGGATCGTCTGCCCGGGGCGGCTGAGCGTGCCTTCGGGGGCGAGCGTGCGGGCCGGCCCGCTGTTGTGCACCGCCACACCGAGCTGCACGGTCGCCTGTGTCGCGGTCGGCGCGTCCGGCGTGAGCGTCGTCTGAATGGTGGGGTCGGAGAGTTCGCTGGCGGTGAGCTCGCGCACGCTGACCGCGCCGTTGAGGCCGCCGAAGTTGAACCACGGGCGGTAGAAGCCTTCGTGGAGTTGCAGCAGAGGGTCGCGCCAGTCGACGCGCACCACCAGCGTGTGCAGGCCGGGTGCCAGCGCGTCGCGGAATTCAAAGGGCAGGTAGAAGCCGACGTGAGAGCCCAGCGGGCGGCCGTCGATCCACGCTTCGGCGAGGTAGTTGGCCGATTGAAATTCCACCGCGTAGGTGCCCGCGGAGGGGGCGGTGATGGTGGTGCGGTACCACGCGACCGAGCCCGCAAAGCCGGGGACCGCCCGCCGGCCTTTGATCGGCGCGGGGTTGACCACGTTGGGGACGCTCACCGGTGGGCCGCCGAAGTTCCCGGTGGGCCATCCCTGCAGCTGGCCGATGTTCTGCGGGTCGCGGGCAAGCGTCCAGTCGGCGAGCTCCACGCGCCCGCCGGGGCCTCCCCCGAGTTCGACCTGGCTGGCGCGGCCAACGGGGACCTTGGGACTGGCGCCACGGGGACCGTCGAGGCCGGCGCTGCTGGTGGGCGCCGCAACCGCCAGCGCCAACAACGCGGCGAGGCCGACGATCGCTCTCTTGCCAGGGACGCCAGTGGACACGCGCTGCCCATTGTGACTGGTGGGCCTGTGCGACTCGCATGTTCTTTTTCAGGCCCAACCCTTCATTTTGTGAAGTGGTGGGGTGCTTATTTAGACATCCCCACCTCCTCGATTCCCCCATCAGGTTGCGGCCCGCACCGCGAGCATCCCCTCCAGCAACCGCCGCGCGCCGCCCTTGGCGAGCGGTTCGTTGAGGTTGCCGCACTTGGGCGACTGCACGCACGAGGGGCATCCTGCCCGGCAGGGGCACTCCGCGATCAGACGGTGGGCGTCGCGACAGAGCTCATCGAAGCGCAGGAAGGCGGCGCGTGTGAGCCCGACGCCGCCGGGGTGGCCGTCGTAGATGAAGATCGTGGGCAGCCCCGTCTGGGGGTGGAGATTGGTGGAGAGCCCGCCGATGTCCCAGCGGTCGCACATGGCGATCAGCGGCAGCACGGCGATCTGGGCGTGCTCGGCGGCGTGCAGGGTGCCGAGCACCGTCTCCTGCGCCGCTTCGTCGTCGTCGCCGACCGCCATCCCGCGCTGGGGCACGCAGGCAGCGAGCGCATCGGGGTTGACCTCGAACCACAGCGCCTGCGTGGAGAAGGAGGTTTCGGGCAAGTCGAGCGCGACGAGGTCGATCTGCGCGTGGTCGAGGAGGCGGCGGCGCTGGTAGGCGAGCACGGTGTCGGTGACTGAGACCTCTCCGAAGAACAGCTTCACGCCGAGTATCTCGCGGCTGTCGAGCGTACTCTCGATTGTCGTGGAGGTGTCGCGCTTGGGCTGCGTGTACCAACCGCCGTCGAATGGCGCCACAAGTGCCCGGCGGCGCTCCAGATCGAGCTCGCACACTTCGTAGGAGCGCCCCAGGTGCAGGTAGATCGCGCCCTGGTGGACGGTGGAGAAAGCGCGCGCCGCCTCAGTCGTGCCCAGCATCTCCCCCGAGGTGGTGTCGACGATCGCGAAGCTGTCGAGTGAGGCGGAGCGCAGCGAGACCGCCGCGGCGGGGTAGTCGGCGGAGTTGCGGGGGACGTAGGCGGCGCTGCCGCGGCGCCGGCGCAGCTGCCCGCGGTGGAGCAGCATCTCCGCGTAGGCCTCCCAGCGCGGCCCGAGGATCTCGGCGTCATCGCTGGAGAGGGGACCCTCGAAGGCGGCGCACAGCAGGTGGGCGAGGTGGATCTGGGGGTTCTCGTGGTCGAGGATCGCGGCCTCGACGGGCCGCTCCAGGAACTCGTCGGGGTGGCGGCAGAAGAACTGGTCGAGCGCGTCATCGCCGGCGATGTACACCGCGAGACCCCGCCCGCGCCGCCCGGCGCGCCCCCACATCTGGCGCAGCGAGGCGACGGTGCCGGGGAAGGTGACGACCACCGCGGCGTCGAGCTCGCCGATGTCGATCCCCAGCTCCAGCGCATCGGTGGTGATCACCGCGCGCAGCTCGCCGCGCATCAGGCGGCCCTCCAGGTCGCGCCGTTGCTGGGGGGTGTAGCCGGCGCGGTAGGGGACCACGAGGTCCGCGAGGCTCTCCTTGTCCGCGCCCGATCCCCCGCGCCCCCTCGGTAGATCGGCGTCGCGCTCGAGCTCCTCTCGCACGAGCCGGGAAAGCAGCTCGACGCCCTTGCGCGACTTCATGAAGCAGATCGCACGGGCGCCGTCGCGCACCAGCCGCGCGAGCAGCTCGGCGGCCTCCCCGAGCGCGGAGCGGCGCGCCCCGAGCGAAGCGTCGGTGAGCGGCGGATTCCAGATCGCGATCTGCCGTTGCGGCGCGGGGGCGCCGTCCTCGTCGATCAACCCGATCCCCTCCAGGCCGGTGAGCCGCTCGGCGAGCTCGCGCGGGTTGGCGATCGTGGCGGAGGCGAGCAGGAAGCGTGGCGCGGTGCCGTAGGCGGCGGCGATGCGGCGCAGGCGGCGCATCACGTTGGCGACGTGGGAGCCGAACACGCCGCGGTAGACGTGGGCCTCGTCGATCACGACGATGGCGAGGTTGGCGAAGAAGTTGGCCCACGCTTCGTGGTGGGGGAGGATCCCGAGGTGGAGCATGTCGGGGTTGGTGAGCACGACGCCCGCCCGGCGGCGAATCTGCGTGCGCGCCTCGCGGGGGGTGTCGCCGTCGTAGATCGCGGGCCGCAGGCGATCGCCGAGGCCGAAGCGGGCCAGCGCGCGCGCCTGGTCCTGCGCGAGCGCCTTGGTGGGGTAGAGGTAGAGCGCGCGCGCGTGGGCGTCGCGGCAGAGCACCTCCAGGGTGGGGAGGTTGAAGCACAGCGACTTGCCGGAGGCGGTGCCGGTGGTGACGATCAGAGGCCCCTCCCAGGCGGCCTGCAGCGCCTGCGCCTGATGGGAGTAGAGCCGCTCGATCCCGCTCCGTTGCAGCGCCGCGAGCACGTCGGGGTGCAGGGCGGCGGGGACGTCCACCAGGGTGGCGGCGGTGGGCCCTTCGGAGGCTCCGCGCACGAGCCGCCCGTCGGCGCGACCGTCCTCCAACAGGGCGCTCCACGGCTCGATCGTGCGCTCTATCGCCACCGGTTGCGATAGTAGAGCCGATGCGCAGCTACCACCATTCGCGCTACTCGGCGGAGCGAATCGCGCGCGAGCGCACCGCGAGCGTGTCGGTGTGCGTGCCGGCGAAGGAGTGCGCGGGGACGGTGGGGAGAGTGGTGGGGGAGCTGCTGAAGCTGAGGAACGCGGGGGCGATCGACGAGGTGATGGTTGTGGACGGCGCCTCGGCGGACGGCACGGCGGCGGTGGCGCGGGCGGCGGGAGCGACGGTGCGCCAGGAGGCGGAGCTGATGCCGCACTGCGGGCAGGTGCTGGGCAAGGGCGACGCGATGTGGCGGGCGCTGAGCGTGCTGGAGGGCGAGCTGGTGTGCTTCGTGGACGGCGACAGCGAGGAGTTCTCGGCGCACTTCGCCACCGGGCTGTTGGGGCCGCTGGTGTGCGAGCCTGGCGTGGAGTTCGTGAAGGGGTTCTACCGGCGCCCGTTCGAGCAGGGCGGCGTCTCGCTGCCGGAGGGCGGGGGGCGCGTCAACCACCTGACGGCGCGCCCTGCGCTGGCGCTGTTCTATCCGCCGCTGGCGGCCGTGCGCCAACCGCTCGCCGGCGAGGTGGCGGCGCGCAGGGGTCTGCTGGAGCGGCTGCCGTTCGCGACCGGGTACGGGGTGGAGATCGCGATGCTGATCGACGCGTGGCGGGAGGTTGGTATGGAGGGCATCGCGCAGGTGGATCTGGAGGTGCACCGCAACCGCCACCAGCCGCTGCGGGAGCTGACGGCGATGGCGACCACGGTGCTGGCGACGATCGCACGACGGCTGCAGCGCGAAGGACGGCTGGCGGAGGTTGAGGGCGAGCCGGAGCCGCCGTTGGAGCGCCCGCCGCTGGCGAGCGTGGGCGTGACGTGAACGTCCGCTGCCTGTACCTCGACCTCGACGGCACGCTGCTGGGGAAAGGCGCGTCGCTGTTGCACGACGGCGAGGGGTCGGTGGCGCTGGACGGTGTGCGGGCGGTGCAGGCGTGTTTGCGCGCGGGCGTGGAGGTGGTGTTGATGTCGGGCCGGCGCAAGGCGCAGCTCGCGGAGGATGCGCGGCTGCTCGGGGGAGCTCGTACATCTACGAGGCGGGGGCATGTGTCGTCATCGACGGCGAGGAGCACTGGCTGACCGGCAACATGCAGCCCGGCGAACTGACGATCGCCCAGCAGATTGAGCGTTCGGGGGCGCCGGCGCTGCTGCTGGAGCACTACGGGGAGCGCCTGGAGCACCACGACCCGTGGCACACCGATCGCGAAGTGTCACACCTGTTTCGCGGCCTCGTGGACGCGGGCGAGGCCGACAGGGTGCTGGCGGAGCACGGGTACGAGGGCCTGCGACTGGTGGACAACGGCGCGGTGAGCACGCGCTCGGCGGCGCAGGCGGGGCTGGAGCAGGTGCGCGGCTACCACCTCGTGCCGGCGGGGGCGTCGAAGGCGGGGGCGGTGGCGTTCCACCAGCGCGCGCGGGGGTATGCCCGCGAGGAGACCTTCGCGGTGGGGGACTCGCGCGAGGACATGGCGTGCGCGCCGTACGTGCAGACCTTCTGGCTGGTGGCGAACGCCCGCCTGCGCGACCCGACGATCACGGAGGCGATCGCGCGGTACGCGAACGTGCGCGTGTGCGAGGCGGCGAATGGGGCGGGCGTCTACGAGGCCGTCGTGAGCACGCTCACGACTCGATGATCCCCGCGCGCTTCTCCTCCTCGTAAAGCCGTTCGAGGACGAACGCCTTCAGCAGCGTCTGGTAGCCGGTGTTGTGGAGCGTGGCGAGCGTCTTCAACCGCCGGAGCGTGAATTTGTCGAAGCGGATCGCGACCGGGATGGTTCGGCCGGGGCGGATGGTGTCCTGCATTTTCATGATCTTTTCGCGGCGGAGTTCCTGCTCGGCGAACTCGTCCGGATCGAACCTCAGGCCATGGGGGGGCTCTCCCGCGCTCGCCTCCGTAGCCCTCGGTTTGTCTGCTGGTGGCATGAGCGGTGTGCCTCCTTTGGGAAGTCAGGACGTGTATTTATGATCGTATATTCTGCGCCACAGCCGCCGCCAGAAGCCCGGTTGGGGACGCCGGCGCCAGCGAGCTGGCGGGGGGACGGTGGCGCGCACGAGCGCTACCCACTCAGGCAGCGGCAGCTCCCCAGAGATCAGGCGGCCGAGGGCGCTGGTTATCGGTGCCCGCCCCCCCGGTTCCTGCTCGCCCCATACCGGCTCACCCAGCGCCCACTCGCCTTGCGTCTGCTCGTCACGCCCACCCGGAGCCTGCCCGCCCGCGCGTTCCAGCGCAAGCGCCAGCAGCGGCACCGACTCGAGCGCCTCCACCGCCTGGCCGATGCGGGCCGGGATCTCCGCGGCTGGCACGCCCGCCGCGAGCAACTCGCCCGCGCGGCGGTTGCGGCTCTCAGGGGCGAGCGCGGTGGCCACCAGATCGCCGGTGCCGGCTAGGCCGATCATCGACTCCGGCCGCGCTCCCAGGGTCTCCGCGTAGCGCCACACCTCCGCGAAGATGTGCCCCGCCGCCGCCCCCGCGGCGTTGAGGCCCTGCGCTTCGGTGGCGCCGGCGGCGAGCGCCGCGGCGTTCTTGGCGGCCCCCGCGAGCTCCACCCCGAGCGGGTCGTCCGAGCGCTCGCACACCACCCCCGCGCGGGTGAAGACCTGCGCGAGCGCGCGCGTCAGCTCCTCGTCGCGGGAGGCCGCCACCAGCCCCGCGCCGGCGTGCACCATCTCCTGTGCGTGCGCCGGGCCACCCAGGCAGGCCACGCGCTCGGCGCCAAACGCCGCCTCGAGGATGGTGGTCGGCGGCGCGCCATCCGGCGGGACGAGGCCCTTGGCGACCGACACGATCCCTGTGCGCCGTCCCAGGCCGGCCTCGCGCAGCCCAGCCACGACCGGCCCGAGCTGCTGCGAGGGCACCGCCAGAAACACGTAGTCAGCACGCGCCACGCCCGCGGCGGCGGGCTCGATGCGCAACTGCGCGGGCAGCTCTACCCCCGCCAGGTAGGTGCGGTTCTCGCGCTGCTCCTCCAGTGCCCGGGCCTGCTCGGCGGTGCGGGTTTGCAGCGTCGTGCGCAGGCCGCCGCGCGCCAGCAGCACCGCGAGCGCGGTGCCGAACGAGCCGGCCCCGATCACCGTCGCGCGCCTGGCGCCGGGCGTTGGCAGCGAGCGCGAGCGGGGAGCGCGTGTGGCTGCAGCCGCTGTCCCTGGCGCCGGCCCTGGCGTGGGGGTAGGCTCATTCATCGGTGAGCGAGCCTATTGCAAGCGCTGGCGATCGGAGTCGAGCATGACGGCGCCGGGCGCCGGTGTCCCGGAGTGGCAGAACTGGGCCGGCGACCAGCGTTGCGCGCCCGCGGCGATCGAGCGGCCCTCCTCGATCGCCGAGATCGCCGCGGCGCTGGAGCGGGCCGCCGCGCACGATCAGCGCGTACGGGTCGTGGGCGCGGGGCACTCCTTCAGCGACATCGCGCTGACCGACGGGCGCCTGTTGCGGCTGGACCGTATGAACCGGCTGCTGGAGGTCGATCGCTCAAGCGGCCTGGTGCGGGTGCAGGGGGGGATCACGATCCACGCGCTCAACGCCCGCCTCGCGGCGATCGGCCTGGCGCTGGAGAACCTCGGCGACATCGACGTGCAGAGCATCGCCGGCGCGATCTCCACCGCCACGCACGGCACCGGCGCGCGGCTGCGCAACATCCCCTCGCAGGTGGCGGCGCTTACGCTGGTGCTCGCCGACGGCTCCACGCTGCACTGCTCCGAGCAGGACGATCCCGAGCTGCTGCGCGCCGCGCGCGTGGGGCTGGGCGCGCTCGGCGTGGTGGCCGAGGTGACGCTGCGCTGCGTGCCGGCCTTTAACCTGCGCGGCCTCGACGCCCCCGCGCCGCTGGAGGAGACGCTGGAGCGCTTCGAGGAGCTGGCGCTCGCCAACGATCACTTCGAGTTCTTCGTCTTCCCGTACGCCGACACCGCGCTGACGCGCACCAACAACCGCACCGAGGAGCCAGCTCGGCCGCGCGGGCGGGCGGGCGCCTACGCCAACGACGTGCTGCTCACCAACCACACCTTCGGGCTGTTCTGCCGTCTCGCCCGGCGGATGCCGGCTCAGATCCCGCGCGTCAACCGGCTGGTCACACGCCTCGCGGGCGCCAGCCGCCGCGTCGACCGCTCCGACCGGATCTTCGCCAGCCCCCGGCTGGTGCGCTTCACTGAGATGGAGTATGCGCTTCCGCGCGAGCACACGGTGGAGGCGGTGCGCCGCGTGCTGAAGCTGGTGGAGGGGCCGCCCTCCCTCGCTGTGCCCTTCCCGATCGAGGTGCGCACGGTGGCGGCCGACGACGCGCTGCTCTCGACCGCCACCGGGCGCGACAGTGGGTATGTGGCGGTGCACATGTTCGAGGGGATGGAGTGGGAGCCCTACTTCCGCGCCGTGGAGGCGATCATGGACGAGCTCGGGGGCCGACCGCATTGGGGTAAGCGCCACTTCCAGAGCGCCGCCACGCTGCGCGAGCGCTACCCCGAGTGGGAGCGCTTCCAGGCGGTGCGCCGACGGCTGGATCCTGGGGGGCGCTTCGCCAACGCCTACACCGACCGCGTGCTTGGGCCGCTCGATGGGTGATGCGCTCGATCGGCTCGAACGGGCCACCGCCTCACTCGATCCTCCGTTTGCGATTGTCGACCTCGACGCGTTCTGGGCCAACGCCGCCGACATGGAACGCCGCGCCGCACCCAAGCCGATCCGGCTCGCCAGCAAGTCGGTGCGCTGCCGCGCGCTGCAGGAGCGGGTGCTCGCGCGGCCGGGCTTTTGCGGGACGCTCGCCTACACCCTGCCCGAGGCGCTGTGGCTTGCCGCGCGTGGATTTGAGGATGTTCTCGTCGCCTACCCAACCGCCGATCGCCAGGCGCTGCGTGAGCTGGCGCGGCTTACCGCCGAGCGGCCCGCGTCGCGCGTTTCGATCATGGTCGATTCGCTCGCCCAGCTGGACCTGCTCGACGCCGCCACGGGTCCCCGCGCCGCGCCCGTGCGCGTCTGTCTGGAGCTCGACGCGGGGCTGTGGCTGCTGGGCGGGCGGGTGCGCATCGGCGCCAAGCGCTCCCCCGTGCACACCGCCGCGCAGGCGGCCGCGCTGGCCCGCGCGATCGTCGCCCGCGAGGGTGTGGAGCTGGTCGGGATGATGGCCTACGAGGCCCAGATCGCCGGGCTCGGCGATGCCCCGACCGGGCCGGGAGCCGCCGCTCGGCTGCGGGCGGGTGTGGTGCGCCGGCTGCAGTCGCTCTCCGCTGGCGAGCTCGCCGCGCGCCGCGCCGCCGCGGTGGCGGCCGTGCGTGCCGTCGCCCCGTTGGAGCTCGTCAACGGCGGTGGCACGGGCAGCCTCGAAGGCACAGCGCGCGAGGCCGCGGTCACCGAGCTCGCCGCCGGCTCGGGGCTGTACGGGCCGGGGCTGTTTGACGCCTACCGCGCCTTCTCTCCCCGTCCTGCCGCGCTGTTTGCGCTGCCGATCGTGCGCCGCCCGGGACCTGGCGTGGCCACCGCGCTCGGTGGCGGCTACCTCGCCTCCGGTCCCGCCGATCGCGCACGCCTGCCGCGGCCTCACCTGCCCGCCGGCCTGCGCCTCGATCGCCAGGAGGGGGCCGGGGAGGTGCAGACCCCGCTGCTCGGCGCCCCCGCCGGCGCGCTCGCGGTCGGCGACCGCGTCTGGATGCGCCACGCCAAGGCCGGTGAGCTGTGCGAGCGTTTCGACCGTCTCCACCTGATCGGGGGCGATCGCATCGCTGAGGTGGTCCCGACCTACCGCGGTGAGGGGCAGTGCTTCCTTTGAGCTCCCTGGAGCGTGGCGCAGTCGGCCAGAGGCTGGCTGGCCGAAACGGGGATGCTCGCCGAAGGCGAGTGTCCCCCGGCTTCGGTCGGGCCCCTCTTTCAGTCAGACCAGCCCCGCCAGCTTTTCGCCCGCCCTGCGCAGCGCCCGCGTGTCGCGTGCCTGGAGGATGACTTGCAGGTCGAGGATCCTCGCGTCGAAGAGGCTCAGCGCGTTCTCGCCTGCCACCGCATACGCCGGCACTCCCGCCTGACGGGCGCGCGTGGCGATCTCGAAGGTCGCGCTTCCCAGCAGTGTGTTCTCGTCCAGCCGCGTCGCGCCCACCACCACGGCCCGCGCCGCGCGCATCCGGGTGTCGAAGTCTGCCGGCACGGTGGGTTCGATCGGGCACAGATCGACCCCCAGCGAGGGGTCGCCCGCCTGCAGCCCTCGCCCGATTGCGGCTCCCGCCCGCGCGGCACTCAACCCTTCGCCGAAGGGCTCCACGGCGATCAGCACGGTATGCGGGATCACGGTTCGGCATCCTTACAGGCATGGCTGAGGAGAAGGAGTACGTCACGATCGAGGCGGCGGGGCTGCAGTTGCGGGTCTCCAGCCCCTCCAAGCTTTACTTTCCCGAGCCCGGTTTCACCAAGCTCGATCTGATCGGCTATTACGTCGAGTGCGCCGAGGCGGTGCTCGTGCATCTGCGCGAGCGGCCCACCGTGATGAAGCGCTGGGTGGACGGCGTGCAGGGCAAACCCTTCTTTCAGAAGCGCGTCCCCGACCACGCCCCCGAATGGCTGCAGACCACTGTCGTCGAGTTCCCCAGCGGGCGCACCGCCCGCGAGCTGGTGGTCAACGACGCCGCCCACCTCGTGTGGGGCGCCAACCTGGGCGTGATCGACTGGAACCCGTGGCCGGTGCGCCGGGCCGACGCCGACCACCCCGACGAGCTGCGCATCGACCTGGACCCACAGCCCGACATCCCCTTCGCGCAGGTGCGCGAAGTGGCGCTGGTGGTGCGCGAGGTGCTCGAGGAGCACCGGCTGCGCGGCTTCCCCAAGACCTCGGGCTCGCGCGGGATGCACGTGTTCGTGAGGATCCCCCCGGAGCGCGACTTCCACGAGGTGCGCCGCGCGGCCCTCGCGCTCGCGCGCGAGGTCGAGCGGCGCCTGCCCGGCCGCGCCACGTCCCGCTGGTGGAAGGAGCAGCGCGAAGGCGTGTTCATCGACTACAACCAGAACGCCCGCGACCGCACCGTCGCCTCCGCCTACTCGGTGCGCGCCGTCGCTGACGCGCGCGTCTCCTGTCCGCTGGAGTGGGACGAGGTCGCCGACGTGGAGCCCGGGGAGCTGCGCCTGGATACCGTCCCCGCACGCCTGCGCAAGCGGGGCGACCCCGCGGCCGAGATCGACCGCCACCCCGGCCCGCTCGACTCGCTGCTGGAGCTGGCCGACCGCGACGAGCGTGAGGGACTCGGCGACGCCCCCTGGCCGCCGCACTTTCGCAAGCAGCGCGGCGAGCCGCGGCGGGTGCAGCCTTCGCGGGCGCGTGAGACGCCATGACCCTCCCCCTCATCCCCCCGCTGCAGCCGCAGCTGGCGCTCTCGCGCAAGGCGCTGCCCAAGGGCGAGATGTATGTATACGAGGTCAAGCTCGACGGCTTCCGCTGCCTTGCGTTTGTCGATGGCGAGGAGACATTCCTGCAGTCGCGCAACGGCCGCCCGCTCGGGCGTTACTTCCCAGAGTTGCGCTTTCCGCCCGGGCATTACGTGCTCGACGGGGAGATCGTGCTGCGTGGCGCCCCAGAGGGTGGCGCAGCCGACCGGAGGTCGGCGAGCCGGGCCCCTCGTCTTTGGTCCGGGCGCGAGGATTTCGACGCGCTCGGCCAGCGCATCCATCCCGCCACCTCGCGCATCGAGCTGCTCTCGCGCGAGACCCCAGCGGTGTATGTCGCCTTCGACCTGCTCGCTCGCGACGACGACTCCCTGCTGGAGCAGCCGCTCAGCGCGCGCCGCACAGCACTCGAGGAGCTGCTGGCCGAACCTCGGTTTGAGGGCGCCCCGATCGAGCTGATGCCCACCGCCGACACCGTCGGCGAGGCCGAGCGCTGGCTGCGGGATGCCGAGGGCGCGATGGCCAAGGAGCGCGCTGCCCCCTACCGACCGGGGGAGCGCCGGGGGATGTTCAAGGTCAAGCGCACCCGCACGATCGACGCCGTCGTGGTGGGGTGGCGCCCGGGCAAGGAGCCCGACACGGTGGGCGCGCTGATCCTCGGGCTTTACGACGGCGAGCAGTTGCGCGTCGTCGGTCACTGCTCCGGTCTCACCGCCGCCGAGAAGCGACGCCTCGTCGGCTTCCTCGCGCCGTACGAGACGGGCGAGCGCGGCACCGCCGACCCTTCCCGCTGGAGCGCGGGGCGCAACCTCGAGTGGGTGGCACTGCGCCCCGAGCTGGTGCTCGAGATCGACTTCGACCACGTCTCCGCCGGGCGCATCCGCCACGGCGCCAAGCTGCGGCGCTGGCGCGAGGACAAGGACCCGCGCCAGTGCACATTCGACCAGCTTCAGTAGCGACCGTCCACTAGCATCGACCCTGGGATGAGCACCGACAGCGCAACCGTGGGGGAGGAGGAGTACCTGCAGATCCTCTTCTGGCTGCAGGAGGCCGGCCTGCCGATGACCGGCGCCAACGTCGCGCGGGCGATGCAGCTATCCGCGCCCACCGTCCACGAGATGGTGGGGCGTCTGGAACGCGACGGCTACATCGTCCGCGGGCAGAGCCGCGCGATCGCCTTCACCGACGACGGCGCCGCCCAGGCCGAGAGCATCGTGCGCCGCCACCGCCTGATCGAGCGCTTCCTCACCGATGTGCTGGGGATCCCCTGGGATGAGGTGCACGAGGAGGCCGAGCGCCTCGAGCACGCGATGTCCCCGGTGCTCGAACAGCGGATGCTGGCCGCGATCGGCGACGCCACCACCTGCCCCCACGGCCACCCGATCGTCGCCGGCGCCCGCGAGAGCGGTGTGCCGCTCGCCGACGTCGAGGTCGGCGCCACGGTGCGGGTGCTGCGCTTCGAGAACGAGGCCGAGGACCTGCTTCGCTACCTCAAGGACTCCGGGATCGAGCCCGGCCTGCGGGGCACGCTCGCCGCCCACGACCGCCGCGAGGTCGTCGTGGAGACGGCAGACGGCCGTCGCTGCACGCTAACCCCGTCGGTTGCCGAGACCGTCTCGGTCGCCGCCGACCCCTCGCCGCCGCCGCGCACGGCGCTGCCCGAGCAATTGGTGTTGGGCCAGCAGCGGTACGGGAGGTAGGTTGCCGAGCGGCTGGCCAACGCTGCGGTAAGGGGCGGATCCGGTCCCGAAAGGGAGAGGACGGCGAAGTAGACCCGGTTCGCCCGCCCGCCTTGGCCGGGTGAGTTTGCGGGGGCTACACAGCCGCAGGCAGCGAGCGGTAGGCCGCGGCCAGCCGCGCGACGCCCTCTTCGATCTCCTCCGGCGTGACGCCCGAGTAGGCGAGGCGCAGCGTGTTCTCGCCGCCCTCCAGCAGGAAGTCGGTGCCCTTCACGAACACCACCCCCAGCTCGCCCGCGGCCCTGTGCAGAGCGGCCACGTCGGTGCCCTCGGGCAGCGTCACCCACATGAAGTAGCCGCCCTCGGGAGTGACGAACTCGGCCTCCGGCAGCTCGCGATGCAGCGCCACCTTGAGTGTGAGCACGCGCTTGGCAAGCGCGGTCCTGACCGTCTCGATCGAGCGCTCCAACGCGCCGGTGGCGCAGAACTCGTACACGATCGACTGCGCCACCATGTTGGGCGAGATGTAGGTGTTGGTCGCCAGCCGTGCGATTGCCGCGATCAGGTCGGGCTGCCCGACCAGATAGCCGACGCGGATGCCGGGGCACACGGTCTTGGAGAAGGAGGAGGCATACACCACGCGCTCGGGGTCGAGCGAGAGCATCGTCGGGCGTCCCTCGCCGCTGAAGCGCAGATCGACGTAGGGGTCGTCCTCGAACACTGTGAATTCGTGCTTGGCCGCCAGCTCCAGTAGCGCGTGGCGCTTGGCCACCGACAGCGTGTAGCCGGCGGGGTTCTGGAAGTTGGGGATGATGTGGGCGAGCTTCGCTCGCACCGCCGCGTCCGATCCGCCGTTTGGCCCGGTGGCGCCAGGCTTGGGCGACCCCTCCAGCAGCGCCGCCAGCGCGTCGATGTCGATGCCGTCCGGCAGCAGCTCCACCTGGTGCACGTGCGCGCCGCGCTCGCGCAACGACAGCAGCGTGCGGTCGTAGGTCGGGCGCTCCACCACCACGTGCTCGCCCTCTCCCACCAGGTGGTCGAACAGAAACGCGTCCGCCTGCATCGAGCCGTTGGTGACCAGCACGTGCTCCGGCGCCACCCCGTGACGCTCGGCGATCCACGCTCGCAGCCGCGGATAGCCGACCGCGGTCCCGTACGCGGTGCTCCCCGCGGGGTCGTTTGTAAATGCGCGTGCCGCCGCCTCGCGCAGGCCATCGACGTCGATGATGTCGAGCGAGGGTGCGCCGCGGGCGAAGGAGATCGTTGATTCCGCCATTGCGGAGTAGCTTACTCAGCCTTCGTCGAAGGTCAGCAGCACGCGGCCGTCGGCGACCTCACGGACGTTGAAGTCGCTCTCGACCGTCCGGCGCAGCTCGCGCACCAGCGCCACCGGCGCCGCCAGGCGCACGTCCACCACAGCGTGGCTTGCCTCGAAGCGACGCACCGACGCCTCGACCACGTACGGCAGGCTCGCCAGCCCCCGCTCGAACGCGCTCAGCGAGGCGATGTCGTAGAACGGCCCAACCCCCAGCTCGACACGGCCCTCGAAGAGCACGTCCTCCGGCGACCCGGGAGTAGCCACCGGGAGCGGCTCCCCCGTCGGTTGCAGGGACGTGGGAGGCTCCGCCGCGGGTTGGGTGGAGGTGAGTGGCTCCGTGGCGCGCTGGGTGGACGGGATGGGTCCCGCCGCGGGTTGGGTGGAGGTGAGTGGCTCCGTGGCGCGCTGGGTGGACGGGATGGGTCCCGCCGCGGGTTGGGTGGAGGCGGTGGGTTCTGTCGCGAGCTGGGCGGACGTGGGGGGATCAGGCGGAATGGAGGGCGCGGTAAGCCCCGACATCACGCGGCCCAGCAGCGCGTCGTACTCGGCCGCCAGCTCTCGCGCAAAGCGCTCCAGGCGGTCGCGGAAGCGCCGCAGCTCCGCCAGGCTCGCCAGCTGCGTCTCGCTCGGGCGCGGACGCTGTGGCCTCATGAACTTCACCGGCTGCCCGGCTCCGGCGGGCTCCTCGGGGGCGGGACGGATGGGCGCGGACGCGCGTGCGGCCGACGGCGCCATGGGCGCCGGAGGGGCAACCTGTGCTGGAGGGACGATCGACGTGACCGGCGCCACCTGGGTTGGCGGCTCGATCGCCTCATCCACCAGCCTCCCCTCCGCCGAGGAGGGCGATGCCGCGCTCGAGGAGTCCGGGGGTATGGCGCCAACTACCTCGCGGCGTCTGCCGATGGAGCTCAGCTCGCTCTCCAGCTCGCGCAGCTTGCGCTCCAGCTCCGCCAGCGTGCCCGTCACGTCACCGGCTTGCGGGGGCGTGTCCGGAGCTGCGCCACCTGAAGCGCTCGGTCCATTGGCAAAGGTGTCGGTCATCGGTATCGGGGAAGCGTCCGCCATCCATCCTACTCGGGCGCGGCCGGCCGGCACACGAGTCTTGGGCCGCATGTTGCGGATCGTTCGATGCGCCGCGATCTGCGATCGGGGAAATCTCAGCCGCGCAGGATCTGCACAGCAAGCTCGGCGACCTCGGTGGGGGTGCGTCCCACGCGCACTCCCCGCTCCTCCAGCGCCTGCGCCTTGGCGGCCGCGGTGCCGGAGCTGCCCGACACGATTGCCCCCGCGTGGCCCATCTGCTTGCCTGCCGGGGCCGTGAAACCGGCGATGTAGGCCACCACCGGCTTGGTGACGTGCTCGGCGATGTACTGCGCCGCCTCCTCCTCCGCGGAGCCGCCGATCTCGCCCGACAGCACGATCAGCTCCGTCTCGGGGTCGGCCTCGAACAGCGCGATGATGTCCACGAACGACGACCCCGGCACCGGATCGCCGCCGATCCCGACGATCGAGCTGTTGCCGAAGCCTGCCCGCGCGATCTCGTTGCCGATCTGATAGGTCAGCGTGCCCGAGCGCGACACCACGCCGACGTTGCCCTCCTTGAAGAAGGAGGCGGGGATGATGCCCACGTTGGCCTTCCCCGGCGAGAGGATCCCGGGGCAGTTGGGCCCCACCAAACGCGTGCTCGGATGGTCGCGCTTGAGCGTGTTGTAAACCCGCAGCTCGTCGTGCGCGGGGATGCCCTCGGTGATCGCGATCACCAGCGCCACGCCCGCCGCCGCGGCCTCGAGGATGGCGTCGGCCGCAAACCGCGGCGGCACGAAGATCATCGCCGTGTTGGGCTGCTCCGCGGCCATCACCTCCGCCCAGCTGTCGAACACGGGGATGCCCTCGACGTCCTGGCCGCCCTTCCCGGGCGTTACCCCGCCCACCACGTTGGTGCCGTAGCGGCCGTTGTTGAGGGTGTGGAAGGAGCCCTCCTTGCCGGTGATCCCGGCCACCGCAAGGCGGGTGCTCTTGTCGACGAGGACGGACATCGTCAGCCACCTGCCCCGGCGACGGGGGCGTACGGCCGGATTGCATCGGAGCGCTCGGGGGTTATATGTGCACTTTTTGGACCCCAACCCTTCATTTTGTGAAGTGGTAGGGGCGCGTTTGGATGGCACCGCCGGCCCACCGGATTGCTCATCAGCTTTGCCCCTTCGCTAGCGCCACGACCTTCTCCGCGGCCTCGTTCATAGTCGCGGCGGGGTGCACGTTGGGCAGCGCCGCCTGAGTCAACAGCTCGCGCCCGGCGACGTCGTTGGTGCCATCGAGGCGCACAACGAACGGCACGACCGGCTTCAGCTCCTCGAACGCGGCGATCAGCCCCTTCGCCACCTCGTCGCAGCGGGTGATTCCCCCGAAGATGTTGAACAGCACCGCCTTCACGCGGTCGTTGGAGAGAATCAGCTCGACCGCCTGCTTGATCTTGGCCGCATCCGAGCCGCCGCCCGCGTCGAGGAAGTTGGCGGGGCTGCCACCGGCCTGCGCGACCACATCGAGCGTCGACATCACAAGGCCCGCGCCGTTGCCGAGGATGCCGATGCCGCCGTCGAGCGCCACATACTGCACGCCCTGTTCCTTCGCGCGCCGCTCGATCGGATCTTCGTTCTCCGCGTCGGACAGCCCCTGGTTGTCGGGGTGGCGGTAGAGCGCGTTGCCGTCCAGCGACACCTTCGCGTCGAGCGCCTTGACCACGCGGTCCGGTGTCACGATCAGCGGGTTGATCTCCGCGAGCGTGGCGTCCTCCTGGATCCAAACCTCATACAGCGCCACCAGCGCGTCGGCGACGCCCTCGACCACGTCGCCGTCGGCCTGCCCGTCGGTGGCGATCCGCACAGCCTCCTCGCGTGAAAGCCCCTCAAGCGCGTCCACATGGTGGCGCACCAGCTTCTCAGGGGTCTTCTCCGCCACCTCTTCAATGTCCACGCCCCCCTCGGTGCTGAACATCACAAGCGGCTGCTTGGCCTGCCGGTCAAGCAGCACCGAAGCGTAATACTCGCTGGCGATGTCGCTGGCGTGCTCGATCCAAAGCTTGCGCACGGTGTGCCCATGAATGTCCATCCCAAGGATGTTGCCGGCATGCTCACGCGTCTGCGCCTCATCCCCCGCCAGCTTCACGCCGCCGGCCTTGCCACGTCCACCGATCAAAACCTGAGCCTTGACCACCACCGGATAGCCCACCTCGGCGGCCGCCGCAACGGCGTCCTCAACGCTCGTCACCACCTTCCCCGGGGAGACGGCCAATCCATGGCGGGCAAACAGCTGCTTGCCCTGATACTCGAGCAGGTCCATAGCGGCGCAGGACACTAACCGAAAAGCGAGGCCCGCGACTCCGCGGCCTCTCTTTTAGCGGGAGCAGGGTGCGCAGCCATAGAGGGAGGGGGAGGGGGTCCGAGGGGGAGGGGGGAGGGCCGGCCCTCCCCCCTCCCCCTCTATGGGCCATAATGCCCGCGCGATGCCCCTTCCCAAGAACGTCACCTTTGTCACATTCGATGTGTACGGAACGCTGATCGATTGGGAGACCGGCGTCTACGAGGCGTTCGCCAAAGAGGCCGAGCGCGATGGCATGACCCTCGACCGCGCGGAGCTGCTCGCGCTCTTCCACGAGATCTCCCGCGAAATCGAGGCAGGCTCCTACGAGCTGTACGCCGAGGTGTTGCGGCGCACCGCCCTGGAGATCGCCAAACGGCTCGACTGGCCGCTTGAAACCTCGCGCTCGGGTTTTCTACCCGACTCGGTGCAGCGCTGGATGCCCTTCAAGGAAACCCCGATCCAGTTGCAGAAGCTGGCCAAGAAGTACAAGCTCGGCCTGCTCTCCAACATCGACGACAAGCTCCTCGGCCAGACGCGGCGTCACATCCCGATCGACTTCGATCTCGTCGTCACCGCCCAGCAGGTGCGCTCCTACAAGCCCGACCTCGCCCACTTCACCGAGTGCGCCCGGCGCATCGGCGGCAAGAAGGGGTGGGTGCACATCGCCTCCAGCCACCACCACGACGTCGAGCCCTGCCTTAAGCAGCGCGTCCCGGTGATCTGGGTCAACCGCAACAAGGAGACGCTCGACGCCTCGCAGAAAAAGCCCACCGCGGAGGTTCCCAACCTGCGCGAGGCCGCAAAGCTGCTTGGCGTCTCCTGAGCAGCCATGCGGGTGCTGGCTCTGCACCCGGATGTGCTGGTTGCCACCAGCGCGATTTGGCAGACCAACTGCGTTGTGGTACGCGGGGATGGGGAGCGACGTTCCGAAGGCGATGAAACGGGCGGTGAGGTGTTCGTCATCGATTCGCCTGTCCTTCCCGAGGAGCTCGACGCGCTGCCCGCGCTGTTGGATCAGGCGCGGTTCCCCGCGCCCAGCGGCCTGCTGGCCACGCACGGCGACTGGGACCACCTGCTCGGCCGGCTGGCGTTTCCCGGGGCGGCGCTGGGCTGCGCGGGGAGTACCGCCGAGCGGGTGCGCGCGACGCCGGGAGCGGCGCAGCGCGAACTGCGGGCGTTTGACGATCAGTACCTGATCGAGCGCCCCCGGCCGCTGGCGCTGGGCGTCGTTCAGGAGTTGCCGGTCCCGGGGCGCTGCGGGCTGGGAGAGCGCGAGCTGGAGCTGCACCCGGCCGAGGGGCACACCGTGGATGGGATGGCGCTCATGGTGCCGTGGGCACGGGTGCTGCTCGCGGGCGACTATCTGTCGAGTGTCGAGATCCCCACCCTGGGCGACTTCTCGGCGGTGCCCAACCGCGCTGGGGGCCCGCTGGAGTGCTACCTCGCCACGCTGGAGCGCCTGCGGCCGCTGGTGGAAGGCGCCGAACACGTGGTGCCCGGCCATGGGCCGGTGCTCGATTCCGCGGCGGCGCTCGCGGTTCTGGGGGAGGACCTCGCCTATCTGCGCGCCCTGGGCGAGCGTGGCGCCGAGGCCGACCTCCCCGCCGGGCGACGCAATGCGTTCCAACGGGGACTGCATGTGGAGAACGCCGCTCGCGTTAGGGCTGCTTGCGAAACACGATGACCGCGCTGTCGTGGCTCATCCTGTTGAGCCCCGCCAGGAAACGGGTGTGCCACTCCGTGATTCCCTCGCCCGCCAGCAGGCGGCCGAGCCGGGTGAGCGAGTAGTGGTTCATCTGCATGTGCGGGTACGACCAGCTCCGGCGCCGCGCCACGTTGACGAGGTTGTACGCGAACGGCACTGTCTTCATGGTCCAATGAAACGCTCCCGCCGCCGGATGGCGGGGGCGCAATGCCACCTGGATCGATCCCACCCCGCCGGGTCGCAGCCCGCGCACCAGCGTGGCGAGGATCCGCTCGCCATCGCGTACGGGGATGTGCTGAAACACGAGGAACGATTGCACGAGGTCGTAGGCGCCGCGCAACTCATCAAGCCGCTCGGCCGGCAGCCACTGGACATTGGGCAGCCCCATCCGCTCGGCGTTGCGCCTGGCCTCGCGCAGCATCGAGGGCGACACGTCGACCCCGTAGACCCGCTCGCAGCGCTCCGCCAGCGGGAGCGTCAGGCGCCCGACGCCGCAGCCGTAGTCGAGCGCTGCGCGACACTGGAGGTTGCCCCCCACCAGCGGCTCGATCGCCGCCACCAGTTCGGCGACGTGGCGGCGGCCGGTCTCAAAGAAGCGCTCCCTCGCCTCGGCGTCGAGGTGAGAGTGGTGGAAGTCGGCCTCTGAGAGAACCCCGTAGTACGGGTCCACCGCGCCGTAGCGCTCCCACTGTCTCGCCGGGTCGTACACCATCGCGATCCCTACCTCCCAACTCGCTGGGCCCGGCAGACCTGCCATGCGGCAAGCGGACGATTGGCGTGGGGCTCCTCCACCGGCATGCTCAGCCGTAGTAGCGGGAGATCACCAGCAGCTGGCTGAAGAGGTCGTGCGCCAGCACCAGACAGACGATCGCCACACCCACCACCGGGCCCCAGCGTCGCCCCGCGCCGCGCGCCGCCAGCGCGAGCACACCCCCCCACAGCGCCAGCAGCGGCAGCAGATAGCGCGGCTCGGCGTACTCGCCGGGGATGTTGTGAACGTAGTCGTCGGCGCCGATCAGGATCAGCAGCCCCAGTCCCATCGCCAGGTAGACCCCCAACTCGAGCGCTCGGCCGGCCAGCGCGCTGCGATATACGACCAGCCCCCGCGCCAGCAGCAGCGTGAGCAGGCCCGCCGGGATCAGCGCGACGGTGTAAACCCAGTTTGGGAACGTGGCGTCCAGCCAGCCGTACAGCCCCACCGGCCCGTTGAACCAGAACGTTTGCGTGGTGAGGATGCCATGAAAGTCGGGGCTCATGCCGGGCAGCCGCGGCAGATAGAACTGCCAGATGTAGGCGATCTCCCCGGGCAGCGATCCGCCTTTGCGGGTGAATCCGACGATCGAGGAGAAGGCGCCGCCCACCGGGTGGCCCGAGAGCGCGTTGACGAGGCCGTACAGCAAGATCGGGGTGGCGCCGATGCCGAGCGCGAGCGCGAGGCAGCGGTAGGCGCTCCGCGGCGAGGAGCGCCGCTGGATCGCGCACAGCGCAAGTACCCCCAGGAGTGCGCCTGGCAGCAGGCCGAGGAAGTTGAGCTTGGTGGTCACGCCCACGGCGAGCACTACCCCGATCGCGGCTGCCAGCAGCGGCGTGATTCCGCGCCGGAACCCCCGCGCCAGGCAGTAGAAGAGCGCCGCGGACACCGCGAACAGCATCGCGTCGGGGTTGATCCCGCCCGAGATCTCCCCGAGCAGCGGTGTGAGCGCGACGCCGAGTCCGCCGACTGTCCACGCCCAGCGTGCGCCGGGGAGCGCCTCCCGCACGAACAGGAAGGCAAACAGCGCCGTCAGGCCGCCCATCAACGCCGAGAGCAGCCGCATCAGCGCATCCTGGTCGAGCAGGTTGCCGACCGACCCGAGGGCGTACGGGACCGTCTCCAGTGCGTAGTACAGCGGCGGCTGGGATGCCGACACCCCGGTCCCGCCGCCCGGTCCCGAGCGTGGGAGCGGCTTGGCGAGATCGCGTTCCAGCGTGTGCTGCTGCGCGGGCGTTGAGATGGTGTCCTGTTCGGAGTGGTAGCGCACCTGCGCGTAATGCAGGTCGTTCAGCACCGTGTACTCGGCTGGCGGGAAGGTTTCGGCGCTCGAATTGGGCAGCTTCCCGGTCTCAGCCAGGCGCTGCACGTAGGCGAAGTGAGACGGTTCGTCGGGGATCTCGAATGGGGGCGAGATCACCGACCAGCAGGCGGCGTTCAGGAATGCCACCAGCGCGCACACCCACGCCGCCCTCGGCACCCGGCGCAGCTGGTCGCGCAGCAGCGGTCCAAGCTGCTGCTCGCCGGGCGCGCGTTTGCGAGCGGTGCGGCGGCGGGCATCGCGGGCGCCGCGCGTGAACGACCGCGCTCCGACCGCCGGAGTTGCGCGCGGCTCGCCCTGTCTTGGCCTGATCTTCCCGGGCGCAGATGTCTTCCCGGGCGCGGACGTCTTCCCCGGCGTGGATGTCTTCCCGGGCGCGGAGGCCTTCCCCGGCGTGGACGTCTTCCCGGGCGCGGAGGCCTTCACAGGCGCGGAGGTCCTCGGGCTGGAGCGCCTGCTCATCGCAGCTCCTTCACGACCAGCCACGAGGTGAGCGTGACGAACGACGCCACGAGCGCCATCACGAGCAGCGCGTTCCACGTGCCGCTCGCCGTGTGGCCGAGGCCGAGGCGGTGCGCAACGGCGCTCGCGCGCGACCACCACGAGCTGGCGCCCGGGCGCAGGTATTCGATGTTCATGCGACCGGGCAGGGCTTCCTTCCCGGAGACCGCCGCTCGCGTGCGGCTGGTCGGCGAGCCGCGCATGACCACCTTCCCGTTCATCCGCGACATCGCAAAGCACACCTTCACCGGCGCCACCGTGCGCGCCAGCGGCTGCACGGGGATCGTCACCGAGGCATCCGACCAGCCGGGCTGGGCCACGCCGCGCGCCAGCGCGCGTGAGCCCGACAGCACCCTCACCGCCACCCGCGGCCCCAGCGCAGCGGTCAGGCTGAGGCGCAGCGCGGTGGTGCCACGCGGCAGCGTTTCGCCCCCCTGGCAGGCCGACGCCGGCTTGCTGGTGCTCACCACGGTGTGTTCGGCGGGCACGCCCTTGCGGGCGACCGTCAGCGGCGCATGCGCCAGCACCGCCGCGAACGCGAACGCGATCAGCGCCAATCCGACCGCCAGCGCCGCCCTGATTCTCATCAGCGGCGCCGCAGCCCGATGATGCTGAGCAGGAACGAGGCGAACACCACCTGGATGCCGAGCACCAGCAGCGTCGCCGCGAGGATCGCCAGACGCTCCTCGGAGAGGCTGCCGAAACCGCGTGTCGCCCACTCCAGCAGGATCCCGGCGAGGATCGCCAGCCCCACCGCGGCGATCGCGCCGCCGAGCAGCAGGCCGTGCTCCAGCCGGTAGCGCGCCCACATGCGCTCAAACCAGGGGTCGCGCTCACCCATAAAGCAGATCCCATACGTGCGCGCGCACAGCCCGAGCGTGACGACCTGCGCGCCGACGATCAACAGCAGCGAGCCCCCGATCAGCGCGTGCACTTCCCAGCGGCGTCCCAGTACGTCGATGTGCGCCAGCACCATCGCGCAGATCACGCCCCCCAGCGCCGCCATCGCCGTGCCCGGGAAGATGAACAGGTGCCGGGGGGAGTGCATCATCAGATAGCGCAGGTGCCGCCAGCCATCGCGGAAGCTCGACAGCTTCGACTCCCCCCCGCGTGGGCGGTATTCGATCGGCAGCTGATCGATGACAAGGCCCGCCTTCGCGGCGCGTACGACCATCTCGGAGGCAAACTCCATGCCGCTGGTGCGTAGATCCAAACGTTCGAGGTGCTCGCGGCGGAATGCGCGCATCCCGCAGTGCGCGTCGTTGACGCCGGTGTGGAACAGCAGGTTGAGGAAGCGCGACAGCAGTGGATTGCCGATGTAGCGGTGATGCCACGGCATCGCGCCCGGCTGGATGTTGTGCATCCGATCGCCGATCACCATGTCCGCACCCGCTTCCAGGCTGGCGAGAAAGCGCGGGATCTCGTTGAAGTCGTAGGTGAGGTCGGCGTCGGCCATCAGGATGTACGCCCCGCGCGTGGCCGCAAACCCGGCGAGGTAGGCGCTGCCGTATCCGCGCACCGGCTGGTGGATCACCCGCGCACCCGCCCTCTCGGCCAGCGCGGCGCTGCCGTCCACCGAGCCGTTGTCGGCGACCACCACCTCGCCGGCGATCCCCGCCGCCGTCATCGCGGCGCGCGCCGACCCGACGCACTGCTCGATGTTCTCCGCCTCGTTCAGGCAGGGGATCACCACCGACATCAGGCATGCCGGCTCGCCGTGGCTTTCGGCGAGGGGGGCGTCTGTGGTGGTGGTGCTCATCGCGCGACCGACCGACACGGTGGCCGATCGCCGAGAGGGCGTCAAACGCCGTCTGCGATGCTCCGTACTGACTAGGTTTGGTCCGCCTGTGGTGTCTCCGATCGGGCCACGATCGGCGGCCCTACGTCGCTACTCGGCGCTCTTGATCGTGGCGATTGGGGCGCCCGCGGCGATCGGGGCGCCCTCGGCGATCGGCAGCTCGGCGATCACACCGCTCTTGTGGGCGGTGATCTCGTTCTCCATCTTCATCGCCTCGATGATGCACAGCAGCTGGCCCTCCTGCACGGTGTCGCCCTGCTTGACCAGCACCTTCCACATGTTGCCCTGCAGGGGGGAGGGGAGGGTGTCCGGACCGCCCGCCGCCGCCGACTTGCGCTCGCCGCGGCGCGGGGGGCGCCGGGCGCCGGGCGCCCCGTTCAGCGCGCCTTCTCCCGCATGGCCATGACCCGCCCCGGAGGGGGGGCCGACGACCTTCACATCGAAGCGCCTGCCCGACACCTCCACCGTGTAGGACTGCTCGACCTTTTCCACCTCCTGCTCGGCGGGGTCCTCCGCGGACGCTGCGCCCCACTGCGGCTTCTCGAAGGCCAGCGTCTTCAGCCAGGCACGGTCCTCCAGCAGGTCGCGGCAGGTCTCCCCGCGCGCCCACTGCTCGGTGGCGAGGAGCGCTTTGTGGAAGGGGATCAGCGTGCGCAGGCCCTCGATCTCGTATTCGGCGAGCGCCCGCAGCATTCGCTGGGTGGCCTGCTGGCGGTCGGCGTCCCACACGATCAGCTTCGCCACCATCGGGTCGTACATCGGCGACACCTCGCCGCCCTCGCCGACGCCGGAGTCGACGCGCACGCCGGGGCCCGTCGGCTCGCGGTAGCGGCCGATCTTCCCGGGCGCGGGAGCGAAGTTCTTCGAGGCGTCCTCGGCGTTGATGCGGCACTCGATCGCGTGGCCGCGCAGCCGCACGTCCTCCTGCGTGTAGGAGAGCGGCTCGCCGGCGGCGGCGCGGATCCCCTCCTTGACGATGTCGATGCCGGTGGTCAGCTCCGTCACGCAGTGCTCCACCTGCACCCGCGTGTTCATCTCCAGGAAGAAGTACTCCGGCTCGGAGTCCCCAGCGCGGGCGGGCGGGCTTCCATTCCCCGCGGGGAGGGCCAGCAACCCCTCGATCGTGCCAGCGCCCACGTAGTCCACCGCGCGCGCCGCCTCCACTCCGATCTTGCCGATCCGCTCGCGCATCTCGGCGTCCACCACCCATTCGGGCGCCGGGCACTCCTCGATCACCTTCTGGTGGCGGCGCTGGATCGAGCAGTCGCGCTCGCCGAGGTGGATCACGTTGCCGTGCCGGTCGGCCAGCACCTGCACCTCCACGTGACGCGGGTCGGGCAGGTAGCGCTCCAGGTAGACGGTGGGGTCGGAGAAGAACTTCTCACCCTCGCGGCTGGCTCCCTCGAACGCGCCCTCCAGCTCCTCCTCGACGAGCGCCACGCGGAAGCCCTTGCCGCCGCCGCCCCCTGCCGCCTTGACAGCCACCGGGAAGCCGATCTCGCCCGTGGCGATCCGCAGCGCGTCGGCGACGGTGGCCACCGGCTGGGTGGTGCCCGGCACGATCGGTACGCCCGCGGCCTGCATCAGCTCGCGCGCGCGGGTCTTCGAGCCCATCGCCTCGATCGCGCTGGGGGGCGGTCCGATGAACACCACCCCCGCGTCGGCGCACGCCTGTGCGAATGGGGCGTTCTCCGCCAGAAAGCCGTACCCGGGGTGGATCGCCTCCGCGCCCGAGCGCGCCGCGGCGTCGAGGATCTTTTCGATGCTCAGGTAGTTCTCCGCCGCCGGACCCCCACCGAGGTTGTAGGCCTCATCGGCGCGCCCCACGTGCAGGCCGTCGCGGTCGTGCTCGGAGTACACCGCCACCGAGGCGATCCCGAGCTCCTCCAAGGCGCGCACGATACGCACGGCGATCTCGCCCCGGTTGGCTACAAGCACCTTCGTAAACATGGAGGGCCGGCAGATTACCACCCGGTTGGGGTCCGTCCCGATTGGGGTGTACGTCCCTGCCGCGACCGGCGTTTGAGCAGGCGCCCGCGCCCGGGGTAAGCGCTCCACAGACCCCGGACGCGGGTATCGGCACCGCCCTGGCGCGCTCTCGCGCTCGGTACCTGCCTGCCGGCGCGCGGCGCTGAGCCGCCTCGCCGGTACATCCATCGACGCCCACGGCGTTGGAGTTTCTACTTGTCGGGCCAAACTCGAATGTCCGTCGAAAAGGACGGCAGACGTATGCCCGAACTACGTAGCCTGGCCGGCGAGGATGGCCGGGTGTTCTAGCCGGCTCGTGCGCCGGGTGGCCGGGTGTTTCGAGAGTCGGCTCGGGCGCCAGGTGGCAGGGCGCACGGCGTCGGGAGCGGCGCTCAGGCGGCCCCGACCATCCCCGCGCCTACCGTCTCGTTGGTGGCTTCGTCGATCAGAATGAAGCTGCCGGTGCGGCGGTTGGAGCGGTAGGGGTCGAACGCCAGTGGGGTGCTGGTGCGCAGGCGCACCCTGCCGATGTCGTTGAGCGCCAGCTCCCCCGGGGCGCTGGCGCGCTCCAGCGTGTGCACGTCCACCACGTCTTCCAGCGCGTCCACGATCGCGGTGGCGCCGCGCGTGGTGTGCTTGATCACATACCGCCCCCCCGCGCGCAGCGGGCGCTCGTTCAGCCAGCACACGTCGGCCTGCAACTCTCTGCTCACCGTTGGGGCCTCCTCCGCGCGGCAGATCAGCTCGCCGCGCGAGACGTCCAGCTCGTCCTCCAGGCGCAGCGTCACCGACATCGGCGCCTGCGCCTCGTCCAGTTCGCCCTCGAACGTGTCGATCGCGGCGATCCGCGTGCTCAGGCCGCTCGGCAGCGCCACCACCTCTTCGCCGACGCGCAACGCCCCGCTTGCCAGCTGGCCGGCGTAGCCGCGGTAGTTGCCGCTTTCGCCGGAGCGGGCGGGGATGCCATTGGAGGGCCGGATCACCCACTGCACGGGAAAGCGCGCCTGGGTGTCGTAGGGGTGGTCGTATGCCACCTCCACCTCCTCCAGGAACTCCAGCAGCGGCTGGTCCTCATACCACTGCATCCGCGGCGAGCGCTCCACCACGTTGTCGCCCTCCAGCGCGGAGATCGGGATGTAGACGATCTTGGCGCTGCCGCTCAGCTTCGCGGCAAACCCCTCGAACTCCGCCACCAGCTCTTCAAAGCGCTCCTGCGAGTACTCCACCAGGTCCATCTTGTTGACGGCCACCACTAGGTGGGGGATGCCCAGCAGCGCGCTGATGAAGGCGTGGCGCTTGGACTGCTCCAGCACGCCCTTGCGCGCGTCCAGCAGGATCACCGCGAGGTCGGCCGTCGAGGCTCCGGTCACCATGTTGCGCGTGTACTGCTGGTGGCCGGGGCAGTCGGCGATGATGAACCGCCGTCGCGCGGTGGCGAAGTAGCGGTAGGCCACGTCGATTGTGATCCCCTGCTCGCGCTCTGCCCGCAGGCCGTCGGTGAGCAGCGCCAGGTCGAGGGCGCCCGACCCGCCGCGCCGCGCGCTGGCCAGCGCCACGTGCTCCAGCTGGTCCTCGAACACCTGCTTGGAGTCGTACAGCAGGCGCCCGATCAAAGTGCTCTTGCCGTCGTCCACCGAGCCGGCGGTGGTGAAGCGCAGCAGGTCGAGGGTCATTAGAAGTACCCCGCCTTCTTGCGATCCTCCATCGCAGCCTCCGACACGCGATCGTCCGCGCGCGTCTCGCCCCGCTCGGTGATCCGCGTGGCGGCGATCTCCACCACCACTTCCTCGAGCGTGGCCGCCTGCGAGCGCACGCCGCCGGTGCAGCTCATGTCGCCGACGGTGCGGTAGCGCACCATCTCCGAGCTGACCCGCTCGCCGTCGATCAGCTCCACGCCCTCGCGCCACGCGTACAGCATCCCGTCGCGGCTGAACACCTCCCGCTGGTGCGCGAAGTAGATCGAGGGCACCTCCAGCTGCTCCTGGGAGATGTACTCCCACACGTCGAGCTCCGTCCAGTTGGAGAGCGGGAACACGCGCACGTTCTCGCCCTTGCGGATGCGTCCGTTGTAGAGGTTCCACAGCTCGGGACGCTGGTTCTTGGGGTCCCACTGGCCGAAGTCGTCGCGGAACGACATGATGCGCTCCTTCGCCCGCGCCCGCTCCTCGTCGCGCCGCGCGCCCCCGAACGCCGCGTCGAAGCCGTGCTGGGCGATCGCATCCAGCAGCGTCACCGTCTGCAGGCGGTTGCGCGAGGCCCGTGGCCCCGTCTCCTCCACGGCGCGCCCGCTGTCGATCGATTCCTGCACGCTGGCCACGATCAGCTCCTCGCCCAGTTCCGCCACCCGACGGTCGCGAAACTCGATCACCTCGGGGAAGTTGTGGCCGGTGTCCACGTGCATCAGCGGGAACGGGAACGGCGCCGGTCGGAACGCCTTCTCGGCGAGTCGCAGCAGCACGATCGAGTCCTTGCCGCCGCTGAACAGCAGCACCGGTTTCTCCAGTTCGGCGGCCACCTCGCGCATCACGTGGATCGCCTCGCTCTCCAGCGCCCGCAGGTGACTCAGCTGTGGGCGCTCCGCCACGCTCATCGTCGCTCCAGCCCCGCCGTACATGCGTCCTCCTCGTCGTTCATCGGACGGCCTCCACGTGCAGGCCGCACTCGGTCTTCTCGGTGCCCGCCCAACGGCCCTCGCGGCCGCTGCCCGGCTGGGTGCACGGCTGGCAGCCGATTGAGGCGTACCCATGATCGTGCAGTGGGTTGTAGGGCAGGTTACGCTCGTGTATACGGCGCCACAGGTTCTTCTCGGTCCAGTCGGCCAGCGGGTTGTACTTCCACAGGCCGCGTCCCTTGTCGTGTTCGATCAGCTCCGCCTGCTCGCGCGTGGGGCCCTGCTCGCGGCGGATGCCGGTGATCCAGCCCTCGGCTCCGTCCAGGGCCCGCTCCAGCGCAGCGACCTTCGCGACCGAGCAGCAGTGCTCGGGTCCCGTCCACCTGTCGCCCTCCGGAGCGCCGGCGTCGAACACCTCGACGACGATTCCGAAGCGCTCCTCAAACGCCCTCCAAGTGGCGAGCGTCTCCTCGAACAGCACACCGGTGTCGATCGTCACGATCCTCACCCGATCGCCGCCGTCGATCCGCAGCAGCTCGTCGATCAGCACCGACTCCTCCTTCTGGAAGGAGCACAGCAATACTGCACCGCTGCCGTGGCGCTCGACGGCCTCGCGCAAGGTGGCGCTCAGGCTCTCGTGCCGGCCAGGCGCGGGCGCGGGCGCGGGCGCGGACGCGGACGCCGGGGCCCGGGGGGCCGGGGCCGAGGAGGCCAATGCGGTGGTGTCGCTCAGACCGCGCACTCGCCCTCTCCCCGGATCACTTCGAAGGGGACGTTGCGGTTCCAGTCGATGAACTGGCCCATCGTCTCCAAACCGAACTCCACCGGCAGCGAGAGGTCTTTGACGAGCCCTTCCAGCTCCGGCGTGCCCACACGCTGCACGAAGGCCCCCCACTCCTCGCCGTCCTGGCGCGTGGACTCGTAGTGGCGCAGCCACCGCTCCACGGCATCCGGCACCCGCTTGGATGGCAGGCGCGCCTTCAGGCGCAGGCCGAACGCGATCTCTTTGCCTTCGAAGGCCCCGCCGACGTGCGGGATGTAGGCGGGGATCGTGTGCTCGCCGACTTTGATCGATGCTCCCGTGAAGCCGATCGAGCCCACGTGGTGCTGGCCGCACCCGTTGGGGCAACCGCTGATCTTGATGTGGATCGCGCGCGTCAGCGGGTCGGAGATGTTCATCGCCTCGACCCGCTCCTGCACCGCCTGGTTGAGCCCCATCGAGCTGGTGATCCCCAGCTTGCAGGAGTCGGTGCCGGGGCACGACACGACGTCGTCGATTTCCCGCGAGCCGGCGTCGCCGAGACCGAGCTCGCTCAGCGCGCGCCACACGTCGTAGGCGCTCTCGTGGCGCACCCACCGCAGCACGAGGTTCTGCTGCACCGTGGTGCGCGCATACCCGCCGGAGTAGTCGCGCACGATCGCCGCCAACCCGCGGAACTGCTCGGGGGTGAGGTCGCCGCGCGTGATCTTCGCCTCGACCGTGACGAAGCCCTCCTGCTTCTGCGCGCGCACGTTGGCCGCCCGCCAGCGCTCGAACTCCGCGATGTCGCCGTTGGGGCTCCCGTAGGCGGCCGGCGGCGCCGGGGCGCTCTCGCGCTCGTCGTCCAGGAACAGCCGGTGCTCGACCGAGAAATCCCGTTCGCTCACCCACTCGCCCTTCAGCTCCTCCTCGACCTGGCGGCGCAGCTCGTCGATCCCGTACTTGTCCACGAACACCTTGATCCGTGCCCGCGCGCGGTTGACGCGCAGCCACTCCTGGCGGTCGAAGATGCGGAAGACGGCCTCGGCGATCTTCAGGTATTCGCCGTTGTCCAGCTCGACAAACTCGTACAGCACCGGCGCCTTGCGGGGCATGATCGAGGTGCCGCCGCCCACCAGCATCTGCGCGCCGCGGATCGGTTCCCCACCCCCGGGGGTTCCATTCCCGGGGTCCTCAGACTCGCGCACGCGCGCCCGGAAGGCGATGTCGTGGATTTCGCTGATCGCCCGGCCCGGCTGGCTGGCGTCGAACGCGGTCTTGATCTTGCGCGGCATCGCCTGCGTGGTGGGGTGGCGCACGAAGTAGCGCACGTATGCCCCCGCATACGGGGTCATGTCGAACAGCTCGTCGCTCGCCACTCCCGCCCACGGGTCGCCGGTGACGTTGCGCACGGTGTTGCCGCACCCCTCGCGGCTGGAGAGCCCCGCCTCGCCCAGCTCGCGGATCGCCTTCTCGGCTTCCGGGAGGGGTATGTGGTGCATCTGGATGTTTTGGCGCGTCGTTATGTGCCCCTTGTTGAGCGGCACATACTTCTCGACCACGTCCGCGAACTTCTCCAGCTGCTCCGGGGTGATCCCCCCGAACGGCAGCTTCACGCGGATCATCTGCACGTCGGGCTGGCGCTGGCCGTACACCCCCTGCTTGAGGCGAAACTTGATGAACTCGTCCTCCGGCGTTTGCCCCTCAAGAAATTTCAGGGCCTCGGTCTTGAAGTCGTCGAACTCCCGCTGCAGAATCGGGATCACGTGGCCCGGCACGTTCTGCAGGATCTCGGGATCCTCCAGCGTGCCACGGGGGGCGGTGGGTACTGCCGTTGGCTCCATCTACGGGACCTCCTGATCCATGCCTTCTCGGGGGGTGCTTGGCGGGGGTGCTTGGGCTGCTCTGTTGCTGGCTGCTGGGGCTGCTTCGTCCAGGTTATCGGCGGCTGCCGCGATTTGGCCCTAAAGGCTAGCGACTTTTGGGTATTTATCCAGAGCGAGAGACGGCGGCTGTGTGAGAGTTGCTCACAGGCGCGTGCGCCAGGCGCCCATCCGGGGCTCCAGCCCGCTCATTCCCAGGGGTGTGGGTCTCCCCAGTCGGACGGCCACTCATCCTCGCGCCCGACGCATTCGAGCATCGCCATGCGCGTCCATAGGTCGCGCCGGTCGGCCACTGGCGCCAGCTGTGGCGCGGTGTCTCTCATGAAGCGCTCCAGCGCCGCCACCACCGCCGCGGCCTCCTGCGGCGAGGCCGCCGGGGCGATCAGTTCCAGCTGGGGGCGGCGGTTGACCATCTCCGCCCCACATTGTAGGCGCTGAAAATGATTGGCTGTATGGCCAGGACGCTGGTAGGCTCGCTGGTGTGTCCCAGGCGCTCGACGGCTTCCTCGCCGCCGCCCCGTTGCCGCAGCGCGCGGGGCTGCGAGTGTTGACCGCCCTCGGCCGGCGCCCCCGCGGTGTCTGGCTGCTCAGGCGCCTCCCGCCTGCCGATCAGCTGGCCCAGTCGCTCCTCGGGATGGAGCGCTACGAAGATCCTGTCCTCGCCCGGGCGCTCGGGTGGGACGCCGAAGCCGTTGTCGCGCGCGGGCGTGCCCTGCGTCGTGCCGAGGGGCGGCCGTGAGCGCCGTGGGTCCAGTGGTGAGCGCCGTGGGTCCAGTGGTGAGCGCCGTGGGTCCAGTGGTGAGCGCCGTGGGTCCAGTGGTGAGCGCCGTGGGTCCAGTGGTGAGCGCCGTGGGTTCAGCGACGAGCGCCGGCGATCCCCTCGCAGGGGAGGCACGCCGGTGAGCGCCACCCGCACACTCGACGCCGACGTGTGCGTGATTGGGGCGGGAGCTGGCGGCGCGGTGGCGGCCGCGGAGTTGGCTGAGGGCGGGGCGCGGGTGGTGGTGCTGGAGCAGGGCCATCACCACGACCCCGACCGCTTCACCGCGCGGCCGATGGAGATGATGGCCCGGCTCTACCGCGACGGAGGCCAGACCGTGACCCTCGGTGCGCCCCCAATCCCGCTGCTGCTGGGCCGCGGTCTCGGGGGCACCACGCTCGTGAACTCGGGCACCTGTTTTCGCACCCCCGCCCACGTGCTGGATCGCTGGCGGCGCGAGTGCGGGCTGGAGCTCGACGGCGGGGAGCTTGCTCCCTTCTTCGAGCGGGTCGAACGCGCGCTGTCGGTGGCCGAGGTTGCTCCCGAGCTCGCCGGGGCCAACGCCGCTATCGCCCGCCGCGGGGCCGAGCGGTTGGGCTGGTCGCACGGTTATCTGCGTCGCAACGCCCGCGGCTGCGTCGGCTCGGGGGTGTGCGCCTTCGGCTGCCCCACCTCCGCCAAGCAGCACACCGGCATCACCTACCTGCCCCGAGCCGAGACGGCCGGGGCCACGGTCATCACGGGGGCGGACGTGCAGAGGATTGTTGTGGAGGGCGGCCGCGCGCGGGGGGTGCGGGCGCGACTCGCCGCAGCGGGTGCCGGAGCGAGGTCCTCGGAGGAGGGAGGCGGAGCGCCGGGCGGGCGTGAACGGCGCTGGGGCCGGGGGCACGACCTGGCGGAAGTGGAGGTGCGCGCTCCACGTGTGGTGCTTGCCGCCGGCACCATCCACACCCCGCTGCTGCTTGCCCGTAGCGGACTTGCGAGCGCCTCGGGACAGCTGGGGCGCAACCTTGTGCTGCATCCCGCCACCGCCGCCTTTGCGCTGATGGATGAGGTGGTCGACATGGCGCGGGGAGTGCCTCAGAGCTTCTACGTGGATGAGTTCGCCGCGGAGGGGATCATGTTCGAGGGGATCGCCGGCCCTCCGGCGTATGCCGCGCTCTCGCTGCCGCTGACCGGCGAGCGGCACGCCGCGGCGATGGCCAACTACAGGCGCCTGGCGCAGTTTGGCCTGATGGTCAGCGACAGCTCGCGGGGAAGTGTGCGCCTGACGCGCGGAACGCTGGGCGGGCAGCTGTTGATCCGTTACGACATCGTGGAGGACGACGTGGTCAAGTTCCGCTCCGGGCTGGCCCGTCTGGATGAGCTCTTTCGTGCGGCGGGCGCCCGCGAGGTCTACCTGCCGCTGCCGGCGGGCGTGGCGCCCGAGCGCGCCCGCGCCCGCGATCTGAAACTGCTCGCCTTCCATCCGCTGGGCACCGCCCGCGCCGATGCCAACCCCGCGCGCGGGGTGCTCGCCCCCGACCTGCGTGTGCATGGCGTCGAGGGTCTGTACGTCGCCGATGGCAGCGTGATGCCGAGCTCGCTGGGGGTCAACCCGCAGATCACGATCATGGCGCTGGCCACACGCCTGGCCTACCATCTATTGGGCCAGGCGGTGCCCCGCGCCACGGGCGAGGTGCTCCAGGTGACCCGGGGGCTGCCCCACAATGCCCGCGAGTCGCCACACACCGCAACCGACGAGGAGGCGTAATGTCGTTCCTGATCGACCCACCCTGGCTGTATGCCACCGGCCGCGCCTACGGCCGGCTGATGCCCGAGCGCACGCCAGCCGCGCGCGCGGTCGGCAAGGCGACCGCCGGGGCCTTCCTGGCGACCAGCATCTCGCTCTACTTCGACCGGCCATGGACGCGGCGACTGTGGGAGGTGTGTCGCGCGCAGAGCGGGCGCGACTGGATGCTCAACTCGGGTGTATTTCGCTTCGACTTCCGCCGCGCGGGACGACGCACACACGTGGTTTCCGCGCTGCTGTTCGCCACCTACCCGCTGTGGCTGGCGCTGGGGGAACGGCGGGGGCGCCGCCGGTAGGCGTCAGCGCGCCACGATCTTCGCGGCAAACGTGACCAAATCGGCGGCCTGTCGGAGCGAGGCCTTGAGATGCTGGCCGCCCACGTCCAACAGGCCGTAGTGCGCCTCGTCCTTGAGGTTGAGCAGGCGGCTCAGAGAATTGGCGGCGCGCTTCCCGCCGGGTGCGACCTGTTCGAGTAGGGTTGTCGCCTCGTGGTGGTTCTGGCCGCGTGCGCGGCGCCCAAGCGCCTTGCAGCACGCCGCATCCGACGCCGCGATCCCGGCCAGTACCGCCAACGCCGCCGCCGGGCTGGCGTACTCGATGTCCTCTCCTTCGCTGGCGGCCAGCTCCGCGACCTCGAGGAACTTGCGTGCGTGGCGCAGGCGCGTGGCGGCGTCCTTCTCGGTGCATCGCTGCGTGCGCCCGGAGCTGCCCGGGCTCATGCCGCGTACGAAAGGGCGTCGATCTCCGGTCCGTGGAGAGTGATTGCATCCGAACGAAGCTCGGCGACGATTGGCGGTTCCTCGTCGAGCAGATGCGCCATCTGCAACTTGGGAACCTGCACGATGCCGGCGTGGTTGCCTGTCCACCGGCGGATCCGTCTCTGGAGATCATCGATCTGAGCGCACCACGCAGGCTCATCGTTGTCTACCTCGTTAGGCCTGACCACGAACAGGTCGACGTCACTCTGTGTGTCCCCATCGCCCCGCGCGGTCGAGCCGAACAGCGACACGTGGACGGGAGCGATTTGCCAGCCGTCGAGCTCGCGGCGAATAAGCTCGAGCAACTTTTCGCGCATGCTCATGAGGAGTTCGACCGCGCGTGCCGCAAGATGTTCGCGGTTCAAAGCGAACAGGTGGGCCCTGTTGAGCTCCGCCCGGTCCACGAGACCCTGGTCGGTGAGCCTGTTCAGTACCTGCAGAACCCCGCTGTGGGAGTTCCTGCCGGCCAGTAGCGCAACCTGACGACCGGTCAGGCCCATGTTGGTGCCCGCGAGGACCTGTAGCACCTCGCCATCGAGTGACGGGCAGACCGCTGTGTATGGGTGCGCGACATCCACAGTGGACACTATATCGTCCATATGGACGCTTTGCAAAACAGGTGGACGATATTTAGTCCATAGTCGGCCGGACCCCAGACGATGGCCCATCTCTCAGGCCGCCGCTGCGCTGCCGGCTGACTACAGCGGGATGTTGCCGTGCTTGCGCTTGGGGCCCGGCTCGCGCTTGGTCTCCAGGGTGCGCAGTGCGGTGATCAGCCGGGGGCGGGTCTCGTGGGGGACGATCACGTCGTCGATGTAGCCGCGCTCGGCGGCGGTGTAGGGGTTGGCGAAGCGCGCCTTGTAGTCGTCCATCAGCGTCTTGCGCCGCTCCTCGGGCGTGGGGCTGCCGGCGATGTCGCGGCGGTAGATGATGTTGACCGCGCCCTCCGGCCCCATCACGGCTACCTCGGCGGTGGGCCAGGCGAAGTTGAAGTCGGCGCCGAGATGCTTGGATGACATCACGTCGTACGCGCCGCCGTAGGCCTTGCGCGTGATGATCGTCACCTTCGGCACGGTGGCCTCAGCGAACGCGTACAGCAGCTTGGCGCCGTGGCGGATGATCCCGCCCCACTCCTGCGCGGTGCCCGGCAAAAACCCGGGGACATCGCAGAAGGTGAGCAGCGGGACGTTGAAGGCGTCGCAGGTGCGCACGAAGCGGGCGGCCTTGGCGGAGGCGTCGATGTCGAGCACCCCCGCCAGCTGGTTGGGTTGGTTGCCGACGATCCCCACCGTCCAACCGTCCATGCGCGCGAAGCCGCAGATGATGTTCTTGGCGTGGTGTTCGTGCACCTCCAGGAACTCGCCGTCGTCGACGATCAGGCGCACCACGTCGCGCATGTCGTAGGGCTTGTTGGGGTTGTCGGGGACGACATGGTCGAGTGCCTCGTCCATCCGCAGCTCCTCGTCGGTGGGCTGCACGCGGGGGGGCGTGCCGAGGTTGTTGGAGGGCAGAAAGCTCAGCAAGTAGCGGCAGTCCTCCAGGCAGGCGTCCTCGTCCACGGAGGCGAAGTGCGCCACGCCAGACTTGGTGTTGTGCGACATCGCCCCGCCCAGCTCCTCGAAGCCCACCTCCTCGCCGGTGACGGTCTTGATTACGTCGGGGCCGGTGATGAACATGTGCGAGGTCTCGGCAACCATGAAGATGAAGTCGGTGATTGCGGGCGAGTACACCGCCCCGCCGGCGCAGGGGCCCATCACCAGGCTGATCTGGGGGATCACCCCGGAGGAGCGGACGTTGCGCAGGAACACATCGCCGTAGGAGCCCAGCGAGACGACCCCCTCTTGGATGCGCGCGCCGCCGGAGTCGTTGATGCCGATCATCGGACAGCCGATCTTGGCGGCCAGGTCCATGATCTTGCACATCTTCTCGCCCATCACCTCGCCCAGCGAGCCGCCGAAGACGGTGAAGTCCTGGCTGAACACGCACACGGTGCGGCCGTCGATCGTGCCGTGGCCGATGACGACGGCGTCGCCCCAGGGGCGGTTCTTCTGCATGTCGAACTCGTAGGTGCGGTGGCGCACGAACGTGTCGAGCTCCTGGAAGGAGCCGGGGTCGAGCAGCTTCTCCACGCGCTCGCGGGCGGTGTACTTGCCGCGGGCGTGCTGCTTCTTCTCGGCCTCCGGGGCCGAGTGCACGGCCGCCGCACGCAGCTCCTGCAGTTGGGCGAGCTTCTCCTCGTAGGTCTCCGGTGCCTTCGCGCGCATCATCGGGCGGGGGATGTTATCCGCGCAATCGATCATCCGGTCGTGCCACAGTGGCGTGGCGGCGCCGCCCGGTTGCGCCAGGGTGGTGTGGCGCCGCGCGCTCAGCCCCGCGAGAACGGCCGGTGGTGGGCCGCCCCGAGGCGATCCAGCACAGCGCTCAGCAGCTGGGCGTCCTGCTCGGCCATGGCCGCTTCCACCCGGGTCAGCTCCGCGGCGAGTTCGGCTGCCAGGTCGGGAACGGGTTGCTGCTCCTCCGCGACTGGCTCGACGGCCACTGGGTCGGGCTCCACGAGGGGCGGGCCGGGCTCGAGGGCCGCCGGGTCGGGCTCGACGAGGGGCGGGCCGGGCTCGAGGGCCGCCGGGTCGGGCTCGACGGCCGCCCGCCATCTACGCCAGCGCCGAAAGATCCTGGTGAAGAACATTGGCGGCGGATCCGCAACCGCCGGTGTGGGCTCTGGCTCTGCTTCCGGTTCTGGCTCTGGCTGCAGTTCTGGCTCGGACTCCAGTTCCGGTTCGGGTTCCGGCTCCGGTTCGGCGGCGACCGGCTGGTGAGTGTCGCGGACGACGGTGAGCGTGACCTTGGTGCCCCAGCCGGATGGCTTGAGCTCCACCGTCCCGCTTGCCGACTCGGCCTCCCACTCGACGCTGGTCTCGGCCTCGACGCGGGCGATGCGGATCTCCCCGAACTCACCGAGATGCCGCGCCAGCGACGCGGGATCGCTCAGCTCGGCCCACAGCTCGGGCGGAGACTTCACAAGGGTGCGTTGAGCCTCGATGGAGGGCATCGCCCCATGTTTCGAGAACGACGGCGGGACTCCTTCAGGCCACGGCGCGCTGACGCGAGGGCCGAAGTAGCCCCCGTGCGTGAAGCAACTCCGCGATCTGCACCGCGTTGGTGGCCGCCCCCTTGCGTAGGTTGTCGGCGACGATCCACAGGTCGAGCGCGCGCTCGTGGCCGGGGTCGCGGCGGATGCGCCCGACGAACACCTCGTCGCTGCCGGTGGCGTCGATCGCCAGTGGGTAAAGCGCGGCGGAAGGGTCGTCGAGCACGGTGACGCCTGGCGCGGCGGCGAGCAGCTCGCGGGCGCGCTCGGGAGACAGCTCGCGGCGGGTCTGCACGTTGACGGCCTCGGAGTGGCCGTTGACGACGGGCACGCGCACGCAGGTGGCGCTGACGCGAATCGCCGGGTCGCCGAGGATCTTGCGGGTCTCGTTGATCAGCTTGCGCTCCTCGTCGGTGTGGTCGTCGCCGGGCGCGAACGAGCCGGCATGGGGGAGCGCGTTGAAGGCGATCTGGTGGGCGTAGGCGCTGGGGGGCTCGATCGGGAGCTCGTGGAGGAGCACGTGGGACTGGTCGAGCAGCTCGTCCACGGCGGCCTTGCCGGTGCCGGAGACAGCCTGGTAGGTGGAGATCACCAGCCGCTCGATCCCGGCGGCGTCGTGCAGCGGCTTCAGCGCGACGACCATCTGCATGGTGGAGCAGTTGGGGTTGGCGACGATTCCGCGGTGTGCTGCCAGCGCGTCGGGGTTGACCTCCGCGACGACCAGCGGCACGTCGTCGTGCATGCGCCAGCGCGAGGAGTTGTCCACCACCACGGCGCCGGCGTCGGTGAAGCGCGGCGCCCACTCGCCCGAGGTGGCGCCCCCGGCGGAGAACAGCGCCAGGTCGAAGCCCTGGATGGTGTCGTCGCTGAGGCCCAATACGGTCAGATTCTCACCGTATGGGCCGGCGCCGACGAGCACGCGCCCGGCGGAGCGCTCGGAGGCGAACGGCACGACCTCGCGCACGGGGAACTGGCGCTCGCGCAGCAGGCGCAGCATCAGCGAGCCCACCTGGCCAGTGGCGCCGACCACGGCGATGCGATAACCGTCGCTCATCGCCGTTCAGGGTATCGCGGGGTGTCGCGGGCGTGGAGGCGCGCGGCGGAGAGCTATGACCCGGTGTGCGCGACCATGAAGTAGATCGTGATCAGCACCAGCAGGTCCATCAGCGCCCCAACCGCGCCGATGCGGCGGGCCAGCGAATCGTGCTCGGCGCTGAACGTCACCGCGCCATCGGCGCCCGCGGCGGCCACGTCCCGGTCGGCGACCTCGATCAGGCGCCGCTCGCGCGGCCCCAAGTAGGCACCCTCGACGGCCCCGATCACGATCGCCACGCCGAGCCCCCACTGTACGAAGAACGAGCTCCACAGTTCGAGGTGGGAGGCCAGGTAGATGCCGAACACCATCACCGCCGCCAGCCCCGGCATGATCACCCGCTGGCTGATCGCGTGCAGCGCCCGGTAGAGGGCGGGCAGCGCGCGCGGGTCGGCCTTGGCGACGGCGCCGAGCAGCACGGGGTAGGCGAAGGTCGCGCCGAAGGCAAACACCACGGCGATGATGTGCAGTGCGAGAACGACCTGCCAGAAGGCGACGGCGACGGGCATGAGCGAACCTTATTGTTCCGGTCGGCGCATGCGCCGACCGGAGCGGAGCGCGCGTGGGCGCTCAGCGCCGGCGCTGGCGCTGCGCGCGGGCGAGCGCATACGCGGCGTAGCCGTCGTGCTCCGCGCCGCGAAATCGTACGCGCTCGACCAGGCCGTGCGGCGGCGCGCCGACCGTGACGATCTTCGCCGGGATGGCCGATGCCAGCGAAATCTCATTCTCCCAATCGACCGCTCGGCGGCCGCCGAACAACGTCAGGGTCGTGTCGCCCGGCAGCGCCGCGGATGGCGCGAGCACGCCGCGGAAGCCCAGTGCCTGGAGGCGTGTGGCCTCCGCCTGGCAGCGCCCCCAATCCTCGTCGACCAGCGCATCCGCGGGGAAGCCCGCGGCATGCGCCCGCTCGAAGGTACGGTAGTCGGCGATCCGCTCTTCGTCGATCTTGAGCACCCACAGCGGCATCCGGATCAGGGCGACTTCCGCTTCGGTGTGCAGGCTCTCCCGGCGGATCAGGTCGGCCCAGCATCCGTCGGGGGACAGCCCAAGGTATTGAGTGGGCTGGTTGCGCGCCGTGTTCCAGCGTCCGTCCTCGGTGTTGGCCCGCACCCATAGGGGGGTGTCGTAGTCGGAATAGCGGAACGCCACGTCGGCGAACCGAACCGCATCGGGCCTATGCGCCATGCTGGGCTCGGCCCTGCCTGACGGCTCGGAAGAGGCTCTGCTCGTAGGCGGGGTCGTCGAGCACGTCGATCGGCGGCCTGTCGTCGAGCTCGGGACGCGGCCGGTGGAACCACGCCACCACGCCCTCGTCCGTCCAGGAGCGTGTGAGGATCGCGATCAGCCGCGCCACCACCTGCGCTCGACGTGTTGGCTGGGCATGTGTTTGCGACCACCGCTGATACTGGCGGGTCGAGATGCCCAACAGCTCGGCCAGCTCGGCCTGGCTGGCCCGCGGTAGCCACTGCCGCAACTGCCCCACCACGACCGCGATGTCCTCCTCGCTTCCTGCGACGTGCCCGTCGAGCGCGTCGCGCAGGAGATGACGCATCGCCTCGACATCGAGCAGGAGCTTGTCGAACGCGTCAAGTGGCTGCGCCTGCTGCATCGCCCGCAGGCTGTCGAGCAGCAGGCCGCGGAACTCGGCCACCCACTCAGGGTCGAAGTCGGCCTTGTGCAGCTCCCCGTCGATCTGCACGAGCCGCGTGATCGTGTCCTGCGCGCGCTGGCGCGACGCCTCGTCGGTAAGCCCCCGGGACGCATCCCCGAGCGCCTCCATCAGCGCCTCGTGCCACTCCTGCAGCTCGTTGGTCAGATCGTCGATCGCCGCCAACCGATCGTGTTCCGGGTATGTGGCAGTGGGCAAGGTCACCTCCGAGTCGTGGGATAGCGACATGATAGCGACACTCCTCCCCGTCCACGCCTGGTGGTCCGGCCCGCCGAAGCCTCGCCCGCGCGAAATGGCCTCGCCGGCAGGGGACTTCGCACGGGCGAGTGGCGTTCTCTAGAACGTCGGCGCGTACTTGCCGAACACGTCCTGCATCGCCCCGCACACCTCGCCCAGCGAGCAGCGGTCCTTGAGCGCGGCGCGGATCGCGGGCAGCAGGTTGCCCTCGCCGCGTGCCACCTCGCGCAGCTCCTGCAGGCGGCGCTCGGCCAGGGCGCCGTCGCGGTTGGCCTTGAAGGCGGTGAGCCGCGCGACCTGTTCGTGCTCTGACTCGGGGTCCACGCGCAGCAGGTCGGGCACCTCGAGGTCGTCCTCCTCATACCTGTTGACCCCCACCACGATGTCCTGGCCGATGCGGTAGCGCTCCTGGTAGCCCCACGCCGACTCGTCGATCTCGCCGGTGATGAAGTCCAGCGCGTTGACCGACCCGCCGAGCGCATCCACCTTGCCGATCAGCTCCTGTGCGCGCGACTCGATCTCGTCGGTGAGCGCCTCCACGAAGTAGGAGCCGGCGAACGGGTCGACGGTATCGGCGGCGCCCGACTCGTGGGCGAGGATCTGCTGGGTGCGCAGTGCGATCTTCGCGGCGTGCTCGGTCGGCAGCGCCAGCGCCTCATCGAAGCCGTTGGTGTGCAGTGACTGCGTGCCACCGCACACCGCGGCGAAGCCCTGCAGCGCGACGCGCACGATGTTGTTCTCCGGCTGCTGCGCGGTGAGCGTGACGCCCCCCGTTTGCGTGTGGAAGCGCAGCATCATCGCGCGGGGGTCGGTGGCGCCGAAGCGCTCGCGCATGATCGCCGCCCACATCCGCCGCGCGGCGCGGAACTTGGCGACCTCCTGGAAGACGTTGTTGTGGCCGTTGAAGAAGAACGCCAGTCGCGGCGCGAAGTCGTCCACCGAGAGGCCCTTGTCGATCGCGGCCTGCACGTAGGCGATCCCCGAGCACAGCGTGAACGCGACCTCCTGCACGGCCGAGCAGCCCTTCTCGCGGAAGTGGTAGCCGGAGATCGAGATCGTGTTCCAGCGCGGCACCCGTTCGTGGCAGTACTGGAAGAGGTCGGTCGTCAGCCGCATCGTGGGGACGGGCGGGTAGATGTAGTTGCCGCGCGCGATGTACTCCTTGAGCACATCGTTCTGGGTGGTGCCGCGCAGCTGCTCGCTCGGCACGCCCTGCTCCTCGCCCACCAGCTCGTACAGCAGCAGCAAACAGGCGGCGGGGGCGTTGATCGTCATCGAGGTGGACACCTGATCGAGCGGGATCTCCTCGAACGCGGTGCGCATGTCGTCGATCGTGTCGATCGCCACCCCCGTGCGCCCCACCTCGCCCAGGCAGCGGGGGTTGTCGGAGTCCAGGCCCAGCTGTGTGGGCAGGTCGAACGCCATCGACAGCCCCGTCGATCCCTTGGACAGCAGGTAGCGGTAGCGAACGTTTGACTCCTTCGCCGAGGCGTACCCGGCGTACTGGCGCATCGTCCACAGCTGCTTGCGGTACATCTCGCGGTGGGGCCCCCGCGTGTAGGGGTAGGCGCCCGGCTCGCCGAGCTCCAGCGGCTCGGGCAGATCCTCCTCGGTGTACAGCGGCGCCACTTCGATCCCGGAGTCGGTATAGCGGCGGGGGTCGTCGGGTCCGACGATCGGGGCGACCGTCAGACGCTCGGAATCCTCGTCGTCGGCGCCCCCGCGCGGGTATCGCTCGATCTCGGAATCCTCGTCGTCGGCGCCCCCGCGGGGGTATCGCTCGATGGTGGCCATGGTTGGATGATAAGGACCGTCTGCGCCCGAGAGGGTTATGCTGCCAGCCGATGGCCACATGCCTGGTAACCGGCGGCGCTGGATTCCTCGGCTCGCACCTCTGCGACGAGTTGCTGCGGCGTGGGCACCGGGTGATCTGCGTGGACAACCTCGAGACGGGGTCGCTGGCCAACATCGAGCACATCCGCGACCCGGAGCGCTTCGAGCACCTCAACCTCGACATCATCGATCCTTACTTCGTGGATGAGCCGATCGACTTCGTCTACCACCTCGCTTCGCCGGCCTCCCCGATCGACTACCTGCGCCTGCCGCTGCACACCCTGAAGGTTGGCTCCTACGGCACCCACCACACGCTCGGCCTGGCGAAGGCCAAGCGCGCGCGCTTCCTGATCGCCTCCACCAGCGAGGTGTACGGCGACCCGCTGGAACACCCGCAGTCGGAGAGCTACTGGGGGCACGTCAACCCGATCGGCCCGCGCGGCGTCTACGACGAGGCCAAGCGCTATGCGGAGGCGCTGACGATGGCCTACCACCGCCAGCAGGGGGTGGACACGGCGATCGTGAGGATCTTCAACACTTACGGCGCGCGCATGCGCCCGCACGACGGCCGCGCGATCCCCACCTTCCTGCGCCAGGCGCTGGGCAACCGGCCGATCACCGTGTTCGGCGATGGCGGCCAGACACGCTCGTTCTGCTTCGTGTCCGACCTCATCCGGGGAATCATCGCGCTGGCGGAGTCCGGCCACCACGAACCGGTCAACATCGGCAACCCCGACGAGTTCACGCTGCTGGAGCTGGCCAAGACGGTCAAGCAGGTGACGGGGTCGAGCTCGGAGATCGTGTTTGAGGCGCTGCCGGTGGACGATCCCAAGCAGCGCCGGCCCAACATCGGGCTGGCGCAGGAGCTGCTGGGCTGGTCGCCGGAGGTGGCGCTGAAGGAGGGGCTGGAGCGTACGATCAGCGAGTCGGGCATCGAGGTGCTGGTCGGCTGAGGCCGGGCCGAGTCTCGATCGGCCATCGCAGGCCGGCGAGCGAGGCCAGGCGGGGCGTTGCGGAGCTCAACCGTCGCCGCCCCGCGGTGCACGATCCCCACCGGGATGCATCCCGACCGCTACATCTGCGAGTCTGAAGCGTTGTGAATGGCGAGATGGCCCCCGCCACGCGGATGTCTGCTACCCCGCTCGAAACCCCTCCCCCCGAGATGCACCCTCTGGAATCGAGCGCCCTGACGGCGCCCCCGCCGCCGCAGGAGCCCCTGGAGATCCCGGTGTTATCGGAGGGGACGGTGCGCAGAGAGCCCTCCGCGCGCGACATGCGCCGCAAGCGCTCGCCCGCGCTGTCGTTCCTGCTGCGGGTGGAGACGGCGCGCCGCGCCTTGCGCGTGCTGACGCTGCTGGGGCTCGACTTCGTGGGGCTGTCGGCGGCGATCTTCACGGCGCTGGTGCTGAAGGCGGCGGTGCTGAGCGAAGTGAGCGCGCACGGCGCCTACGAGGAGACGCGCAGCATCCTCGCGTTCGCCTACCTGCTGACGGCGCTGCTGTTCGCACGTTCCGGCCTGTACGCGGTGCGCTCGCAGCGGCCGGGGATGACGCGGATCGTCGGGTGCCTCTTCCAGGTGACGTTCGTGGCGCTGCTGTTCGCGCTGGTGAGCGGCCAGCACTTCTCCAGCTATTACATCTTCTGGGGTTCGCTGGCGTTCGCGCTGCTGTACATACCGCTGCTGCGGCTGCTCTACGAGCGCAGCACCGGCGCGATCCTGCGCGCGGCCGGCCACCAGCGCCGCGCGGTGCTGGTCGGCACCGGTGAGCACATTCGCGAGGTGGCGCACGCGTTGCAGGATGCGCTCCACTCGCGTATCGAGGTGGTGGGGTTTGTCTCGCCGGTGGCGCTGCCCGCCAACGGCCTGCGCTCGCTGGGCACCACCCGCGACCTCCAGCAGGTGCTGGCGAGCGAGCGCATCGACGAGGTGATCATCGCCGACCCCGACTTCCCCCAGGGCGACGCGGTGGAGCTGGTGGACCGCTGCCATCAGCGGGGCGTGCGGGTGCGGATCGCGCCCTCCACGATGGAGATTTTGATCCACCGCGCGGAGTTCGTGCCGGGCGAGTCGGTGCCGCTGTTCGAGCTGAAGCCGCCCGTCTTCGAAGGGATCGACTTCGCGCTGAAGCGCACCTTCGACATCGTCGGCGCGACGCTGCTGCTGGTGATGCTCAGCCCGCTGCTGGCGGCGATCTGGGTGGCGGTGCGGGCCACTTCGAAGGGCCCGGCCCTGTTCCGCTCGATCCGCCCGGGGATCGGCGAGCGGCCGTTTGCCTGCTTGAAGTTCCGCACGATGTACGCCGACTCCGAGCACCGCCAGGCAGATCTTGAAGCGCTCAACGAGGCGTCGGGCGCCCTCTTCAAGATCCGCGACGATCCGCGCACCACCCCGGTGGGGCGCCTGTTGCGGCGCTTCTCGCTGGACGAGCTGCCGCAACTGGTGAACGTGCTGCGCGGCGAGATGTCGCTGGTTGGGCCGCGCCCGCTGCCGGAGCGGGACTTCGAACGACTGGACGACTGGCACCGCAAGCGCTATCTGGTGCTGCCCGGGATCACCGGCCTGTGGCAGGTGTCGGGCAGGGCGGAGCTGGACTTCAACGACCTCGTGCACCTCGACTTCCTCTACCTCGAGCATTGGTCGCTGGCCGTGGATCTCACGATCCTGCTGAAGACCATCCCCGCTGTGCTGACGCGCCGCGGGGCCTACTGAGCCAGCCGTGCTGACGCGCCGCGGGGCCTACTGAGTTAGATCGGCGCGCGCCCGGCCAATGCGCCGCGCGCTGAGACTCTGGGGCCGGCGCCAGGCGGTGACGCACGGACGGTGGGGATGGGCGAGCGCCCGCCGGTAGACGCGCCACGTCTCGCGCGCGGCGTCCTCCCAGGTCCACGTCGCCGCCACAGCTGGTTCATCCGTCTGCTGGATGGTGAAGGCCGCGGGGTCGGGCGCCGCCGGGGTCGCGGCCACACGCTCGGGCGCGGCCGGGATCACCGCCACACGCTCGCGCTCGAGCCCGAGCTCGGCGACCGCCTCGCGGGCGAGCGCCTCGCTGGGGACGATCACGTGCGAGGCGCGCTGCAGCGCGAGGTGGCGCAGATGCAGGTGCATGCCGCCGCCGCGCAGCCGCTCGCTGGGTCGCTTGAGCGCGGTGAGGTCGTAGAGGGTGACCACCATCGGGCAGGGGCTGTGCAGCATCGCGCCCTGCATCCACGGTGTGTGGAAGAGGTCCGCTCCACGGGGACGGTGGGCCTCGACGATCTCGTCCTGCTCCTCGGCGGTGTCGTGCAGCGCTTGCAGCAGCCCGCGCGAGTAGCGCCCCAGCCCCTGCGGGTCGGCGGTGGGCCGGCTATCGAACGCCAGCCTCACAGGCGTTCGTGGTCCTTCGCGTCACGACGGGAGGGCGTGGCCTCATCCTGCACAACGGGGACCCTAGTCGGTTTGCGGGGGAAGTGGTAGAGATGACAGCGGAGTTGCCGCTCCGTGCGGATTCTCCATAGCCTCAAGGGATGGCGCACGAGTATCACGAAGGCCTGTGGGAGACCATCCCGGAGGGCATGCGCCCACCGTACATGCGGGCTCGGCTGGACTTCCTGCTGGAGCACGTGCCGGCCGGCGCACGCACGCTGGACGTGGGCTGTGGCGAAGGCTGGTTCACCGCGGCGCTCGCGGCGGCGGGCAGGGAGGCGGTGGGGATCGACGTCGCGCGGGAGCCGCTGCGCCGTGCGCTCGCGCGCGATCCCAGCCTCGATCTGCGCTGCGTCCCGGCCGCGGGCGCGTGGCCGCTGGGCGACGTGAGCTTCGACGCGGTGTGGGCTGGGGAGGTGATCGAGCACGTGGCCGACACCGCCGGGTGGTTGTCGGAGGTGCGCCGGGTGCTGCGCTCGGGGGGAGCTTTGGTGTTGAGCACGCCCGCGCACGAGTGGCTCACCCGTGTGGCGCTCGGACTGTCCGCTCGCGCGTTCGCGTCGCACTTCGACCCGCGCTCCGATCACCTGCGTTTCTACACCCGCCGCACGCTGGTGGCGCTGCTGGAGGAGTTTGGCTTCGAGCCGATCGAGACGCGCGCCGTCGGCGGCTCGATCGGGCCCCTCCCCCCGCGGCGGGTGCTGCTGGTGGCGGCCAGACGTAGGCGGTTCTGATCAATGCACCGGGGCGCCGCCGCCGCTCGCGGTGTCGCGCAGCGCCTGCAGATAGGCGTTTTGGATCGAGAGCAGTTCGGTATTTGTGGCGATCTCCGCGCGCGGCGCCACGGCCTCGGGGTTGAGGTAGACGGCGGCGCGCAGCGCCTGCAGCGCATCCTGCGCGCGGCCGACGCGCAGGTCGTATTCGCCGAGCGCCTGCCAGGTGTGGAAGTTGGACGGTTGCAGGTGCACGGCGTGCTCGTAGGTGGCGGCGGCAGCGGCCGACTGGCCGGCGCCCTCCTGCACCGCGGCAAGTGTCAGCAGCGCTTCCGCGGAGAGCGGGTCGCGGCCGATCGCTGTGTGCGCGGCCGCCAGCGCGGCGGTCGGGCTGCGCGCAACCAGCGCGAGCGCTTCGTTGGACGCATCCACCGAGCGCTGCGGCTGCCACTGCGCCCAGGCCGCCAGCAGCGCGCAGACGATCACCGCCGCGGCGACCCCGGCACGCAGCGGGCCCACATCGCGCAATGTGAGTGAGCGCCACCGCGGGACGTCGGCACGCACCAGCCCCGAGGCCAGCGGTCCGCGGCCAGCCACCCAGCCGGCGCACAGCAGGGCGGCGCAGGCGACACCGGGGACGTACCAGGTCCAATCCACGAACGAGTGGACACCGAACGTCGCGACCATGCAGACCAGTGTGAGCAGCCCGACGCGCTCGGCGCTGTAGAAGCGCTCGGGACCGCCGTCCGGCAGCGGCCTCCAACGCCAGCCGCGCCAACGCCGGTTGAAGGGGTGCGTGGCGCGCCCCGCGGCGGTCAGCCAGGCGCCGAGCAGCGCGAGCACCAGCAGCAGCCCCACCAGCCCGAGGTCGGCCAGCGTCTGCACGATGAAGCCGTGCGCCTGCCCCACGTTGAGGATCGCCGTGCGGTAGCGCAGGCGCGCCGTTTCATACCCTTCGGCGCCCGCCCCCAGCAGCGGGTGGTCGGAGAAGATCTCCAGCGCTTCGTTCCAATAGCGCGCGCGCACGCTGCCGATCGCCGTCAGGCGGCCGGGTCCGTTGGAGGGCGGCGGGGCGTTGGGGTTGGTGAGCGTGCTCACCGTGTGCGAGACGCTGCCGAACAGGCCGCGGTGGCTGACGGCGAGCAGCCCGGCGAGGGCGATCACGGCGATCACGGGGAGCGCGAGCAGCACCGCGCCGGCACGTCTGCGCGTCCGCGGCGAGAGTGCGCGGCGGCCGCAGAGAAAGCCGATCGCCAGCCCCGCGAGCGTCAGCCCGGCGAGCGTCGCGGCGAGCAGCACCCCGAGCTGGTGTCCGGCGCTGACGCGTTCGGCGAGCGGTATGTCGTCGGTGGTGAGCGCGTGTTGGGAGAAGTCCCAGGCCACCACCACCAGCGCCCCGAGCGCGCCGACGCAGAGCACGGCCGCCCCGCGCAGGCGCAGCGGGACAAGGCACAGCCACAGCGCCAGCCCGAGCGCCAGCGCCGCGAGCGCGCCGCGCGAGTAGGCGAGCATCAGCGTCACCAGCATCAGGCCCATCGTGGGGTAGGCCAGCGCGTTCAGCAGGGCGTGTCCGGTGCGGCGCGCGCCCAGCCACAGGCAGCCGATCGCACCGATTGCGCCAGCCAGGCCGATTGCGTTCCAGTAGCCGTAAGGCGCCTGCAGTCGCGCGTAGACGTGCCCGCTGTTCTGGGCGGCGCCCACCGCGTCGGGGAAGATCTTGGTGAGCAGCGCATAGCCGCACACGATCACGGTTGCCAACAGCACCCCTCCCAGCACCGCCGGCCAGTGCGCGGGCGCCGCACGCGCGAGCAGCACGGCGAGCGCGAACAGGGCGCCGTAGGCGAACAGGCGCCCGGCGTCCTGCCAGCTGGCGTCGGGCTGCACCGACCAGACCACCGACAGCGCCGAGAGTGCGGCGAGCGCCAGCAGCAGGCCCATCGACCACGCTCCATATACGCGTCGGCCGAAACGGGGATGCTCGCCGAACGGGGGATGCTCGCCGGAGGCGAGTGTCTCCCCGCTTCGGTCGGAGGCGAGTGTCTCCCGGCTTCGGCTGGCGGGTGCCAGCACGATCGCCGCGGCGATTGCGACCCCGCAGGCCAGCGTCAGCGCGATCTCCACCGGGGTGCGGGTGCTGAGGTTGAGGCCGCCGCCGCCGAGGAACGTGATCAGACAGAGGACGCCGGCGACCAGCAGCGTTGGGAGGGCGACAAGCGTAAGCCCGGCCACGCGGGCAAGCCACCTCGGCACAGCCACGGCCGCGTCAGTTGCCGGGATCGCGGGTGCGGACACGGTTGCGGAGGGCACGGCCCGCCAGCAGCAGGGCGCAGGCGAGCAGGAAGGCGAGCAGTGCGAGCAGCGGCGTCGGCAGCGTGTTGAAGGCCGAGGCTAGATTGACGTGCACGACCCCCGGGTGCACCACCCCGCCACCGACCTGCACCGGCGGCGCGCTCGCGTGGGGGATGGTTTCGAGGCTGTGTTGTTCGGTTGGCGTGGGCGGCGCCACGGCGACGGTGCCAGCCGCGCTCGGGCTGCCGGCGGCGCCGTGGTTGCCGGCGGCGTCGGCGAGCTGAGCTTTGTGGATCAGGTCGGGGCACGCGCTGTACTCGGCGAGGAAGGGTTCCATTTCCTTGATCGCCTGGCTGTAGGCCTGCTGGCTGTAGCCGGTGGGCACCGTGCCGTTTCCGCAGGCTTCGTAGATCTTCGTGACTTCGCTCGTATTTGCCGTGGCGGCGACGGGGAACGTGAGCGATAGCGCTGCCGCGAGGGCAAGCGCCAGGTGGGCTGGGGCCGGCTTGAGCAAGTGAGGCACGCTACCAGCGCCCCCCACGGGAAAGACCCAGGCTGTCCAGAGCCCGCACAAAGCCATGCGCCCACGCGTCGTGCGTGTAAGCGCGCACGTCGCGCTCCCCGGCGACGCCGAGGCGGGTGCGCAGCTGCTCGTCACCGGCCAGCCGCCGCATGGCGCCGGCCAGCGCGCCGGCGTCGCCGGCCGGCACGACCAGACCGTTGCGCCCGTCGCGCACCAGCCCGCCGGCGACGGCGCCCACGGCGTCGCTTGCGATCACGGGGAGCTTGCGGTTCATCGCCTCGTTCACCACCAACCCCCACGGCTCGCGGAAGGTGCGGGTGGCGATCGAGGGCACCACGAGGACGTCGGCGGCGGCGTACATGTCGCGTAGCTGAGCTGGCGGCAGCGGGTTGACGAAGGCGACCTCGTTCCCCACCGCGCCGCCGGCGGGGATCCAAGGGGGACTGGATCCCACGCCGACGAGGACGAGCGCGGCGGAGGGTGCCCGGAGACCGGAATCGGACCAGGCCTCAATCAGCACCCCGAGACCCTTTTCCCGCATGGGGCGCCCCGCAAACAGGAACTTCACCGCGGTTGCCCGCGGCCAGCTAGGCGGGGCGGGGCTGGCACCGGGTAGCCCCTCGCGGGGGATTCCCGTGTCGGGAGTGCCCGTGTCGGGAGTGCCCGTGTTGGGGGTGCCCGTGTCGGGGGCGCCTGTGTCGGGGGTGCCCGTGTTGGGGGTGCCCGTGTCGGGGGCGCCTGTGTCGGGGGTGCCCGCGTCGGGGGTGCTGAGCGGGTGGGACCAAAACTCGTTGTCCACCGACTGCGGCGCCACGTGCACGTTGCGTGCGCCACGCGCCCGTACGTAGGCGCTGACGTGGGGCCCATAGGTGACGATCGCCTCCGCGGAGCGGTAGAGGCGCCGCAGCGCGAGATAGCTGAACGTGTGTGCGACGGTGCGGGGGTGTGCCCACAGCGAGGTCCAGAGGATCAGCGGAGCCCCCGCTCGACGCGCCCCAGCCCAGGCGCCGGGCAGCGCGAGGCGCCCGCCGGTGGAGACCACGATGGCACGGTGGCGCCCGGAGGCGGCGAGCGCCGCGACGTCGCGCTGGTGCAGGCGCCGGCGAGGGAAGGGAAGGCCCCCCTCGCAATCCTCGACGGCGCCTCCCCCGTGCTGGGACGGTCCCCCGAAAAGCGCAAACTCGACGCCCTCCAGCTCGTGCAGCCGCGCGAAGGCGCCCACCCGGTCGAAGGGGGCGTGCCCGGTGACAAACAGCACCGGCTTCATCGTTCTCGCAGGACGTGCTCGTACGCGGCGACCGTCTGCTCGCCGCAGCGCTCCCAGGTGAAGTTGGCGGCGACCGTGGCCCGCGCGCGGCGCCCTGCCTCGCGCAGCCGCGCGGGATCGGAGAGCAGCTCGTCGATGCGCTGCGTGAGGCGCTCGATGTCGCCTGGCGGCACCAGCATGAAGCCGTCGCCGGCGGCGGCGATCTCCTCCGGGCCCGGCTCGCCGCGGCAGCCGATCGCGGGCAGACCGCCGGCCATCGCCTCGATGTAGGCCACGCCGAATGCCTCCTCCGTGGAGGGCATCGCGAACAGCGTGCAGCGCCACGCGCGCTCGATCGCCTCGCTGGGTGGGAGCTGCCCGCAGAACTGCACGCGCTCGCGAATCCCGAGGCGGGCGGCGAGCCCTTCTAGGGCCACCCGCTCGGGGCCCTCGCCGACGATCACATAGCGCAGTGTGGGGTGGCGCTCGCGCAGCACGGCGAGCGCGCGCAGCACGTCGGCGTGGCGCTTGCGGGCGACCAGATGCCCGACGGTCACCAGCGCCGGCTCGGCATCCCGCGCCAGCCCGGCGCTCGGAGGGTCGGCGCCGAGGTGCACCACGCGGAGCTCGCCGGCGCCGTCGGCGCGGGCGAGCTCGGCGATACCGTGGCTGTTGGCCAGCACCAGGCGGGCTGCGCCAAGCCCATGTGCCACCGCCTCCCGGCCCGCGGGCGAGCGGGGCGCTGTGTAGAGCACGTCGCCCCCGTGCACGGAGACCACGAGCGGCACATCCAGACCCACGCGGCGCACGGCGTCACCGGCCGGGACCGCGTTGTGGGCGTGGATCAGTTCGAAGCCGAAGCGCCGGCGCAGGCGGCGCAGCGCGATCCGCAGCGCGGGGGCCGCCCAGGCGCCCCAGGAGGGGTAGGAGCGCCACCGCGCGGGAGAGACGTAGGGGACGTAGACGACCGGCAGGCCGTCGTGAATCTGGCGCCGCGGCTCGCGCAGCAGGCCGCCGAGCGCGCGGGCGTGCGAAGAGGCGCGTGGGGGCACGAGGCGGTGCAGCACCAGCACCTGCACCTCGGCTCCGGCGGCCTGCGCGGCGAGCGCCTGACGATGGGCCCACACTCCCAGCACGGGATCGCTTTGGCGGGGGTAGAACTCCGCTACGACGGCGACCTTCACCAGTGGCGGTGGGTGACGAGTGTGGTCTGGGCTTCAGCGGCCTTCAGATGGGGGCGCTCGGCGAGCAGCGCGCGGGCCTCGGCGATGGCGTCCGCGCGCGAATAGGCGTCGCCGGCGGGCGCGGCGGAGTGGCGGATGGCCACGGCGTCCAGCACCCCACAGCGCCATCCATGCCGGCGGGCGAGCGCCGCCCAGTGCAGATCCAACCCCCAGCCCATGCGCACGTCGGGGAACGGCAGCAGCGCGGGCAGGGTGGCGCGGGCGAAGGCGGTGACGGGGCCGATCTCGACGAACGGCGTCTGGCGGGCCACCACGCCGGCACGGCGGCGGGTGACCCGCCAGGCGGCATGTGAGCGCGCGCGGTGGGCCGGTTGGGCCAGCTGAAAGTCGAAGCGCTCCGCCAGAAACAGCAGGCGGTCGAGGAAATGGTGGGGCAGCACCACGTCGTCGTCGACGACCAGCAGCCAGTCGCAATCCTCGGCGGGATGGGCCGCAAGCAGGCGGTTGAGGTTTTGAAACTTCCCCAGATCGCCCGGCGGGCAGAGGCGCATCTCCACGTCGTGGCGCGAGCGCATCAGCTCCGCGCGGATCGCGCCTGCCAGCGCACGTCGCTCGGGGCGCTCCACGCCGAGCACCAGCACCCGCCGGCGCGCGGGCGAGCGGCGCGCCGCGCGATCGAGACGCAGGCGCCGACCGCCGAGCAGCTCGCGGGCGTCCACCGCGCGGTCGTACAGCTCGCGCCGCACCGCGTCGAATCCCCCGACGGTGCCGCTTTCCCCGGAGAGGAAGTCCTCGGTTGTGCCCCCGCCGGATCTCGGGGCCGGCAGGGCGCTCTCGGAGTCCCCCGCGGTGCCGTCGTGCCCCCGGCTGCCGAGCGCCTGCCAGCCGCCCCCGGTGTGGGGAGCGCGCCGTTCGTGCGCTCCCTCTTCGAGCCGGCCGAGACTGTGGGCGACCATTGTCAGGCCGGCGGGGCAGCGCCGGCGGATGACGTGACCGAGGCAGCCGGCGAGCGTGCGCAGCTCGCGGCGCAGCGTTGGAGCCTCCCCGCGCCAGGCGTCATAGCGACGACTTGCGCGCCCACGGCCGCGGGCGGCGCGGGCGAGCGCCCGCAGGCGGGCGTCGGCCGGCGAACGCCGGTGGTCGAGCGCCGCCGCGGCGACGTACAGGATTGGTGTGTCGCCGTTGCGAGATTCCGCCAGCAGCCGTTCCTGCCACTCCTGCTCGTCGCCGCCGTTCACGAGCGCCGCATCGAAGGGCCCAATCCGCTCCAAAGCCGCACGGCGCACGGTCATGTTGGCTCCCCAGGCGAAGCGCACGCGGTCGGTGTCCTTGGCTCCAAGGTCAAGCGATGTGATCGGAGGCCCCTCGCGCCCGCAGGAGCGCCTGCTCCACCGGGGTTGGCCTTCCAGGCGCGGGCGGATCGGCCCCGTGAAGACCTGTGTGTCGGGGTGCTCGCGGGCGGCGCTCAGCAATGCCCGCAGCCACCCGCGAGCAACCTCGACGTCGTCATCCACGAACACCAGCAGCTCGCCGTGCGAGTGGGCAACGCCGGTGTTGCGGGCGGCGTTCAGCCCGAGCGGTCGCGTGTGGTGGAGGTAGTCGGCGCCGAAACGCTCGGCCAAAGCGTGGGTCGTGGGGGAGGGCCGGTCGTCCTCCACCACCAGCAGCTCGGCCCCGACGGCGGCGGCCTGGGGGGCGATTGAGGCGAGCGCGACCCTCAGATAGTCGGGCCGCGCGCGGGTGGGGATGACGATCGAGGCGGTGGGGTCAGAGGGGGTCAAGATGCGAGTGTTCTCGATGCGAGTAGTCGCAGTGAGAGTATTCGCATCGCGACCATGATCCTCTTCCTGCACAACCGCTACCGCGTGCCCGGGGGCGAGGAGCGAGCGGTGGAGGACCTGATGTGGCTGGTGCGCGAGCGGATGCAAGAGCCCGCGGAGCTGCTGGCGCGGGGCCCGCTGGCGGCGAGTCACGGCGGCGCGTTGGGAGAGGGCGCTCGCACGGTGGGCGGGGGTGCCGGGAATACCGGCAGGGCGCGTGCCGCGGCGGGGCTGCTGATCGGCGGCACCGACCCGCGCGAGGTGGGGGATGCGGTGTGTCGCACCGGAGCGCGGGTGGTGCACGCCCACAACATCCACCCCACATTTGGCTGGCGCGCGCTGGCGGCGGCACGCGCCGCCGGGGCACGGGTTGTGTTGCACCTGCACCAATACCGCCTGGTGTGCGCGGTCGGGGTGTGCTTCACCGATGGCGAGGAGTGCACGCGCTGCCACGGCGCCAACACGCTGCCGGGGGTGCTGCGCAACTGCCGCGGCAGTCGCGCCGAGGCGCTCGTGTACGGGGCGGGTCTGGCGCTGTGGCAGCGCCGCGTGGTGGAGCAGGCCGACGCGGTGATCGTCCCGAGCGAGTTTGCGCGGGAGCGCCTGCGCGAGCTGGGCGCGCCGCTGCCGTGGGAGCGGGTGCACGTGCTGGCGCCGCCGGTGCGGGCGCTGGAGCAGGGCATGCCCGCCACGCGGCCAGGATCGGAGCGAGATGCGGGCGGCTCCGTCGCGCACCCGCCGCGGGGGGGGTATGCGCTGGTGGTGGCGCGAATGTCTCCCGAGAAGGGCATCGACGTGGCAGTCGAGGCGTGCCGCAGGGTCGGCATCCCGCTGGTGGTGGCTGGAGTGGGCCTCGACGGCGGTGCCGGCGGAGCAGCCTCCAGGGCTGGGGTGGGGTCGGGAGGCGGTGCCGGCGGAGCAACTTCCGGGGCAGGCGTGGGCTTGGACGGCGGTGCCGTCGGCCCGGGCGGGGATGGCGAAGCGGTGCGCTTCGTGGGCCGCGTCGACGATATCCGCCTGGCCCAGCTGCGCGCGGGCGCGGCGCTCGCGCTGGTGCCCTCGCGCTCGGCCGAGACCTTCGGTCTGGCGGCCGCGGAGGCGATGGCCGCCGGATTGCCCGTGGCGGGCAGCCGGGTCGGGGCGCTGCCGGAACTGTTGGAGCAGGACGGCCTGGCACCCCCTGGAGACGCCGGCGCGCTGGCGGGCGCAATCGAACGCGTGCGCGGCGATCCCGACGCCGGCACCCGCGCGCTGGAGCGGGTCCGCGCGCTGTGCGCTCCTGAGCTGGTGGCCGCACGGCTGGCAGAGATTTACGAGGGTGCGACAGCTCTACACTACGCCCGATGACGACCGTCGGCATCGTCGGGCTGGGCTACGTGGGTCTACCGCTGGCGGTGGCGTTTGCCCAGGAGGGCTGCGACGTGGTGGCGGTGGACGTGGATCCGCGCAAGGTGCGGGCGATCGATGCGGGTGAGTCATACATCGAGGACGTGCCCTCCGCGCAACTGGGGGCGGTGGGGGAGCGGATCCACGCGACCACGCGCTACGCGCGCCTGGAGCGGGCGGACGCGGTGCTGGTGTGTGTGCCCACCCCGCTTACGCGCAACCGCGAGCCGGACCTCGGCCCGCTGCTGGAGGCCACACACGCCCTCGCCGATGTGTTGCAGGCGGGCCAACTGGTTGTGCTGGAGTCCACCACCTACCCGGGCACCACCCGTGAGCGAATGCTGCCGATTTTGGAGGAGGAGTCGGGTCTGGTGGCCGGCCGCGACTTCCACCTGGCGTTCTCCCCGGAGCGGGTGGATCCCGGCCGCACGGACTTCACGCTGCGCAACACCCCGAAGGTGGTGGGCGGCCTCACCGAGGCGTGCGCGGAGCGCGCGGAGCGCCTGTATGGGCTGGTGTGCGAGGAGATCGTGCCGGTCTCAAGTCCCGAGGCGGCGGAGTTGACGAAGCTGCTGGAGAACATCTTCCGCTCGGTGAATATCGCGCTGGTGAACGAACTGGCGATGCTCACCGACCGCATGGGGATCGACATCTGGGAGGTGGTGGACGCGGCGGCCACCAAGCCCTATGGGTTCATGCGCTTCGAGCCGGGACCGGGGATGGGTGGGCACTGCCTGCCGGTGGACCCCTTCTATCTGAGCTGGCGTGCGCGCGAGTTCGACATGGCCACGGAGTTCATCGAGTTGGCGGGCAAGGTCAACCAGCAGATGCCCTACCACTGCGTGATGAAGGTGGAGCGTGCTCTCAACGACGCGGGCCTCCCGGTCAAGGGCGCCCGGATCGCGGTGCTGGGCGTCAGCTACAAGCCAGGCGTGGGCGACGTGCGGGAATCGCCCGCGCTGAAGATCATCGCGCTGTTGGGAGCGCTCGGGGCGGAGCTCGTCTACCACGACCCCCACGTCCCCGAGCTGCCCGAGTACGGCCTGCGCAGTGTGCCGCTGGAGGACGCTCTGTGCGACGCGGATCTCGCCTTGATTGTGACGGCCCACCCCACGGTCGACCATGCGCTCGCCGCCGAGCGAGCGCGCGTGGTCGTGGATCTGCGCGGGGTCACGCGGGGCGCCGCGGTTGCAAACGCGGTGCGGCTGTGAGTGGGCTGGCGGGTGGACAGAGCGATCGGATGCGTCCAAGGCGAGGCGACTACAGGGGATGAGCGATGAGCGCGATAGATGAGCTGGACCGGCTGAGAACGGACCCGCGGGGCCCGGGCCTGCTGCTGGGCGAGGGCGCGGAGATCGGCGAGGGCGTGTCGTTTGGCGCCTACGTCGTCGTCCACGCTGGCACTGTGGTGGGCGCCGGTTGTGTGATCGAGGATCACGCGGTGCTCGGCAAGCACCCGCGGTTGGCGCGCGGCTCCTCCGCAAAGGGGGAGGTCGGGCGCCTGGAGCTGGGCGAGCGGGTGACCGTGTGCGCCGGTGCGGTTGTGTTCGCGGGCGCCACGATCGGCGAGGAGGCGATTCTCGGCGACCAGTCGTTCGTGCGCGAGCGCTCCACGGTGGGCGCGAGCTCGGTGATCGGCAGGGGCAGCGTGGTCGACAACGACGTGCAGGTGGGTGCGCGCGTGAAAGTGCAGACGGGCGTCTACCTCACCGCCTTCACCGTAATCGAGGACGACGTGTTTGTCGGCCCAGGTGCGACCACCACCAACGACGACACGATGGCCCGCCACGAGGACTCCACCCCACTGCGCGGCGCCACCCTGCGCCGGGCCTGCCGCGTGGGCGGCGGCACCGTCCTCACCCCTGGCGTGGAGATCGGCGAGGAGGCGTTCATCGCCGCCGGTGCGGTCGTCACCCGCGACATCCCCGCTGGCGCGGTCGCGATGGGCGTGCCCGCCCGCGTCGTGCGCAAGGTGCCGGAGGAGGATCTGCTGGAGCGTTGGCGTTAGCAGCGCCCGCCGGTATTTTGGCGCCGCCTTGGAGCGTTGGCGTTAGCCGCGCCCGCGGGCGTTTGGCGCCGCGCCAGTGTACTAGTTGACTAGCAAACTCCACAACAGGCGCGCGGGCCGCTACCGTAAGGGGGTGACTCGCGAGCTGGAGACCGGGGGCGGAGAGTTGGACCTCACGATCGATCGCCGAGCGGAGGTGCCGATCGGGGTGCAGCTGGCGTGGGCGCTGCGCGCGCGCATCCACGACGGACGCTTTACCCCCGGCCAGCGCCTGCCGGGCCTGCGGGATCTGGCGCACGCGTTGCAGATCAACGCCAACACCGTACGCGCGGTGTACCAGCGTTTGGAGCACGAGGGGATGATCGAAAGCCAGCAGGGCAGCGGTACCTACGTCGCCGATACTGCCCACAGGCGCTCGGCCGCCGGCGCGATCGCGGCGAGCGCGGCGCAGGAGGCGCGCCAGACGGGGATCGATCCCCGCGAGGTGGCAGCCGCGCTGTATGTCGAGCCCGAGCACCAGCCTGAGCCCGCCGATCGGGCCGCGGAGCGCAGGCGCGTGCTGCGTATCCAGATTGCCACCCTGGAGCAGCTGCTGGTGAAGATCGAAGCCGAGCATCCCGAGCTCGTTCCGGTGTCGCGCGCGGCGGCCCCGCCACCGCGGCTGGCGGTTGCATCCGATGGGCCGCGGCTGTTGGATATGGACGAACTGGAGCAGACCCAGACGCACTTGATTCGCCGGCTGGCGGCGCTGCAGGCGGCGTTGGACGGGCAACTGCATCAGGGGCAGGGCGAGGCCGGCCAGCAGCCGGCCGAGCAGCAGGCGCCCGAAACGGAAACGACCACGGCCACGACTACGGCGCCGAAGCGCGCCCCACGGCGGCGACGACCTCCTCGACCTGCGCCTGCGTGAGCACGGCGCTCATCGGGATCGCGAGGTGAGTCGTGGCGGCGTGGTCGGTCCCCGGCAACTCCACGCGGGCACCCCACGCGCGCATCGCGGGCTGGCGGTGAATGGGGGTGCGGTAGTAGGGCTTGTGGCCGATGCCTGCCGCTGCGAGCACCGCTTCCAAAGCCCCGGGGGAGGGGTGGGCGATCACGTAGAGATGCCACGCGGGCTCCGCCTCCCCGACGGGGATGGGCAGCGTCACCAGCTCGCCGAGACCGGCCTGTTGGTAATGGGCACCGGCGGCGCGGCGACCGTCGGCCCACGTGTCGAGGTGGGGTAGCTGCACGCGGAGGATCGCGGCCTGCAGCTCGTCAAGGCGCGAGTTGTAGCCGACCTGGTCGTAGGTGACCTTGTCGTGCGAGCCGTGGAAGCGCAGCGTGCGCGCCCGCTCGGCGATGGCGGCGTCGGATGTGGTGATCGCGCCGCCGTCGCCGAAGCCGCCCAGGTTCTTGGAGGGAAAGAAAGAGAACGTGGCCGCCGTGCCGAGCGCCCCGGGGCGGGCGGTGGCTGTGGCGGGCTGCTCGTCCGCGGTTGTGGTGCCGGCGACGTTCAGGCGTGAGCCCGCGGTCGTGGTTGCGGCGACGTTCAGGCGTGAGCCCGCCGACTGGGCGGCGTCCTCGAGCACGGGCACACCGAGCGCCTCGATCTCGGCGACTGGGGCGAGGTTGCCGAACAGGTGCACCGCGATCACGGCCTTCGTGCGCGGGGTGAGCGCGGCGCGCACTGTGTCGGCGGTGACGCAGTAGGTGGAGGGATCGATGTCGCAGAACACCGGCGTGGCGCCTGTCGGGGGGATCGCCTCGGCGGAGGCGTAGAAGCTGAAGGAGGGCACCACCACCTCGTCGCCCGGTCCGACGCCCATCGCGCGCAGGGCGATTGTGAGCGCCTCGGTGCCGTTGGCCACCCCGATCGCGTGCGCGGCGCCGCAGTGGGCGGCAAACTCCTGCTCGAAGGCGGCGACCTCGGGGCCGAGGATGTAGCGCTCGGAGTCGAGCACCCGCTCGATCGCGGCGCGCAGCTCCTCGCGCAGCGGGTCAAGCGGGGTGGAGGTGTCGAACAGGGGGACGCTCACGTGTGCGACCCCACTGGCGCCTCGCGCTCGCGCAGCCAGCCCACCGTGGCGGCGATGCCCTCCTCGACGCCGATTTGCGCCTCCCAGCCGAGCAGCGTGCGGGCCTTCTCGACCGAGGGCCAGCGCCGCTGCACGTCCACCGTGAAGGACGGCAGGTGCTCCAGTGCGAACGCGCCGGGGTCCTCGCCGCAGGCCTCCCACACGATCCGCGCGATCTCCGCGACGGTGAGCTCGCGGGCGGCGGAGATGTTGAAGTCCTCGTTCAGCCCGGCGGGGGAGCCCATCGCGGTGACGACCCCGTCGGCGATGTCGTCGACGTGTGTGAGCGTGCGCGTCTGCTCGCCGGAGCCGAAGATCTGCAGAGGCCGCTGCCCGGAGAGCACCTTGCGGATCAGGTCGGGCACGGCGTGCGCGATGCCGGGCTCGGCGTCGGGCAGCTCGCCGGGGCCGTAGGCGTTGAAGGGGCGGCAGATCGTGTATGGCAGGCCGTGCTCGTCGTGCGCCGCGCGGCAGTACACCTCGCCGGTGAGCTTGGAGAAGCCGTAGGCGGACAGCGGCACGGGGCAGTCGGGCAGGTGCGCCTCGGTGGTGGGGTACTCGGTGGCGCGCTCAAACACCATCGAGGAGGAGACGTAGGCGAAGCGCTCGACATCCTCGTCGAGCGCGGCGCGCACGATCGCGTTGTAGAGCGCGTTGTTGACCTCCGTCAACGTGTGGGGAAGCCTGTGGAAGTTGGCGATTCCTCCGACGATCGCGGCGAGGTGGATCACGTGCGAGCAGCCGGCGGTCGCCCGCCGCGCCTGCGCGAGCTCGCGCAGGTCGCCGGTATGCACCTCGCACCCCTCGCGCATCCACTGCGGCGCGGGCCGCTGGTCGGAGACCCGCACCTCATACGCGGGGTCGGCGAGCAGCCGGCGCACGACCGCGGCGCCGATCGTGCCGGCACCCCCGGTGACCAGTACCCGGCTCATGCGCTGAGGGGGGTATCGCCTGGGGGTCGTCCGCGTGCGTGGTCGGTGCCACGGCCGCCCGGGGGCTGGACCTCCTGTCCAGCCGCCGCGGTGGTGGGGGAAAGCTCCGCGACATACGCGAACACCTGCCCCGCGCCCCAGCAGTTCCACGGGTCCACCACCAGGCACTCCTCGCCGGCGAGCGCGGCGATCGCGGCGAGCGTGCGGGGATCGCAGAACTCCGAATGGTTGGCGGCCACGACCACCGCATCGGCGCCTTCCAGTGCCTCCTGGAGCGGTGCCGTGGGGGTGGCGACGTGGGGATCGTGCACGGCCACGTCGGCCAGCTCGCGCTCCAGCAAACGGATCAGCTTGTGCGCGAGCGAGTCGCGCTCGTCATCGGTGTCGGCCTTGAAGGCGAGGCCGAGCACGGCGACCTTGCGGTTGGCGAGCGTCCCGAGGCGCCGGCGCATCCCTTCGACCAGAAACAGCGGCACCGACTCGTTGACGCGCGAGACCGCGAGCAGCATCCCGGGGGCGTTGGAGCGCTCCTCGGAGAAGGCGAAGTCCTTGCGCAGGCAGGTGCCGGCGGTGAGCCCCGGCTGGGCGAGGCCGCCGCGGGGGTAGTCGCGGTTGACGAGGTCGATCACCTCGAACACGTTGGCGCCGTGGCGCTCGCAGTCCATCATCAGGAGGTTGGGCAGCGCGAACAGGGTGTAGCGCAGGATGTTGGCCCAGATCTTCGCCAGCTCAGCCTGCACGGGGGTGGTGTGCACGATCGGCGCGTCGAACACCCCGAACAGCTCGGCCGCCACCTCGCCCGAGCGGGCGCCCACACCGCCGATGATGCAGGGCAGCGTGTCGATCTCCTCCAGGAAGCGCCCGGCGGCGATCCGCTCGGGGGCGTGCGCGACGAACACCTCCTCGCCGACGCGAAAGCCGCGGTGCTTCTCCAGGTAGCCCGCCACGAACTGGGTCGTGCCGGGCGCGACGGTGGAGCGCAGCACGAGCGAGTGCCCGGGCGCGAGCACCCCGAGCAGGTCGTCCAGGGCGGAGCGGATGTCGCGCATGTCGATCTCGATGTGCGAGAAGGAGGGGGTGCCGAGCGTGATCACGATGTGCCGCGCCCCGGCGGCGTCGGCCACGCGTTCGGAGAGTCGCAGACGCTCATCTGCGCCCATCCCGCCGGCTCCAGCCTTCTCCTCCCCTTTCCCCCCTGCCGTCCGCTGGCCGCGCACGCGCTCCAGCAGCTCCTGCGCGCCGGTCTCCTGGAAGGGCATCACGCCCTCGCGCACGGCTCCCAGGCGCGCGGCGTCGTTGTCGATCCCGATCACCCGCAGGCCGCGGTCGGCGAACGAAAGTGCCAGCGGCAGCCCGACGCGGCCAAGGCCGATCACCGAGACGTCGGCGGTGTGCTCCAGCGCGGTCACGGGCCCAGATTAGCTTTCCATGCCCGTGAGCGGGCGCCCTTGATCCGCGAATGGGCGTCCTCGCGCGGATGAAGTCCCAAATTTACGGTCGGCGTGGCTGGTTGTGTATGTTCTTTTCCGGACCCCAACCCTTCATTTTGTGAAGTGACTATCTGGGTTTGGATGCTTTATTTTGGGACCCCAACCCTTCATTTTGTGAAGTGGTTGGGGCGCAAAAAAGACATTCTCCACCCTCCCCTCCCCCTGCTTCTCCTCGTCCATTTCCGATCAGCGGCGGCGCTCGCGCCGGTACTGACGCGCAAAGTCCACGACGAAGCGGGGGTTGTAGCGGGCGTAGCGCCGCCACAGCCGGCGCGGCTCGCGCGCCAGCCGGTAGGCCCACTCCAGCCCGTTGCGCTGCATCCACCCCGGCGCCTGGGGGACGAGGCCGGCGTGAAAGTCGAAGGCCGCGCCGACGCCCACCAGCAGCGGTGCGCTGAGGCAGGGGCGCATCCGCTGCATCCACTGCTCCTGCTTGGGCTGCCCGATGCCGACCCACACCACCTGCGCCCCGCAGCTGTCGATCTCCGCGGTCACGCGCCGCTCCTCCTCGGGCGTGAGCTCGCGGAAGGGGGGCGACCAACCGCCGGCGATCGCCAGGCCGGGGAAGCGCTCGCGCAGGCGGCATTCCAACAACTCCAGTGCCTCGGGGGTGCGGCCTCCGTAGAGGTAGATCGGCGTTCCATCGTCCGCCGCGCGCGCGCAGAAGGCCGCCATCAGGTTGGGCCCGTAGATGCGCGTGGCGCCGCGGTGGCCGAGCAGGCGTAGCGCCCACACCAGCGGCATCCCGTCGGGCACGGCGAGCGTGGCGTCCAGCGTTGCGGCGAGCGTGGCGGGCTGCTCGCGCGCGCTCATCACGAGGTTGACGGCGGCGGCCGTCACATAGCCCTGCTCGCCGGTGGCGATCATCGCCTGCATCCAGTCGAGCACCTCCTCGTAGTTGGAGATCGCCAGCGGGACGCCGAGGATCTCCGCGCGGAGCGGGGTCGCCGGGGGCGTGGAGGGAGAGGGGGAGGGGGAGGGGATGCGATGAAGATACCCGTCGCGCAGTCTTTCGACTGTGTTGTGAGATTCCTCCAGGTCGTAGGCTCTCGCGATGAGCCCCTCGACGCTGCGCCGCTACCGTGCCGAGCGCCTGCTGCGCCAGGAGTTTGGGGGGCTGCGCGAGGAGGTGCTGCGGAGCGTCCGCGGTCGCCTGCGCGCCCGCGGCGTGCACCTCGATGGCGGCGATCTCGAAGCGTGCTACGCCCAGGCGTGGCAGGGCCTCTACGCCGCAACCGCCGCGGGTGAGGAGATCGCCAACCCGGGCGGCTGGCTGGCGGTGGTGACGTTCCGGCGCGCGATCGACGAGCATCGCGGGGCCCGCGCACGCGGGTTTGACAGCTACGCCCGGATCGAGCCCGCCGGCCCCGAGCGCACCGTGGTGGGGCACGCGGCGATGGGTAGTGCGGCGGTGGGGCACGCGGCCCACGCCGAGCCCGATCTTGCGGCCCAGCTCGACGACCGTGCCCGGTTGCGTCACCTCTTCGAGGCTCTGCGCAGCCGCCTCAGCGCGCGCGAGTGCGAGGCAGCTGCGCTCTGCTACCTGCAGGGCCTCACGCGCGCGCAGGCGGCTCGTCAAATGGGCATCAGCGAGGCGCGCATGACGAAGCTGATGGAGGGCCGCGGCCCGGGCAGCCAGGGGGTGGCGGGCAAGGTGGGGGAGCTGCTGGAGGCGATCCGCGGCGGGCAGTGGTGCGAGCAGCAGGGTTCGCTGATGCGCGGCTTCGCCTTCGGCATCCTCGATCCCCGCGGCGAGCGCTACCGCCTCGCGCGTCTGCACCAACGTGAGTGCCCGGCCTGCCGCGCCTACGTCCTCTCCCTGCGTGGCCTCGCCGCTGTGCTCCCGCCGCTGCCGCTGCCGTGGGGGCTGGGATTTGGAGGCCCCCACACGGCCCCGGCTCCTCCTGCGCGAGCCTTGCCCACCCACGCCGGCGCGGGCGCCAAGACGGGAGCGGGGACTGGCGCCGGGGCGCTCACGACCTCGGGAGCCGCCGGCGCCGGCGCTGCCGGCGCCGGCGGTGTCGCGGGCGGAGGCTGGCTGCTGGGCGGCTCGGTGGGTGTGAAGTTGGCGGTGAGTTGTGTGCTGGCGCTGAGCGTCGGATGTGTGGCGCTCACGGTTGCGCCCCACCGCGCGGGAGCGCCCCATCGAGGCCGTGCGCGTCGCCTGGCGAGCGCCTCGCTGGCGGATGCGGGGAGAACCGGGATGGGGTCGCCTGCGCTCGCGGGATCGATCGCTCTCGGTGGGGCTGTCTTGGGGCGCTCGTCCGGGAAGGCCGTCTCGCCGAGCATCTCACCGGCCGCGCGCGCCGCCGCGGTAAGACGGGCCGCGGGCCGGCACGCCCAGCGCGAGTTCGGCCTCGAACAACCCGCCTCCGCGACGGGGACGACAGGCTCATCGCGACAGTCTGCGCTCCTCGCCGCCCGTGCGGCCTCGGTCCAGCGGGCGGGCACCACCGCGTCGGCGGTACCCAGCGCGGAATCCAACTCCGGCGGCTCGCAAGCATCGGCCTCGACGCCGAGCGGCCCCCCGAGTCGCGCCGAACGGGAGTTCGGGCCTGAATAGGCCGTCGTGGTGTGTGTGTTTGCTCTCTTTTTGGGCCTATAACCAAACAAGACCAAGACTTAGTCTTATTTGGCTAGGGTCTCGAAAGTTTGTGCTTTACCCCTCGGCACCTGGGTCGGTATGACCCTCAGAGTCGCGGGAACACTTTGGTGAGCAGCCTCAACCCGAGTGGGTTGCCGCGCGGGCGCATGCGGCCGGTGGCCAGCGCGCGCACCGGGGTGAGGCGGTCACCGATGATGTCCACGAAGTCCTGCCAGGCGACCCGCAAACGCACGTCGGCGCTCGGCGACGCTCCCTCGGCGACGGCGGAGGAGCCGTTTTCGACGGTGAGGTGCCAGGTGGGGACGTCGGGGTCGGTGAACTCCCACTGGATCACCGTGGGACGGCGCAGCCCGTGATTGGGGTTGACCTGGCGGCGCACCGTGTCGAACAGCAGCGCCACCGTTTCGGGATCGCGCATCGAGGGGCCCTCGCGCACCCCGAGCACCCCCGCCTGGGCCAGACGCCGCCCGCGCTGGGAGAGTTCCAGCGGGGTCAGCCCCGGGGGAAACAGCGGCGGGCCGGGCAGCGTCTCGGCGGGCATCCCGGCGGAGCGCAGCTTGGTCGTCAGCGAGTTGACGCCTTCGGGGCCGATCCGGTCGAAGCTGTAGCCGAACACGGTCAAATAGTTTTCGTCCCAGCCGGGGGGCATCAGTACCTGGGCGGTGTAGCGGGTGACGTCGTGCAGGATGCGCGACACCGCCTTGGGGACGCCGACGGGATCTTCCCGGCGCAGGTCGGCCAGCAGCTTCACGCCGAAGCCGATGTGGCGCTGCTCGTCGGCCTGGATGTTCTGCATCCCCTCGCGGAAGGCCGGCAGTTTGTCGCGCTCTTCCAGGTAGCTGCAGATCAGGTGCTGCCCGGGCTGGGCGAGCGTGCCCTCGATCACGATGTGGTAGAGCGTCACCGCCGCCGCCAGTTTGGCGGGCGAGCGGTCGGCGCGCAGTTCGTCGGCCATCCGGTCGAGGCGTTCGAAGATCTTGCGAAAGCCGGGGCTGAGCTGCGGCTTGACCGCGGCGAGGCCGCTCGCCATCGAGCCGTCGCCCACCCCGGCGACCTCGTGCATGAAGCGCTTGAAAAACACCGCGTGGCGCGCCTCGTCGACCTGCTGGGTGGTGATGAAGTACTTCTGCTCCACGCGCGGCGCGGCGTCGATGTAGGGCGACAGATTGTCGGCCACCGCGTCCTCGCCCCAGAAGAACAGCGCGTAGTTCCACAGCGCCGCCTGGCGTTCGAAGTCCGAGAACTCCTCCCGCCACTGGCGGGCATCCTCGGTGAAGTCGAGCTCGGTGGCGCTCCAGTTGCCTCGCTCCCAGCGGGCGTACAAATCCTCGTAGGAGATCGCGTCGGCGGGGAGGCTGCCGAGCGCGGCCGCGGCCGGTGGACTGTCGCCGTTGACGGTCGCGCTCGGCGCGCCGGCGGAGGTGGGGGTAGCGCTGCTCGCCATTTTCGTCTGCTCCTGTGGTCGTGGGCCGCGGCGGCCCGCGTCCTGGCTGGCGAGCCAGGCGACATTATGACACCCACCCACGGTGGGCGCCAGCGCCGGCGATAGGCTCTGCCCCGGATGAGGCTGATTGCGCCCCTGCGCGCGGCCCCCGCCACGGTGCCCGCCCTCGGCGCGCTCGCGCTGATGGTGGTGTGGGCCACGGATCAGGCCGGCTACCCGCTCACCCACTGGGCGCCCGGCGGGCTGATCGTGCTCGCGCTGCTGGCGATCGCGCTGCTGGCCGCCCCCCCGCGCTGGGCGGGTGGGGCGGGGATTCCCATCCCGGTGCGGGTCGCCGTGGGCTGCCTGGCCGCCTACACCGCGCTCAGCTTCCTCTCGATCCTGTGGGCCGGCGTGCCTGGTGACGCCTGGGAAGGGGCCAACCGCACGCTGCTCTATCTGCTGGTGTTTGCGCTGTTTGCCTGCTGGGCGCAGACCGGCGCCACGGCGGCGCTGCTGCTGTGCGCGTGGACGCTGGCGATCGTCGGGGTGGGGCTGTTCGCGCTGGTGCATCTCGACGCCGCCGCCGGCGCGGCGCACCTGCTCGCGCTGCTCCCCGGTGGGCGGCTGGTGTACCCGTCGGGCTACGTCAACGCCGACGCCGCGCTGTGGCTGATCGCCGCCTGGCCGGCGCTGCTGCTGGCGCGTGAGCGACGGCTGCCATGGTGGTTGCGGGGCGCGCTGGCGGGCGGTGCGGTGCTGCTGGCCGAGATCGCGCTGCTCGGCCAGAGCCGCGGTGCGGTGTACGTCACGCCGGTGATGCTGGTGCTGGTGTTCGCGCTGCTCCCCGGCCGCGTGCGCACGTTCGCGCTGCTGGCGCCGGTGGCGGCGGGGATCGGCGCGGGCGCCCCGGCGGTGTTGCGCGTGGACGGGCGGGTCGTCGCGCTGGAAGGCGCGTCGCACGGTGCGGCCGCCCTGCGCGGTGCCGAAGCGGCCGTTCACGCCGCCGTGGTGGCGACGCTGCTCAGCGCGCTCGCGGTCGGCGCGGTGGTGGCGGTGGGGGCCGCGATCGAGAGCCGGCGTACGCTCTCCCCGGCGGCGGCCGCGCGGGTGCACCGGGGTCTCGCCGCGGTTGCGGTGGCCCTGCTGGTGGCGTTGCTGGCTGGTGGCCTGGCGGTGGCGGGCGACCCGGTGGCACGGGCACGCCATGCGTGGGACACGTTCAAGAGCCCCAAGGGCTACGCCGCCAACAACAGCACCACCGGCAGCCGTCTCACCGGCGGGCTGGGCTCCAGCCGCTACGACTTCTACCGCGTGGCGCTCGACGAATTCGCCGCGCACCCGCTGCTGGGGATCGGCGCCGACAACTTCGCCGAGCCCTACCTCGCGCACAGGCGCTCCACCGAGACCCCGCGCTACCCGCACAGCGTGGAGTTGCGCACGCTCGCGCAAACCGGCCTGGTGGGGGCGCTACTCGCCCTCGTCGGCTTGGGTGCGGCGCTGCTGGCGGCTTGGCGGGCGCTCACGCAACGCCACCCCGACGCCGCTCTTGCGCGCGCGGTCGCCGCGGCGGCGGTGGCGGGCTTCGCCTACTGGGCTGTGCACGGCTCGGTCGACTGGTTTTGGGAGTTTGCCGGCCTCGGGGCGCCCGCCTTCGCGCTGCTCGGCCTCGCCTGCGCGCTGGCGCCGCGCGCCCCGTTGGTGCAGAAGGTGACGGCGGCGGGCGACCCCAGAACTTTGCCGGCCCCCGAGGCGGCAGGCGACCCCGGGACTTTGCCGGCCCCCGACCAATCGCTCGCCGCCGATTCCCGGTCCTTCGCCGGTGGCCCCACTGGTGCTCGCAACGATCGCCGACGCTGGCCGATTGCGCTGGGCGCCCTCGCAGCACTGGCGGCGATCGTCTCCTTCACGGCCCCTTGGCTGAGCGGCCTTGAGGTCAAAAGCGCCGCCAGCGTGTGGGTGCGCTCGCCGGCGCAGGCGTACGCGCGCCTCGACCACGCCGCGCGCCTTGACCCGCTGAGCGACGAACCGTACGTGGTGGCCGGCAGCATCGCGTTGCGTCTGGGCGAATACGCGCGCGCCAGCCGCCAGTTCGCGCTGGCGCTCGCGCGCACCCCGGGCGACGCCTACGCGACGCTGGAGCGGGGGGCGATCGCCAGCGCGCGCGGCGATCGGCGCGAAGCGCTCGCGCTGCTGCGGCGGGCCGTGCGCCTGGACCCCCGCGATCCGCTGACGCGCGCGGCGCTCGCGGTGGCGCGCGGCGGCCACCGCGTGGACGTCGTCGAACTCAACCGCTCAATCCTGCTCAACGCTCAGCAATTCTCATGATGCGAATGAGGATTGAGTAGAACTACGGATCAGAAACAGCGATTTCCGCCCGACATCAGACGTAAGTTCGCTACTTTGTGTGGTGACTGTTGTTCGCGGGTCGCGACCGCCGCGTGGAGCCGCTTTCCATCGCGGTGGGCGCCGGGGGCGAGGCGAGCGGGCGGTCAGGGCAAGGAGAGCGACGGTCACAGCAGTTGCTCAACGCCGAAAGGATTACCCAAGGTAGGGAAGGATGAAACGTAAAGGGATGACCCTCGGGGCACTGATTGTGCCGCTGCTGCTCGCCGCCCACGCATCTGTGGCGCTCGCCGGCGGCCCGCTGCTCAGCGGCTACGGAGGCCCCGGCGCGGGTGCCCAGACGATCATCGGCGGGACGTTGCTGAACGGGCCCACGGGGGGTTCGGGCGGGGGCGCCGGGGGTGGCGCGGGCGGCTCGTCATCCTCCAGCTCTTCTTTTTCGTCGTCGTCCTCCGCTTCCTCCTCGTCCGCGACGAATGCAAGCCGCGTTGCAGGTGGAGGGCAGACCGCGCCCGGGAGCTCTGGCGGCCGGGGCGCTAGCCCTCCCTCCCAGCACGGCGGCGGACGGAGCTCAGCGAGCGGCGGGGAGTCCGTGGGAAGCACGGGTGCGCGCCAAATTCCGCCGCACGCGACAGCCTCGGTGGCCGCCTCGGTGAGCGCGGGAGCATCGTGGTTCACCGGCGGCGACCTGTTGGCGCTGGTGCTGGCCGCCGGTGTGCTGGCGCTCGTGGCGGTTGCCACCGTGCGTTTGTCGGGTATGGGTGCTCATCATGAATAGGCGGCGGGGGCTCGGACACGAATTTGGACGGCGGGGGCTAGGACATGAATTTGGACGGCAGGGGCTCGAACGCAAATCACGACGGACAAGGACGCCCTCGCTCACATGAACGGACCTCGCCTCACCCAGCAGACGACCGCGCCGAGCCTGCCGCTCACTCGGCACCCGGCCGCGCGGCCGGCTCCGGGGCCGCGCTCTGCCCACCCCGGGATCTTCCACGGCCCGCTACAGCTGCTGCTCGAGGAGCCCGGCTGGAACGTGCTGGTGCCGGCGATCGACCTCGCGATGCTGTTCCTCGCGATGGTGCTTGCGCTCGGCGGCATACACGCCACCCTGCACGTCTCGGCCGCCGCCGCACCGTTGCTGGCGCTCCCGGCGCTGACGTTGCTGGCGCTCTACCTGCGTGGGCTCTACCGCACCCGTCTGCGCGCGCTGGTGCTCGACGGGCTGGCGCCCGCCGTGAGCGCGGTGTCGGTCGCGGCGATGGCGGTGGCGGCGATCGGCCTGCTCGCCAACGGGCGGATCCCCCCGCAGTCGGAGTGGGTGGCGGCATGGCTGCTCGCGCTGGCGACCTTGGGCGTGGGGCGCATGGCGCTGGCGCTGGCGCAACGGTGGGCGCGCAGCCGCCGCCTGGTGGGCCGCCCGGTGCTGATCGTTGGCGCCGGGATGGTTGGCGCGCAGGTGGCACGCCGCCTGGAGGACCACCCCGAGTACGGCCTGTACCCCGCGGGCTTCCTCGACAACGACCCGCGTCCGCTGGCTGAAGTGGGCGGCCGCGACGTGCCGGTGCTGGGCAGCACGGAGGATCTCGACGAGATCGTGCGCCAGACGCACACGCGCAACCTGATCGTCGCTTTCTCCTCGATCGCCGACGCGCACGTCAGCCGCCTGATCCAGCGCTGCCAGGAGCTCGGCGTCGAGGTGTCGGTGGTGCCGCGCATGTTCGACACGATCAACAACCGCGTCGGCTACGACACTGTCGGCGGCCTGCCGCTGCTCTCCTTCACCACCGTCAACCCGAAGGGCGTGCAGTTCGCGCTCAAGCACGCCTTCGACCGCGTATTTGCGGCCACGCTGCTGCTGGTGCTCTCCCCGGTGCTGGCGCTCACGGCGCTGGCGGTGCGCCTCACCTCGTCCGGCCCGATCCTTTTCCGCCAGCGCCGCGTCGGTCGCGACGGCACGCTGTTTGACCTCTACAAGTTCCGCTCGATGCGCGTCGGCAGCCCCGAGCTGGAGCCCGACGGCGGCGACGAGCGCGCCTTGCGGTTCGCGCCCAACGGCGACACCGCCCCCGGCGGGGTGGAGGGGGAGGACCGTCGCACCCCGATCGGGCGCTTCCTGCGCCGCACCTCACTGGACGAGCTGCCGCAGTTCTTCAACGTGCTGCGCGGCGACATGAGCGTGATCGGCCCGCGCCCCGAGCGCCCGGAGTTCGTGGAGCTGTTCCGCCAGGACGTCACCCGCTACGGCGACCGCCACCGCGTCAAGTCGGGGATCACCGGCTGGGCCCAGGTGCATGGCCTGCGAGGCCAAACCTCGCTCGCCGAACGGGTGGAGTGGGACAACTACTACATCGCCCACTGGTCGCTGGCGCTCGACCTGAAGATCCTCGCGCTGACGTTCGGGGCGCTTATGCACAGCGCGGAGTGATCCCGCCGTCCCTCGCACTCGTGGCTCGCTGAGGCAGGGCCTCACTCAAGCCGACGGGAGGATTTCCTCCTCGTAGACCCACTGTTCGAAGTCCGCGAGATAGGGATCGAGCTCCTCCGCGAGGACCTGAACGCCCCCGTGCAGTGTCCTCCAGCTGGCGGGCGGGTAGGCGTGGCCGAGGATGTCGCGCAGTTCCTTGATCCTCTGCAGGCGCGAGGCGGATTCGTGTGAGATAGCGTCGAGCGCGGCGAGTCGTTCCCAGGGGTTACCGGGGGCCTTGTCGACCACGCCGAGGCGCTGTCCCTCTGCCAGGCTGCGCGCTGCCAGCTCGTGCAGCCAGTTGACGAGCACCTCGAACAGGCGCTCGACGACCGCCACCCTGTTGCGCTCGTGGGCCTCGCGCGAGGAGGCGGCTGCGACGAACTGCCCCTCTTCGAAATCCAGTCCGAACCCTTCCATCGCCACGAGCAACTGCTCGTGGGCATCCGGAATCTCCTGGAGGATGACGCCGATCCGGCGCTGGCCCTTTGAAAGGCCACTCGCTGTCACGACGTCTGGGCCAATCGCTCCCTGGCGGCTGTGAGCGTCTCACGCGCCCGCGCCATGATCAGCTCGTCTTCACGGGCCCCCGCCGCAAAGACCTCGTCGCGGCGCTGGAGGAGGGCGCCCCAGAGATCGTCGCGGTCGATCAGCACTCGCCCCTCGCGCAAGACGTCGGCGAGCAGAGAGGGCTGGGCTTCGGCCTGCTCCAGCAGGACGATGTCCACGCGTGTGTCCAATGCGCGACGCAGACGGATGCGCAGGTCCACCTGGGCCATCCACTCGGGGCGGCGGTGGAAGATCAGCAGATCGACGTCCGACGACGGCGTATCCTCGCCGGTGGCGGTCGAGCCGAAGAGCACCGCCAGGCGCACTTCGCGCTCGGTGCGCAGCGTGGTCATCAGCTTGCTGAGCAGCGCCCAGTGATCGCGCAGGTAGGTCTCCTCCACCTGGGAGAGTTCGAGCTGGCCACGCACGACGCGGCGACCGCGCAGCAGGCCGCCGCTGACGTGGCGGCGCAAGGTGCGCTCGCTGCAGCCCACCGCTGCCGCCGAGCGAGCCAGCATCGATCCCATGTGTCCATGGTATCAGCCGGTGTGTCCAAGCCTATTTTTCGATGCGCCGAGGCTCGCCGGATGGCTGGGCTGGACAAATCCTGGAGCGGGCTGGGCGGGCGTCAGCTTCCGCTGATGCCCGTCGCCGGCTGCTCATCCAGCCACCCCTCGCGGATGCGAGCGGCGAGCTGCGAGGACTCTTCGCGGATCACGGTGCCGTCCGCAAGCTCGACGGCTGGAAGCAGCTTCTGCCCCGTCTGCTGGATCAGATCGGTGCGCCGGCCGCGCATCGCCGGATGCTTGACGAGCTCATACTCGACGCCCGCCTCATCGAGTGCCTTCTGCACGCGCCAGCAGGGGTGGGGCCCCTTGACGAACATGATCCCGCAGCGGTGCAGCTTGACATCGGCCATCGACTCAACTGCACTCCACGCGACGGCTCCGAGTAGACACGGGCAAGATCGTAGCGTACGACGGTCGGTTGGCGCGTGTGGGGAACGCGGTCGGTTCTGCGCATGTCTGGCGTGCGTAAAGCCACGGAAGGACCGCTCTTTCAGATGCTGCGCTGCGAGTCCCTGCCGGGGCCCTGCCAGTACTGGTAGACGCGCACGGTGAGACCGTGTGTGCCAAGCACCCGCGGCAGGGGAATTGCGTAGCGGTTGAACCGGTCGAGCGTGAACAGCGCCTTGTAGCGCAGCACCTTGCCCTGGAAGGCTTCGAGCTGCATGTAGTCGCCCACCGGGCCTGCGCCGCTGGCGAGGACTCCACCGTGGCGCCGGGCGAGATGCAGGCTCACGAAGGTGAGGCCCCCGAAGGGGTTGGCGAGTGCCCCTGCAAGCGCGGCGAAAGCTGGCTTGCGCTTTCCCTTGGTGCTCAGCACACCGAAGTTTTCGCGCGTGGAGTCCTGCAGCTTGTAGAGCACCTCGGCGGCGATGTAAGAGGTGCGAGCGAGCGAGCGGACGAGGTTGGTGATGTTGTCCGCCTGCGCTCCGGCGGTCACACAGCCCTGTTCCTGTTGGGTTTTCTGGCGCGGCCAGCAACTGCTCCAACCGAACTCGTCCAGCCATAGCGGCGTGTTGTCGCCATTTGCCAGCTGTACTTCATGGATCGCGCGCAGCGAGCCGAGTATGAGATTGTAGAAATGCACGGCAAGACCGTCGTAGTAGCCCTTGATGCCGGCCGCGTAGAGCGCACGCAGGAAGACTCCGTTGGAGCCCACCAGTGAGCCGGCGAGCACCTCGACGTTCGGGTTGGCCTGCTTGATCGCGGGGTAGGCTGCGCGCAGCAAGGCGGCGTAGCGCTGGGGTTTGTTTGGCCCGGCGAAATAGTCTTCGTTGGCCTGGTCGGGCTCGTTCCACACCTCGATAGCCGCCAGGCGCGTGCCGTAGCGCGCGGCAAGGTAGGCGACGAAGGCGGCGTACGCCGAGGGTTCGCGCGGCGCCCAGGCGTTGGCCTTACTGGATTGTCCCGGCATGCACTTGCGCAGGAGCGAAGCGGCTGCTGAGGAGGCCCAGCACGGGGTGCTGTCGACGGTGGCGATCACGCCGATGCCGCTCGCTGCCGCGTCGCTCACAAGGCGATCGAGGTAGGCCAGCGCGCGGGGTTCGATCTCGCCCGGGCCGCTCGGTTCGAGCGTTGACCACGCCACTTCGGCTCGCACCAGCTTTGCGTGCAAATCGTGCGCGCGCGCGATTTCCCGGTCGGCGAGCGAGGGTGACAGGTTGCCTGCGACCCCGGCCACGTTCACGCCGCCGAGCGGTGCGGTGTTGGTGGCGCTCGCATCGAGCGGCGGTGCGGTGTTGGTGGCGCTCACGCCGAGCGGTGCGGTGTTGGTGGCGCTCACGCCGATCGCCCCACTGGTCGCACCGCTTAATGCCGGCCAGGCGAGCGCACACAGATACAGCGTCAGTGCTACTGCGAGCTTCGATAGGTGCCCAGCCGTGAGCTTGCGTTGGCGTCCTGCCACCCCTCCACCATAGCTGCCGCCGATACGCTGTTCGGTGATGTCCCCCACTTGGATATGGATGCAGATCGCGATCGTCGTGTTTGTGGTGATCGGGATGCTCATCGCAATCATCAAGCTGGCCTAAAGGGCGCGGCCGGCGGTTGGTTGGCGAGCCTTGCCTCTTCCATCGGTCAAGTCACCGCTCACCGGCGTAGGTGTGGCCACCGGCGCGGGCGCTGGGCTTTGACCTCGGGCAGGGTCGTTGCCGGGCGAGGCGGAATCTCCCCGCCGTCGAGGATCGCGCGGGGCACCGCCTCGGTCAGCCATCTGGTGAGCGGGGCCAGCTCCGCCCGCCCGAGCTCGGCGAGGATCTCGGGGGGTCGGTGGAGGTGGTCGTGGGCGTCGGAGGCCACGTTGTGGAGCAGCCCGTCGCGCGCCAGCTCAAGCGCGAAGCGACGCGCCTCGGCGCCAAAGCGGCCACCGAACGAGCTGGCGGTGACTGACGTGAGGAATCCCTCTCGCACGAGCCGCTCGAGCATGCCCCGGTTGCGCTGGAAGGCGGGACAGCGCTCGGGATGGGCCACCACGATACGTCGCCCGTCGCGCTGCAGCTCCAGCAGGAGCTCATCGAGGTGGGGAGCCACCGGGGCAAAGGGGGGCTCCACCAGCAGCCATTCTCCTCCCCCGAGCGTGAGGCGCTCCAACTCCGGGGGGTGGATCTCGGCGATCTGCGTCAGCGCAATCTCGGCTCCGGCGCGGATCTCCAGCGGTGCTCCCCCGGCGCTGAGCACCCTCTCCGCCGCCAGGCGGGCATTCAGCTCGCCCACCAGCCGCGCGATCGTGGTCGCGTCGTTGCGGTAGCGCCAGCTGACGTGCGGGGTGGCCACCATCACTCGCGTCCCGCTGGCCGCCGCGGCGCGCGCAAGGGCGAGTGAGCCCTCGATCGTGGTGGGACCGTCGTCGATCCCGGGCAGCACGTGGCAGTGCAGGTCGATCACGCTGGCCGCGAACGTTACGCGAAGGCTGGCCGACGAACCTACGGTGGGCCCGTGGCGGCGGGCCCAGATATGATCGAGCCGGCGGCGGCGGTGCGGTGGCGGCGAGCGCGATGGCAGTCTCGTTGGTGACCGCGCCAACGCCTCATAGCTCCCCCACCCACAAGCAGGCGAGGTCAGAGCATGTTCAAATCGATCGTGGTTGGCACCGACGGCTCCGAGACGGCTGGCGAGGCGGTGCGTCAGGCGGGCGACCTGGCGCGCACGCTGGGCGCGACGCTTGAGATCGTGAGCGCCTACGAGCCCGTGCCGGCTGGGCGCCTGCGCTCAGAAAGGCGCGACGCCCCGGAGGACCTGCAGTGGGCGATCAACCCCCGCGAGGATGTGGACGCGGCGCTCGAGGCCGCCGCTGCGCCGGCGCGCGATGCGGGCGTCGAGGTCAACGTCTACGCCCGCCAGGGTGACCCCGCCGATGCGATTCTCGACGTCGCCGAGGAGCGCGGCGCGGACCTGATCGTGGTTGGTAACAAGGGCATGAGCGGCGCCAAGCGCTTCCTGCTGGGCTCGGTGCCCAATCGGGTCTCCCACCACGCCCCCTGTTCGGTGCTGATCATCCGGACGACCTGAGCACTTCTCCATACAGCGCGATCGTCCGTCGCGCGATCGCATCCCATCCAAAGCGATCCCGCGAGAAGCGCCTTGCCTGCTCGCCGCACGCGCGACAGTGATCGCGGCCCGCGGTCTTGATCTCGCGCAACTTCGCCGTGAGCGCGGCGACGTCGGCGCGTTCGCACAGCCACCCCGTCTGGCCGTCGAGGATGTACTCGGGCAGTCCGCCCACCGGGTAGCCGACCACCGGGCGCCCGGAGCCGTAGGCGAGCAGCAGTACGCCGCTGGCGCTCGCTTTCGGGTAGGGGAGCGCCACCACATCCGCGGCGGCGAACAGGCGGCTGACCTGCGTGGCTGGGGCAAACCCCGGCAGCACCAACGCCCGGCCACGCAGACGCGGATCGGTAAGGAGATCCGCGGCTTCCCCGAGCGCGCCGCAATCTTCGCCGGCGAGCACCACGTGAACGTCATCCACCTCGGCGGCGGCGGCGAGCAGGTCGCGCACTCCCTTATCGCGACGCAACTGTCCGAAAAGCAGCACAACAAGCTTGCTGGGGCCGATGCCGAGCTCCGAGCGGACGGCCTCGGCGTCGACGTCGAGGCCGCCGCGGCGCGCGAGCCCGCCGTACTCGCCATGCGGGATCACCGTCGCCTTGCGCGCCGCGGCCGCGGGGAGGACACGGCGGTCGTACTCGGAATGAACGACGATGCGTGCCGCACAGCGGCGAATTAGGCGGTGGGCTCGGGGATAGGCGCGGGTGCCGCGGTCGAAGGAGTTGTGTGGGGTGTACACCACCGGACGCCCGGTGGCGCGCAGCAGCAGCGCCCGGATCGCGGCGAGCGGCGGCCACTCCTCGCCCTGGACGTGAATCACGTCGCATCTCCTCGCCAGCGCGGCCACCGCGAAATACCCCGCCAGGTGGGTGGCGCCGTTGAGCGCTCGCGTAATCCGTATACGGCGTGCCAGTCCCCCCAGCCGGCTCCTGCCGCGGATGTAGGGGAACAGGCGATGAACGGTCGCATTCGGGACCGCGGCGGAGTCGTGGTCGCGGCCGGTCGCGAGATCGACCTTGCAGCCGGCTTCGATGAGCGCCCGCGCCAGCTCGTCGGTGTATGCCGCGATCCCGCCGAGACCGACCTCCTCGACCAGCAGCACACGGGGAGGCCGCCGGTCGGTCACGGGCATATGCTAGGCGCATGAAACGCGCGGTGATCCTTGCCGGCGGCGAGGGGACGCGTCTGCGCCCTTACACCACTGTGCTGCCCAAGCCGCTGATGCCGATCGGCGATCGGCCGGTGCTCGACATCGTCGTGCGTCAGCTGAAGGCGCACGGCTTCGAGCGGATCACCGTGGCGACCGGCTACCTGGCGGAGCTGATCGAGGCGTTCTTCCGCGACGGCGCCGCGTATGGCATCCCGATCGACTACTACCGCGAGCAGGAGCCGCTGGGCACGGTCGGCGCGCTCGCGTTGATCGAGGGTGTGCGCGACGAGCATGTGTTGGTGATGAATGGGGATGTGCTCACCGACATCGACTACGGCGCGCTGCTGGAGCGCCACCGCCAAAGCGACGCGGCGGCTACGATCGCCACCAAGACGCGCCACGTGCAGATCTCGCTTGGCGTGCTGCGCTTCGGCGATGACGGCGACCCCACGCGCCTGACCGGGTATGACGAGAAGCCGGCGATCGATTACATCGCGAGCATGGGCGTCTACTGCTTCGCGCCGCGGGCGCTCGCGCATATCGCGCCGGGCGAGCGACTGGACTTCCCCGACCTGATTCTGCGCATGATCGCGGCGGGGGAGGTGGTGCGCGCGTGGCCGAGCGAGGACTACTGGTTGGACATCGGTCGCCACGACGACTACGAGCAGGCGCAGGAAGAGTTTGAGAGCGTACGGGAGCGGCTGATCCCGCCTGAGAGCTGAGAGCGGGTCGGCAAGCTACGAGAGCGCCGCCCGCACCATTTGCACGACCAGCCCAAGAGTTGCCTCGTGCATGGTGATGCTGAGCGGGAGCACGCAATGACGGTCGGACGCTTCGGTGGCGTTGGGGAGGTCATCGGATGAGCCGGCGTGGCGATACTCGGTGAAGGTGTGCAGTGCGGGATACCAGGTGCTCTGCACCCCGGACGCGGCGAGTTGCGAGCGGAAGTGGTCGCGTGCGTCGCGGGAGGGGAGCAGAACGGGGAAGAAGAAGTGCGAGGCGAGCTCGACGGCGCGCTCGTCCCAGACGAGCTCCAGCTCGGATACCTCGGCGAGTTGTTCGCGGTAGGCGCACACCAGCTTGCGACGGGTCGCGATCTCCTCTTGCAGGCGTGGTAGACGACTGAGTCCCAACGCTGCCCGGGGCTCGTCCAGGCGATAGTTGAAGCCGATGTCGACCACGTCATAGGCGGGATCGTGGCCGCGGTGGCGGTCCCAGGTGCTGCTGCTGAGCGCGTGCGAGCGCAGCAGCCGGACCCGCGAGGCGAGATCCTCATTCGCGGTGCACACCATGCCGCCCTCGCCCACACAGAGCTGCTTCTTGGAAAAGAAGCTGAACGCGCCGAGCTCCCCGATGGTCCCGACTTGGCGTCCATCCAGCCCGATCCGTGCGCCGATCGCCTCGGCGCAATCCTCGATCAGTATGAGACCGTGCTCGTCGCAGAGCGCGCGCAGGGCGAGCACGTCGGCGGGGTAGCCCCCGAAGTGCACGGCGATGATCGCGCGGGTGCGCGGCGTGATTCGCCGCGCGGCGTCCTGCACGTCGATGTTGAGGTCGTAGTAGTCGCCGTCGCGGCCGCGGATGTCGCAGAGGACGGGCTCGGCGCCGACATAGCGGGCGGCGGCGGCGCTGGCGACGAACGTGAGCGCGGGCACGATCACCTCGTCGCCGGGGCCAATCCCGGCGGCGAGGCAGGCGAGGTGCAGGGCGGCGGTGCCGCTGGAGACGGCGAGCGCGTGGGGGCTGCCGGTGTAGGCGGCCAGCGCCTCCTCGAAGGCCTGCGTGCGCGGTCCCATCGTCAGCCAGCCCGAGCGCAGGCACTCAAGCACGGCCTCCACGTCCTGATCGGGCATCGCGATGTCGGTGAGCGGCACGCGCCAGTCGCTCACCGGATCGCCTCCGCTCCCACCACGACGATCGCCTCCGCCCCCGCCGCGGGGATCCCCTCCGCGGGCGTCACCGAATTGCCTCCGCCAGCGCGCCGACCACGCGATCCTGGTCGGCGTCGGTCATGTGCGGGTAGAACGGCAGCGTCAGCTCGGTGCGCGAGGCCAACTCGGTGATCGGCAGCGACACGTCGGGGAAGCGCTCGCGATAGGCGCTGAAACGGTGGATGGAGGGGTAGAAGATGCTTGTTTGGATTCCCCGCTCGCGCAGCCGCGCGCTCACCTGCGCCTGGCGGCCGTCCCGCTCGATCATGATCGGCATCACGTAGCAGGAGGAGTGCGGCACGTCGGCGTCCGCGAAGGGCACGATGATCCCCTCGATCTCCGCGAGCAGCGTCCGGTAGCGCAACGTCAACTCCCGCCGGCGGCTGATCTCCTCCTCCAGCCGCTGCAGACGCGAGAGCAGCAGCGCGGCACGGGGCTCGTCGATGCGGTAGTTGTAGCCCAGCCCGACCACGTCATAGGTGTCGGTGCGTCCGCGGTGGCGGTCCCAGGTGCCGCTGGTCATTGCGTGTGAGCGGCGCGAGCGCGCGAACGCGGCGACCTCGTCGCTGTCGGTGCACAGCAGCCCCCCCTCGCCGACGGAGAGCACCTTGTTGGAGAAGAAGCTGAACGCGCCGGCCAGTCCCCAGGTCCCCAGCTTGCGTCCCGCGAGCGTCGCGCTGGGCGCATGCGCGACATCCTCGATCAGCGCGATGCCGTGGGCGTCGCAGAGCTCGCGCAAGCGGTCGGCGGCGGCGGCGTAGCCGGCGAAGTGCACCACGCACACCGCCTTGGTGCGCGGCGTGATGCGCCGTGCGACGTCCTCGGGGTCGAGGCTTGGGCGCTCACGCGAGACGATCTCCGCGAACACCGGGGTGGCGCCGCAGTAGAGCACGGCGGCGGCGGTGGCGGCGAACGTGAACGAGGGCACGATCACCTCGTCGCCGGGGCCCACGCCGGCGGCGAGGTAGGCGAGATGCAGGGCCGCCGTGCAGCTCGACACGGCGATGGCGTGGCGCGCGCCGAGGTGCGCCGCAAACGCCTCCTCGAAGGCGGCGGTGCGGGGGCCGAGCGTCAGCCAGCCGGAGCGCAGCGTCTGCGCGACCGCGCTCAGGTCCTGCGGCTGCAGCTGTAGGTCGAACAGCGGCAGCTCGGGGAAGGTATCGGTCGTGGCCAACTTGGTTGTGGCGGCGAAAGCCGTTCAGGGGATGTTCTTGTAACGCGCGTCGAAGGGATCGCCGAAGGTGCCGGCGTCGAGTGCGGCGATCACCTCGGCGATCCCGTCCGGCACCGTCATCAGCGTCTCGAATCCAAGCTCCGCGCGGATCTTCTCGAAGCTCACCTTGTAGTCGCGGGGGTCCTCGTCGCGGTGTACGTAGGAGACCGTGCCGCGGTCGATCTGCTTGTGGATCTCCTGCACGAGGTCCAGCTTGCGGTAATTCTCGCCCGAGCGCCCTGCGTTGAAGACCGCGCCCGCGACCTTCTCGGCGGGCGCTTGCAGTACGGTGCGCACCGCGCGGGCGGCGTCGCCGACGTGGATGTAAGGGCGCCAGAACAGCTCGCCGAAGACTTCCAGCTCGCGGCTGGCCCACAGTTCGCGGGTGAACTCGTTGACGGTGAGGTCGAAGCGCATGCGCCGCCCGACGCCGTACACGGTGGCGAAGCGCAGACACGTGGGTTTGGTCGCCGAGGCGCTCGCGGGGGCGGCGTGCGGGGCTCCATTTGCCAAGCCGAGAATCAACTGCTCCATTCCCACCTTCTGCTCGGCGTACAGCGACACCGGGCGCAGCTCCCCCTCCTCGGTGATCGGCACGGTGGGGTCGGCCATGCGCCCGTAGTTGGAGCAGGTGGAGGCAAACACCAGACGCTCCACCCCGGCGTCGTTGGCGTCGGCGACGAGCGCGCGGGTGGCCTGCACGTTGACCTCCTCGGAGGCCGCGGGGTCGCGCGCGCATGCCGGATCGCCGACGATCGCCGCGAGGTGCACGACCGCCTCCGCGCCGGCGAGCGCGCGCCGGCGCGCCTCGGTGTCGCGGATGTCGGCGCGGATCAGCTCGACGCCGGCGCGTTCCTGCGCGGCGGCGAGCTCCTCCTGGCCGTGTAGCAGCGAGTCCAACACACGTACCTCACGTCCGGCGTCCTGCAGCTCCTGTACGAGCAGCGCGCCGATGTAGCCGCTGCCGCCCGTTACCAACGTCTTCAAACTCATTGGATCTCCTTTCCGAGTTGTTCCATCCTAAACTCAAGTTGATGACGACGCTCATCCCGGAGTTCGAGCAGGGTCGGTTCACGCCCGAAACCCCGGTTGCGAGTTGGTGGCCGATACGCAGGCGCCTGGAGATCGCGGCGCAGTGGGCGCGCGATCCCGTGCTTGACGTGGGCGCCGGCACGGGCTGGCTGGCATTGCACCTGGCGCAGTGGGGTCACGATGTCACCGCGGCCGATTACGATGAACGCGCGCGAGAGAACTTTGCCGCCAATGCGGCGATCGTGGGGCGCGACATCGCAATCGCCAAGGAGGACGTCAGCAGGCTGTCCTATGCCGACGAGCAGTTTGGATCGGTGTTCTGTATATCTGTGTTGTCCTATGTGAAAGACCTGCAGGGTGCCCTCGGGGAGCTGTGGCGGGTGCTGCGCCCCGGTGGTATCGCGGTGCTTGGACAGCTCAATGCCTATGGCAGCTTCGCGATCCTGAACGATCGCGATCCCCGCACCCTCTTTCGCCGCAATCGCTTTCGTGGAGATATCCGGCAGGACGTCGAGCATTTTCATTCACCCAATTGGTGGAAGCACGAATTTTCCAAGCGCTTCACAGTTTTGGAGGTAATACCGCTGGAGATACTCTCCCCGTTGATCGCGAAGCTGGCGGGGTACCACGTCGATTCCCGCTGGACACGCGCCGACGTTCGGATCGCCGCACATCTGCCCAAGGAGCTTGCCTCTGAGGTGATTTTCATCTTACGCAAGTGAGGCGCTCGATCAGGGCAAGCCAGTCGGCGCGGAAGCGCTCGAGGCTGTTGTGGTTGCATACGAACGTGCGAACCTCCTCCATCAGCGCACGGGTGTCGGCTGCCTCCAACCACCGCAGACGGGCGGCGATGTCGGGCACTGCGGGGGACACGCACAGCGCCTCGTAACGCGGCACCTCGCGCAGCAGCGTGCGCGTCCAGCCCACGCGCGTCGTCACGGCTGGGATACCACAGGCAAGCGCCTCCAGCAGCACATAGCTGCATGCCTCATAACGGGTGGGGAACAGCAGGCAGTCGGCCGCGGCGTATGCGTGGGCGAGTTGCTCGGGATCGAGCAGGCCAAGGTGCCGAGCGCCGGGTAGCGGGGGTGCCCCGGCGTGCAGCAGCTCCCAACCGGCTTGCCGGCAGCTCTCGGCGAGCAGGTCGGCGCCCTTGCGGTACTCGGGTCGCCCGACGAACAGTGCGTAGCGCGGATGCTCCTCCAGTTCCAACCGGCGGCGGGCCTCGCCACGATCGCGCGGGCGGAAGAGGTCCGTGTCGACGCCGTTGGTGATGACCGCCGCCGGCGCGCGCCGGTAGTAGCGCGCGGTCTCCCGCGCGGCGCTCTCGGAGACGACCACGAGCTCCCCGGCGCGGCAGGTGAGCGCCTCCAGGGGCCAGTAGCCGAGCAGGCGTCGCAGGAAGTCGCGGCGCAACAGGCCACGGCGCGCGGCGAGCGCTTCTCCGACTGAGGTTCCGTGAAAGACCTGCACGCGCGGGACGCCGCGGGGTGCGCCGAGGCCGAGGAAGCCGTTGCCCACGATCAGGTCCGGCTTACGGTCGGTTGCCGTGGCGGCCTGTCCGCAGGAGAGTGACCACACCAGCGGGGAGCCACCGAAGCGGAAGGTCCAGCGACCGGGCTGGCGGGTGGGTCCCACGATCGAAACTCGCCACCCCGTTTCGCGCAGGATCGCGGCGAGCAGCCCGCTGAAGCGCTCGACGCCGCCGGCATTGCCCTTGGGCACGGGCGATAGAACGATTGCGTGTCTGGCTGTCATCGCGCGCGCACCAGAGCGGCTCAGCGACGGCTGGCGAACGCGGCGCGGGCGCGTTTCAGGCGCTCGCCCAGATAGCCGGCGAGCGTGAGCTTGGCGCGAGCATAGATAAATGAGAGCTGGCCCTGTGTGGGATTCTTGATGTGGCCCTGCTCCGCCAGCCAGCGCCCGTGCCGCGAGAGGAAGCGCCAGTTGTTCTTGATCGCCGACCACTCGTACTCCAGCCGCGGGCGGCGCGAGCCTCCCTCCCACTGCTCCACCTGGTACATCGCGGTGGTGGGCGTGAGGATGCAGCGAAAGCCGCTGCGCACCGCCTGGATGAAGAAGTCGGTCTCATCGCGCCAGCCGGTGTTCCCGTAGTTCTCGTCGTAGCGAACGCGCTCAAACACGCGGCGATTGATGAGCGCCGGAGCGGGCATGAAGGGCGTCTCGAGCTCGCGCTCGGGCACCACGGAATGATCGTCGATCGTCGGTACCCCGTCGCGCCGGGCGCGGGCGGCGGCAAGCGCCGACTCCACATCGTCGCTGGTGATGTTCAGCCAGGGCGCCCCGACGATGTCGGCGTGCTGCTCGGCCGCCACCCGCTTGAGGGTGGGTCCGTAGTCCCGTGGGTAGCGCAGGTCGTCGTCGGAGATCACGATCCACTCGCCCCGGGCGATCGCGCACCCCGCGTTGCGAGCGCTGGAGAGTCCGTTGCTGCCCTGACGCAGCAGCCGCACGCGCGGCTCGGAGCCGAAGTCCGCCGCAACCATCTCTTCGGTGCCGTCGTCGGAGCGCCGATCGATCACGACCACGACCTCGAGCACATCGTCGAGCTGCAGCAGCCCGGGTAGGTTTTTGCGCAGCGCGTCCCGCCGGTTGTGGCTGGGCACGACAAACGAGATGTCCCTGGTGTTCTCGCCGTTGGGCATCGTGTTCTTCTCGGCACCCGCTGGGTATCACTTGAAGGTGACGATATGTCCAGCCTACACAGGCCACTCCAAGGAGGCGTTGGAGTGCTTCCAAATGCCGGCCGCTCAATCAGGGGCTCACAGCGGTTCCTTGCGCAATAGCGCCCGCAGTTGCCCGGGGGTGAGCGCTCCGAGGAGGAGCAGCAGCATGGGATAGGTGAGCGCCGCGACGATAACCAGGCCGAACAGGGGCGCTCCGAGGCCCTTCGCCAGCCAGGTGAGGAGTCCCATCGCAAGCGCCGCCGCCAGGGTGCGCGCGAACCGACTCATACGGGGCGTCATCGCAAGCTCACGCAGCACGCTGCGCATCGTGAGCGACATCACCACCAACTCGGTCAGGAGGGTGATCCAAGCCGCTGCGAGGAAGCCATAGCGGGGGATCAGAACCATATTCAGCGAGGCGTTGACCAGCAGTCCGATGGCCGCGTAGCGGAGGAACCTGTGCTGGAGCTCGAGGATCACCACCATGTTGCCGGCGAGATAACCGAACGAGATCGAGACGAACGCACCCATCAGGATCGGCAGCGCCGGCGCTGCCTGCGCGTACTGCGCGCCAAACAGCAGCTCGATGATTGGGCCAGCCGCGACCAGCGTGAACGCGAGCGCCGGCAGTGAGGCCATCGTCAGATACTCGGCGGCGGCCTGCAGCAGCCTCTGGACGCGCTCGCGCTCGCTGGGATAGGCGGTGGCGATCAGTGGGAACAGCGTGGTCATCACCGAGCTGGGGATGAACTGAATCTGGTCGAGGATGCGGTAGGCGGCCCCGTAGAGCCCCGCCTGGCGGCTGCCGGCATACACGAACACCAGCACCTGGTCGAGCTTCACGTACAGCGTCACCAGCATCCCGGCGGCGCCAAGTGCCAGCCCGACCCGCAACAGCCCCCGCCACAGCTCACTGGAGCCCGCAAGGCGCACGGAGACAAGGCGCCGCGCCCGTGCGATCGTGACGCATGTGGTGATCGCGCTGACCACGAGGAACACCGCGGCGAGCGCCGCGATGCTTTTGGTGAGCAGGACGACGGCGATCGCGCCCGCGCCCCACAGCACGCTGTTGAGCGTCATGATCGCGATCGTGATGTCGTTGCGAACGCGCAACTGAAAGATCGCGTTGATCGCAGTGGGGGCGCCGACGAGGATCGTGGCGACGATCAGGACCCCCGCGAGCTTTGCGGATTGGCTGGGGGCGATCAGCAGGACACCGGCAAGCGCGAAGATGGTGGTCGGTACCGCGAGCACCAGGCGCAGGGAGACGAGCGCACCCAGCCACTGCCCCTGGCGGTCGGGCTGACTCGCCGCGCGGTTGACCGCCACCGGGGTGAGGGCGAGTTCGCCGAAGTTGGTGGCGATCTGGGTGATCGCGAAGATCGTCGACCACTCCCCGAAGCCGCTGCTGCCCAGCGTCCGGGCGATGATCGAAGTCACCACCACGCCGAGCGCGAGATTGGCGATCCGGCCGGCGACCTGCACGCCGATGTCAAGCGACGCGCGGCGGGCCCCAATTTCGATCGCTGGCGGACTGGGCGGCGCGGGCTGCCGATCTCCCGGGGAGGAGTGGGGGTCCGATGAGGCGATCGGCTGAGCCTGCTCTCCGATCGCCATCAGTGCTGCACGAGGACTTCGGCTTTGGATTCGCCGCTGAGCTGGCGCAACCGCACGATCGCGACACTCGTGGGACGCGGGGCCAGGAAGCGGGAGACGGCATACGTTTCGCTGCGGCGAATGCCCGCCGGACGGAATCCCCGCGGCGCTCGCGCGATGACCGCCGGTGGCTGTGGGGCACGGCCGGTTTGTCTGGTGCGAAGCGTGATGTAGTCGAGTTCGCGCACGGAGACCCTCCCGCGCTCGGCGGGGCTTGTCCCCTGTAGGTAGATCGACAAGGGGAGCGAAGCGTTTTCCTCGCTGATGATCGCACGCGCTCCCGTTCGGGTTGGTAGCGCGCGTGCCGCGCCGCTCCAGTCGTCGCGCTGATAGCTGGGAATCTCGTTGATCGCCAAGACGACTGCCAGTGAGAGGGCGCATAGACAGGTTCCCAGCACCGCGCCGGCGCGCGGTGCGCGCGCCACCCCCAGCCCAATCGCGACCAGAACCGCGCAGGGAACCCAGGTCGCGATCACGTTGCGCCCGTCGAAGACATCCACGACATGGGTTATCGCCAGCAGCAGCGGCAGCCCCAACCCCGCGATCGCGAGGATCGCCATGTCCCGTGCCCCGCATCGCTCACGGCGATCGCCGCGGCTCAGCAGGAGCGCCAGCGCGCCGGCGACAAGCAGCGCGCTCAGCCCCGCGGTGAGGATCTCCAGCGGACCGTAGAGGCCGACCAGCAGCTGCTTGGCGCTCTCGCCGATGCGCGAGATCAATGAGGAGGCTTCAATCCAGTTGGTCTTGCCGTCGGCGCGCTGGCGCAATGCCAGTGGCGCGAGCGCGACTCCGACGAGCGCGACCGCCCCAACTGGGGCGAGCGTGCGTCGCCACCCCAGGCGTCGTGCCAGGACGATCGCCTCCGGTAGGAACAGGAAAGCCGTGAAGTAGTGCGTGAGCACGGCGAGGCTCGACATGCCGGCCCACAGCCACAGGTTGCGGCGGCTGGGCGCCTCGAGCGCGCGCTGCCACAGGGCCAGCGCCGCCGCGCTCAGCAGAATCGCCAGCGCATAGGCGCGAGCCTCCTGGGAGTAGTAGTACAGCGCCGGGTTGACCGCGGCGAGCGCCGCTGCCCACAGCCCGGCGCGGGTGGAGATCCGCCGTCCCGCCGCATATAGGACCGGCACTGTCAGCGTGCCGGCGAGCGCTGAGAATGAGCGGAAGCCGAGCGGGCCTGCCCCGAAGAGTTTGGTCCACACCCACACGAGTGTGTAGTAGAGCGGCGGCGCCGACTCGCTGGAGGCCAGATGCGAGAGCATCCCCGAGAAGCCGCGGCGCACCAGGATCATCGTGGCGGACTCGTCCAGCCAGATGCTCTGCGCGTTCAGCGTCCCAAACCGCAGCGCCGCGGCGCCCAGTGTCAGCGCGAGCACGATCGTGCCCGGGTGCCGCGGTCGCGAGCCCGCCGATGGCCAAGCTCGCTTGGCGGCGGACTCGCGAGAGGTTGCGGCGGAGCTGCTGTGGGGCTCGATGCTGATGCCCACGCGATCGATTATCTCAGGCGCTCAGGATTGAGGCGCTCAGGACCGCGTGGGCACCGGGATTCAGGAGCTGGCGAGCAGTTCCTTGACAGCCGTGGTGTATTCGCCCTTGGGCTGCAGTTCGTGCTGCAGGGCGCCGTAGTACATTTCGTTGTCGGTGCTGGCGCCGGTGAGCGCCTGGTCGCGAACCTGGTAGAGGATCAGCATGCCGAGGCGGTTGCCGAGCATCTTGCGCATTTCGCTGACGGTTTTGTGCAGGATGGAGGCGGCTTCGCTGTAAGGCATGCACCCGTTGTATTCCTCGTTTTCCCCGATGCAGCGGCCGTTGTCGGTGGGGAGTCCGAACTCGGTGATGTCGATCGGGATCGTGGTGTCGCCGTGGGAGGCGGTCTGTTCGACGAGGTCTTCCAGCCGGCCCCTCCAGTGGTGGTAGGGATGGATTGTCCAGCCGGCTACGTACTTGCTCAGGCTGGGCACTGCGGTATACATCCCGTTGACCCAGTCTCCGGTCCAGTCGTCGGCCTGCGCCAGCAGTCCGACGTGGATACCGGTCGCGGAGATGGCTTCGGCTGCTTCCTTGAAGCGTCGTGCGTAGTTTTCGGCGCGTTCGCGGTAGGAGGCGGTGCCGGCGCCGTCGCCGTACTGGTAGCCGTAGGAGGTCTCGTTGCCGAATTCGATCGACTGGACCGCCACCTGGCCGCCCGTGTGGGTGGACCAGAAGGTGCCGCCGGGGCCATACATCTCGGCCCACCCTGCCAGGCTTTGCGCCTGCGCGGGTGTCGGCAGCGTGCCGCGGAAGGTGGCCAGCACCAGCACGCGGATGCCCCTGGCGGCGTAGCCGCCGATCACCGATTCCATCTGCGTTGGCGTGGTGGTGGCGATCGGGAACTCGATCCGCACGAGCTTGGCTCCCAGCTGCGTTGACGCTTGCAGGTCGAGGGTCATGTTGGTGCCCGAGTCGATTCCCGGCTGGAACGTGGAGGAGGGCGCGGGCGATTCGACGACGGGGCCGGGTTCGGCGGGAGGCGATGTGATGGTACCGCCCGATCCGCCGGTGGTGCCGGACCCGCTCGTTGAGCCGGACCCGCTCGTTGAGCCGGACCCGCTTGTGCCGGATCCGCTGGTGGTGCCGGACCCTGTGGTGGTGCCGGACCCGCTCGTTGATCCTGAGCCGCCTGTGCTGGAGCCTGTCGAGCCCGAGCCGCTGGTGGAGGAGCCGGACGGCGGGGAAGTGGCTTTCCTGCGGATCTGGCGGCGGGCGGTGCTGACCCTGCCGACGCTGGTGCTCTGTGCGTCGAGACGCGCGAGCTGGGCGCGGCTCTTGGCGCAGAGAGCATGCTTGTGCGATGCGCAGGCACGCCTTGCCACCTGCTGCAGATGGCTGCGCTCGCGAGTGCCGGCTTGCAACGCGGCTTGCGAGGCGACCGCAAGCTTTCCGGACTGCTGCCGATTAAGGGGCTGCGCGCCGGAGACGCCGGCGCCGAGAGCGCCAATGGAAGCGAGACAGAAGAGGGTTAGAACGGCTGCGAGGATGCGGCCGAGATGAAGGTTGATGGACATTGCACTCCTTCGGCGGCTGGGCTGTCTCGGGGAGACCCCTGGCTTTGCGACCCCGCCTCGCGACGGGTGTGCCTTTGTCGTGGTGCGCTCTGTATTGAGCTCGTTCTAACCTCGATATCGGCGTGTCCAAGCGCTCCGCCACCCCGTGCGCGGCCGCTGGACAGATGTCCACATCTCCCGCCCCCACTCAGGATTTTGGCCGCATGCCACCATGTGGTTTGTCCGCAACGGAGTGCGGGAAGAACGCGGGGGCGGCGGTGATGCGCAGTCGATCCCTGCGCGCCCGGCCGACCCATGGGCCGCCTCGCCCGCGCCCTCCGGCCGACTCGCGGCCGGGCGATACCATGGCAACAGTGCGGTCTCGCTCGCGCGGTCAGGCGGCGTCAAGTGCGAGCTCCCAGCCGACGATAGGAGCCCTGCGATGAGATCTTCTGTGCTACTTCACGCCGAGCGGCGGCCGTCCGCATGAGCGCCCCCGGGCGATTCGAGCGGGCGCGCGAGGGCGAGAGCCTTGCCAACCTGCTCGAGGTGTTGCGTCGCCGCTGGCTGATCGTGGTGGGGGTGGCGCTCGCCTCTGTGGTGGTGCTCGTCGCCACCCACGAGCATAAGGCCAAGTCCTACGCCGCCACCGCCAACGTCGCCTTCCAGAGCGGCACGCTCTCCGAGGCGGGCCTGCAGGTCACGCCCTCGAACAGCAGCGAACCTCAGCGAGAAGCCAACACCGAGGTGCTGATCGCCCACTCCGCCGAAGTGGCACAGGCGGTGAACCGGCAGCTGCACCTCCAGGCTGGAGCGAGCGAACTGCTCGACAAGGTCAAGGTCGAAGCGGCGCCCAACGCCGACGTCCTGAACATCATCGCCACCGCGGGGCATCCCCGGGAAGCGGCGGGTTTGGCCAACGCGTTCGCCGAACAGTACATCGCCTTCCGCGCGCAGTCGCAGCTCGCCGGGGTCGAAACCGCCGCGAGCAAGCTCCAGCAGCAGATCGCCGCGCTGCCCGCCGGCTCCTCCGAACGGGCGTCCCTGGAACAGTCGCTGCAGAGGCTCAGCGCGGCGCGCGCGGTCGCGGGCGGGGGGGCGAACATCATCGGGCGGGCCACCCCCCCGGGCAGCCCTGCGGGCACCAGCCTGACGAGCACTGTGGCGATCGGTCTGCTGATCGGCTTGGCGATCGCGTTCTCGCTCGTGTTCCTGCTCGAGTCGCTGGACCGGCGCGTCAAGTCGATCGAGGAGTTCGAGCGCGAGTATCGGTTGCCGGCGCTCGCGGCGATTCCCCAGTCGGCCTTTCGTGGAGGCCGCGCCGCGGAGCGCGAGGAGTTGCTCGAGCCCTACCGCATCCTGCGCAGCGCTCTGGACTTCGCGGCTGTCACCCGCCGGCTGGACACGCTGCTCATCACCAGCGCGATCGCCGGCGAGGGTAAGACGACGGTGGCGATCGACCTCGCGCACGCAGTCGCGCTGACCGGGCGGCGCACGGTGCTGGTGGAGCTTGACCTGCGCCGGCCCACCTTTGCCGAGCACTTCAAGATTGAGACATCGCGCGGGCTCACCACCGCGCTCACCGGTCGCGAGCAGCTCTCCGAGCTCCTGCTGGAGCCGCTCGTCAAGGTGCCAAACCTGCTTGTCCTGCCTGCCGGGCCGGTCCCGCACAACCCCTCGGAGCTACTGGGCTCCGGACGCCTCAGCGAGATCCTCGCCGAGCTTGCCAGCAGCGAGAGCATGGTGATCATCGACGCGCCACCGCTCAACCCGGTGGCTGACGCGCATGTGCTGCTCAACAGCGAGGCCGTCAACGCCGCGGTCCTGGTGGCGCGGATCGAGCGCACGACGCGCGAGCAGGTGCGTCGCACGCGGGCGATCCTGGACCGCCACATCGTCGAGCCCGTCGGGGTCGTTGTGACCGGCATCCGCGATACGGGTCGCTACGGCTATGGGGACGGGTCCTACCAGGGGGAGGCCCCCACGCTCGAGGCGGATGTGCGGGCGTTGTCCGCCTCGCCGAGGGTCGCGGCCTCACAGCGGACGACGCGCTGAGGCGTCATGAACGCGCGGCTGCACGCGGCGGCGCCAAATGGCCGCGACCTGATCGCCACCGCCGCCGCGGCGGGCCTGACGGGGTTGCTCGCCTTCGCCGGCATCCACAAGCTGGGCACGGCGGGCCTGCTCGTTCCGGTGGCGGTGGTGCTGGCTTGCTTCCTACTGCTGCGGCCACTGCTGACGGTGACGCTCGTGGTGGTGCTCGCGGTTGTTTGCGAGGGCCCGCAGTTCGGGATCCTGACCTTCACATCCCACCTGTACGTCCAGCTCTACGGAGACATCTCGATGCTGGATGGGTTGGTCGCGCTCGCGCTGCTGGCGATCGGTCTCGACCTCCTACGCCATCGCCGCCCGCTGCTGGTGGCGCGTCCGCTGGCGCTCCCGCTGGCGATTCTCGCGCTGGCGATGGTGGCAGGCGTGATCACGGGCTACAACGGGGGCGCGAAGCTGCGGTTTGCGGCCGCCTCCGAGCACGTGCTCGCCTATCTGCTGCTGCTGCCGATCGCGGTGGCCAATCTCGATCTCGAACGCTCTGAGGTGTTGCGCCTGCTGGGGGGCGCGACGGCGCTGGCGATCGTCAAGGCGGTGCTCGGCCTGATCGAGGTGGCCGGCCACTACGGCGCGCCGATCGAAGGCGCCGCGACCCTGACCTACTACGAACCGGTTGCCAACTGGCTGATCATGACCGTGCTGCTCGGCATCTTCGCGGCGGTCCTTGCCCGCGCCCGACCGCCGCTGTGGGCGCTGCTCGGCAGCCCGTTGCTGATCGCCTGCCTGGTGTTCTCCTACAGGCGCTCCTTCTGGATCGGCGCCGTGCTGGGATTGCTACTGGTGCTCCTGCTGGGCACCTCGGCGGCTGGGCGGCGCCTGTTGCTGCCGGCGGCGCTGGGGGTGGGGGCGGCGATTCTGCTGCTGGGGTCGGTCAACTTTCAGTCGCAGCTGCCGCTGGTCAAACGCGTCGCCTCGCTGGCACCCTCCAAGCTTGAAGCCAACATTCAGGATCGTTACCGGCTGGACGAGCGCGTCAACGTCCTGAACGCGATCGGCGAACACCCGCTGACCGGGCTGGGGGTGACGATTCCCTGGTCGGCCGATGCGCAGCCGCTGTCGGTCGAACACGAAGAAGGGCGCCAGTACGTTCACTTCGCCGCCCTGTGGTTCTGGCTGAAGCTTGGTGTGCTCGGCCTGTTTGCCTACGTGGGCATCTTGATCGGCAGCATGACGCTCGCCTGGCAGGTGTGGCGAGGTAGCCGCGAGCCGCTGTTGAGCGCCTTTGGGCTGGCGTCGCTCTGCGCCATGGCGGGCTTGGTGGCAATCGACACCACCGCGAGCTTCACCGGTGTCGACGCCCGCTTCACGGTGTTGCTGGGAGCGCAGGTTGGGCTGCTCGCGTTGCTGGCGAGGACGGCGCCCGAGTCGGTTGCCCCGGTGCCCGCTACGCTGCCACCAGCTCGCTGAGCGCCTCGATCGAGTAGCGCGCCGCCACCAGCTCCCGTCCGCGCAGACCGAGTTGGTGGGCGCCGTCGCGCAGTACGCGGACGAGCCCCTCGGCGAACGGCGCGGCGCCGTCGGCGATCAGGCAGTGCTCGTTGTCACGCACCTCCAGGCCGGCGGTCGCACGGGGAGTGGCAACCACCGGCAGGCCGTAGGCGAGCGCCTCGATCAGCTTCAGCGGTGTGCCGCCGCCCTGCAGCAACGGCACCACCGCGCAGCGAGCGTGGGCGTAGGCGGCGCGCAGATCCTCGACGAAACCGAGCGCCTCGACGCGGGGGTCGTCGAGGATGCCTTTCAGCCCCGCGTCCCGCGCGGTGGTGGGTTGATCCAGGCCGGCTCCCACCAGCGCAAGCTTGGCTTCGGGCAGCTGCGCCCACACGAGCGGGAACACCTCTCCGAGCAGGAAGCGCAGACCGTTGCGGTTGGGCTCGTATGCGAAGTTGGCCACGAAGATCGCGCGCTGCTCAGTGGCGGGGGGATCGATTGGGGCGATTGCCGTCACGTCCACGACGTTGGGGGCGTACCGCAGCTGTGCGGAGGGGCACAGATTGTGTGCTTCCGCCATGTCGGCCGTGCTCGCCATCCATGACTCGCTGGCGCGTTCAAGCAGCCGACGCTCGAAGGCGCGCAGCGCACGCTCGCCGCCCATCGCACGTCCGTCGCCGAGCTCGTGGCGGAAGCCCGACTCGAAGTTGTGGGCGTTGTAGATCACCGGGCGCTCGCCGGACAGGCGGGCCAGCGCGGCGGCGGCGACCGGACCGTCGGCGATCACCCGGCCGCGGTTGGGGGCGCGGGCGAGGCGGGTGGCCTCCGCGGCCAGCTCGGGGGAGACGCCGCGCGCGAGCTCCCCGGGCACACCCGCGAGACGGGCGGCCGCATAGGCGAACAGGCGGCGTGCGCTGCGGGAGGGGATCACCTCGTGCAGCTCGATGCCGGGGATTGCGCGGAATGCCGCGTCGGGCTCGGGGGCCTCAAAGCGCGTATAGAGCAGATCCAGGTCCCCGTGCACGGCGAGTGCGCGCGCCACGCCGTAGGTGCGCAGCGCCCGCCCTGATCCCAGCACCGGCGTGTGGGTGGTGACGAGCAGGTCGTTCACGACGGGCCGTCTCCCCCTCCTCCTCCCCCTCCTCGTCCTCCACCACCACGACGTCGCGGTTTGGTCTCCAAGGCCCCCACCGCGGCGGCGATTTCCTCCAAGCGCCGCTCCCACGAGTGCGCGGCGGCGGCGCGCGAGCGCTCCGCTCGGCGCCCGGGGCTGTCGGTGGCGATGGCGTCCTCCAGCAGACGCGCCAAACCCTCGGCGTCGGGGGCGGTGGCGACCTCGGCGATATCGGCAAGCGCCGGCAGTGGGGTGGCGACGACGGGGAGGCCGGCAGCGAGGTACTCGTACACCTTCATCGGAAAAACGCTCTCGGTGATCGGGTTGCGCGCGTAGGGAATCATGCCGGCGTCGGCCGCGCGCAGCACCTCGGGCAGCCGCGCGTATGCGCGTGGCCCCAACAGGTGAATGTTGGGCCAGCTCGCGCAGCGCGGAGACGTCTGTGCGGGGATCGCCCGGGCCGACTGGCCCGACGAGCGCAAACGACCATTCCGGCCGTGAACGCGCGAGCGCGGCGAGCAGCGGCACGTCGAGCTTGGTGGCGACGATCGCCCCGGTGAAGACGATCCGGGGCCGCCGCAGCGCTGCCACCGCGGGGTCTGGCTGGAGCGTGGGTGTGTTGGAGGACCGTCCGTCAGTAGGGCGGGGCTCGGCTTTGCTTGGGCCGGGCACCGGGGTGCCCGACGGGAGCGGTTGGAGCGCGCGCGCGAACAGCGCGGTGTCGGCGACATTGGGCGCATACAACACGTTCTCCGACAGCTCCCGCATGCGGGCCGCCAGCGCGGGAGCGCTTGCCAGCACGAGGTCGGCATGAGCGAGGAAGCGCCGCTCGGTGGCGCGGAAGCTGTCCGCGTCGATGCCCGCCACCGCGGCGGCGTCGTCGACGCAGTGGTAGACGACCAGTTCGGGGTCGAGCGCCTCGATCAGCGCCTCCGCCTGGGGCACGTAGGCCCATAGGATCGGGCGCTCCATGCCCAGGCGGCGCGTCGCGCGGCGCGCCTGGGCGCGCAGCAGACGGCGGTTGAGCGCGCGCACGGCGGCGTTGCCGTGCAGCGGGAGCACCAGCGGCGAGAGCACGTGCAGGCCGTCCACTGCGCGCGGCGCCCGCAGGCCGCGACGCAGCCGGCGCGCGATTCGCGCCAGGTCGCGCCCCGCCAGCTGTGGGCGGCGCAGGCCGAGCGACTCCACGAACAGCACGCGGTTCTCGCGCGCCAAGCGCGACATCAGGTGCTGCTGGTTGGTCCACAGATCGGTTTCCCAGTCCGCGAACCCGACACACACGATCTCGCGTCCACGCAGACGGGGCGGCTCGGGCATCACGGCCATGATCACAGGGTTCGCGAAGGAGGATCGATACCCTCGCGACGGTGAGCTTTCCCCTGCTCGACGAGCTGCGCGAGCGCTTCCCGCGCGTGGCGGTGGTCCACGAGTGGCTGACGATTCCCGGCGGCTCCGAGCAGGTGGTGGTGGAGCTGCTCGAGATGTTCCCCCAGGCGGAGCTGTTCTGCTCGATCTACGACCCCACGCCGTGGCCGCCGACGATCACCGAGCGCCCGGTGCACGCCTCCCGCCTCAGCCGTCTCCCCGGGGCGGTGGCCCACTACCAGAGGCTGTTGCCGCTGATGGATCGCACCTACCGCTCCTTCGACCTCTCCGGCTTCGACCTGATCCTCTCCAGCAACCACGCCTTCGCCAAGAACGTGCTGGCGCCCCCGGGAGCGCTGCACGTCTGCTACTGCCACACGCCGATGCGCTACGCCTGGGATGAGGACTTCCTCGAAGGTGAGCAGCTGGGGCGTATCCCGCGGTTGGCGCTGCCACTGTTACTCGGCCGTCTGCGCCGCCAGGACCTGCGCGGGGCGGCCGGGCCGGATGTGTTGGTCGCCAACTCCCGCCATGTCGCCGCGCGCATCGAACGCTGCTACGGGCGCACCGCTGAGGTGGTCAATCCGCCGGTGGATGTCCAGCACTACCTTGGTGTGCCGCGCGCTCCGGAGGATTTCTACCTGACGTTCGGCCGGGTGGTTCCCTACAAGCGGGTCGATCTTGCCGTCGCCGCCTGCGCGCGGCTGGGCCGTCCGCTGAAGGTTGCGGGCGATGGGCGGGCGCTGGATGCCGTGCGCGCCGCGGCGCCGCCAGACGCGGGCGTCGAGTTCCTCGGGCGCGTGAGCGAGCGCGAGCGCGACGCGCTGCTGGGCGGTGCTCGCGCACTGCTGTTTGCGGGGGAGGAGGACTTCGGGATCGTGCCGGTCGAGGCACAGGCCGCCGGTGTGCCGGTGATTGCGTACGGCGTTGGCGGCGCCGCCGAGACGGTGTGCGACGGGCGCTCGGGGGTGCTGTTCGACGAGCCGACGGTCGCGGGGATGGCGAGTGCGATCGAGCGTTTCGAGCGGCTGGCGATGGCTGAGGCAGACGTACGCGCCAATGCCGCGCGCTTCGGCCGCGAGCGCTTCCACATGGAGATGGCGGCGGCGATCGCCGCCGCTGCTACAGTCGCCGGCGTGGCGCGGGCGAGCTCCTCACAGTCGGTGCCCGGCGTCGATATCGAGCGCGCCCGGCGCGAGCGCGAGGCCTACGACGAGCACGGCGTGGATGCGGCGATGGGCGCGTGGCACGGCCGCTTCCCGCATGTCTTTCAGAGCCCCAACACGCGCCGCGCGGAGGAGCGCTTCGACGCCTTGACACGCGCGGCGGTCACCGGCAGGCGCGTGCTCGACATGGGCTGTGGCGAGGGCGCCAGCTCCGAGCGGCTGCTCGACCTGGAAGCCGCGTTCGTGCTCGGCATCGACATTTCCCAGACGGCGATCGCGCGTGCCCAGACGCGAGCGCGGCCGGGGCGACTGGAGTTTTGTCTGGGGGACGTCACACGCGAGCTGGAGGGCGAGTTTGGGTGCATCTTCGGCCGCTCCATCCTCCACCACATCGACTACCGCGGCGCCCTGCCGCGCCTCTACGACGAGCATCTGGCGCCGGGGGGGACGATGCTGTTCATGGAGCCCCAGGGCGAGAACCTACTGATCCGCCTCTACGCCCGACTGGTGGCGTCCGCGCACACACCCGACGAGCAGTCGTTCATGGAGGACGATCTGCGCTGGCTGCGCCAGCACTACCCGTCGGTCGAGCTGGACCCGGTCAACTACCTCACCTTCCCCGCCGCGATTCTCACCTCATTGCTTCCGGTGTGCCCAAACAATGCTCTGCTGCGCGCCTGTGATCGCGCCGACGTGCGGCTGGCCCGCCGCGTGCCGCGGCTGCGCTCGCACTTTCGTCAGACGATCGTCGCAATTCGCAAGCCGGCGGGCTGAGCGGTGTCTAGGAGCGTGGGTCTCTACCGGCCTGCGTCGCGGGTGAACGGGGAAGATCCTTGGTCGTGAAGGTGGTGACCGGGGTGGTGTCGTGGTGGTCTTTAGGTCGTTGGTCCTTGCTGCCCGCGTTCCGGGCGGCTCCTGGTCGGTGGGGAGCCGCCGCGCGGCTGCTCAGCTGGTGTTCAGGATCGCCAGGCCGCCGGCGCGGTGGAGCTTGAGTAGGTTGTGGATCGCGCACTCCAGGCGCCATTGCGCGCGGGCCGCTGGCTTGCCGCGGATCAGGACGCGGCAGCCGTCTTGGACGGTGCCGATCTGCCCGAATACCGGCTCGACGATCGCCTTGCGCCGGGCATAGATCTCGCGTCCTTTCTTGGTTCGGGTCTTGCGCGCCATCCGCTGCTTGGGCGTGGCGTCCTTCGGGATCGGTCCGCGTGGTGGCGGCGCCTGGGGCTCGTCGTGTTTGAAGCGTCCGGTCGCGATGTATGGGTCAAGCCCGTGCTGCTCGCAGGCGCTGAGGTTCTCCTCGGAGAAGTAGCCGCCGTCAGCGGTCAGCGTCGCACCCTCAGGCAGCTCCGCTGCGATCTCCTTGAGGTTCTCATCGAGCTGGTCGAGCGCCGGCTCCAGTTGCTGGGTGTCCGGGGCCTGATCGGAGAGTTCGGCCACGACAATCACCTGAGCTACCGAGTCGACGACCGCCTGGCCGTTGTAGCACTGGTGAAACGATCCGTCGGAGGTCTTCATGATCTTCGACTCCGGATCGGTGAAGTTCCGCTGCGCCTTGGGCTTGGGCGCAAACGGATCACGACCGTTCGGCGGCGTGCGAGGCTTCTTGCCCTCCGCGGCCATCTCGACACGCCGCGCGGCCTCCGCCTCCCGCGCCTCAGCCTCCAGCGCCTGCTTGGCCTCTTTGATCTTCGCCAGGCGCGTCTCGCGACGCCGCAGCTCCTCGGGTAGCTCATCCCCACGACGATCAGCACCGAAGCGCTCATCCTCCTCGGCGTCAACCCGCTCAGCCTCACCGAGAAGCACGTCCACGTTCGCTCGCAGCTCGGCGATCTCCGCCTCCAACTGCTGCTCCTTGGTGACCATCCGCTCGTAGCTCATCGCCTTGTGCCGCGAAGCATTCGCGCGCACCTTCGTCCCGTCCAGTGCCAGCGACCCGAACCCCACCAGCTTCGCCCGCTTGCACAATCTGAGCGCCTGCACGAACAACTCACCCAACGCCTCCAGGTGCCGCTTACGAAACCGGGCAATCGAACGGTAATCCGGGTGCTGGTCAGCGCAAAGCATACGCACCGCCACATCCCTGAAGGTCGCACGCTCCAGCTTCCTGGAGGACATCACCCCGTTCGCATAGCCATACACCAACAACTTGACCATCAACCGCGGGTCATACGGCGGATAGCCACACTCCTCCTCATAGGAGGCGTAGATCGCCGACAGATCGAGCGTGCCCGACTCGACAAGATCCGCGACGAAATGCGCCAGATCCCCCTCCGGCACCCACTCCGAGAGCACCGGCGCCATCAACAACACCTGGTCGGGCTCATACGCCCGGAACGTCTTCTCCTCACCAACCGGACGACGTTCTGAAACGACCGTCACCTCCTCCACCTCCACCAGCCGCTCCTGCAACACCGCGCTCGCCATGCGATCCTCCTGCTCGTGTACAGACGAATCGTCTTAAACGACCCGGACGGACCCGGCCCGGTTACTGACCCGGGCTCCTAGCGGGCGATCGTGAAATGTGTGTATCGCGTGATCCCGGCGATACCTGATGGTGTGATCGGGGTGGCGAGCAGGCGATAGCTGCCCGCGGGAAGTCGCGCAAGGCTGAGTGTGAGCGCGTTCTCGGCTGCGTGTCCCGCCACCTTCAGCTTGACGCTTGTGGCCACGTCGTGGATGCACGTGCGCGCGCCGCGCCGGCATCGGCCGGCTCCAGAGCTTCTGCAGCGTCCCCCCGAGCGGCACCGCGTTGTAGGCGACAAGTTCGGTTTCGGTGCACGCATACGTTGGGCACTGTGTGATCCACAGGACCGCCGTGCCGCCGGCGATGCCGTCGGATGTGACAATCGGGGAGCCCGATCCGAAGCTGAGGGTTTCAGAGCTCCTCGCGGCGAGGAACGGGGTGGGCTCGTCGGTTTCCGCGACGACGCCGTATTTGAAGGCGCGCAGGTTCCCGCCCCCTCCCGTCCCGCCGCCAGGCGAGACCGAGGGAACGTAGACGAAGCCTCCGTCCCCGGGCCACACGGCGCCACCGTCCCATACGCCGCCGTTGCCCGCAAACGTCTGGAGGACGGCGTCCTTTCCTTCGGGCCCCTGAGCTGCCCCGCCGAGGTCGTCGCGGTTGAGCAGATACATGTCCCCTTCCTTGCTGGGCTGGAGGAGCAGGTCGGGCACCTTGGGTGTGCCAAAGTATTCAGAGGGAAGCGCGATTGGCGCGGCGGAGCCGAGATCGAGGTCGTTGGAGTCGAGGTATTCGTTGTTGTAGGGGGAGAAGAAGTCGATCGCTTTCAGGGTTGCATTGGTCTGCACTCCCACCCGCACGACCGCCTCGGCGAGCCGGCCTTCGGGCGGCCGGTTACAGCTCCTGCGTGGCGGCGAATTTAACGCCTTGAAGATTCTGTGCTTCACCGGCGATTTCGACCGGAAAGCCGGGTGCCTCTTTGCCGCTGCCCATTTCTACCGCCTGCATGTACCAGGCGATGGGGCCGGTGTTACCTTGAATGTAACTGTTGGAGACGAAGTACGCGATGTTGGTGGCGGTGTCGATCACTGGCGTGCCGGTGATGCCGATGTGCGGGTTGAGGTCTTCGCATTCGATTGGCGGTTTGAGTGCGTTCACGGGTGCGCCGAATTCTCTTTCCCACCGGATGGCGCCGCTGACGGGGTCAAGGCCGTAGGCCAGGTCGTCCTCGGTGACCACCAACAGCGTGTTGTCGGCCACCAGCGGCTGGGCATAGATCTGGCCCTGAAGCTGGCGGTCGAACACCTGCTGGAAGCTGCCCCCGCTCACCAGCGCGGGCGTCAGCGACGGCTCGTCCGGATACCAGCCGGTGCGCAGGTTGTCGGCTGCGCCCGTCACGTCGGCGGACGCCGGGCCGGCGGCGAGCAGGGCGAGAAGCGCTGCCAGGGTCACCGTACCGACGCGGCTGCGGGCCAGGATGCCCAGTGGTCGGCAGCGGGTGAGCGTCATCGTGGCTTGTCGGGGAGCCTGATGGTTGTTGGCTTCACGCATGTAGCATCGTGCATAGCGAATGTGGACGCGCTGTCTCCCCGATCCGGAGGAGGCCTCGGCGTAACCCCACCCCTAATACACACCAACCGTGTACAATGTACACATGGCCCGTGTACAGGCGGAGCGGCGGCAGGCGAGTGGGGATCTGTTCCCCACCGATGAGCCGACCCCCGCAAGCCAGATGATTGGCCGCTCCAAGGATGTGCGCCAGGATGGGCGTCTATGTGCTGGCTGGGGAGCATCCTAGTGGTGTCGCGGCGGGCAGGGCACGGTGGTGGTGGCTTGTGAGTGGCTGCCGTCCTTGAAGGCGAACTGGGCGGCGAACTGAAACCCGCCGCGTGGGCATTTGTCGGGGAGGGGGACGCCTTTGGGCTGGTATTCGATGGTGTGGCCGTGGATGTGTTCGCGGTAGTGGAGGTGCAGCGGTCCGAGGGTGGAGTGGAATTGGACGACGGCGACGTCGGGTCCTTCTGGGAGGCTGGTGATGAGTGGGATGTTCATGTCGAGCAGTCCCCCGTAGGGTGCGGTGGCGGGGAGCACAAGGGCGGGGAAGGTGATCTGGCCGCTGACGGGGGAGGGGGCGTCGATGTAGATGCGTAGCGCGAGGTGCCCGGCGCGGTTGGCGGCTCTGAGGATGGTGACTTGGGCGCTCTCGCTGTCGATTGAGGGGCCGATCGGGATCTCGGCGAGGGCGGTGCCGTATCCCATGAGGGAGTTGGGTGGGCAGCCTTCGACACCGTGGATTTCGAGGGTGTGGAGTGGGCAGACGGCAAGACCGAGTTCGCTGAGCGCGAACGCGAGTTCGACGGGGTAGCTGATTTCGGCGCTGGTGAGGGGTGGCGGTACCTGGTTGCCGGGTGCGGCGATCTTGAAGCTGAAGCCGATGGTGGTGCTGCGGCCGAGGTGCTCGGGTGTGAGGGTGGCGTGGAGCGTTACCGACTGTGTGGCGGCAGCGGTGGCGCAGGCGATCGTGCAGAGCAGGGTGGCGGCGAGGAGGGAGATGGTTTGGCGCGCGGCCTGGGTTTGCCTCACGGGTTGGGTGCGTTAGTAGGAGAGCGAGCCGCTTGTTTGCAGGGTGACGGCGTAGGTGCGGCGGTTGAAGGTGCCGGCGAGCTTTGCGTGTCCGTGGGCGTGGGTGTAGCGGCCGGTGCCGCCGGTGATGGTGAGCGTTCCGGAGAAGTGTTCGTCGAGGCTGGCGCCATGCGGGGTGGCTGTTCCGTGTCCGGTGATCGTGGCGCCGTGGGTGTAGATCGTGAAGCTGGCGGTGAAGGTCGCGCCGATGCTGAGGTTGGCGCGCATGTTGCCGGGGAGGTCTCCTTGTGCTGTGCCTTCCTCGATGAGCTGAGATCCGGAGTGCTTGAGGTAGCGCAGCTTGGCGGTATCGCTCGCCTGGAGGGTGCGAGCCGCCATCGCCAGTGGTGCGGAGGGCGGAGGGGTGCCGCCGGCGGGGGCCGCGCCAGCGATGAGCGCCACGAGCACGCCGGGTAGGAGGATGGGCACACGCCGTGTTCGTGGCGGGGGGTTGGCTGCTCCGAAGGAGCGTGGGTGCTTGGCGACGTGCTGCTTGGTCATTGAGGTAGTCCGTGTCTGCTGTTGTCGTTGAACCGAATTGTTCGATAGATCTTACATCGCCATGATCGGTCTGGTGGCGCTTGCGGACGGGCCGGCATCAGCGGTGGGTGCTTGGGAGCGCGCTCCGTGTGCGCTTGGCGGCCCGCCAGGCGCGCATGATCGCGAGCGTTGGCGTGATCAGCGGCCGCAGCTCGTTCTGGATGTGTGCGGTGATCTCGGCGGCGAACGGGCTGGTCGCGGTCGGCGCGGAGGTGTAGAACGCCACGACGCCCGCGAGCGTCATCACGTGGTGCGCCGCATCGGGGGTGGCGGGGGCACGGGCCATCGTTTGCTGGGCGGCGTTGGTGAGTCCTTGAAGGAGCTCCCCGGTGTCCCGGTAGTAGCGTGTGTACCCGGGCTGGCCAGTGCTCGTCATGTCGCGTTCGTAGTCGATGACGCTGTCGAGCATCGTCACGATCACACCGATATACAGGTAGAGCGCATCGATCCGGGCCGCGTCCTCAAGGGTTGTACGTGGGTTGGCGGCGGCAGCGATCGTCGCGTGCAGGCCAAGCACGGTAGATGTGGCGCCCGCGAAGTACTCAAGCCAGCCAAGTCTTGTGCCGGCGGCTTGATGGGTGGCCCACTCCTTCAGCTGGCCGCTGCCGAGCTGGGGGATCGCGTGGGCGCGTATCTGCGCCTCCGTGAACCGGGCCGCGCAACGTTCCGCGATCGCAAGGATCGCGTTGGCAGACGGCAGCTGCGCGAGGGCCTCGCGAGCGTCGGCTACCAATGCTTGCAGGTACCCATGATCGTCGGATTGTGGGTGCAGGGCGTAGTAGTTGCCGGTGGGTGCGCGGTTGATGCTGATGGCGTCGGTGAACGCTTGGGCGAGCTGGTGGCCACGGACGAGTGGGTCGGGTGTGGGTTGCTCGGTGAGGCCGTCGAAGTAGTCGTACATGACCTCGATCGCCACGATCGCCTGGACCGCCGCGTTCCGGTGCGCTCTTGGCGCGAGTGTGGCGAGTGTCGCGGCTACCTGGGCGTGGAAGCGTTGGTCATCGAGCTTGTCCAGCGCGATTGTTTGGAGGGTGGGGTCGCGGATTGCTCGCGCGCGTTGCTTGTAGCGCTTGATCTGGACACGCACGAGGGGCGCGACGGTTGGCCAGTAGCGGATGTTCGCGAGGAGGAGGGCAACGCCGGCTCTCGCGAGGAGCCGGCGGTCACCAAAAGCGGGCATGTGCTACTCGCTCAGCCGCTTGCTGCTCGCTCGGGTATGCGTGGCGTTTCGCCGGGTGGGGGGATGTGTGTTCTACTCATTGAGGGCGAGTGTTGGGGGTACTCGTGAGGCGAGCCAGCCTGGGAGGGACACGATCGCGAGGACGGCGGCGATGACCAGCGCGAAGATCTCGATCGGGCGTGCGCTGGTGGCGACTCCGGCGACGGGGAACCCGGTGACGTGCTTGAGATAGCTGTCGATCACGACCTGACCATAGACCCCGGCGATGGCGCCGGTCAAGCAGCCGGCGCTGAGCATCAGTGTGGATTCGGTGAGCAGCACGAGCTTGATCTGGCGGCTGGGGGCGCCTTCAATTCGTAGTTCGGCCAGTGACCTGCGTCGCTGCCATATGCTGGCCCCGAGGGCGGCTGCCATCGCGAGGATCGCTGCGATGACCAGCAGGGCCGCGATCTCCCCGAGCTGCCCGAGCCCTTCGCTTGCGGAGCTGCCGATCGCTGTTTCTCTTGCCTTCGCGGTCAGAACTTCCAGGCCGCTGCCTGACCCCAGCAGGCGCTCGATCGCGTCGCGGACCGCGACCGGGTTCGCGGCGGGCTTGAGGTTGACGCCGAGCGCGGAGGGAGCCGCGGACGCCCAGGCGCGCCGATAGTCGCTGGTGTTCATCAGGACCGCTCCTGGGCTCCATCCGAAGTTCGTGGTCGTCGCCGCGACTCTGAGCCTGACCGTCCCGGTGGGAGTTGGCAGCACCAACGCGCCACCGATTTTGAGGTGTTGTTCGCTGGCGATCTGGTCGGAGACGGTGACCTGCCCTTCGCGGAGTCCGGTGGCGGGGATGGCGTGGTCGCCGTGGATGATCTGGTTATCGAGTAGCGCGGGGCGTGTGTTGGATGGCCAGGCGATTACCCAGAGCCGCCGACCGGCGAAGTCGAGGTAGCTGCCTTGGAAGGCATTGACGCTCGCCACCCCCGGGAGACGAGCGATGTGCGCCTGGCTGATGGTGGGAACGAAGTCATCGATCGCCTGGTTGTCGGTTGGGTTGACCAGCCAGACGTTGGCGCTGCCCACATAGTGGGCGGTGTACCCGTCGATGCCGCGTAGAAGATCGTCGCGGGAGGCGCCCAGTGCGACGCTGCCGAACAGCGCGACCGCGCCGGTCGCGGCGAGCGCCAGCGACCGCAGCGTGGTGGCCTTCAGGGAGGAGAGCGCCAGCGGTAGAACCGTCAGCCTGGGGTTTTTGAGCGCGATAGCGTCGGCGGCTCGTAGTACACCGTGGAGTACGAGTGGGACGGCGAGCATTGTCGCCAGCGCGAGCGCGACACACGCGAGGATCGCCGCTGAGGGCACGAGCACAAACAGGCAGGTTGCGAGCAGGGTTAGGCCGCCCGTCGCGGCGAGCAGCGATCGCCGGGCGCCGACCGGTGTGCCGCCTCCCAGGTCGCTCTCGGAGAAGACGGCGTCGAGAGGGCGGCCGCGGCGCAGGTCTTGCAGCGGTATCAGCGAGGCGAGACAGGTAGCGAGTATCCCGCCCGCGAGTGCGAGCACCACGGGCTGTGCGCCGATCACGGTGGCGGTCCCAAGCGTAAACGCCTTCGCGAGGTACCCGGGCGACTGGTGGAAGAGGCCTCGTGAGAGGGCGTAGCCGCCGAGCAGCCCCACGAGTGACGCGAGGACGCCGAGGCAGAGGGCCTGGAAGAGCACCATCTGCACGATCGCGCTGCGCCTCGTCCCGTCCAGGCGCAGGTCGGCGATCGCTTCGCGTCGCTCCGGGACGGTCAGCAGCATCGCGTTGAACGCAAATAGGAAGCCAAGCAGCGCGCTCAACCCCGCGAACAGGGCGCTCGCCTGGCTACTCGGTCGTAGCGCCTGGTGCAGCAGGGCGATGTCTTGGTCGGCTGGGGCCACTGTGATCTTGCCGTCGGCGAATGCATTCAGCTCCCGTTCGACCAGTGGCTTACGGCCGGGTTTGCTTTGAACCAAGATCCGCGTAATGCGATCGTGCAGGCCGGCGAGGCGCTGCAGCTGCGTGAGTGGCATGACCGCGACCTGGGCCTGGGCGAGCGCCCCTGCCGTTTCATGGCCGAGCACCGAGGACACCTTCAACCTGGAGGAGCGCCCGCGCAACTCCAGGCGGATACTGCTCGGCCTGTTCGGGTTGTAGGCGTGTAGATGCAGCGCATTTGCGCTTGCCTGGCTCAACCCGATTCCCCCGGGTGAGAGTGCTCCGAGTGGCAGGGTATGCGCGAGCCCGTCCATCAGCGCGAGACCGATGTTGGTGCCGGCGATGGTGAGCGTCACGCGCTGGCCGCTGGGTGCCACGACAGTCGCTGTCTGTTCCAGCAGCGGCGCTGCCTGTTCGACACCCGGCAGCCCTTCCACGTGGGGGAGGAGGCGTTCGTTGAAACCGTCGGGGCCGCGCGCGTGTAGCTGCAGGTCGGCGGGGCCGATCACGGTATGGACCACGTTGCTCGCGGAGCTCGTGATGCTGGCATTGGCGACGATCACCGCGAACACGAGTGCTACCGCGACGGCGATCCCGACGCCGGCGAGCAACTCCTGGGTCGCGTGAACCCGCAGCCGCCGGCTGTAGAAGTAGACGAGCGCGCTAGCCCGCATCAGACCCTTCCCAGGGAGACCGCGGAGTGCCACACGAACGTTTCAGCCCCGCGCGTGCGCCGAGCGTGCCTGAGCGTTGACATCGAAAGGGTCGTGTACGTCCCCGTCGGGGGGTGGGTCGGGGTCACCGTCGATGAGCTTCCCGTCGCGCAGCGTGCAGCAACGGTCCGCGAGCGCGGCGGCCTCGCGGTCGTGCGTGACAAGCAGCACCTGCGCGTCGCGTTCATGCGCGACCGTCCGCAACAGCTGCACAATCTCCCTGCTGCGGACACTGTCGAGGTTCCCGGTCGGCTCATCCGCGAGAATCAGGCCGGGCTCTCCCGCGAGCGCGCGTGCGATCGCGACACGCTGGCGCTCACCCCCGGACAGCTTCTCCGGTGTGTGCTCGAGGCGATCGGAGAGTCCCACGCGCTCGAGCCACTGGATCGCACGGGACCGCGCGTCGCGCATTCCGACGCCACCGATGAGGAGCTTACGGGCTGCATTCTCGATCGCGGAGACCCGTGGCATCAGATGAAAGTTCTGAAAGACGAACCCGACGTCCCTGAGCAGGTACTCGCTCGCCTGGCTTTCGGAGATCGACGTGATGTCACGACCCTCAAAGCGGATCGCACCGGCCTCGGGACGCAGCAGCGCCGCGATCAACAACAGCAGCGTCGTCTTCCCAGAGCCACTGGGACCCAGCAGCGCGAGCATCTCACCCGGCGCGATCGTAAAGCTCACACCATCGACCGCGCGTACTTCCTCCCCCTCGCCGTGGTAGTGCTTGACAACTCCTTCGAGCTCAAGCAACGCTGCTCCTGGCTTCTCGCTCCAGCCGATGGCGTACGAGGTCGCTCACCGGAGCGAGATTGGGTGTCAGCTCGCCTATCAGCCGACCTTTGCCGAGCGCCAACGTACGGTCGGCGCCCCAGAGCCCAGTCCCGTCCCCGGTGCTCTGAAGGATCGCGATGCCCTCGTCCGCGAGCGAGCGCAACAACCTAAGAATGTCGTCTCGCTTGGTCGAGTCAACGCCGATTGTCGGCTCATCGATCACCAGCAGACGAGGGTCGGCTGTCAAAGCGCGAGCGAGCGCGACACGCACTGTTTCGTCGACCTTCAACTCGCTCGCGACCAGCCCCGCGCACCGCACGGCGTCAACCCGCTCCAGTGCCCGCCAGGCACGAGTCTGTGCCGTGGACTGCCCAACTCGGCGCGCCAACTGGCCCGCCACGAGCTGATCGAGGACAGTCCGACCCCAATCCACCCGGAATGCTCGACGGCAGTAGCTGATCCCGCCACCAAGCCTCTCCCCGTGGCGCCCGGCCAGGTCGCGGTCCTCGAAACGCACGACACCGCTGTCCGGCGCCTCGATACCCGTGGCGATCCGAATCAGCGTCGAGCGGCCCGACCGGCGCTCGCCCCACACCACGAGCATTTCCCCCGCGTCGATCCTCAGCGATACATCCACGAGCGCGACACGCGAACGGCCGTAGCTCTTTGCGACATGCTCAAGCTCAAGGAGAGTCATCGCGTGCGACGCTTTGGGAGCGAGCTTCGAACGTGTCGTGGGCATGGCGAAGCCACGTCAGCATTCCCCCGGCGGCGATACGCTGCTGCTCGGCGACAAGTGCGTCGATCAGCTCATCGCGAGAGCCCCTCGCCGCGGCCTCGGCCGGCTGGCGTCCCACCTGCCCCGCCCCCTTCAGATACTGGTGCTCGAAGCGGCCGAGAACATCCAGCGCCGCGCTGGGATTGTGCGCAAAGACCGCCAGCTGGCGCACCCACAGCTCCTGGCGTCTGCGTTCGGCGTCCACCTGCTGCACGAGCCACTCCACATAGCTCTCGACCCCCGACTGTGTGGCCTGATAGTGCGGCTTGGGCTGACGAGCGAGCACATCAACCCCAGGGATCGGCGCGATCAGCCCACGCGACTGAAGAGTATTGAGCGCGGAATAGATATGCGAATGGCCGCTGATCGGCAGCACACCTCCATACACGCGTAGGAAGCGCTGATAAAGCTCATTACCGTAGCTCGGACGCGCGATCACAAGACCTAGAAGCGCCCAACTCACGGGCGAGGTCATCGCCCGGCCAGTCGCCGTATCCACCGATGCTGTGCTCATTGAACCATGCAGCTTACTGGAAGTTCGCCCTCGCTGAAAAGCACTATTTCCGACTACCCCGCGGGACTTACAAACTTTGAACCCTCAAACCTTGTCTACACAAATGGTCCCGAAAGCTCGATCATGCCCCCGTGGCCTCCCCGAACCACAAGCTCACCTGGGCGCGGCAGAGCTGCCCCAAGAGCTCGACATCGCCCTGGCGCGCCTCGGGGTGCGGGTCCGCGCGGGCGCCCGCCGAAGGAGAGGCGGCGGGCCGCCCGCGCGATCGATGCACCCTCGCTCACGCCCAGTCCGCCCATCACCCCAGCCGTGGTTGGTCGGCCCGGCGCTCTGACCCGCAACCCCGCTGGCACCCCGCCTAACACCGCGGATCGGCTCTGAGCGATGTCAAAGCCATTGGATCCCGAGCGCCCGGGCAAGTTCTCCTCCTCGCTGGTCGCGGGCCTGTCGATGTTGACGTGTTTCACCGCCGAGCACCCGGTGCGTGGGATCGCCGACATGGCTGAGGAACTGGACCTTGGTCGCTCCACCACCCATCGCTATGCAAGCACGTTGGTGACGCTCGGCTATCTCGAGCAGTCGCCTTCGCGTAAGTACAGGCTATCGTCGCGTGTCTCGGACGTTGGGCTTGCGTTGCTGGATTCGTTGGCGATTCGCAGGGTTGCCCGTGAGCCTCTGCGGGAGCTGGGGGCCGGCATCGGGCGCACGGCGAGCCTGGTGGTGCTGTGGGGTACCGAGGTTGCCTACATCCATCGCTGGCAGGGGTCTCGCCATGGGCAGTACGCGATCGACGCTGACGTCGGTCTGGGCACTCGCCTGCCGGTCCACTGCACCGCGGCGGGTAAGGCGCTTCTGGCGCATCTGCCGGTGGGGGAGCAGCGGGATCTGGTCGGGAAGCTGCGTCTCACGCGGCGTACCGCCGCGACGATCAGGACCAAGACTGCGTTGCGTGCCGAGCTTGAGCGGATCCTCGCACAGGGCGGTGTGGCGGTCGAGGACGGAGAGCTGTCTGCCGGCAGGCGCGCTCTCGCTGCCGTGGTGGTGGACGCGGAGGGCCGAGCGGTCGCGGCGGTGGAGCTGGCGGTTCCGGTGGAGGCCTACACCCGTAAGGAACTGCTGGAGGAGCTTGGACCCAAAGTCATCGCGGCGGCGCGGGATATCGGCGTGGGTCAAGCGGGATGGGGTGTTGACGACCAATGGAGGAGATAGGAATGGGTGGCGTAAGGGTGTTGGGCTTGAAGTGTCTGGCGTGCGCTCTGGTGGGGCTTGCGTTAGGCGCTGGGTCGGCGTCTGCGGAGCGGGTCGTCATGTTGGGGGGTGGCTCTGGTTCGTCGGCTCTTGGTCGTCCGTTGGTGGTGGCTGGGGCGCAGTGGTTGCTGGGCGGGGAATTGGTGGAGGATGCTGGGGTGGCGCGGCGGTCGAGTCCGGAAGCGTTTGTTGCTCGCTTGCGTTCTGGGGTGAGGTTCGCGCATCTTGGTGCCGTGGGTGCGGCGCACGTGGCGAGGCGGGCGTTTCCGTGGTTGGTCGATCGGCGTGATGGCGGTTTGCCGGCGTTGCCGGCGGGTGAGAGGCTCCGGGGTTACAGCGCGCCGAACGTCGCGCGGCTTTCTTTGCCGGGCCATAAGCGTGCGGTGATCGAATCGGCCGAACCGATGGCGGTTCGGGGTGCTTCGGGGCATTTTGTGCCGATTGATTTGGCGCTCAGGGCGTCTGGTTCGGTCTTCACGCCGAGGACTTCGCCGGTGGGGGTGCGGATCCCGAAGGTTCTCTCGCGTGGTGTGCGTGTCCCGCAGGGGGGTGTCTCGATGACGCCGGTGGATGCGAGGGGTGAGGCCTTGCGGGGGTCGGAGGGCTCGTTGCAGGGCGCGAGTGTGTTGTATGCGAATACGCAGGCGGATGCCGATACGCTCGCGAAGCCCACCAGTAGCGGCTTTGAGTTGAGCACGATTCTGCGTTCGCAGGATAGTACGCATGAGCTCTATTACCGCCTCGGTGTGCCGCACGGCGCGAAGTTGGTCCAACATCAGGGGCGTGGACCTGTTCAGGTCGTGTCGAAGGGTGTAACGCTAGGTATGGTGATGCCTCCTACCGCGGTGGATGCTGCTGGAACCCGCGTTCCGGTTTCGATGGGGGTCAAGGGTGATCTGTTGGGGGTAAGCGTTAGGGATACTGCGGGTGAGTATCAGTTTCCTGTGGCTGTCGACCCGGAATATTTCACGGCTCAAGATCGTAGTCTTACGGGTGGGGTGTGGCCTGTTGAACCGTACAAGGGTGGGACGAATTGGGTGCCGTACCATTCGGCTGGGTTTAGTGAAGAACATACGTATAAAAAAAGCTATGGCTGTGGCGGCGAAACGTATTGGTGTGAACAGTCGTGGTATATCGATCCTAGCCAGGAATACAACGCTGGCGAATATGCCGGTCTGGAATATAAAACGCAAGGCGAATCCACGGTTTACAATCTGGAACTGTGGGTGGAGGGCGACAACGAACCGGGACAGACGACCACAGAAGTGGAATACACGTACGGTCCAAAAGGCGAAGGGCGTGACAATCATGTTTTGCTGTCTGGGGGCATAAAACAGGAACTCTATAAATACGAGCCGTTGTCTATGACATCGGGGTATTTCCATAACCCGTTGGAAACTCCTCGCAATAATGAGGTGAGGATCGTGGACTACACTACGAAACACGAAGGCGTCTACGGGTTCTGGACTTTGATCCAGGGCGCTCGTGTGTATGTCGCGCAGGAAGAAAGCAAGCATCCTGAAGCGGAACCTACCTCTGCCTGTCCGCAGTGTGGGTTCAATACGTCGAGTGCGACGATCGCGGGGGCGGAAAACCGGGCGAATGTGTTGTATGGCGCTGGGAGTTGGTTGAGCCCTGAGCAGGGGGCGTATGAAGTCACAGCGCACGATCCTGGTATCGGGGTGAGTTTTGTTCGTGTCCAAGGTGGTGGCATGGTCTCGAACCGGTTCATTCGCAATGAGAATGGCGCATGTGAGGGAATCCAGTGCCCCGAGTCGTACAGCGGCCAGTTGACGTACTTGCCGTCAATGGCGAACGGTGAAGACTCGATCGAGCTCTACGCCGAAGACGCCGCCGAATTGTATGGTTATTCCTACAAGACGATAAAAGTTGACGCTGCCAAACCGTACAATATCCACGTCAAAGGTATGCCGGAAGAAGGCGCTGAAATCAGTGCTGCGCCACATACGTTGACGCTTGAAGCGACGGACGGGACAAAACCGACGCCGAGTTCGGGGGTGAAGTCGATCACGGTCTCGACCGATGGCGGCCAGCCCGTTGAAGTTCCGGGGGCGTCGTGTGCGCCGGGGGAATGCACCGGAAAAGGCGAATGGACGCTGCATGCCGAAAATGTGACTGAAGGCGAACATCGGATAACAGTGACCGCGACGGATAACGCGGGGAATAAGGCCGCCAAAGACTTCTACTTCGATGTCCGCCATGCGGCCCCGGTAGCGATGGGACCTGGCGCGGTTGACCCGACCACGGGGCAGTTCTCGATCGACGCGTCCGATGTGTCGCTTGGTGGGGTAACCGGGGTTGCCCGGGCGTATCAGTCGCGTAACTTGGCGGGGGGCGCGGAAGGGCCGCTGGGGCCGCAGTGGGCGATCAATCTGGGGGCTGGCGAGGGTCTGACGGTGCTACCGACGGGCGGCGTTGTGTTGGGGTCCTCGGGTGGCGGGGTCACTACCTTTGCCCGCAACAAAGAAGGCGAATATGAATCTCCTGTCGGTGATGGCAACCTCAAGGTCGAAGCCAAGGAAGAAAAAAAAGGTAAAGGCATCACCGAATACGTGCTGGCGGACGCGGCGGGGGGCACCGCGACTCATTTCACGCAGCCCGCGGGGGAGCGCCCCACGTTCAGTGACCAGTTCGGGGCGGAAGCTGGGCAGCTGAAGGAACCCGAGAGTGAGGCCCTCGATTCCGAAGGGAATTTGTGGGTTGCCGATTTCGCGAACAGTCGTATCGCGAAGTTCTCGCCAACTGGTCTGCTGCTGGCGGCGTACGGCTCGTATGGCTCGGAAGCGGGCCAGTTCAAGTACCCGTGGGGGATCGCGGTGAACCAGAGCACCGGGAATGTGTATGTCACCGACCAGGGCAACAATCGGGTGGAGGAGCTCTCGTCCTCAGGGTCGTTCATCAGGACGTTTGGTTGGGGGGTAAGTAACGGCAACAACGAATTCGAGGTCTGCACGAAAGAATGCCAGCCTGGGATCGCCGGAACTGGCAGCGGCCAGTTCAAAACGATCGCTGGGGTGAGCGTCGATTCAAGCGGTAACGTGTGGGTCGCGGACTTCGGTAACAGCCGGCTTGAGGAGTTCAACGAAAATGGCAGCTTCACGAAAGTAGTCGGGACCGAAGGGTCGGGCAATGGTCAGTTTAAAGAGCCGTTGAACATTGCGTTCTCGGGCGCGAGCATGTATGTCGTGGATTACGGCAACAGCCGGATCGAGCAGTTCTCGATGACGGGCGGCTACGAAGGGCAGTTCGGGAAAGCCGGCTCGGGCAACAAAGAATTCAAAAACCCGTATGGGATCGCGACCGAACCGGCGACGGGGGACCTGTATGTCGTTGACAGCGGTAATGGGCGGGTGCAGGAGTTCACGCCGGCGGGGGGGTTCATCACGAAGTTCGGGACCTCGGGTACCGGGAGCGGACAGTTCGTTGGGGCAACGGGTATCGCGGTGAGCCCGTCCAATGAGATATACGTGGCGGACGGCAAAGGTAGCCGGGTGGAGGAGTGGGCGCGATCGACGTGGCTGCCGACGATCAGCCAAGGCCCGCTCGCGAGCGGCTCGACCACGTACTCCTACCAGACCGCTGAAGTCGGCGAAGAAGTGCTGTTGGAGCCCGCTGAGGCGCTGGCGCCGGCGCCACCGGGCGTCTCGTGCTCGCCGACACTCGAAAAGGGGTGCCGCGCGCTGACGTTCAACTATGCGTCCAGCACGACCGCTACCGGGGAACTGCAGTCGCAATGGGGCGACTACAAGGGCCACCTGACGCGTGTGTACTTCACCGCGTGGGATCCCGCCAAAGGCGCGATGAGCGAAACCGCCGTCGCGCAGTACTCCTACGACAGCAAAGGCCGGCTGCGCGCCGAGTGGGATCCGCGGATCTCCCCAGCGCTCAAGACGATCTACGGGTACGACGCCGAAGGTCACATCACGGCCGTCACACGTGCCGGGCAGGAGACCGTGGCGCTGACCTACGGCACCACCTCTGGGGACTCGAACGCGGGTCGTCTGTTGAAGGAGACCCAGGCGCCCGCCTCGGCGCCTCTGTGGAAAGGCGAAGCTGTAGCTAACAGTGTGACCCCGAAACTCTCAGGGTCGGTGGTCGTTGGTGGCAACGTCGCGGTCTCGCCTGGCACGTGGAGCGGCGAACCGGTCGCGTATGGCTACCAGTGGTATGACTGTAACTCCGAAGAAAAAGAATGCGCGGCGATCCTTGGGGCGACGAACGCCAACTACAGTCCTTCGACGAGCGATATTGGGCACAAGCTGATGGCTCAGGTAACGGCCACGAACGGTGGAGGCTCGCTCAGCGTAAACACCACGGCGAGCACTGTGAGCGGCGCAGAAATCAAAGAATACGCGCAGCCCAGTGGCAGCCATCCCTTCGGGATCACCTCCGGACCAGATGAAAACCTGTGGTTCACCGACAGCGGCACGGGAAAGGTCGGGAAGATAACGACCGGAGGCGAAACCAAAGAATACGCCGCTGAAAAAGACGAACCAGAGGGGATCACGGCCGGTCCCGACGGGAACCTATGGTTCGTCGAACACACGGTGCGCCATGTGAATCACATGACGACCTCGGGTGCCCTGACGGTATACACGCTGACCCGGACCAGCACTTTCAACGTCGGTATTACCTCTGGCCCGGACGGGAACCTGTGGTTTACCGAGTCTGAAGCTGGCTATGTCGGTAAGATCACTCCAAAAGACGAAGTCACGGGTGAATATAAACTTCCGGGTGGAAGCAAGCCGTACGGGATCACGACCGGCTCAGACAAAAACCTGTGGTTCACCGACTTTGGCACCGGGTATATCGGCAAGGTCACCACCAGTGGTACGATCACCGAATACAAATTGCCATCCCTCAGCGGACCGTATGGCATCGCGGCGGGCTCCAACGGGAACCTCTGGTTCACTGACGAGGTGACGAGCAAGATTGGGCAGATCACTACGAGCGGCGCGATCACCGAATACGCGCTTCCGTCAGGCAGTGATCCCCGTGGCATCACCCCAGGGCCGGAAGGCAATCTTTGGTTCACTGACTACGGGACAAGCAAGATCGGCGTGATCACAACCAGCGGGGCGATCACTGAATACGCGCTGCCGTCCGGCAGCCAGCCGACCGGGATCACCGTGGGCTCCGACAAAAACATCTGGTTCACCGAGTACGGAACCAACAAGATAGGAACCGTCAACTTCCACCCCAGCGAAGGCGAACACCACTCGCCAGGGCCCGGCGTCACGATGGAGTACCACATACCCGCGTCCGGTACGGGCGCCCCGTACAACCTTGGCGAAACTGAAGTCTCGAAGTGGGGGCAGACAAAAGACCTGCCGGTGGAAGGGATGGCGATCTTCCCGCCAGATGAGCCCCAGGGCTGGCCCGCCAGCGACTACAAACGCGCGACCATCCAGTACCTTGACGCCGAGGGCCGTCGGGTCAATACCGTCGGGCCGACCGGGGGCATAGCGACGACGGAATACAACGCGCTGAACGAGGTCAGCCGAACGCTGAGCGCGGATAACCGGGCGGCCGCTTTGAAAGAAACCTGCGAATCAAAAGAACACTGCAAATCGGCCGAAGTAGCAGCCAAACTCGATAGCCAGAGCACCTATAACACCGGCGGGCAGCTCGTGGAAACGTTGGGGCCGGAACACAAAGTCAAGCTCGCGTCGGGCAGCGAAGTCCTGGCGCGCAACCACATGGTCTACCACTACGACGAAGGCGCCCCTGAAACCGGGGAAGAATACTCGCTTGTTACGAAGACGACCGATGGGGCGCAGTACGAAGGCAAAGAAGCGGACGTCCGGACCACGCTCACTTCGTACGCGGGGCAGAAAGGGCTTGGGTGGACGCTGCGCAAGCCCACGTCGGTAACGACTGACCCCGCGGGCCTGAATCTGACGAGCACTACGGAATACAACGAAACGACGGGGAATGTCGTGGCGACGAAGTCGCCGGCCGGTAGCTCGCAGACCGTGGCGCCGCCGAGCTACTCGGGCGCGTTCGGCAGCGAAGGCTCCGGCAGCGGGCAGTTCAAAGACCCGGAGGGCGTGGCGACAGACGCTTCTGGGAACGTCTGGGTCGTGGACATGGAAAACAGCCGCATCGAGAAGTTCTCCGGCTCCGGGGCCTTTTCAGCGACCTATGGGTCCGGCGGGACCGGGGGCGGCCAGTTCTCCAAACCACAGGGGATAGCTATCAGCCAGAGCACCGGCGGCGTGTACGTCAGTGACACGGCGAACAACCGCATCGAGAAGTTCTCCTCCACCGGTACCTTCGAACTCGCGATCGGCTGGGGCGTCAAAGACGGCAAATCCGAAATGGAGACCTGCGCCACCGGGTGCAAAGCCGGCCTCGCCGGTACCGGCAACGGGCAGCTGCACGAACCGACCGGGCTCGCGCTTGACTCCAAAGGCGACATCTGGGTCGCCGACGAAGCGAACGCCCGCGTCCAGGAGTTCTCCCCGGCCGGCGAATACCTGTCGCAGTTCGGCAGCAAAGGCAGCGGCAATGGCCAATTCAACGCCCCGTCCGCTCTCGCGGTCTCTGAAGGCGAGATTTACGTTGCGGACACGGGCAACAGCCGTATCGAGGTGTTCTCCCCGTCGGGCACCTATCTCAACCAGTTCGGTTCAAGCGGCACCGGCCAGGGACAGTTCAACCGGCCAGCGGGTATCGCGGTGAACCCAAACAGCGGCGATCTGTACGTATCCGACACCAACAACTACCGTATGCAGGAGTTCACACCGGCCGGGAAGTATCTCACCGAAGCCGGTAGCTGGGGCACGGGCAAGGGGCAATTCCACTCCCCGGTCGGGATGGCGATCAACGCCGCTGGTGACCTGTATGTCGCTGACATCTATAACAACCGCGTCCAGGAGTGGCTGCCGCCCGGCGCCGGCGGCGCCCATCTGGTCTTCTCGACGCAGTTCGGGTCATCGGGCTCCGAAAACGGGCAGGTCAAAGCGCCGCGCGGATCAGCGATCGACGGGCAGGGCAACCTCTGGGTCACCGACGACGCCAACCACCGCATCCAGGAGTTCTCCGCGACCGGGAAGTTCATCGCGGCGTACGGCTCCTACGGCACCGGGAACGGCCAGTTCAAGGAACCGACCGGCATCGACGTCAACCAAGGCACCGGTAACGTCTACATCTCCGACTGCGCTAACGACCGCGTTCAAGAGCTCTCATCAAAAGGCGAATTCATCAGGTCCTTCGGCAGCGAAGGATCAGAAGAAGGCAAGTTCAAATGCCCCGCCGGCGTAAAGATCGACACCAGCGGCAGCGTGTGGGTCGCCGACAGCGCCAACAACCGCGTCGAGAAGTTCTCCTCCACAGGCACCTTCCAAGCGGCCTACGGGTCCGCTGGCTCCGGCGACGGCCAGTTCAAAGAACCCTGGGGGCTGACTTTCTCCGGCAGCAACCTGTACGTCGTCGACTACGCCAACAACCGCGTGCAGGAGCTCTCAAGTACAGGAAGCTACGTGGCGCAGTTCGGTTCGCCCGGTGACGGCGGCGGCCAGTTCAAAGGCCTTGAAATGATTGCGACCGACGCCGCCGGCAACCTCTACGTCACCGACAACCTCAACCACCGCATCCAAGAGTTCTCCGCCTCGGGCACATACCTCGCAAGCTACGGCACCCAAGGCGGCGGCGAAGGCCAATTCCAAGGCCCCGAAGGGATCGCCGTCAACGCCGCCGGCGACCTCTACGTATCCGACAGCAGCAACCGCATCGAGATCTGGGCACCAAACAATCAGGCCGTCCACGACACCAAGACGATCTACTACACCGCCAAAGAAGAAGCCGAAGCCACCGCCTGCCGCAACCACCCAGAATGGGTCGGGCTGCCGTGCGAGAGCACCCCAGCCGCGCAGCCAGAAAGCGGCCTCCCCGAACTACCAGTCAAGACCTACACCTACAACCTCTGGGATGAGGTCGAAACGACCACCGAAACGGTCCCCGGCAAAACGGGGTCTACGACCCGCACGGAGAAAGAGACCTACGACAGCTCGGGCCGCGCGCTTACGAGTGAAACGACGTCCACGGTCGACACGCCGCTACCAAGGGTCACCAACGAATACAGCAGCGAAACGGGGGCGCTCGTCAAGCAGAGCGCGACGATCAAAGGCGAAACGAAGACGATCATCAGTAAATACAACACGCTCGGGCAGCTCACCGCGTATACCGACGCCGAAGGCTCCACAACGGAATACGCCTACGACGTCGACGGGCGCCCCACGAAAGTGAGCTACGAACTACCCGGCAAAAAAACGGGCGAAAACATCGACAGCCAGGTATACTCCTACGATCCGACAACCGGCCTGATGACCGAACTCCACGACACCGCGCCCGCAGCGAACATGACCTTCACGGCGTCCTACGACGCTGAAGGCAACATGGTCAGCGAGGGGTACCCCAACGGTATGAGCGCCGGCTACACCCTCAGCCCCACGGGCCAAGCAACCACACTGGAATACGTCAAGCTGACGCACTGCAGCGAAAAATGCACCTGGTTCAGCGACAGCGTCACCCCCGCGATCCACGGCGAAACACTCGCGCAAACCAGCACGCTCTCCAGTGAGAACTACAGCTACGACACCGCCGGGCGCTTGGCCGAAACCCAGGAAACCCCGGCCGGTAAAGGCTGCGCAACCCGCGTCTACGCCTACGACGAAGACTCCAACCGCACCAGCCTCACCACCCGCGAACCAGGCACCGAAGGCAAATGCGCTACCGAAGGCGGCAGCACCGAACGCCACGTCTACGACCCCGCCGACCGCCTCAACGACGAAGGCATCACCTACGAAACATTCGGGAACGCCACCACCCTACCCGCCAACGACGCCGGCGGACACGAACTCACAAGCGAATACTACCTCGACGGCCAGGTCGCCACCCAGAAACAAAACGGCGAGACCCTCAGGTACTTCTACGACCCAGCAGGACGCACCATGGAAGCCATCTCCGAAGGCACGAGCGCCGCGAAAGTGATCGACCATTACGCCGGCCCAGGCGAAGCGCTCGCGTGGGTCAACGAAGGCTCAGAAAAATGGACGCGCAACATCCCCGGAATCGACGGCGCCCTCGCCGCGACCCAGCAAAGCGCCACCGCGCCCACCCTGCAACTCCATGACCTTCAGGGCAACATCATCGCGACCGCCGCCTTGAGCGAAACAGAAACCAAACTCCTCACCACCTACAACAGCACCGAATTCGGGGTACCCCAGTCCGGGACCACCCCGCCGAAGTACGCATGGCTAGGCGCCGGCGGGCTATCCAGCGAACCCGCCCTCGGATCCGGCGTAACCTTCAAAAGCGGCGCCTCCTACGTACCCCAAGTCGCGCGCACCCTCCAAACCTTCCCCGTCATACCCCCCGGCGCATTCCCCAACGGCCTCGGCCCAGCAACCCCATACACAGCAGAAGTCTTCACCGCATCATTCGCCTCCGCCGAAGCACAAGCCAAGAAAGACTACGCCGAAACCGAAGCCACACGACAAAAAGCGAAAGAACAGGAAGAAAAAGAACTTCTCGAATTGTGCCGATCCTGGGGGGGATGCGGGGCGGGAGAGGGCGGGAACGTTGCCACGTGTGTGTTTATAACGGAAACGGGTGTCGAAGTGCCGTGTGGCGAAGTGAGCAACGAACCATTCGCGGAAGCGGAAGGTACTCTAGGCGGTTCAGGGGGAAGCAGCGCAAGCGCGGCGGCTATACATACCTGGAAAATAAGAATGCCGAAGTGGGCCGCATTGACGTTGGGGTTTGGCATCGAGGTTGCAAATTCACCACAAGCAGCCTCTTTAGCTGGTGCCCCAAGCTGGCTCGTAAAAGCATTTGAAGCATCAACTAAAATAGAGATACATGAGTTTGCAATTAAACTCATCAGCGTCGCTAGCATCCCGGAAGTCGCAATCGTTGAAATCGAAGTATTTGGTAGTTTCAAACATGGCTATATCTACAATATATATGGCTACTTGTAAACCAGGATGGCACAATTATTACGTGGGTGAATAGGAGGGAGTGTATATGGCGTGGCCTCGGGGTATCATTCGCCGCATCGCTGTCAAAGGTGGGTTTATCGGTGGCTCACAAGTTCGCGAGATCCGGCTCAGGGCTATTGAATGCGCCAGACTCAATACAGGCGACGAGGAGGCGAGGGATCATTTGTACGGGCAGCTTCGCGCCTACGATGAGGAGGCGAAGCGTACTGCGCTCGCAGGCCTGGGTGAGGGCGGAGCCTCTTTGTCGTATCTTCGCGAGCGAGCTAGACGACTACTTGCATCTGTGGTAGAGGGGCGGCCTGTTGGAGCTATCGCGCCCGCGTATTCAGACCTCCTTTTGAGGCAAAAGGCGCTGGGGTGGAAGCCGATTGCTGAGGCGTACGACGATCTAGCGGAATTCGAGCCACGGCTAGTCGAGTTCCGAGTGACGGTCGAATCATGGGCGAATGAGCACTCAGTGCAGGGAGGTCATGGGATCCAAACGCACAAAATACGACGACTGGTGAGGGATGTTGTAGGGCCGAAGTCAAAGCACCGCGACTCTCTAGTTAAATCACCCTTTGCGCTGGATATAGTATATCGCTATTTGTATGCTTTGTCTGGTTACACCGAGCTTGGGACACTAGAGACGTGCTACTTCGATGCTCCGAATATGGCTACGGGTACCTTTGGTGTCCCCCGCGACAGCTAATAGTGCTTTAGAGTCTGTCCGAGAAGTCGGCTGGGGCAGGATTATGTAGAGCTTGATTGAAGCGGCAAGGCACGTCAACCCTCGCTAAAAGGAGCGTGCCTTGCCAGCCGTTGAGACTACCCCTGCTCGCCCGCTGCCGACGATCTGGGAGCTCCCGGATGACCTCTGGGAAGAGATCGAGCCGATGCTCGACTGCTTCTATCCGCCCGCACGCACAGGCCGTCCCAGGGCCGATCTGCGGCTCGTGCTCGACGGGATCATCCACCGCCTACGCTCAGGCTGCCAGTGGCGTCATATGCCGGAGCGCTTCGGTGCTCCCTCGACCGTTCACGGCTGGTTTCAACGGTTCGCCGCCGACGGGTTCCTGGAGGAGATCTGGGCGTATCTGGTCAGGGAGTGCGAGGAACTCGGGGCTGTGCGCTGGGAGTGGCAGGCAGCCGACGGCGTGATGGGCAAGTCACGGTTTGAGGGCGCCAAGCGTGGCCCGAACCCTACTGATAGAGCCAAGATGGGCACCAAGAAGAGCGTCCTCGTCGACCAGGAAGGCGGGCCGCTCGCAGCCGTCATCGACGGCGCGAACGTGCACGACACCAAGCTCTTGGCCGCGACGATCAACGCAGTCGTGATCCCCCGTCCCGACCCCAAGGAGGTCGTGCAGAACCTCTGCCTGGACAAGGGATATGACAACCCGACCGGTGAGGCCGCGTGCACACAAGGCCGGTACGTGCCGCACATCCGCCGCATCGGCGAGGAGAAGAAGGACGGCTGGGGCAAGAAGACCCACCCCGCCCGTCGATGGGTCGTCGAGCGCACGATCGCGTGGCTACAGAAATGCCGCGCGCTGCTGATCCGCTACGACAAGAACCCCACCAACTATCTCGGTCTCATCCAACTCGCCAGCGGCCTGCTCTGGTACCGACGCCGCCACCGCCTACTTCACGCCTGACACGTTCTCGGACAGTTTCTTATAAGGTAGAGTCGCAACAATTCGTGATGCGTCGACTCGATCGAAGATAATTGTCCCAGACTGGAGAGAGGCTGTAGCTGGTCATATGAAACTTACGGATAATTCGGGACGGTGTTGTTGATGCCCTATGGACCCTGGTTCGTTGACAGGCGTGGAGCGTGAATTGCTTGAGTTGTGTGCTATGGCGGCCTATATGGGTGAGACGACCACCACGCTGCACGAGGAGATGTTGCGAGAGGATCTCGATCGTACAGTCATTGAAAATGCGTTGCGAAGTCTTGTAGCTCGTGGCTTGATGACGACATCGCAAGCGACCTTTGCAGGCGCTCAACGCTCGCGAGACGGTGGCGTCGTTCACCGGGTCTACGAGGAAAACGGGGTCCACGACCCGCACGGAGAAAGAGACCTACGACAGCTCGGGCCGTGCGCTTACGAGTGAAACGACGTCCACGGTCGACACGCCGCTACCAAGGGTCACCAACGAATACAGCAGCGAAACGGGGGCGCTCGTCAAGCAGAGCGCGACGATCAAAGGCGAAACGAAGACGATCGCCAGTAAATACAACACGCTCGGGCAGCTCACCGCGTATACCGACGCCGAAGGCGCCACAACGGAATACGCCTACGACATCGACGGGCGCCCCACGAAAGTGAGCTACGAACTACCCGGCAAAAAAACGGGCGAAAACATCGACAGCCAGGTATACTCCTACGATCCGACAACCGGCCTGATGACCGAACTCCACGACACCGCGCCCGCAGCGAACATGACCTTCACGGCGTCCTACGACGCTGAAGGCAACATGGTCAGCGAGGGGTACCCCAACGGCATGAGCGCCGGCTACACCCTCAGCCCCACGGGCCAAGCAACCACACTGGAATACGTCAAGCTGACGCACTGCAGCGAAAAATGCACCTGGTTCAGCGACAGCGTCACCCCCGCGATCCACGGCGAAACACTCGCGCAAACCAGCACGCTCTCCAGTGAGAACTACAGCTACGACACCGCTGGGCGCTTGGCCGAAACCCAGGAAACCCCGGCCGGTAAAGGCTGCGCAACCCGCGTCTACGCCTACGACGAAGACTCCAACCGCACCAGCCTCACCACCCGCGAACCAGGCACCGAAGGCAAATGCGCTACCGAAGGCGGCAGCACCGAACGCCACGTCTACGACCCCGCCGACCGCCTCAACGACGAAGGCATCACCTACGAAACATTCGGGAACGCCACCACCCTACCCGCCAACGACGCCGGCGGACACGAACTCACAAGCGAATACTACCTCGACGGCCAGGTCGCCACCCAGAAACAAAACGGCGAGACCCTCAGGTACTCCTACGACCCAGCAGGACGCACCATGGAAGCCATCTCCGAAGGCACGAGCGCCGCGAAAGTGATCGACCATTACGCCGGCCCAGGCGAAGCGCTCGCGTGGGTCAACGAAGGCTCAGAAAAATGGACGCGCAACATCCCCGGAATCGACGGCGCCCTCGCCGCGACCCAGCAAAGCGCCACCGCGCCCACCCTGCAACTCCACGACCTCCAGGGCAACATCATCGCGACCGCCGCCTTGAGCGAAACAGAAACCAAACTCCTCACCACCTACAACAGCACCGAATTCGGGGTACCCCAGTCCGGGACCACCCCACCGAAGTACGCATGGCTAGGCGCCGGCGGGCTATCCAGCGAACCCGCCCTCGGATCCGGCGTAACCTTCAAAAGCGGCGCCTCCTACGTACCCCAAGTCGCGCGCACCCTCCAAACCTTCCCCGTCATACCCCCCGGCGCATTCCCCAACGGCCTCGGCCCAGCAACCCCATACACAGCAGAAGTCTTCACCGCATCATTCGCCTCCGCCGAAGCACAAGCCGAGAAAGACTACGCCGAAACCGAAGCCACACGACAAAAAGCCAAAAAACAAGAAGAAGAAGAATTCCTCAATTGGTGCCGATCCTTGGGGGGATGCGGAGCAGAAGTGGGATCACCTACACCAGTCGAAGGCGGGGTGGCGGGGGAATCCAACGAACAGGGCGAAGTGATTGGGGAAGAAACCGGAGCTAGCGCCAGTCGTGCGCGCGGTAGCGCGTTCGGTTGCTATAATAATGACAATGTTCATTATGCCCAGACCAGTCTTTTTGGCCTTTATTTTAACTTTGCCTCCCGTATTAATGCCTACTGGTGTGGCTATGCTGGAGGTAAGATCACGTCGCAGAATATCGAATGTAGCAATTCATGGGGGTATGGCTGGGGACTTGAATCGAGCGCATGTACTACGACGTTTAACAAAGGAATGACACAGGCAGTGGTTCACCTCACGGCGACGTTTAAATTTCTACGTGGCTTGTCACTTTCGGTTACTAGTGTAACATGTTGGCTGCAAATAACCGCGTCTGGCCTTAGTGGTGGCGCATGTAGCGCTAAACCTTTAGTATCAGGGTGAAATGTGTGATATGGCAAACTGTGGTCGTAGAGTAATCGCACTAATAGCTATCCTGGCTGGGGTGTCTGCCTCGACAAACCGGTCAAATGTGGCCCTAGCATCTCCCGGCCCACCCGGGGATCAGCGATCGGCTCAGGCGTTTATGAAGGATTCGGAGAAATTTCTGAGGACCGTCGTTGCCAACCGGTCTCATTTGAAGGTGTCATTGAATACACTAATACATCATGTTCGGACGAATTGTTCCAATGTACTGGGTCATATCCAAGCCCGATCAAGAACGGCGGCCATTGTTACCAACGAGGCTAACCCGGAGCGTGCAGTAACGACCGCGCCCCCGGGGTGAGCGGGGGCGCGGAAACGTCCGGTTGAGCAGGGATCCTTGGGCTTGTCGAAGGTCCTTGATCCCGAGCTTGGAGGTCACCTTGAAGGTGATGCGTGATGGACGCCCGGTAACCGTAGAAGTCACGTCGGACGGAGCGGGCTTGGTATCGCATGCGGGTACGGCGCTCGTGGCGCAGGTCGCTGAGAAGGTGGGGCTCACGGCGGCGCTCTCGCGGGAGCTGGCTGAGGTCAAGCAGCGGCGTCGCGGCCATGACCCGGGCAGGGTGTTCCGCGATCTCGCGGTGATGCTCGTCGACGGCGGCGAGTGCGTCTCGGATCTCGGGGTGGTCCGTGAGCAGGACGCGTTGTTCGGGGCGGTGGCGTCGGACTCGACAGCGTTTCGGATGATCGACCGGATCGCTTCTACGCCGGGGCTGCTGGATGCCCTGCGTGTCGCGCACGCGTGTGCGCGGGAGCGGTTCTGGGAGCTGCACGGCGCGCCTGAGCGATTGACGCTCGATATTGACGCCACGCTGATCACCGCGCATTCGGAGAAGGAGAAAGCGGCCGGGAACTACAAGGGCGGTTATGGGTTTCACCCGCTGCAGGTCTACCTGGACGAGACCAGGGAGGCACTCGGTGGCCTCTTGCGCCCAGGGAACGCCGGCTCGAACACCGCGGATGACCATGTCGCGGCGCTGGACTTGGCGCTGGCGCAGATCCCGGCCCGGTACGTGGAGGCTTTGGAGATCTTGGTGCGCGCGGACACGGCTGGCGCTACGCATGGTCTCGTTGACTATTGCCGCGAGGCACGGATGCGCTTCTCGATTGGCTACGAGCTGACCGAGAGGGTTCGCGCCGCGATCCTCACGATCCCAGGGGATGCGTGGATAGGAGCGCTCGACCAGGACGGGTCGGCCCGCAAGAATGGCGAAGTCTGCGAGATCACCGGCATGGTCGACCTGTCGGCGTGGCCCGAGGACTCCAGGCTGATCGTGCGCAGGGAGCGCCCGCACCCGGGAGCGCAGCTGTCGTTCACCGACCACGACGGGTACCGCTTCCAAGCGATCCTCACCGACCAAGCCGACGAGGACATCGCCGTCTTGGAGTGCCGCCACCGCCAGCACGCGCACGTCGAGGACCGCATCCGTGACGACAAGGACACCGGCCTGTCCAAGTTCCCGTTCAAAGAGTTCGCGCTCAACGAGGTGTGGCTGGAGATCGTGATGCTCGCGCACGACTTGATCGTCTGGACCCAAGCACTCGTCCTCGACGGGGATCTCGCCAAGGCCGAGCCCAAGCGACTGCGCTACCGGCTGCTGCACGTCGCTGGGCGCCTCGCGTTCTCCGGGCGCCGCGCAAAGCTCCACCTCCAAGACACATGGCCGTGGGCGGCCGAGCTCCTCGCCGCATTTCAGAAACTCAAAACGCTTCACGCCGCGAGCGGCTGAGAACAGCCGCCAGCCCCCCGCCACCACCCAGAAGACCACCCGGCCACCCGGCCGTAATCACCGCTGCCCCGAAACGGGCCGAGCGCACGCCCCGCTCCCGCAAGAACTCATCACAAACAACGCCACCCAACCCGATCACCGATCAACAAACGACTGACCCACCAAAACAGCCACTCGCAGTCACCCTCACGCGCTTATTGCACGTTCCGGGCTAACGCGGAGGTGATTCTTCGCGAGGCGATGGCGGAGCGCAAGCCAGGATTGACGTTGATTCATGAGTTCCGTGGTCTACGCTGGAAGAGCCAAAGGATAGCGCGCGAAATTACGGCATTTGTAAATGCAAACAGTAGGCTGCTTGTGATTTCGTCCCCCGATCTGTGTGCTGATGCGCGGACAATTGCCAGTGGCGGGACGGTACCTCACAATGTACGGAGGTTGATTGACCAAGTTGGTTTTGCGGCGTCATCCATGACGCTACCGGAACTTGCCAATTCCATGCGTCCAAGGGTCACTCGTGGTGAGATAAGACATCTTGCGCAGCTACAGTATACGGCCCAGGCGCTAATCAGGAAAAGTGTGGTATCTGCTTTGATGCGTCTTGAGCATGCGCTCGGAGTCAGGCAGTAGCCCCCAATTAGTGTGGGTGTGACCTCCATAGTGATAGCGATCTTAGACAGCTAATCCAACCACTGTGTGGTTTTGTTGCACGCAAAGTATTGGGTGGTGCTGGCGGTGGGTTATAGCCATCCTGACCAGGATCCAGCTTGACGGTGGTTCCTCGAGTTGCTAGCCCAGCCACAGATGTGAGTCCAGGCCAACGCCGTTCCACCGCGATTACGCTTGGCTTGACGCAATCAGGACAAGGAACCTCGCGACGGGTATGGTGGACATTCTGACGATCATCTGCAACCAATCGGCGACCACGACAGGTTGGGCACGTGTCTGGTGATTGCACATAGTGCAGAACAGCGCTATCCGGCATGGCATCGGTAAAGGCCAGGCGCCAAGCGTCCACTGCGATCTCGATTGCCACATCTTTGCTCGGGGCGCTTCCAACCCAACGTATTTCTCGCCGACGGCGTCTTGTTGCGTGGCGCCGCCGCCACGGCGTGACATCTGTTATGCGTATTGTGTGACGAAGCATCCTGCCTGTAGGATACACCGTGGGTACGTGCGCAACCTCGTTGACTTTGACTTTTGCTGGGCGGAAGGTCGGGTCGCCGACGGCATCTATCGAGCGCAAGCGGAGCGAGCAGGATTGCTGCGCGCCCGTCACAGCCCGGCCGGGTGCCGCACAACGTAGGCGGCGCCGTCGCTGAGGTTGGCGAGTGGTTCTTTGCGCCAGCGTAACCCGGTGCCGGCGGGATGGATGGCCCGCCGTAGTCGGCGGTGTCGAGCGCGATCCCGGCGACGACGATCCACGTGTGGGCGCTGTTGGCGTAGAGGGCGATCCAGCGCCCGGGACTGGCGGGCTGCCCGTGGTGCTCGAGTTCGCTTGAGTCCAGGGCGCTGGGACCGAGGAGCCCGGCGGCGTAGAGGGCGAATGAGGTGGCGCCGGAGCAGTCGTCGGCGGGCCAGAGCTGGTTGAGTAATGCTGGTTGGGTTCGGGGTAGGGGCGGGTGTGGATGCGGTTGCCGGCGGCGATCGCGAGCTTGGCGGGAGTGGGCGCTTCGCGGGGTGCGGTGGCGCTGCCGTCGGGTTGGATGCGCGCGGTTTGGCCGGCGGTTGTTGAGCGTGTCAGCCACCAGGCATCGTGCCTGTTCTTTCGGTGGCGGGTGTGGGCGCGACGCCGCCGAGGAGGTCGCCGACGCCGGGTGCCGGCAGCTACGTCCACATCACGCCCAACCCATTCGGGGCCACCAGCGAAACGACGACTGAAACCGTCACTGGCAAATACAACACGCTCAGGCAGCTCACTGCGTACACCGACGCCGAAGGCTCAACAACGGAATACGGGTCCACGGCGGCAGGGCTTGTTCAGGCCGAGGCGTCGATCTCAGCGATCATCTCGTCCACGAGGGCTACGGCGTCCTCGACCGTGTGGACCTCGAAGTGCGTGTCACGGACCATCGCTCGATAGGGCTCACGCCAGGACTCATACACCGTCACGGTCGGCGGCCAGGGATGCTTGTCGCGGGTCTCGAAGATTCGCACGCAGGCAGCTCGCACGCGAGGGAGGTCCGCCTCGGTGAGCAACCCGCGGAGCAACAGCAGGTCCATCAGCTCGCGGAAGCGGTCGTTGTCCGGACCCGTCATGAAGCGCTCGGTGCAGGCGTGCAGCTTCTGGGCGATCTGGTAGCCGGGCGCGACCACGGGCACCGACTCTGGCTCGGGCACACCGAGCTGTGAGACCCGGAGCGGCTCTGCGCGCCCTATATTCAGGACGTCGGGGGCCTCCACGGGCGCGACCTCGCCAGTTCAAGGAACCGACCGGCATCGACGTCAACCAAGGCACCGGTAACGTCTACATCTCCGACTGCGCTAACGACCGCGTTCAAGAGCTCTCATCAAAAGGCGAATTCATCAGGTCCTTCGGCAGCGAAGGATCAGAAGAAGGCAAGTTCAAATGCCCCGCCGGCGTAAAGATCGACACCAGCGGCAGCGTGTGGGTCGCCGACAGCGCTAACAACCGCGTCGAGAAGTTCTCCTCCACAGGCACCTTCCAAGCGGCCTACGGGTCCGCTGGCTCCGGCAGCGGCCAGTTCAAAGAACCCTGGGGGCTGACTTTCTCCGGTAGCAACCTGTACGTCGTCGACTACGCCAACAACCGCGTGCAGGAGCTCTCAAGTACAGGAAGCTACGTGGCGCAGTTCGGTTCGCCCGGTGACGGCGGCGGCCAGTTCAAAGGCCCTGAAATGATTGCGACCGACGCCGCCGGCAACCTCTACGTCACCGACAACCTCAACCACCGCATCCAAGAGTTCTCGGCCTCGGGCACATACCTCGCAAGCTACGGCACCCAAGGCGGCGGCGAAGGCCAACATCGCTGAAACGTGGGAGAGCGGCGGGCCTCCCCCGAGAACTCGTGGCTACGCCGTGACCACGAGTCCGGCCGTCTCGGTCTCGATTGGCGGTAGTGGTTCGCCTGATGGTGAGTACCAAATCGCGACTCACGCGGAGCCGGCGCTACCTAATGGCCTACGGGCCGTCGTCGTTGAAGTCCGCGGCAGTTTCACGCCGCTGATCAAAAATTATTTTACGCCTCTGAACGATAAGGGAGAAGCGATACTGCGGCCGACTGAAGGACCGCTCCGATCCCGCGAGCAAATTGCGGTCGAAGTGCCGGCACGCAGCCTGAAAAATCCCACACACCCATCGTACGGCGTTTGCCGGCTCAGCGCCGAGCGTCTCCGTGGACTTACGGTAGAAGGGGGGGATGTGATCACGTCGGTCACGTCTTATTCCGGGTTGATCGGCCAGGGCTTTATCTCCTGTGCGAGCAGCTCGTACAACTTGGACGGATGGCCGTTGCTTGCAGGTATGCTGCTCGACGCTTCGCACCCTGGGGCCACTCCACCATCGCTGCCGGCGATGAAACCTTTGCCAGGCCACCCGGGGATCTTTCAGGCGCCCGGGCCCGAAGGCTCGGGCCCGGGAGAAGAGATGGTGGCCCGCCGTGTTGACGGTGCTTGGCTCGTGGTCGCCAAGGCGAAGCTTCAGCAGCGGGTATCCCTGCTGGAACACCTGCGTGCCACCGTTCATCTGTGAGGTGATCGCGGACACTACCTGGCCTCTTGTTGGGCATCCGCGCGCGTCGCGCGTCACAGTCCATACAACACGCTCGGGCAGCTTACCGCGTACAGACAGAGGAGCGAACCACCAATGGCTTACATAATGGGGAGGAAGCTGACATGCGCGGCGGGCGGCGTGAGCGTCATGCTCGTGCTTGCGGGTGCACTGCTGTCGTGCTCGAGCGCAAGTGTTGGTCGAGGAAAAGACGCCACCGGCCTTGTCTCTGCCGGACAGGTCTATGTGCTCCCCATCTTGACTGGTGGGGTTGCGGGCTGGTGCATCACCGCGCAGCCAGGGGCTGGCTGTCCCGTCGCATACTTCTACAAGCACGCTATCGTTGCCGAAAACTGGCGCGCTCAAAACCATCCCATGCGGCTTGAAGGTTTCGCATTGACCCGCAGTGGTGTCACGGCGGTTGTTGTCGATGGAAGCCGACCGATCGCGCCACGTGCAGGCGGGTCGTTGCCGAATGGTTTGCGCGAGGTCAGGGTGGAGATCAACGGTTGGCCCGGGCCAAAAGTGACGGTACCTGCGCTGCTCCCAGGCAGGAAGCCAAAAGAGGTGCCGCGTGCCTTGCCGCGGTTCGTTGCGCTGAACCGCGCGGGTCACCCAATTGTACCGACGTCGGAAGCGGGGTCGCGAATAGCTGAGGCCGCTCGAGGTAGGCAGTGGACTCCACGAGAACCGGAGCCACGGGGCATTTGCCATCTTGGCGTGACCCCCGGACCCGAGAAGCTAATCGAAAAGGCAGGTTTTGTAGTGACTGAGGTTCCCCGGATCAACCATGTCCTCGGCGCACCATTTCTGTCTTGTATAAGCAAGTCGTTTGTCGTGGATGGGCGGCCTGTAGTCGGCGCCGTTCTCATTGATGCTCGCCACCCTGGGCAGCGACCTAGCAGTCTTCCAGAGGCGAAACAAGTCGGGGCAGGCGTGTTTGAAGCGCTCGGAGCAAGCGGCTGGATGGTGGCGCGGCGCATCCCAAATGGTGGGTGGCTAGTGGCGAGTGACGGCAAGGATCGCGCACAGCGCGTTGCGGTCTAAGGCTCGATCCACCGGTGCGCTGGGTTGATGGGGTCGTTTCGGGGTGATTTGGTGGGTTGACGGGGGTCAGGCTGTGTTGTGGGGTGGGATTTCGGCTGGGGGTGGTTCGGTGGAGCCGTTTGGGCGTGTTTTTGGGCAGCGGTGAGCGTGCCGGTGTCGGCGGCGGGGTGTGCTGGTCTTCGTCGCGGGGGTTGTCGCTCAGGTGGCGGCGGGTAGCGCCCTGATTCGGGCGAGCGCGCTGGTGAAGTCGTGTTGCCAGGGCCAGCGAGCGGGGAGGTGGAGGGTCCATTGGCGGGCGGTCCGGGTCAGCCGGCCGGGAATGTTGAGCAGGCGGCGGCGGAGGGTACGGGCGGCGCGGACGGTTTGGCCGGGCAGGCCGATGATCGTGGTCCAGCTGGTGAGGTTGTGCGCGATAGCGGCGATCACGGTCCAGGCGCTGTTGGCGTTGAACTGGCCGGAGGGGAAGTGCGCGAGGGCCTGGTCTTTGAGGTCGCGGATCGTGAGCTCGACGACGGCGTGCTGGCGGTGCTCGGCCTCCACGATCTCGATCTCCTCGGTGCGGTTGGTCAGGAACGGGAAGTGCCGCCAGTCGGGCCACAGCTCGGCTTGCGGGCCGATCAGGCGGGTGCGGCGGACGATCATCCGTGTCTCGCCGTAGGTCGTCTCGGCGATCTGTGCCTCCCCGTCCTTGGGGTACTCGGCGAGCGTCCGCCACGCGCCCTCGGGTATCGCCTGGATCCGCTCAACCACGCTTTTCTGGCAGCGGATGCTGATCGAGTAGGACCATCCCGCGTCCTTGAGCCGCTTCATCAGCGTCTTGTTCCAGAACGCCGAGTCGGCCCGCAGCAGCTTCTCGCCGCTGGCGCCGGCCCGGTGCACGCGGGCAATCAGCTCCTCGGCGAACCGCAGTACCCCGCGGCTTGAGTTCGCCTTTCCCTTCCGCAGCCGGATATGCAGCACCTCGCCGCTGCCAGCCCGGCTGGCCATCAGCGGGTGATACCCCCGCTTTTTGGTGTATCCGAAACCGGCGCCGTGCTTCTGCTTACCGTGCACCTCCCCGATGAAGCTGTCCACATCGACCACGAGGCGCTCCTCGCCGGGGCCTGCGCCCGCCCGCCACGCCCGCGTGAGCGTCTCCGCGAGCACCCGGTCGAGCTGGCGGACATGCCCGAACGTGAACGCCCGCAGGAACGTCCCAAGCGTCGAGGGGGCCGGCAGCCACCCACCCAAAAGCCGGCGCGTGCGCCCCGCGCGCAACACCTCGCAATCATCAATCGAGTCAGCGCCCAACAGCATCGCGTAGACCAGCGCCATCACCTTCCGGCCCACATTCGCCGCCCCCGGCCGATCACGCCGAAGCGTCACGAACCGGCCGACCACAGCCTCGACCCCAAGCCGCCCCGCGAGTGCCGCAACCAGCGCGATCCCCGCATCGGACACAACGCGCTCGTCATCGAACACGACCTCCACAGCATCCAGTCCGACCGCTTCGTCATCCTGCACCATACGAGTGACCTCCTGAACTCGGGCCGCGGCTGGCCTCAACAGCCGCAATCAAGCCCTTTCAGGAGGTCATTCTTTGTTCAGCACCAGACGGAATCGGTGGATCGAGGTTTAGCGGTCTGGCGCTGTCGGCTGCAGGTGCCGACGGGTGGACTACGCTAAGCGCATGGATGCTCGCATCGAACAACGCGCCCTGACCCCCAGGTACACGATCAGCGAGGCTGCCACGCTCGTTGGGCGACGCCCCGAGACGGTCAGTCGGTGGAGCTTCGGCCACGAACGTCTCTACAAGGGCCAGCCACGCCGGGACGAGCCGCTGATCCCGGCAGACGGAACCAAGGGTGGGCTCGCGCTGTCCTTCCTCAACCTGCTCGAACTGAAGACCCTCTCTATGTACCGGGGCGACGCCGCGCTTCAAGCCATCCGACGCGCTCTCGAGTACGTAGGCAAAGAACTCGGCGAGCAGCGTCCGCTGATGACCAGGCAGTTCCACGTCTATGGCGGGGACCTGCTCACGAAGTTCATCGAGACCGACGACGGCGCAATGCTCCTCAATGCGTCCCGAGGCGGGCAGCTTACCGCGGAGAAGCTCGTTGAAGGCGCACTCTGGACGCGGGACATCGACTACGAGGACGAGCGCGCCCGGCGCTGGTGGTTCAAGACCAGGGCTGTGCCAGTGGTCGTAGACACACGGGTCGCTGGCGGACACGCGATCACCGCCGGAACCGGGGTGCGTCTAGACGCGATCGCGACGCGTCATCGCGAGGGTTACTCGAACGACGAAATCGAGCGCGACACCGGCGCCACAGAGGCCGAGGTGGTTGCGGCGATCCTGGCCGCGTGATTCGCGAGCTCTACGTCGAGAACTCAGTCGGTCGTGCCCTGACTGACACGATCAATCGCTTCACGCGAAACCACGGGGTGACCGCGCACTTTCAGCACGACATACACCCCCAGATGCAGCGCCCCCAGAAAGGAGACGAGTGGTGGATCGCAGACATAGCGGTGCGCGGCATGGCGATTCTCACGCAAGACGCCGCGATTCTCGGCATACGCCAGAGGCTCCAGCAGGGAATCGTGACCGCCGAGCGGCAGGCAGTCGTTGACAACGCGGCGCACGTCTTCGCATTCGGCGACGCCAAATACAGCCAGTGGCAGAAGCTTCGCTGCTTGCTCGGACATTGGGACGCAATCGCGGCTCTGCTCGACTCGCCAGGTCCTCAGGCGGGCGTGCTCCACCTCAGTAGCTTTCGCGCCGAGATCCTTCCCTAGCGAATAGTGGTTGCGCTCCACAAGCCGCCACCCACGAATACACACCAACCGTGTACAATGTACACATGACCCGTGTACAGGCGGAGGGGCGGCAGGCGAGCGGGGATCTGTTCCCCACCGATGAGCCGATCCCCGCAAGCCAGATGATTGGGCGCTCCGAGGATGTGCGCCAGGTGGCGGCGGCGCTGGAGAACGGGACCAGCCTGGTGATGGCGGGCCCGCGGCGGACGGGTAAGACGAGCGTGTGCGACGCGGCGCTCACGAGGGTGCGCGCGCGGGGGGTGTATGTGGCGGCGGTGGACCTGTTTGCGATGGCCGATGACGGCGAGCTGGCGGAGGCGCTGGCGGGGGCGGTGCTGCGCAACCGGCCGGCGTTGCGAAAGCTGCTGCTGAAGGCGCGGCGGGTGGGCCGGCAGGCGCTGACGGCGGCGCAGGGGGCGGTGGTGATGCAGCTCAAAAGCCAGCTGGGCGACGCGGTGGAGCTGGCGCTCACCCCGGGGCTGGCGGCGCAGAACCCCCAGCGGGCGTTGGCGCAGGCGCTGGAGCTGCCCCAGCGGGTGGCGGCGGTGGACGGGCGGCGGTGTGTGGTGTTCTTCGATGAGTTCCAGGAGCTGGCGGGGGAGCGGCGCCCATATGGGGATCCGGATGCGGTGACCAAGCGGATGCGGGCAATCTTCCAGCGCTCCAGCCAGGTGAGCTACCTCTTCACGGGGAGCTTGGAGCACGTTATGCGCGACCTGTTTGCCCCCGGGCACCGCGCGTTGAGCGGCTTTGGCAGCTTCTACCACTTGCGCGCGATCGCACCCGAGGAGTGGGGGGAGGGGCTGCGGGAGCGCTTTGCGGTGGATGGCTGCGAGATCGCACCGGACGCGCTGGCGCGGTTGGTGGCGTTCGGGGAGGGCCACCCCCGGGTGACGATGCTGATCGCCCAGCAGGTGCACTTCCTCAGTGTGCTGCTGGACCGACGCGCGATCGACGGGCCGCTGGTGGAGCAGGGCTACGACAACGCCTATCACGGCGACAGCGCGCTGCTGGACCAGCTGCTGGAGCAGATCCGCTCCAGTCACCGGCAGGCGCTCAAGATCGCCCGCCGCGTGGCGGTGGGCGCGACGCTCACCGAGGGCATGCACCGCGGCGAGGCCGATCGCGCGCTCCGGAAGCTGCAGGAGGCCGGGATGATCGAGCGCACCGGGCATGGCGAATATCGCGTCCTCAACCCGCTGCTGCGCAGGCGCCTGATCGAGCAGCGCGCACTCTGAACGCGAGGTCGAGTGGTCTCCCTGAACGCGAGGCCGTGTGGTCTCCCCAGCAAGTACACACAAAACGTGTACGTTGCTCACACATAATGTGTAACCGCCCCTGGCCGGCCGTATTGGCCATTCGACTACACGAAGAGATCGCCAGCCGACACAAGCCGCACACCCTCCGGTCCGGCACGGCGGCGCAGCGCGGGGTGGAAGCCGCGGGCGAACAGCCACACCGACGCGTCCCCCGCACCGCGCACCGTGTCGCGCAGCTCCCGCAGCCGGTCGAGATCGTGGGTGTCGGCGCGGGCCGACCACTTGCACGAGCCGATCGCGGTGTAGCGCCCTTTGGCGCGCGCGACGAGGTCGATCTCGACGTCGTGCGTGCGTGTCCAGTAGGCCCCGATCTCTGTGGCGTCGGCGAGCTCGGGCGCGCGGGCGTAGCGGCTGGCCCATTCGCGGCAGACCTGCTCGAAGCATGGGCCCATCAGGTTGTCGAGGTCGTCGAGGATGGCCTGCAGCGTCTCCTGCACGCGACCCCGCTGCAGCGCCGAGCGGTTGGGGTAGATGTAGCGAAACCAGAACGCGAAGTAGGGGTCGGCGAGCGCCCATATCGTCCGCCCGTTGCCGCCAACGGGGCGCCGCTCCTCCAGGTAGCGCAGCTGCGAGAGCCGCGCGAGGCGTTTGGTGAGCAGCGAGCTCGAGGTGATCTTCGAGGCTGACTGGATCTCCGCGAAGCGCGTGGCTCCCCCGGCGACGGCGCGCATCAGGGCGTAGTAGGAGCCGGGCTCGCGAATCTCATCCTCTCCGCGGATCAGCTGCAGGGGCTCTTCGTGCAGCGACTCACCACTGGCGAGGATGCGCTCGGCGAGCACCTGCCGCAGCGGCCCGCGGCCCGCCCACACCTGGTACTGAGGGGTGCCCCCGAGCACGGCGTAGCGGCGTAGCTTCTCATCGGCGCCGAGGCGCTGGCTTGCGAATCGTGCGGCGTCGCGGAAGTCAAACGGCTCCAGCAGTGGGCGGTAGGAGGCGCGACCGAACATCGGCTGGTTGCCCTCCAGCAATTCCTCCATCAGCGTCAGCGCGCTGCCGCTCAGCACCAGTGTGAGCGTCCGCCCCGCGCGCTCCCAGCGGTCGAAGTGGCGCACGATTATCGAGTCCAGCCGCGGCTGAGCCTTGCGCATCCACTGGTACTCGTCCAGCGCCACCACCAGCGGGGCGTCCTCGGCGAGCGAGCCCAGATAGCTCAGCGCGGCCTCCCAGTCGGCGAAGTTCAGGGGGGCGCCCACGAGCGCGCCCACCTCTGCGGCGAGTAGATCGAGGTGGTCGCGCTCCTCCCCCTCGTCGGCCTGGAAGTACACAAAGCGCCGCCCCGCGAAGCTGTGATCCAATAGGTAGCTCTTGCCGACGCGTCGGCGACCACGCAACACCACGAGCTGCGGCGCTTGTGCCGCGGCCTGTTGGAGGCGGGCCTGCTCCCGCTTGCGGTCGACCATGGTCCCACAGTAGCAAACTTACAAGTTAGTTACCCATAAGTTTGTTACTCATAAATGTGTGGGATATTGTCACCGCAATCCCGGCTACCCAACCGCCCCCGGCCCGCCGGGCGCGGTGGCGGCGGCCGCGTCGAGCAGCCCGGCCCCGTAGAGGCGGCTGTCGGAGGGGCTGCCGAGCGGCCGCGCGGTGGCGGTGAGGCGGGCGGCGATCTGCGCGGGCGTGGGGTGGCGGCCGAGCACGCCCGAGGCGATGATCAGCGCCGCCGCGGCGGCCACGTGGGGGGTGGCCATCGAGGTGCCTTCATACCCGCCCGGGATCCCGAAGCGGCGGGGGGAGGTGCCGAGGAAGGTGACCTGGAAGACGTCGCGCCCGGAGGCGAGGTCGGGGTTGCAGCGGGGGTCGCCGGGGAGGTTGGCGTCGGGTCCGCCGCCGGGGGCCACCAGCGCGACGCCGGAGCCGAAGTTGGAGTAGGAGGCCAGACAGCCGTGTTCGGTGGTGGCGCCCACCGCGATCACGTCGGGCCCCCGCGCGGGGAAGGCGGCGGAGGAGTGGGCCTCGTTGCCGGCGGCGGCCACCACCACCACGCGGTGGCGGTGGGCGTAGCGCAGCGCGGAGATCAGCTCGGGGATGTCGGAGGCGGTGATTCCGCCGGGGAATTCGAGCGAGAGGTTGATGACGCGCGCGCTGTGGTTGACCGCGAAGCGCACCCCTTTGGCGATGGTGGCGGCGTCGCCGTTGCCTTCGCTGTTGAGCACGCGCACCGGCATGATCCGCACCCCGTAGGCCAGCCCGGTGAGACCTTTGCCGTTGTTGGTGGCCTCCGCGATCGTGCCGGCGACATCGGTGCCGTGGCCGTTGCGGTCGTTGGGAAAGCGGTTGTGGGCGACGAAGTCCCAGCCGGCCACAAACTGGAAGGGGTAGAAGTCGGGCGAGCGGCGGAAGCGCCCGCGGTTGGTGTAGGCGACGCCGGTGTCGAGCACCGCCACGATCACCCCCCGTCCGCCGGGGGCGTGGTCGGCGATCAGGTTCTGCCACGCCCCGGGCGCTTCGACGCCGTATTCGCCGGCGAAGTTCCATTGCAGATTGCGCCACCCTCCCGGCGTTTTCGCCAGGCCGGGATCGTTGGGGAAGGGTTCGCCGGCGGCAGCGGCAATGGCGCTCGCCCCGGATGCCCCGGCGCCAACCCCGGACGCCCCAGCGCCCGTCGCGGCTGGCCCCGATATGGCCGCGAGCGCTCCGGCGGGTGAGGCGCTGGCGGGGCCCGCGAGTGGGGCGCCGGCAATGGGAGTGGAGTGCGCGCCGGGCAGCACGGCGGCGTGCGCGATGTAGTCGGGTGCCGCCCACGCCACCCCGCGCGTGTGGCGCAGGCGGGCGAGCGCGCCGGCAACCGAGGTGTGAGCCCCGAGCGTCAGCAGGCGCGTGTGCGGTTCCACTTCGACCGGGTCCACCGCGCCGGCGGCGTGCGCGATAGCGGCGCTGGCGGCGGGGTTCTCGGAGGAGGCGTACCCCACCACAACCTTGCCCGCCGCGTAGGGGGCCGCTTCCGGGAGAGGGGAGGAGGGGGGAGGGGTTGTGCTCGCGCTCCCGCCCGGGTTGCGCCGCGCGATGGCGGCTGGGCTGGAATGGGGGGCGAGCGCCAGCGCCCCCGGGTCGGCGAGCGCCAGCGCCCCCGGGTCGGCAAGCGCAAGTGCCCCCGGGTCGGCAAGCGCAAGTGCCCCCGGGTCGGCGAGCGCCAGCGCCCCCGGGTCGGCAAGCGCCAGCGCCCCCGGGTCGGCAAGCGCAAGTGCCCCCGGGTCGGCAAGCGCCAGCGCCCCCGGGTCGGCGAGCGCAAGTGCCCCCGACGCGGCCAGCGCCAGCGCAAGCGCCGTGCAGGCTGAGCACCATGCGAGCCGGGTGTGGGTGAGGCGGTGGGACATGGGTTTGGTAATGATGATGGCCCATGGCCCCACAGGAGCCCACCCCCGTCTGGAGAGCCCCGCGGAGGGGACGGTGAGCGACCGCTTCTTTCCGCGCGATGAGTACTTCATGCGCCTCGCGCTGCGCGAGGCCGAACATGCATTGGAACACGAGGACGTGCCGATCGGCGCGGTGGCGGTGCGCGGCGGGGAGGTGGTGGGAGCCGGCCACAACGAGCGCGAACTGCGCCAGGACCCCACCGCCCACGCCGAGCTGCTGGCGCTGCGCGAGGCGGCCCGCGCGGTGGGCGGCTGGCGGGTGCTGGACACGGTGCTGTATGTGACGCTGGAGCCGTGCGCGATGTGCGCGGGCGCGATCGTGCTGGCGAGGGTGCCGCGCGTGGTGTACGGCGCGAGCGACCCCAAGGCGGGCGCGGCGGGCAGCGTACTGGACGTGCTGGGCGAGCGGCGTCTGAACCACCGCCCCGAGGTGGCGCGCGGGTTGCTGGCGGGGGAGTGCGGGGCGCTGCTCAGCGAGTTTTTCGCCTCGCGGCGGTAGCCGGCGCCCTCACCGAGAGAGAGATCCCCTCCCCCTCCCCCTCCCCCTCCTTTCCCCCGGCGCTTTCGCGGTCCCCCGGCGCTTTCGCGGTCCCCCGGCGCTTTCGCGGTCCCCCGGCGCTTTCGCGGTCCCCCGGCGCATTCACGTCCCCCGCCGCCTTCACGGGTGCGCACTCCAACGATGGGCGGGGAGAAGATGTGTTTTCGCGCACCCCAACCCTTCACAAAATGAAGGGTTGGGGGCCGAAAAACAGACACACCCCCCGACCCCCGTCGCTTCCGCGAGCCGGCGAGTGCGTAGAAACGCGCACCCTGCCACGGGGAAGTCACCGATGTGGCGCCGCGCCCGCGCCTTTACCTTCGGAGGTGTCCACTCACCACTCCCAGCAGCAGGAGGCACACGATGAAGGCGCTTGTTTACCACGGCCCCGGCGAGCGCGGCTGGGACACCGTCGATGACCCCACGATCCACGAGCCCACCGACGCGGTGGTGCGGATCGACACCTCGACGATCTGCGGCACCGACCTGCACATCCTCAAAGGCGACGTGCCCGAGACCACGCCCGGCACGATCCTCGGCCACGAGGCTGTGGGCACCGTGCAGGAGGTGGGCGCCGGCGTCAGCACCGTGAAGCCGGGCGAGAAGGTGCTGATCTCGTGCATCACCTCCTGCGGCAGCTGCCGCTTCTGCAAGCAGGGCCACTACGGGCTGTGCGTGGGCGGGGGCGGCTGGATCTTCGGGCACCTGATCGACGGGCTGCAGGCCGAGTATGCGCGCGTGCCGTTTGCCGATAACTCCGTCTACAAGGTGCCCGCGCAGCTGAGCGACGAGCAGGTGCTGTTCCTCGCCGACATCCTGCCCACCTCCTTCGAGGTGGGGGTGCTCAACGGCATGGTGGCGCCCGGTGACACGGTGGCGATCGTCGGCGCCGGCCCGATCGGGCTGGCGGCGATCCTCACTGCGCGCCTGTACACCCCCGGGCGGATCGTGGCGATCGACCTGGCCGACAGCCGCCTGGAGAGCGCCACGCGCTTCGGCGCCGACACCACGATCAACAACGGCCGCGAAGACGCTGTCGCGCGGGTGATGGAGCTGACCGACGGCCTCGGCGCCGACAGCGCCTTCGAGGCGGTGGGCGTGCCGCAGACCTTCGAACTGGCCACCGAGTTGATCCGCCCCGGCGGCCGCGTGGCCAACATCGGCGTGCACGGCAAGCCCGCCAACCTGCACCTGGAGAAGCTGTGGATCCGCGACGTGACGATCACCACCGGGCTGGTGGACACCTTCAGCATCCCCCAGCTGATGCGATTGATCGCAAGCGGCCGCCTGGACCCCTCGCTGTTCGCCACCCACCGCTTCCCGCTGGGCGACACGATGGACGCCTACGACGTGTTCGCCGACGCCGCCAACACGGGTGCGTTGAAGGTGGTGCTGGAGGGCGCCAACGGCAACGCCAACGCCGCGGCCCCGGAACACGCCGCAGCGGTGGCCTGAAGACACCAACCCAACCCCTCCCCTCCCACCGTCGAGAAGCAGATGGCGACTCGCTGGGCCTGTCTGACGCCCATTTCGTGACCACGCGGGCGCACCGCGACTCGCCGCTGCCCAGCTCGATCTACTAGCCTAATGCCGGTCCCCCCGGAGGGGTGGCAGAGCGGTTGAATGCGGCAGTCTCGAAAACTGTTTCGGGGGTTTCTCCTCCGACGAGGGTTCGAATCCCTCCCCCTCCGTGTTTGGTCCGCGGTACAGCACAGACGTCGACGGGACTCTCCTAACGTTCCTTGGCTACAGAGCGCGGGCCCGGCGGTACTGGCAAATCCCTCATCAGCAGAGGCAGCACCACGCACACGATGGGCCGGCCCGCAAGGCGAGCGATCGGTCGTTCCGCGCCACCGCGAGATCGATCATGGGTTGGCGCGCAAGATCTGCCGCCAGCTCCAGGTGCCACCGCCGACCGGGGGGCGTTAACATCGGTTCAAGGATGGCGCCGGTCTGGCAATCCGAAGCGCCTGCTATGCAGCTCGCTAATGCGTTTCCACACAAGACTTGGGTTCGATCTTCGTCCCTCCCTCTCCGTTTTGTTGATCGACCGGGCTTCGGCTCCAGAATCGGAGTCCCAGGGGCGAGATTCCGTGAGCGGATGGCTGAGTCCCCATTGTGAAATCATTCGATCATGGCGCCTAACGAGAGCTTCGAGCCGATCAGCGAGAAGACTGTGCGACGTAGGAATCGGAAAACAGGCATCGTCTTCGGTGTGGTCGAAGCGAACGTGCTTGCTGCGGTCATTTATCTTTGGGACCAGGGGAAGCTGGCAGACGATGATGAGATAGTCGCCCTCACTGACTTCACGCTGGGTCAGGTAATACATGCAAGAGAAGCCCTCTTCAATCGCGGCATGCTAGAAAAGGCATGACCCTCTTCGCAACGGCAGCGACTTCAAGGGAGACCTCCGAAACCGACGATGCAACCTCCCCCGCCCCGGGCGCGATCAGCGCTGCCGCGACCGCCCACAAGTAGGCGTCGGCGAGTGCAACGTACGACAGATTGCCGAACATAGCGCACAATCCGTCTCGTCAATTCGGCCTGGTCAGACGGCGAGTATGGTGAATCCCGCTCCGAGTAGCGCTCGCATGTCGCCGGGGTCAGAGGTGGCGATTGCGTCGCCACGGCGGCGCACGCCGACCGCGATGCATGCATCGATCGTGTTGGCGCCAGGTGTCGCCCGCCGCAGGCTCCCGGCCGCGCGCGCGGTTCGCTCGTCGAGCAGTTCGATGGATGATGCTTTCAACAGACGAGCGACGCGGGCATCCTTGGCGTCGCCGCGCCAGACCTCGGCGATCGCGATTGCAGGGATCGTGGGCACGAAGCCGCGCTCATAGCCGACCGCGAGAATCTTGCGAACGCGCTCCTGCCCCCGCTCGTAGGCGATCAGCGCCCCGGCGTCGAGCGTCAGGCCGGCCACTCGGCGAGAATCTGGGTCGCGACCTCGGGCGATACCGGACCAAGCTCGGCGTCGTCCTGGGCAAGCAGCTCGCGGCCACGCGCAAGCTGAAGCTCGTGCAACAACGCGGCGTTCACGAACGCCGACAGACTTCCCCCCGACTCGGCGAGCCGCTGCTCGGCCTCGCGGAGCACTGACTCGTCGAACGAGATTGATCGCTTCTGGGTCGCCATCGACCCGATGCTACCACGGTAGGAGCGAAGGTGGTGTATGCCGCTGGGTGTACTGGCCAGATTTCTGCGTCATGGTCGAGGCCGGTCGAGCATCGACGGCCGCCGGCGCACGGCTGGCGCGGGTAAGTCGGCTTTGCCGAAGCGCCTGGTGTGCAGCTCGCTAATGCGCTTCCACACAAGGTTGGGGTTCGATCTTCGTCCCTCCCTCCCCGTGCCCAGCGATTTTCGCTCGTTCGTGGCTCTGTGAAGCCAAAAACGGGCGACCGACGGGACAGTGGCGCTTGGGTCATGTCCGAACCCCAACTGTCGAGAGCACCTGGGGACAGTCCAATCCGATGCTCGCTACCGCGCGTAGATCGCTGGGCGGTACCGCGGCTCGGGTATCACTCGACCGGCGTCCCGCGCGGCGGCGAGCCATGCCTCCTTGGCTCGCTCAACCTCGGCCAGGGCCTCCTCGGGGCTTGAGCCGAGCGCAGAGCACGCCTCCAGGTCCGGTATGTCGGCTACGTAGCTGCCGTCGTCGTCGCTGTAGAAGACGTTGATGTGGTAGTCGCTCATCGCTCGCTCTCCAACTTCAGATCGTAGCGCTCGACCAGTCTCAGGAACTGGCGGATCTGGTATGGCTTGGCTTGGCCGCGTACGGCCTGGAGGTTGATGAGCTCCGGGATCTCGGGGTGAGCGAAGACGTGGTGGCTGCCGCTGACCCGGCGCAGTTCGAAGCCGAAACCCTCCACGAGCCTCTGCATATCGTCGAATGCGACGTTCGCGACCTCGCCGCGTGCGAGCCGCATGAGAAGCTTCCGCTGATCCATGCGGAGACGGTATCCATCGCTTGCGACGGTATCGCGCGCCCACCCTCAACCGAGGCTCGGAATACCGGCCTCGACGACCTCCTGGGTGACTCTGACGACACCGTAGCGAAACGGGCAGCCGAGTCGCAATCCCCGACAAAAGGTCTCGCCGAGGCGCATAAGGCCGTAGCCGCGCAGGCTCCAGGCCTGCGCCAGCTGATCCCCGGCTGGGGGGTTGCATGAGGCATTTTCGCTTCGTCGCGCGGCAATCGCGATTGTGGGATACGGGAGTGCGATGAGCGCCGCACTTCTTGCCCTTGTCGTCATCGTCGCGGTCTTGGAGTTCGCTCCGTATAGCGAGGTAGCCAAGATGGCGCTAACTCCGCTGGCGAGTCAACTGGAGCGTCTGAGTGCCCTGGTGGCGCCACGCCTGCTGCGGGTGGCGCTCTTGGCGCTGCCTGCCTCGGAGCGTGACGATCAGTTCGACGAGTGGATCGACCACCTAGAAGCCGCCAGAGGCAGTTGCGCCCAGACGCTGATATTGGCGGTGGGTCTCACCGCGCGAGGGATACCCGGACTTGCGTGTCGATCGAGGCTACGCCAAACGCTCGATGTTCTGCTTCCGGTCGGCACGGGACGGATCGTCGCCCTTGACGGAGCGCGCGAACGTGGAACTCCGAGACGCCCGCTCATCGTTCAGGGGGCACTCCAGAAGCCGATCCGTCTCACCTTCATCGCCACACGCCATCCCGTCTTGTTCGGCAGCGTATGGGGCGTCGATGTGATCTACACCGTATCGATGCCCGTCGATGGCGCACCTGAGATCGCTCGGATTGCCGTGGTGAGATCAAAGCTATTTCCGCGCACGCTCAGCCGGCTCGTGAGACACGTGGGATATGCCGCAACCGATCGAAGCTTTGCCGATGCAACAGTCTACGCCATAGGACACGATCCTGATTGTTGCCTACCGCAGGATGAGATCGCCACAATATTTGCCACAGAGGGACACGCGGCGATAATTTCCCTCAAGATGCCGCCACATAGGTCGGGCGTGCCTCCTCCGGGTTGACCGCAAAGCTGCGCGCTAGGGCGGATCTCAAGATTGCCTGATCGCCTCCGCCGCCCGGCGCCGCGCCTTCCGCTCGACTGGCTCCATGAGATGCTCAAGGAGGCGGTCCAGAAGGGCGGCGGGGTTCGCAGGTCGTCCCGATCGACCCGTGCCGGGCCTGCCTTTACGCTATAGTAAAGGTATGCCCCGGATCTCCAGCAAGCATCAGGTGACCCTCCCGGTCGAGTCGTTGAGGCGGGCCGGTCTGGCCGTTGGAGATGAGGTTGCGATCGAAGCAGAAGGGGTCGATCGCATCGTCGTTCGCCGCATGTCGGGCGACGCCGAGCGGGCGCTGGGCGTCTTCGACGGCCTGTATGAGCGCGGCTATCTCGAGCGACTTCGTGGGGGAGAGCGTGCGTGAGCGGGTGCGTGCTGGATACCGACGTGGTGATCGCGGCGCTCGACCGGCGTGACCCGCATCATTCCAGTGCAGCGACGGCCGTCAAGAGGCTGGCCGATGATGGCGTGCCATTGCTCCTATCGCTCATCAACTACGCCGAGACGCTTGTCAGACCAGCGGAGGACGAGCACACCCTGAAGACGGCGAGGGACGCGCTGGCCGCACTCGGGGTCCAGTTGGTCGCTCCTACATCCTCTATCGCAGTGGACGCGGCGCGGCATCGCGGACTGAACATCAGTCTCGCGGATGGGTTTGCGCTTGCCACGGCGCAGGCTCACGACGCCCACGTGGCGTCGTTCGACCGCAGAGTTCGTCGCGCGCTCCCCAAGGTCGGGCTTCAGCTCGCGCCACAGCTGAGCTGACCGCCCGCCCGTCGGAGTATTCGGGCGTCTGGCTGGACACACGGCAGGCACCTCAGGTAGCCGACGTTGCGGACGGCCTGAGCCAGTAGCTTTGCTTCAGCGCTTGCGGTAGACGTCCGCGCGATGTCCTACGGCCAGGACGGTGACTGTTCTGGACGCTTCATCGAGGCTGTAGATGACGCGATACGGTCCGCGACGGGCCGACCAGCGACCCTCGTACTCGAAGCGCAGTGGCTTGCCTACGCGCTTCGGGTTGGCGGCGATGATCGGCAGCAGTTCGAGGACCGCCGCCGCGTACTTCTCCGGGAGGCTCTGGATATCACGGCGGGCAGAGCCGGCGGCGACCAGCTCCCACGGCCCGTCGCTCACGCGGCCTGGTCGTTCGCGCGTTTGGCCTCGAGGTCGGCCTGGAGTTCCTCGAGCGTGGCGGTGTCACCGGCCGCTGCCGCCGCTTCGCCTTCGCGAATCTGCCCGCGGAGCGTCGGATCGGACAGGATCGCAAGCGTCTCCTCAAGGCCTTCCAGATCGTCAGTGCTGATGAGGACTGCCGCAGCCTTCCCATTCCGGGTGAGCACGACACGCTCCTGCTCGCATTCGACGCGATCGACGATCTCCGAGAGATGTGCCTTGACGGATGAAAGCGGAAGAATATCTGCCATGACCGTAATTCTAGTCCGCACGGCCGCCACCATTATCGCCATCACCCCGCACCCCTGATACGCGTCGAGCGTCAGGCCGGCCACTCGGCGGGAACTTGGGTCTCGACCTCGGCGGGTCGTTGGTGTCGCCAAAGGCTACGAGGGGACCGGCGTCGATGACGACGGTCACTCGCCGAAGCCCTTGAGCAGATCCTCCTCCGGTACGTCCGCGATCGACGAGCCATCGCCGTGCCCTGAGCCGGCCAATGCGAAGCGGTCGCGGCAGATCTCTTGCAAATACGCCACGGTTTGCGCCTCGCGGCAAATTAGGCGCTAAGCTCCGTAAATGGAAGATACCCAGGGTATGGAACTCTGGGGTGAGATATTTGTCTCAGTTCCATATTCCAAATCATGGAAGACGAGGCGATGGGTGCAAGGGTCGCAAAAGGCGCCGCCGCTCGCGCCGCCCGCGGTCAGGCGACGCGAGCCGCGGGAGGTCCGCAGGCGCGGATCACAGGCAATGGGGCCCCGCGGGCCGCGAGAGAGCCCGCGATGCGGCTGGAGCTGAGCGCGCAGGCGGCGCTGCTGGAGCTCGCCCCCGACGCGTTCGTCGGGATCGATCGCGACGGGGCGATCGTGCTGATCAACAGCCAGACCGAAGCGCTGTTCGGCTATCCCCGCGAGGAGCTGCGGGGGCAGCCGGTGGAGCTGCTGGTGCCCGAGCGCTTCGCCGCGGCGCACGCCGGGCACCGCAGGAGGTACTTCGAGGATCCGCGTACGCGGCCGATGGGCGCCGGTCTTGAACTGTTTGGCCGCCGCCGCGACGGCAGCGAGTTCCCGGCGGAGATCAGCCTGTCGAGCATCGAGACCGAGCAGGGGCGCATCGGGATCGCGGCGATCCGCGACGTCAGCGATCGCGTCAGCGCCGCGCGCGAACGCGAGCGGTTGCAGGCGGAGGCCGAGCGCGAGCGGCTGCGCAACCAGCTGCACCAGGCCCAGCGTTTGGAGAGCCTCGGCCAGCTGGCGGGGGGCATCGCGCACGACTTCAACAACCTGCTGGCGGTGATCGTCAACTACGCGGCTTTCATCGCCAACGACCTCGACGCGGCGGCGGGCGTCGACGGCGACAACCGCTGGCGGGGAACGCGCGAAGACGTCGAGCAGATCCGCCTCGCGGGCGAGCGCGCCGCGCACCTCACCCACCAGCTGCTGGCGTTTGCGCGCCGCGAGGTGGTGCAGCCCGAGGTCGTCGACGTCAACGCGGTGGTGGGCGACATCGAGCAGCTGCTGCGACGCACGCTCGGCGAGCACGTTCAGCTGGTCAGCTCGCTGGCTCGCACGCTGCACCCGGTGCTGATCGACCCCGGCCAGCTGGAGCAGATCCTCGTCAACCTCGCGGTCAACGCGCGCGACGCGATGCCCGACGGCGGGATGTTGAGGATCGACACCGCCGACCTCGACGTGGACGACGAGTATGCCAGCACGCTGCCCGCGCTGGCGCCCGGCCCCTTTGTGCGCCTGCGGGTCAGCGACAGCGGCACGGGCATGCCCCGCGAGGTGCTGGAGCGGGTGTTCGACCCGTTCTTCACCACCAAGCCGCCGGGGCAGGGCACCGGTCTCGGCCTGGCGACCGTGTACGGGATCGTCCAGCAGGCCGGCGGGCACGTGCACATCTACTCCGAGCCGGGCGTGGGCACCACCTTCACGGCGCTGCTGCCGGTCACCGACGGGGAGCTGGCGCCCTCCGAGCGGGCCGCGGACGGAGCGCAGCCGCACGGCGAGGAGACGATTCTGCTGGTCGAGGACGAGGATGCGCTGCGCGAGGTGACGCGCCGCATCCTCGCGGGCGGCGGCTACCAGGTGATCGTCGCCGCCGACGGCCCCCGGGCGCTGGACGCGGCGGCGGCCCACGAGGGCCCGATCGACCTGCTGCTGACCGATGTGATCATGCCGCGGATGCCCGGCCCGCAGCTGGCCGAGCAGATTCAGCGCGAGCTGCCCTCCGTGCGCGTGCTGTTCATGTCGGGCTTCGCCCAGCCGATTCTCGACTCCGGCGAGTACCTGAGCAAGGGCGTGCAGTTGGTGGAGAAGCCGTTCTCTGGGCACACGCTGCTGGCCAAGGTCAACCAGGTGCTGCGGCGATGAGCCAATCCTCGACAGGAGGTGACTCAAGGATGAGCGAACTGTTGATCGTCGATGACGACCAGGCGCTGCGACGCTGGGCGCAGCGGGTGCTGGAGGAGAAGGGCTACACCTGCGAGACCGCCGGCGACGCGGCCTCCGCGCGCGAGCTGCTGGGCGCCGATGACCACCAACTGGTGCTGCTCGACGTCAACATGCCGGGGGAATCGGGGATGCAGCTGCTCTCGCACATCCGCAGCGAGCATCCCTCCGCGGCGGTGGTGATGGTGACCGGCGAGGACAGCCCCCAGCTGGCGACGACGGCGATCGAGCAGGGTGCCTACGGCTACCTGGTCAAGCCGGTGGGCGCGGGCGAGCTGTCGATCAACGTCGTCGGGGCGCTGCACCGCCGTCGGCGCGACCTGGAGAACCTGCGCCTGCTCGACCGCCTGCAGAGCGCCGCGCAGGAGCGCGGCGAGCGCCTCGACGAGGCGCTGCAGGATCTGCGGTTGTCGGAGACCAAGGTGTGGGTGTCCCAGGCGGAGACCATCTTCCGCCTCGCCCGCCTGGTGGAGTTCCGCGACGAGGAGACCGGGCACCACCTGCAGCGGATGAGCTCATATTGCGAGCTGCTGGCCCGCGGGATCGGGCTGGAGGAGCCCCGCTGCGAGCTGACCCGCCTCGCCAGCCAGCTGCACGACGTCGGCAAGGTGGCGATCCCCGACCGCATCCTGCAGAAGCGCGGCAAGCTCTGCGTGGAGGAGTTTGAGGTGATCAAGAGCCACGCCGAGATCGGCTTTCAGATGCTCGCCGGCTCGGCCTCGGAGGTGGTGCAGCTGGGGGCGGTGATCGCGCGCTCTCACCACGAGTGGTGGGACGGCAGCGGCTACCCGCTCGGGCTGGCGGGCGGGGAGATCCCGCGGGAGGGCCGGATCGCCGCCGTGGCTGACGTGTTCGACGCGCTCACCAGCGACCGCGTGTACCGAGCCGCGTTTCCGCGCGGCACGGCGGTGGAGATGATGCGGGCCGAGCGCGGCACGCACTTCGAGCCGCAGCTGCTCGACGCCTTCATGGGGGCGCTGCCGGAGGCCGAGGCGATTCGCCGCGCCTACGCCGATTAGCTTCGCATGCCCAGCCAGCCCAGCCAGCAAGCGATGTCCGCCACCCGCCCCCCCGCTCGAAGCTCCACCGCCCGCCCGCGGATCCTCGTGGTGGACGACGACGAGGTGGCGCGCGCGGCGCTGCGCGGCGTGCTGGAGCGCGCGGGCTATGAGGTGCGCGAGGCACAGGACGGCCGTCGCGGCCTGCGCGAGCTGTATGCCAAGGCGCCCGATCTCGTGATCCTCGACGTGACGATGCCCGAGCTCGACGGGTGGGCCACACTCGAGCGCATCCGCGACCTCAGCGGGGTGCCGGTGCTGATGCTGACCGCGCGCGAGAGCGAGCTGGAGCGCGTGCGCGGGCTGCGCGCGGGGGCCGACGACTACGTGGCCAAGCCGTTCGGCCACCAGGAGCTGACCGCACGCGTGCACGCGCTGCTGCGCCGCGCGCACACCGACGCGCCGGCCGAGCAGCAGACCTACGCCGACGCGCGGCTGCAGATCGACTTCGCGCGCCGCGCGGTCGCCTACGGGGGTCGTGAGCCGCAGCTGACCCCGCTGGAGTTCAAGCTGCTGGGCGCCTTCGTGCGCCACCCCAACCAGGTGCTCAGCCACGAACAGCTGCTGGAGCTGGTGTGGGGCGACGCGTGGGGGGTGTCGCCCGACCAGGTGAAGCTGTACGTGGGCTACCTGCGCCGCAAGCTCGATCCCGACGCCCCCGCCTCCACCCCGATCGAGACCGTGCGCGGCTTCGGCTACCGCTACCGGCGCACCGCGTAGGCGCCCGCTTCCCGGATGCAAATCGGCCGCTTTCAGTACGGCCTACCGAGATCGGTCTCAACCACGTATATCCCGCAGCGCTGCTACGGGTAACTACGGCTCACGCCGCCGCGCGCGGCCTGTATATCTACGCGAGTGACGCCCGAAGAGGAGACCCAGGCGCCCGGCATGAGCGGGGCTGACGGAGCGGCTGCGCCCGATCGCGGGGTTGACGGAGCGGCTGCGCCCGATCGCGGGGTTGACCGCGCGGCTGCGCCCGATCGCAGGGTTGACCGCGCGGCGACGGCGGATCGGGATGGGGCGATCAGGATCGTGCTCGCCGACGACCACGCGGTGGTGCGCAGCGGCCTGCGTTTGCTGCTGGACAGCGAGACGGACTTCGAGGTGGTGGCGGAGGCCGGCGAGGTGGAGAGCGCACGGCGCTACGTGCGCGGCCACCGCCCCGCGGTGCTGGTGCTCGACCTCAACATGCCGGGCGGGTCGAGCCTCGAGGCGATCCCCGCGCTGCGCGCCGAATCGCCGCACACCCAGATCGTGGTGTTGACGATGCAGGAGGAGCCAGCCTTCGCCCGCCGCGCGCTGGGGGCGGGGGCGCTCGGCTATGTCCTGAAGGAGGCCGCCGACGACGAGCTGGTGCAGGCGGTGCGCGCCGCGGCCGCGGGTGAGACGTACCTGACGCCCCGTCTGGGGGCGCGCCTGGCATCCGAGCCGCCGCCCGGGCGCCCGGATGACCTCTCCGAGCGCGAGGTGGGGGTGCTGCGCCTGATCGCGCTCGGCCACACCAACGCCGAGATCGCCGAGCAGCTGTTTCTATCGGTGCGCACGGTCGAGACCCACCGTGCCCACATCCAGCAGAAGCTGAGCCTCACATCGCGTGCCGAGCTGGTGCGCTACGCGATGGAGCGTGGCTTGATGAACGACGCCTCCTGAGGAGCGCTCGCCCGGCGCTGGATGGGGAAGCTGGCGCGCACGGTGGCGCCCGCGCCGGGGGAGGAGTCGATCCGCAGCGTGCCGTCCAGCAGCTCGACGCGCTCGCGCATCCCCAGCACGCCAAACCCGCCGGTGTCGGCGGCGGGGTCGAAGCCGGCGCCGTCGTCGCGCACCTCGACGTGCACGGTGTCGCCGTCCTCGTGGATCTCGACCACCGCGCGCCGCGCGCCCCCGTGCTTGGTGGCGTTGGTGAGCGCCTCCTGAACGATCCGGTAGATCGCGGTCTCCAGCTCCGGGATGTGGCGCTCGAGCGCCACCTCGCCGTCGCCACCCCGTCCCAACACGCGCTCGTGGCCGAGGTCGATGCTGACGTCGACCTCGATGCCGTGGCGGGTGGCACGTTCGGCCAGCGCTTCGACCGCCGCCTGGGTGCCGAGCTCATCGAGCGCGGCGGGTCGCAGGTCGGTGATCAGCGCGCGCAGGTTGGTGATCCCCTCCTCCAGCTGCGCGATCGCCTGGTGGTAGGCGTTGCGCAGCGCCTCGGGCTGCTCCGAGCGCGCCGCGGTGGAGAGCCCGATCCGCAGTGCGGAGAGGCTCTGCAGCGTGTCGTCGTGCAGCTCGCGCGCCCACCGCTGGCGCTCGCCCTCGGCGGCGGCCAGACGCTGGCGCTGGCGCTCGCTGGCGACCGACTGCGCGGTCGCCACGGCGGTGGCGGCGCTCGCCGCGAACGCCTCCAGCAGTCGCTCGTCCTCGGCGCTGAAGCTGGGCCCATCATCGAGTCGGTCGAGTGCCAGCAGCGCGCCGTAGCCGTGACCGCGGAACAGCAGCGGCACCACCAGCCCGCCCCGCGCGCTCACCCCGAGGCGCCCGGTGCCGTGCTCGTCGAAGCGGGCGCGGTTGACTTCGTCGTCGAGGCGCAGCGTGCGGCGCGCGCGCAGCGCCTGCCCGGCGAGCGAGTCGTGCAACGGGACGTGCCGGCCAATCAGATCCGCGGGCAGCTCGCCGGCGCCGGCGGCCACGATGAGCTCCTGTTGGTGGCGCAGCTCGATCAGCAGCACCCGCGCGCCCACCAGCGCGCGGCCGCGCTTGGCGACCAGCTCGAGCACCACGTCGAGGTCGGTCTCGCCGCCGATGGCCAGCGCGATCTGGGTGGTGGCGTCGAGTGTGGCGACGGTGCGCTCCAGCTCGTCGCGGCGCTCGCTGGCGCCGGTGTAGAGGCGCGCGTGGTCGATCGCCACGCCGGCCAGCTCGGCGAGCACGGTGAGCGCCTCTTCGTCCTCCGCGGAGAACCGCGCGCCGCCGGCCTTCTCGGTGAGGTAGAGATTGCCGTAGGGCAGCCCGCGAATCACGATCGGCGCGCCGAGGAAGGTGCGCATCGGGGGGTGTCCGGGCGGGAACCCGTAGGAGCGGGGATGGCGCCCGACGTCCTCCAGGCGCAGCGGCACGGGGTCCTCGATCAGTGCGCCCAGCACGCCGCGCCCGCGCGGCAGCGCCCCGATCGCCGCGTGGGTGGCCTCGTCGATCCCGCGCGTGATGAACCGCGAGAGCTCGCGGCGGGACTCGTCGAGCACGCCGAGCGCGGCATAGCGGGCGCCGGTGAGCTCTTGCGCGGAGTCCAGCACGCGCTCGAGCACCACGTCGAGGTCGAGCTCGGCGAGCACGTCGCGGGCTAGATCCAGCACTCCACGTACGGCACGGTCCATCGCTTTTCCCATAGAGAATTATGTGGCGAGCGCCTGGTGGAAACGACTACGGACGGTCTCGGTACAACCACTTTGGCGAGCCTAGCCCTGTTCCACGCCCCGATGCCGATGCGCTCTACAGTGGAGGATACAACGAAACAGCTCAACCATCTTCCCGGCAATGACCAGATGCTCGAATTTTTCGCTGCCAGTCGTATGAGCGGCGAACGTCCGGGCAACCATGGGGAAACAGAGACATCCCTTGACAACATCACTGCTTGTCGCCTATATTCCACATGCCGGGGCAGGCCGGGAGGAGGTGAGAGGATCGGAAGTCATGGGCAAAGTGGCGAGCAGGCGGGGCATTGAGGACGGCGGTGGGCACCGGCGCGGGCCGGACGCCGGCGAGTCGCCGCCGAGGCGCGCCGAGCTCGATATCGAGCGCGAGCGAGTGGCGGAGATTCAGCGCGCGCGGATGCTCGGCGCGATGGTGGACCTCACCCGTGAGCGGGGCGCCGAGCGGGTGACGGTGGCACACGTTGTCGGACGCGCGGGCGTGTCGCGCCGCACCTTCTACGAGCTGTTTGAGGATCGCGAAGCGTGTCTGCTGGAAGCGTTGGATGAGGCGCTGCGGCGGATCGAAGAGGCGGTGCTGCCGGCCTACCGGCGCGAGCGCTCCTGGAGCGCGCGGATCGGCGTGGCGCTGAGCGCCATGCTCGAATGCTTCGACGCCGATCCCGCGACGGCGGCGCTGTGCGTGGTGGACTCGCTCGCCGCCGGGCCGGAGGCGCTGGAGCGCCGCGCGCGCGTGGTGGACGCGCTGGTGGGCGCGGTGGACCGCGGCCGCCGCGAGGCGCAGGCGCCCACCGGTCTCAACCGGGTGGTGGCGGAGGGCGTGGTGGGAGCGGTGCTGGGCGTGCTGTACACCCGCCTGCGCGAGCCCGCCCCCAAGCCGCTGCTGGCGCTCCGCGGGCAGCTGATGAGCATGATCGTGCTGCCCTACCTCGGCCCCGAGGCGGCCGCGGCCGAGCTGGCCCGCCGCACACCCCGCGCGCGTCGCCCGGGGCGCACCCAGGATGACCCGCTCAAGCGGCTGGACATGCGCCTGACCTACCGCACGATGCGCGTGCTGAGCGCGGTGGGGGCGCAGCCGGGGCTCAACAACCGCCAAATCGCGCGTGACGCGGGCGTGACCGACCAGGGCCAGATGTCGAAGCTGTTGGCGCGTCTGGAGGGTCTGGGGCTGATCGCCAACGGCGGCGAGAGTCTGGTACGCGGCGAGCCCAACATATGGCGCTTGACCCAGCGCGGCGAGGAACTCGAGCAGGCGATCCGCGCCCGCGAGGATCGCTGAGACTCGACTGCCTTCCATCCGCGAGGATCTATCCGCGAGGATCGCTGAGCCGCCCCACTGACGACGCCAGATCTGGAACACTGTCTTACATGTGAAGACAGTACGCTGGACAATCCATCGTTCCAGCGTCTATAATGCCACGACCGCACGGGTCGGTGCGGTTGAGGAACTAGGGTCTTGGGGAGGTGCCGATGAGTTCTACAGCTGGCGGTCGTGCCGCACTCGCGGGCTCCTTTGCGGGAGCCGCGCGGCGCTATTGGCTGGGCGTGTTCCCGGGCGTCTGCGCGGAGCGCCGCCGGCGCGAGGCGCGCGCACAGGAGATCCCCGACCAGCTGCTGCGTCAGGTTGTGGTGGATGCGCTGCGCAAGTGGGGCAACATCGAGGGCGCGAGCGCATTCGCGGCCTTCGTCCCCCGTCGCCGGCGTGGGGCGGCGGTGCGCGCGATGGTGTGCTTCCAGGCGGCCTACAACTACCTCGACATGCTGACCGAGCTGCCCAACACCGACCCGGCAGCCAACGGCAGGCTGTTGCACCGGGCGCTGCTGGTGGCGCTGGACCCCGACGCGGAGCACCTCGACTACTACGCCCACCACCATCTGCACGAGGACGGCGGCTACCTGGCCGAGACCGTGGACGGCTGCCGGGCGGCGCTGGCGCAGCTGCCCTCCTACGCGGCGGTGGCGCCGGCGGCGCTGCGCGCGGCGGAGCGGATCGTGGCCTTCCAGAGCTGCAACACCGGCGAGGTGCAGGGCGACTATCTGGCGCTGGAACGGTGGGCGCGTGCGCACACGCCGCGCGCCAGCGGCATGCGCTGGTGGGAGACGGCTGCCGCCGGAGGGAGTTCGCTCTGCATTTACGCACTGATCGCGGCGGCCGCCGAGCCGCGCGTGGACCCCGAGGAGATCGCGGCGATCGAGGCCGCCTACTTCCCCTGGATCGGCTCGCTGCACTCGCTGCTGGACAACTTGATCGACGCCGCCGAGGATTACGCGACCGGCCAGCGCAGCCTTGTCGGCTGCTACGCCTCCCCGTGCGATGCCGCCACGCGCATGGGCATGCTGGCGCGACGCTCGATCGAGGCTGCGCAGGCACTGCCGGGCCGCCGCCACACGCTGGTGTTGGCGGCGATGGCGAGCTTCTATCTGAGCACTGCGGAGGCGCGCGCGCCAGAGGCCGCGCCGGTTGCCGATGCGGTGCTGGAGGCGCTCGGGGAGCCGGCGCGCCTGGCGATGACGGTGTTCCGCTCGCGCCTTGCGCTGCGGCGCCTGGCGCCCAGGGCGCCGGGCGCGCCGGCGCGGCGCGGCGGTGGGGCGGAGGTAGTGATGCCCCCCGCGCAGGAGCTGCTGCCCGCCGCTTCGGCGATCGCCGCCGCGCCCACCCCGCTCAGCCACGACGCGCGTGGCATAAAGTAGATCGGTGTCCGATCGGGTCAAACTCGGGCTCCGTGGGAGCCGGCGGGTCGCGTTTCCGATGTGCCATACATTGAGGGAGAGCCCCCGGTGCTTGAGCTGCGTGATCTTGTAAAGCACTATCCCCAGGTCGGCGGCGAGCCGGTGCGGGCGGTGGACGGCGTCTCCCTGGAGGTGCAGCCGGGCGAGATGGTGGCGCTGTATGGGCCGAGCGGGTCGGGCAAGACGACGCTGCTGTTGATGGTGGCGACGCTGCTGGCGCCGACCAGCGGCGCGGTGCTGATCGGGGGCCGCGACGTCTCCTCGCTGAGCGAGAAGGAGGCTTCGCATTTTCGGCTCTCCGAACTGGGCTTCATCCGCCAGAACTTCGATCTGCTGCCTGGCGTCACCGCGATCGACAACGCGGTGCTGAAGCTCCTGAAGAGTATGCGCTGGCGCGAGGCCCACCGCCAGATCGCGCCGCTGCTGGAGCGCCTGGGTCTCGGCGAGCGCCTGGATCACAGCGCGGAGACGCTCTCGATGGGCGAGCGCCAGCGGGTGATGATCGCGCGTGCGCTCTCCACCAAACCGCGGTTGCTGCTGGCGGACGAGCCGACCGGCAGTCTCGACACGCAGCGCGGGCGCGAAGTGCTGGAGCTGTTGACCGAACTGTGCCGTGAACACGAGGTGGCGATCGTGCTGGTCAGCCACGACCCGCAGGCGGCGGCGTACGCCGACCGCGTGTACGCGCTGCGCGACGGCAAGCTGGGCGAGTACGAGCCCGAGCAGTGGGCCGCGCGGGTAACCGCGCAGTAGGGGCCCGGTCCTAACGTGAAGCCCCTCAACGTTCTGCATCTCTACCGCGTGCGTTTGCGCGCGCGCGCGCTGCAGGAGCTGTTCGCGATCGTCGGCATCGCGGCGGGCGTGGCGCTGCTGTTCGCCTCGCAGGTGGCCAGCTCGAGCCTGTCGAGCTCGGTGGCGCAGCTCTCCAAAGGGATCGTCGGCAACGCCACGCTGCAGCTGCTCGCGCGCGACGCGCAGGGCTTTGAAGCGGGGATGGTCGCGAAGGTGCGCCACCTCCCGGGGGTGCGCGTGGCGGCGCCGCTGCTTGAAGGGAACGCCGAAATCTCCGGCCCGAAGGGCAGCGAATCGGTGGAGCTGGTGGGCGTCGACGCCAACATCTCAAAACTCGACGGGGCGCTGGTGCGCAAGACCAAACTGGAAGCGTTTGGCGGCTTTGGGGCGATCGTGCTGCCGGCGCCGTTGGGCCACAAGATCGGGATCGTGAAGTTCGGCAAGGAAGCCACCGTCAGGGCGAACGGGCATGTCGAGGAGGCGCCGCTGTACTCGCTGCTGCACTCCAGCCAGATCGGCGCGCTGGTCTCCAGCCCGATTGCGGTGACCACGCTGGAATACGCCCAGGAATTGACCGGGCTGCAGGGCCGTGTCAGCCGCGTGCTGGTCGAGCCGGTGCCGGGCGCGCAAGCGAGCGTGCGCGCGGGCCTGGAACGGTTGGCGGGAGGGCGGCTGAACGTGGAGCCGGCCAACTACGACGAAACGCTGTTCACGAAAGCGGCCGCCGCCACCAACCAGTCCACGGCGCTGTTCGCCGTGATCAGCGCGCTGGTGGGCTTCCTGTTTGCGTTCAACGCGATGCTGTTGACGGTGCCCCAGCGGCGGCGGTTGATCGCCGACCTGCGCCGCGACGGGTACCCCCCGCGGACGGTGATCGGGGTGATGATGTTCGACGCGCTGGTGCTGGGCGTGCTTGCCTGCATCCTCGGTTTGGCGCTCGGCGAGGAGCTTTCGATCCACCTCTTCCACTCCAACCCCGGCTATCTCTCCTCCGCCTTTGCGGTGGGCGCGCAGCGCGTTGTGAGCGCCCAGAGCGTCGCGATCGCGGTCGCTGGTGGGATGCTGGCCGCCTCGGTGGCGGTGTTGAGCCCGCTCAAAGACATCGTCTCGCGCCAGCCGCTGGCGGCGATCACCGACAAGGATGGCGCGGGCACGCTCGCCAACACGCGCTGGCTGGCGCTGGGCGGGGCGGCGTGCCTGGCGGCGGCTACGGCGATCCTGCTGGCGGCGCCCAAGTCGGCGGTGTTGGGGATGGTGTTTTTGGTGGGAGCGTTGTTGCTGTTGCTGCCGATCCCGCTCAACGCCACGCTGGCGCTGGTGAGGCGGATCGCCCCGGGGATCACCAGCGCCGTGCCGCATGTGGCGGTGATGGAGTTGCGCGCTGGCCGCGCGCGCGCGGTGGCGATCGCCGCGACCGGCGCCGTGGCGGTGTTTGGCAGCGTCGCGATCGAGGCCGCGCATGGCGATCTGCTGCACGGACTGGAAAACGCGGCGCACGACATGAACGCCTTCACCGACGTGTGGGTCTCTCCGGCGGGGTCCTACAACCTGCTGCGGACCACCCCGTTCCCGCCGAGCGACCAGGCCAAGCTGGCGAAGCTGCCGGGCGTGAGCGCGGTGCGCCTGTACCGCGGGGGGCTGCTGGACATCGGCGAACGGCGCGTGTGGGTGATCGCGCCGCCGCGCCAAGCCGCGCCGCTGCTGCCCGCCAGCCAGATCGTCGAAGGCAATGCGGCGCGCGCCGAAGCGCAGGTGCGGGCCGGCGGCTGGGCGGTGGTGTCGCAGGCGATCGCCGACGAACACCACCTGCACATCGGCGAGTCCTTCGCGCTGCCCACCCCGATTCCGAGCAGTTTCAGGGTTGCGGCGATCGGCACCAACATCGGCTGGGCGCCGGGCGCGATCATCATGAACGCCGACGACTACGCACGTGTGTGGGGCTCGACGGACGCAAGCGCCTACAACGTGCTGCTCTCACCGGGTGTCTCCCAGGCGCAGGGCCAGCGCGAGATCGAAGCGGCGCTCGGCAGGGGCTCGGGCTTTGCGGTGCAGAGCGCCGAAGCGCACGCCGCCCAGCAGCGCGCGCTCAGCCGCCAGGGCCTGGAACGGCTCACCCAGATTGCGTCGCTGATTCTGATCGCGGCGGTGCTGGCGATGGCGGCGGCGATGGGCAACATGGTGTGGCAGCGCCGCCCGCGCCTGGCGAAGCTGAAGCTGGAGGGCTTCCCGCGCGCGGAACTGTGGCGCACGATCCTGCTGGAGAGCCTGCTGCTGCTCGGTGTGGGCTGCGTCAGCGGCGCGGTGTTCGGCCTCTACGGCCAGCAGCTGCTCGACCGCGCCCTGGCCAACGTGATCAACTTCCCGGTGGTCTACTCCTTCGGCGGCCTGGTCGCCCTCGCCAGCCTCGCCCTGGTGACCGCGGCGGCCGTCACGATCGTCGCGATCCCCGGCTATATAGCCGCCGGGGTGCCGCCGGCGGTGGCGCTGCAGGACCGATTAACGACCGGCGCCCCCCGGGAGATCCCGAGGGGCGCCGTGTTTGCAACCAGGGATGTGGTGCTGCTACTTCTTGTGCGCGCTGCGCGCGGGACAGGGTACCGTCGCCGTGGTGCTCGTGGCGGAGCCGTCTTCGAACGTGAACGAGGCCGAGAACGGAAAGCCGCCGTGCGGGCAGTGTTCGGGCACCCCGATGCCGGTTGGGTGGAAGTGCACGAGTTTGCCGTGGACGTGCTTGGTGTAGGTGAGGCCCTGGGGGCCGATCGTCGCTTTGACGCTGATGATCGAGACGTTGGGGCCGTCGGGGACGCTGGGGATTGCCGGCACCACGGTGGCCAGCTGGGAGCCGAAGATCCCCCCCGAGGCGGGCTGGACTTCGCCTCTGAACACCAGCTGCGCGGAGACGGGCGTCTTGCCGTTGGCGTAGAACAGCACGACGATGTTGCCGTTGTTGGAAGGGCCCATCACGGCCTGAACTTCGGGCAGCTCGTGACCGGCGCCGTCGCCGAAGGGCACTTCCACATTGGCGCTGCCCGACCCCAGTCGCGAGTTGGCGGGGCAGCCGGAGAGGCCTTCGCGCTGCAGCTTTTCGGGGCTGCAGATCGCCAGACCGAGGTTGGTGTCGGTGTAGTTCATGCCGGCGGGCATGTGCAGATCGATGCTGGTCAGTGGCGGCGGCGCCAACCCTTCGGTGGTGGCGACCGTGAAGGAGAAGCCGATCGTCGTGCTCACCCCCAGCCGATCGGGCGAGAACGATGCCTTCAGCGATGCCTGCTCGGTGGCCATCGCGCCTGCGGCTGCCGGCGCGCACCCGCACGCCAGCAGCGCCGCCGCCGCGGCGAGCGTCTTGATGTTGGGCATTTAGAGTTTCCCCCTCCCCCGCGCTTCAGGAGGAGAACTTGCCGTTGACGTGAACGGTGACCGAGTCGTTGGAGCGCTGGATCGTCCCGCTGAAGCTGATGCCCGAGCCGTGGGCGCCCGCGTAGCTACCGGTGCCGTGGGTGATCGAGAGCGTGCCCGCGAAGCTGGCGGTGCCGCCGTTGGTGCGGTAGCTGCCGGAGGCCTTGCCGGTGAGCGAGCCGCCCTTTGGGTAGACGGTCAGTTCGGCGGTGACGCGATTGGTGGAGACCACGTCCAGGTGCAGCGAGATCGAGCCCGCGATCGAGCCGGTGGTGCTGCCGGACTCGTACAGGTTGAACCCCTTTTTGGAGGTCTTGTGCAGGTGGCCGGTGTCGTTCAGCGAAACCGTTCGCGCCGCGTGGGCGGTCGATCCTGCGGCGCCGGTGGCGCCAACGGCGAGGGCGAGCGTCCCGGCGGCGGCCGCGAGGGCACCCCCGACGGCAAGGCTACGACGAGCAAGGCTTCTCATGACCACGATCCTCTCCTCCACTGCTTTTCTTGTTTAGACCCAGGGTAGAACCTAGCACCCTACCGGCCCACTGGGCTTTTCGTCAAGGCGCTGTCTATTACATCCGTCATACAGTCAAACCCGTGACGGGCGGGCAAGTTGCGCTCAAGGAATTGGAGGCGGCGTCGATAGCTGGGGCATGTCAGCCGCTGACCTGCGCCGTCTCGGCGAAGCCCTGAAACGGGCCACCGACGACGTGGTGGCCCGTTCGCAGCGCCGTTCGGCGGAGTCGGGGCAGGTGCTCGACCCGCTCGTCGAAGACAGCTTTGCGCGGGTCGGCTCGGTGTCGACGATCGCGGTGGCGCGCTGGATGGCGGGCGACGGCGAGGAGGTGGCGCGCGAGGTGGGCCGCGAGTCGTGGCGCATCTTCGGACAGCTGGCCGCGCAGCGCGCGGCGCCGCTCAACGAGGTCACCAAGCGCTGTCTGCGCTGGCGCGACGCGGCGGAGGAGGTGCTGCTGGAGTGCGCCGCGTCGCTGGAGCTCCCGGAGGAGGTGGTGCGGACGGGGCTGGCGATGCTGCAGCGCAGCCTCGACGTGACGCTGGTGCGGATGTGCGAGTCCTTCGAGCAGGAGCGCCGCCGCGCCCACGAGGAGCTCTCCCGCCGCCAGGACGAGCTGGTGTTCCTCGCCACCCACGATCCGCTCACGGGCCTGCCCAACCGCACCCTGATCCTCGACCGCGTCGAGCAGATGCTGGTGCGCTCGCGTCGCAGCCAAACGCCGGTGGCGGCGCTGTTTGTGGACCTCGACAACTTCAAGGGCATCAACGACACACTCGGCCACGGCGCCGGCGACCGGCTGCTGCAGGCGGTGGCGGGACGGCTGCGGGCCACGATCCGCGAGACCGACGCGCTCGGGCGCCTCGGCGGCGACGAGTTTGTGGTGATCGCCGAGGGGATGTCGCTGGCGGCCGGCCCCGAGCTGATCGCCGAGCGCCTGCTGGAGGCGCTCGCGCCGCCGTTCCGCCTCGATGACGGGCCGGCGGCGCGCCTGGCGGTCACCGCGAGCGTGGGGATCGCGATGGGGCCGCGCGAGTCCGCCGAGGAGCTGCTGCGCGACGCCGACGTGGCGATGTACCGCGCCAAGTGGGACGGCAAGAACCGCTATGTGGTGTTCGAGTCCACGATGCAGGACGAGGTGCAGAGCCGCATGGAGCTCGAGATGGACCTGCGCGAAGCGCAGCAAAACGAACAGTTTTTCCTCCTCTACCAGCCCACGTTCGACCTGCAGAACATGAACCCCACCGGGGTGGAGGCGCTGCTGCGCTGGAACAGCCCGCTGCGCGGCGTGGTGCAGCCGGACGACTTCGTGCCGCTGTTGGAGGAGACCGGCATGATCGCCGAGATCGGGGGCTGGGTGCTGCGCGAGGCCTGCCGCCAGGGCGCCGCGTGGCGGCAGGCGGGGTATGCGATCGGCATGTCGGTGAACGTCTCCGCGCGCCAGCTCGACACCGACGAGCTCGTGGCCCACGTGCGCGAGGCGCTGCGGCTGAGCGGACTGGAGCCCGACGCGCTGACGCTGGAGATCACCGAGACCACGCTGATGCGCGACGCGGAGGAGACGGTGCGCAGGCTGCACGCCGTCAAGCAGCTGGGGGTGCGCATCGCGATCGACGACTTCGGCACCGGCTACTCCTCCCTCTCCCACCTGCAGCAATTCCCCGTGGACGCACTGAAGATCGACCGCTCGTTCATCGCGCGCCTCACCCAGAGTCCGGAAGGCGAGACGCTGATCCGGATGCTGGTGCAGCTCGGCAAGACGATGTCGATCGAGACGCTCGCCGAGGGCATCGAGCGACAGCACGAGCTGGACCTGCTCAAGGATGAGCAGTGCGACCGCGGCCAGGGCTTCCTGTTCGCCCGTCCGCTCGACGCCGCCACGGCCGAGGCCTTCTTTGCCACCTGGCACGGCGACCTCGCCGACGCGTTCGCGCAGGAGGCGCTGTAGGGGCGGGGGATGGGGTCCGCGCGCCGCCGCCGGCACCCCAACCGAGTGGGCGCGGCATCCATGCCCGCGACCGGCCGCTGGGCAGTTAGGGCCAGTCGATCTGCGCGGCCAGCTCGTCCGGGCCGAGGTCGATCACGGTGCTGTGCTCGATTGGGGCGTAGTCACCGTCCCTCAGGCCCAGCCAGTGGACTTTACGCTCGCGAGGGTCGACGATCAGTACCTCGTCGACGTCGTGGGCGGCATAGAAGGGGAGCTTCTTCCAACTCTCGTCGTTGGGCGAGGCGATCTCCACCAGGAGCGCGGCCGTGTGATGCCACACGCCGCGCAGCCGCTCTCGGTGCAGGCCACCGTCGGGCACCCGGAAGTTGTTCTCTGAGTCGCCGAGGTTGAACTCGCCCATTGTCGGCCACAATCCCGCGTCTCTCGCGGGCTCGTCGAGCGCCACCGCCAGCTGTTGTGAGATGTCGGCGTGTTCGCCGATCGGGGCGGGAACCATGTGCAGCACACCCTCCCACACCTCGTCGAAACGATCAAGACCGGAGCGGCGACGGCGCTCGAGCAACTCTTCGAACCCGGACGTCGGAGGGTCTAGAACCACCGTGCGCATCCCGCCAAGCATAGCGCGGGTGGTCGTTCCGGATGCGTCGGCGGCTCAGGCGACAGCGGCCTTCGCGTCGTGGTTGAACGACCCCACCTCGCGCTCTGAAAGCGAGCTGCTCGGGGGGTGCTCGGCGAGCGTGGCGAGGCTGCGGTGGATATCGGCGAGCAGCAGGTCGGCCATGTCGCGGCTGAAGCCGTGGCGCACGAGGATCCGCTGGATCGCCAGGTTCTCCAGGTGGGGCGGGAGCGTGTAGGCGGGGACCAGCCAGCCGTGGGCGCGCAGGCGGTCGGCCACGTCGAACAGGTTGAAGCCGTGCTGGACACCGTCGGTGAGCTTCCATGACACCGCGGCGATGCCCCTGTGGCGGTCGCCGTCGTGGACAATCTCGAATGGGCCGAGCTTGGCGATCTCACCCGCCAGGTGGGCGCAGGTCTCATACGTGGCGCCGTGCACGCGGCCATACCCCTCGCGGCCGAGGCGGATGAAGTCGTAGTACTGGGTCACCACCTGGCCGCCGGGGCGGGAGAAGTTGAGGTTGAACGTCGGCATCTCCCCGCCCAGGTAGTTGACGTTGAAGATCATCCGCTCTGGCAGGTCATGCTGTTCGCGCCACACCGCCCAGCCGCAGCCCAGCGGCGCGAGGCCGGTCTTGTGCCCGGAGGCGTTGATCGACTTCACGCGCTCCAAGCGGAAGTCCCATTCCAGCTCCGGCGCGGTGAACGGGGCCAGCAGCGCGCCGCTGGCGCCGTCCACGTGCAGCGGGATGTCGATGCCGCGCTCCTCCTGCAGCCCGTCGAGCGCGGCGGCGATCGCGGGGACGTCCTCGAACAGGCCGGTGAACGTCTGCCCCAGCGTGGCCACCACCATGATCGTGTTCTCGTCGCAGCGCTCCAGGCACTGCTCCTTTTCCATCAGGTAGCGCCCCGGGTCCATCGGCGCCTCGCGGATCTCGACGTCGAAGTAGCGCGCGAACTTCTCCCAGCACACCTGCACCGGGCCGCACACGAAGTTGGGCCGCTCCGTCGGCCTGCCTTCGGCCTCACGGCGCTCGCGCCAGCGGAACTTCGCCGCCAGCCCCGCCAGCATCGCGGCCTCGCTGGAGCCGGTGGTGGAGGTGCCGAGCGTGGTGAGCGGGTGTGGCGAGTGCCACAGGTCGGCCAGCATCCGCACGCAGCGGGTCTCCAGCTCCGCGGTCTGGGGGTACTCGTCCTTGTCGACGATGTTCTTGTCGAATGACTCCGCCAGCAGCTTCAGCACCTCGGGCTCGGCCCAGGTGGTGCAGAAGGTGGCGAGGTTCATGCGCGCCACGCCGTCCAGCAACAGCTCGTCGTGCACCAGCGCGTACGCCAGCCGCGGGTCGCTCTCGCGGGCGGGGAAACGGCGCTTGGGCGCTCCCCTGCGGGCCATCAGCGACTCGTAGGGATCCTCCTCGTCGGGCTGCGGGCGGGAGTGCGGGTGCTCGCTCATGCGGGGCTCCTTGCGTGTCGATCCCGAGGCGCGGAGCGCAGGGATGGGTGTCCCTCCCGGGGACGTTGCGGGCTCCGGAAGGATGGCGGTGGGGGCCTTGACGTTACGACGGCCACCGAAGGATGGCGGATCGCGGCGTTCATGGGGGTGAACGCCTGTCTGCCGAAGGATGACCGATCGGCCGTTCACGCCGGTGAACGAAAGTCGCGACCAATGGGCGATTGTGAGCGCTCTCCTCGCTCCCCATTATCGCTGTCACGACATACCGGCCCCGAGGGCAGTGCTGACCGGCTCCGGAAATATAGAGGAGGCGAGCCGCCGGATCCCGTGAATGGGTGGCGCAGTCGGCCGAAGCCAGCGGGTCACGTTCTCTTGTTGGGCAAGCAACGGAATCGTCAAACCATGGATGGAGGAACCTCCGTGCACATTAAGGATAAGCAAGCTCGCGAGAGCGCCCACATCGGCCTGCGCGCCAAAACCACGCTCGACGAGTCGCCCGAGGCGATGCGCCAGGTGCGCCTCGCAATTGCGAGGGCGAAGGAGGGCGATCGCGATGCGCTGCGGCTGCTGTATGTGCGCTACTGCGACAACGTGTACGGCTACGTGCGCTCCATCGTGCGCGACGAGAAGGAGGCCGAAGACCTCACCCAGCACGTCTTCCTGAAGCTGATCACTGTGATCTGCAAGTACGACGACCGCGGCATTCCCTTCTCGGGGTGGCTGCTGCGTCTGGCGCGCAACGTCGCGCTCGACCATTTACGGCGTCGCCGCGCGATCCCCGCCGAAGAGGTGTACGGGGCCGACACGCACATGGACGAGGTCGCCCACGACCGCGCCCGCGACCTGCGCGCGGCCCTCGACTCGCTCCCCGAGGAGCAGCGCAACGTGGTGGTGATGCGCCACATGATCGGGCTCACTCCACCGGAGATCGCCGAGCGGATGGGTCGCTCGGAGAGCTCCATCCACGGCCTGCACCATCGTGGCCGCCGGGCGCTTCAGCAGGAGCTGATCCGCCTGGAGTCGGCGCCCGCGACCGCCGTGGCGACATGTTGAGCGAGGGAACGATGCCCACCACACTGTCCCGCCCACCGGTTGCTCCCCCGCCCCCGCCCGGCGACGCACTGATCCGGCAGGTGCCGTTCACCCGCATGGACCACGCCGACCCGGCGCTGCTGGAGGAGCTGCTGGGAGCGGTGCGTGAAGTGGCCGAGCACGGCGCCTTCACGCTCGGCCACCACGTGGAGGCGTTCGAGCGCGAGTTCGCCGACTACTGCGAAGCCGACTTCGTCGTCGGCGTCTCCTCGGGCACCGAGGCGCTCGCGCTGGCGCTGCGGGCGCTTGAGATCGGCCCGGGCGACGAGGTGGTGGTGCCCGCCAACTCCTTCATCGCCACCGCCGAGGCGGTCAGCGCCGTGGGTGCCACGCCGGTGCCGGTCGATGTCGACCCCGACTCGCATCTGCTCACCGCCGAGCTGGTGGCGGGGGCGCTCACCCCGCGCGTGCGCTGCGTGATTCCGGTGCACCTGTTTGGCGCCACCGTCGATCTCGACCCGATCCTCGCGCTGGCGGGGGAAGCGGGCATCGAGGTGATCGAGGACGCCTGCCAGGCGCACGGCGCTCGCTACCGCGGCCGGCGGGTGGGCACGCTGGGAGCGCTCGGCTGCTTCAGCTTCTACCCCGCCAAGAACCTTGGCGCCTGGGGTGACGGCGGCGCGGTGAGTACCTCGCGGCCGGAGCTCGCCGATCGCGTGCGGCTGCTGCGCGCCCACGGCGAGCGCCCGCGCTACCACCATCGCGTGGTCGGCTCCACCGCGCGTCTGGACGCGCTGCAGGCGGCGGTGCTGCGGCGCAAGCTAACACGCCTCGATGGCTGGAACGACGAGCGCCGGCGCCTGGGGGTGGCGCTGCGTGAGCGGCTCTCCGGCCCTTCTGGGGGGGAGGGAAGTGGGACGGCGGACGGGACGCCGGATACCGCGGGGCGGGATCACGCCCGCGCGGTCGATCCCGTCCGCCTGCCCTTCCCGGAAGCCGACCACGTCTTTCACCTGTTCGTGGTGCGCTGCGCGCAGCGCGACGCCCTGCGCGAGCACCTCGGTGAACGAGGCGTCGCCAGCGGTGTGCACTACCCCGTTCCGATCCACCGTACCGCTGCCTATGCCGATCTCGGTCTTGGCCCCGGCACTCTGCCGGTGAGCGAGTCGGCGGCGGAGCGGATCTGCTCGCTGCCGATCTTCCCGGGGATGAGCGCGGCCGAGCTCGAGCAGGTGGTGGAAGCGGTTTCGGACTTCGCAAAAGACACCCCATCTTTCACAAACCACGGGCTCACAAAAGACGGACCCGAGGGAGCGCGTTGATGACATATATGGGCTCATCTTCCACAGGCGGGGGCGCCACCCCGGGAGTACGTGGCGATTGGGGTGCCTCGGTGAGCGAGGTGCGCCGCCCGGGACGGATCGTGCCCATGCCGGCGCCGATCGGCGCGGCGGTTGTCGGCTGTGGTTACTGGGGTCCCAATCTCGCGCGCAACCTGGCCGAGCGCCCCGAGTTTAACCTGCGGGCGTTGTGCGACCGCGACCCAGCTCAATTGCGAATGCTCGCCCAGCGTCATACGCAGGCGCGCGCGATTGGCGATCTCGATGAGCTTCTGTGTGACGACGCGATCGAGGCGGTGATCTTCGCGACACCGCCGCAAACCCACCACCCGCTTGTCAAACGGGCGTTGGAGGCGGGTAAGCACGTGCTGGTCGAGAAGCCACTCGCCACTCGCCTCGACCACGCCCACGAGCTGGCCGACCTGGCCGAGGATGCGGACCTGGTGTTGATGCCGGGTCACACCTTCATCTACAGCCCGGCCGTCAACGCCGTGCGCGACCTGATTCAGAGCGGTGTCATCGGCGACATCCACTTCGTCACCTCCTCGCGGATGAACCTCGGCAAGTATCAGAGCGACGGGGTCGTCTGCGACCTTGCGCCGCACGACCTCTCGATTCTCCTGTACTGGCTGGGCCAGCCGATCCTCGAGGTGGCCGCGTCGGGCAGCAGCGTGTTCGCGCGGGGGGTGCCCGAGACGGCGTTCCTGACGCTCACCTTCGCGGGCGGCGCCACTGCCAACGTGCAGCTCTCCTGGTTGGCGCCGCGCAAGATGCGCCAGATGATCGTGGTGGGCAGCAAGCGGATGGTGCAGTACGACGACACCGCCTCCGACGAGCCGGTGCGCGTGTACGACCGCGGCATGGACGTGGGACCGCCCTCCAACTTCGGCGAGCACCAGCTGATCTACCGCACCGGCGATGTGGTCAGTCCGCGCGTGCAGCCGCAGGAGCCGCTGCGCCTGGAGCTGGAGGATTTCGCTCGCGCGATCCGCACCGGCTCCGAACCGCGCTCGAACGTGGCACTCGGAATCGAGATCGTCGCCGCGGTCGAGATGGCCACCGCCTCGATTCGCGACAACGGCGCGCCGCTCGCCCTTGTTCCGCGGCTCGCGCAAGCCGCGGCGTAGGCCCTCCCGCGCGAGAACCGCCCGGCACGATCCGTTTTATTTGGCGTGTCCATCAAGGGGGTCGTCGCAGTTTCGAAAACCGCCGCGTGGACAGGGCCGTGGCTTGGTTCCACTCGCAGCGCATCGCTGCAGCGAGTGGCCAACCGCCCGATCGTCTGCCACGTGCTGGACTCGCTGCACGAGGTTGGCGTCGTCGACGTCGCCGTCGTCGCCCCGAGCGATGCGGCGAGCGAGATTGGCGAGTGCATCGCCCGCGAGGGGTCGGCCGGGATGGCGGTGCACCATTTCGTGGATGACGGCTTGGAGGAGGGCGGCGATCCGCTGCTCGCCGCCGCGGAGTTCGTCGGAGAGGATCCCTGCGTTCTGCATCGCGCCAACGGGCTGCTCGGACGGCCGCTGGCGCCGTATGTCGATCTGCTGAGCGAGGAGGCCGTCGACGCTCTGCTGCTCGTCGACGGCGGTGGGTGCGACACGAGGCGGCTCAGGCTGGTGCCCCAGCCAGTGACTCATTCCTCCGCAAGCGATCCCACGCCTGCCACCCCCGGCTTTGCGGGCGTCTGCCTGTTCGCCGCCGGCGCCCTGCGACGCCTCGCCAAGCTCGGAGGCCCCGTGCAACGGTACGACCTTGCCGCGCTCGCGCAGCGCCTGGAGCGCGATGGCGGTCGTGTTCAGGTGCGGGTTGTGCGTGGGTGGCGCGAATTCTCCGGCGGCGGGCATGACCTGCTCGACATGAATCGTGCGCTGCTCGACGCGCTCGACCCCGAAACGGCCGCGAGCGCCTATGACGGCAACCGCTTCGAGGGGCCGGTCGTCATCCATTCCACGGCGTGCGTGAGCTCGAGCGTGATCGTCGGGCCGGTGATGATCGGCGCCGGCTCGCTGATAACCGATTCCTACATTGGCCCGCACACCTCAATCGGTGAGCGTGTGCGCATCGACGGAACCGAGATCGAGCGCTCGATCGTGCTGGACGATGCAAGCGTGCTGCACGTGGGCGGGCGCCTGGTGGCGAGCATCGTCGGGCGCCACGCGCGCGTCTTTCGCGACTTTTCGATCCCGCGCGCCCTGCGCCTGCAGGTCGGCGACGGCGACGAGGTCGCGCTGTGCTGAGAGTGCCAGACTGAGAGCGCCTTGCCGCGAGCAACCTCACAACTGCAGCGGCTCGTCCAGCGTCCGCGAGTCCTCAAGTACCGGGCGCTCTCGACGTGCCGCCGGGTGAGCGGCTCCCCGATCGTTCTGCAGCCGGTGCTGTTCCTCGGTCCCGGGGCGATCGCGCTGGGTGAGAGCGTCGAGTTTGGCTGGCCCACCTCCAACTCGTTTTACAGCGGCTACTGCCACCTGGAGGCCTCCACGCCGGAGTCGGCGATTGAGATCGGCGATGGCGTGCAGATCAACAACAACGCCTTCATCAAGAGCGAGGGGCCCGGGATCGCGATCGGCGCCCGCGCGCTGCTGGGCTCGGAGGTGACGATCTACGACAGCGACTTCCACGAGCTGCACCCCGACCGCCGCCGGGGCGGGCGACCGCGGATGGGGGCGGTGGAGCTCGGGGAGAATGTATTCGTCGGCGACCGCGTTCTGATCCTGAAGGGCGTGAGCATCGGCGCCAACTCAGTCGTCGGCGCCGGCAGCGTCGTGAGCAGCTCGATCCCCGAGAACGTGATCGCCGCCGGCAACCCGGCGCGGGTGATCGGGGCGCTGGCGGACGGGGGCGTGGCCGCGTCAGGCGGATGAGCCCACGCCGGCCGCCGCCAGACGCCGCTTCACGCCGCTCAGCGGATGGTGGTGCCCTGGCAGGATGCGCTCCACCACCGCGCGTTGCGTGCGCCACGTGGCGGGGAAGCAGAGGCGCAGGGTCAGCAGGTATGGCGGCACGGCGATGAGCCCGAGCGCGAGCATCCATGGGAGCGCCGGCACGTGGGCGGCCGTCAGGGCGAGACTGGCCGGCAGTGCGACCGCGGCGAGCCCGAGGCAGGAGACGGTCGCCGGCGCGACGTCGTTCCACAGGCGCGTCAGCGCGCGTTCCTCTGAGCCGCTCAGCATAAGCCGGTAGGCGACGAGCAGAAACAGCGTGTGCACGACGGCGGCGTCGATCGCCACCGCGACGATGCCGAGTCGCACAACCAGCAGCACGGTGAGCCCGTATGCCAGGAAGTGCGCCACTCCGTAGCCGAGCAGCGCCCGCGTACGGCCGGCGGCCATCAGCACCGTTCCCACGGCGTTGATCACGAGGGTCGACGCTCCACCCAGGGCGAGAATCTGCACCGGCACGACCGCCGCGGTCCACCGCGGGCCGAAGAGGAAGGGAACGAGCACCGGCGCCGCGATCGCCAGCAGCACCAGCAGCGGGAAGAGCGTGATCGTCAGCAGGCGCACCATCTGCCGGTACAGTTGGCTGGCCTCGGTCTGATCGTGCGAGCGCGCCAGCACCGGGAAGCCCACCTGGGTCATCACCACGGTGATCTTGTTCTGGTATTCCACGGCCAGCGTGTAGGCGCGGAAGTAGAACCCGGTCTGCAGGGCGCCCAAACGCGCGCCGATGATGGCGTAGTCCACGTTGCTGAAGCCGATCCAGCTGATCGAGGCCAGCGACAGCGGCACACCGTAATTCAGCAGCTCGCGCGCGGCCTCGCGTTCCAGCCGCGGCGGCGGCGGCGGCGCGCTGATCCAAGCGACGACCCCGGTCGCCAGCGAGCCGACCAGCACGCCGAGCGCCAGTGCCATGCCACCCAGGCCGATCAGCGCAAGGCCGATGCAGACGACCGCGCGCGCGAGTGTGCCGAACATTTCGATCTCGCTCAAACGTCGGAAGGCCATCCTGCGGCGCAGGATGGCCATCGGCACTGTGCTCAGCGCGGCAACGAGCGACAGTGGCGCCATCAGCCGGACGAACAGCGCTGTGCGAGCGCCAAAGACCGGCGCGACGATCACGCTGGCGGCAACCAGCGTCAGCGCCGCCATCGCGAGGCCGGCCAGCAGCCCCAGCGCCATCCCGCTCTGAAGGTGCTCGCGGCGCAGCGTCTTGCGCTGAACCAAGGCGCTGCTCAACCCGCCGGCGACCATCAGGTACGCGACTTCCTGGGCGATCAGAGCGATCGCGTAGCGCCCGAATTCGGCGGGCAGGATCAGGCGCGCGAGGACGACGATCGAGCCGAGCTGGATGAGCTCAACCGTCGGGCGGGAGATGGCCGACCAACGGATGCCGTGCGCGGCCGCCGTGCGCAGCTCCTGCGCGGTTGGCGAATCGCCGGTCACCCCCCCGGTGGGCGATTCGTCAGTCACCGCCGCGGCGAGGGATTCGTCAGGCATCGCCCCGGTGGGCGAATCCTCAGTCACCGCCACGGTGGGCGATTCGTCAGGCACCGCCGCGGCGCTCATCGCAAGGTCGCTGGATTCAACGTGCGCTTGATCGCGACCAGTCGATCGGCAAGCGGACGGCCGCAGCGGTCGGGGGCGCTCAGAACCAGAACCCACGCCAGCACGCGGAGCGTCGGCCGGTGGCGCAGCGAGGACACGAACGTTGCCCGCGCCTCACGCCCTCGGTGCTGGTCGCTGAGTGCCCGGGCGATGTTCGAGAGGTCGTTCGCCTGAACCCGGCGGAGGAGTCGCGCGTCCTCCACCACACGGGCGTGCCAGCGGTGCACCGCGTACTCCGCTTCGTGCATTCTCAGCACGTTGCCCGAAACCTGTTGCGCGTGGGCCCGGTAGCGGACGAGAACGCGTGGATCGTAGAAGAAGGTGGCGCCGGCTATGAGCGCGCGCAGCCAGTAGTCGTAGTCCTCGCATGGCAACCGTTCCACGAACGGTCCAAGTTCCCGCACGAGGCGGCGCCTGATCAGCGTGGAGGAGGAACACACGGGATTTCCCCGGTACAGCCGCCGCGCGAAATCTCGCCTGTCCAGCACGCCCTGGCTGGGGTAGGGCGAGCGTGGGCCCTCCTGTGCGCCGAAGAACCGGGCGCCGCAGAAGGCGATGTCGATTTCGGGATGGTCGCGCAGCGCCTCGGCCTGGCGCGCCAGCTTGTCGGGCTCCCAGAGATCGTCGGCATCGCACTTGGCCACATACTCTCCCCGCGCCTCTTCGCAGCACCGGGTGTATGCCCCCGGGTGACCCCGATTGTCCTGCCTCACCACGCGGATCTCGCCGCGAAACCGCGCGAGCTCCTCCGGCGTGGCGTCCGTGGAACCGTCGTCCACCACAACCACCTCATCCGGGGGACGGGTCTGGGAGAGGATCGCCGTCAGGGATTCGCCGATATACCGCTCGGCGTTGTAGGCGGGTACGACGGCGCTGATCGTCGGCGGCTTCATGACAGCGATGGACGCCGTCCGCCGCGCATGTCCGCCAGTGCGCGACTGGCGCCGGTCAGGGTCTGGCCGAGGCGCTCACGTGCGCCCCCGGGCATGCCCAGGATCGCCAGCCACGCCAGCGCCCGCGCGTTGGTGGGCGAGGAGACGTCGTCGAGCCCGTATCGCAGCGACCCGCGCAACGCCCGCCGGGCCGCGCGCGGGTCTCCCTCGTCGACCAGTCTGCGAGCCGTTCTGAAGAGATCGTCGGCGATCGCGCGGTCGCTCACGTCCGCCGCGTACCAGTGGCGCACCTGAGTTGCGCACTCATTCATCCAAGCCGTCTTGCGGGTGAGGTTGTGCTCGTGCTGGCGCCAGCTCACCATGGGGCGCGCGTCGTAGTAGAAGCGGGCGCCGGCGCGCAGACAGCGGAACCAGTACTCCCAGTCGTCGGCCCCGAAGTCCTCCACGAACGGGCCCAGACGCGTGTACAGCGATCGCCTGATAACCACCGACGATGCGCACACGCAGCATTCACTGAACAACGCATCGCCGAAAGCGCCGCCGTCGAGTAGGCCGACGCCCGGCGGGCGTGAGTGCTCGGCCTCGATACGGCCAATCAGCAGGGCGTGCCCAAACAGCACGTCCGCGGCGGGACACGTGTGGATCGCCCGCGCCTGCCACTCGAGCTTGTGTGGCTTCCACACGTCGTCGGCTCCGCACATCGCGACGAAGTCGCCGCGCGCCTCGCCGAAGGCGGAGTTGAACGCCGCCGGACAGCCGCCATTGGGCCGTCGCACAACCCGAATTCTACCGGCGAATCGCTCGAGCTCGCGCGCGGTGCCGTCGGTGGAGCCGTCGTCGACCACCACGATCTCCTCGGGTGGACGAGTCTGGCCAAGGATCGACTCCAGGGTCTCGGCGATCCACTCCTCGGCCTGGTAGGCGGCTACGACAGCTGAGATGGATGGTCTGGGCATTCCATCGCAAGCAACGAATCACCCGGTGCGGTTCTCCCGTCCACACGGCAGCTTTCAGCGTGCGCGGCACGCTTGTTTTTGCGGCGATCGGGCGTGGTGCGGCGCACGACAATCATCTCGCACGAAAAATCGAGCGGTCGGGGATCGTTTACTGGCCATGGGAGTCGTCACCATGTCCGGCCAGCGGGCGCTGATCACCGGCGGCGCGGGCGCTGTGGGCTCGAACATCGCCGACCAGCTGGTGCGCTCCGGCGCCAGCGAGATCGTCGTGCTCGACAACCTCGTGCGTGGCCGCCGCGAGAACCTCGCCTGGGCGCTCGCCAACGGGCCCGTCCGGTTTGTCTTGGGGGACATCCGCGATCGCGAGCTGGTCGCCGAGCTCACGCGCGGCATCGACGTGGTCTTTCACCAGGCCGCCTTGCGGATCACGCAGTGCGCCGCCGAACCACGTCTCGGCCTCGAAGTGATGGTTGACGGTACCTACAACGTGATCGAGTCCGCGCTCAACGAGGGCGTGCGCAGAGTCGTTGCTGCGTCCTCGGCTTCGATATATGGCCTCGCCGAGACGTTCCCCACCGACGAGTCCCACCACCCTTACGCCAACGACACGCTCTACGGCGCCGCCAAGACGTTCAACGAGGGCCTGTTGCGCAGCTTCCACGCGATGCAGGGTCTCGACTATGTGGCGCTTCGCTATTTCAACGTCTACGGCCAGCGGATGGACATTCACGGGGTCTACACCGAGGTGCTGGTGCGCTGGATGGAGCGGATCGAGTCCCGAGAAGCACCGCTGATCCTCGGCGACGGCTCGCAGACGATGGACTTCGTCCACATCGACGACGTCGCCCGCGCCAACCTGCTCGCCGCGACGATCGACTCGAGCGACGTGGTGTTCAACGTCGCCAGCGGCACCGAGACCAGCCTGCTGGAGCTCGCCCACCTGCTGATCGAGGCGATGGGCTCGGACGTGGCCGTCGAGTTCGGGCCGGAGCGCTCGGTCAACAAGGTCCCGCGGCGGCTCGCCGACACGACGCTTGCGCACGATCTCTTGGGCTTCGACGCCGCGATCGGCCTCGAGGAGGGACTGCGGCGACTTGTCGACTGGTGGCGTATCGAACGTGCCAACGGCACCGCGCCGGTCGCGCTCGCCGCCGCCGCGTCATGAGAAACCCACAGCCCGCGTTATGAGACGCCCTGCGCCTCACGTCATGCCAGAGACTTCCCAATTCACGCCAGAGGCTTCCCAATGAGCGAAATACCGATCACGCGTCCGCATCTCACCGGCGAGGAGGGTGCCGCGGTGGCTGAGGCGATCGCCTCGGGCTGGGTCTCACAGGGTCCGCGGGTGAGAGAGTTCGAGGAGGCGTTCGCGGCGCGCATGGGCGCGGCGGCGGCGGTCGCCACCACGAGCTGCACCACGGCCCTCGCGCTCGCGCTGCACGTGTCGGGCGTGGGCCCCGGCGACGAGGTCGTCGTCCCCTCGCTGTCGTTCATCGCCACCGCCAACGCCGTCTGGCATTGCGGCGCTCAGCCCGTCTTCGCCGACATCGATCCGCGCACCTACAACCTCGACGCGGCCGCTGCCGAGCGCGCGATCGGCCCCCGCACGAAGGCGATCATGCCGGTCCACCAGGTCGGCCTGCCCGCTGACATGGACGCGTTCTTCGAGCTCGGCGAGCGCCACGGGGTTGCGATCGTCGAGGATGCCGCCTGCGCGATCGGGGCCCTGTACAAGGGGCGGCCGATCGGCTCGCTGCCGTCGCTGGCCTGCTTCTCGCTGCACCCCCGCAAGGTGATCACCACCGGCGAGGGCGGCATGATCACCGTGCAGGATCCCGCTGTGGCCGAACGGCTGCGGCGGTTGCGCGCACACGGCATGGACACCTCCGATCTGGCTCGCCACACGGCTGAGGACGTTGTGATCGAGGGTTATCCCGAACGCGGCTTCAACTTCCGCATGACCGATATGCAGGCGGCGCTCGGGCTCTGCCAGCTGCGTGAGCTCGACTGGATCCTCGAGCGCCGTCGCCAGCTCGCCGAGCGCTACAGCGAGGCGCTCGAGCGGATCCCCTACCTGCAAGCGCCGTATGACCCGCCGTACGCGCAGCGGACGTGGCAGTCCTACTGCGTGCGTGTCCGTCCCGGCGCCCCCGTCGGTCGCACCGGGGTGATGCGCAGCCTGCTGCGCGACGGTATCGCCACCCGTCGCGGGGTGATGGCGATTCACGAGGAAGCTTCCTATGCCGAGTCGCTCGAAACTGGCGGCCGCGCGGCTCCACCCAACACGGAGGCCGCGACGCGTGCGGCCCTGCCTCACACCGAGGCCGCGACGCGCGAGACCCTGATGCTGCCGCTGTTCCCCGACCTCACCGACGAGGAGCAGGACCGTGTAATCGACTCTCTCGCAGAGACCCTGCATGTACAAGCGGCGTGAGAATTTTGTTCAACGAGGCCTGCAAGCCCGGTTCACCGATGGCCGTTTCTTCTGCTGTGTCGGCTAGTGCAATCGATGAGCGCACCGCGCGCGCACGGGGGGAGATCGGCGCACACGCGGCGTCGTCACACCCGGCCTTGCGTGCTGCGCCGCGACACGCAAATCGGCTGCTGGACGCCAGCTGCCGGGCGCTGGACATCGTGGGATCGGCGATTCTGCTCGTCGTGCTCGCCCCGCTGCTCGGCCTGATCGCGCTTGCGATCCGGCTGGATTCGCGCGGGCCCGCGCTCTTTCGCCAGCAGCGCATCGGGCGCGAGCTCAAACCGTTCATGGTCAACAAGTTCCGCACCATGTACGACGGCGTCGCGCACGACCAGCACCGCGAGTTCGTGACCGAGCTGATCAGCGGTGAGACGCCAAAGCCGCAGGCGCCGGGTCCCCGCTACAAGATGACAAAGGATCCGCGGGTGACGCGCTGCGGGCGCCTGCTGCGCCGCTCCAGCCTCGACGAGCTGCCCCAGCTGTGGAATGTGCTGCGCGGGGAGATGTCGCTCGTCGGGCCGCGGCCCCCGATCCCCTACGAGGTGGAGCAGTATCCGCCGCACTGGTTTGCGCGCTTTGAGGTGAAGCCCGGGGTGACCGGCCTGTGGCAGGTGAGTGGCCGTTCGAACGTGACGCTCGAGGAGATGGTGCGCCTCGACGTCGACTACATCCGTCGCCGTTCGCTGCTGCTGAACGTCGCGCTGATCATCCGCACCGTGCCCGCGGTGCTGAGCACGAAGGGAGCATGGTGAGACAACTGAGCTGCAGGCTGGGCCTGTTGGCGCCCGTGGTTGCGGCGGGCGCCCTCCTGCTCTCGTCAATCGTCCCCGCGAGCGCGGCGGCGGAAGCGGAAGACAATTGCGCCTCGGCGGCCAACCCGATTGTGTGCGAGAACGCGCTGCCCGGCGATCCGGAAAGCAAATGGCAGGTGAATGGCATTGGCGATACGACGATCCAGGGCTTCGCCACCTCGATGAGCGTCAATGCGGGCGAAACCGAGCAGTTCAAGATAAACACCCCGGCGAGCGCATATAAAATCGAAATCCTGCGGCTGGGCTATTACGGCGGTGACGGCGCCCACGTGGTCACCTCGATCACGCCAACCGCGAAACTGCCGCAGGCCCAGCCGGCCTGCCAAAAGGAAGTTTCGACCGGGCTGATCGACTGCGGCAACTGGGGCGTCTCGGCGCAATGGGCGGTGCCGAGCAACGCCGTCTCGGGGGTCTACCTTGCGCTGCTCACGCGCTCGGATACTGGCGGGAAAAGCCAGATCATCTTTGTCGTGCGCAACGACGCCAGCCACTCGCCGATCCTGCTGCAGACCTCCGACGCCACCTGGGAGGCCTACAACGCCTATGGCGGCAACAGCCTCTACACGTGCACGGTCTCCTGTCCCCCCGGTGAACCCAAAGCCTACAAGGGCGCCTACGCCGTCTCCTACAACCGGCCGTTCGATGGCGCGCTCAGCACCGACGGGGGCGCGTCGTTTCTCTGGTACGCCGAATACCAGATGATGCGCTGGCTGGAAGAGAACGGCTACAACGTCAGCTACACGAGCGATGCCGCGGTCGATCAGAACGGCGCGCTCTTGAAGAACCACCAGATCTTCATGTCCAGCGGCCACGATGAGTATTGGTCGGCGGGTCAGCGCGCGAACGTGGAAGCCGCCCGCGAAGCCGGCGTCAACCTTGCGTTCTTCAGCGCCAACGAGCTGTTCTGGAAGACACGCTGGGGGCCGAGCACCGCCGGCACGGAAACGCCCTACCGAACGCTCACCACCTACAAGGAGACGCACTTCGAAGGGCCGGTCGACCCGAAGGACCCGCCGACGTGGACGGGCGCGTGGCGGGATCCGCGCAGTCCCCACGCCGATGGCGGCAAGCCGGAGAACGCTCTGTCGGGCCAGCAGTTCGAGGTCAACTCGGGGTCCAGTGAAATCACCGTGCCGGCCCAGTATGGCAAGCTGCGGATGTGGCGCAACACGGCCGTCGCCGGGCTGAAATCCGGGCAGACGCTGATCCTCGCTCCGGAAGCCGACATGCTTGGCTACGAGTGGGATGAGGACGTCGACAACGGCTTCCGGCCGGCGGGTGAGTTCGATCTCTCCTCGACGACGGTGGGCGAACTGCAGGCATTCACCGACTACGGCACGGTCCTCAACGACGAAGTCACCGCCACCCACCACCTCACGCTCTACCGGGCGCCCAGCGGGGCGCTGGTGTTCGGCGCCGGCACCGTGCAGTGGTCGTGGGGCCTTGAAAACGAAAATGAGTGGAACGTGTTTTCAACCGACCCGGGCGCACCGCCGCCGGATCCCAACGTGGAGCAGTTTACGGTCAATCTCCTCGCCGAAATGGGCGTGCAGCCGGGATCGCTGCTCAAAGGGCTCGTCGCGGCTACGCAGTCCACCGACACCACCCCCCCGACCTCGGCGATCACCTCACCCACAGCCGGTGAAACGCTCCAGGACGGGAGCTCGGCGACGATCACCGGCACGGCAAGCGACGCCGGCGGCGGAGTCGTGGCCGGCGTGGAAGTCTCCACCGACAACGGGGCGACGTGGCATCCGGCGACGCTCAGCACTCCGGCTGAACAGTCGGTCAAATGGTCATACAAATGGGCGGTCAACGATTATCCCGCGACGACAATCAAATCGCGCGCGGTCGACGACAGCTCCAATCTGGAGAGCCCCGCTGCGGGCGTGCAGATAAAAGTATCCTGTCCCTGCTCGATCTGGGGATCCGCCGTCACGCCGCCGGAGCCCGACTCGGGGGACACGGGGTCGGTAGAGCTCGGGATGAAGTTCACCAGCGAAACGTTCGGCACCGTGACCGGCGTACGCTTCTACAAGTCGGCGGCGAACACCGGCACGCACACGGGCAGCCTCTGGAGCGCGAGTGGCGAACGGCTGGCAACCGCGACATTCACCGGCGAGACGGCATCCGGCTGGCAGCAGGTCAACTTCTCCACACCGGTCGCAATCCTCCCGAACACCACCTACGTCGTCTCCTACTTCGACCCCTCCGGTCACTACGCCGACTCTCCCTACTACTTCTACACCCCGCCTCCGACCGGCGGCAACATCCTGAACAGCCCACCATTGCACGCCGTCTCCGCAAGCGCGGAACCCGTGGGTGGGTCGTTTGTCTCGGCCAACGGCCTGTATGCCTACGGCGCCACGAGCACATTTCCGACCAACAGCTACCAGGGAACAAACTATTGGGTGGATCCGGTATTCGCGCCGGCCTCCACGCCGCCGGGCCAGGTCACGAATGTCGCCGCTACCGCGGGCAACGGGTCGGCGAGCCTGACGTGGAATGCGCCGTCGAGCGGAGGGGCGCCCACCAAGTACACGATCACCCCCTACATCGGCTCCGAAGCTCAGACCGCCACGATAATCAGCGGTACCCCGCCGCCCACCAGTGCCACGATCACCGGACTCAGCAACGGCACCAGCTACACGTTTACGGTCCAAGCGTCCAACCCCAATGGCTCGGGGCCCGTCTCCGAACATTCCAACGCCGTGACGCCGACTGCCACGGGGCCGGCGCCTGAGACGATCTTCGGCTCGGCGACGCCGGCGACGATCGATTCGGGGGACACCAGCTCGGTTGAGCTTGGTGTGAAGTTCAGCTCCGAAGTGTCGGGCACCGTCACCGGTGTGCGTTTTTACAAGGCGAGCACGAACACCGGCACGCATGTTGGCAGTCTGTGGAGCGCGGGCGGGACGTTGCTGGCGTCGGCCACGTTTACGGGTGAAAGCGCGTCGGGCTGGCAGCAGGTCAACTTCTCGACGCCTGTGGCGATCGCGGCCAACACCACCTATGTGGCGGCCTATCTTGCGCCGAAAGGTCACTATTCGGCCACCTCCGCGGGGTTGGCGAGCGGTGTGAGCAGCCCGCCGCTGGTGGCTGTGTCCAACGGGCTCAGCGCGGACGGGGTCTATGCCTACAGCGCCTCCAGCACGTTCCCCAACAACAGCTTCAACGCGACCAACTACTGGGTGGACGTCAACTTTGAACCCACGCCTCTCACTGCCCCCGGCAAAGTCACGGGCGTCACCGCCACCGCCGGCGCGGGGTCGGCGAACCTGACCTGGACCGCCCCCTCAACCGGTGGTCCGGTCGCCAAATACACGATCACTCCCTATATCGGCCAGACCGCACAGACCGCGACGACGATCACCGGTACCCCGCCGGCCACCGGCACAACGATCACCGGGCTCGCCGCCGGCACCAGCTACACGTTCACCGTCACCGCGGCCAACCCCGCCGGCTCCGGGCCGGCCTCCGAACCCTCCAACGCCGTGACGCCGACCGCCACGGGGCCGGCGCCTGACACGATCTTCGGCTCGGCGACGCCGGCGACGATCGATTCGGGGGACACCAGCTCGGTTGAGCTTGGTGTGAAGTTCAGCTCCGAAGTGTCGGGCACCGTCACCGGTGTGCGTTTTTACAAGGCGAGCACGAACACCGGCACGCATGTTGGCAGCCTGTGGAGCGCGGGCGGGACGTTGCTGGCGTCGGCCACCTTCACGGGGGAGAGCGCGTCGGGCTGGCAGCAGGTCAACTTCTCGACGCCTGTGGCGATCGCGGCCAACACCACCTATGTGGCTGCCTATCTTGCGCCGAAAGGTCACTATTCGGCCACCTCCGCGGGGTTGGCGAGCGGTGTGAGCAGCCCGCCGCTGGCGGCTGTGTCCAATGGGGTCAGCGCGGATGGGGTCTACGCCTACAGCGCGTCCAGCACGTTCCCCAACAACAGCTTCAACGCGACCAACTACTGGGTGGACGTCAACTTTGAACCCGTGCCCCTCACCGCGCCCGGCAAGGTCACCGGCGTCACCGCCACCGCGGGCAACGGGTCGGCGAGCCTGACGTGGAATGCGCCGTCGAGCGGAGGGGCGCCCACCAAGTACACGATCACGCCCTACATCGGCGCTGAAGCGCAGGCGGCCACGACCGTCGTCGGGACACCACCGGCGACCAGCGCAACCGTCAGCGGTTTGACAAACGGCACCAGTTACACGTTCATCATCACCGCCTCCAACTCCGCCGGCTCCGGGCCGGCCTCGGAAGCGTCAAATGCCGTCACCCCAACCTCCACGGTCGTCACACCCGACACGATCTTTGGCTCCGGCACTCCGGCGACGATCGACTCGGGCGACGGCTCGTCGGTCGAGCTCGGCGTGAAGTTCACCTCCGCGGTCGCCGGCAACATCACCGGCATCCGCTTCTACAAGGCCGCGACGAACACCGGGGCGCATGTCGGCAGTCTGTGGAGCGTCGGCGGCGCGCTTCTCGCCTCCGCCACATTCACAGGCGAGACAGCCTCCGGCTGGCAGCAGGTCAATTTCTCCTCTCCCGTCGCGATCGCCGCCAACACCACCTACGTTGCCGCCTACCTGGCGCCCAACGGGCATTACTCCGACACGCCGTCGGGATTCTCGCCCGGCGGTGTGAGCAACCCGCCGCTGGCCGCGTTGGCGAATTCGATCAGCACCGACGGTGTCTATCTCTACAGCGCCGTGAGCGCGTACCCAAGCAACAGCTTCAACGCCACCAACTACTGGGTGGACGTCGAGTTCGAACCCACCGCCTGATGTCTGCTCGCTTCCAACCCGGCCTCAGGCCGCTCTGCGCCATCGCGCTCGTGTTCGTGGTGGGGCTGCTCGCGGCCTGTGGCTCCTCATCCTCGACGCCCTCTGCCACGACGACCACCGCCACGAGCGTGGCCGACGGTGACGCCCAGAGCGCGGCCACAGGTGACGCTCAGAGCGCGGCCGCAGGTGACGCTCAGAACGCCGCCGCCGGCGCTGCTCGCAATGCGCTCACTAGATCCAGGGCTCATCGAACCAGACGAGCTCGCCCCGATCCTGTCAGCAGCGGCGTGATCGTCCATAAGCCCCAGCACGGAACCGGCGGCGCGGAAAGCAACGATGACAATCCCAGTCGCGCCGATGTCGGCCACCAGGCCAGCACTGCTGGCAATCCCTGCGCGCTGGTGTCCCGCGGGCAGGCGCGGGTCATCCTCGGCAAGGCGATCGAGCCCCCGGTGCAGGCGCCGCTCGGCCCGACCTGCATCTATCGGCCGGTGGGTGCCAAGCGCTTCGTCACCCTGGCTGTCGAGTCGCTCGACTTTGCGAGTGTCAGGACGAAAATCCGTAATCGCACGCAACTCGATGTGGCCGGTCGCACCGCGTACTGTGGTGCTTACTACGGACAGCCCACCATATTCGTCCCGCTTGCCGCCGGCCGAGTGCTGACAGTCGCGGCGTCATGTACGATTGGCGCCAAGTTTGCCGCCAAGGCGGTGCCACGACTCCACACTTGAGCCATAATTTGTGTAACATAGCCAATTCATTTTGGGCTGGTCGCCGGCCGGCCACTTCGACGGAACAACTGGGGGACGGAATGAAGAGACGAGAGCGTTGTTCCGCGATGACGGTGGTGGTCGCGTTAGCGGTGGCGGCATTATCATTTCCGGCAGGCGTAGTGGCCGCGACGCCGGACACGATTTTCGGCTCCGCCACGCCGGCGACGATCGACTCGGGGGACGGCAACTCGGTTGAGCTTGGTGTGAAGTTCTCCTCCGAAGTGCCCGGCAGCGTGACCGGTGTCCGCTTCTACAAGGCGGCCGCCAATACCGGCACTCACGTCGGCAGTCTGTGGAGCGCCGGTGGCACGCTGCTCGGCTCCGCCACCTTCGCGGGCGAGACGGCGTCGGGCTGGCAGCAGGTCAGCTTCTCGAAACCTGTGGCGATCGCCGCGCACACGACCTACGTCGCGGCCTATCTGGCGCCCAAAGGCCACTATTCCGACACGGCCTCCGGATTCGCCTCGGCCGGCGTGAGCAGCCCGCCGCTCACCGCGCTCGCCAACTCGCTCAGCGCCGACGGTGTCTACGTTTATGGCAAAACGAGCGCATTCCCCACCAGCACCTACAAAGCGACGAACTACTGGGTGGACGTCGACTTCGAACCTACCTCACCACCCGCCCTGCCAGGCCAGGTCACCGGTGTGGTGGCGAGTGGCGGCGCCGGATCGGCGAGCCTGAAATGGAACGCGCCGGCCGGCGGGGGAGCGCCGAGCAGCTACGTAATTACTCCCTATATCGGATCGGCCGCTCAGACGACGACCACGATCGCGGGCGCTCCGCCGGCCACCAGCGCCACCATCACGGGACTCGCCGCCGGCAGCACATACACGTTCACCGTTACCGCGGTCAACTCAACCGGCTCCGGGCCGGCCTCAGAACCCTCCAACGCCGTCACGCCCACCGCGGCGCCGATCGCCTACCCCGACCTGCAGGTGCTGATGCCCACGGGCGCCATCGCGATCGTGCACTCGGGGAGCACCAGGACACTCGAGTTCACCCACATCACCGAGAACGCCGGCGCGGGCCCGTTTGAGATTCGCCCCGCGTACAACGCAAAAACCGGCATCTCTCAGGGTTATCAGGCGCTTTACACGATGCCCAGCCCGGGGGTGTGGAAGTTTGCCCATACCGTCCCGATCGTCGGGCCGATGATCTGGGCTCCGCCGAGCGACTACAACTTCCCGCTGGACAAGTTCGCCCTCTACGAGGTGGCCTCCGGCGGTGGGATCGGCAGCCTCGTGGAAACGAGCCCGAAGGACCTGTTCTGCATGACTTCCGACACATACGTTGGCGAAGTGCCCAACACGCCCGCCAACAACGAATACCCCGGCGACCCCGACTGCCTCTCGCCCGAAGGCACGCTCGGTCTGAGCGTGGGGTGGGGCGACCAGTATGACGCCACCGACGGCGGGGAGGGAATCCCGATCTCGAGTATCCCGAACGGGACCTACTGGTTGCGCGGCGAGGTCGATCCAGACCACTACCTCGCGCAGTCCAACACCGCCAACGACATCACCGACACGAAGGTTTCGATCGAAGGTAATACCGTGACGGTGCTCGAACAGACACACCCCAGCTCGACCCCGCCGACCGTGACGCTGACGAGCCCGGCCGCCGAAGCCACCGTCTCGGGGACGGCTGCCCTGAGTGCGAGCGCCACCGGACCGGCGCCAATCGCCTCAGTCCAGTTTCTGTTGGATGGCCAGCCGATCGGTGCGCCCGTCACGACACCTCCTTACACGCTCAACTGGCCGTTGGGAGGCACTCCGCCGGGCAAGCACTTCCTCAGCGCGCAGGCCACCGACGGAAACGGGTTCATCGGCACCGCCCCCGACGTTCCGGTGACCGTCACGGAAGGGTCGGGCAAAGAAGGCGCCGACACCGAACCCCCAACCGTCGCGATCGTCAATCCGGTGGCCGGCGCAACGGTTTCCGCCACCAGGCAGGTGAGCGCCACCGCGAGCGATAACGTCGCCGTCGCCTCGGTGCAGTTCTACCTCGACGGCAAACCGCTGGGCGCGCCGGTGAGCGCCTCGCCGTACGCTGTCAGCTGGAACACCGCCGAAGCAAGCAACGGCGCTCACACTCTCACGGCCAAGGCCACCGACGCGTCGGGCAACACCGGCGCCTCCACGCCCGTGACCGTGACCGTGCAGAATCCGGCCGAAGAAGGCCCGTGCTTCGTGGTGGACGCCACCGTCAGCGTCAACGGCCACGGCGCCGTCACCACACAGAGCTTCACCACCGCCGAAGCGGGGGAGCAGCTGTTCGCGTTCGTGTCCTCCGACGGGCCGGCGGGAGCCGCCAAACAGTCAGCGACGGTCACCGGGGCGGGGCTGACCTGGAAACTGGTCAAGCGCGCCAACTCCCAATCGGGCGACGCGGAGATCTGGACGGCCACAGCGGCCAACCAGCTCAGCAACGTGACCGTCACCTCCACTCCGAAAGCGGGCGGCTATGACCAGTCGCTGACGGTGATCTCGGTGCAGATGTCGGACGGCGTCGGCGCCACCGCGGCGGCCGGCGCGGCGAGTGGAGCGCCGAGCGTGTCGCTCAAAACGACCGAAGAAGGATCGCTGGTTTACGCGGTCGGCAACGATTGGGACACCGCCACCGCGCGCACGCTCGGCTCCAACCAGGTGATGCTCCATCAGTATCTGGACACCAAAACCGGAGACACGTTCTGGTCGCAGTTCGAGGGAGCTGTCACCGGGCCCCTCGGCGAAACCGTCACGCTCAACGACATCGCTCCGACGGGAGACTCGTGGAACATGGCGGCGGTCGAGATTCTTGGGGACGGCCCTGGCGCGTGAGTCTATCGGCCGCGCTCCCCTCGAGGGCTTGGTGCTACCCCACGAGCGCGCCGGGGCATCGCACTACGCACCCCGAGGAGGCCCGGAGCCCGGTGCCCTCATCGATATTGATCCAACATGGCGCGCTGGGCCGCGCCCTGGGCCCGTCTCCTGGCCAGGCGCTCAGCCAGCTGACGGCTGGAGGGCACGTTCCCCTCGGGGCCGGCGGCGGCGATCGTGGTCAGCGCGGCGACGAGGAAGAACATGTAGGGGGCCTGCGCGAACGACAGGGCGTCGAACAGCGCGCAGACGACGAAGAAGGCGACGCACCCGCCCGAGGTCGCCAGGGCGAGCGAGGCGATCGTCGGTCCGCGCGTGCGGATCGCCGATCGCGCGATGACGACCGGCGCGAGGATCATCCACATGAACGCGAGCAGCCCGACGGCGCCGACCTGCCAGATCTCGTCGATGTACTCGTTGTCGTTGATCCGGAACTGAGCCGGCTTTTCGGGGTCGAGCGTGCCAAAGCCGCGCCCCAGCACCGGATGCGCCATCACGTCGGGCGCCACGTTGCTGAAGTCCCCGGCGCGATGGGTCGTGGAGTCGCTCCGCGTGGCGGAGCTCACGTCGAAGACGGTCCCGAGCGCTCCCGGCGAGGCAACGTGCACCAGGCCGAGCAGCACCACGATCCCCACCGGCGCCAAACGCAGCACCTGGCGGGGTCGGTAGCAGGCGATGTAGATGACGACCGCCACAGGCACCACCAGCGCCGTCTTGCGATCGGTCGCCAGCGCCCCGGCGACCATCAGCGCGAAGGCCGCCGCGTTCAGCCACCAGGATCGGCGCGAGGTGGCGTCCAGGACGCGCACCAGCGCGAACGGCATCACCACCACGAGCATCGTTGTGGCCGCCAGCCCGTGCTGGGTGGGACCCACCACGTTCACGCGGCCTTCGGTGCCGAGCGCTGGATGAATCACGGTCGGCGAGGCGTTGACGCTGGCGATCGGCTGCAGAATCGTGCGGCTCCATTCGTAGAAGATGTTGTAGCCCGTGTGGCGCTCGTAGAGCATCCCGATCGACATCAGGGTGGCCAGCCCGATCAGGAAGGTCGCGAAGCCGCGCACGTCCTCGAACCGCAGCGCGGTGAGCGCGAACCACGCAACCACCAGGAACGAGCCCAGCAGCGCGAAGCGCTTCTCCGCGAGATGGAAGTCGCCCAGGTTGACGATCCGCCCGACGTCGAGCAGCAGGCTGGTGACGGCCACCGCGAGAAACGCGCAGGCGGCGCCGACGAACAGCTTTGACCGCCGCGTGCGGATGAACGCCCGCTGGTCGCCCCCAAACCACAGCCACGCGAGGACGAGCACGATCACAGCGAGGCGGTCGGGATGGGAATCGACCCCGACGTTGACCTTCAGTTCGCTCGAGTCGATCGGGACCAGGAACACCATGGCCACAAAGCCCGCCAGAAACCAGGGCAGGGGGCGCCGCGTATGGGGAAAGGCATCGCGCGCCGGCGTGACTCGCATATCGGATGCCGCCGGCAGCGGCTCGGCCACAGCTCCTCGCCGCGGCAGGCGCGAGACGCGTCCGGCCCGGTCCGCGACGGTTGCTCCGCTCATGACTACCCTGCGGGCTGGGTGGGCGAGCCGCTCACCGCATGCTCCGCGCCGGCATCGCCGGGCGGTCGAGCTCGCGGGCGGAGGGAAGGTCGAGCAGCGCGCCTTCGCCCCCGAGGTTGCGGGCACGGCCGCCGTATGGCGCGTGCACCAACAGCTCGGCCGCCTCCTCGTCCGCGTCGGCCGTCAGGGCGTTGCCCTCGGAAGTCCGGGCGTTGTCCTCGGCGTCCCGTTGAAGCGCGGCGCTTTCGCGCCAAACCCCGCGGAACCGCGATCCGACGAGTATCAGCGCGCACCACAACAGGAGGACCGCGAGGAACACCATCACCGCAAGCTGCTTGCTGATACCGCTGTCGACCACGGCGCCGTTGGCCGGACCGAGCTGGCGGATCTCGATCTTCGAGGAGGCTGGGACCCTGTCTTCGCTCTCCAGTTTGGTCACGTAGCGCTGCAGGCCGACAACGGCGGCGTTCGCCAGCGCGACCGCCTGAGGGGTGGTGGGAGCCTGGGAGTAGATGTTGATCGTCGGGAGGCCCGCCTGGCTTTCGAAGTTCAGGCGATACGGGGTTGTTTCGCCCGTGATCTCCACGTTGCGCTTGAGCGCCGTGGGCTCCTGCACCACGCGCGGCTGATTGGCGTTGACCGGTCCGGCGGCGTAGAGCTGTTCGCCGGAGAGCCCCACCTGTTTGCCGACCAGATCGAGCACCGCGGGGCTGGCCATGAAGTTGGCGTACACCGCGGCGCGCGCGCTCAGGTCTTCGGAGGACTGGGAGAGGTTGCCGAGCACCGACGAGGAGGCGTCGACCAGCGCCTGCGTGCTCGCGCTGGAGTACTGCAGCGAGCGCGACTTCAGCGTCGTGCCATCGAGGCGATAGACGCTCAGGATCGTGGCGATCGCGGCGACGAGCACTCCGAGCGCCAGCAGCTTTCGGTGTCTCGACAGTTCGCGTAGTGCGAGTGCAAATCCCATCCGAGCAAGCAACGAACCGGCGGCGGCGGTTTTTTTGCGGTCCTTTTGCACGGGCTTGGTGGCTCAAACCCAAGCGGGCCCGCCGCGGGCTGCAAGATGGGGCGCGGCGACATCGTTTTATCCTGAACATGAGCCGATCCTTGGACCATATGACCGCCGCATCCAGTCTCTCCGTGCTCTCCCCCGCAAGCGAGCAGTGGCGCGCGTTCAGCGCCGAGCATGCAACCTCGCCGCTGCAGCACCCGGCGTGGATCGAGGCGCTGGTGGGCGCCTACCGGCTGGACGCGCGGATCGTGGCGCTCACCGACTCCTCAGGCGCGATCCTGGCCGGCCTGCCGATGATCGCCAGCAAGCTGCCGTGGCGCAGGCGCTGGACAGCCCTGCCCTTCACCGACACGCTCGAGCCGGTGGCCGATGGTGAGTCGCACCGCGATGAGCTGCTGAGAACGGTGGCGGAGCGGGCCGGCGGCGAGTCGATCCTCCTGCGCACGCACGCGGCCCTGCCGGGGTGGGTCTCGCGCGAGGTGGGCACGGTGCAGGTGCTCGATCTCACCGATGGCGTCGAGGGTGTACTGCGCGGCGCCAAGCGCAAGACCCGCCAGAACATCAACCTCGCGCGCAAGGCCGAGTTGACGGCGCGACCGCTCCTCTCGCGCGCGGAGTTCATGGGCGCCAACCTCGATCTCATCGCGCAGTCGCGCAGCAGGCTCGGCGCGCCGACCCAGCCGCGTCGCTACTGGTCGCGGGTGTGGGAGCTGCACGAGCGGGACATGGCGCTGACCATCGGCGTATATCTGCGAGAGCAACTCGTGTCCAATGCGATCTTCGTGATCGGCAGGGATCACGCCACGTTCAAGTACAGCGCGTCCGACCTCGCCACGAGGGACCTGCGCTCGAACTACCTGGCGTTCGCGACCGCGCTCGAGCATCTCGTGGCCCGCGGGATGCGGTCGATGGACTTCGGGATCACCGACCTGCACAACACCTCGCTGCGCAGATACAAGGTGCACTGGGGCGGTGAGGAGCGGCCCGCCTATTTCTCGGCCACCGACGCCAGCCTGCTCCCGGACACGCTCGAGCCGGGGCGATTGTTGACCACGACGATCCAGCGCACGCCGGTGTTCGTGGGACGTTCGATCGGCTCGCTCGCATACCCGTTTGTAGCCTGATGCCGTCCGGGATTTCCCGCCGATGACACCCGGACTGGACTATCACCCGACGATTGGCCGCGGAGTGGCGATGATCAGCCCCGAACAGAACATGCATAGTGGCGCCCTGGCTTCGACCACCGGCTCACTTGTGGACGATCCGGGCGCGACATCATTGGGAGCGTCGAGCCGCGCCGACATCGCGCGCTGGCGCGAGGAGCGCTGGAGCGCCCTGGCACAGCGGGTGGGCACACCGGCCACAGGCGATCCCGCCTCCACGCGCGATCCGGCCCAGTGGTATGAACGTATCGTTCGCGAACGCTGGCGCGAGGATCGGGGCACGCGTGGGCTGCCCCCGTTCGTGCTGGAGCTGTTCTACGGGATCAGGCGCTTCATCCCGCGTCAGCTGCAGCTGGGCATGCGGCGCAGGCTGATCGCGCGGCAGGGCCTGCCGGCCTTTCCGCAGTGGCCGTTTGACGGGGCCGGCGCCGATCTGGTGAGGATCGCGTTCGCCGACGCGCTGCTGCAGCGCGGGACGGAGGCGGTGCGGTTCCCGTGGTTCTGGCCCGATGGCGCGCTGGCGGCGGTGACGCTCACGCACGACGTGGAGTCGGCCGATGGGCTTGCGCGGGCCGCGACGGTCGCAGGCTGGGAGGAGCAGCGCGGGTTCAGATCGTCGTTCAACATCGTCAGCGACTGGTATCCGATCGACACCGAGCAGGTGGCCGGCTTGCGCGAGCGGGGCCATGAGATCGGATCTCACGCGATCCATCACGACCGCTCCCTATTTGCGTCGCGCGACTCGTTCGAGCGCCAACTTCCGCTGCTCGCGGAGGCCGCCGAGCGTCTGGGCGCCGTCGGGTTCCGCTCCCCTGCGACGCATCGCGTGGTGGAGTGGCTGGCCGAGCTGCCGTTCTCATACGACTGCACGATGCCGCACTCCGATCCCTTCGAGCCGATCCCGGGCGGAACCGCCACGGTGTGGCCCTTCTTCCACGGCCAGGTAGTCGAGCTGCCTTACACCGCGCCCCAGGACCACACGCTGTTCAATCTCCTCGGACACACCGACGCCTCGCTGTGGCGCGAGCAGCTGGAGCGAATCGTGTCGTGCAACGGCCTGTTCCAGTCGCTCACCCACCCCGACGAGGAATACCTCGGCCGTCCGGCGATCGGCGCGGCATACCGGGATCTGCTCGACACGATCGCGCGTCGCGACGATCTGTGGGTTGCGTTGCCGCGGGACATCGCCGATTGGTGGCGACGGCGGGCACAGGGGCTCACGCCGCGCGAGGATGGCGTGGCGCGGTGGACTGGGTCGGGCATCGAGCTGGCCCCCGTCCAATGAGTACGCGCGGCCAGGCGGCGCCGGACGTGGTGATGGTGCTGGAGAACAGCCAGTACCCGCTCGACGCGCGCGTGCGCATGGAGGCGGAGACGTTGATCGACGCCGGGTTTTCGGTCGAAGTCCTGGCTCCGCGCGAGCCCGATCGCCCGGTGCGTGAGACGATCCGCCAGGTCCGTGTGAGACGGTTTCCCCTGCCGGATGGCAACGGCCGGCTGCTGGGAACCGCGGTTGAGTATGCGATCGCGTTCTGCGTGATCTCCGCGCTCGTGCTGCCGCGACTGGCTGGCAGGCGTGGCGGAACGCTGCACGTGCACAACCCCCCCGACTTCTTCTTCCCCCTGCTGTGGCTCGCTCGCCGGCGTGGCTGGTCGACCGTGTTCGACCACCACGACGACGCGGCCGGCATGTTGCAGGCCAAGCTTGGCCGCCCCACCCGTGCCGCGCGGCTGCTGGCGTGGATGCGCGACCGCTCGGCGGGGGTGGCCGACCTGACGATCGCCACCAACGAGACGCAGCGCAAACTCGTCGAGTCCGTCGCCCGCCGCGCAATCGTCGTGCGCAACAGCCCGCCCATGTGGTTTGCCGATCACCGCCCCTCGCCTCCCGCCGGGCGCGTCAAGCTCGTCTTCCTCGGCGAGATCGGGGTGCAGGATCGCGTGCAGCGAACGGTTGAGATTCTCGCGGCGCTGGTGGCGGATGGGGCAGTCGACGCGGAGCTGCTGATCATCGGCGATGGGCCCGAGCGCCGCGCGGTGCAGGAGCGCGCCCAGCAGCTGGGTGTCGGTGAGCGGGTGACGATCACCGGATGGGTCCCGTTCGAGGACGTCCCGCGCCTGCTGGCCTCTGCGCACATTGGTCTCGACACCGCTTCGGCGACGGAGGTCAACCACGGCTCGACGATGGTGAAGATCCTCGAGTATCTGGCCGTGGGGCTCCCGGTGGTGGCGACCGCGCTGCGGGAGACGAAGGTGACCGGGGGCGACGCCGTCGTGACGATCGAGCAGGACACCGTGGAGGCGTATGCGGGCGCAATCGCTCAGCTGTTGAGTTCGACCGACACCTGGCGGGCGAGCGCCGAGCGAGCCCGGGCTCGGGGCACGCAGCTGATGTGGCCCGCGCAGGGTGAGACGCTCGTGGCGGCCTATCGGGAGCTCGCGGCCTCGCGCACGTAGCGCGGCCCCCGGTTCGTTCTTTATCCGCATGTGCACCACCGCAATGCGTCCCACGCCACAGTGGACGCCGACACCCCCATGAGCCGTCCAACCGTGATCGAGCGCGTCGCGCAGACGCGCTCGCTGCTGCGCAGCGAAGGCGCCGCGGGTGTCAGCGCCCGCCTGCGCGATCGCGCGTCGCGGTGGGTTGCCCCCGTCGGTGCCGCGAGGCTTGGAGTGGCGCGTGAGGACCTGGCGCGGGCGGCGGAGCTCGCCTCCCGCGGCGCCGGGCCGCCACCGCCGATCCCGCTGCGTGACGGCGATCCGCTGCGGATCGCGTGGATCTGCGTGCCCCAGAGCGAGGGCAGCGGGGGGTTCACGACGATGGCGCGACTCGCGGGGCTGCTGGAAGCGGCGGGACACCGGTGCGTCGTGTATCTGCACGATCGCCACGGCTGGTCGCACGATCGCCACCGCGAGACGATGCGCGCCTGGTGGCCGGACCTCCACGCCGAGTTTCGCGACCTGGCAGATGGCATCGAGGACTGCCACGCCATCTTCGCCACCTCCTGGGAGACCGCCTACCCGGCCCTGACCTCGCCCGCGGCGGGGGCCCGCTTCTACCTGGTGCAGGACTTCGAGCCTGCCTTTTACGCCGCCGGCAGCCAGGCGCTGCTGGCCGAGGCGACGTATCGCTTCGGATTTCACGGCGTCACCCCGGGCCGTTGGCTGGCCCAGACGCTGAACAGCCGGTATGGCATGGACGCCGATCACTTCGACTTCGGCTGCGACCTCGCCCGCTACCGGATCGAACCCGGTGTGAGGCGCACGGGGGTATGCATGTACTCGCGCCCCTCCACCCCGCGCCGGGCGTTCGAGCTGGCGGTGGCCGCGATGGATCTGTTCGCCGAGCGCCACCCCGAGATCGACATCCACCTGTACGGGGAGTCGGTGCGCCACCTGCCGTTCGCGGCCGTCGACCACGGCACGCTCAACCCCACCCAGCTGAACGACCTGTACAACCGCTGCATCGCCGGCCTCGTGCTCTCGGCGACCAACGTCTCGCTGGTCCCTCACGAGATGCTCGCCGCGGGCTGCATACCGGTTGTCAACGACGCCGAGCACAACCGGATCGTGCTCGACAATCCCTCCGTCGCCTACGCCCAGGCGACCCCGTTCGACCTCGCCAACGCACTGTCCGAGCTCGTGGAGCGCCCCGCGCGGGAGCGTTCGGCTGTGGCCGCGACAGCGGCGGCGAGCGTGCAGGGAGCATCCTGGGAGGACGCCGGCGTGGTGGTCGAGCGTGCGATCCGCGAAACCGTCGAGGCGGCCTGCCGCGAGGCCTACGCGGTGGCCGCGATGGTGTCATGACCGGGGCGAGCACGGATACGCCCGACCTGGCGATCGTCGTGGTCTCCGCCAACGATGCCCGCTGGCTGGAGCGCTGCCTGGGCAGCGCGTTCGCGCACGCGGGGGAGGCGAGGATCGAGGCGATCGTGGTCGACAACGCCTCCACGGACGGTACCCGCGAGCTGGTCGAAGCGAAGTTTCCGCAGGTGCGGGTCCTCAGCTCGCCCAATCGCGGGTTTGCCTACGGCAACAATCGCGGCCTGGAACAGACGCGGGCGCGCTACCTGCTGCTGCTCAACCCCGACACCGAAGTGATCGACGGGACGTTCGGGGAGATGGTTGGGCTGCTCGACTCCCGCCCCCGGGTTGGCGTGGCCGGGGTGCGTCAGCTCGCCGCCGACGGCACTCCGTGGCCGAGCATCCGCCGCTTCCCCAGCGCCAGCAGGGCGTTCGGCGAGGCGCTGTTCTCCGAGCGCTGGCCGATCCATCCGAGGTGGGCGGGCGAACGGGTGCTGGACGCCGACGCCGATCGGCGGGAGCGGGAGTGCGATTGGGTGTCCGGCTCGTTCATGCTGCTGCGGCGCGAGGCGCTGCTGAGCGCGGGGCTGCTGGACGAGCGGTTCTTTCTGTATTGCGAGGAGCCCGACCTGTGCCTGCGCATCAAGCGCGCCGGCTGGGAGGTGCGCCATCTGCCCGAGATGTCGATCGTCCACCACGCGGGCAAGGGCGGTGTGCAACCGCGGATGGTGGCGCAGGACGTATACGCGCGCAAGCAGTACGCGCGCAAGCACTTCGGCGCTGCCCAGCGCGGCCTGTACATGTCGGCGCTCGGGCTGCGCCACCTGCTCCGCGCCGCCTGTGCCGTCGGGGGCGATGCCGATTCGATTCCGCGCCGGCAGGCCGCGACGCGCGCGTTGCGGGTGCTCGCCGGGCGCGCCGCGCCCCCGTTTGACACCCCGCCGGTCACCGCGATCGAGCCGCGATGACCCAGCGCCTGCTGCTCATCTCGCCGGTGCGCAACGAGGAGGCCTACCTCGAGCCGGTCGCCAACGCGGTGGCGGCGCAGACGCGCCCGCCGGATCTGTGGCTGGTGGTCGACGACGGCTCCACCGACCGCACCCCGGAGATTCTCGCCGACCTGCAGCGGCGGATCGGATTCCTGCAGGTCCTCGACACCTCGAAGCTGCCGGCGGTTGGCGCCGTCCCCGATCGTCTGGCAACTGCCGCGGAGGCACGCGCGTTCAACCTCGGCCTGGGAACCGTCGCATGGGGCGAGTTCACCCACATCGCCAAGCTCGACGGCGACACGGAGCTGCCGCCCGACTACTTCCAGCGGCTGCTGGGCGAGTTCGAGCTGGACCCCACGCTGGGGTTGGCGGGCGGTGTCTACGCCGACCCCGATCCAGGTGGGGATGGGGAGGGGGATGGTTGGAAGGTGATGAACCCCCCGTCGGAGTATCACGTGCCGGGAACGCTGAAGTGCTATTCGACCGCCTGCTTCCGCGCGATCGGGGGGATGCAGGAGCGCCTGGCGTGGGACACGATCGACGAGACCTACGCGCGCATGCACGGGTACCGCACGCGCGCATACCCCAACCTGATTGCCCACCACCACCGGCCGTGGGGCAGTGCCGATGGCACGTTGCGGGGCCGTGCCCGTCACGGGGAGTGCGCATACATCGTGCACTTCACGCTCCCGTGGGTGACTATGCGAGCGTTCAAAGTCGCCCTCGCGCGCCCACGCGGCCTATCGGGTGTGGCGTTCCTGTACGGCTATCTCAGGTCGGCAGCTCGGCGCGTCCCGCGCGTGGAGGACCCGGCGTTCGCGCGGTTTGTGCGGCGTGAGCTGCGGGGGCGGATGTTGGGCGCGCTCGGATTGGCGAAGCCGCGGCGACGTCTAGGCCGACGCTCGACGGTGGCCGTCGAAAGCGTCGCCGATCCTCAATAGCAGGCGCCCACTCCGTAGAGGCATGCTTTCAGGTTGTCGTCCCAGAAGTTGTGGGTCCACGTGGTGAGCTTTTCGTTGGTAAACGCCTGCACCTTGTACTGGCCACCTTCTTCCCAGAAGCCGTGCGAGTCCGGGCAGGCGCTTGACAGGCAGCGCGCGAAGCGGTTGTCGGTTGCGACCAGGGGGCCCGCCAGTTTGTCGCGGCCGGCTTCTTCGCCGCCGTCGATGATGTAGTTGCCGCCGGCCATCAGATTGTCTTCCAAGCGGACTTCATGGATCGGTCCGTACAGGCCCTGCAGGAACAGCGCCGCCGTGATGGTTGTGGTCTGCGGGGTGAAGATCGTGCTGTCTTTGACCACCAGCGGCGTTTTCGCCAGCGACTCGCCCTCGTCGGTAACGCACTCGTAGTGTTCTTCGTCGATTTCGTAGTTGCTGGGGCAGTAGTCGTGGTTGAGCTCTCCACCCGCGTTCAGCTTGAAGCCCGAGCAATACTCTGTGTTGACGTATTCAGCGACATACGGGCTGTTCCAGCGGGCGTCGACACACGTCTGCACCGTGTTGGGGCCTTTGATTTCGCTGCCACCCACCTTGACGTGCGAGATCACCGTGCCTTTGGCCGCTTCATCGTTGGAGTCCGACTCTCGTTCAAACTCGATCGCATTGCCGGTGCATCCATTCGCGATGCTGTAGGGGGGTGAGGAGCTGCAGAGGCCGTTGGAGGTGATTTCGTCGTTCTTGATGACCACGTTTTTGGCGTTCCAGGCGATTACGATCGAGCCGTTGAGCCTTTTGTTTTCATAGTGCTCATTCCCGGTCAGACGGATCGTTCCCGCGTCGTTTTCAAGCCCTTTTTCCAGAGCGCTTTTTTCCACCCCGGTGTTGTGTTCGCCGGGATAGCCGCAGGCTTCGATCCGGCTGGTGCCTTCCGTCTCGGTGTTCTCGAAGCATCCCTTCGCGCTCAGGCTGGGTTCGCCGGGGCCTCCGCCAGTCGGAGGAGGTTCGGTCGGCGGCGGTTCAGTGGGTGGGGGTTCGGTCGGGGGAGGTTCGGTGGGAGGAGGTTCGGGTTCGGCTTCTTCGACCACAACGTCGTGTACGACCGTGCTCGCCTGTCCCGACGTCCCCTCGCTGACCACGAGACGTACATACTTCGTGTCGGCTTCCGAGAACGTGTAGATCAACGTCTTGCCCACCCCGAGCGGCCACAGCGGCGAGGGCGGTTCTACGGGGGAGCCGTCGTCCGACCATTCGTAGGTGCAGGGGCTCTGCGGGCAGCTGGAGCTCGTGGCGTTGAACACGACCGGCTGCCCCGCGACGGGCGTTTTTGGCGTGTAGCTGAAGTTTGCTTTGGGTGGCTTCGGGCTGGGCGGCGGTTCCTGGTTGGGCGGCGGTTCTGGATTGATCGGCGGTTCCTGCTTGGGTGGCGGTTGGGGGCCGACCGGCGTTGGCGTGGGTTCAAGCGCTGGGTTTGGCGAGGACATCGTGGGCGCCAGCGGATTCGTCGATGGCACCGGCGCCGTATCGCCTATGACCGGCCCGAGCACCGGCCCGGCAGTGGGCGCGGAAGGCTTTATGGGCTTGGGGTGCGCCGGTGGACAGCGCCTGGGTTTGCGACTGTGGGCCGACTGCGTGGCCCTGTAACGGGGAGCTCCCAGCCCGTCGGCCGTATGCACCGCACGTTTTGGCTTGGCTCTCGCGCAGCGCCTGACTTTCGCGTGCCGGCGGCGATGCTTGCCGGCGTGGCTGGCGTGAGCCGCGGATGCCGGCAGCGCGCCGGCGGCCGCACCGGCACAGGCCGCCAGAAGGGCGAGCACTATAGCGATCAGGGGCGAGCCGGCGCGTGCTTGCATAAAACGTTGCATGGTCGCGATTGGCGAAGACTACCCGAACGAGCCGGGTCCGAACAGAAGCTGACCGCGGCACAGGGGCCGGCGGCCAGATCCCGGTGGCCCACCATCGGTCCGAGCGGCGCCATCTGTTAGGTTCGCCAGCCCGCATGCAAAACCTTCGCGGCGACCGGCTGGCCACCGCGAAGGGACTCAGCTCAAACGCTGGGGTCGGTCGAGTACATCCGGATCGACATCTTGCGCGACCACGCACGCCCCGGTCGCAGGCCACGTGCGGCCCGGACCATGTGGAACCGGCCGCTCGCGAGCAGCGTGTCCTCCTCGAGCGCCGTGTTGTAGATGAAGCGCAGCGTGCGCGGCGCGCGGTCCAGCGACTCGACCAGGCGCTCGACGAGCGCGGCGAACGCGCCGCCGCCGATCGAGTTGTACAGATACACCACCGTCACGTCGTCCGGGATCGTGTACTGCGCCACGTCGGCGGTCACGAGCTCGACGTTGGGGCAGCGCAGCGACTCCCTGCGCGCCTGCACGTTGGCGGTGGCGATCGCGTTCAGCTCGCCCGAGAGCTCCACCCCGATCACCCTGCGAAAGCCGTAGCGCGCCGCCTGCAGCACCACGCGCCCCTTGCCCGAGCCGATGTCGAGGAACACATCGTCGGGGTGGACGTCCTTCTCGCGCAGGATCCTGCGCAGATCCAGCCATTTCGAGGGCTCGTAGCGCTTGCGGCCGGGTGCCTCGATTCCGAGGCTCCCGAGATCGGCGTAGCCGGAGGTCTCGATGCCCATGCGCCGCTCGATCGCCGAGCCGAGGGCCAGCCGGGTGGCCAGATACCCACGGCGCAGCTCAAACCGCGCCTTGCTCCTCAGATCCAGTTCCATGCCGGCGATGCCCCGCTGCTCACGCGGCCTGCGGTGCAGGCGTCGAGTTGCCCATGCAGCGATCCATCCATACAGAACGATCGCCGGCCGGCCACGCTTGCGCCGGTTTGCGTCCACCTTGCCAAGGGAAGCGCTGCTGGGAAGATCCTAGTAGCAGACGCCCACCCCGAGGTTGCAGGGTTCCAGGCCGGCGTCGATGAAGTTGTGCTGCCAGGTCATCTTCGTTTCATCGGCAAACGCCGCGACGTGGTAGGCGCCGATTTCCGGGAAGTAGCCGGCCGCGTCGGGGCAGCGGCCGGCTGTGAGGCACCGTGCGAACCGGACGTACCTGACCGTGTCCGGCCCAGCTGCCGTATATGGCCGTCCCGGTTCGAAGCCGAAGTAAAGGGCGAAGTTGCCGCCCGCGATCAGGTCGTCTTCATAGATGGTTTCCTGGATCGGGCCGTAGAGGCTCTGCTGGAAGATCGCCGCGGTGAGGCCGGAGCCTTCGACCGATGTTTTGATTGGTGGCTGGAAAATGGTGCTGTTTCTGATGGTGAGGGGGGTGTGGAGGGTGGTGGCGTTCAGCTGGTTGCCCTCGTCGGTGACGCACTCGTAGTGTTCGCCGCCGATTTCGTAGTTGCTGGGGCAGTACACGTGATTCAGTTCGCCGCCCGCGTTGAGCTTGAAGCCCGAGCAGTGTTCCGTCTTGACGTATTCGGCCACGTAGGGGCTGTTCCAGCGGGCGTCGACGCAGGTCTGCACCGTGTTGGGGCCGTGGCGGTCGAGGCCGTGGACGAAGACGTGCTCGATCCGGGTGTTTTTCGCCGCTTCATCGACCGCGTCGCCCGCTCCCGAGTTGCTGCGCGCGAACTCGATGGCGTTCCCCACGCACCCATGGTTGAGGCTGAAGCGCGGGGCCGGGCACGATTCGGTCATGGTCACTTCGTCGTTTCTGATCACCACGCCCGTGGCGTCCGGTGCAATTGTGATCCCGCAGTCTTTGCCGACCAGGCGTTTGTCTTCGTAGTGCTCGGATCCGGTGAGGGTCGGACAGGCCGTGGTTTCCGTCAGCGTGACCCCTCGTTCCACCCCCACGTTGTTGGCGCCCGGATAGCCGCACGCTTCGATTCGGGTTGTTCCCTGTTCGGGGTCCTCGAAGCAGCCGGTCTGTGTGCGGCTCACCGACTGCCCGCCGGCGCTCGTCCCATGCGCGTGCGTCGCTTTGTGCGAGAACGCATAAACCAGCACCGCTCCCAGCACGATCGCGCATCCGACGAGCGCCGCAACCCATCTCACGTGAGCATTAGTAGCAGAGGCCCGCTCCCAGCTTGCATTCTTCGAGGCTGTTGTCGATGAAGTTGTGCGTCCAGGTCATTTTCGATTCGTTGTAGAACGATGCGACATGGTACTGGCCGAATTCTTCAAAGTAGCCGTGAGAGTCGGGGCATTTGCTTGAAGTGCATCGCGCAAACCGGTTGTACCTGACCGTGTCGGGGCCGGTGAGCTTGTAGACCTGCCCCGATTCTTCGCCGAAGTAAACCGAGAAATTGCCTCCGGCGATCAGATCTTTTTCGAGGGTCGTTTGCTGGATCGAGCCGTAGAGGCTCTGCTGGAAGATGGCCGCGGTGAGGCCGGAGCTTTCGACCGATGTTTTGATTGGTGGCTGGAAGATGGTGCTGTTTCTGATGGTGAGGGGGGTGTGGAGGGTGGTGGCGTTCAGCTCGTTGCCCTCGTCGGTGACGCACTCGTAGTGTTCGCCGCCGATTTCGTAGTTGCTGGGGCAGTACACGTGATTCAGTTCGCCGCCCGCGTTGAGCTTGAAGCCCGAGCAGTATTCGGCGCTGACGTATTCGGCGATGTATGGGCTGTTCCAGCGAGCGTCGATGCAGGTCTGGACCGTGTTGGGACCGTGTTTTTCGGTGCCGCCCACCTTCACGTGCGCGATGCGTGTGCCTTTGGCGGCTTCGTCGATTTCCATGCCGCTCCCGGAGCCGCGGCGTTCGAACTCGATGGCGTTGCCGACACAGCCGTCGTTGAGGCTGAGTTGTGGCGAAGGGCAGGAGCCGGTGTCGATGATTTCGTCGTTCTTGATGACCACGTTCTTGGCATTCCAGGCGACCACGATCGTGCCGGTGAGACGCTTGTTTTCGTAGTGTTCTTCACCGGTCAGGCGGACTGTTCCCGATTCTGCGTGCAGCCCTTTTTCCAGGGCGCTCTTTTCGACTCCCACATTGTGGGCGCCGGGGTAGCCGCACGCTTCGATCCGGCTGGTGCCTTCCGTTTCGGGGTTCTCAAAACATTCCTTCTTGGTAAGGCTGGGTTCTTCGGATTTGGGTTCTTCTTTCGGTTCTTCTTTGGGCTGTTCTTTGGGTTCTTCTTTGAGCGCCGTCACGGCCCCCGTCGCGGACGAGCTCGCCGAGGTCGTACCGCCGGCGTTGCCCGCGCTCACGACCGCGCGCAGCGTATGCCCGACGTCGCTCGCAAGCGGTTTGTAGCTGGACGATGTGGCCGCGCTGATGTTCGAGCACGATGCGCCGGTGGCGCTGCAGTCCTGCCAGTGGTAGGTATAGGTCATGGGCGTGCTGCCGCTCCACGTGCCGTTGCTCGTGGTGAGCGTCTGCCCGACTTCGGGCGTGCCGCTCACGGTGGGCAGCGCGGTGTTGCTCGGCGCGGCGGGTGGCGGCGGCGGAGCTTCCGCGACCGCCACATTGTGCTCGACGGTGGCCGACCGGCCGCCGGCGTCGGTTACGACCAAGCGCACATACTTCGTGCCCACGCCGGAGAATGTGAACGACAGAGTCTGTCCACCGCCGAGCGGCCACAGCACGGGGATCGGGCGTGTGGTGCCGCCGTCGTCGGACCATTCATATGTGCACGGTCCCTCGGGACAGGTGGAGCTGGTGCCGTTGAAGCTCACCGCCTGGCCGGTTACCGGCGAGGCCGGGGAGTAGCTGAAGCCCGCGGTCGGCGGCGGCGGTGGGGGTGGCGGGTTGGCGGCGACCACCGCGGTCACAGCCGAAGGCGCGGGCGTCGAGCCGCCCGCGTTGCTGGCGCTCACCACGACGCGCACGGTGCGCCCGACGTCGCTTGCGCCCAGCGTGTGGGCCGAGCCGGTGGCTGCGCTCACATTCGAGCAGCCTGTGCCGGAGGCATTGCAGTCCTGCCACTGGTAGGCATATGCGGTGGGGCTGCCAGTCCAGGCGCCCGTGGTGGCGGTCAGCCGCTGGCCTTCTGTTGGGGTGCCGGCGATCGTCGGCGGGGAGCTGCTCGTCGGGGGCGAGGGTGGCGGGGGAGGCGTTTCGACCGGCGGCGGCGTCGTTTCTTCGACGGGCGGCGGGGTGGTTTCGACCGGCGGCGGCGTCGTTTCTTCAGTGGGCGGCGGGGTGGTTTCGACGGGCGGCGGAATGGTTTCGACCGGCGGCGGCGTCGTTTCTTCGGTGGGCGGTGGGGTGGTTTCGACCGGCGGTGGCGGCGATTCGGTCGGGGGAGGGGTGAGTTCCACGGGCGCCGGCGGTTCCACCGGGAAGCCGGGGACGGCGGCCGTCACGTAGCCGGAGACGGGGCAGGTCCGGTAGACATCGCCCGTGCTCCACGTGGCCGCGAGCGCCTGGAGGTTGGTTTGGGCGCTGGTGAGGGCTCTGCAGAACCCGCGAGGGCGGTCGCGGTAGTGCAGCGTCCCCCCGGTACCGAGCACCGTGAGCCAGTATGTGGCGCCTGCCACCAGCGGCGTTGAGCTCACCGGGGCGATGTCCCATGCGCCGGGGGCGGGCGCAGACAGCGAGCCGCTGCCCAGCAGCGCGCCGGGACGGCCGCTCGCATTGGAATAGAGGCCGACGAGCAGCGTGGTGGCGGTGTTGGCGGAGTCGATGTAGACGTGCACGCCTCTCGCGATGCCCGACGCATGCGCCGGGAAGGGGAACGCTTCCGCCTGCCCCCCGCTGAGGCTGTCGCGGTTGGACTCGATCGCTTCGTCGCCCAGCAGCGCCGTCGAGGTGGTGGTGTCCGCCTTGCGCACGATGGCGGACCCGCCTCCCGAGCGCTGATGTGGACGGCGGCGGTGGGCGGCACCGGGGTGGCGCTCGCTGTGGCGCCCGCTTGCACGAGCCGTTTCATCCCGCAAGCGGTGTGCGCCGAGCGCCGAAGAAGTGGCGAGCAGCAGAGCACATGCGACGAGCAGCAGCGAGGCGGCGGCGAAATGGGCGCCGCCCGGAACAGACTTGAGTCTGTGCGACGGAAGCTTGGGCATCGAGACCTCTCCTGGCCGGGGGGTGGGTTACGCCCTACGACACTCGGCGGGCTCACAAACTCACTTGATCCGTTTAACGGGCCGCTAGACGTTCGAACAGCCGCTTTATGTACTTCCGTAGATTGGAACGACAGCGGGGTGAACGCAAGGTACGACAGGGCGTCCAGCAAGGGGGACCACATGCGCTGGCCGGCCGTGCGCGGCGCTGGGCGCGGCTCCTCGCCAAATAGTCGTCGAGTGTGGTAGGGTGCCGCTCAAGGAGCCCGCAAATTGCGACATAGCTCTGGGTAGGGTGGGTTGCGGACGAGGAGGGGTAGCGACTGAAAATGAGCGCGTCTACGCACGAGCGCTGTGCCGGTTTTTCAGTTGGCAGACCAGTACCGTGATGCGACGTTAGTTGCAAGCGGTTGGTGCGTCCCTGCCGCTGGCGAGCCACATGCGAGACTGTGCTCCGGCAATCGTCACAGACCGGGAGCGCGGATTTTGTACAGCTTCTTAACAGCGCTTTGGCGAGGGATGAGTAACGTCACTGGGCACACACGGCAGAACTAGAGCACCCGAGCCGTTCCGTTTGTCGGAGGCCGGGAGAGATATGGGGCAGGCATTGAGCGACACAGGGGTAGTGGCAACACCGGGGAGCGACGAGCGCACGGCGGCCGAGTCGGCGCTGCGCATCGTGGGATCGTGGCGCGGCGTGGGCGGGGTTGCACAGAGCGAGGAGCGCAACTCCCCGCTGGTGTCGCAGGCGATCCGGCGCGCCCAAGCCGGCGACCGCGACGCGCTGGGGTTCCTGTATGCGCGCTACGCGGAGAGCATCTACGGCTACGTGCGCAGCATCGTCCGCAACCACCACGAGGCCGAGGACATCACCCAGCACGTCTTCGCCAAGCTGATGCGGGTGATCGGCAAATACGAGGAGCGCGACGTCCCCTTCTTCGCATGGGCGCTGCGGGTGGCGCGCAATGTCGCGATGGACCACATCCGCAGCGAGCGTTTGGTGCCGGTCGAGGAGGTCTACGTGGCCGGCCGCGAGGAGGCGGATCCGGCGGCGGGCGGGGCGATCGACGAGCTGCGCGAGGCGCTCGACATGCTGCCATGCGCCCAACGCGAGGTGCTGATCCTGCGCCACGTGGCGGGTCTCTCGCCGCTTGAGATCGCCAAGCTGACCGGCAAGAGCGAAGGGTCGATCCACGGGCTGCATCACCGCGGCCGCCGCACGCTCGCCGCCGAGCTGGTCAACCGCGGCATGGCGCCGACGACGATGGCCGGCCGCGCGCGGGTCTGAGTCAGCCGTCCAGCAGCTTGCCGAGCGGGTGCGGTTGGTCGGGTGGGGGCAGCAGCGGCGGCCGCCGGGCGATGCGTCCGCTGTCGCGATCGGCGAGGTAGTAGAGCACCGCGAAGCGGGCGAGCTCCTCGACGGAGACCGCGAGTCGCGTCGCTTCCTGCTCGAGCGCCTCGCGCGCGAAGGCGTCGAGCTCCAGCTTCAGCTCGCGCGGGGCGCGCGAATCGAGCGTGCCGGAGCCCTCCGGACCGGATTCAGCGCACACGGGGATCACCGTCGAGGTCGGTTCGCACTGCACTCTGCTCCAACGTCAGGCGGCGCCGATACTTGCCGCACATGAGCTCCCAGGGGGTACCGAAAAAGGTTGGTTGTCCTCGGCGGGGCACGCGAGGAGAGCCACCCGCGTCCCAGCCGCGCCGTCGAGGGTGAAGCGGGTTGTCTACAGCCATTTTCCTGATGCCCGAAGGTGTGGGCAATTTGTGGTTGTAGAATAACAGACGCCCCGGCTTGCAGACCACGCCACAGCGCAGCTAATCGGTGGCGCCCAGAGGCGCTCCCCCAGCGGCATCACGTGTTTTGTCCGGACCCCTCCTCGCCGGCTGCGCGGCAGACCGCACCAGAGTCGTCTGGGCGAGCCCGCCATCTGGCGCAAGAACAGTGCTCCGGGAAGCGTAATTAGCGCGTATGATCTGCGACCCGCGCCTGCGATCGTCAGGTGCTTGAGCCGCCACGGAGGGTAAGGTCAATGCGCCGGGTATTTGCGGTATGGATCGTCTGCGTGTTGTCGCTGCTTGCGGCGGCCGCGAGCGCGTCCGCATCGGAAGAAGTGTTCGGGTCGAGCCTGACAAACTCGGGCGGGGATCTGCGTACGGGGTGGTACCCGAACGAGTCATCGCTCACGCCGGAACTCGTCGAAGGCGGCACGTTCGGCCGGCTGTGGACGACGCCGGTCGAAGGCCAGGTGTATGCCCAGCCACTGCTGGACGACGGGACGTTGTTGGTGGCGACCGAGGAAAACAACCTCTATGGCCTGAACCCCGCGACCGGCGCGCAGGAATGGACGAAGAACCTCGGCGAACCTTGGAACCCGGGCGAAATCAGCTGCGCCGACCTCGCCCCAAAGGTTGGCGTGACCTCCACGCCCGTGATCGACCCGGAAACGAACGTCGCGTATCTGACTTACAAGACCTACGGAAAGGAAACAGAACCAGAACCCGGGAAGAAAGAAACGAACCCGGAGTGGTTCATGGACGCGGTCAGCGTGTCGACCGGCGCGCAGGAGCCCGGCTTCCCGGTGCAGCTGAGTGGCGCCGCCCAGAACGTGGTCACCGGACAGCCCGCGGAGGAATTTCATCCGAAGACCCAGATGCAGCGTCCGGGCCTGCTGCTGATGGACGGCGTCGTCTATGCCGCCTTCGGCTCAGACTGCGACGCTCAGCCATGGGATGGTTGGGTGTTCGGCGTCTCGACCGCGGGGACGGTTAGGGCGCGCTGGGTCACGGATGAGACCTACAGCGGAGCCGGCATCTGGCAGTCGGGCGCCGGTCTCACCTCCGACGGCCCGGGCAGGATCCTGCTGAGCACCGGCAACGGAGGCGCCCCGACGGGGACGATACCCGGAGACAAACCGCCGAGCGATCGTGGCGAGTCGATCATTCAACTGGAAGTGCGGCCGAGTGGCTCACTGAAAGCTGTGGATTTCTTTGCTCCGTACGACGCCAAGACACTGGACGAATGGGACGCGGACTTCGCCTCCGGCGGCGTGACAGGTCTGCCCGAAGAATACTTTGGCACTCTTGCCACACCGCATCTCGCGGTGGCGGTCGGCAAGGACGGCTACGTGTATCTGCTCAACCGCGACAACCTCGGCGGGATCGGCGAGGGGCCTTCGGGCTCAGACGACGTCGTTCAGCGGATCGGACCTTACGGCGGGGTCTGGTCGCGGCCGGGCGTGTGGCCCGGCGAAGGTGGCTGGGTGTACATCCCGACCGCCTCGAACGGCACGAGCGCTGGGGGCTCATCTGGCAATCTGCGTGTCTATCAGTACGGTCTCTCGGGCACGGGCACGCCCACGCTCTCGCTCCAGGGCACCTCCTCCGAAGCGTTTGGTTTCTCCTCCAGCGCGCCGATCGTCACCTCAGACGAAACCATTCCCGGCTCCGCGCTCGTATGGATCATATGGGCACCGAACGGCACTGGCGGAGGGGCTCAGCTGCGCGCCTACGATCCGATCCCGGTGAAGGGCGAGCCGGTGATGCTGTGGAGTGCGCCGATCGGCACCTCGGCGAAGTTCGCGACGCCCGGAGTGGGGGCGGGGCGACTCTACGTGGGCACCCGCGACGGCCACGTGATCGCGTTCGGCTCGCCCGTCACGCCCATCCTGAACGGCGCGCCGACCGCGTTTGGAACGACGACCATCGGGAATTCCTCCGAAAAGACGCTGAAGCTCACGGCGACCGAACCCCTGACGCTCTCGAAGCTCGAATCGAGCTCCTCCCAGTTCACGCTCGGCACGCCCTCCTTGCCGCTGCCGGCGACGCTCGCGACCGGTCAGACGATCGAAGTGCCAATCACCTTCTCACCGGCTGGGTCGGGGCCGATCGGGGGGATGCTGACGGCGACCACGAGCATTGGTAAGACGGCGAGCTTCGGACTCTCCGGCACGGGCCAGGCGCCGGCGGCAAAGCTCGAAGTATCGCCGCCGGTCGTGACCTTCGAAGGCACAGCGGTCGGCGAACACGCCTCTGCCGGCGCCACGTTCCGCAACGTCGGCGGTACACCGCTGACGATCAACGGGGTGCATCTCCCCTCCGCGCCGTTTGCCGCCGAAGGCCCGCCTCAAGTCGGTGTGACGATCGAACCCGGCCACTCGATCACGATCACGATCACCTTCAACCCGACGGCGCCTGGCAAGTTCAGCGCTGAAATCGGCCTGGAAACGACCGGGGGCCACGAAGCGATCGCCCTCTCTGGCGCCGCCGGCCTGCCCGGTGCGCTGCAGCTCAGCAGTGAAGCGATCGAATTTGGCCAAGTGCCCGTCGGCTCCAGCGAGGAAAAGAGCTTTACGATCACGAACACGGGTGGCAACGCTGTCCCCATCACGAAGTCCAAGCCACCAATCGGAGGCGCTTTCGCGGCGACGACATCGCTGCCGGAGGGCACCACGATCGGACCGGGCGAAAGCCTGACCGAGACTGTCAAGTTCACTCCCACCGGCACGGGGTCGGCAAACGACGTGTGGCCGATCAACGGCGAGGACACGACCGGCCTGCACGAAGTGAAGTTCAACGGCATCGGCATCGTGCCTGAATCCACCGCGGTCGAACCCCCCATCCAGCCGACCTCAAAAAACCTAGAGACGCTGCCCGGGCCGGGAGTCTCACCCATTCCAGGGCCTCGCTTCCTCGGCGCCCAGCTGGCAAGCACGGCTGTGGCGGCGAGCGCTTCGGGTACGGTCGGCATCGAGGTGAGCTGCCCGGCCGGGAAGATCAGCTGCGCGGGGACGATCACGCTGCAATTGCTGATCCCCACCAAAGCCGCGAAGGGCGCTCACTCCAAGGCGTCCAGGAAGCCAGTCATCCTCACCATCGCCAAGGGAACGTTCACCGCTGCCGGGGGACGAGTGGACACGGTCGAGCTGCGCCTTTCGAGCAGGGCACGCGCGCTGCTGGCCCATGCACGCGTACTCCGGGTGCAGGCGACCGTTGCCTCGTACGATCCGGCGGGCGCTACGTATACCGCGCAGGGCAACGTCACAATTCGGCCGAGGAAGCCGCTCACCATCCGGAAAGCCAAGAGGGTTGGCTAGCCCACTCGTGTGAGGTGGGACACGCAGTACCGTAGCGATCTGTGGAAGACTTGCTGGGATTATGTCCGCGATCTCGACACCGGCGCGCCCGGAACCCATAGCCGGATCGAGTGCAACTGGCGGCGAGCTGCCGCACAGTCTGCTGCGCCGCGTCGACCCGGCCATCGCGACGGTGACGATTCTCGGGTTTGCGCTGGCGTCGTACCGCCTCGGGTCGAAGAGCATGTGGCTCGACGAGGCGACCAGCGCCAATCACGCGCGGCTGGGGCTCAGCGGGTTGTGGACAGTGGTCAGTGGTGGCGATCCGAATATGGGTCTGTACTACGTGCTGCTGCACTTCTGGGTGGGTGTCTTCGGCTATGGCGAGGTTGCGGTCAGGAGCATGACCGTGGTCCTGACCGGGTGGGCCGTACTCGTGATGGTGCTGCTGGGTGAACGCCTGTTCGGGCGCGCCGCCGGCCTGCTCGCGGGGCTGCTGCTGGCGATCAGCCCGTTTTTTGTCCAGTACGAGCAGACCGCGCGGTCGTATGCGCTGGTCGTTCTGCTGGTGTTGCTGTCCTCGTATTTCTTCGTGGCGGAGCTCGAGCGGCCGGCGCGCGCGACGCGCGTGGCCTATGTGCTCAGCAGCTCGCTGGCCGTGTACGCCCACTACTTCGCCGCGTACGTCCTGCTCGTGCAGCTCGTAACGCTGCTGGCCGTCAAGCGGCGTGGCGCCCTGACGACGGGATGGGTAACGGCCGCTACCGCGGTGGCGGTTCTTTGCGTGCCCGAGGTTGTGTTTGCGCTCCGCGCGGGGTCCGGGAAAGTGTCGTGGCTGCAGGCACCCACTGTGCGCACGCTCGCCCACCTCCCGTCCGAGCTGGCTGGCGGCATCGCGCTGGCGGTCGCGCTGAGCGTCCTCGTCTGCTACGGCTTTGCGCACGCCGCCGCGGATCGCCGGAAGTGGCAGGCGGGGTTCCTCGCCGCGTGGCTGGCGATCCCCGTGATCCTCGACTTCGCGGTGTCGAAGATCGTCCAGCCGCTGTTCTTGGATTACTACCTGATCGTCGTCCTGCCACCGTTTCTGCTGCTCGCGGCGGCCGGTGTGGCAAGGCTGCCGCGGCGAGCCGCGCAATCGATCGCCCTCGGCCTGCTCGTGGTGCTCTCCGCGGTGGGCGTCCGCCACTGGTATGCCGCCCCCGGCGCCGAGAACTACCGCGGCGCGGCGCGGTACATCTTGGACAACGAGCGACCCGGGGACGGCGTCATCTACTACCCCGCGGGGAAAGCGGGTGGCAAATGGGTCTCGCCGGGGTTCGCCTACTACGACGCACTCGACGGCAGGCAGGGACCCACGCCCGTCCGGTTTCAACTTGGGCAGGCCCCGCTCGCGCGGCCGCCGCGCATGTGGCTGGTGCTGAGGAACTCGGATGTCGCGTCTGCCGGTCCACATCGTCAGGCCCAGGTCGAGAGCAGCCTGTCCCGCGCATACCGGCAGGTGGGGAGCGCGACGCATTTTCGCAACCTCACGCTGGTGCTCTACCGCCTCGATGGCTAGCACGGCGCCGCGATCGGCCTGAGGAAGTCAGCACTCCGAAGCGCAGGTGGAGGCGGGTATTTGGGTCGCATCCGCGCGGCGCGGTGGGGAAGCGGGCGCCGTAGGGCGGAGCATCCATGCTCCGCATGAGCGCTCGCTTGCGATCGGGAAGCCCCAACACACGTCGAGATCCCCGGCTGACATGAGTCCAGCCCGGCGACCTCAGACTCGAAGCTCCGGGTGATCGTCCGATGAAACACCAGCATGACGTCCGCAAGAAGACTTGCAGCAGCCGCCACCGCGGCGGCGATCGTCGCGTGCCTTCTGCTGACCGGCTTCGCCGGCGCCCGCGGCTCGCGGTCCGCCGCCGGTTTGTCCGTATCCGTGGTCCGGTCGGTCTCCAAGCCTAAGGCGAATCGCCGGAAGTCATCGTCGGCGCGAAGGGCCGAGTGCGCCGCTGCTGCACGCACGAAGAAAGCCCGCAAGGCTTGCGCGATCGGGAAGGGGAAGGCGCGCGCAAAGAAGCCGAGCGCTTCTCCCATGCCGCCATCTTCGCCGCCGTCCGTCGCCACCACTGGAGCTCCGGCGCCTGCGATCGCCGACCTTCTCCCCGCGGACGCGTTCGCGGTTCCAATCTCAGAATCCGCTTCGCCTGCGGAATCTACGGGTGGTTCGAACACGCCACCGGTCGAACTGCCGGCCGAGCCGGACCGGCCGGTCGAATTGAAGGCGCCGCTCGAAGAATCGCTCCCGCCGGTTGAAGAATCCAAGCCGTCGGTCGAAGAACAGAAGCCGCCGGTCGAAGAACCCAAACCGCCCGTCGAAGAACCCGAATCGCCGATCGAAGCTCCTTTGGCCGGAAAGGTCTCAACTACGACGACACTCGTATCTTCGCGCTCCCCGTCGAGCGTGGGGGAAGCGATAATCTACACGGCGACGGTCAACGCCATCGCGGCTACGGGCAGCATCACGTTCAAGGATGCCGGGACTGTCATCGCGGGTTGCGCAGATCAAACCGTGAGCTTCGGCAGTACGACATGCACGATCATCGGCGACGTCGCAAGCACCAAACCTATCACTGCTACTTACAACGGAGACGGCGACTACGCTGGCTCGACGTCGTCTCCCGTGAACCAGGTAGTTAGCCGGGGGAGCACGAGCACGACGTTGACATCCTCGGCGAATCCCTCGGTGGTCTGGCAATCCGTGACCTACACGGCAACGGTGAGCCCTGCGACTGCGACTGGAACCGTTGCGTTCGACGAAGCTGGCACACCTATCGCGGGTTGCACCGCGCAGCCCGTCGGCTCCGGCACCGCTACATGCACCCACGCGGGCTATACCACTGCAGGCACCGATTCAATCGCGGCGACATATAGTGGGGACGGCAACCATCTGCAATCGGCATCCTCTTCGTTTAAGCAGGTGGTCGACAAAATGGGAACGACCCAGACCACGACGGCGGTGTCGTCTTCGTCGGATCCCTCAATTGTCGGCGATGGTGTGACCTATACGGCGGCGGTTGGTCCTGCGACGGCGACTGGAACTGTTGCGTTCGAGGAAGCCGGCACGCCTATCGCGGGTTGCGCAGGGCGGCCTGTCAGTTCTGGAACCGCGACGTGCACGGTTGGCGGTCTCTCTGCGGGGGGGCACTGGGTCAAGGCCGTTTACTCTGGCGATAGCAACTACGCTACCTCGACTTCATCTGGCTTGACTCAGACAGTCAACAAGAAAGCCACGACGATGGCGGTGTCGTCTTCTCTGAATCCTTCGATCGCCGGCGAAGGTGTGACCTACACGGCGACACTCAACACCGCGGCGGCGACCGGCGCCGTCAAGTTCGAAGACGGAGGCATCGCAATCTCGGGCTGCAATGCGCAGGCCGTCAGTAAAGGTAGCGCCACGTGCACTGTGGCCAATCTTACGGCTGGCAGTCACTGGGTCAAGGCCGTTTACTCTGGCGATAGCAACTACGCTACCTCGACTTCATCTGGCTTGACTCAGACAGTCAACAAGAAAGCCACCGCGATGGCGGTGTCGTCTTCTCTGAATCCTTCGATCGCCGGCGAAGGTGTGACCTACACGGCGACACTCAACACCGCGGCGGCGACCGGCGCCGTCAAGTTCGAAGACGGAGGCATCGCAATCTCGGGCTGCAATGCGCAGGCCGTCAGTAAAGGTAGCGCCACGTGCACTGTGGCCAATCTTACGGCTGGCAGTCACTGGGTCAAGGCCGTTTACTCTGGCGATAGCAACTACGCTACCTCGACTTCATCTGGCTTGACTCAGACAGTCAACAAGAAAGCCACCGCGACGGTGTTGTCGTCTTCGTTGGATCCCTCGCCAGTTGGCGAAAGTGTGACTTACACAGCAAAGGTTGGCCCCGTGGTGGCGACTGGAACTGTTGCGTTCGAGGAAGCCGGTGCGCCTATTGCGGGTTGCGCAGGGCGGCCTGTCAGTTCTGGCACCGCGACGTGCAGGGTTGCCGGACTCTCCGTTGGCGGGCACTGGGTCAAGGCGGTTTACTCTGGCGATAGCAATTACGCTACCTCGACTTCATCTGGTTTGACTCAGACGGTCAACAAGAAAGCCACGACGATGACGGTGTCGTCTTCTCTGAATCCTTCGATCGCCGGCGATGGTGTGACCTACACGGCGACACTCAACACCGCGGCGGTGACCGGCACCGTAGCGTTCGAAGACGGAAGCATCGCAATCCCGGGGTGCAATGCACAGGCCATCAATAACGGTAGCGCAACGTGCACCGTTCCGAGCTATCCCGCTTGGTCTTCATACTTTATCACCGCTGCTTACTCTGGGGATACCAATCACCTGGCCTCTGTCTCACCAGTATTGATTCAGACGGTCGAACCGCCTCCAGTTGCCCCTGGGGGTCCTTTCCGCTTCTTCTCGACGTCGAGCTTCTGGAATGAGGAAGTTCCGGCCAATTCTGAGTTGGATCCGAACTCCTCTAGTATTGTTAAGGCATTCAATGAACAGGTCTCATCCGAGCAGGAGACCGAAGGTGGCCCTAGTATCGCGACGACTGACTATTCCGTTCCGCTCTACACAGTGCCCGCGGGTCAGCCAACCGTTACCGTCAAGCTTAACCACACGCATCCCCCCCCGGCGCTTCAGTCCGCGTGGGACGCTGTTCCGTTGCCGTCGTACGCTCAGTCCGCTGCTGGTACCGATAAACATCTCGTGGTGTGGCAGCCGAGCACGGATCGGCTGTGGGAGTTCTGGCGTCTCGAAGATACAGCGTACGGCTGGCAGGCGGAATGGGGTGGCGCGATGCAGAATGTCTCGTCCAATCCGGGCGTGTATGGTCCCGAAGCTTGGTCGGGCGCCGAAGCCTCGTGGGGGGGTGATGCGTCTTCGCTTTCGCTCGCGGGTGGTCTGATCACGTTGGAAGATTTGGAAGACGGTCAGATCAATCATGCTCTGGCACTTGCGGTGCCGAATGTGCGCGCTGGGGCTTATGCGTCACCGGCGAAGCGAACTGACGGCTACTCAACCAGTCCTCTATCGCTACCTGAGGGTGCTCATCTGCGACTGGAACCCGGTCTCAATCTCGCCGCTCTACATCTTCCGCGGTTTACGTTGATGCTCGCCGAAGCGGCGCAGCGTTATGGGATCTTCATAAGGTCCAGGGCCCCAGCGGGGGGCATCGTCAATTTCTACGGTCAGGATCCGACGCCCACCGGGACCGACCCATACACTGGCCCCCACGGCTACTTCGAAGGCAAGTCGTCAGTCCAGGCCATAGCCGACTTCCCCTGGAGCCACCTGCAGCTACTCAAGATGGAACTGCACAGCACCTCGTGAGCGGCTCAGGAGTGTCTTAGGTTGGATACCCTTCCTCCATCACGTTCTCGCTCGATCTGACTTCGCCCAAGATGCTGGGTCTCACCTCGCGTTTGGCGCTGATGCTCGCGTGGGCCTCACTAGCGGGCTGTGGTGGCGATAGTGGGCGACGACCACTCCCGGCCAACACCAGGGCGGAGGCAGTCGTGAGTGGTGCTGCAACGACCGTCGACAGAGCGCCGTTCCGCTTCTTTGCGCCCTCGAGCTTTTGGAATGAGCCGGCGTCTACTGACGCGCCGGTGGATCCGAGCTCGGCCGCATTGGTGGCCGCGTTGGACGAAGAGGTTGGCGCTGAGTCGCAGGCGGGGGGAGGACCGAATCTCAACACGATCGACTACTCGGTGCCGATTTACACTGTCCCCGCCGATCAACCCACGGTTCGAGTCCAGCTGGTCGGTCATTCGACACACCATTCACTTCAAGCGGCATGGGACGCCGTGCCGTTGCCGCCGGACGCTCAGCCTGCGGCCGGCAGCGATAAACATCTCGTGGTGTGGCAGCCGAGCACGGGTCGTTTGTGGGAGTTCTGGCGGCTAGAACGGACTCCCGTCGGCTGGCGGGCGGAATGGGGCGGCGCGATGCGGCATGTCCGACGGAATCCAGGTGTCTATGGACGCGGAGCGTGGCCGGGCGCTGAAAGTTCGTGGGGGGGCGACGCTTCCTCGCTGTCGCTCGCTGGTGGGTTGATTACGTTGGAAGACTTGGAAGACGGCCAGATCAACCACGCTCTGGCCATGGCAGTCCCAAACGCGCGTGCCGGTACGTACGCTTCTCCTGCTCGGCGAACCGACGGGAAGTCGGCCTCTCCGTTGTCCCTGCCTGAGGGTGCCCATTTGCGATTGGAACCCGGGCTCAATCTCGCGTCGCTGCATCTTCCCCCGTTGACTCTGATGATCGCAGAAGCGGCGCAGCGCTACGGGATCTTCATAAGGTCCAGCGCCCCGACGGGGGGCATCGTCAATTTCTACGCCCAGGATCCGACGCCCACCGGGACCGACCCATATACTGGCCCAGACGGCTATTTCGAAGGGAAGTCTTCGGTTCAGGCGATAGCCGGTTTCCCTTGGGGCCACCTGCAGCTACTCAAGATGAAACTGCACAGCAGCTTGAAACTGTACCGACATCGGCTTGGTCGTGACACAGGTTAATGCGCTGAACAGAGTGATTCTCTCTCGCGCTGAGCGACAGCTCATATTGCTCAGTGCTGGCACTGCTGCCCGCCGGCAGATCCTGAGCGAGCAGGCTGGGCGCCTGATGGCCGACGTGGACTGGTCGCGACTTGCGGCGATACTGAGCCATCGCAAGTTGTTGCCCGTCTTGGGTCCACGTATCCTGGAATTGGCGGAGGGGCGTGCGAGCGATGACTTCGGCGTGGCGGTAGAGCAGGCTACGGCGAGAGGGCGTCGTCACGGTGCTTTTCTGCAGCTCGTCTCGCTACGCATCATGGCGATGCTCGCCGACGCGGGGATTCGCTCGACGCCGCTGAAGGGTCCGCTGCTGGGGGAGGCCATCTACGGGGATCCCGGTCGGCGTCCTTCCAGCGACATCGATCTGCTCGTGGCGTCCGAGCAACTGCAAACGGCGGTCGAAGTGGTGCGCAGACTGGGCTACCATGCTCCCACCGACTACATTGAAGCCTACGGGTTGCCGAGGTTGCACTTCGCGCTCGTGCACGAACGGGGAGAGTTGCCGCTGGTGGAGCTCCATTGGCGCGTCCATTGGTATGAGCGGAGCTTCGCGCGCGAGCGGCTTCTGCCACCCGTGGTGGGCTCGCTGGACCATTGGCGTCCCGCTCCCGTCGATGAGCTCGCCGCACTACTGCTGTTCTACGCGCGGGACGGCTTTATCGATCTACGCTTGGCCACCGATTTGGGCGCCTGGTGGGATGTATACGGCGCAGAGCTGCCGCCCGACGCGCTTGGTGATCTGCTCCGCTCCTATCCCGAGCTCGCACATGCCATTCCGGTTGCGCTCAGGGTGGCCGAGAAGCTGGTGGGTCTCCCGGCAGCTCAGATCATTGGAAACATGCCCAAGTTGGGCCTTCGTGATCGCATCGCGGTACGCTTAGCCAACCCCAACCCGCACACCAGCCGGTCGCAGTTATACGCAGACAAGGGCCTGATCGATGGGCTGCTTAGCCCACCGGGCGGGCTCGCCGCGTTCATGCGGCGAGAGGTGCTGCCACCACATGAGGTCTTGGACGAACACGCTCGACTTGCGGCGAGGCAACGGGCCAGATCTCCCTTAAGTCGAGGCGTAGGCATCATGGCCCGTTATGGGCTGACGATGACTCGTTTGGTGCGCGCTCCCGAAACGCTGGTAGGGATCAAATCACGAACGGATGTGACCTGTGGAGATCAATAAAGGAACGTTCACTGCAGGACACGGCGGCTCGCGTCTCGCTAGCTACATAGATATCGTTCGCTACCATTTACGCGGAAACGATAGGCTGGCCCGTGAGACGGTCGAACGAGCCAAAATGGTCAAGCAGTACGCTGATAACCAGACCTCTCCGCATGTACTGGATCTCGGATGTGGCGGTCGAGGTGGGATTGTGTTACCGCTGCATTCGCTGGGGATTTCGGCAACTGGAATAGACTATGACGTTGTATCTCCCAGGCTCTCACCATCCGGCTGGTGGGCGTTGGCTCGATGCAATGGGACTGAGCGTGCACTCAAGACTATCGGCCGGCAGGTTCTATTTGACTATTCCTTCTACAAGCACATGCGACGACAACTAGGCTGCGAGCTGCGCTGGAATGGTCTGGATGTTCGCAGAATGGACGCTCGCTCATTGCAGTTTGACAATGAGTCGTTCTCTTTTATCTTCTCCGCGGCGGTATTCGAGCATATTTCCGACGTGGGGGCTGCCACAGCAGAAATGCGGCGAGTCCTCCGCGATGGTGGTATGGCCTATATTCGAGTTCACCTCTTTCCCTCGTTGTCTGGTGGCCATGCTCTCGACTGGGCCGATGCGGACGAAGATACCCCCCCGATTACCCCGGTACCGCCGTGGGACCATCTCAGAGAGCGACGGTTTCCTCCTCATGTATATTTAAATCAGCTGCGCTCCGACGACTTTATGGAAATTTTTAGCCGGCATTTTTCCGTCCTGGAGGTAATTCACGACACGGAGGGGTACGCTCACCTAACACCTGAGATTCGGCATGAGCTTGCCAACTGGTCTGAAGAGGATCTCACCCGTCGCAATCTCACCGTATTGCTATCCGCTTAAAATCTTAACGGCTCACCAGTGCGGGTGGGGTGATCCTCCGCAAGGTAGATGTAGGGCAAACGTTGCGGTAGCCTAGCCTTGATCGGTAAGCCTCGCTAACGCGCGCATAGCATCATGAATCACTCATTTTGAGGACTTACGCTTCGTTAGACTGATCAACGCATCGGTATATGTACGGCAGACGTCATCCCAGCAGTAGCGCTCACCAATAATCGAGCGTCCGCGCATTGCCATCTCTTGTTGTAGTTGCTCCGATGCCGTCACTGATCGAATTCTGTCGGCTAGCACTCTCGCGTCATGAGGAAACAGGTGCTCAGAATGGGGCAACACCTCGGCGTTAAACGGAGTATCAAGGGCGAGCGTTGGAGCACCAGTGCCAAGCGCCTGCAGGAGCGAGGGGTTTGTTCCACCTACAGAGTGACCGTGGACGTAGGCCGTACAGTTGGCCCATAGCTGGGTGAGTAAGTCTTGGTCATCGATGTGGCCGAGCCATAAAACGCGCTTTGACGTCTCCATCGCTTTCAGGCGGCGCTCGATTGGCGAGGCAGAGTTGGCGCTGCCCACGATGACGGCGGGCGGCGCATCGTCGCCCAGTAATTCCAGGGCATCTAGCGTCAAGTCGACGTTGTTCTCCGGCACTAAGCGCGCCACAACAAGCACATATGGCTGGTTGTCAAGACCGATTGCCTGCAGCCGATCGTGGCCTATGTTGTGCAGCACCGGAGCACCGTATGGAATGAAGGTCGACTCTCTACCAAAGCGCTCCCTCCAGATGGCAGCGATGGCTTGGGAATCGCAGATCAAGATGCCTGCGTGTTGCGCGGTCATCTGTGCACCTGCACGAAAGGCAGCTCGACCTAAGCGACTCCACTTCCCCCGTTCCCACTCGATCCCATCAGTGTTGACGGCGAATGGCGTCCGAGTCGCGCGCAGGGCTGGAAACCAAAACCCGTTAGCGATGTTGAGGACCAGAATCGCGTCGAAGCGGCGAAAGCTTGCATCGAGTGTCGCCGTCAATCCAAACGTGAGCGTCGAAAGCGACTTGGTGTCAAGTCCTGGGGTAAAGACACATCGCACTTCCTCGGCGGTCCAGCTTCGAAGGCTCGCGTTGCGTGTGCGACAATACACGGTAACGTCATGTCCGTCCTTTACCATGTACGGCGCAAGATATCGGACGAGTGTCTCGTAGCCGCCATATGTGCTTGGAAAGCCTCGGCTCCCGAGGATTGCTAATTTCACGCTCTTGGTCTCATAGCAGTTTTAGGGCGCGTCTGTGTATTAGGCTCATCGGCTCGACGGGTGATATCCGGCGTCTTGGTAGAGCTTGAGAATGCGCTCGGCGATCTCGGACTGCTTGAGGTCAGCTCGTCTCTCACGGCCGTTGGAGCGTTCACACATCCGTAAGATGTCAGTCAGAGCCGCTCCGAGGTCGGTCGGTGTATCGAGGCAGACAGCTGAGTTGCTCACATCGACCAGCAACTCCGCCACGTCGCCCACATCGGTGCTCACCACGGGCAGGTTGCACATGAGCGCCTCCTTGACAGCGTTCGGCGAGCCCTCCATGCGCGACGTCAGCAGCAGACAATCGGCGGCATTCATGATTAGCGGCAAATCGTCTGGTGGGACGTTCTCCGCGACGAAGAGGCGGATCGGCCCAACTACACGTTCGGCTTCTGCAACGGCCGCTCGGGCGAGATCCAGACGCTTACGCGACTCATGAGGACGCGTGGCGACAAAGATGACAATGCGCTCTCGCCGATCCCAATCTAGTTTTACTCGGGCCTCGTTGCGGTCGATGGGGCGGAACTCGCGCTCGTTGATTCCGTTAGGTATCACAAAATTATCCTTACGGACAGAGGATGGCAAGGCTGTAGCCATCTCTTGAGACTTAGTGATAGTAAGCGTACAAAACCTCGCGCTCTGCCTGATGAGCCAACGACGAAGTTCGGCCCGACGGGTAAAAGTTCCGTCGCTGTTGGCTTTGCCGAGTATGTCGTCTCCGCAGTAGGACGCCACCTTTGGTACGCCGGCGAGTGAACTTACAACCAGCGCGGTCTCACCCGCGTGAGCGTGGACAAGTCTGTACTTCTTACGCAAAGCTTTTCTGTTCGAGAGAAACCACCCCGCGGCGAGTGGGTAAACCTGGAAGCCGAGGTAGCCCCGTACGTAGAGCACATCGCAGCGAATACCCTCTTGGCGGAGCGATTCTATTTGACGCTCCACAAAGATTCCATAAACGGGGCGCTCAGCGTCAGGCCACATGTTTGTCACAAACAACAAATCGGCGTCCTTGTCATTACGCTCCCATGTGCATCCCGGAGGCCGCATATCATGCGCCCTATCGTATCTGGCTTGTGTCATTCGGCTGATCTTGAGAGCGGCATACAAGTAATAATATCCACGTCTGAAACCTTGGCGGTGGGCAGGTTTGGCGGAGGGCGATGGGCAACCCAGGCGCTTCAGCCTCGGATCCGTCGTGACGCTGGTGTTGGTCCTACTCCGGTTAACGAGCTGAGCACTGCTCCGACGACCAGCGCTGTGGCATATGCAGACGTAGTGTATAGCAGCGTGTTAGCTGCAACCGCGTTGACGAGGAGGCCAACGACAATTGCTATCCCCAGCATGCCGCCGTTTTGTGCGCCGGGAAGCGCCCGCGTTCGAGCCATGCGACTGATCAAGATGAAGACACCCCAAAGCAAGGTGATCAAACCAATTACCCCAGTCTCAACCAGGTATCGCACATATTCGCTGTGAGGAAGGTTTTCAGCCGTACCGTTTTCGGATATGCCTTCCGCAGTGACCGTTGTTCCTAGGCCTTGCCCAAAGAGAGGCGATTGTTCCCATTGGGGGATCAGCGTCTGCCACTTGAGAAATCGCCACGCAAGCGAGGTGTTTGCTGTGGCATGTATGTGTGTGGAGTTAAGTTTGCTTGAAGACTCTTGGGCGATACGTTCCGCACCAAGCGGCGTGGCCAAGAATATTATTATGACGAGGCTTGCCGCTGCGCATCCACTCAGCTTGATTCGGAGTGATCCAGGACGCAGCAAGCCGAACATGATGAGCATCACCAAGAGGCTCGCCAGACCACCGAGGCTAAACGTAGCGATGGTTGCAGCTAGGTAGATAAAACCAAAGAGCGCGTCGAGTCGTCTTCGTCCGTCATCGACGTACCGCCATAGTGAGACCATGGTCGCCAGTGCAAAGAAGACCGCGGCGTCGTTTGGCTGATCGAAGGTACCGTCCGCACGGATCCTACCGGCAACATTCAGGCCAGTGTGTGAAGCCAACTGGTAGAGAGCCAGCATCGCCGAAGCGATACCCGCTAGCTGAATCAGACGGGTGACTACAGAGAGGCTCAGTATGCCGCGTGAGTTGTACGCGATCACGGCGACCGCGACGATTGATGCCTCCCGCACACCCTCGCGAGAGGTGAGCGTGGACACCCCGTGTCCGCTAGCGGCGATGGCTGTCCACAATCCCAACCAAAGCCCAATCGCCAGTGCTGGCCACAGACCTTGGCGGCGCCGAAGCAGCAAGCCAATGGCGACGAGAATGAACATAACGGCGATGAATGCCGAGAGATTCAGGGAGGAGGAATGACGACTGGCCTTCGATGCCAGATCGTCGGTTAGTACTCGCACGAGCAGCGCCACGGCGATGAATGACACCAAAGGTAGATCGACGGCCACCGCCATGAAAAGCAGGCAGACCAACGGGGCGGCCCACAAATAGGACTGCGTGATCGCGATTCCCTGTGCCGCAAGAACGCAGATCAAGCATCCCACCCACAGGGCGAGGCGGAGATCGAATCGGCCCGGAAGTGTGGCCTTCGCTCGCGTTGCGAGCGGATGCTGACGGGAGAGCCCTCCGGATTGCGAAGGCCATACGCTCACGCGGATCAGACCTCTTGTGAGACGGTGAGCAAGGCACGACGCTCTACGGCCTCGGCGGCTTGCCGCTCAAGGCCTGTCCGCAGGGGCACGGACGGTCTGTAGCCGAGATCGACCCCCGCGCGAGTAATGTCGCCCCATGTGTCGCGTACGTCCCCCGGCTTCGAAGCCTCGTGCGCAAGACGCAACGGCAGTTCAAGCACGTCGCCCAACTCGTGGAGGATGTCGAGCAGAGCGCGGGGACCTCCCGAAGCGACGTTGTAGACGGTGCCAGGGATGCCATGTTCGCCCGCTGCAAGCGTGGCGTCAACGACATCTCCGACGTACGTCATGTCCCGGCGCTGATGTCCGTCTCCGTAGATCGGAATGTCACGACCCGCAACCACCGCCTCAATAAATCGCGACAACCCCATATCGGGACGCTGACGCGGTCCGTATACCGTAAAGTACCGGAGTCCTATGGCGTCGAGGCCGTACGAGGACGCATAGGCTCCGGCAAGGACCTCGGTCATTACCTTGCTTGCGCCGTACGGTGAGATCGGATGGAGGGCTTGCTCCTCGGAGACGGGCAAAGAAGGGGCGTCTCCGTAGACGCTTGACGACGAGGCGTAGACGACGCGCGTGTGCGTGGCGGCCGCTGCATCAAAGACGGCTCTGCTGCCGACGATGTTGGCCTCTACGTAGCCTCCGAACTCGGTCCACGAGTCACGAACTCCAGGGCGCGCCGCTAGATGGAACGCGACATCGACGTCACCGAACAGGTCGACGAGCGGGTCGCACGAGATGTCAGCCTCCACCAATTCGAACCGGGGCTCGGCGGCCAGGCACGCGAGGTTCAATTCCTTGAGAGTTTGGGAGTAGTGGTCGCTGAAGGACTCGACGCCCAGAACCTCGTGTCCGTCTGCGATGAGGCGCTCTGCGAGGTGCGATCCGATAAACCCGGCTGCGCCGGTCACTAGCATGCGAGACATTCGAACCCCTTCGTGTGCCGAGTTGCCGAGTCCATCTCAAAATCCGCCTGCCGAGCCCACCGAGGATACAACCGATATCCTATGCCGTTCCTTGCGCTGGGAGTCGAGGCAATTCCGCTTCCTGCTCGAGCGTATCGACTGCGGTCGGGGTAATCTGGTCATCTATCGCCGAAGCATGGTTGGCACAAAAGGCCCCGCACTTTAGGTCGAGCGGTTGAGCGCGACTCGTCGCACGAGACGGCCTGGCGAGCCCGCAACGATGATTGCCACGATGGCAACGACCGCGCCGCACCACACTAGCCTCATCAGACCACCAACCACTGTGTAGGCCGAGGTTGTGGCTACGGCTAGAGCGTACGTGGCGGCACACGCGAGCAGGGCGGCCCCGACTCTACGCCACGGAATCCGCGCCGGGTTGCCCGCTCTGTGTGCGTACGCGGATACTCCGACGAGGAGCACGGCATATCCGACGGCGGACGCGATCGCCGCTGCTTCCACACCGAAACCAGGCACGAGCCACCGGATCAGCCCGAGATTGGTCAGGGCCGCAACGACGGTGATCGTCCAGATTCCTCTCGTCTTTCCCACCGTCAGGCCGGCAAGTGCCATGGGAATCGAATAGAGACCGAGGAACCCATACCCGAGTACGATCCACGGCGCGATATCCGCGGCGCCGCCATACGCGGCTGGAGTGAGCAGATGGACGATGGAAGGCGTTAGAAGCGCACCGGCAACCGTGACGAGCCCCACGACGCTGACCTGAAGCACAATGGTTCCTGACAGGTCCCGTATATCGTCACTCTCCTTCGACGCCCGCGCGTAACTTGGCAGTAGAGCCTGGCTGATACTGGACACGAGCACCATGATCGGCGCCGCGAGATTGGCTCCGAGCGAGTAGACCCCCAGCACGGAGCTGGTAACGAGCGTAGCCAGAAGCAGGCGGTCGGCCAGCTGGAGCGACCACTGAGCCACATAGTGAGGAATCAGCGGCAGGCCCAGCCGGATCGAGTCTATTACCCGAGAGCGATCGAAGTCTTCCCTCCAGCGAAATGGGACAACCCACATGGCAAGTCCGAGCTCGATCAAATTGGCCACCACCACAGCGGTCAACCATCCGATGACACCGGTATGCAATACCAGAACAGCCAGCGCTGAGGCTAGGCCTGTAACGACAGCAAAGCCGATATTGATCGCCATGAAGCCGCGCAAACGCTGCTGAGATCTGAGCACGGCGTATGGAACCCGGGTGGCGGCTACGTTCAGGGCCGCGGCCGTAAGCGAAAGAAACATGATGAGCGGCGTAACGAGTCCCGATCCCGTGAGCAGCGGGATCGAAACAAGCGTCCCGGCGGCTGCCATAGCCGCGGGGGCCACTATCAAGAACGTCCACGCCGTGTGAACATATCGCCGCTGTGCTGAGGGATTGTCAGATAGCTGGAAGAACGTTCGATAGAGCGTCAGTTCGAGCCCAAACGCCATCAGCACGGAAGCCACCGCTGTAATCGAAAATGCTATTGCCACTTGGCCGTATTGAGCCGGAGCAAGCGCTCGCGTAAAGAAGGGAAGCAGGATGAAAGACATGCCTCGCTGGATCACGTTGCCCAGCGTGTAAGCGGCTGTCGCCCTAAACGTACGTGCTGCCGTCATATGCGCGAGACGAGGCGGGCGAGCACGGGCAGTCTTAGGCCCGTGTGCGTACTGATCACGCCCACGGTCTCGCTGATGGCGTCAGGGGTGACGCAGACCGTCCGTCGTGAGTCGCTGTGGCCGGCGTAAGGTCCAGGCCGCGAGCAGATGCTCCGCCCGTGGTACCGTCGGCGAACGTGCATTGCCAGCATCGTTGCCGAAGACTACCGAAGCCTGCCGCTTGCAGCGACATTGACTGGCGACTTCCGGTAGAAATAGGTCGCCGCATGAACGATTTTCCGGCATATGAAGAAGCTGCTTGCATGGGCGGCGAGCGTGGCCCCATCTTCGACGCAGACCGACTTCTCGGTGCCTTCCCCGTTGATCTTTGGTGCATGCCATGACGTCTCGGCCGTGCGTCGGAGCTTCCCCGATCGAGAACGACAACCCCTATATCTCTCTGCTGTACACGGCGCTGCGGGCTCAAGGCGTCTCGGTGCAGGCGGCTGATCTGCGGCCGTGGAGGATACGTTCTGGAGGTCAAAGCTATGACGCTCTCCACATACACTGGCCAGAGTACATCATGGTTGGCCCTGGGTTCGGGCCCGCTCATGTTGCCCGTGTGATGGCTGCCACCGTGGCGCTCCGCGGCAGCGTGCGCTTACTCCGAGCACGTGGGGTCAGGATCGTGTGGACGGCTCATAACATCCGACCGCACAACCCAGACACTCCCACCATGCAAGTCAATCTGTATCGCTGGCTTGCACAGGAAGCGGATGCCGTCATTGTGCATACACATCACGCGGCTCAACTCGTTCGTGACCGGCTGGGTCGGACGGGTCCCATGTATCTGGCTCGCCACGGAAACTACGTGGGTGTCTACGATCCTCCCAGCATGGACCGAAGAGCACTGCGTGGCCGGTACGGATTTGGCGACGCAGACCAGGTGCTGCTCGCGTTTGGCCAGATTCGCGCCTACAAGCGGCTCTTGGAGTTGATAAGCGATTTCAAGGCGTACGCACCGCCGTCTACCCATCTGATCGTTGCCGGCGCCCCAAAGGAGCCCGGTGTCGTTCAAGCTCTGAAGGAGATGATCGCTGCCAACAAGCGCATCATCCTCCTGGATCGCCACATTCCCGAGTCCGAAGTCGCAGAGCTCTACGCACTGGCCGATCTCGCGGTCTTCAACTACTCAGAGGTGTTCTCCAGCGGCGCGCTTTTGCTTGCCCTTTCGTTGGGACTCGCTGTACTAGCGCCCCGCCGAGGGACGGAAGACGAGCTCATCGCCAGGCCTGCGCTCTTCGCGTGGAACGAGTCACCGTTTGAAGTACTGGATGAGGCACTTGAGTTTCCCTCCGATGTCCGACGGCAAACAGCGTTGGCGACAGCCCACACGCACAGGTGGGCAGACTCTGCGCGTGTACACATCCAAGCTTATGAGGGCGGTCCCCCAAACCTGTCATAGCACGGATTGGGTCCAGACCGCCTTGCAATCACGTCAACCGCGAAATCTCCCAATACCTGCTCCACGGCCTCCCAAGACTCGCCCTCGGGTGCCTGCAGGTCATCTGGGCGCCAGCGCTTTGCGAGATGCGCGGCGACGATCTCCGCCGCATGGTGGCCGTTGTCTTCGACCACGACCCAGCCCGGCTTGTCCGTCACATATGTTGCCAGTGCGTCGGCGTTACCTGCATTTACCATGGCGATTCTAGGTATTGGGAGGGTCAGGTACTGCACGGTCTTACTCGGCATCCGCCCCGCATTCTGCCAGCCGATGACGATCGCCGCATGAAAAGTGTGGGCCTCGGCGAGGACCTCCGCCCACGAAATGGGCGACCTATGGTCGACCTCTATGCTGCTCGAGATCGATTGGAGCACGCCCTCCCAATCTGGACCATATTGACGGAGCGTAATCTTGTCCCACCTACCACTGCGAGCAAGTTGTTGAACAATCCTCTTGAAGTTAACCCTCGCGCCATACAGGCTGCCATAGTGGACCAGCCGCAGCTCCTTGTCGACGCTTGCTGCCGGTATATGTGTTGGAGATACAGCCTTTGTTTCAGGTGGGTTGTAGCCGTTGGGCCGCACCAGAACGCGCAGGTGTGGAAAAAGGCGCCTGAGCGCCTCGCCTTGTCCTTGGGTGGTCACGATTACACCGCGCGCGGATGCCCATAGCTTGCGCTCATAACGCGCAGCTCGCGATTGGCGAAGCCATCCGCCTTCGGGGTGCGGGTTGGTGAGCATCCATGGATCACCGATGTCAACGATGTAGGGGATGCGATTACGCGCCAGTTTGTGGGCGGCAAAGGGAAGCGGGGAGCAGGGGTATCCCACCAAGACGGCCGCATTGACGGCTGGTGACCAGCTGCGCAGTGATCGCCTGGCAGCGATCTCGTGCTTGTCAATAAGTACGCTGTATATGAGGCTATGTGCCAGGCGTCGATACCACGACGACTTGGTCCTCTTGCTGTCTCCCGCCAGCCACTGAGGGAGGTTTCCTCCTCCAACTCTTTCAACTGGGCCATGTTGAGCCAAGGCGTTGATGAGGTGTTCTGTGCGTTGGCCGCGAGGGGAGAGATGGAGTGGAACGTCCCCCGACCACGAGACTACGGCAAATCGGGACCGGACATCGTGATTGCTCCCAGATGGCCTTAAAGTAGTATACACCGGATCAGGTAGCTAACGATGGCACGGTCCAAAACTTGCAGGCGCGAGAGCGCGCGGCGATTTGAGAGGATACACGCACTGTGGAACAAGAAGCCCTCAATCTAGAACAGGCTCTGCGCGTGCTTCGCCGCCGCGTGCCATTGATCGTGCTGTGTATGGTTGTCGTCGCGGGCGCTGCGTACGGATATTCGAAGCATCAGACCAAGAAGTACACGGCTACCGCGTCGCTCTCCTTTAGCAACAACCCGCTCAGCCAGCTGATCTCGGGACTCTCAGCCAGCGGCGGCGGCAGCAGCTCGCTGGCTCAGCAGGCGAGCAACCTCGAACTCGTCAGGCTGGGCGACATGGCGGCGAAGACCGCGCGGCAGCTTGGCCATGGGCTGACCGAAGGAAAGGTCGGCGAAAGCGTGAGCGTAAGCGCGCAAGGCGAATCGAGTGTCGTCGATGTCTCGGCTACCTCTACCTCACCGGCGCTGGCGGCCGAGATTGCGAACACATACGTCCGCCAGTTCGTCAAAGAGCAGCAGAACGCCAACCGCCAGTACTTGAGATCTGCGCTGGCAAACGTCGATCGGCAGTTGGCCGGACTCTCCCCGGCGCAGAGACTCGGCGCGGATGGACTTAACCTCCAAGACCGGGCGCAGACGCTACGACTGCTCTCGGGTCTGAAATACGGCAATGTCCAGGTCGCTCAAGAAGCGGTGGCGCCAACCAGCCCCTCCTCGCCAAAGACATCGAGGAACACAGCTCTCGGCCTGCTGCTGGGCTTGCTCATAGGTCTCGGTCTCGCGTTCGTGCTCGAGCGCCTCGATCGCCGGATCAGGGGACCGGAGGATCTGGAGACGATCTATCGCCTTCCCTTGCTTGGCCTCGTCCCTGAGAGTCCAGCGCTCTCGCGTTCTGCGCGCCCCGAGAAGGGTGCGCGGGTGGTGCTGCCGCCCGCGGAGGCTGAGGCGTTTCATCTGATCCGCGCCCACCTGCGCTTCTTCAACGTCGATCGTGACTTGCGCACGGTTGTGATCGCGTCGGCCGCGCCTGGCGATGGCAAGACGACGATCGCTCGCCATCTGGCCGAGGCGGCGGCGAGGCTGGGTTCCCAGGTGCTGCTCTTGGAGGTGGATCTGCGCCGTCCCACGCTTGCCCAGCAGCTCAACATCCGGTCCGAGCCTGGCCTGACGGACGTGCTGATCGGGGCCGTACCGATGGGCGAGGCCACTCAGTCGGTCGCCCTGCAGACGGCACCCGGCGAGGGGGCGAGGGGGCGAACGCTCGACGTGCTCGCCGCCGGCGCCGTGCTGCCTCCCAACCCCGGCGAACTGACCGAGAGTCGCGCGATGGAAGCTCTCCTCCAGCAGGCGCAGTCTGCTTACGACCTCGTCGTGATAGACACGCCGCCGCTCATCGCCGTCTCGGACGCGTTCCCGTTGCTCACCAAGGTCGACGGCGTCGTGATCGTGGGCTGGGTCGGGCGCAGCAGACGTGACGCCGCGGAACGGCTCCACCAGGTGCTCTCAAGCAGTGGCGCCCCGCTGCTGGGGGTCATCGCCAACGGCGCAAAGTCCGGCGGCCCCCATGCTTACCCCTATGCCGGAGGCAAGCCCAAGTCCCATCCCGCCGTAGCCTCAGCCAATGGGAGCTCTGCCTCCTCCGAGGAGCTCGTCCCACCCGCGAAGGCCTGAGACCTCTGCTCCTGCGCCAGCGCTGGAGCTACCACTCCTATGTGATGGGAGGCCTCAGCCGATCCAGTGCGATGCGCGGTCTTGGTCGCCCGCCCGCTGCTCGAGCGCTGCCGCCAAGTGCTCCAGGTCGGTTGCGGCCTGGTGAGCTTCCCGCGATGCCTCGTACAGAACTTTGCTGGCACGACGGTCGTCGAGATCCTCGTTGGCGGCTTCGCTGAGGACTCGTTTGATGGTCGTCAGGCGTGTAGGGACGCTGGTCCAGGTGCGCTCGTGAGCTTTGCCCAGGCCGGCTCTCGGCGCCTCGATCACCTCGGCATCGGGGATGTGCGGCTCGCCATCCTCGATCGGGGGGCAGTCGTTGGTGGGCATTCTGCTTTTCTGTTCGCCCTTGGGCTCCTTGGCCCGGGACTGTGACGCGAGCGCTCTCAGCGCCGAGCGCATCGTGGTGTCGTCGCGCAAATCGGCAACCGCTGCCGATTTGGCGATCTCCATGTAGTTGCGGGCCGTGCGCTCGCTCGCGTCGAAGTACTCTCCAACCCAGGCCAGCCAGTTGCCGTGCCCGACCCGCCGCTTCATCTCCAGCAGCAACTCGCCGCAGCGGATGGCGTGCTGGACCGTGTTGCGCTTGTGTGTCTCGACGTGGCCGTGCTCGGTATTGATCTCGCGAACCAGGTCCTCGTCGCTGCGGAGAGGTTCTCCGCTCGGGGCCAGGTCTCGTTGCGGCAAGGCCCCTGCCGTTCGAGCTCGTGCCAGACGGTGCGTGCCGGCCTGCCCCCGCGGGTCGCGCGGGGAACGCCGGCGATCCTGAGCAGGACCCAGGGCCGCGGGCCGGCTTGTTTGGATATTGCTCCCTGACATGCCCGATCAACGGTAGATATGTCGCCGGACTTACGCGCGGGGTAAGGTCGCCCGCTGCTGTAGCCACGTGGCTGGGTGGTATGTTCGCGCGCTTCGCCCTGCGCGGGGCCAGGGCACCTCGTGCCTGGCCGTTGTGGGTCTCGTCAGCCTACGCGGATCCGCCGGTGCGCCCATTTGACGGATGCACACCCGATCGGGGCCTCCGGGCTCTACGGGACAACAATCGTGAACGCATATCCGCTTGCCAACTTCGGTTCCGTGCCCGGGGTATAGGTCTCGACCTCGAAGTCGCCGGCGGGGCAGTCGCTGCCCTGCGCGTTGAGCGCGATCACCCCCGGTGCGTGACCGGAGCTGTAGCTGACCTCGGGGGATATCGCCGCCGTGTCGGTCGCCGGGTCGATGCCGGCCGCGGGCGCGAGGCAATAGATGCCTTCCTTCGGCTCGCTCACGCCCGTGATATGGGAGGTCTGGCCGGCGATCAGAGTGGCAGCGGCGGGGGAAGTTGGCTGCACTACCGCATAGGCGCGCGCTGTGCCCGCCGGGCCTGCCACCCCCTGGGCTCCTTTCGGCCCCTGCGGCCCAGTCGCGCCGCGGCCGCCGGTGGTCCCGCGGCTGCCGGTCGCTCCGCGCGGCCCGGTGAGGCCCTGGGGCCCGCGCGGTCCTTGGATCAGGCAGGCGCGTATGCGCCGTCCGTGGCTGACCACTATGACTGCGTCGCAGCGCCGCGCTCGGGAGGCGTGGCCTGTGGGTTGCGTGCTCGTCCCCGCGAGTGCCGGTACGGCGACGATCATCGCCCCGACCACCGCGGGGGTTGCAAGCAGGGACAGCGTTCGGCGGTGAGTGGTCATTGTGCCTCCTTGGTGGGGTTCGTATCAACGGTGGGGGCACGGTCAGACTTACGCGGGCTCGATCGTCGCTACTGGAGCCAGTGGATGAAGCAGGGGTTGTGTGCGAGGTGCGGCGCAGTCGTGCGTAGGAATTCCTCCAGAGCCACGACGAGCTTGCCGGTGGTCGCCGGTTGACCGCGCGGGAAGCGTCGGTTGGTGGTCAAGACCAGACCTCGATGATCACTGCTACTAGCAATGCGGCTGCGGTGGATCGGGATGAAGTCGCGCTGGTTGTCGGTTACGAGCGCACGATCCTCTCTCAACGCCCAGTCAAGGAGATCTTCGTCGGGGGTGCCGCGTAGGTCGGCGCGCTCTGCGACGGCGATGACATCGCGATCGCGCTCACGCAGCTGCTCGGCAACCACCGCCGTATACATCTCGTCAAAGCAGCAGCTTCAAGCAAGCGCTGCCTGTTCACGGCGCCACAGGGCCTCGGCGGCCTCGGCATCCGCGTCGTTGCGGGCGATCCACTCGTCGATCTCGGCTGGGTAGGCGGCGTAGTAGCTGACGGCAGAGCGCACACCGGTGGGCGGTAGGTTCAGGTACTCGGCTGTGTGGGCGATCGCCTCCTCTCCGTGCTCGGATGCCCCCTTGAGCACGCCGATGACCTCCCACACATCCGGGCCGGCGGCAAGGCCGGGGCGACGGCCGGCGGGTCCGTCGCGGAACACGATCCCCGGGTGCTCATCGACCCGCATCCCCTCGTCGATGTATCGCTCCGCGAGGCGTGACTTGGTCAGGCCTGCGCGTGCTCCGCGGCGCTCCAGACGGTCGAGCACCGACGTGTCCACGCGGGCCGAGAACTGCCGGGCTGCAGCCATGTATGACAGTGTAACACTAGGTCGCGTGATGCGGCGATCGGTAGTGTCTCAGTTTGAAAATGCGTGTCCGCTCGGGCACTGAAGGGTCTACGCTCGCTGGCATCCGATTAGCCAGCGGCCCCGACGCGGATTGTGGTCCACGCCGGGGCCTAGACATAAAGGAGCTGTGAACTCCTCATGCCTGATGAGAACCCTACCCGTGTTGACGCGGGCGACTTGTGGATGGCGCAGCGCGTGATCGTGTTGCAGGTTCTCCGCGATGATCACGCGGAGCAGTGGACACGGCAGGAACTCGAAGCGGAGATCGGCGACATCCCAGAGCGGACGATCCTCGCCGCGCTGGTGTATCTCGCGATCGAGGAGGTGCTGGAGGTAGACGAGAACGGGGTGCGGGCGAGCAAATGCGCCCGGTACATAGATGAGCTGGACTTGATCGCGGTCTGATGCCCTCCAATAAGGACCTGGGCCGGGCGGTTCGCCGGCTGCGCGAAGCCCGGCGGCTCTCGATCGAAGCCCTCGCAGGCGACGCCCACATGCACCCCACGTACCTGTCTGCGATCGAGCGCGGCTTACGCAACCCGACGTGGGCGAAGGTATGCGACCTCGCGCGAGCCCTCGGCATCACGGTCTCCCAGCTCGTGCAGGTTGTCGAAGCGGAGACGTACGGCGCAGGGTGCTACCCGGATCCCGGAAGGAGGGCGTGATGGCCGAGGACGCCTACGAAGCGGAGCGCGCCGGGCTACTGCTCGCGTTCGGCCGGAAGCTCCGCGCCGAGCGCGAGCGCCGGAAGCTCTCGCAGGAAGCACTCGCGCACATTGCCAGCCTGCACCGGAACGAGATCGGCGTGTTGGAGCGGGGGCAGGGCTCGCCGGGCATTCTCACGCTGCTGGTCCTCGCGGACGTCCTGGAGGTCCCCCTGTGCGCCCTGCTCGACGGATTGCCGGTGCCAAGGGAGCGCAGACCCCGGAGAAGCTAACCGCCACAGCAAATGTGAACAGTCAGAAACAATGTCTAAAGAAGCTTGTCGAGCGTGCCGACACCTTGTAGGCTGGTCCTATTCCTCCCCGCCGACCGGCCTTCGGGTTGCTCTGGCGGGGCCTTTATTTTATGACCACGCACGCCGTCAGGGTGGCCGTGCTCATCGACTGGCAGAATGTCTACCGAGCAGCCCGCCGGGCGTTTGGTATGGAGGAGATGCCAAACGAGTACGGCAACTTCAGCCCCTTAAAGCTAGCCCGCATCCTTGCGGCCGGGAATGATCGGGGCGCGGACGGGGAACTCGCACGCGTCGAGGTCCACAGGGGCTTGCCCTCATCGAGCCGCGATCCGATCGGCTATGCGGCCAATCGACGCCAGTCCCAGGCGTGGATGAAGGAGAGCCCAGAGCTGGTGATCCCCAAGGTGCGTCCCCTGCGCTACCCGCCCAACGAAACGGAACCGCCCGTAGAGAAGGGTATCGACGTACAACTCGCTCTCTCGGCGGTGGAGTGGGCATTGATCGGCGAGTGCGAGGTTGTCGTCATCTTCTCCCACGACACCGATCTTGTGCCTGCGATTGAGACGATCACTCGGATCACCGGAAAGAGCCATGTCGAGACCGCTGCGTGGAGGAGCCCGACCCACAACTCGCGTCTGCGCTCCAAACCCGACGTCTTCCATCATGCGCTACCGGAGGAAGTGTTTCGCCGGGTGGAGACGCTGACCAACTACGCGCAGAGCCTGACAGCCAATCCTTGAATCTCGGCTTGGTACCCTCCGAGGATGCCCGACCGCTCACGCAAGCGCCCGCGCGACCCGAACCAGCTTGCGAAGCTGGTCGTTGACATCGCCACGGGCGAGGTCGAGGACACGCCCCCCGATGACGGGAAGGACCCTGCTGCGGTCGAGCTGGGGCGCCGGGGTGGCTTGAAGGGCGGCAAGGCGCGTGCAGCGAGGCTGACGGCCGAGGAGCGCAGCGAGTCGGCGCGGCGGGCTGCACGCGCGCGCTGGGGCCGAGAAAAAGGCTCTTGACCTGTTATGAAATCGGTGTTATATTTTCGCGCATGATCTCAGACCCGAAGCTCATCGAAGTAGTCCAGCCTGCCGTTGCCGCCCTTCTTGATTCCGATGCCCGGGCTATCGCCCAGGTGGCCGCACGGCGCGAGGTGTACACGAGTATGGACCCCCAGCCGGCGGCGACAGCGATGGCGTTGGAGCGCCGAGCCCTCGTTGCTACGGAGATGCGCAAGGACATCGCGCCGAGCTGTGACTGGCAGTTGATCGAGGAGCACTTGGAATCGGGGGCCTACGAATGGCTCGCGGGCGACACCCTTGTGCGCCTCTCCAAGACCAACAGGGAATCTCGCCTTGAGGACGTGAAGGCCGCTCTCGGCCTCCAAGGCGTGCAGGGAACCCTCTTCAACACCTCTGCTCACGCCGCAGGGCCACGAGACGAGATCCTGATTCGCCTCATGGGGAACGCGCTTCGCGGCGCGAGCATCAACGCCGTAGCACTCGGCGCTCAGGGAGAACTAGGCAGCCCTATCCCATTGCAGAGGATCGCGGAGATGCAGGTGGAGCGCGTCGTGCCGGTCAGCACGCCCAAGCCGCGCATCACAGTCCCCGGCGTACGCCGCATCGAACGCACCGACGAGTCCGGGTAGGGAATGCAACCGGATTTCAAGCCCTACGCCGTGACAATCGCACGGCGCGCTAAGGGCATCTCGCAAGCGCAACTCGCTGAGCTTGTGGGCGTCTCACAAGCAGCCGTCTCACACTGGGAGAAGGGATCTCGCATTCCCGAGGTGAACGCTATTGAGCGGATCGCCAGCGCGCTCGATGTACTTCCCCTTACCTTGATTGACAGTTCCGTCGCCGCGACAAGGCCAATGTTCCGAGCATCTGGCATCAAGAAAAAGGGTGACGAGTATCGAATTGAAGGACGAACCGAGCTCGCGCGTCAAGCCGCCTCTCGCATACTGAGTGCGGTGGACATCGAACCCAGCATTAGCTGGCCTTCGGTAGACGATCCGCTCGGCTATGACCCCGAGGAGGCCGCCGCGACCCTCCGTCGCGTCTGGCGAATCCCGGCAGGCCCGATTCCTAACCTGACTCAGTTCGTTGAGTCCGCAGGTGCGGTCGTCCTATGTGTGGACTTCGGATATCCCAAAGTCGAAGCAGCCTACGCGCATCCGAGGCGGGACGCACGACGCTGGATACTTATTAACACCTATGTCACTGATTGGGCGCGCTCAAGGCTTACGCTTGCACACGAGCTAGGCCACGCGATGCTCCACCACTGGGATGCTTTCGGCGTGCCCGACGAGCGTCACCGCGAGGCACAAGCGTACTCATTTGCACTCGCGCTAATGGTGCCCGCCGCAGACTTCACACGCGACATCGTTCACACGAAACGCCGGTGGGAGGACTTCCTTCGCCTCCGTCAGAGATGGGGTATCTCAGCCGTGGCGCTCGCCCGTCGCGCCCGAGACCTAAACCTGCTCAGCGAGGCCGCTTACAGGTCTCTGAACATCAGACGGCAATCCTTGGGGCACCGAACACTTGAGCCTGGCGACAACCAAGGGCCAGAGCGACCCACGATGTTCTCGGAAGCCATCTCCATGCTCCGGGATCAAGCACACTGGACCGAGCAGACCTTCAGCGAAGTCGCCGGTCTGCCGTACACCGGGCTGACGGACTTGCTACCCGACGACTTCCCGTCGGCCGCAGAGCCGAGCCGAATCAAACTGCACCGAATCAAGTAGAACTTTCTGTCCGACCGCTCCCGCATAATGTTCAGTATGAACAGGTTGCCGATCGAGAAGCGCGCGCAGATCATCTCGATGCTCGTCGAGGGCAACAGCCTGCGCGCGACCACCCGCATGGCGGACTGCTCGATCAACACGGTCTCCAAGCTCCTGCTCGACGTGGGCGACGCCTGCGCGGCCTACCAGGACCGCACGCTACGGGACCTGCCGTGCAAGACGATCGAGGCAGACGAGATTTGGTCGTTCGTGTACTCCAAGGCCAAAAACGTGCCCAAGGACCACGAAGGAGAGCATCGCGGCGATGTCTGGACATGGGTCGCGCTCGACGCCGACTCGAAGCTCGCTGTGTCGTGGCTCGTCGGCGAGCGCAAGCTGGGCGACTGCTGGACCTTCATGGAGGATCTGAAGGAGCGTGTAGCTGGCCGTATCCAGCTCAGCACGGACGCCCACCAGACCTACCGTGGGGTCGTCGGCCTTGTCTTCAGCAAAGACGAGGTTGATTGGGCGCAGCTCATCAAGCAGTACCGCAGCCAGCCCGTCGGCCAAGGCCGCTACAGCCCACCCGTGTGCGTCGGAACGAAGACGAAGGTCCGCCTGGGCGACCCCGACCCGACGAAGGTCAGCACGAGCTACGTCGAGCGGCAGAACCTCACAATGCGAATGGGGATGCGCCGGTTCACGCGCCTCACAAGCGGGTTCTCAAAGAAGATCGAGAACCACACCGCCGCCGTGGCGATCCACTTCATGCACTACAACTTCGCCCGGCCGCACAAGACCCTTGCGAACCCGTACCCGCGCACCCCGGCAATGGCCGCCGGGGTCTCCGATCACGTCTGGAGCCTGCGCGAAATCGCAGAACTTTCAAACTGAGACACTACCCGGCGATCCAGGGCGGATCGGCAATCCCGGGTGGCAAGGGCAGCAAAGTCCCGCCAGGGCGATCGCCGCTGTCTGTGCTCCTGATTGCATAATCCTGCCAATAAGGCGACACTGGTGCCGTCAATGTCCACCACTGCGCAGAAACCCCGGGTCGCCGGGCCCTACTTGGGCCTCGGCGGCAACGGGAGGGAACGGGCCTGGTCGAGGTGAGAACGGGCGAGCCAATCTTCGTCGTCGGGGCACCACGCTCCGGCACCACTCTCCTCGCGGCCCTGCTTGCCGGTCACTCTGAGATCGCTTGCGGCCCCGAGACCCAGTTCTTCCACAAGCTCGAGAGGGCCGACCTGGATGCCGCAGCGCGGGACCCGCAGTGGCCGGCGCGCGCCGCCGAGCTGGTCTCTTCATTGACCCTTGCCGGCCAGCGCATCGTCGACCTCTTCGAAATCGACGACGCTGAGCTCAAAGCCGATCTGGCGACTCGCCGCCCGGCCGTGGCCTCGATGCTGGAAGCTCTGACCGGGACCGTCGCTGATCGTGCGGGAAAGCGGCGCTGGGCCGAGAAGACGCCGAACCACATCCTCCACCTCGACTCGATCCGCAGCGCCTGGCCGAATGCGCAGGTGGTGCGAATAGTCCGCGACCCCCGCGACAGCGCCGCCTCGATGCGGCGGCTCCCGTGGGCAAGCGACTCCGTCATCGCCAACGCGCAACTCTGGTCCGAATGGCATGAGGCCAGTCGCGGCTTCTTCGAAACCGACCCACTGTCGTTCACCCTGCGATTCGAGGATCTCGTCCTCGAGCCCGAGGAGGGGCTGACCCGGCTCTGCGACTTTCTCGGCGAGCGCTTCGAGCCCTCGATGCTAGACACTCGGGCAGCTGGCGCGGCGGTCTCCTCGGTGGCAGAGGATTGGAAGCAGGAGGTCTCGCGCCCGATCGATCGAAATCGGGGGGCTCGCTGGAAGCGGGACTTACCGCCGGATGCTGCCCGGTGCGTCTCGATGGTCTGCTTCGAGGGGCTCGGTGAGTTCGGGTATGAGACGCTGGGCGAGCCTCCGCAGACGATCAAAGCGCTCCGCTTCGACCGCAAGGCGATCGAGGCCAACGAGGCCGATCTCCTGCGACTGGCGGAGACCGGCATTCGCCTGCGGCGCTCCAACAGCCCAATCCGGGAGGACCGCCTGGGCGTTCTTGCCACGGCGCCTGGCGCGCGGCGCTCGCTCGAGAAGCTCGCGGTGCTCTTCGCGCGCCGGGTCAGCGGGAAGGACACGACTCACGTCGATCGACTCGCCCGGCGCCCCTGAGAGTGCTCCGTTGGTGGATCAAGCAAGCGCTGCCTGTTCACGGCGCCACAGGGCCTCGGCGGCCTCGGCATCCGCGTCGTTGCGGGCGATCCACTCGTCGATCTCGGCTGGGTAGGCGGCGTAGTAGCTGACGGCAGCGCGCACACCGGTGGGCGGTAGGTTCAGGTACGCGGCCGCGTGGGTGATCGCCGCCTCGCCGTGCTTGGGCGCCCCCCTGAGCACGCCGATGACCTCCCACACATCGGGGCCGGCCGCAAGGCCGGGGCGACGGCCGGCGGGTCCGTCTCGGAACACGATCCCCGGGTGCTCATCGACCCGCATCCCCTCGTCGATGTATCGCTCCGCGAGGCGCGACTTGTTCAGGCCTGCGCGTGCTCCGCGGCGCTCCAGACGGTCGAGCACCGACGTGTCCATGCGGGCCGAGAACTGCCTGGCTGCAGCCATGTATGACAGTGTAACACCACGATGCGCCCCTGATGGCGCATCATGCGCCAATTTCGGCGCATAGCTGTTTACGGCTCACCCCACCTCAGTCGTTGTGCTCGTCCGTCCTTGTGCTGCGGCGACTTTCAAGCCGATCGGAGATTCGTCCGATAGGTGAGCTGAAATGGGGGGTAGAAGGCTCCGTCGGCGTGGGGCGCGAAGCCGATCGCGCGAGCACGCTGCGTACGTACGCTAGAATAAACTCCATGAATGCGCCAACATCTGCGCATGAGCTAATTGCGGACGGGTTCTCGCCCCGCGAACGCGAGGCGCTTTCGTATGTCCTCGACGAGGGGTTGACCGACCGCGAGATCGCCGGGCGGCTGTCGATCACACCGCAGGCGGTACAGCGGATCCTGGCGGACGCGATGCGGGGCCTGCTCGTGGACCGCGCGCGGGTGGCGGCCACCAGGCGGCGGCTGGAGGTTGTGATCGACGCGATGCTGCCCGACGCGGTGCCATCCGCGGCGGAGGCGTGGCACGCTCAGCAGAACGCCCAGGCGCGCGAGGAGCTGCTGCGGGAGTTTGGGGCGCTCACGGCCGAGCAGGTCTCGAACGCGGCGGGCTCGCGAGCCGGCAATCGCTCGGCCCTGGCTTCACGCTGGCACGGCGAAGGGCGGATTGTAGGAGTGTCCTGGCATGGCCGCACGCTGTATCCGGCGTTTCAGTTTCGCGATGGCCGGCCTCACCCTGCCGTGGGGCGTGCGGCGGCGATCCTGCGTGATCGGGGCCTGAGCGGGTGGGCGCTCGCCCTGTGGTTTCTCACGCCGAGCGGCTGGCTGTGGGATCGCCGTCCGGTCGACCTCCTCGACGAGGATCCAGAGGGAGTCCTCGCGGCGGCCGGCGAAGCGCTGTCGCTCCCCGCTTGAGCGACCTCCCGGAGCTCCCGGAGCCGCCGGCCGGCGGCGGGCTTGTGTTTGAGCTGGAGACGATCGCCGCCGGCACGCGCCTCGTGCGTGTCCACGACCGCGGTCTTGACGAGCTCCAGTTCAACTCCTCGGCGCGGCCGCTCGCACGTTTTCGCCCGGTGGGCAAACCGGCCGTTCCCACCCTGTATGCGGGGACGGACGAGGACGTCGCGATCGCCGAGGGCCTGTTCCACGACGTGCCGATCCGCCCCGGCGCCGTTCGGCAGTATCCGCTGGCGGGCCTCGACGGGAGGGTGATCAGCGAGCTCGCGCCGACCCGCGAGCTCGCGCTCGTTCAGCTGCACGGCTACGGGCTCCAGCGCCTCGGCATCACCCACGGCGAGCTGATCGAGACGCCGGCGGCAGCTTACCCGTGGACGGCACGGTGGGCGCACGCGCTCCACGCCGCCGCTCCGCACGCCGATGGGCTGGTTTGGATGAGCCGCCGCTTCACGGGACGCGCCGCGGTGATGCTGTGGCGACAGGCGGCAAGAGTGCGACCCGGCGACCTTCGGGTCATTGCGCCCGCCCGTCCTCTGTGGGAAGGCCCCGGTCGCGAGCTGGTGCTCGAGAGCGCGGCGCGCGCCGCCATCCGACTGATCGCGTGAGTCACCCACGGATGTGCGCGTTGCCGGCTTTAGTCATCGCCGGGTGGCCGTGGCGCCGGCTCGGTGGTGCCCGAGGGGGTCACGCCTCGTCGAGCGGCAGCAGTCGGAAGGCGTCGCCGCCCCACAGAGGCCGGATCGCCCGAAAGTGACGCTCGTCGAAGGTGGCGATCTCGATTGTTTGTAGGCGCGCGGCGAGCGCGACGAGGCTGGCATCGGCGAGGCTGACGCCGAGGTCCGCATACTGCTGGGCGATCTCGGCCGCCTGTGCAGCCGCGTGATCCCACCAGCTGACGCGGTAGGCATCGGCGATCACATCCCGCCGAAATGCTGTGCGCATCCCCTGGCCTCCCCGGCTGGCGGCCAGGAAGTCCACCTCTGCCAGCACCAATGGGACGGTCGCCAGAGCCGGACGTGTTCGCTCATACCACGCACGGGTGATGTCGTGGCGCTCGTCTGCGCGATCGAGCAGCGCGAAGATCGCCGAGGCGTCGGCGAGGATCACAGCGCGTCGTGCTCGGTGAGCAGCAGCTCGGCGATCTCCTGGTCTTCGGAGGAGAGCTCCGCCGGCTTCGGGTCGCGATCGACGCCGATCGCCGTGATCTGTGGCGGAGTGCGCTCCTCGACCGCGCGCCTGAGCGTAAGGCGGATCAACTCTGCCTTCGTCACGCCGTCTCCCCGAGCCACCCGCGCCAGCTCGCTGTCAAGGTCGGGCTCCAGGTAGATGCTGGTCTTCTTCACGAATATAGGGTAGCACCCACCCTATATCGGCTCAGCGCCACATCCAATGCGCCGTTGGTGGCGCATCGTGCGCCCATTCCGGCGCACGGCTGTTTGCGGCGGGATCGCGCGCGTTGCCCCGGCAGGATCCGATCGTGGCCGTTGGTGCTCTTGCGTCCGTGTGCCGCGGCGACCTTCAAGCCGATCGGAGATTCGTCCGATGGGTGAGCTGAACTGAGGGGTGGATGTGTCGTAAGGGTGGCGACCTTCGCTCCTGTGACCCATGATGCTGACGCTCTTCTTGATCCTGCTATCGCTCGTGTGGCTCGTGGTGAGCGTCGTCGTGATCGCCGCCTGCCGGATGGCGGCCCGCGGCGACGACGAGCTGGGGGGAGAGCCCTACAGTCCCCGTGCGCCGAGCACGTGGGGGACGGTGCGCAGCAGAATCTTGACGTCGCCCCACAGCGACCAGTTGGCGACGTAAAGGTAGTCCATCGCGCCCATCTCGTTGAGCGGCACGCGCGCTGGGCCGAGGATCTGCCAGGGGCCGGTCATCCCCGGCATCAGCTCCAGGCGGCGGCGATACCACCCCTCCACGCAGCGGTCCTCGTCGATCACCAGCGGCCGCGGGCCGACGAGGCTCATCTCGCCGCGGATGATGTTCAGCAGCTGCGGCAGCTCGTCAAGGGCGCTCTTGCGCAGCAGCTTGCCCACACGCGTCACGCGGGGGTCATCGGCGATCTTGAAGAGGCCAGCCTGTGCCTCGTTGCGGTCGCGCAGCGACTCCTTCAGCTCCTCGGCGTTGGGGACCATCGTGCGGAACTTCAACAAATCGAAGTGCTTGCCGTGGCGCCCGACGCGCTGCTGGCGGAAGAACACCGGGCCGCGGTCCTCGAGCTTGATCGCGACGGCGATCACCACGAACAGCGGCGCCACCGCCAGCAGCCCCAGCGAGGCGCCGAGGAGGTCGAAGGCACGCTTGACGACGGCCGAGGAGCGCGACATCTCGAAGCGTCTGACGCCCATCAGCGTGACGCCATGGAGGTCGTCGAACTCGATCGAGGAACCCACCACCTCCAGCAGGCGCGGCAGCACGCTGACCCGCACGCCCACCGCCTTCAGCGTACGCACCAGATCGAGCATCTCGCCACCATCGGCGCTGGTGGGCGCGACGATTGCGCGGTGCACGTTCCGCGTGCGCGCCAGATCGCGGATCTCCGAGAGCCGTTGCACCGAGAAGGTGTTCGTCGACCACGTCCCCACGTCGTCGAGGTCGAGGTGTCCCACCAGCTCGGCCTTGACGCCGCCGTGCCCGGCGAGCTTCGAGCGGATCGTCCGCGCCGCGGCCTGGTCGCCGATGAACAGGCACCGTTCGGCCGGCAACGCCCGCAGGGCAAGAGCGCGGGCGGTGGATCGGGCGAGCACCAGCAGCAGGATCAGCACCAGCCACAGCAGCAGCGCCTCGCGGCGGCTGAGCAGGTCGCCGTTGATCACGAAGCCGCCCGCCAGCCACGCCACCAGGGCACCGAGTGTGGCCACCTGGAAGAGCTTCGGCGCCTCGTCGAGCGTGGTCTTGTGCAGCAGCACGTCGTCGCGGTCGTACAGCCCCATCACCTTGGCGCCCAGCAGCAGCGTCAACAGCCCGCAGACGCTCACCCACGTCAGCTGCAGCGCCTTCCCGGAGACCGCCGCCAGCACCACGAAGGCGCCGACGATCGCCACCACGTCCGCGGCCAGCAGCGCGCGGCGGAACAGCGATTCGCGCGAGAGGTTCTCGAGCAGGCCCCGCTCCTCGGCGGCCCGCGGGTCGCGAGCGCCGGTGATGCGTATGCGTCTGCGATCGAGCGCCGTGAAGCCAGCCGGATCCGGAGGCGCCTGCGCACTCGGTATTGCCTCTGTAAATGTCATCTCTGCCTCGCTGCCGACGCCCCCGCTCATCGTTCGCCTCCCTGGCGCTGTCGTTGTTCTGCTAGCCGGTCTCTGCCTCCAGCGGTTGTCCTCCCAGCGCGAGGATTCCCATGCCGAATCCCCGCTCAGAGTCAAGAATCAGGTTGACTGCCTCGTTGCGCGAGCGCACTCCCAGCTTCCCGAATGCTGAGGAGAGATGGCTCTTGACGGTGCTCTCTGCCAGGAACAGGCGCTCGGCGATCTGGCTGTTCATGTAGCCCATCACCACCAGTCCCAAAATCTGCTTCTCCCGCGCGGAGAGCGCGGGCGGCGCGATCTGGCGCCACTGCTGTCTGGGCACGCAGATCTGACCGACGCGCACGGCGTGCAGGCAGGGGCCGAGCGTGCCCGCCATCTCCCGCTCGAGCACCACCCCGGCGGCGCCGGCGCCCAGCACCGCGCGAACCTCCCAGCGCTGGATCTCCGGGCAGATCAGTACCACCAGGGCATGCTCCAGGCCGCGCTGCAACTGCTCCACTTGCCGTGCCGCGCTGGCGCTGGCGTCATCCACCCACACCGCAACCAGCCTGCTATCGCACTCGTCGTCGTGCTCGATCAGATCCTCCACGTCCTGGAAGGCGGTGAGCTTCCATCCCTGCTCCTCCAGCACCGCGCCGATGCGCTCGCGCGGCCCCTCCTGCGCGATCAGCGCGACCGCGGCGCCGGCGTCGAGTGGATGGTTGTCGGTCGCCGGCGCTCCCGTCGATTCTCTGGAGACGCGGGACCCGGGCATGGCAGAGTAACGGTGCGACTGACGTAGGACTTACGGCGTCTGGCGGCCTGCCAGAGTTCGACCAGCGGCGTTGGCATTGGGGCCGGCTGGCCTTCTGGGCGAGGTGGCCGACCTTGTGGCCTCTGGCCGAGGGTGGCCGTCTAATAAGGGCGAGGGCGGCGGTCCTCGGGGGCAACCGGCCCGGCCAGGCTCGACGAGGCTGCTCAGAGCTCGACCAACCGCCCGAGCGACCCATCGCCGGGCGAGAGGACGGGCTGGCCGTCGCACTCGACCCAGGCGTGGGCGAGGAACTCCGGGGTGGCACGTGCGCCAATCACGAGCTTTGAGGGGATCCCTCGCTGCGCCAGCAGCCGAGTGAGAACGAGCGAGCGCGCCAGGCAGCGGGTATCGCCCGGCATCAGCTTCAGGGTGCGTGCGACGATCCATCCCAGACGGCGAGCCTCCTCGAGCTGGGCTGCCGCCTGTGCCGGCGTTGTCCGCTGGAGTGGGGATTCCGCGCGCAGCGTCGCGAGCACCGAGGCGATCGGGGCGCGTCGCAACTCTCGACGCGCCTGCCGGTAGGCCGCGATGATCTCACAGACGAGACGCGCACGCTCCCGAAGGCTCTTCGGGCGCCTGGGCGTCAAGCCGCGTGCCTCGGCACTGTGCACGTCAGCGCGGAACAGCAACCCGCGATGTTGGCAGCGACGAGGGGCCGGACCCCATGCCGGGAGAGGCGATGTCGGGCATTGTGCTGGGGGACATTACGGTGTTTCGGGGCCCGTCCCCGACGGTCGTCGCCGGCGCGGGTCGGTGCGATTCCCATACATGTTCCTATCAACTCCTGCGGTGGGGGGATTCTTCCAGCCAGCCGGTGAGGAGCCGACGCGCATCACCCGAGAGTGCCACTATGCTCGCCAATCGCGAGCGACGCCATGTGCTCGCTCGCTCATCTCTAGCGCAGGGGAGGTGCTCGATGAAGTCGTTTACGGCCCTTTGGAGGGTGGCGTTGGCGGTCTGCATGGCCGCGGGGTTGCTGCTTGTGAGTGCCGCTGGCGCGTTCGCCGCGGGCGGGGTGAGTCTCTGTATACCGGAAGCCGAAAACTCCGCGACGGTGACGCCCACAAAAGGCGCATGCCCCGCAAAATATAAACTGACAGAACTTGGTGCTGAAGGGAAAGAAGGTAAAGCGGGCAAAGAAGGCAAAGAAGGCACGTTCGCCGGTCTAACCACGTCTGAGAAGGAAACGCTGCTCGCGGTGCTTCCTTACATCAAGTTCGTCAAGGAAGGCATCGACAAGAAGCCGACGATCCAGTTCTCCGGTGCCAACGTGCAGGTCGTCTCAGGTGCTGCCAAAGAGAGCGAAATCAACGGGCTGGGTAACCTCGTCGTCGGCAGGGACGAAGAACCGGGCACGCAGACGGGCTCCAACAACCTCCTCGTGGGGACCTTCAAACAGTCCTTCACCAGCTATGGCGGGCTGCTCGCGGGCGCGCGCAACACGGTGAGCGGCGCCGACGCCTCGGCGGATGGCGGCGAACACAACGTGGCCAGTGGCGCCGGCGCGGCGGTGGGCGGCGGCGAATACGGCACCGCCAGTGGCGTGCGCGCCTCGGTGAGCGGCGGCTATGACAACCTCGCCAGCAACGAAGGCGCTGCCGTGAGCGGCGGCCAGGTCAACAAGGCCAGTGGCCTTGGGGCCACGGTGAGCGGCGGTCTCTACAACGAAGCCTCCGGCACGACCAGCTGGGTGAGCGGCGGCGCCGAAAACGTCGCGAGCGAAGATTTCGCCACGGTGAGCGGCGGCTTCCTCAACCTGGCCAGTGGCTTTGGGGCCTCGGTGAGCGGTGGCACCGCGAACGTCGCGCGCGGCGAAGCGGCCTCCGTGGCGGGCGGCGAGAAAAACACCGCGACCGGGAAGTACTCGACGATCCTCGGCGGCAAAGGACTCACGCTGGCCACCGAATTCGGCGAGGACTACTGACGTAGGGGATGCAGAGCACTATATGCCGGTCTCCACCAGGGAGACCGGCATATAGCCACATGACTTTCCACTCCGTGAACTACGGAGTGGAGAAGGTCAGATCCTTTTTGGGCGTGTGAACGGGGAAGTTCGCATCTGTCGATTCGCCTTCCGCCTGGCCCGCGGTGAGTGTCGCGAGATCCCCGTGATCCTCGATCCGAGGGGCCTCGTACTCCTTCGTGTCCTTCTCCATGGTAATCCTTTCTGTGGTGGAGGACGGTGGAGAAGAACAGGATATGAGCGTCCGGCTGCGTTACAAGGCTAGAAAAAGTACCGGTACGAAAAAAGTACCGGCGGTGCCGGCCTGGTGCGCGCGGGGTTCGGTCGAGCAGTTCGCTTGCCCGCCGACTCCTACGTGGCGTGTGCGTCGGTGGCTCGGTCGAGCAGCTCGCGCGGGTACTCTGGCTGCGTGAGGCCCCGCAGCCAGACGTTCGCCAGGCCGGCATGCCACAGCCGCCGTGCGGCTCGGGGGCCGCGTGGGCGGGCCGCCTCCCGTAGCAGCGCTTCCAGCGGCTCGCTGCGCACGAACGCGCGCACCGGCGCATCGGCCTCGGCGGGACCCTCGGCGAGCAGGGCGCCATCGGCGGCGAGCCCGGCGGACAGGAGATCGGTGAAGAAGCTCTTCGCGTGCCGGGTGCGCACCGCCTCGGGGATGTGACCGAGCAGCCCGTCACGCAGCAGCGCGCGGTCGCGGGCTGGGTCGAACTGCAGCTCGGGCGGGTCGGTGAGCGCCGTCTGCAAAAGCTCGAGGTCGAACAGGAAGGGGTGGCGGCGGTCGATCCGCTCGTCGGTGGACTCACGGCGCAGGTGGCCCGATACACCGAGCGTCTCGCCGGCGTTGGTGAGCTCCGCCGCCAGCGCCCGCCACCACAGCGGTCCGTCGAGCCGCGCGAGCCCCTCCTCCCCTTCCCGCTCGGCGGCGGCGAGCGCCGCAACGTCGGCCGCCGCCAGCAGCGATTCGGGGTCGCTCGCAGCCGTACGGCGCCGGCGCCGGCGTCTGACGGCGGCGGGCACCAGTGGGCTGACGCCATATTTGCGGATCGCCCGCAGGCGCAGGCGCACGTCGGCGTCGGCCCCGACTTCCGGGATCCGCCGAGTGAGCCTCCAGGCGGCCCGCAGCCGTCCGCGCCGCAGCAGGTCGGCGAACAGGGAGGGTGCCCAGCCAAACAGCTCGTCGCCACCCTCGCCGTCGAGCATCACGTCCACGCCGAGCTCACGGGCGCTCGCCATCAGCGGCCGCCACACGAACATGTTGGGTGTGACCGGCGGCAGGCTCCAGCGCGCGATGTGATCCAGCGCCGGGGCGAGGATCGAGGCGCGGTCGTCGAAGGAGACCAGCTCGACGGAGAGGCCGGTGTGGCGCGCGGTCGCCTCGATCAGCTCCCGCTCATCGGTGGCGGGGTGGTTGGGAAAGATCGCGGCGAGCGCCACCGCCCCGCCGGCGGACGCCTCGTGCGGACCCTGCGCCGCCTGTGTCCGCCTAGCCGCCAGTCCCGCCGCCACGCAGGCCGAGTCGAGGCCCCCGCTGAGCCGCACCGCTGGACGCTGCGCACCGGCGGCGGCGCGTGCCACTGCCGCGAACGCCGCATCGCGTAGCCGCTCGGCGATCGCCTCGCGCGAGCCGGCGGCCAGGCCCTCGTAGCGAGGGCGCCAGTAGGGCTCGATTGAGATCGCGCCGGCGGAGAGCTCGACTCGGTGGGCTGGCGGGATGCGCCGGATGCCCTCGAACAGGGTGCGTCCGGGGGGCGTGCTGCCGCGCTCGATCCAACGTGTGAGCGACAGCCGATCGGGCGCCGGGGTGCTCGGCAGCAGCTCCACCAGCGCACGCTCGTGTTCGGCGAACAGCGCTCCGCCGCCCACGCGGACGTGCACGAGCGGGTGCCCGCCGAGGTGGTCGCGGACGATCGTCGCGGTGGAACGCTCGCGGTCGAAGACCACCATCACGAACGTCCCGCGCAGAAGCTCGCAGGCGTCGGGGCCCACCCGCGCGTAGACGCGCGCCAGCAGCGCCGGCAGGTCATATCCGGACGGCAGCCCGAAGCGCTCGCACAGCGCCTGCGCATTGGTGAGGCGTCCCGAGATCCAGCACTGCCAGCGCCCATCGGCATCGGTGGCTCCCGCGGCGCCGCTCACCACCAGCGGTCCCGTCCGCTCGCCGCGCGCCATCAATTCCACGGCGCGCTCGCCCCACCCCACCGCGAACATTGCGCTCACAGCTCCGGCAGTCGCTGGAGCACGGCATCGGCGAGCTGTGTCGCGTTCACGCCGGGCTGGACCCGCAGGCGGTGGATACGCTCCGTCGCGGCCAGCGCGGCGGCGAGATCGAGATGCCGCACCAGGCGCTCGGGAGTGCGCACGGAGAGGTTGAACGTGCTGGCCAGCAGCGCGAACGGGTCGACCGCCTCGAGGCGTTCGACGGGCGGGCCGTGCGTGGCGCGCTGCAGCAGGAACAGCGCGCCGAACGGCGCCGGGGAGGCGCTCACGCGCGGGTGGTGGCGCCGCTTGTGCGGGAACGCGGTGGGCGGGCCGAGCACCTCGCGCTCGCGCGCGGACAGACGATCGTGCTCGGCGGCCTGCAGGTGCAGCAACGCCGCGCCCGGATGGGCGACAAGCGCGCCTTTGCGCAGTTCCAGGGCGACCGTGTCGTCGCTCAACAGCCCGGCCCCGCGGTGCAGCAGGGCGGCCGCCAGCGACGACTTGCCCGCACCGGGCGCACCCGCGAACAGCACCGCCTTGTCACCCACCACCACGCCGGAAGCGTGCAGCACCTCCAGCCCCCGCAGCGTTGCCGCGAGCGGCAGCGCTTGGGCGGGAATCAGAGTGGTCCACTCCACGCTCCCCGGCTCGGGGTCGCACAGCAGTTCGCCTCCGTCCGGCGCGACCAGGATGCGCCCCGCCCCCGGCGCGCGCAGGAGGTAGCCGGCGGAATGGGCGAGCTCGACGGTGAGCAGCGCCGCCTCCCCGTCGCGCAGCTCGCGCACCACCTCGGCGGTATGGGCGGCCGGCTCCCAGCGATGCTCCAGCTCCCGCGGGTCGAGTCGCACCCGCGTTGGGGAGGGGAGGGGGGAGGAGGGGGGAGGGGTTGGTGTCGCGGTGTCGACGTCGTTGGGGCTTGCGTCGGCGGCGTCGAGGTCCAAGCCGCCAGGGATCTTGGCAGTGCCTGCGGTGCCCGCGGTGCCTGGGATGCCGGGGATCTCGATGCCGGCGTCGATCTCCAGCCGCAGGCCGAACGCGGCGCCGTGCAACGTTCGCTCGGTGACCGAGCAGGCCGACGCCTCAGGTCGGGTCGGCATCCACGATCTCGATCAGACCGCGATCGAGCAGGCCCTGGCAGAGTGCGATCAGATCGCTCTGGATCTGCTCCTCCTCGATCCCGTACTCCAGCGCCAGCTCAGGCACGACGGCGCCCGCCGCCGGTGCCGCGTCGATCGCTTCGAGCATCCTGCCCGCGGTCGGGTTCAGCCCGTGGTACTGGCCCGTGTTCAGGTTGAGCACGACGGTCTCCGCGACGAAGCTGCGATGTACCACGTGCTGGGGCATGCGTACACGGGCGGTGAGGAGTTCGCTGGTCGAGAGGGAAGTCATGGGTGTGAGTGGATGGGCGCTTTTCAGTACTCGGCAACGGTCCCGGTGCGCTGACCGTATCGGATCGCGGCTCGCAGGAGCAGCAAGCCGGCGGGTAGCAGCACGATCGAGAAGAGCACCAGCTTCAGCAGCTCCACCGCGGCGGGGTGCGTCAGCGGCGCGTCCACCAGCAGGTGGCGCAGCAGGTCGGTGGCGGGGGTGAAGGGCTGCACTTCGGACATCCACCGGATCGATTCGGGGAGCACCTTGATCGGGAAGTACAGCCCGCCCACGATCGCGATGCCGGCGACGATGAACTGCGTGGCGCTGGCCGCCTGCTTGAAGGCCATCACCAGCGAGACCAGGAACAGCGCGAACGGCATGAACGCGATCACGCCGAGCAGCGCCACGGGGATCGCCAGGAACGCCGTCGCGGCGAGCGGCAGTCCGAAGAAGAAGTGCGCCATCGCCAGCGTGAGCATGCCGCTGAAGAATGCGTTGCACAACGGGAACAGCATCGTGCCGATGATGCCGTTGACCGGGCCGTGGGCGCTCACCAGGAAGCGCTCGATCGTCCCCGAGATCAATTCCTGACGCACGTTGCCGGGCATCAGGCCGAGCGAGAGCGTGAGGATCTGGACGATCACCAGGCCGACGATCACGAAGCCGAAGTAGCCGCCCGGCGAGGTGAACGTCTTGGCCGTCAGCAGGCGGGAGATATAGTAGAAGACCGCGATCGTGAACAGCGGCCCCAGGAACTGCGAGATTAGCTGCGTGCGGTAGCTGACGAACAGGATCGCGTCGCGGCGCATGATCCCCTGCATCGCTTCCAGCCACGGCCTCATTCGACGTGCTCCGTGTGGGGATTCCAGGGCCTCATTTGGCATGCCCCGGGCGGGCGTTACACGGCCTCATTCGACGCGCTCCAAGCGGCCGTCCCGCAGTGTGTAGCTGGCATCGCACGCGATCACTCGGTCCTCGCCCCGCGGAGAGCACCACAGGACCGTGGCGCCGTCGTCGGCGGCCCGCCGGATCTGCGTGTTGAGCAACTCGTAGCCGTCGTCGTCGAGCGAGTTGCGCGGCTCGTCCAGCAGCAGCACCCGCGGCTCGTGCAGGAACGCCATCGCCAGGCGGATGCGCTGGCGCTGGCCCATCGACATCCGGTCGACGCGCCGCTCGGCGAACTCCTCGAGGCCGAACCGCTGCAGGCTGTGTGCCACCAGCTCGGCGCGTCGCTCCCGCGGGACGTAGGCGAGGCGGGCCCAGTAGTCGAGCTGCTGCTGGACGCGCATACGCGCCTGCAGGCTGCGATCGCCCGCCGAGAGGAAGCCGATCTGTCGTCGATAGCGACCCCCCTTCGAGCTGGGGGTGAGCTCGCCGATGCGCACGCTGCCCCGCTGCGGCAGCAGGATGCCGGCGCCCAGGCGCAGCAGTGTGGTCTTGCCGACGCCGTTGCGGCCTCCGATCCAGGTCACCTCGCCCGCGCGCAACGTCAGGCTCACGTCCTCCAGCACCGGCGGCTTTGGTCCCTTCCAGCGGTGGTGGAGGTGTTCGAGCTCGAGCAGCGGCGCTCCCGGGACGTGGGCGAGTGCCTCACTGGGCGCGGTTGGGGCTGCGGAGGTGGAGCTCATGGGCGGATTGGCGCACGCGCGGGCGACGCGCGCGTCGGCGTGACCCTAACAACGGTTGAACGTGCCGCATACGTACGATCCTCAAGCGATGGTCGCTGGGGCCTCCATCACGATGCCCCTGGAGCCCCGATCAGCTCCGCCCGCAGCATGCCGGCAAGCGTGCCGGGTGTGACGCTTGGATCGGCGCTCAGCTCCCAGATCGGCACGTGCGCGGCGATCGCGCCCGCCATTTCGAAGCGGGTGCGTTCACGCTCGGGTACGCGGGGAAAGCGCAGCAGTGACCGGATCAGCACGGCGAGCGGGTCGCGAGCCGAGTGCAGCGACGTGGCCAGGCCCGGGCCGCGGTTCAACACGACCAGCGCGCCCAAAGGGATCGCCTCCCGGTGTGCCCGAACGGCGACCCAGCGCTCTTCGCCGACGGACGCGATCGGCTCCCCCGGCAATGGGGAGGTGCTCGCCGGCACGGTCATCAGCGGCGCGCCGGGGTGGGCGAGCGGGGCGCCCTCGCTGCGGGACTCGAGCACGAGCACGTCATCTGTCATCAGCGCCCAGCCATCGTTCAGCAGCTCGTTCAGCAGCGTGCTCTTGCCGCCGCCGGTCGTGGCCGCGATCGCGATCGCGCCACCCGGCGTGGCGATCGCGCCGGCGTGCAAGGCCTCGTAGCCTCGCAGCAGCGCGACCGTGAACAGCGCCGAGTCGAGCACCACCCGCCACCACGACTCCTCGGCCGGATCAGCCGGCGCGCATCGCAACACGCCGGCGGTGGCGGAGAGATGGTGGACAGCGAGAGTCCCTGCGGCGGGCGCGCCGCCTCGGTCGGGGCGCGCCCCATGCACAAAGCGGTGGTCTCCCGCCAGCCCCCGCTCGACCACGAACGGGGCGCCGTCGATCGTCCCCTCCCAGCCGATCGCGTCCAGTCCCGACCAGTGCTCGGCGATCTCCTCCGCCGAGGCTGTTCGCAGGTGCAGGATCGGCTCGGCCAACGGTGCCGCAACCCACGCGCCGGGGGGCGGCATGTTGACGCGCAGGCCGAGGCCGAAGGCCCGCAGCCCCGCGCGGCGCGGCGCGGCGTCCGGTTGAGAGCCCCCGTCCTCGGTCACCCGCGGCACGCTCCCGGTGCGGTCGGGGCGTGGTGAGCGACGGCCGGCTGGCCGATCGCGCGCTTGGTTGGCTGCATGGAAGGACTGTAATCCCCGGCCCGTTGGTGCACTATGTTCTCGTCCATGCGCCTTTATCCAACCGTTCGCCGGTCGCTCAAGCTGTCCCCCCCCGTGCTCCTCGCAGCCCTGTTTTTCGGTGGGGCGGCCACCGCCGCGGAATCGAACACGATCGAAGGGGTGTGGTCGTTCAAAGGCGGCTCCATCGCGATCTCGCCGCTGCCCGACGGCAGTTTCCAAGGCATCGTCGATACTGAAACGACGTTCGCCGAATGTCCCCACCCGGCCGGTCAGGTGGCGTGGACGGACATGAAGCAGAAGCCCGACGGTTCCTTCTGGGGGTACGACGCGTGGTTCGTCCGCGAAGGTTCAGGCGGCGAATGCAAGCAGGACCCGCATCTCGGGCCGACCGCCTGGCGGGTGCTCAGCGAACCGAGTGGCGCCCACTATCTGAAGGTCTGCTTCAGCCATCCGGAAACCTCCCAGCCGAAGATCGCCGCCGACGGCACGGCCAGCGAAGCCACCTTCGGCTGCGTGGAATCGGCTCTGATCTCACCTCTGCCCACCGTCTCCGGATCGGGCTCCGGCAGCGGCTCATCGGGCGTGATCAGCTACTCCAACACGGTCACGCTGCCGCCGAGCGAACAGTGCACGAGCCAGAAATCACTCACGATCAAGTTGCGCGATCCCAAGTACGACCCTCTTATCGAGGTGCTCGTCAAGATCAACGGCAAGAAGGTCGCCGACGTCAAGGGCGTCAAGCGCATCAAGAAGGGCGTAAAGCTGACGAGCCTGCCGACCAGCGGAAACTACAAGGTCAGCGTCGTGGCGACAACGATTCTCAAGCAGCACCTCACCGGAAGCAGCACCTACAAGAGCTGCACCAAAGGCTCGGGGAAGATCAAGCTGCACCGCGGGGGCAAGAAGCACCACGGCTGACGCCAATGCAATGCCGAGGGGCTTCTGGCGCTGGCCCAACTCGGGCAGCCGCCCTGCGGACAGGGTCCCAGGCGATTTGTGAGGACTTTGTGATCCCCTTGCGAAAGCTGCAAGTCCTGTCCCCAGGCTACCGTTGATCGCACATGCCGCGCACGATTGAGCCGGGGCTGACCACGGCCTCAGCCGGCGCCGCGCCGCGCGCCGAGCACCCGGGCTCCGACCCCGCCGCCGTCTACCGCCTCTCGCACCTGCGGACACTGGAGGCCGAGGCGGTGCACGTGATGCGCGAGGTGGCCGCCGAGTTCGAGCGCCCGGTGCTGCTGTTCAGCGGCGGCAAGGACTCGATCGTGCTGCTGCGCCTGGCGGAGAAGGCGTTCCGGCCGGGGCCGTTCCCGTTCCCGCTGATGCACGTCGACACCGGGCACAACTTCCCCGAGGCGCTCGCCTACCGCGACCGCCGCGCGGCTGAGCTCGGGGAGCGGCTGATCGTCGCCTCGGTGGAGGAGTCGATCCGCCGCGGGCGCGTCGAGGACACGACCGGGCCGTACGCCTCGCGCAACGCGCTGCAGACGGTGACGCTGCTCGACGCGATCGCCGAGCACCGCTTCGACGCGGCCTACGGCGGCGCGCGGCGCGACGAGGAGCGCGCGCGGGCGAAGGAGCGGATCCTCTCCTTCCGCGACCCCCACGGGCAGTGGGAGCCCCAGCGCCAGCGCCCCGAGGTGTGGAGCCTCTTCAACGCGCGCATCGCCCGCGGCGAGCACGTGCGCGTGTTCCCGATCTCCAACTGGACCGAGCTCGACGTGTGGCAGTACATCGCCGAGGAGCGCCTGGAGGTGCCCTCGATCTACTTCGCCCACGAGCGCGAGGTGTTCGAGCGCGACGGAATGCTCTACGCGGTCAGTCCGTTCGTCCAGCTGGTGGACGGCGAGCGGCCGTTCACCGCACGCGTGCGCTACCGCACGGTCGGCGACATGAGCTGCACCGGCGCCGTGCGCTCCGACGCGGCGACGCTCGCCGCGGTGGTGGCCGAGATCGCCGCCACCGACCTCACCGAGCGCGGCCAGACGCGTGGCGACGATCGCGCCAGCGAGGCGGCGATGGAGGATCGCAAGCGGCGGGGGTACTTCTGATTCACGGTCCCAAGAGGGCGGCCGGCACGACGGCGATCCCATCCGACCGGCGATAAGCGTGTGTGCGGCCCTGTGGTGATCACGGCCGCGTCGAGCGGGTCCGCGGCCAACGAACACTACCGTTTGCCGGACTACTACGCTCCCGTTTGCCAGGTGTTACACCAGCCGGCCCGCCCGTGTGCGGTCATAGTTACCTTTACCTATCGGACCTGTACCTGCCATGACTAGCTGGTCATATTTGCTATGACCTAGTGCTATGCTTTCGTGATGGTCGGTGATCTCAATCCGTTCGTGTACGACGATCCGCTGCCCCCCGACCAGCTGGTTGATCGCGAGCCCGAGACCGAGCAACTGCTCGCACTGGCGGAGGGCGGGCACAACACGCGGCTGCAGGCCCCGCGGCGCTACGGCAAGACGACCGTCCTTGGCAAGGTGCGCCTCGAGGCGGAGAAGCTCGGGATGAACACTGTGTATGTCGACTTCTACCGTGCGATCACGCTGGCGGAGGTCTCGCGCCGCATCGAAGAGGCCTACCTCGGGGGCCTGGCCGGCGCCGCGCGTCGCACGGTCGCCTCCGTCGCCCGCAGGTGGCAGGGGAAGATCGTCGTCACGCCCGGGGGTGTGGGCGCCGAGGTCGAGCCCGTGAAGCGCCAGGAGCAGCAGCGACTCTCCGACATGCTGGATTTGCCAAAGAAGGTGTTCCAGCGCAGCGGCGCGCGTACGCTTGTCGTCTTCGACGAGTTCCAAGACCTGCTACGGATCGACTCCGATGTCGACGGCTTGCTACGGTCGAAGATCCAGTTCCATCGCGAGGAGGCCAGCTACATCTTCGCCGGATCGCAGCCCGGGATGCTGAATGCGCTGTTCGGGGATCGCGCACGACCGCTGTTCGGGCAGGCGCGCCTGGTGCCGCTCGACCGGTTGCGGGACGAGGACCTGATTGAGTTCATCGGCGAGCGCTTCGAGCGCGCACAGCGCGATCCGCACGAGGCGCTCGATGCGTTGCTCGACCTGGTGCGCGGCCACCCCCAGCGAGCGATGCTGTGCGCACATCACCTCTTCGAGCAGACCCCGCGTGGCGCCACAGCGGACCTCGAAACATTCGATCGCGCTCTCGCCGCCGTCGACCGCGAGACGAAGGAAGCGTTTGAGAAGCTGTGGGACGATCTGGCCGGCAAGCCAAACCAGCGTAAGGTGCTGCTCGCGCTTGCCAACAGCGCGGAGACGCTCTACAACCGCCGGACACTCGACGCCTATGGGCTCCAGAAAGGATCGGCCGATGTGGCGGTGCGCACTCTGATCGACCAAGGCGAAGTTCAGCGCGCTCAGACCGGTTTCTTGATCGTCGACCCGTTGTTGGAGCGCTGGCTGCGGCGGACAGTGGCATGAGTAGTCCGCTGCTTGGCTTTTGGTGGGCGCTCCACCGCGTCTAAGATTCCTGCTTCCGCCATAAGTCCTGCCCGTCCGCAACAGTTGCTGCGGCATGACGACGACCGGCACGGCGACGCAGGCCCAGGGCGGCGTACACACCACGCGGGACACCGAGGAGATCTTCCGCCGCCTCTCCGAGCGCCCGGCGGAGCTGCTGCGCTTCGCCACCGCCGGCTCGGTCGACGACGGCAAGAGCACGTTGATCGGGCGGCTGTTGTACGACTCCAAGCAGGTGCTGGCCGACCAGCTGGAGCACGTCGAGCAGACCAGCAAACGGATGGGTCATAACTTCCTCGACCTCTCGCTGCTGACGGACGGGCTGCGCGCCGAGCGCGAGCAGGGGATCACGATCGACGTCGCCTACCGCTACTTCGCCACCGCGCAGCGGCGCTTCATCATCGCCGACACCCCCGGGCACGAGCAGTACACGCGCAACATGGTCACCGGCGCCTCCACCGCCGACCTCGTGATCGTGCTGATCGACGCCCGCAAAGGTGTCGTCGCGCAGTCCCGCAGGCACGCCTTCATCGCCTCGTTGCTGCAGATCCCCCACCTGATCGTGTGCGTCAACAAGATGGACGCGCTCGGCTACGACGAGGAGGTGTTCGACTCGATCGTCGCCGAGTTCGAGCGCTTCGCGGCGCGCCTGGACATCCAGGACGTGACCTTCATCCCGATCTCGGCGCTGAAGGGCGACAACGTCGTGGAGCGCTCCGAGGCGATGCCCTGGTATCAGGGCCCGCCACTGCTCTACCACCTCGAGCACGTCCACATCGCCTCCGACCGCAACCTGATCGACGTGCGCTTCCCGGTGCAGTGGGTGATCCGTCCGCGCGCCTCGGCCGGCGTGGGCTTGGGCGCCGACGCCGGCTTGGACGACGCCGCGGGCGGTAGGCCTGCGGCGGCCGACTACCGCGCCTACGCCGGCCAGGTGGCGGGCGGGATCCTGCGCGAGGGCGACGAGGTGGTGGTGCTGCCGGGCGGCCAGCGCACCACGATCGCGGGCATCGACACCTTCGACGGGCCGGTGCGCGAGGCCTTCCCGCCGATGTCGGTGGCGCTGCGTCTCGCCGACGAGGTCGACGCCGGCCGTGGCAGCACGATCGCGCGCCCCCACAACCAGCCGGCCGTGGCCAGCAGCTTCGAGAGCCTGCTCTGCTGGATGTCCGAGCGCCCGCTCGACCCCGCGCGGCGCTACCTGGTCAAGCACACCACGCGCACCGCGGCGGTGGGGTCGCTGGAGGTGCGCTACCGGATCGAGGTCGACACGCTGCACCGCGACGAGCTCGCCGCCACGCTCGAGCTCAACGACCTCGGGCGCGTGCACGTGGAACTGGCCTCGCCGCTGGTGTTCGACTCCTACCGGCGCAACCGCGCCACCGGCAGCCTGATCGTGATCGACGAGGCCACCAACGAAACCGTGGCGGCGGGGGTGATCCTCGACACCGAGGCGGAGTCCGACCAGCGTTCCGTGAGGGCCGGCGAGGGGGCCGCGGGCCGTGACGGGGTCGCGGACGGCGAGGCGCCCGCCAAGACCGAGCGCAGCCCCAACGTGCGCTGGGAGCGCGAGACGATCACCCGCGACGAGCGTTGGGCGGCGCTCGGGCTCACCGGCGCGACGGTGTGGCTGACGGGGCTGCCGGCCGCCGGCAAGTCGACGATCGGGCGCGCGATCGAGGAGCGCCTCGTGCGCGCGGGGCGCCCCGCGTACCTGCTCGACGGCGACAACCTCCGCCACGGTCTCAACGGCGACCTCGGCTTCGACGAGTGCGCCCGCACGGAGAACGTGCGCCGCACCGCGCACGTGGCGCGCCTGCTGGCCGAGTGCGGAGCCGTGGCGCTCGTGAGTCTCGTCAGCCCCTACGCCGCCGACCGCGAGCTCGCGGCGACGCTGCACGAGAAGGAAGAGCTGCCGTTCCTCGAAGTCTTCGTCGGCACCCCGCTGGCGCAGTGTGAGCAGCGCGACCCCAAGGGCCTCTACGCCCGCGCGCGTTCGGGCGAGCTGGACGGGCTGACGGGTGTTGGCGCCCCCTACGAGGCCCCCACCTCCCCGGATGTCGTGGTGGGCGCCCCCGGCGAAGCGATCGAGGCGGCCGTGGACCGCGTGCTGGAGGCGCTCGCCGCGCGCGGGGTGAACAGCGGGCCTACCCCATGAAAGCCCGCGACGTCCCGATCGTCCGCCCGGCGCCGTCGAGCGCCTGGACCTCGAAGCGCGCGTAGCCTCGCGGCAACGGGATCGCCGTCTCGAACCCCGACCTGGCGGCGCTGGCCACGGCGCTCAGCGGGCCGGTGGTGGAACCGGCGAGGACCCGCCACGCCACGACCCGGGTGGCGCCGTTCCAGCTGGCGTACACCGTGGTTCTGCCCGCCTGTTGGCGCGCCGCGCCCACGGGTGGGGTGAGCGGCAGGCCGACCCATGGGTCGAGCGTCTCGCGGTAGCTCAGGTCGGAGCCGGGGAAGTGCCCTTCCAGCAGCCGCTGCCCGGAGCTGGTGTACTCGGAGAAGTAGGGCTCCGAGCCCCAGCCGACAAACACGTTGCCGTTGCTCAGCGGCTGGGTGTTGCCCATGTATTCGGTTTCGAACGCGTCGCCGCCGGGGTATTGAGCCAGGAGCGTCGCCGTGCGCGATCGCTGGTCGAGCTTCAACACCAGCCCGCGCGAGGGTCCCGTCGCCGGGACCGAGGTGCCGCCGCCGGTGAGCTGGCAGCAGTGGTCGTCAAACATGGTGATCGTCGGGCGGGCCTGCGCGACGGTGGAGCCGGGGGCGAGCGCCACGTCGTGCTGCCACTGGAAGTTGGCGCCCCTGCCCAGCTTGAAGCTGGAGTGGCGGCCGCCGAGCGTCCACTGGATTTTGCCGGTGTCGATGTCGACCAGGTAGGCGGCCCATGTGTTGCGCATCGAGACGAGGAAGGTGTGGTGGGCGCTCAGTTCGAGCGCGTTGACGTGGTAGGCGTCCCACGGGAACCCGTTGGTGGGGATGCTGGCGTATGAGTCACCGAGCGGGATGTGATCGAGCGCGTCCCAGGTGCGCAGCAGCTTGCCGGTCCTGAGGTTGTACTCCTGCACCGCGGAGTCGATCAGCGCCCCGTTGTAGGCGCCGCCGTAGCTGGAGAGGTTCTTGGCGATGTTCTTGTTGGCGGTCACCCACGCGTGTTCGCCTTCGATCACCAGCGCGTGCAGTGTGAGCACCCAGCCGTCGGCGCCCTTCAGCCGCGCGAGCGTCTGGTAGTGCTGGTTGACCACCACGTCTTCGCCGCTCTCGGTGGAGCCGGTGTTGGTGACCACGCCCTGCCACCACGCCAGCGCCGGGCGGCCTTCGTAGCGCTGCAGGCTGAGGTTGGCGGCGACGACCTTTTCGGGCACCGGGCGGAACCACACCGGCTGCAGGTTGCTGTCGAGGATCAGCGGCCCGCTTTGGCCGACCAGCGGGGGGTAGTTGAGGTTGTAGAAGTTGGTGGTGAGGATGTAGCCGGGCGCGAGCCTGCCGGCGAGGGTGGGGCCGTCGCGGTGGATCACCGGGGGGCGAAGCGAGGGCTCGGTGAGGAAGCTGTAGGCGCCGTCGGTGGTGTACGCCCCCACGGGCGCGCCGTGCGAGCCCGCCAACGCCTGGTCGATCGCGATGAAGCCCACCACCACGACGCCGATCGTCACCGTCAGCCGGCGCGCTGCTCCGCGCAGCGCGCCGGCGGGGGCGGGCACCGCCAGGAAGGTAACGAGCGCGGCCGCCGCGGCGAGGCCGCCTCCGATCAGGTAGGCGAGGCGAAAGCCGTCGGTGAGCGCCTGGGGCACCTGCACGCCGGTGCCGATCAGGTGGCTGGAGCGCTGCGTGGCGAGCGTCACCAGGATCGCCAGCCCCAGCCCGCCGCCGATCTGGCGGGAGGTGTTGACGAGGCCGGAGGCGAGCCCCGCCTGCCCCTCCTTGGCGCCCTGCGTGGCGGCGATCGTGGAGGGGACGATCGACATTGCGATCCCCGCCGCGGTGAGCAGGCCGGGCAGCATGATGTACACGATCGCGCTGCCGCTGGAGCCGATTTTGGCCATCAGCAGCATCCCGGCCGCCAGCATCACGAGGCCGCCGCCGAGCACCGGGCGCACGCCGAAGCGGCTGACCAGTTTGCCGGCGCGCGAGGCCACCGCCATGATCATCAACGTCATCGGCAGGAACACCAGGCCGGTGTGCAGCGGGGAGAGCCCCAGCACCTGCTGCAGGTAGAGCGAGCTGACAAACCACATCGGGAACAGCGAGGCGCTGAACAGCAGCACGATGTTGTTGGCGATCCGCAGCGGCTTGGTCAGTTCCTTGAAGGGGATCAGCGGTTCGGAGGCAATGCGCGTCTCGATCACCCCGAACACCGCGAGCAGGGCGATGCCGCCGACGATCGGGCCGAGCGCCGCCACCGTGTCCCAGCCCTTGAGGCCGGCTTCCACGACCCCGAACACCAGCACCATCTGTCCGATCGTCAACGTGAGCGCGCCGGCGAGGTCGAAGCTGCGGCCGGGGGCGCGGCGGCGCTCGCTCACGACCGCGTAGGCGACGAGGGCGGCGGCGACCCCGATCGGGGGGTTGATCAACAGCACCCAGCGCCAGGAGAGCTCCTGCGTGATGATCCCCCCGAACAGCATCCCCGCGGCGCCGCCGAGCCCGTTCATCGCCGCCCACGCGCCAATCGCGCGGTGCAGCGGCGGGCCGGGGGCGAACGAGGAGGTGATGATCGCCAGCGAGCAGGCCGCCATCAGCGCGCCGCCGACGCCCTGCGCCGCGCGCGCGAGCACGAGCGTCTCGCGGTCGGTGGCGACGCCGCCGGCGAGCGAGGCGAGCGCGAACACGAGCAGCGCCATCACGAACATCCGGCGCTGGCCGAAGTGATCGGCCGCGCGGCCGCCGAGCATCAGGAAGCCCGCGAACGTGATCGCGTAGGCGTCGACGATCCACTGCAGTTCGGGCGAGGTGAAGCCGAGGCTCGACTGGATCGAGGGCAGCGCCACGTTGACGATGGAGAGGTCGAGAATCACCATGAACTGCGCCACGCAGCACACGGCCAGCAGCCATCCCAAACCAGATCCCTGTGCCTGGCGTTGAAAACGCCTGGTAGGGTGAGCGCGCGATCCCTCGAGCGACGATTGGAGCCCGGCCGATGAGAAAACCGCCACTGACCGCCATGCTAACGCTCGCAGCCGCCCTGGCTGCCACTGCCGCAATGGCTGGGTGCGGCGGCAAAGGGTCGAGTTCAACCACCAAAACGACGACGACCACGACGGTCCCGCAGAAGCACGCCACCAAACCCGGTTACTGAGCATCATCGGGCGCTCGGCAGCGAGGCGGCGAAGCTGATCACCGGCACCGTGCGGGAGGTGCCGAGCACGTGGCCGGCGGAGTCCAGCGCCTGCACCGCCACCCGCGCGTACTTCACCGGCAGGGTCGTTGAGCTCTCAAAGCCGCTCGCCGGGACCGTGGCGAGCGGCGCGAGCGACCCGCTGGCGTGCCTGCCGGCGAGCACGCGCCAGGCGGCCACTTCGGTGGCGCCGTTCCAGCTGGCGTGCACGATGGTCTCTTCGCCGGTGTCGTTGAGGCTGGCGAGCACCGCGGGCGGGCTGTGCGGGCGCCCGCTCCAGGGGAAGCGGAAAGCCCGGTAGAAGGCCATTTCGTAGGGCAGGTGGGCGTCGAGCAGCAGCGCCCCGTTGGGCGCGTACTCGCTGATCGCGGGCACCCCGCCGTAGCCGACGACGGTGTTGCCGCCGGCCAGCGTCTGCATGTTGCCCTGGCTGGCGGCCAGCAGCGGCGGGTTGGCGTGGGTGAGCGAGGAGACGAGGCGAGCCTGGTGGGTGGCGAGGTCGAGCGCGATCCGCACGGCGCGCGACTGGTGGTGGATCGGCGGGTTGGAGCCGTCGTCGAACAGGGTGATTTCCCCGTCCGGGAGCATGCGGCCGTCGTGCTGCCACGCCGTTTCGGTGCCCGGCCCCATCTTGAAGGAGCTGTTGAGGCCGCCCAGGCGCCAGAGGATCTTGCCGCTGGCGCCTGCCAGCTGGTAGGCGGCCCAGGTGTTGCGCGCGGAGATGAGGATCGTCTCGGATGAGTTGGCGCCCGCCCCCGCCGCGGCCGCCGCGCCCGCGCCCGTCGCTCCCCCGGTGCCCGCCCCCTCCACGTCGATCGAGTTGATGTGAAACCAGTCCCACGGCCGCGTGTTGGTGGCCGCCGGGGTCTCGGACTCCGAGGCGGGGATGTGGTCGAGGCTGTGCCATTCCCAGCGCACCAGCCCGGTGTGCATGTCGATCTCCTGGATCGCCGTGTCGATGATCGCCCCGTCGGGGGCGCCTTGCACCGGCGCGAGGTTGCAGCGGATCGGGTTGTAGGCGGTGATGAAAGCGACGTCGCGGGGGGCGATCTGGAAGTCGTGCAGGTCGGCGTGCAGGCCGTTGGCGCCCGGCACCCGGGCGACAGTCGCGTAGCGGGAGTTCATCACCACGTCTTCGCCCTCGCCGTAGCCGAGCGACAGCACGCGCCCCCGCCACCACGTCAGGACGCGCCGGCCGGCGTAGGTCTGCTCGTTGAGGTCCTCCGCCGTTTCGCCCGTGGGCAGCTTCTGAAACCAGACCAGCCGGCCCTGCGGCGTGTAGATCAGCGGCCCATACTGGCCGGGGCCGGGGCCGTTGGTGGTGAGGATGTCGCCCGCCGCGGGGTCGCGGTCGGGCACGGTGACGCTCAGGACCGGGACCTGCGCGCCGGGCAGTGTGGCGAAGCTCTGGTAGTCGGCGGGCGCCGCCGGCGGGTTGGGGAACTCCGAGACCGAGCCGGTGGGGTAGGGGGTGTCGACGTGGAATTCGAAGGCGACCGGCCTGCCGCCGCCGCCGGCGCCGATGGTGGCGTGCACGCTCACGCGCTCGCCGGCGGCGAACGGGGTGGCGGGCACGAAGCTGGCGCCGTCGCCCTGCGAGTACTGATGGAGGCTGCCGGCGTGCGCGCCACTGCGCTGGCCGCTGACGGAGACCCCGTGGATCTCGGCGGCGGGCACGCCGAGGAAGCTGATCTGGGTGTGGGGGTTGGCGGTGGCGCTGCCCGGTACGGGCGAGACGTCAACGGCGGTGCCAGGCAGCGCGGCGGAGCGCTCGAAGCTGGTGGGCAGGCACGCGGGCGAGACGCCGCCGCCCGCAACGGTGGTGGCGCTGGAACCCAGCAGCGTCAGGCTGGGGGAGCCGAGCACGAGCGCCGCCACGCCCCACGCGAGCACGGCGACTCCCAGGATGATGAATACGTTGCGGCGCACGTGTAGATACGGAACAACCCATGCGCGCGCTGGTCGCGCCCGCGAGCGTCGAGCGGGAAGAATGCCACATCGGGCGCGCGCGGCGTGGAGCGGTCAGGGCGATGTTCTATTTTCCCCTTGTGACCGCTTCGACCAATGCGCTGCGTGTGGTGATCGCCGACGACCACCAGCTTTTTCGCGAAGGTCTGAGGGGGATGCTGCAGGAGGCCGGCATGGAGGTGGTGGGCGAAGCCGCCGACGGGGCTGACGCGGTGGCGCTCGTGCAGGAGCTGCGGCCGCAGGTGGCGGTGCTCGACCTCAACATGCCGGGCACCTCGGGCCTGCAGGCGCTGCGGCGAATCGCGCGCAGCAACCCCGATATCCAGACGGTGGTGCTGACGGTGTCCGCCGAGGACGGGGACGTGGTCGAGGCGCTGGCGGCGGGTGCGTGCGGCTACCTGCTGAAGGACACCCACGTGGATCGCCTGGCGGACGGCATCAGGCAGGCGGCCGCGGGACACATGGTGCTCTCGCGCGATGTGGCAAAGACGCTGATCGCGCGGGTGCGCGCCGAGGCCGAGGCGCAGGCGGCACGCGAGGATGGGAGCATGGCCTCCGACGGCGGGAGCGCCGTGGCCGTCGCCGCCACGGTCGCGGAGGCCACCGAGGAGGAGCATCCGCCGCTGACCCCGCGTGAGCGGGAGGTGCTGGGGCTGATCGTGGAGGGAGCCGACAACGTGGCGATCGGCAGGGCGCTGTCGATCAGCCCCCACACGGTGAAGCAGTATGTGACCAATATCTTCGAGAAGCTGGGAGTGCGCAGCCGCGTGCAGGCGGCTGTCTACGCGGTGCGCACGGAGTTGGTGTAGGAAGACGCCCTCGCGCGGCAGGCCGACCGCGCGCGTCGGCGGGCTGCCCCTCAGGCGGCGAGGCCGATCGCCCGCAGCGCGTTGTCGCGCCCGTCCACGCCCAGCTTGGCGCCGGCGCCGGAGATGTGGCGGCGCACGGTGACCGGCGAAAGCGAGAGGCGCTCGCCGATTTCCAGCGTGGATAGCCCGGCGCGCAGCATCCGCAGGATCTCCGACTCGCGGGGGGTCAGCTCGACATCGCCCACGCGCAGGGGTGCGAGCTCACGGTTGGGGAGCGCGCGCAGCTCGTGCAGCATCCGCCCCACAAACGTGCGCGGCAGCGCGGCCTCGCCGCGCAGCACCCCGCGCAGCGCGGCGGGGATCCGGTCGGGGGACATGTCCTTGGGCAGATAGCCGCGCGCGCCGGCGCGCAGCGCGGCGAGCAGGTCCTCGGCGTTGGTGGAGACCGTGAGCATCACCACGGCGGTGTCCGGGGCGAGCTCGGCCAGGCGCACGGCGGCCTCGATGCCGCCCCCGGGCATGCGCACGTCGAGCAGGCAGGCGTCGGGGCGCTCGCGCAGCACGGCCTCCACCGCGCCGGCGGCGTCGGCGGCCTCGGCGAGCACGCGGAAGCCGCCCTGCATCAGCGCCATCCGCACCCCCAGTCGGATGGGTGGGTGGTCGTCGGCGATTACGACAGACGGTGCGTTATTCATTGGGCATCGTCCAGTTGCCGCGGGCGCTTCGCGAAGCTGTGAATCGCGCTCTCATGGGAGCACCGCCTCCACCGTGGTGCCGGCGCCGGCACCGCTGCCGACATGCACGGCGCCGCCGAGCGCGTGCGCCGACTCGCGCATGCTGAGCAGCCCGAAGCCGCCGACGACGGTGGTCGCGGCGGGAGTGGCGGCCGGGACTTCCTCGAAGCCGCTGCCGTCGTCGCGCACGGTGAGCCGCCACTGGTCAGCGTGCTCGAGTACCACCTCGATCGCGCTGGGGCGGGCGTGCTTGACGGCGTTGGTCACCGCCTCGCGTGCGATGTGCACGAGCGCCTCGCGCGTGGGCCGGTCGGGTTGCGCCGAGCAGGGCACCCGCGCGGCGTCGAAGCGCAGCGGCGTGTGGCGCGCGGCGGTGCGCACGCTGGCCTCGATCGTCTGCGCGATCGGGCGGGTGTCGTGCTCGGCGAGCCCGCCCAGCACGTCGCGGGCGCCCGCCAGCGCGCGCTCCAGCGCCCCCACGACGACGTTGGCGCGCGAGGCGGACGCGGGCTGGTCGCTGAGCGCGCGCGCGTTGGCGAGCGCGAGCGAGAGGTCCTGCATGATCAGGTCGTGGACGTCGGTGGCCATCTGCCAGCGCTCGTGGGCAAGGAGTCGCGTGGCGGCGTGCAGGACCGCGGCGTTTGGCGTTGGGTGGCTGTGTGGGCTGTGCCCGTTGTGTGACTCGCCGTCCCGGGCGGCCTGTCCGTGATGGCTGGCGCCGTCCCGGTGGGCATCTCCGCTGGCGCCGTCCCGGTGGGCATCTCCGTGATGGCTGGCAACGTCCCGGGTGGTGTCACCGTTAAGGGTGGCGACATCCTGGTGGGCGTGCCCGTTGCGAGACGAGTCGCTCCCGTTTTGGGCCGCGACCAGCTCGATCGCGGCTTCTATGCGATCTGATTCGCTGCTGGCGATGATCATCCCTGTTCCTCGCTGTCCCAACCGCCCCTTTGCCCCCGGGGCCTTGATTGATGTTCAGAATGGTTCCGTCATCTTGACGCACCACCCCGGCGTATGCCGGCGCGCGCGGCTGCAAACCGCGGCCTGAACTAAAAGCTAATCCCTGCCTATCTCTGCCAATCCATTGTTGCTGCATCGCCGAGTGTAGACGATTCTCGCGTAATTTGCGGCCAATTTTACTGAGACAAGTCCAACTTTGCGGAGGATTACCTACCCCGGCAGGGTCGAATTTCCGTGTTTAATACAGTCGGACGGCAATGTTTCTGGCGTGCGTAGGTGTCCGGAAATGTTTCCCATGAAGCCATAGCCGCAAAAGCGGCCGGCCGCGGGTCTGCCCGTCGTCGAACCAGCCGTCGCCGAACGGGGCGACCGGCACGCCCGCTGGCCCGGCCTAACCGTCGCCGAACGGGGCGATCGGCACGCCCGCTGGCCCGGCCTAACCGTCGCCGAACGGGGCGATCGGGACGCCGTGGTTGCGCTCGCGCATCCCCAGCTCGTATGCGGCCCCATGTGCGGTGTGCAACGTGAGCGCGGGGAGTTCGGGCCGGCGCACGGTGAGCGTGAGTGCGGCGACCGAGCAGTTGCTCACGTCGTGCTGGTGGCTGGCGGAGGGATGGCCGCCGTCGGGATCGGCGTAGCGCCAGCCCGCCAGCGCCTCGGGAGGCGCCTGCACGTGCGCTTCGACCACCGCACCGTCGGCCCCCGGCAGCGACAGCACACAGCGCTGGGGACGCTCGGCGACCAGCAGCCCGCGCGCCCCCACGCCCCCCAGTCGCAGGCGCTGGCCGTCGACGTGCAGAGCGCCGTTGGCCACCCACGGGGTGGTGCGGCCCGCCACGCGCACCCGACCAATCGCCACGTCGATCCACGCCTCGGGCTGCTCCTCGAAGCCGACCCCGTGCAGCCAGATCCAGCGCTCGGCGTGCTGGGCGCCCCAGTTGTGCCCGACCATTCCGCGCCAGCCGTCCAGCTGGATCGTGCGCCCTGGGGGAGCGGAGGGGTTGGGGGAGGGGGAGGGGGGGGTGACGCTCGGCAATTCCAGCGTACCCTCGAAGCGCGCGGCGGGCGCGGGACTGGAGAGCTTGGTGCGCGGCAGCGGCGCGCGGTAGAGCAAGGCGTGCGGAAGGTGTCGCAGCTCGGGCTCCTCGGAGGCGAAGCGCAGCGACCAGCGGGCCTCGCCGCAGGCGCCCTCGGCGTGCCCGGGGCCCAGCCGCGCGCCGCCCACCGCGATCCAGGCGTCCTCGGGGGCGGACAGCGCGTCGGTGGTGAGCTTGTACATGTATGGCGGCGAGTTGAGGCCGTCGAAGACGGTGCACCACAGTGACCCCTGTGGCGGTTGGCGGGGGTGCTTGTGGGCGGTGTAGCGGATCCACGCCCCCAGCGGGCGGTCGGGGGCGACCGCGCGCAGGTAGAACGACTCGTACATCCCCGCGCGCGGCGGGGCGTGGGGAAACATGGCGTGGACGCCGGTGGGGGCCATGGGCTGCAAGTATCCCGCTATGGAGCGCGACTCGCTGGTCAAGCTGCCCGCGGTGCTGGCCCACTTCGACGCGACGCCCGCGCGAGGCGACGCGCGCTTTCTGCTGGGTGTCGACGGCGGCGCCACCAAGACGCTGGCGGGGGTGCTGGATATCGAGCGCCGGCGGCTGCACCTCGGGCACGGCGGGCCCAGCAACCAGGACGCGGTGGGCGTGCGCGCCGCCGGGCAGGCGCTGTTCGGCGCGGCGGGGGAGGCGCTGGCGGGCGCCGGAATCAACGACGGCCAGCTGGACGCGGCGGTGCTGGCGGTGGCGGGCACCGACACCGACGCGGTGGTCGCGCACGTGCGCGCCGAGCGCTCGCGCGAGTGGATCGTGGTGGGCGACGTGGTGGGAGCGTGGGCAACCGCCACCGGCGCCCGCCCCGGCGTGGGCGCGATCGCGGGCACCGGCAGCAACGTGTTCGGCGTGGGCGCCGACGGCCGCGGTTGGCGCGCGGGGGGGTGGGGCCACCAGCTGGGCGACGAGGGCTCGGGCTACTGGTATGGGCTGCAGTCGATCAAGGCGGCGCTGCGCGACCGCGAGCGCTCGGGCCCGGAGACGGCGCTGAGCGACGCCGCGGTGGAGCACTTCGGCGTGGCCAGCGTGGAGGCGCTGGCGGCGCTGGTGTACAGCAAGCCGCTCACCAAGGGCGAGATCGCGGCGTTGGCGATCCAGACGGGAAGGCTGGCGGAGCGCGGTGACGCGGTGGCGCGCGAGTTGTACGAGCACGGCGCCAGCGAGCTGGCCGGGCAGATCGCCGCGGTGATCCGCCAAACCGGGCTGGAGGGGGAGTTTCCCGTGGGGCTGATCGGCAGCGCCTACAAGGCGGGAGCGGTATTTGTGGACCCGCTCACGCGCGAGATCCACGCGCTCGCCCCGCGGGCGCGAGTCGAGGTCGTGGAGATGGCGCCCGTCGGCGGCTCGCTGCTGCTCGCCGCCCGCGCCTGCGGGGCCGAAGCGGCGCTCGAGGAGCTCGACCTGGCGGCGCTCATCGAGGAGGCGATGGGGGGCTGACCGGCTGATCGCGGTTGGCCGCCTCAGGTATCTCCATCGCTGTCCAGTCGCGCCTCGATCGCGCGACGGTCGCCGATCGCGTTGGGGCCTGCTCCGGCGATCCGCACCGCCGCGGCGGCGTTTGCGAAGGCCGCGGCGCGGGCGGGTGGCAGGCCCTCGCGCAGCGCGATGAAGAAGGCGGCGGCAAACACGTCGCCGGCGCCGAGGTCCTCGACGGGCGCGGCGATCGGGAACGCCGGGACGTGCAGGAGGGTGCCGTCGGGCAGCCGCAGTTCGGTGGGCTGGGCGCCGGCGGTGATCGCCAGCGTGGCGCCCGCGGCGGGAGCACTGGCGGCGGGAGCGCCGGCGAGCAGCCCCGCGCAGCTCTCACGCTCGGTGGCGCTGAGCACGATCGCGTCGCAGCGTTCCGGCAGCAGCTGAGGGGGCAACGGCACCAGCGCGATCTCTCCGGCGGCGCTCCAGTCGCGCACCAGTCCCTGCGGCGTGAGTCCCACCAGCTCCGCGCGCGGGGAGTGGGCCTCGAACCACCTGTGCGGCGTCTCGCGCGCCACGGGGGCGAGGTGGAGGATCGCCGTGTCCACCTCCACCGGTCCGATCGGCCCCGCCCAGGCCAGCAGTCGCTGGTGGCGGTGGGGGCCGTCGAGCCACGTCTGCAGCGTGGTGGTGTGCTCGGCGGGCAGCACGCGCAGGTCGAGCTCGTCGCGGAAGGGCGCCAGCAGCGCCTCGATCTCCGCGGGCACGCCGCGCGTGAGGATCAGCGTGCGCAGGCCCAGCCGCGCGGCCTGCAGGGCGCTGTAGAAGGCCGTCCCGCCCGGTCGGCGCTCCACAGGGTGGCGCAGCCGTGAGCCGGGCCCCTCTTCCTCGCTCGACTCGGCGGCGAGCACGTCGATCGTGACGTGCCCTACGGTCGTGTAGTCGTAGCGGGGCACCGGCCTGATTGTGGTGGCAGGCTCGCAAGCGCGAGCGCTAAGGCGCCGAGGCGCCCACGCGCGGGGGGATCCGCTGCGGCAGTTCGGCGCCCGCGATCGCCGCGGCGGCGAGGCGGCCGGTGAAGACGCAGCCGCCGAGGAAGGTGCCCTCCAGCGAGCGCTTGCCGTGCATCCCGCCGCCCCCGAAGCCGGCGGCCTCGCCGACCGCGTAGAGGCCGGGGATCGGGTTGCCGTCCTCGCTGCGCAGCACGCGGCAGGCCAGGTCGGTCTGGATCCCGCCGAGGCTCTTGCGCGCCATCACCTGCAGCCTGATTGCGATCAGCGGCCCCGCCTTGGGGTCGAGGATCGCCTGGAAGGCGCAGGTGCGCAGGCGATCCCCGCGCCAGTTGCGCAGCTGCGCGATGCGTCGCAGCTGGTCGTCGTTGAAGAGGCCCTTGCCGCGCGCGATCGACTCGTCGTAGCGGCCGATCTCCGCCGCCAGCACCTCGGGATCGATCGGCCCCGGCTGCGCGTCCGCTCTGGTGTCGGCGTCGATCGATCTTGGCTGCGCGTCCGCTCCCCCGGCCGCCTCTTCGACGGCCACCGCCCGGGCGACCTCATTCATCCGCTGCGCCAGCTCGGGCAGCGTGTCGGCGCACACGAAGTCCGGCGAGCCCTCCAGCAGATGCGCCAGCACGCGCGGTTTGCCCAGCAGCACGCCCAGCATGAAGCGCAGCCAGCGGCGCTCGCGCAGGTGGGGGTTGTGCTGGGAGCCCGACACATCCAGCTCGCGGCGGGCGATCTTGCGGTTGCAGATCAGCCACGAGTACTTGCGCTCGTCCTCGCACATCCGCTCCAGCGCGGCGTAGGCGTCATAGGTGGGCATCACCGGCACCGGGCCGTAGCGGCGACCGTCGGGGTCCAGCATTACGCCCGAGCGCGGCGGGATCAGCTTCAACCCATGGTCGGCTCGCTGCGGCACAGGGTGGCGCACGGCGTCGGCGTAGTTCCACATCCGCTCCAGGTGCGTCACCGCGCCGCCCACGCGCTCCACCTCCTCGTGCAGCGCGCCGTCGGCGTAGGGGTGCGAGCCCATCAGCATCCTTTTCGGCGGGCTGCCCAGCTCCGCGGTCGGCCACACCCGCCTGACCAGCTCGTGGTTGCCGCCGATCCCGCCCGCGGCGATCACCACCGCCTTGGTGGCCCGCATTTCGTCGCCATTCTCCAGCTGGCAGCCGACCACGCGCCCGTCCTCGACCAGCAGGCCAGCGACCCGGGTGCGGAAACGCACCTCCAGCGTCGCGCGTCGCGGGTGGCGCTCGATCCCTCCCCACACCGCCTCCACCAGCGCCTTGCCGGTGCCCCACGTGAGGTGAAAGCGCGGGACGGAGTTGCCGTCGCCGAAGTTGCCCCGCTCGGCCCAGTTGACCACGGGGAAGAAGCGCACGCCCAGCTCGCGCAGCCAGCCGCCGACGTCATCGCGCGCGCGCGTTACGTACTGCTCGGCCCAGCGGCGCGGCCACTGCTCCCCCGCGCCCAGCTCCGCGATCCGCAGCCAATCTTCCAGCGCCAACTGCTCGCTGTCGTGAATCCGCGAGCGGCGCTGCTCGGGGGAGTCCACCATGAACATCCCCCCAAACGCCTCGCGCGCCAAACCGCCCAGCTCACGCGGTTCACAGCGGTCGAGCAGCAGCACAGTGTGGCCGCTGCGCAGCAGCTCCAGTGTGCTCACCAGCCCCGCCAGGCCGGCGCCGACGACGATCGCGTCGGGCTCGCTCACGCCAGCGCCATGCCCGGCGCCGACGCCGATCGCATCGGGATCGCTCACGCCAGCGCCATGCCCGGCGCGACCTGCACTTCCACCAGCTCCGGTGCGTCGGAGGCCAGCGCGCGGCGCAGCTCCACGCCGAGCTCCTCCGGGTCGGAGGCCCGGCGCGCGTTGATGCCGTACCCTGCCGCCACCGCCGCCGTGTCCAGCGCCGGCAGATCGAGTCCGGGCGCGCCCGGGATCTCCTCCAGCAGCGTGAAAAACTTGAGGATCGCGTACTCCTCGTTGCGCAGCACCAGGAACGTCACCGGCACCTTGTAGGCCGCCGCCGTCCAGAAGCTCTGCACCGCGTACTGCGCCGAGCCCTCGCCGATCACGCACACCACCGGCCGGTCGGGGCACGCCAGCTGCACACCGATCGCCGCCGGCATCCCGAAGCCGAGTCCGCCGCCGGCGGAGAAGTAGTAGCTCCCCGGCCGCCCGATTCGTAGCTGGTTGCGCAGCGCGGGGGTGGCAGAGGGGGACTCCAGCACCACGATGCCGTCCTCGGGGAAAACCTCCGCGAGCGCCCGCACCGCCGTGGAGGGGTTCATCGGGTCGGTCAGCGCCACCGCCTCGGGCGCCGCTCGTACGGGCGGGTGCTCGCGGTCGATGCCTCCCCGCGCGGCCGTTGGGGCCAGCCCCGCCGACGCCCCCGGCGAGGCCGTCCCCCCGCCCCCCTCTCCCTCCCCTTCTCCCCCCAGCAGCGCACCCACCGCGTCAGCCAGCGCCGCCAGCGTCAGCGCCGGATCGGCCACGATCGCGTCGCCCATCGGCGCCCTTGCCGCCTCGTCGGGGTCGGAGGTGATCGCCGTCAGGCTGGTGCCGTCCGCCAGCAGCGGGCCGGGGATGTTGGGGTAGTAGGGGAAGATCGAGGTGCCCACCGCCAGCACGAAGTCGTGTGGGGCCAGCGTTTCGCCCAGCGGCTGCACCGCCGGCGGCAGGATCGACTGGAAGAGGGGGTGGTTCTCGGGGAAGCCCAGCCTGCCCCCGCCGGTCGCCGGCGTGGCGTACACCGGCAGGCGGGCGCGCTCCGCCAAACGCACCGCCGCCTCCCAGCCGCCGCTGGCGTCGATGTCGGGGCCGGCGATCAGTGCCGGGTTGGCGGCCTCCACCAGGCGCCGCGCGATGCCCGCCACGCTCCCCCCGTCCGGAAGGCCCGCGCCGCCGCTCACCGCGCGCGTGGTCTGGTGGCGCAGCTCATCCTCCGAGCGCACCTGCGCATACCAGTCGTCCATCGGGATCGACACAAACACGGGGCCGCGGGGGGGCAGTGCGGCGGTATGCACGGCGCGCGCCAGCGCGTGCGGCACATCCTGCGCGCACGGCGGCTCCCAGCTCCACTTCACCAGCGGGTGCGGCATCCGCGTGGCGTCGCGGTTGGTCAGATTGGCCTGCAGCGTCATCAGCGAGCGGTACTGCTGCCCGGCGGTCACCACCAGCGGCGACCTGTTGGCCTGCGCGTTGAAAATCGCCCCCATCCCGTTGCCCAGCCCCGGCGCCGTGTGCAGGTTGACCAGCGCCGGGTGCCCGCTCGCCTGCGCATACCCGTCGGCCATCCCCACCGCCACCGACTCCTGCAGGCCGAGGATGTAGCGGAAGTCCGCGGGGAACTCGCCCAGCATCGGCAGCTCCGTGGAGCCGGGGTTGCCGAACAGCGTGGTCATGCCGCGCGCGCGCAGCAGCTCAAACGTCGCCTCCCGTACCGTCGTCACGGACGGAACCGTACCCCAGCGCGGCCTCCGCCGGTTTACAGGACGGCCGCCGACGTTCTAGTTGAAGCAGGGGTCCCGCGGCAGGCTCGGGGTCGCGTCGGCGCCGGCGGCGCTGTACAGCAACAGCATCTCCGCCTCCTCACAGCTGTCCACCACCAGCAGGCGCCGGTCGACGCCGGTGATCGCCAACAGATACCGCACCTCCGGAGTCGGCGCCGCCAGCAGCATCCCGCCGCGCAGGCAGGGTGCCTCGCGCTGCAGGTTCAGCAGCGCCGCCAACCCGCTCGAGCTCATGAACTCCGTACCCGACAGATCCACGATCAGCCCGCGTGAGCGGCGGCGGCGACAGGTGGCGGCGATCCGCACCTGCATCGAGAAGGCACCCGCATAGTCGATCTCGCCGTGCACCGCCGCCCGCAGCGGCATCCCCTCGCCGCCCTCAAATTCCAACCGCAGCGAGCCCGGCACCGGCGGGCGACGCAAGTTCTCGTTCAGTGCTCTCATGCTCCCTCCTTATCTGTTTGGGTGTTGCGAACGTGTGCAGAAATGAGATCTCTCTGTGAGGACACCCTCCGTCCGCCGGTGCTCACGAAGCCTCGACAAAGGATCGACCCGCAGCCAACGCAACCAACGCCCCGCTAGCCTGTTCTCAGGTTCTGACGGCCCGTGACCCTGCCCCGAACTGCTCATCGATTTGCGCTCGCCGCGCGCGCTGCGGCCGTGCTCGCGCTTGCGCTGGCGGTGCTCTGCGTGCCCGCGCCGGCGCTCGCCGCGCGCTCGGGCAATGCCCGGCAGTCGGCCAAGCTCGCCGCGCGGTCCGGCAATGCCCAGAAGTCGGCCAAGGCCGCCGCGCGCACCACGCGCCACACCCGTGCCCCCGCCAAGCCACAGCCGCCCGCGCTCAACCTCTACGCCAGACGCGCCCTTGCCGCCTATGAAGCGATGCAGCAGAACTTCTATGTGGCCTCCGCCGGCCTCTACAAGGGCGAACCGGAGTACTCCTTCCTGTGGCCCTTCTCGCAGGCGCTGGCGGCGAGCGTCAGCGTCGCGCACATCCCCGGCCAGCAGCCCAAGCTGGAAGCCGGCCTGAACGCCCTCGGCACCAGCCTGCAGGTGTACGCCAGCTCCTCCACGCCGCCGGGCGAAGCGACCGGCGCCTCCACCGCCACCACGCTGCACTCCTACGACGACGTCACCGCGCCCCCGATCGGCCCCGGCGGCGCCAGCTTCTACGACGACAACGAGTGGGTGGGGATCGAGCTGGCGCGCATGTACGAGCTCAACCACGATCCCACCGCGCTGAGCGGGGCCGAGCAGATCATGCAGTTCGTGATGGCCGGCTGGCAAACCACCGGCGCCGAAGGCCAGCTGCTGCCCTGCCCCGGGGGGGTGCCGTTCTCCAACGCCAAGAACAACACGCAGCGCAACACCATCACCGATGGTCCCGCCGCGGAGCTGGGGGTGCAGCTGTACCGCATCACCCACGAAGCGCGCTACCTGCAGTTCGCCGAGATGGCGTACGGGTGGGTGCGCGAATGCCTGCTGGAAGCGAGTGGACTGTACGCCGACCACATCGGGCTCGACGGCGTGGTCAACCACTCGCTGTGGAGCTACACCCAGGGGGTGATGGTCGGCGCCGGCACGCTGCTGTGGCAGGTCACCCACACAGGCGCCTACCTCAGCGAGGCGCGCGCCACCGCGAAGGCCGCATACGCGTACTTCGACTACGGCAAACTCTCCTCGGAAAACCCCTTCTTCGCGGCCGTCTACTTCCGCAACCAGATCTACCTCGACTCCATCACCCACGAAGCGCCCGGCACGCTCTCGGCGCGCGAATACGCCTACTGGGCGTGGCTGCGCCACCGCCTCACCGACAACCTCTTCGCCTACGGCTCCCCACCAACGGCCGAACTGCTCGGTCAGGCCGCCCTGACGCAGATCTATGCGCTGCTGGCGATCCCGCCGCGCACGTATTTCTGAGACTCTAAGCCCGCGTGAGCGTCGACGAGCAAGAGCCCGTGGTGCTGAGCCCCGCGACCGGCTACCCGGCGCTCGGGGATTCCGACCTGGAGGTGCTGCGCGGGATCGGGCGGCGCTGGGGGGCGGCGCTGGGGGACCGCGCGGAGTGGATCAAAGCGCTGCCCTGCGACCCCAACCTCGGCCAGGCCAATGCCCCGGACGGCCCTGGCTCCGCCGGTGAGGATGCCCACGACACGGCCCCCTCCGGTGCCTCCGCCGCGGGAGCCTCCGCCAAGGCCCGCCCCCTGCGCACCAGGATCGGCCGCCCGGGCACCGTGCGCCTGGGGCGCACACGCTTCGTGCCGGTCGAGGCCGACGGTGTGCCCGGCGAGGAGCTCGAAGCCACGCGCGAGGCGGGGCACGCGCCGACGCGCGGCGGCTGGACCAGCGCGCGGGTGCGCCGCGCGCTGCTGGGTCCTCCGTTGCACAGCGCCGCGGTGCTGGAGGAGCGGATGCGCAAGCTGATCGCCCTGCCGGTGCTCTCCTCCGACGCGCTCTCCTCGGTGGCGTATGGCCCCGAAGCGATGCTGGTCGTGCTGGCGCTCGGGGGCGCCACCGCGTTCGGCTTCTCGGTGCCCATCTCGATCGCGGTCGTCGTGCTGATGGTGGTGGTTGGTCTCTCCTACCGCCAGACCATTCGCGCCTACCCGCGCGGCGGCGGCTCCTACATCGTGGCCTCCGACAACCTCGGCCTGCTCCCCGGCCTGATCGCGGCCGCCGGGCTGATGCTCGACTACATCCTCACCGTCGCCGTGTCGGTCGCCTCCGGGATCGCCGCGATCACCTCCGCGATCCCCTCGCTGGCGCCCGACACCGTGCCGCTGGGGCTGGCGGTGATCGCGATCCTCGTCGCCGGCAACCTGCGCGGCGTGCGCCAGGCGGGGCTGCTGTTTGCGGCGCCCACCTACATGTTCATCTTCGCGATCCTGCTGCTGGTTGTCGTCGGCCTTGTGGACAGCGCCGGGCATGGTTTCCACGCCGTGCCGCGTCCGCCCGTGCACGCCGCCGAGGGGGTGGGTCTGCTGCTGATCCTGCGCGCGTTCGGCTCGGGCGCCACAGCGATGACCGGGATCGAGGCGATCTCCGACGGGATCCCCGCGTTCCGGCCGGTGGAGTGGCGCAACGCGCGCACCACACTCACCTGGATGGTCAGCCTCCTGGTGGTGATGTTCATCGGCACCATCGCGCTGATCGAGCTCGACGGGATCGTGGCGCAGTCCTCGCAGACCGTGCTCTCCCAGCTGGCTCACTACAACGTCGGCGGCGGCGTGGTGTACGGGTACGTGCAGGCCGCCACCGCGCTGGTGCTGCTGCTGGCTGCCAACACCGCCTTCAGCGACTTCCCCCGGCTGCTGTTTTTCCTCGCGCGCGACTACTCCGCGCCGCGCTTCTTCCTGCGGATGGGCGACCGCCTCGCCTTCTCCAACGGGATCGTCGTGCTGGGCGCCTCGGCGGCCGCGATCCTTGCTGCCTTCGACGGCTCGGTCACCAGCCTGATCCCGCTGTTCGCCGTCGGCGTGTTCCTCGCCTTTACGCTCTCGCAGACCGGCATGGTCGTGCGCTGGCTGCGCACGCGCCAAGCCGGGTGGAAGGGCAGCATCTGCTTCAACGCGCTCGGCGCCTTCCTGTCGGCGATCGTACTGCTGATCACCTCGTTCACGAAGTTCCTGGAGGGCGCGTGGCTGGTGGTGATCCTGATCCCGCTGCTCGTCACCCTGTTTCTACGGATTCGCAAGCACTACCTCGCGGTGGGGCGCGCGGTGGCGCTGCAGCCGCTCTCCGCGAAGGCTCGCGCGCGGAGCATCACGCCGCCGCCCAGCGGCGGCGCCGAACTGGAGCGCAGCGCGAGCGTGGTGCTGAGCGGCCAGTTCGAGCACGAGGAGGCACCCGATCAGGTGCTCAACCTCACCGTGGTCCCCATCATCGCGATGGACCTCGCCTCGCTGCGCGCGCTCGCCTACGCCGCCTCGCTCGGCCAGCCGGTGCTCGCGCTGCACATCTCCGCCGATGAGGAGGAGGCAAAGCGCTTCCGCTCCTACTGGCAGGAGTGGGGCGACCACGTGCCGCTGGAGATCGTGCTCTCCCCCTATCGCGCCCTGGTCGCCCCGCTGGGGCGCTACCTGCGCCTGCTGCACGACCAGGCGCCCCACTTCACCATCACCGTCGTGCTCCCCGAACTGGTGCCTCGCCGCTACTGGCACCGCGCCCTGCACAACGGCGTCGCCCCCCGCCTGCGCCGCGCGCTGCGCCAGCTGCCGGGGATCGTGATCACGACGGTGCCGTTTCACCTGCCGAGCTGAGTGGCGACCGTATCGACGATTATCGGGCGTATCAACGTACTCAATCGATACGGTATGCGGTCCAGATATCAGGCGTGGAAGGGCATTACCGGTGACCCTGTGGCTGACGGCGTTCTTGTCCCCTTCAACCGCGTGCCACCGGGGCAGCGCGGACGCCGAGTCGTCGTGGCGGTCCATCCTCGATCACTTCTCGGGGGCCGCGCAGCTGGGAATGACGGCGACGCCGAAGCGGGAAGAGACCGTTGACAGCTACGAGTATTTCGGAGATCCGCTCTTCGAATACTCCCTCGCCCAAGGGATCGAGGATGGGTTCCTGGCGCCATACCGAGTGCGGCGCGTGGTGCTCAGTCCCGACGCGCATGGCTGGGCACCCACCCTGGGCCAGCTGGACCGCTTCGGCAGGGAAATCCCTCCCGACCTCTACACGACCAAGGAGTTCGAGCGGATTGTCTCGCTGCTCACACGCACCGAGGAGGCCGCGCGCCATCTGAGCGAGTATCTGCGCCATGCCGATCGGTGGGCCAAGACGATCGTCTTCTGCGTCGACCAGGAGCACGCCGACCAGATGCGGCGGGCGCTACACAACGCAAACGCCGATCTGGCTCGGCAGCACCCGAACTATGTCGTGCGGATCTCGAGCGACGAGGGCTACAGAGGAAGGGGCTACCTAAGCGACTTCGCCAACACTGAGCAGGACATTCCGGTGATTGCCACTACGTCGCAGATGCTCTCGACCGGAGTCGACCTGCCGACCGTTCGCAATATCGTCATCTTCCGACCCATCGGCTCGCTTGCGCTTTTCAAGCAGATCATTGGTCGGGGCACGCGCCTGTTCCCCGACGAGGACAAGCTTTCGTTCGATGACAATGCGATAATGCGGCTAGTATGGCACCCGAAAATCTCAGGCTCGACGCCTACATCCGCGTCTCCAAGGTCGCCGGGCGCGCCGGCGCGAGCTTCGTCTCCCCAGAGGTCCAGCGCGAGCAGATCGAGCGCTGGGCCAAGGCCCACGGGCACACGCTGAACTGGCACGAGCCCGAGCTCGACGTATCCGGCGGCAGCATGAGCCGCCCCATCTTCAGCACGATCATGGAGCGAATCAGGACCCGACAGACCGACGGGGTGATCGTCGCCAAGCTCGACCGCTTCGCCCGCACACTCGTCGGCGCGCTGAGCACCCTCGAAGAGTTCGAGCGCCACAACGCCGTGCTCATCAGCGTCGCCGAGAACCTCGACCTCTCAACACCGATGGGCAAGGCATTCCTGCGCATCCTGCTCGTCTTCGCAGAGCTCGAGCGCGACCGCATCTCAGAGAGCTGGGAGACCGCCACAAGCAACGCAATCGCCCGTGGCATCCACATCGCCAAGTTCACGCCGATCGGCTACGACAAGGGCTCCGACAAGCGGCTCATCCACGGCGCGGAGGCGCCCGCCATCCGCGAGGCGTTCCTGATGCGCGGCGCCCACAAGACCCGCACCGAGATCGCCCGCCGACTCGACGAGCTCGCCCCGCGCCCAAACGCAGGCCGCTGGACGCCGCCGATGGTCGATCGCATCATCAAAAACCGCGTCTACCTCGGCGAGGCATACCGGGGAGAGAACGTCAACGCCGACGCCCACCCCGCGATCGTGAGCGCCGCTGAGTGGCAGGCCGCCAACCTCGCGCCCGTGCGCGCCGCCCCACGCGGCAAAAAGCCGAACCTGCTCGGTGGGATCGCGCGCTGCGCCAGCTGCCGCTACGTGCTCGCACCACAGCTTGCAGGCACGAGAGGCGGAGGAACCATCCCGACCTACCAATGCCGCCGTGTCCACACCGCCGGTGCCTGCCCGCACCCGGCAGCGATCGCCAGGCACAAGCTGGAGCTCTACGTACAGAACCTCTGGCGCGAGCAGATGGCCCAACAGGCCCTCGCGGTCAAGCAGGACACCGACGCACTCCAACAGGCCGCGGCAGCGCTCAAAGTCGCAGAAGACGAGCTCACAGCATTCGCGAACGACCTCACCGCACGCCGCGTGCTCGGCAGCGGCTACCACGCCGCCCTCGAAGCGCGCGCCGGCGCCGTCAACCACGCCCAGGCTGAGCTACAGCGCGCGAGCGCCACCGCGCCGAACGCAGAGACCATTGAGGGCTACGAGGACCTGCCGATCACCGAGCGCAAGCGCATCCTCGGCAGCTCAATCGACGCGGTGATCGTCAAGCGCGGACACGCCCGCATCCCGGTCGCCGAGCGCGTCACTATCCTCTGGCGCGGCGAAGGGCCAGACGATCTGCCCCGCCGTGGCCGCGATAACGGCCCCATCCGACCCTATGTCCCCTAGCGGCACGAGCACCACACCCGGATGGCGCTCCCGCGTCACACGCGCGAACGCATCGAGCGCCGCCAGGATCGCAGCGCGCGGCATTGGGGAGACCTTTGGCGTCGTGGCCGCACTCGCCATCTCCCTCTACTCCGACACCCAAGGCGGGTAGGGACGAGCCGCCGACCCCCGCCCCGACTATGATTCCGAAGCTCAGGATCATGGACAGGCAAACCTCGCACACCCGGCAGCGCATCCACCGGCTCACGCTGCTGGGCGCCCGCGTGATCGTAAGCCTCAGCACGCCCTCACCCGCGAGCGCCCAAGCGCTACCAGGCGCGCTGACCCAGATCGGCCACGGCCCGACATTCGCGGTCAGGCCAGCTCAGATGGTTTACACCGGCGATGGCTCAGGCATCCTCGGCGGCTTCAACGGCAAAGGCCCCTATCGACGCTTCGGCAGGCTCCGATGGTCGATCTGGAATCAGCGGCAGGCAATCGGCTCCGGCGCGGTCTGGCTCGACGACTGCGAACCGGACTGCGCCACGGGAACATTCCACCCCTACGCCGTGAAAGTACACGTCTTCGACCCCGAACATGGACATTTCACACGACTGACCCTGCGCTACCACTACGAAGGCCACGAAGTGATCGACCGTCGCAGCGTACGCAAGTACGGCTCATCCTACGGCTACGCGTAGTAGCCGGCCCACCACGCAAGTATGATCCCGACCATCAGGATCATGGCCAACCAAGCAGCACACGCCCACCAACGCACTCGGCACCGAGGCACCCTTGCCCTCGGTCTCGCCATCGCGCTACTCGCCGCCCTCGCGCTCGCGCCCGCCCCCGTGCTCGCCGCCGGGGATGGTCCGCTCGCAGGGGGAGTCCCAGGGTGCGCCGAACCGCAGTACATCGTGGAGACAGCGGGCACCGTCGGGCAGCCATTCACGCTCACCGAAGCCGTTGACTGTCTCCCTGCCGGGCAAACGTGGACAAGCGCGGTGATCCACTGGGGCGACGGCACGACGAGCCCCGGCACGATCACCCACGTCTGGCCAGCAAGCCGCGAAGGCGGCATCGCCGCCCTGATGGTCACAGGCGAACACCTCTACAGCCAGCCCGGCAGCTACCCAATCGGTATCACGGTCACAGACCAAGCCGGCCAAGCCTACGAAGGAGGCTGGCACACAAACGCCCTCATCGGCCCGCCCGCCACCCGGCCAGAAGGACTCGGCCCCGCCACCCCCTACGAAGCCGAAGTCTTCACAGCGTCCATGGAATCAGCCGAGCACCAAGCCGCGATCGACTTCGCCAAAACCGAAGCCGAACGCCACCAAGCCAAAGAACAGGAAGAACAGCAGCACGCCGCGGAAATGGCCGCCCGCCGCGCTACCGAAGAGACCGAACTCCAACACGCCGAGGAACGCGAAGCCAAAGAAGCCACCGAACGCGAAGAACAAGAACACCCAGCCTGCCGCGTCCCCGCCCTCAAGGGGGACACCCTCGCCGCGGCCCGCCGCGCCCTGCGCCGCGCGCACTGCCGCCTCGGCGCCATCCACCGGCCCACCCACCACCACGACACGCTCTACGTCAGCGCCCAGGGCGCCCCCGCAGGGGAGCAACTCGCGCATGGGGCGCGCGTGATGCTCACGCTCGGCGCGAAGCGGGCTTCGCGCCGGGGAGGCACGTGATGATGAGCGCGACGGCGCGCGCCAGTCGCCTCGCGCTCATTGCCTGCGCGAGCATAAGCATCGCCGCGCTCTCGGCGACCCCTGCTTTGGCAGGCAAAGGCGAAGCACCCAAGATCGAAAGCATGGGCACCGCGGTGGGCGGCGAAGTGACGGTGAGCGCCCATATCAACCCCGAGGGCCTCGAAACCAGCTACGAAATCAAACTGGAATGCGGGCCTGGCGAGCCAGTGCCGTGCGACTCGATACCCAGCGAGCGCCAAGATGGTCACCTACCCGCTGACTACGAACTCCACGAAGTCAAACTCACACTGACCGGGCTTCAGCCCGGCACTTACTGGTTTGGTACTCGCGCGATCAACACCGCTGGAGGAGCCCTTTGGGTCAGCGACGGGCTGAAGATCCCCCCACCACAAGAACCCTTCCCCGAAGGCACAGCCCCAACCGGCCCCGTCGAAGCCCCCTACCTCGACGCCGCCAACGAACAACTGAACAAAATCGCCATCCAGGAAGCCGAACGACGCACCAAAGCCAAAGAACAAGAAGAACAGAAAGCAAGGGAACTCAACGCCCGGCCAGCCTCCGAACTGGACCACAGCGAACCGCCGCCAGCAGCCCACACGCAAAACGAACACCCCGCCTGCCACGTCCCCGCCCTGAAAGGCGACACGCTCGCTGCCGCCCGCCGCTCCCTCACCAAGGCGCACTGCCGCCTCGGCGCCGTCCACCGGCCCGTCCACCACCACGGCACGCTTCGCGTCAGCGCCCAGAGCACCCCCGCGGGGGAACAGCTCGCGGGAGGGGCGCGCGTGGCTCTCTGGCTCGGCGCGATGCGGGCTTCGCGCCGGTAGGAATCGTTGCGTATTACCGCGCTGTCTGGCACAATTGAACGGTGCTTCCGTCTTGTGCCACCGTTATCACCGATTGGATTTCTGCTGCTGCTAACTGCGTTGTGGCAGGCGCGGCACTCGCAACGCTCTTTAAAAAAATCCAGTCCAAGGAGGACGAGCATGGGGTCCGCTAGCTTGTACACGCTCCCGGTGCGGGGTTTGGCCTTTTAGCCGAGTTGGCTGGGGAGTTACCGGCAAGGGGTTTGTGCTCGCGCGAGCCTCTTGCCATTGTGCTCGACTACAGCGATTACGAGCACGCAGCCATGCGTCTGAAAGAGCTCGTTTCCATACACGCCTTCAACGTTGAAGCGACCAAACTGGGCATAGCTAGTCATCGCATGATCCGATGGCCGACGAGCGACTAGCACAAGCCGTAGCTTCTCCTCGGGTCCAAGCCCTCTCACGGTCCCCCAAGCCGTGTCGCAGCGAGGAGAGTGGCGCAGTACGAGCGTGCCAAATGTGAGTCCATGCCCCGCTAGAACCACGGCCGTGCCAGGTACATCTTCGGCGGGAGGCGAGCAGCCGGATTCCTTCGGATCGCGTCCATCACCCGGATGGGGGTTCGGACTCGCCTTCGATGCTCTCGTCGTGGATGTCTGTACAGATCCGGTGCCCGTATCAAGGCCAGCGACAAGAGCAATCGTCGCCAATAGTGCACCGCCTACGACCGTCACTGCTACACCGACCAATATGCGGTCTACGATGCGATTTTGGTCGCTGCCTATGTATCGCCACGGTGCGGTCAGATATCGATATGTACGGCGGCGTGATCGCGCGATTGCAGGGTGATGATCGTACTCCGTAAGGCGCACCAGGTGAGGAAGCCCCATACCGCCGCCCCAACCTTCTAGCCTCAGCTCGCCGCGATCATCTATGTCTCGGAATGCCCGATACACGCTAGGGTCATTGATGTCATATCCGGCGTGGCGAGCGACCTCATCGCCATCGACGTAACCGTCGTCACTAACAGCTATGAGTTCGCGAGCCACGCTGAGAAGGCGTTCCCCTACGCTTGAGTCCATAAGTGAAGACTATTAGAGGTGTCCCCCGGCGCGAAGCCCGCTTCGCGCCGCTCATGGACCCGATCGCGCCAGCTTTCGCCGGTTTCCTTGACATCCCGCCCCCCGCGTGCAATTGTCTGCGTAAGCCGCTTCTCAAGCTAACAAGCGCCCCCGCGCTGCGTCAACAGCCGGGGGCCGGCACAGGAGGTACTAGCTCCCATGCAGGACCAGATTATCCGCGAGCGCCCGCGCTCGCTCGAAGAGGCCGAACAGTGGCTTCTGTGGCTGCTGCTGCGCCCCATCCGCTGCGGCCCCTGGCACACCACCGAGCTCGCCCGCGAGCTCGGCGATCCCGAGCAGGCCGCCGACGCGCTCTCTGGGCTTCACGCATCAGGGCTCGCGCACGTAAACGGCGAGTTCGCGCACGCCACCCGCGCCGCCGTGCGCTTCTACGACCTCACCGTCCCCCTCGACGACGACGGCGACATCGCCGTGATCTAACCCCACAAGCGAGCGGCCCCGGCACGGATGACGCCGTGCCGGGGCCTGCACGGAAAGAAAGGATGTTTCTTCCCATGCCCGACCAGCCTATAGACCCCCTCCAGGAGGCCGGCACCCAGCGCATCGTGGTGCTGCAGCTGCTGCGCGATGACCACGACCCCAAGTGGACCCGCGCCGAGCTCGACCAGGCGCTCTACGACGTGGACCCCGACGCGATCACCGTCGCGCTTGAGCGCCTGCAAGAACAGCGCGTCGCGCAGGCCGACGGGCAGCGGCTTGCCGCGAGCCCCTGCGCCCGGCACCTCGACGCCCTGAGCTTCATCAGCATATGAGACGCGAGGAGCGAGTCGCCCTCGGGCGAGCCATCCACACGCTACGCCTTGAGCGTGGCCTGAGGATCGCGGACCTCGCCCGCGAGGCCGGGATCTCCGCGGGGCACCTCGGCAAGATCGAGCGCGGGCACGGCAACCCCAGGTTCCCGACGCTGAACGCACTGGCGCGCGCTCTGGACATCCGCCCCTCGGTGCTCTACCGGGAAGCCGACCGAGCCGTAGACCTCCAGGACGCACGACGCGGTTGCGTCCCGCGCGGTCGTTTACTTCCGCTTGGATGCAGACCGCCGCCTGTTGTTGAGCGCGATGCTCGCTGGTGCGATCGTCGTTGATCTCATCACGCTCGTCTCGCGGATGCAGCGAACGCCGATCCCGACCGTGGTGATGATCGATGAGTTCGCCGCGCTGGCCGCGGGCCAGGTCAACCGCCTCTTCGGCCGCTCGCGCTCCGCGGGCATCAGCCTGATACTCGGCACCCAGGAGCTCGCAGACCTCAAGGCCACGGGCCAGGAGGGCCTGCGCGAGCAGGTCCTCTCCAACATCGAGGCGCTGATCGCGCACCGCCAGAACGTCCCCGAATCAGCCGAGCTGATCGCCCAAATCGCCGGCACCAAACCCGTCTGGATCTCAACCGAGCAGACCGAGGAGGGCCTAATCGTCTCCGGCCCGAGTGGCCGCGGCTCACGCCGCCGCGGCCACGAGTTCGTGATCCACCCCGACCGCATCAAGCGCCTGGGAACCGGGCAGGCCGTCCTCATCACCCCCGGCACAGATCAGCCCGCCAAGGTCCTGCGGGTCTACCACCCGGGGGAGGCGCGGGAGTAGGTGGGCTTGGCCAGCGCGTGGACCTGCCTGGCCGGGTAAGCAGGTCACACACATTCGGCACAAACTCGTTCCTGACAGCAGCCCACTGAAAGGGTCCCTCTGGCTTGCTGATTCCCAATCGTGCATCGTTGCTGGCCGACGCGATCGGACGGAAGTCATAGCCGTTGGCCTTACGATGTAACAGGCAGACTGGGCGCGGCTTGTTCGGTATCCGCTCAATCAATATTTGAGTGTTCATATTTTTGAAGTCAACGGGTCTTTCCATGAACGCTCAGCTAGACAAAGGAGATGAAGCACTATGAAAGTTATCAAGGTAGTGCGCATCGGCAGCAATATCCTAACGAGGCAAAGTGGAACGAGTTTTCTGGTTGAGTTGCGGTTCGCAGGCTTTGTTGCAACGATGAATGGCGAAATCGCAGTGGAACTCGTAAGCAAACAGAAATGGGGAGCCTTCTAACATACGGCAGTTGAGGCTGCGCTCCGGGGATCAGGGGCGCGGCCAACATTAACCGCATCCTTGGTATGAGGCCGAAGCCGCCAGCGCCCGTTGTGAGGCACGGAGGCTTCCTCAAAGCCGTCGAGAGGATCACCGGGGGCCAGCGCGGCGCGTGCGCGCGGATACCGAATAGGCCCTTCGTGGCGCTCGGCCACAACTCGCGGCGCCCCGGCGCCGTTTGGCGACCACGTCAAGGCAAAGCGCGTCATCCCGGAGTAGACGGCGATTAGGCCCCGGCCCACGCCACCCTCGGCTCGGCCGGAGGCCTTCCCCCGGGTCACCGGCCCGCTCGCTGGCAATAAAGTCCGGCGATTGGCGCTCCAGAGGGGAGCCCATCCGGCACGAACTCACGAGCAGGGGGTCCGGCGTTCCTCAACGATTCCATTATTGCGCATCCGCGATCACGGAATCTCGTAAATAGCGGGCGAACTGAAGATTCCGTCTTGATTTCGTCGCGTTCTGATGTTTAGCCTGTTCCAGAACCTTGTAAGGACCAAGCCATTGATGGGAGGCCACATGTTGCAGGCCGAGGGCGAGCGTAGGTCTAAAGTCCCAAGGCGCCGGTGGGTTATGGCGCCGCCGCGGAGGGCAACACGATGATCTTGACCGTTGGGCTGGCTCCGCTCAGCCCTTCTCTGGCCGATCGAGCGCTGGGGCGGCACGCGGCCGGTTGGCGTCCTGTCGCGGCGCTCGTGTTGGGAGGCCTACTGCTGGCGGCTCTGCTCGCGCAGAGCGTTGCCGGTGGCAGTGTCTTGCGGCGAGTGGGCGTACACCCCGGCGGGGTTCCGCAGACGAAGCTTTCGGGTTTGCCCATGGTGGCCCAGGGACCGATCTCCGCGGCGTTGGGAGGTGAAGACGCAGCCTTTCAGGTGCACCCGTCAGCGAGTGGGCTTCATGCTCTCAGTCCGGCTCAGCGTCTGCGGGTGAGCTACGGGCGCTCTGGGATCTCGATTGGCTCGGGTAGCCTGCAAATGAGCCTGAGGTTGCGTGCCGTGGGTTACGGAGCTTCTCTTAGGGCAGTTGGGAGCGTGAAGCCTTCCACGCACGGCAACCAGGTTGTCTACGCTCACCCCGGCTTCAGTGAATGGTATACCAATGAGCCACTCGGCTTGGAGCAGGGTTTTACGATCCCACAGAGGCTCCCCGGGGGTGGGTCGGGCCCGTTGACGCTCTCGATGGCACTGTCCGGTGAGGTGCATGCCGCATTGGGCCGCGGCGGGCAGAGCGTGGCGCTTAGTCACATCGGCGGGCCCTCGCTGCGCTACGACGGGCTGCTAGCAAGCGACGCACAGGGTCATGTGCTGCACAGTTGGTTCGCTTTGAGCCGCGGGCGGGTGTTGCTGCGCGTCGATGTGAACGGTGCCCGCTTCCCGTTGCGGATCGACCCGTTTGTCCATCAGGAGGAGCTTACCGGCGGTGCAGAAAGCGGGGCGTTCTTTGGGCATAGTGTGGCACTCTCGGCGAAGGGGAATACGGCGTTGGTTGGCAGTCCCGGTAGCGATGAAAGCACGGGGGCAGTGTGGGTATTCACACGATCGGGTACGACTTGGAGCGAGCAGACGAAAATCGCCGGCACTTCCAAAAGCGAACGATTCGGCGAAGATGTAGCATTGTCAGCCAACGGCAATACTGCCCTTGTCAGCGGTGGCGGCGCCGCATACGTTCTCACTCGCTCAGAAGGCAAATGGACCCAGCAGGCCAAACTCACGGGCGAAGAAGGCGCTATCAACACCGTGGCAGTCTCCGGTGACGGCAACACAGCGATGCTCGGTGATCCCAACGAGGCCGAAAACACAGGTGCGGTATGGGTATTCACTCGCTCAGAAGGCAAATGGACCCAGCAAGGATCAAAATTCACGGGCAGCGGCGAGGAACTCGGCGTCCACCACGAAGTCGCCTTTGGCGACAGTATCGCGCTCTCAAACGAAGGCAACACCGCGCTGGTCGGCGGCCGGCATAATGACGAAGGCGTGGGTGCGGCGTGGGTATTCACGCGCTCAGAAGGCAAATGGTCCCAGCAGGGGCCAAAACTCACAGGAGGAGAAGAGATCGGCTTGCCGTCTGGGCTCTTTGGCGACAGTGTGGCTCTGTCATCTAACGGTAATACCGCGCTGATCGGCGGGTACGGAGATGATAAAGAGATAGGAGCGGCGTGGGTGTTCACACGTTCTGGCTCGACCTGGAGCCAGCAAGGTTCGAAGCTGACCGCGAGCGGAGAGGACGGAAGCACCGAATTTCCCGGCGAGGGTTGGTTCGGATGGAGCGTCGCACTCTCTGGCGAAGGCAACACCGCGCTGATTGGAGGCATCGCCGCAGAATGGGCATACGGCTATACCAGTGGCGCGGCGGTCGTATTTGCCCGGTCCGGTTCGACGTGGACGCAGCAGGGCGCCAAAATCACGAGTGGGGTATCAGGGGTCTCGGGGTCCTTCGGTGATAGCGTCGCGCTATCATCCAGCGGCAACACCGGGCTTGTCGGCGCTGAAGGCATAAGCAGTAACAGCGGCGCGGCATATACCTTTACGCCCGGCTTCGCCTCCGAAGAACTATACGGCCTGGAAAACGAAGCGGAGCCAAACCAGCACCGGCCTTGCGCGGGTGACCCAATCGATTGTGCAACTGGAAATCTAGTCGAGAGCCAGACAGATCTTAGGGTCGCAGGACGTGGCCCAGGGTTGCGTCTCACCCGCACCTACAACTCCCAGCTTGCCGCGACGCAGAGCAAACCCGGTCCGTTCGGGTACGGATGGACAGGGCCCTACAGCGCGCACCTGGCTATCAACGAAGAAGCCGAAACGGCTACAGTCTCTCAAGACAATGCAAGCACGGCAAAGTTTGTGATGACCGAAGCCAAAACCTATGTCGGGACCGGTGCGTGGGTGCAAGCCACCCTGATCAAAGAAGGAAGCACCTACATTTACACACTTCCAGATCAAAGCAAACTGGAGTTCAACGACTCGGGAAAGCTCATCAGCGAAACGGATCGCAACGGTAACGCCATCACACTGAGCTATAACACCGAAGGCGAGCTTGAATCCGTGAAAGATGCAGACGGGCGCAAACTGACATTTTCTTACAGCGGCGAAGGCTTCGTCGAAAGCGCCAAAGATCCCTTGGGTTATACGGTCAAATACACCTACGCATCGGGCAATTTGACAAGTGTTACGCAGCCTGGGGAAACCAGTCTGCGCTGGCAGTTTGAATATAACTCAGAACACGAGATGGCCGGAGAGACTGACGGTCGAGGCCACGCCGTTACTACCAAATACAACAGTGCGCATCAGGTTATATCACAAACCGATGCAATGGGCCGCAAACGTAAATGGGAATACTCCACTACGGAATGGGGCTACCCAAAGACCACTATCGAAGAACCCAACGGTAGCACCACGGTCGAGTGGTTCAACAACGCGATGCTGCCGGTGGTCATTACGCGTGCTTCCGGGACTTCTTACGCGGCCAGTACAACTAATGAATACAACGAAGCATACGACCTCACATCGGCCTCCGATCCGGATGGGCACGCGACTACATACGGGTATGATACCGCCGGGAATCGCACCAGCGAAAAGAACGCCAACGGTGGCGAAATGAAATGGACGTACGACAGCACCCACGACATAAAAACCATCACCACACCAAAGGGAGAGACAACCACAATCAATCGCAACAGTGACGGGGATCCCGAAGCGATCGAAAGGCCAGCGCCGGGCACCAAAACGCAGAAGACAACCTACAAATACGATAGTTACGGTGATCTGACGAGTGAAACAAACTCCCTCGAACGGACTCGCACCTACGAATACGACAGTGCGGGGGACCGCGTAGCCGAAACCGATCCCGAAGGCGACAAGCGCACATGGGGTTACAATGAAGACTCCCAACCCATTTCGACGGTCAGCCCACGAGGGAACGTTAGCGGTGGCGAACCGTCGAAATTCACGACCAAAATCGAACGCAACCCGCAAGGCATGCCGACCAAGGTGACTGATCCTCTTGGTCACACGACGAAATACGCCTATGACGGCGATGGGAACCTCGAAACGATGACCGACGGCGACGGAAACAAAACGACCTACACCTACAACGCCGACAACGAGCTGAGCTCCGTCAAAGAGCCAAACAGCGCCGTCACGGAAACAGAATACGACTCCGCCGGACGGATCGTCGCCCAAATTGACGGCAACAAACACAAAACAAAATACGTCCGTAACCTCCTAGAGCGGGTTACCGAAGAAGTCGATCCGCTGGGACACAAAACGACCAAGGAATACGATCTCGCAGGCAACCTAAAAAAACTGACGGACCCCAAAGGACGGACGACTAGCTATACCTACAATCCCGGCAATGAGCTCACCGAAGTAGCCTACTCGGATGGAAAAACTCACTCCGCTAAATACGAATACGACAAAGACGGCGATCGAACAAAGATGATCGACGGTACCGGTACCGCAAGCTACACCTATGACCAGCTCGACCGGCTGACAGAAACGGAAGACGGCAACAAAGAAACGGTCAAATACGAATATGACCTAGCCAACGAGAACACGAAGATCACCTATCCCAACGGAAATGCGGTGACTCGTGCCTTCGACAAAGCGGGGCGCCTGCAAAAGGTGACTGACTGGCTCGAAAATCCTACCCAGTTCGCCTACAACGCCGACTCCGAGCTAGGGCGCACAACCTTCCCTACGGCCACAAGCGACGTGGACAAATACGAATACAACCAAGCCGATCAGATGAGCTCGCAGACGATGAGCCGCGGCTCGGAAACACTCGCGTCCTATGGCTACGGTCATGACAACAACAACCAGGTCAACACGATAACGAACCACAACGGCGAATCGGGCGAAGAAAAAACTGGCCTCGAATACGACGCGGACAGCCGTCTTACCAAAATCGCGGGAGCGACTGTCTACGAATACGATGCGGCGAACAATCCGACCAAGGAGGGATCCAGCACCAACGCCTACAACGAAACTGACGAGCTCGAAAAAGGGACAGGCGTAAGCTATTCCTACGACGAAGTCGATGAGCGAACGAAAACCAGTCCTGAAAAAGGTCCGGCCACCACCTACGGATACAGCGAGGCGGGCGAGCTCATGTCGATCGAACGACCCGAAGAAGGCGCTACACCCAAGATCGAAGACACATATGCATACGATGGGAACGGGCTGCGTGCATCTCAAACGATCGCAGGGAAAACCACCCACCTAGCGTGGGATGCGGCCGAAAGTATTCCGTTGCTTCTCAGCGACGGGACAAACAGCTACATCTATGGTCCCGACGGCCTTCCGGTCGAGCAGATCAACAACAGCGGCGGAACCGTCCTCTATCTGCATCACGATCAACAAGGCTCGACTCGAATGCTGACCGGGTCAACCGGCAAAAGCGAAGCAACCATGACATACGACGCCTACGGCAACACCACTGCCACTACAGGCACCGTGACAACTCCACTCGGCTACGACGCCCAATACACAAGCGCCGACACCGGGCTGATCTACCTACGCGCCCGAGTCTACGATCCCAAGACCGCGCAGTTCCTCACAACAGATCCCCTGCAAGCGATCACGCGTGCACCATATAGCTACGCTCAAGACAGCCCTATCACCGACGCAGACCCGTCAGGGTTGGTTGCGCGAGTTAGGTCATGCGAAGAAGCGAGAGAAGCAGTCGAACAGCAAGAACAGGAAAAGAAACGGTTGTGGGAAATAGGGTCAGAAGAACTCAAAAAACGAATTGCAGAAATCAAAAAGGAAGACAAGAAGAACGTCATCAGAGAAGAGTACGAAGAAATATCCGAAGCATGGGGGAGGGGCGTTCTGGTTGCCGCGGGGTGCTTCAAGCTCGATCCCCTCGCGGGAGTATGTGAAGCCGTCTTTGAGCCAGAAAGTGCGGAATAGGCCAGGCTTACCGTCGGCTTCCCCGAATGGTTGCTCGTCAGGCCCCCTGGGCTGGAGGCGAGACGCGCGCGGATGGCGATATTAGCTCAGAATGCTTTAGTTACCCATCGAAGCGGCTAGCCCAGAAGGACCCTTGCTTGGCTGGGCGCACCGCACCGACAACCCACAAAATCGGCAGAAGTACCCCCAAAGCTATGAAGCCCAACTTCCCCTTCAAGGCGCAGATCGCTACGGAACCCAAGGCAATCGCCAAAGTCACGATGTAGCCCGCAACATGCATCTGTGGTCTTATCGGCCGCATGAGCGAGATACTTGAATCGAGCCTCGGTCACTCTCCCAGCCATCGCCTGATATGCGTCATGATTGGTTGGTCGGTGCCACCCAAGCGCAACCATGCCTTCCTTGCCAGGCCTCTGAGGGCCAGGAACCCACAGACGACAAGCAGAAGCACTGCGAGGATTTCCCATATTCCCCCAATATGGCCTACCACAAGACCGAAGCCCATTGCGGAGGCGAGCGCGCAACCCGAGATCCCTCTCCATGTCGAGGGAGGCCGTCGTTCCACGAACACCCGCGTCAGTAGATCGTTGTGTTGCTCAGGTTCGGACGGGTGGCCCACAGGTCTCAGTGTAGCCCCGGCCATCGCTTGGGCGCGCGGCCACAGCGCAGGATCTGAGATCCCCCCGTTCGGCTCAGATCACCAAAACCCGAGTAGCCGAGCCACCTGGCGCAGCGCGAGGCCCCCCTTTCCCGCACCCACGTAAAGGGCGTTACCGACGGGAACTGCGAGTCAGGCCCCGGCCTACGGCCGGGGCGAGCGGGGCGGCGCCGGGCTCGGTGGACCGGGGGGCGAAGGCCTCGAACTTCCCTTCGGGGCTTTGGGCTCGGCGAGCCCGGCCCGGCCGACGAGGGATAGCCGGCCCCCCCGTTGGTCGCCCGGAGCGCTCAGGATCTCGTCTCACGAGCTCCTGAGCTCCATCCCTCGTCGTCGGGCTCGGTGCTCCCGGCCCACGCCCCTCGGTCGGGCTGAGGCCTTCGCCACCGCGTCCCCGGCCCGCGCCGCCCCGCTCGCGAAAAGACTGGAAGGCATAACGGCCGACGCTGCCCCCATGCCCTGGCGCTGTCTCACACCCGGGCAAGACCAAGAAGGGCATTGCGAAGCGGGGGGGTGATTGACATCGAGAGAGCGCTCGGTGGGATGGTGCGCTGCCTAAAAAACAGCAGCAGCGAAGGGGGGGGTGCGTGGGTGGGAGGGCACCTCGGGCGCCGGTCGGGTCGGCTGGTTGAGAGCACATCGCAGTCGAGAGTCCGGGCAAGGGAGTACGACCCCAGCACCGCGCAGTTCTTGAGCGTCGATCCGCTCCTGGAGGCTACGCGCGAGCCTTACGTCTACGCGGGCGACAATCCGTTGACGTACAGAGATCGCAGCGGGCTCGATATCGAAGAAGCCTTTGAAGGCTTGAGCACCCCATGCCCGTGGTGTGCGGCCGTTGAAGCGGCGGCAGAAGCCCTCGAAGGGGCCTATCACGCCGCTGCGCATAGTGTCGAACCCGTACTCGCCGAAATCCCTGAAGAACTCAGCGAACCACAAGAGCAAGGCGCGGCAGCAGCACGAGCGGGATGTAAACTACTGGAAACAGACAAGAAGGGAAAGATTCACGGAGAAATCCCAAACTATCCAAACCCTGAATGGACGGAGGAAAACCTTGAGCAGGTAGCCGAAGATTTGCGTGAAAGTATCGACACGCGTAGCAAAGAGTTGGGCGAGGAAGGGGAGGAGCCGGGACACCGCGCTCGGGTGGGCAGAGAGGAAAAACTTCTGCGTCAGATCGAACAGCTACTGGGTGGATCATGAGCACTGACAAGGCGCGCGGCGACAAGCTCATTGAGCGTATCTTGGCGGTCGGGGACACCGGAGGCCAGGTGTCCAACGACTTGATAGGCGAGTTTTACACCCACGACTACCCCGTCGAGAAGCTGATCCCATTGTTGCGTAGCGACGACGATGAGATAGTCAAGACGGGCGCGTTTCTCGCCGAGGAGTTGGGGGCGAAAGCGGCCCCGCTGATGCCCGACCTTACGCGGCTGCTCAAACATAAAGCCAGCTGGGTGAGGTCCGACACGCTGGACGCCGTGCTCGCCGCGGCGACAACCCGCGACGGAGAGGCGATCGCACAGGCGTTCGCGTTGGTAAACGATCCCGAGCGAACAGTAAGGAAAAATGCTCTCGACTTCGCTGCCTACGCCGATCGAGAGCAGCTCGCCGCTGGGTTTCCATACGTCGCAGACCACGAGCTCGCAACCGAGCTGGCGTGGCTACTGGAGGTCGAGGAGTCGCCGACCGACGACGACGTGATGTCGAGGCTCATCGCTGATGATCGGCTGGTGCGCTGGTTTGCCGCTGTCGCTGCCGCACGAGCGTTCCGACGCAACGCCGATCTGCTCAACCGCGCGGCGGAATCGAGCGACGAGGAGCTGCGAGCGTTCGCTGAATCTCAACAGCGAAGGTCCAAGAGAGAGCGGCGTCGAATGAGTTAGGTCCGGCTGCGGACCTGCTGAGCACTCGTCTCAAGAGTTGTCTGTCCTTGCCTGTGGCCGGGGAGCGTGCTGATAACGCTCCGTTTCTCTGCTGATCTGAGCGGCGACGCGCTCCAACAAATGTCGAGTGGGCCCCCGATCCGGCCGAATGCACCCCAGCCTGCTGTAAAAGCACCGGATGGGCGGGACGGGCCAGGGCGCCTCGCAACTGCAGGACCGCACCGGGCATCCCGGGCGCAGCGCCCATGCGCGCGGTGGCTCGCGCGGCGAGGCGGCGTCTCGCAAGGCGGCTCGGGAGGCCGCTGCCGCGGGACACCGCGCGGGGACGCACGGCGGGAAGGGACATTCCAAGGCCGCGGACCACCGGCACCCCAGGCGCGGCCGCAAGCACCGACACCACCGTCGTCACAAGGTCAAGCGCCCCCATGCGCTCGCGGCCGCCGCGGTGGCGCTACCCAGCGCTCCCGCCACGCCGCCGCCGCCGTCCAGCGCTCCGGTCGCCTCCCTCGGCGCGCCGCTGACCGTGGCGGGCGCTCAGCGACTGCTGTGGCGGGCGGGCTTCGGACCGCGGCCTGGAGAAGCGCAGGCGTTGGCGGGACAGCCGCTGCGGCAGGTCGTGTACGGCCTCACACGGCCCTCCGGCGAAGCCGTGCTGAGCGGGCCGGCGCCGGTGAATGACGAGGGCAAGCCGCTCGACCCCCTGCACACCTGGGGCGATGACCACTGCTGGTGGCTGGATCGCATGATCCGCTCCGACCAGGCGCTGGTGGAGAGGATGACCTTCATCTGGCACGACTGGTTTGCCAACTCCAACGAGCAGGTCAACAGCCCGCAGCTGATGCTCAACCAGAACGCGCTCTTCCGCGAACAGGCGCTGGGGAGTTTCCCTGACCTGTTCAACGCCGTCACCGTCGATCCCGCGATGCTCGTGTTCCTCGACGGGATCGACAACGAAAAGGGGAACTCCAACGAGAACTACGCGCGCGAGATGATGGAGCTGTTCTCGCTCGGGGCCGATCGGGGCGCCTACACCGAGGACGACGTGCGCGAAATGGGTCGGGCGCTGACCGGGTGGCAGGCGGAATGGTCATCTGAAGGAGGGATGCACAACTTTCGCTACGACCCCTCCAGGCACGACGAAGGCCAGAAGACGGTGTTCGGGCAGACGGGCAACTGGAACTGGGAAGACGCGGTGCGGATGTGCGTCGAGCACCCGCTTCACCCCTCGTTCTTCGTCACCAAGCTGTGGGGCTATTTCATCCCCACCCAGCCCGACGAAGCGACGCTGGCCTCGCTGCAGGGGCTCTACACCAGCTCGGGCTTCAGCATCCGGGCGGTGGTGGAGGCGATCCTGCAGCACCCCGACTTCTACGAAGGCCCGGAGCTCCTGACGCCCCCGGCCGTCTACAACGCCGGTCTGCTGCGCGCGATCGGCCGCCCCATCGACACCACTGCGTGGGCGTGGCTGGGAAGCGGCGCCGGCCAGCTGTTGTTCCACCCGCCCAACGTCGCCGGCTGGGAATTCGGCCGCTGGCTTGACACCTCCACCGTGAAGGCGCGCTGGGAAATGGCCAACTACGTGGTCGCCAACACCTACCCCAACCCGTGGCCGGCGGAAGGCGAACCGGAATACGACCCGACCGAGACGCCCGCGCAGGCGTTGGCGAGCGCGCTCGCGTATTGGGGCCAGCCGCCGCTGTCAAGCGAATCGCTGCAGTGCATCGCGGTGTTTGCGCAGTCGTGCCTGCCCGGCGTAATGGCCGAGTGGGAGCAGAGCCCCTACCGGGCGATCCGCCAGAACGCGCTGCGCATGCTGATCGCCACCTCCCCTGACATGCAGGTGAGCTGAGATGGCGAACAGCTGCTCCTGCAACGATTTCAACCGTGCGCAACTGTTGCGCCGTGGCCTTGCTGCCGCTGGGCGAGGGGTCCCGACACCCGGCCGTGGGCCCGCCACACCCGGCCGTGGTCTCGCGACTCCCGGCCGCGGGCTGCCCGCGATCGAGCCGGGGATGCCGCTACCGGCGGGCACCGGGATGGGCCGACGCAGCTTCCTGTTGCGCACCGCCGGCGCCGTGGTGTCGGTGTACGGCGCCTCGATGCTTGGTGCGCGCCACTTCGAAGAGGGCATCGCCCAGGCCACCGCCACCTCCTCCAACCAGCCGGTGCTGGTGTCGATCTTCATGGAAGGCGGCTGGGACGCGCTGTCGGTGCTGGCGCCCGTCAAGGAAGCCCGCTACCGCCAACTGCGACCCACGCTCGCGCTCGCCGAAGGCTCAGGCGTTCCCTTCGGCGAGGACCCGACCCTGATGTGGCACCCCCAGGCGCAGGGTCTCGCCACGCTGCACGGCGAGGGCAAGGTGAGCGTGTTCCCGGCCGTCGGGTACGACCCGCCCGACGAGAGCCACTTCACCAGCCGCCACTACTGGGAGGTGGGCCAGCTCGACGCCAACGCGCGCACCGGCTGGATCGGGCGCTTACTCGACGCCACCGGCGAACCCGACAACCCGCTGCAGGGCCTCTCGCTCGACTACAGCCTGGCGCCGGCGCTGGCGACGGCGAAAATGCCGGTGGCGGCCGTCTCCTCGCCGGCGGACTACAACATGTGGGCGTACGGCTTCGACGAACCGATCGCGGGCGCGGCGATGGAAGCCTTCGGCCAGCTCGGGACGCTCGCGGCGCCGTCCCCCGCCTACGCCCAGGCGCGCGGCGCCGCGTGGGACACCAGCATCGTGTTGCAGGAGATGGCGCCGTTCGTGGGCCCGGAAGGCAAGCCCACCTACACCGCGCCCGTCGCCTACCCCAAGGACGGCGGCGAATTCGCCGGGCGCCTGGAAGCGCTCGCGGCGATGCTGGCGGCGGGGCTGCCGATCAAATGCGCCTCGCTGACGGGAATCGGCACCTACGACACCCACTCCGACGAGCCCACCACGCTGAGCGCCAACCTTGGTCAGACCGTGGAATCGGTGCTGGCCTTCCAGCGCGACCTCGAAGCCCGCGGCCTCGCCGACCGTGTGCTGATCCAGCTCTGGTCGGAGTTCGGCCGCCACCCGCAGGAAAACGGCTCGGGCACCGACCACGGCGCGGCCGGCGTGGCGTTCCTGATCGGCACGCGCGTGGCGGGCACGATGATCGGCGAGTTCCCCGGCCTCGCCAAACTCGACGAAAACGAAAACCTCATCAACACCTCCGACTTCCGCGCGATGTACTGCGCGCTTTTGGAGCAGTGGTTCCAAACCGAAGCGGGCCTCGTGATCCCCGAAGCGGGGGCGTTCGCGCGGCCGGTGCTGCTGAAGGGGTGAGCGAGTCCCCAGCGGTCGTGCACGTGGGCGGATAATCGGAGATCGTCCGCGCGGGCGGGTTGGGAGCCGAGCGCAAGGAGGCGGGCATCCTACCTCGCCACCACGCTCGTCTCGGCGGATGGCCGCACGCGATCTACACGCTGGCCAGCGCTGGAGCGACTGCGTCGGAGCCAACCCGGACGATCTCGGGGACAGTGATCTTGATCTCCCCCGTCCCGTCAAGGAGCGACTTGGCTCCCACGATCGTCACACCGACAAGACTTCCCTCTGCATCGAAGCGCAAAGCGTGGCCCTCCGGCGACTCGTCAAAGGCCACCGCCGAGGATGGGTCCCCCTTGTGCAGATAGAGCACATCGACCTCCGCGTCGTAGAAGACGTTATCGAATGTGAATGAGCCGATGGTGATGGTCATGGCGCCGATCCGGTGGCATAGGCCGTAACAACGTGCCCACGTTCTCCACTGTAGGCTACGACGACCTTCAGCCAGTCGCTGGGTTCGTCCGTCTTCGAGTAGTACCACTCCTCGTTGCCAAGTCGTCCGGGCATACGACGATCGGGTGCTTGCACAGCGCGTAGCACGGCCTCGCCAAACGGCTCGATCTCAGGGTGTCGCTCAATGATGTGGCCCCATCGCTCCTCGGTCAACTCGACCGTCATCCCCGTGGGGTCGCTGATTGCCGCACGGACTGTCATCCACGCGAGGGTACGTGCCTCTTGGGACGTTTTAGTCGGCTCGGCCACGAGCGCAATTTTGCGCTAGGTTTGAGCGCATCCAAATGTCAGCTTCCGTGGCCGGTAGGCTCCGCGGTCCGATGAGACCCCACGCCCCAAGCACGAGATGAGACGCCCCGGCGCGATACCGCTGGAGGGCCGGCGCGTGCTGATCACCGGCGCGGCGCGCGGAATCGGCGCCGGGGCGGCGCGGCGGCTGCACGCCCGGGGCGCCCGCGTGGCGCTGGCGGGGCTCGAGCCGGAGCTGCTGGCGCAGGTGGCCGCGGAGTGCGGCGAGGCCCCGTGGTTCGAGTGCAACGTGGCCGACCGCGCCCAGGTCGAGCGCGCGGTCGAGGGGGCGGTCGAGCGCCTCGGCGGCCTCGACGTGGTGATCGCCAACGCCGGCGTGGCCGCGCAACTGCCGCTGGTGGGCGGCGACCCGGCGATCTTCGAGCGCACGATCGCGGTCAATCTGCTCGGCGTCTACTACACGCTGCGCGCGGCCGGGCCGCACATTTCCCACCCGCGCGGCTACGCGCTGCCGATCGCCTCGCTGGCGGCGGCGCTGCACGGGCCGATGCTCGGCGCCTACAACGCCTCGAAGGCCGCCGTGGAGGCGCTCGGCGACACGCTGCGCATCGAGCTGCTGCACACCGGCGCGCGCGTGGGCGTCGCCTACTTCGGCTTCATCGACACCGACATGGTCAGCCGCGGCCTGCAGACGCGCGCCGTCGAGCAGGCGGGTGGTCCACGCCGCGCCATCGTCAAACCGGTGCCCCTGGCGCGCGCGCTGGACGCGATCGAGCAGGGGGTCGAGCGCCGCTCCCGGCGCGTCACCGCGCCGGGCTGGGTCCCACCCGCGCTGGCGCTGCGGATGCTGATCCAGCCGCTGGCGGATCGCTCCGGCCGCGACCTCGAGCAGACGCTCGCGATCGCCCGCGAAGAGCGCGCGCCGCTGACGACCGCCCAGCCGGACTTGCCGTAAGCCTCGATCCCGCCGGCCCCAATGTAGGCATCGGTACCAAATACTGCCGCGCTCTCGGTAAACGGGCCGAGTGCAAAACCGCTGACCGATCCCCGTGGGCAAAAAGTTGCTTAAGGTCTGCGCAACCTGTGTCTAGACTCGGTGTTCTAAGGGACAACAAGGATGCCCTGGGCTTACGAGGAGGATTGACATGAGGCTCCCCACTGACACGACTGTACGGTCGCCGCAGGTCTGGCTGGTCGCACTGCTCGCCTGTATCGCCGTTGCCGTCGTCGTGCCTGCGGCCCAGGCCGCGACCACATTTGGCCCTGAAACGCTTGTCGCGGCCAACTGTGCCACTGGGTTTGAAGAATGTGGCTCGGAAACCGTTCCCACTCCTCCGTATCCGTTTGAATATTCGGTCCCCAAGGAACCAACTCTCGCCGAAGCCAAAGAACAGGGGTACACCCAGGCAGCTGGTCATCCCGCGTATGGGATCACAGACTTCAAGGTAAACACCGAAGGTAAACTCCCCAACGAGGTTCCCGTGGGGGTCGCGGAACATAAGGTCGTCGACCATGTGCGCACTGATGTGGGACTTGGGGTAAGCACCAATCCCGAGGCAGTGGCCAAGTGCTCGATGGCAAAGTTCGACGGCAACCCAAAAGAAGCAGAAGCCGTCCCCGGATCAGGCTTCTACGCCAAACCGGAATGTTCGGAATCGGGCTCCGAAAACACCGTCATCGGCTTCAACAAGGTGACTGTCTACCTTGGGCCGAACGGTGCCGCGCACGGTGCGTCGGACTTGCCTCTCGAAGGCACGGTATACAACCTCGAACAGCCACAGGGTCTGGCCTCCGACTTCGGTGTAGCGCTCGAATTGCCAGTAGCACTGAGCGGGGCGGCGCTGAAAAAAGGTTTTGAAGAAGCCGAAGCTGCAGGCGCAAAACCTGGAGTGGAAGGTTTCCCCTCGCTGCCGGCACAGGAATTCCTGGAGGAACAGCAGTACTACGCCCACACCCTGATCGAAGGAAGCGTCGAATGGGCGAGCGACTACCACGACTACTACGAAATCAATGTTTCCCCCAAGCTCCCGCTGATTTCCTCGCGGTTGGTGCTGTTCGGCGACATCGGTAATACCGGAAACGGTGGATTCATAACCAACCCGAGCAACTGCGAAGCCGGCCCGGGTCCCGCGACGACGAACACCGTGACGCTCACACCGACCCTTGGGGCTGCCGCGGCGCTGAAATACACGACCCCGATCGCCACCGAAGGCTGCGAAGGAAAATCCCCGTTTGAAGCAGTCCCCTTCGCCCCGACCTTCTCGCTGAAAACGGAAACGACGCAGGCCGATCAGCCGACCGGCATGACGACCGAACTGAAGCTGCCGCACGCGGCCGGCTCCAAAGAAATCGACTCCTCGCAGCTGAAGGACGCGGTCGTCACGCTCCCCGAAGGGATGACGCTGAACCCCGCCTCGGCACAGGGACTGCAGGCGTGCAAGCCGTCGCAGATCCATATGGGCGAACGCAAGGAAGCTGAATGCCCCGTCGGCTCCAAAATCGGCACGGTCACGATCAACGTGCCCGACCTGCCGGCGGAATCGCTGAAGGGGAGCATCTACCTCGGCGGCTCTGAAGCCGGCACGATCACCGGGCAGCCGTACGTCGTCTACCTGAACGCGGAATCGGCGCGCTATGGCGTCACCGTGCGTATCAAGGGCACGGTGGAAGCCAGCGAAACGACGGGGAAGGTGACGGCCAAGTTCCTCAACAACCCCGAACAGCCGGTGAGCGAAGTGATCCTGCACTTCAAAGAGGGCCCGTTGGCGCCGATCGCCACGCCGCTGGCGTGCGGCACGGCGACGACCACCGCCAGCCTGGTCCCGTACATCGGCGCGAGCTTTGCCAAGACGCCCGAAACGGCGTTCACCGTCGACGCCAACGGCGCCGGCGAAGCGTGCAAATCTCCGCTGCCGTTCACGCCCGTTCAGAAAACCGAAAGCCAGCCGGCGACCGGCGGGGCATCGACGAACTTCTCCTTCACCGTGACGAGGGCACCCGGCCAGCAGTACATCACCCAGATCAAGACGGTGCTGCCGGCCGGCCTCGTGGGGCGGATCCCCGCGGTGACGCTGTGCACCGAAGCGCAGGTCGCGGAAGCGACCGCCGGCACGGGCGGCTGCCCGGCCTCAAGCCGGCTGGGCTCGGTGACGGCGCTCGCCGGCGCGGGCCCCGCGCCGTACCGCTTTGAAGGCTCGGCCTACCTGACCGGGCCCTACAACGGCGCGCCGTACGGTCTCGCGGTGGTGGTGCCCGCCAACGCCGGCCCGTTCCGCCTCGGCAACGTGGTGACGCACATGACGATCAACGTCGAACCGTACACCTCGCGTGTGGTGGTGGCCGGGAGCGTGCCCGCGATCTACAAAGGTATCCCGCTGCGGATGCAGAGCCTGAACGTGGAAGTCAACCGTCAGGGCTTCATGCTCAACCCCACCAACTGTGGGACGCTGTTGACCGAATCGACGCTCACCGGCGTCACGCTGCTGGGCTCCAGCACGTTCACCACGGCCGAAGCCAAGAGCCCGCTGGCGCTCGAAGAATGCAACAAGCTCCCCTTCAAGCCGAGCTTCGGCGCGATCGCGGGCGCGAAAACGTCGCACACCAACGGCGCCAACATCGAAGTCAACGTCAGCCAGCCGGCTGGCCAGGCGAACATCAGGCAGGTGACCACCACGCTGCCCACGCAGCTGCCGGTGCGCCTCTCGACGCTCGCCAAGGCCTGCCCGGCGGCGACCTTCGAAGCCGGTCCCGCGCCCGGCGGCTGCAAGAGCGAAGCGAACGTCGGCACGGTGAAGGCGACCACGCCGGTGCTGCCGGGGACGCTCACCGGCACCGCCTGGCTGGTGTCCCACGGCAACGAAGCCTACCCCAACCTCGACCTGATCCTGCGTGGCGACGGCGTCACGGTGATCCTCGTGGGGCTCTCCAAAGTGGCCAACTCGCAGATCACCACCTCGTTCAACACGCTGCCCGACGTGCCGCTGTCGAGCTTCTCGCTCTACCTGCCGTCCGGCCCCAACTCGGTGCTGGGCGCAAACGGCAAGCTGTGCCGCTCGAAGCTGAGGATGCCCACCACGCTCGTCGGGCAGAACACCTCGACGATCCTCGAGGAGCCCACCGTGGCCGTGCGCAACTGTCCGGTGGAAATCATCAAACACAAAACTAAGAACACCACCGCCACGCTCAACGTGCAGCTGCCGGCGGCCGGCACCGTCAGCGGCGGCGGCACCGACCTCAAGTTCACCAAGCGCAACGTCGGCGGCGGCGGGCGCACCAATGTCAAGGTGTCGCTCACCCGCACCGGCGCGGAAGTGCTGCGCAAATTCCGCCAGCTGCGGATCAAGGTGCGCGTCGGCTTCGTGCCAAAGAGTAAAAAAGGCAACGTCACTTCCAAGGCGTTTGCCACGGTAACATTCAAAGCCTGAGGGGGTCACGCACAAGGAGCGGGCATCCCCGCTCCCCCGCGGACACAGGGAGGGTCACACAGAGACGCCGTCGCGGCTTGTCCGGGCGGCGTTTTCTGTGCCGTCCGGTGAGTAGAAACCACCAATCGGGGGTATCAGACATATGTGAGGACCGTAGAGGCTCGGGTTTGGCTGGCTGCGCTGCTGTGCGCTGCGGCGTGCGCTGTGGTTGCGCCGACGGCCGCTGGGGCGTTCGGGGTAAACAGGTGGGAAGCCGGGACCTGTAAGGAGAAGGCATGCAACAGCGAAGGGAAAGATCCCGCCGCCGAATTTTACACCCAGGCCGCCGGGCACCCCGACTTCGGAATCACTGACTTCGCCTTCGCCTACGCCAAGGAAACCAACGCCCTGGCCGAAGAAGTGAGGACCCCGGAAGGTCATGTGCGCGACGCGCGCGTCGACCTCCCCCCGGGGCTCGCGGTGGACCCGGAAGCAGTCACGGCGTGCAAGAAAGCACAAATCGAAGCCCTCGAATGCCCCGAATCGAGTCAGGTCGGCGAAGACGAAGCGCAGGGCACCGCGGAACTGGCGCTGGGGGTCAGGAAGACCGTGACGGAAAGCTTCCCCGTCTACGCCCTCGAACCCCGACCGGGCGAGCCGGCGCGGTTCGGCGTGGAGGTGAAGAGCGCCACACTCGCGCTCGCCGAAGGGATCAGTGGCACGAAACTGCAAACGGCGATCTACCTCGAAGGCGCCATCAGCTGGCACCACGAAGCCGAAACCGCCGAAAGCGCCGGTGTGCCCACGGGCGACTACCACGAGTTCTTCGAGATACACAACATTCCCACCCAGCCCGAACTGATCGAGTCGCGGCTGATCTTCTGGGGCGTGCCGCAGGAACACACGCACACCGGCGAAGCGCCCCGCGCCTTCATCACGATGCCGAGCTCGCAGAGCGTCTGCGCCAACCCCTCGACCACCTACCTGCACGTCGACTCCTATGAAAACGCGGGGGCGTTCCTCAAATACGCGGACGAAACACGCTTGCAAGACGGGACGCCGGTGGTGGCGAGCGGCTGCGACGCGCTGACGTTCCACGAACCCTCGCTCTCGCTGGCCCCCGAAACCAGCCGCTCCGACCAGCCCGACGGCGCCACGGTTGACCTCCACATCGCCCAGTCGATCTCCGAACCGGCCAAACCCGGACCGCCCGACCTGCAGAGCGCCGAAGTGTCGCTGCCGGAAGGGATGACGCTCAACGCCGCCGCCGCGCAGGGTCTTGAAGGCTGCACCGACCCGCAGATCAAGCTGGGCACCGATGAAAAGATCGAATGCCCCTCCGGCTCGGAAATCGGAGCGGTGGCGGTCAACGCCCCCGGGATCCCCAACGGATCGCTCGCCGGCAAGGTCTACCTCGGCTCACCCGAACCGGGGGGAGCGGAATCGGGCGAGGAGTTCCGCGTGTTCCTCGCCGCCGAAGCGCCGCGGTACGGGGTGGGGCTGCGCATCGAAGGCCACGTGAAGGCCAACGCGCAGACCGGCAGGCTGACGGCGCTCTTCGCCGACGATCCCCAGGTGCCCTTCGAAGACTTCGCCCTCACCTTCAGGGGCGGGTCGCGCGCGCCGCTGGCCAACCCGCTGCGCTGCGGCCTCGCCGAACCGGCGGCCGCGCTCACCCCCTACAGCGGGCAGCCCCCGCAGGCGGCGGCGACGCATGGCTTCACTGTCGACGCGGACGGCCACGGCGGCGCCTGCTCGGCTCCACTGCCCTTGGCCCCGACACAGACCACGCCGCCGCAGAGCCCGGCGAGTGCCGGCGCGTACAGCCCCTTCACGCTCCAGCTCGCGCGCGGCGAAGGGCAGCAGTACCTCTCGAAGGTGCAGACCACGCTGCCGGCCGGCCTGCTTGGCGCGATCCCCTCGGTGCCGCTGTGCGCGCAGGCGCCGGCCGACGCGGGGACCTGTCCGGCGGCGAGCGAAATCGGCAGCGTGTCGGTGAGCGCCGGCGCGGGGCCCGAACCGTATGCGTTCGCCGGCAAGGTCTTCCTCACCGGTCCCTACGGGGGCGCGCCGTACGGCCTCTCGATCGTGGTGCCGGCGATCGCCGGTCCTTACAACTTCGGCCAGGTCGTCACGCGCGCGAGCATCGGCGTGGGCCTGTACAGCGCCCGCGCGATCGTCACCGCCGTGCTGCCGAGGATCGTGGAAGGGGTGCCACTGCGGTTGCGGAGCCTGAGCGTGACGGTCAACCGACACAACTTCCTGTTCAACCCCACCAACTGCTCTCCGCTTGGCACCGACTCGCTGCTCGGCGGCTTCCTCCCCGGCGAAAGCGCGCTCGCCGAACAGAGCATTTCGAGCCCCTTCCAGGTCGGTGAATGCAACAAGCTGGCGTTCGCGCCGAAGCTCACAGCCGCCACCGGCAAGCGGGTTTCGCGCGTGAACGGCGCCAGCCTCCAAGTGAAGGTCGTACAGGGCGCCCACCAGGCCAACATCCGCGAGGTGATCGCTTCGCTGCCCAAGCGGCTGGCGGCGCGCATCACCACGCTGCGCAAAGCCTGCCCCGCCGCTAGCTTTGAAATCGGATCCCCGCCCGCCCCGCCGCCCGGGGGCTGCGGCACCGAAGCGCGCGTGGGCTCCGCCACCGTCACCACGCCGGTGCTGCCCGCGCCGCTCTCCGGCCCCGCCTACCTGGTTTCGCACGGCGGCGCCGCCTACCCCGACCTCGACGTGATCCTCAGCGGCGATGACGGTGTGGAGGTGGTGCTGGTCGGCCACACCCACATCGCGAGCACCGGGATCCTCAGCTCCGCCTTCGAAACGCTGCCCGACGTGCCGATCGACAGCTTCGCGCTGAGCCTGCCCGCCGGGCCCCACTCGGTGCTGACCGACAACCGCAACGGCACCCTCTGCGGCGCTCGTCTGACGATGCCCACGACAATCGTCGCGCAGAGCGGCGCGCGGCTGGTACAGATGACGAAGATCGCCGTCGGCGGCTGCCCGCGGCACAAGAAAGCAACACGACGTCGATGCCGCCTTCTAAAGTCTCACGGGCATGGCCACCGCGGGCATCGACATTCCCACCAGCTCTGTCGTCGCAAAAAGCATCGACGGTGATCCGCTGCTGGGCGCGCTGCGCCGCCTGATGCGCATCGCCGACGGGGGCGGCGATGCGGAGGCCGTCCTGCGCGCGCTTGCCCACGAGCTGTGTGTGCTGCTGGGCGCGGATGAGATGCAGGTGCACCACCTTGCCCCCGAGAGCGGCCGAGTCGAGCTCGGCCAACAGGAGGGCGAGCCGGTGGTGACCTACCTGTTCGGCGGCGAGGGCCGCCTCAGCTACGTGGTGCCCCGCGCCGAGCGTCCGTCCGCGGTGGCCCAGGTCGCCAACACCGGCGCCAGCGTGCAGGTGGTGGGCACGCGCGAGCTGTCCACGGCGCTGCCCCGGATCGCCGCCGCCGGCATCGGCGGTGCGCTGCTGCTGGCGCTCGCCGTGCGGCGTGAGATCGAGGCGGTGGTTGTGCTGGCGCGGCGACTCCCGGAAGGGTGGGCAGAGCACGAGGTGGCTCGGGCCGAGGCGCTGGTGGAGCAGGCGGCGCACACGCTGGCGCTGCTGCGCGCGCGCGCGGAGGCCGGCACCGACGCGGTCACCGGCTGCATGAACCACCGCGCGATGCGCCGCCGCCTGCAGGAAGAGATCGGCCGCGCCACTCGCACCGACGGCGACCTGGCATGCCTGTTGATCGATCTGGACGACTTCAAGCAGGTCAACGACCGCCACGGCCACCCCGCCGGGGACGCGGTGCTGCGCGGCGTGGCGCGGGCGCTGCAGGGCGAGTTCCGCGCCTTCGACCGGGTGGCGCGCTATGGCGGCGACGAGTTCGTCGTGATCCTCCCGGCGGCGGACCTGCACAGCGCGGCGCTGGCGGGCGAGCGTGCGCTGCAGCGGCTGGCGGAGGTCTCCTCGTTTGACCTCGTGGCGGGCGTGTCGGCCTCGATTGGCGTCGCCCAGTGGCACCCGCCGATGAGCCCCGAGCAGCTGCTGGAAGCGTGCGACGCGGCGCTGCTGCGCAGCAAGCGCGCGGGCAAGGGCCGCGTCGAGCTCGCCGCATAGACTGACGGCATGGCCGGCAACAGCTTCGACGCGCGCGGCATGCTCTCGGTGGGGGCGCGCGAGTACGAGATCTTCCGCCTGAGCGCGCTCGCGGAGCGCCATGACGTGGCGAGCCTCCCGTTCTCGCTGAAGGTGCTGCTGGAGAACCTGCTCCGCACCGAGGGCGCCGGCACGGTGCGCGCCGCCGACATCGAGGCGCTCGCCGACTGGGACCCGACCGCTGAGCCCTCGATCGAGATCGCCTTTACCCCCGCGCGCGTGCTGATGCAGGACCTGACGGGCGTCCCCGCGGTGGTGGATCTCGCGGCGATGCGCGACGCGATGGCGCAGATGGGGGGCGACCCCGCCAAGATCAACCCGCTGGCGCCGGCGGAGCTGGTGATCGACCACTCCGTGCAGGTGGACGCGTTCGGCACGCGCGACGCCTTCGCGATCAACGCGGCGCGCGAGTTTGAGCGCAACCAGGAGCGCTACCTCTTCCTGCGCTGGGGCCAGCAGGCGTTTGACAACTTCAAGGTGGTGCCACCCGACACGGGGATCGTGCACCAGGTCAACCTCGAGTACCTCTCGCGCGTGGTGTTCCTCGCCGACGCGCGCGGCGGCGAGGACCTCCCGTCCGCCTACCCCGACACGCTGGTGGGTACCGACTCGCACACGACGATGGTCAACGGCCTCGGCGTGCTCGGCTGGGGCGTCGGCGGGATCGAGGCCGAGGCGGCGATGCTGGGCCAGCCGCTGTCGATGCTGATCCCGCAGGTGGTGGGCTTCCGCCTGCACGGTGCGCTGCGCGAGGGGGCGACGGCCACCGACCTGGTTCTGACCGTCACCGAGATGCTGCGTGAGCGCGGCGTGGTGGGCAAGTTCGTGGAGTTCCACGGCGCCGGCCTCGCCGGGCTGCCGCTGGCGGACCGCGCGACGATCGGCAACATGTCGCCCGAGTTCGGCTCCACCTGCGCGATCTTCCCGATCGACGCGGAGACGCTGCGCTATCTGCGCTTCTCCGGGCGGCCCACCGAGCGGGTGGAGCTGGTCGAGGCGTACGCGCGCGAGCAGGGCATGTGGCACGACGAGGACTCTCCCGAGCCGCGCTTCTCCGAGCAGATCGAGCTCGACCTCGGCGAGGTGGTGCCCAGCCTCGCCGGCCCCAAGCGCCCGCAGGATCGCATCTCCCTGACCGACGCCCAGCCGGCCTTTCGCCGCGCGCTGCGCGAGTACCTGGCTCCCAACGGCCAGCAGGTCGATGCCGACGAGGCGGGGGAGGAGTCGTTCCCGGCCTCCGATGCGCCGGCGCACAAATCGCCGCCATTCACCCTGCGCCACGGCCACGTGGTGATTGCCGCGATCACCAGCTGCACCAACACCTCCAACCCCTCCGTGATGATCGGGGCGGGGATCCTCGCGCGCAACGCGCTCGCCCGGGGCCTGCAGCGCAAGCCGTGGGTGAAGACCTCGCTGGCGCCCGGGTCGAAGGTGGTCAGCGAATACCTCGACCGCGCGGGCCTCACCGAGTCCCTGGAGCAGCTCGGCTTCAACCTCGTGGGGTACGGCTGCACCACCTGCATCGGCAACTCCGGGCCGCTGCCGCAGGAGATCTCGAAGGTGGTGGGCGAGGAGGATCTGGCGGTCGTCTCGGTGCTATCGGGCAACCGCAACTTCGAGGGGCGGATCAACCCGGACGTGAAGATGAACTACCTCGCCTCGCCCCCCCTGTGCGTGGCGTACGCGCTGGCGGGCACGATGGACATCGACATCGTCGCCGACCCGCTCGGCCGCGACGCCAGCGGGAGGGACGTCTATCTGCGCGACATCTGGCCGAGCGGGCGCGAGGTGGCGCAGACGATCGAGCAGGCGGTGCAGTCGGACATGTTCCGTAAGAGCTACGCCGAGGTGTTCGCCGGCGATGAGCACTGGAACGGCCTGGAGGTCCCCGCCGGCGAGCGCTTCGCCTGGGATGAGCGCTCCACCTACGCGCGCCTGCCCCCCTACTTCGCGGGGATGCCCGCCGAGCCCGCCCCGGTGGAGGATCTGCACGGCGCGCGCGTGCTGGCGGTGTGGGGCGACTCCGTCACCACCGACCACATCTCCCCCGCGGGGGCGATCAAGCGCGACGGCCCCGCCGGCCTGTACCTGCAGGAACAGGGGGTGGCCCCGCGCGACTTCAACTCCTTCGGCGCGCGCCGCGGCAACCACGAGGTGATGATGCGCGGCACCTTCGCGAACATCCGCATCCGCAACCTGCTGCGCACGCCCGACGGAGCGGCGCTGCCCGAAGGCGGCGTGACCGTCCATCTGCGGGCAGCGACGGGCAGCCAGGAGTCGGGCCCGCCGGGGGACGAGCCGCTGTCGATCTATGACGCGGCGATGCGCTACCAGCAGGAAGCGGTGCCGCTGGTGGTGCTGGCCGGCAAGGAGTACGGCACCGGCTCCTCGCGCGACTGGGCGGCGAAGGGCACGAAGCTGCTGGGCGTGCGCGCGGTGATCGCGCAGAGCTTCGAGCGCATCCACCGCTCCAACCTCGTGGGGATGGGGGTGCTGCCGCTGCAGTTCAAGCCCGAGGACTCGGTTGCCTCGCTGGGGTTGACGGGCCACGAGACGTTCTCGATCGAGGGAATCGCGGAGCTGCCGCGTGAGTTGAAGGTGCGCGCCGACGAGAAGGAGTTCACGGTCACGCTACGCATCGATACACCCCGAGAGGCCGACTACTACCGTCATGGCGGCATCCTCCAGTACGTCCTGCGAGGATTGCTCGCCGCATGAGCGACGACTTCCCGCAAGTCCTGCGCGACCTGCTCGCGGCGCGCGGCCCGTCCGGCTATGAGGTCGCGCCCGCGGCGGTGTGGAGCGCGGCGGCGCAGGCGTTCGGGGCCGAGGTGGAGATCGACGTGGTGGGCACGCCCTCGGCGCGGGTGCCGGCGCGCGACGGAGGCGACTCCACGTCGGCTGCCCCGCCGACCCCGGATGCCGCGCCTGCCGCTGCCGGCGGCCCCCGGCGCCTCGTGGTGATGGGTCACATCGACGAGATCGGGCTGATCGTCACCCACATCGACGACGAGGGTTACCTCTGGTTTCGCGAGGTGGGGGGCTGGGACGCGCAGATCCTCGTCGGCCAGCGCGTGGTGCTGGGCACGCGCGCGGGCGAGCTGACCGGCGTGATCGGCAAGAAGCCGATCCATCTGCTGCGCGAGGAGGAGCGCAAGAAGGTGGCGGAGGTGCGCGACCTGCACATCGACATCGGCGCGCGCGACGGCGAGCAGGCGCGCGAGCTGGTGAGGGTGGGCGACGTGGCGGTGATCGCCGGCGAGCCGGTGGAGCTTCCCAACGGGCGCATCGCCTCGCGCGCGCTGGACAATCGCCTCGGTTCGTTCGTGGCGCTGGAGGCCGCGCGGCTGGTGGCGCAGGCGGGCGGCGCCGAGTGGGAGCTGGTGGCGGTGGCCGCCGCGCAGGAGGAGACCACCTTCGGCGGCTCGCGCACCAGCGCCTTCTCGCTACAGCCCGACGCGGCGATCGTGGTGGACGTGACCCACGCCACCGACGCCCCCGGGATCGAGGTGAAGGAGTCGGGCAAGCACCCGCTCGGCTCGGGCCCCGTGCTCAGCCGCGGCTCAACCCTGCATCCCAGACTGTTCGAGCTGCTGCACGACACGGCCGAGCGCGAGCAGATCCCCTTCACGGTGGAGGCGATCGGGCGCAACACCGGCACCGACGCCGACGCCGTGCACCTCAGCCGCGGCGGCGTCCCCACCGCGCTGGTGTCGATCCCGCTGCGCTACATGCACTCCCCGGTGGAGCTGGTGGAGCTGGCCGACGTGCACGCCGCCGCACGGCTGATCGCCGCCGCGGCGCGCACGCTCGGCGCGGAAACGTCGCTGGCGCGCTAGAGGGTGGCGCAGCCGGCCGCCAGGCCGGTTGGCCGGGCCCCTCTTTTGCCAATCAGGCGCCGGCGGTGCTCAGCTCGGTGAACTCGGCGATCTCGTACGCCGAGCCGGGCTTGCCGCCCAGCGCGAGCACCCGCAGCCCCTCGGGGCCGGCGAACAGCTTGCGCTTGATGCCGGGGCCGACCCGCACCATCACCTCGGGCGTGAGCTCCACGCGCTCGCCTTCCACCTCGATCGCGCCCGAGCCGCGCATCACCGAGTAGACCTCCTCCTGGCCATCTTTCTCGTGGTCGTGCTCGGGGTAGTCGCTGTAGTTGGGGGGCAGATCCACGACCTGCATGCCGAAGGAGGTGACGCCCAGCTCGGCGCGCGCCTTCTTCAGGCCGCCACCGAACGCGCCCTCCATCTCGTCGATCTGCTTCGCGGTGTATCCAGGCATGACAACTCCCTATCTGTGGTCGCCGAAGGTTGAGGCAGCAATCTTAGCGACTGCTAACTAAGAAGGTCGTCCGATCCATGCGGGCCGCGTGGGCTGGATCCGATCTTGGCTTGGACATGAGGCGCTCCGATCCGGCCTGTGTACAGCCGCCCCGATCTCGTCACGTTCGATGGCAGATCCTGCGGTGGCGTCGCCGAAAGTAAACGCACACGAGTCCATCGGGCCTCACTCTCTGCGGCACGTCTATCGTGGTGGCCGCGTTTTCCCTCTCCCTGTCCTTCGCGCACGGCACGGTGGGCACGCGCAGCGTTCCGCGGTGCAGCGGCTGCCATGCGATCGGCCAGCTCGGGCCTTCGTCGCGGTACAGCTGGTGCCCGTCGCGGGCGAAGCCCTCCTCTTCGTTGCCCCCGCCTTCGATGAACGGGGGGCACGTGGTTTCCGGTTTCCCCCTGAGCACGCCGGCGCCGGCTTCGACGAGGCGCTCCCCCACCGGCGCCCACACGTCCGGAGCGCAGTTTGAGTGGAACACGACCGAAGGGACCGTTTCGAGCGGGGGCGGTTCACTGCCGGGTGCGCAGAGCGCCACCGAGATGCTGGCGCCGTTGGGCGACCATTCCGGCCACATCTGGGTCTCTTCGCCAATCCCATTGCGGTAGCTGAGGAGTCGGCGCACGTGGGAACTTGGCGGAACGACGATGTCGAGGTCGCTGTCTTTTCCGTCGGAGCGCTGGAACACGATCGACCCCTTCGAGCTCCAGCGCGGCGTGCGATCGCCGGGGTGATCGGTGAGCGCCCGCACGGGCGAGCCCGGCGTTGCGCCCGTCAGAAACAGGCCGGAGGGCCCGACGAACACGAGCTGGCTGCCGTTGGGAGAGAAGGCGGGTTCGCTGCCCACCACGAGCGGCGTGGGGTTGGAGCCATCGGCGTTGGCGATGTAGATGGTGACGGTGCTCACCGGGCGACGCTGGGATGTGGTGACGGGGCCCGTCGTGCGGCGCTGGGGAGTGGTGACGGTGTTCTCCGGGCGACGCCGGGATGTGGTGGCGGGGCCCGTCGGGGGACGCTGGATGGTGACGGTGCTCGTCGTGCGACGCTGGAACGCCAGCAAATCGCCCGATGGCGAGAAGCTCGGAGCGGAGTCTTCGGGGCCGCTGGTCAGCCGCAGCTGGTCCCCCGTGGCGGGGTCCACCGCCCAGATGCTGTGTTCGGCCGAGTATGCGATCACGCCGTTGGCGCCGGGGAAGGAGCCCTCCGCGGGGGTTGGCGTGAGCGCCGCCGCGAGCGCGGCGATTGCGGCGATTGCGACGAGCACCGCGATCGCGCCAAGCGCGGTCGAGCCTCGCGTTGGGGCAGACATCGTGACGGCGAGAATACAGGACTCTCCAAAACGCCGCAAGATTGGGATCGGGATATGATTTGGATTCCTGCCCGAGACCGAGACATCATCGAAGGACAGCGCCAAAGGGCTCGGCACCCGGGTGATAAAGGCCGGCCAGATAGCCGGGGCGCTCACCGCCGTAATCACCGTCGCGGTGCTGCTCTGGAACACCTTTCTGAAGCCCGTGCCGGCGCCGGCCGTGCTGGCGACCGAAGTAAAGGAGGTTCGAGTGCGCCCCGGCGTTAGCGAGTACACCTATCTCCAGAGCCATCCCGGGCAGCTCAAACGCGAAGAAGCCCAACTGCGGGCGGCTGTGATCCGCAACCGGGAACCGCCATTGACCCAGCGGGAAATCGCTCAGGCGCTGCGCCAGCCGGGAGTTGAAGTGCAGTGGAAGATCTCCTTGGAAGGGCCGGCTGGGCGTCAATTCAAGCTGACCCACACGCTGTTTCGCGAAAACGCCGGCAATAGGACGGTGGTGGCCGATGAGCTGGGCAGCATCTGGCCGTCGGAGCACATCGTCTCGCAAGCGGACAAATACGAGAACACCGAAGGCGCGTGGGTGCAGACGCCGCCGGGCGGCGGGCGCTACACGATCGAAATCTATCTGGCCTCCGCCGACGGCAGCCAGAACGCCGAAGGCGCCGCGAGCTTCCACGCGGCAAGGCGGTGATGGCACGGGCGACCGGAGGCGGCACCCTCCTTCGACCAACCCCGATCGCCAGGATACGGCGCGCAACCGGCAGCGCTAGGAGTTGCCCGATTCCCCCGCGGGCGTCTGCAATTCCAGTCCCGCGACTCGCTCGAAGTGGCGCCGGTTGCGAGTCATGACCTTCATGCCGTTCTCCAGCGCGGTGGCGGCGATCAGGGCGTCTGGCACTGGAAGCTCGGTCGTGCGCCGGATGCGTCCGGCGGCCTCGGCGATGGCTCGATCCACCGAGACCTCCTTGAGGACGCTCAGCGCTTGGCGTAAGGCCGGCTCGTCGACGTTCCGGCCGGCGAACAACTCGCAGCGAGTGACCACGGAGATCTTCAGCTTGGGATCGGACAGGCGCAGCGGGCGGTGTCCGCGCAGGTGATCGATCAGGACGTCAGTGTCCAGCAGGATCTGACTCAATACGATTCCAGTTGAGGTCGAAGCGATCCCACTCCTCGCGCGGCGGTACCTCCAGATCCGGACAGGACCCAAATGTCTCGTCCAAGACGCGCTGCAGCTTTTCGAGATCCGGTTCCGGCGGTGGCAGGTATGCGTCCAGCGCCGCGCGAATGACTTCCGCGAGGGTGCGCCCGTCGCTGGCGCGCAGTTCCTCGATGCGATCACGCTGCTCCTGGGTCAAGTACACCTGTGTCCGTGTGGCAGCCATATACCGCGCAGTATACAGCACCGTCGGATGTAGGCTGCCTACACTCCTGCGTTTACGACGGGGCGTTCATCCCCGCACCAGCCGCTTGTAAGAGATCCGGTGCGGGCGGTCCGCCGCCGCACCGACCGATCGGCGACCAGATGCGGTCGCCTGATCGGCCAGCTCGTGGCGGTGCTCCTCGTAGGCGTCGAAGTTGCCCTCAAACCAGGTCACCTGCGAGTCGCCCTCGAAGGCGAGCACGTGGGTGGCCACGCGGTTGAGAAACCAGCGGTCGTGGGAGATCACCACCGCGCAGCCGGGGAATTCGAGCAGCGCGTTCTCCAGCGCGCGCAGCGTGTCCACGTCGAGATCGTTGGTGGGCTCGTCCAGCAGCAGCAGGTTGCCGCCGCTGCGCAGCAGCTTGGCCAGATGCACGCGGTTGCGCTCGCCGCCTGAGAGCTTGCCGATGCGCGCCTGCTGGGCGGAGCCCTTGAAGTTGAAGCCGGCGGTGTACTGGCGCGAGTTGACCTCGCGCTCGCCCACCTGGATGTGCTCGTACCCTTCGGAGATCTCCTCCCACACGGTCTTCTCCGGGTGCAGCGAGTCGCGCGACTGGTCGACGTAGGCGAGCTTCACGGTGTCGCCCAGCTCGATCGCGCCGCTGTCGGGCTGCTCCTGGCCTGTGATCATCCGAAACAGCGTGGTCTTGCCGGCGCCGTTGGCGCCGATCACGCCGACGATCCCGGCGCGGGGCAGGTCAAACGACAGCGACTCGATCAGCAGCCGATCGCCGTAGCCCTTGGACAGGTTGGTGGCGGTGAGGACCTTGTTGCCCAGGCGCGGTCCGGGCGGGATGTGGATCTGGACCTCGTCGAGCTTGACGTTGCGCTCTTCGGCGATCAGCTCCTCATAGCGGGCCAGGCGGGCCTTGGACTTGGTGCGTTTGCCCTTGGGGTTGGTGCGCACCCATTCGAGCTCCGCGGCGATCGTGCGCTCGCGACCCTTGTCCGCGCGCTCTTGCAGAGCGAGCCGCGCCTGCTTCTGCTCCAGCCAGCTGGAGTAGTTGCCTTCGTATGGGATCCCCTTGCCGCGATCGAGCTCCAGGATCCAGCCGGCGACGTTGTCGAGGAAGTAGCGGTCGTGGGTGACAGCCACGATCGCCCCCTTGTACTCCGACAGGTGCTGCTCCAGCCACGCCACCGACTCGGCATCGAGGTGGTTGGTGGGCTCGTCCAGCAGCAGCAGGTCGGGCGCGCGCAGCAGCAGGCGGCACAGCGCCACGCGGCGGCGCTCGCCGCCGGAGAGCTTGCTCACGTCGGCGTCCGGCGGCGGCAGGCGCAGCGCGTCCATCGCGTATTCCAGTTGCGTGTCGAGGTTCCACGCGTCGGCCGCGTCGATCTTCGCCTGGATCCTGCCGAACTCCTCAGCGATCTCCTCGGAGTAGTTGGCGGCCAGCTCGTTGAAGCGGTCCAGTAGCGCCTTGGTCTCCGCGACGCCATCCTCGACGTTGCCCTTGACGTCCTTGCTCTCGTCGAGGTGGGGCTCCTGCTCGAGCATCCCCACGCTTGCGCCCGGAGCCAGCGCCGCCTCGCCTCGGTACTCCTGATCGCTGCCCGCCATGATCCGCAGCAGCGTGGACTTGCCCGCGCCGTTGTAGCCGAGCACGCCGATCTTCGCCCCCGGGTAGAACGCCAACGTGATGTCGTCGAGCACCGTCTTGTCGGGTGGGTGCAGCTTGGACAGCCGGTGCATTGTGAAGATGTACTGGGCGGACATTCCCGCGAGAGGATAGAGGCCCGCCCACTCTTCCACTCGCCGCGGGCGTCTCCCCGGCTTCGGCCGGGGTGGGTGGGGCCCGCTTTCCTCACAAGTCCCCAATCTGAGGCGCTACCGTTTGTGCTTCATGCCAACGGTGCTGGATATCGAGCAGCAGATGATGCTGCTGGAGCTGGAGCCCCCGTTCGACAAGCGCGCGGTGCAGCTGGCGCGTCGCAAGATGGCCAAGCGCTGGCACCCGGATCTGGCGCCTCCCGGACGCCAGGCCGAGCACGAGCGCCACCTGAAGGCGATCAACGAGGCGGCCGATCAGCTGGAGCGGATGGCCGAGAGCCTGCGCGGCGGGCGGGTCTCGCGCAACGCCGTGCGGGCCAGCGCGGCGGCGGCGCGCAAGGCACGCGAGGAGGCGGGGCGCCGCGCCTATGAAGCTGAGCAGCGCGCGCGGGCGAGCGCAGTGGAGAACGCCAAGCACGACCCCTTCGGCAGTCGTGTGCCCGACCACTCGGTGGTGCACCGCTACGCGCGCTGCACGTCATACCCCGAGTGGGGGGTGGGGACCGTGGCGGGCATCTACTTCACCGGCGACAGCGCCGGCGGGGGGGCGGGCGAGGAAGTCCAGCAGTGGGCGCGGGTGAAGTTCAGCCACGGCATCCGCACGGTGCCGGCGGGCAGCATGTGCTTCGTTGACTTCTCCAAGCCCGACCCCGCGGGCGAGCGGATGGAGCGCTTCATGGTCGCCGCGCAGCGGGCGATGGCCGAAGGCGAATACGCGCTGGCGGCGCAGCGGCTGGTGTATGCGCGCGAAGCGCAGCCCAGCGACGTGGGGGTGCTGCGGCTGATGACACTGGCGTTTTGGCAGGCCGGCGAGCTGGAGGCGGCCGCGCGCGCGGTGCGCGATTGGGCGCGCGTGGATGGCGAGCGCCCGGCGCCCCACCGCTTCGCGGCACGCATCTACGAAGACGTCGGCGCGGTGGACCTTGCTGAGGAAGCGGCGCGGCGCGCGGCCGAGCGGGGCCCCTCCGACGCGGGCGCGTGGGAGCGCCTGGGCCGCCTGCGACTGCGCATGATGGACCGCGAGGGCGCCCTCGAGGCGCTGGAGCGCGCGCTCAGCCTCGGCGCCAACGGCGAGGTCAAAGACCTCGTGGTGAAGGCGCTGGCGATCGAGCCTCGGGCGCCGGCCCATTCGGGCGTGTAGGCGAGAAAGCGCGGCGCCCGGAGCTGGCGGCGGATTTCGGCTGTGGCGGCCGGGAAGCGGTAGAGACGAAAGGGACCCACGGGGTTGAGGCCCTGGTTGTAGAGCATCAGCCCAATGCGGCGATGGGCGCGGACGAACGCGAACAACTGGCTGACAAACCCGGGGTTGGCGCTTTGCCACATCGCCCACTCGTTGAAGCCAAAAGGCTTGGGCCGGTACGCTCCGTAGAGGCGTGCAAGACCCGCGAAGTTGGGGTAGGCGGAGTAGAAGTCGGTGCCCACGATGTCCACGTACGCCGAGCCCGGGTAGTAGGCGGCTGGTTCGTTGGCCGGGATCGTGGGTGTGCCCGCCGTCTGCGGCGCCCACATGAACGCGACGCGAGGACTCGGCAGCGTCACCTGCCCAGTCCTCACCGGCGGCAGGCCGAGCGCGCGCAGGCGGTGGTCGATCAACGCCGCCGCGCCACCACGCAGGATCAACACCGAGCGCCTCCACGCCTGCCGGTAGGCCGCGGTGGAGTGAGCCCGGTCGCGCGAGGCGCCGCTCGCGGTGAAGGCACAGTAGGCGTTGTTGGCCTGGTTCATCTCGGGCAGCAGCGCGATGTAGGCCGCCCGCCCGCTCTGTGTGAGCTGCCGGCTGAGCGCGAGCAGGTAGCCGTCGCCGTCGCCGTGCGCGATCTCACCGGGCGAGATGATCTCCGCTGCCTGGCCGCCGTATCCGATGTCGGTCGAGATGTGCAGCAGCAACCGGGCGTGCGCCCCGTGCGCTTCGGAGAGGGGGGTTTCGATCGATTCCCCCCAGTTGGCGAAGTAGCCGAGGACGGCGGGGTGCTTGCCCACCTGACTCTGGAACGCGTGGGCGCTTCCGCCACTCACCCCGGTGAACACCTGGCCGAGGGGCGGCATCAGCGCGCGCCCTTCGACGGTGGGCTGAGCGGCCACGTAACGGTGCCCGGCTGTCACTGTGGCGAAGGTGTGGCGGATGAGATCGTGCACGAGCACCGTACCTTCGGACACCCGCACTTCCGAGCGGCGGCATTCGTCGAGCGTCAGCCAGCGTGTGCCCTCCCCGGTGGTACTTACGTCGTGGCCCCCTGTTCCCCAGTTGCCGCCGTTGTCGGAAACCCACAGGCGCCGCGACGTGGAGGAGCGATGGCCGTGTGCGGCGACCCGCGCGCGGCCACCTCGTGCGGTCGCGCGCCGGCCACGTCGCGACCCTCCGCAGCCGGTGAGTGGCTGGGAGAGGTCGAGGTGCGTCTCCGCCCCCGGTGGGGCGTCCTGATGCAGCAAGAACCGCCCCTTGTAGGCGAGCGTGCTGGACGTCTGCCCGGTCTGAGGGGTGGCGACGGTCACCTGTACGCGCCCCGCCGTGGCGTCGACTTCGCTTTCGTCGGGAACGCTGAGTGGGCCGCGCAGGCGCACGAAGTGCGGGGTGCCCTTGATCCGCACGCGCACCACGCCGGCGACAGGTGTGACGGTCTCGAGTTGGCCCACCACCGGTTCCGCCGGCGTGGTCGCGCCAAGGACAGGGGCGGGGAGGAGGCCGAGGCTTGTGGTCGGTGTGGCGGCGAGGGTCGGGGTGGGTGCGACGGCGAGGCTCGGAGCAAGCGCGACGGCGAGCACGGCAGCTAGCATGGTTGCGCAGTTTTGCATACGATTGCGAGGATTGGGTTCTGGATGGTGAAATGTCAGCGCAAATGGACATTCGAATGGGCGGCGATCCGCTGGCCCCGCACTCGCTCTCGCCGAGCGAGCTCAAGGAGGTTCTGGCCGCTGAACGCCGCGGTGGGCCGTTCCTGATCTTCCGCGGCGCCGAGGGCCACCTCGGCCTGTTCGCTCCCGCGCGCGGCGGGGCGGCCGCTACGATCGGCCGCCGTGCCGAGATGGACCTTTCGATCTCGTGGGATCGCGAGGTGTCGGGGTTGCACGCCGAGCTCCAGCACCTTGGCGCGGAGTGGACGATCGCAGACGACGGGCTGTCCACCAACGGCACTTACGTGAATGGTCAGCGCATCAACGGTCGCCAGCGCCTGCGCGATGGCGACCGCATCCGTGTGGGGCGCACGCTGCTCGTGTACAACGCGGCGACGGCGAGCGCCGCGGTGGCGACCGTGTGCTCCGACGAGCGGCCGGTGCCGCAGCTCACCCAAACCCAGCGCCGCGTGCTGCTCGCGCTCTGCCGGCCCTACCGAGCCGGCGGCTTCTCAACCCCCGCCACCAACTCGCAGATTGCCGCCGAGGTGTGTCTCAGCATCGACGCGGTCAAGATGCATCTGCGCTCGCTGTTTGCCAAGTTCGAGCTCAGCGATCTGCCGCAGAACCAGAAGCGGGCGCGGCTCGTCGAGTGCGCCCTGCAGTTCGGGGTGATTTCCCCGCGCGAGCTCGATTGAGTCTCCGCCTACCACGAGATCTCGGTCGGCGAGGGATCCGACGGCGAGGGATACGAGGATGAGGGATACGAGGATGAGGGGTGCCGCGGCTGCGGCGCGCCGTCGACGATGCGCGGCCTGCCGCCGAGCGCGCCCGCGGGCGGGGCGGTGGGAACGACCGCCTCTCCAAGTGCCGCGGCGCAGGCCTGAACCAGCTCGGCGGCTGTCGTATAGCGTTCGGCGCGGTCCTTGGCCATGCCGCGGGCGATCACCTCGTCGAGTGCGATGGGCAGGCCCGGACGCAGCGTGCTGGGCGACGGGGGCGGCGCGTTGACGTGCGCCCACAGCTTCGCCGGTTCGCTGTCGCGCGGAAAGGGCACCTGGCCGGTGAGGCAGTGGTGGAGCACGCAGGCCAGCGCGTAGATGTCGGCGCTCGCGTCGACGGGCTCGCCACGGATCTGCTCAGAGGAGAGGTAGTCGAGCGTGCCGATCAACTGGCCGGTCTGGGTGGCGCCCGCGCCCGAGCCGATGTGGCGGGCGACGCCGAAGTCGGTGAGATAGAGGTGCTCGGGCTCGTCGAAGGTGACGAGCACGTTGGCGGGCTTGACGTCCCTGTGCACCAGCCCGCGGGCGTGCGCGGCGTCGAGCGCGCCGGCGAGCTGAGCGATCAGGCGCAGCGCCCGCGCCGGCTCGAGTGCCCCGCCACGCTCGAGCAGCCGCGCGAGGTCCACCCCGTCAACGAGCCGCATCGCGATGAACAGCAGGCCGTCGTCCTCGCCGGCCTCGTACACCGGGATCACGTTGGGGTGCTCGATCGCGGCGGCGATCCGCGACTCGGACTTGAAGCGCTCGCGGAACACGGGGTCCTCGGCGCGCTCAGGAGCGATCAGCTTGACCGCGACCGCCCGTCCGAGCGCCAGCTGGGTGGCGCGGTAGACGACACCCATGCCTCCGCGCCCGATCGCCTCCTCGATTCGGTAGCCGGCGATGATCGCTGTGGGTTCCAGCGGCCGCGGCCCCCCTGGACGCAGGACGCCCTGCACGACCGCCGGAGTGCCGGCGGCGAACAGCCTGCGCAGTCGCGCGTGCTCGCGGCGCTCGGTCCACACGTCGAGCGCGAGGGTGGCGCCGCCGCCGATCGCCAGCGCGAGGATTGGATCGGTGAAGTCGAGCATCGTGCCCCCGTCGAACGCCAGCTGGGTGGCGAGCAGCCAGAGCGCGAGCGCGCTCACGCTCGCGAGCGTCACGCCGACCAGGGAGAGCCGCGGGCCGCAGAGCGGCGCCACCAGCGCCAGCAGGACGATCAGCGCGGCGGTGACGGCGGCCGGGGGGCTGCGCAGGGGGAAGCCGCGGAGCACCGTGGAGATCGCGCCGGCCTGTACTTCGGGCCCCGGCATTGGGCCGCCGGCGGCGGTCGTGTCGAGATCGTGAAGGACCGACGCCGTCTCTCCGACGACCACCACCTTGCCGCGCACCGCGGCGGGGGCGAAGCGATCGTGAAGGACCCGGGCGAAGGAGAGGTGGCGCACAGTTGCCGGCGGCCCCGGGAAGTCGATCCAGCCGCCGTGCAGCAATCCCCGGTCGGCGGGGTGCAGGTGCAGCCGTTGCGCGACAGCGGCGGCGATGGTGGGCAGCCCGCTGACCTGGTCGAGCAGGTGGCGCAGCACGCCGTCGCCGTCAGGCACCAGGTCGGCGGCTGCGGCGGAGGCGCCGATCGAGGCGAGGTTGGCGTTGCCGCCGAGCACCTCGGTGGCGCCCGATGGGGAGATCAGCGAGGTCGCGAACACGATCGGGGCTGCGCGACGGGCCGCTTCGAACAGCGCGAGGTCGGCGTTCGGCGTGGTGGGGCGGTCGAAGGCGATGTCGTAGACAATCAAGCGCGCGCCCGCCCGGCGGAGGTTGTCGATCACGCGCGCGTGCAGCTTGCGTGAAAAGGGAAAGCGGGGCAGCACGCCGAGGCTGTCGTTGTCGAGGCCCACAACCACCACGCCCGCGGGCGGCCCTTCGCTGCCGCGCAGCGAGAAGCGGGCGTCGACCGTGGCGCGCTCCAGCCAGCCGAGGACGCCGCCGGCGTGCGCCGCGAGCCCGGCCGCGGCCGCGGCCAGCGCGACCGCGAGCAGTCCGAGCGCGCGGCCCCGGCGGACTGGCTTCCACATCCTGTCAAAGCGTAGTCGAAAGATCGGGAGGTGTGCAAACTCGACACCTTGGGTGCCTATTGCGGCAGTGGGGCCGCGGAGAGGATGTGGGCATGGCAACCATCTCCCATGAAAGGACGAACATGAGCCTCCAGACGACAGACCCAATCAGCGAGAGCGCCACGAGCGATGCCTCCGGCCCTGCCACGCTCAGCCTTAGTCACGGTGATGCCTCCGGCCCTGCCACGCTCAGCCTTAGTCGCGGTGATGCCTCCAGCCTCGCCACGCTCAGCCAGAGTCACTTCGGCGGAGGCGGGCGTGCGGCGCCCCCGCGCCCCAGCTTGGCCGGCGACCCGCCCGACGGCGGCGACCGCCTCCGCAAGGGCCGCGGGCGGCCTCGCCGCAGGCCGCTCAAGCGCGCCAGTGACGCCCTGCACAAAGTGATCGCCGGGACGCTGCTGATCGCGGCGGCGATCATCATGGTGGACACTGTGTGCGCGTTTGTCACGCACCATCCGCTGTCGGACGGTCCGCTGTCGTCCTCGGCGGCGATGGGCCTGGTGAGCGGCGTGCTGCTGCCCGTGATCATCCTGGAGATCATGACCACGGTTGACACCTCGGGCGGCAACGGGCTGCGGGTGCTCCGGGCGCTCATGGTCATCGGGATCATCAGCTCCGTGCGCGGGATCCTGATGATCACGGCCGGCCTCTCGGTTGACTCTCGTGGCAAGGTCGCCGACGCCCACTCGGCGGCCATGCTCAGGGCCGACACCATGGTGGTGCTGGGTCTCACTGTTGCGTTTGTGCTTATCCGCCTGTTCGCGGGACCTCGCTCCAGGGCGCGCGCCTGAAGTCGAGCAGCGCACCCCTCTCCTCTCAGCCGAGGATGTTCACCGCGCGCGAGACAATCAGCCCGATCGTCACCAGCGAGACGAGCGACTGCACGCTCATGATGCTCTTGGCGGTCGGCGACAGCGGCATCGTGTCGGTAGGGGAGAAGGCGGTGGCGTTGGTGAGCGACACGTACAGGTAGTCGATGAATTTGGGCCGCCACGCCAGCGGCTCGATGCGGTCGTCGCTCATCTGCGGGAAGAGGAAGTCGGGCGGTCCGTCGTGTCCGGCGGCGCGGCGGCCGGGACCGCCGCGGTCGGTCTCCCAGTACCACAGCGCGAAGATCAGGAAGTTGGTCAGCCAGATCAGCACCCCGGAAGTGATCAGCTGGGTGCCGTCTTTCACGTTGTGATGCAGTAGGAAGTGGGTGAGGGCCGCCAGCGAGTAGATGTTGGCGGCGCTCACGAACGCGGTCAGTCCGAGCGCCAAGCGCCGCCGGCGGGGATGCTCATGCTCGAGCTGGTTGGGGGTGGCCATGAACATCCCGAGTAGCAGCGCTCCCTCCAGGGAGGGGATCAGCCAGTGGGGGCCGATCGTGAGGCGGCTGGGGAGCAGCAACTGCAAAGCGATCGCCGCGAGGATCGTCGCCTGCGCCGGCCAGAAGGGCTCGGCCGCCGCCGGCGGCGGGTAGGGCCGGCCGGGAGAGGTTGAGGAGGCCGCTTCGGAGGGGGACACCTGGTCCACGCGTGCAGGGTACGGCGCGGATCGGCTGGTCTCGCGCGCACCATACGCGGCATATGTCGCCCGCGACCTTACGCCGGCCTTCGAAAGGGGCGGGCGGTGCATATGCCAAACGCCCGCATGGGCTGGCGAGCTGTGATGGTCGCGCTAGCCTGAGTACATGGGCATCGAGAACCCAGTTCACATCCTGTTCGTGGCGGTGGTGGCGCTGGTCGTGCTCGGCCCAAAGCGCCTCCCCGAACTGACCCGGGCGGCCGGCAAGAGCATCCGCGAGTTCCGCGAGGCGCTGAATGGCGGAGTGGTGGACGAGCCGCCGCCGGGTGGGCAGTTGGCGGAGCCCGAGCGGGTGTCCCGTAACGATGATAGATAGATACCCGTACACCCGGGCCGCGGGTAGTGGGTCAGTTTGAGGATCGGCCCCATAGGGGCCGTCGCAGGGTCTAGGCTCGTCCGATCCCATCCATGAGTTGCCCCCCGCGCTGCTTGAACAGCCGGGGGGCGCGGCACAGGAAAGGACGGACCTTCCCCATGCAGGACCCATCCAATCAGGACCGGGAGGCTGGTAGCCCCCTGGTCGAAGAGCTGATCGTCCTCCAGGTGCTCCGCAACGATCGGCCGGACGGCTGCTCAATCAGCGAGCTGCACGCCGAGATCGGCTTCGACCGGCAGGACATCACCGAGGCCGTAGACAGCCTGAAGGACGCTGGCGTGGTGATCCTCGACGGCGAGCAGGTCCAGCCGTCGCAGGCCACAAAGCGCATAGACGCGCTCGGGATGATCTGCATATGACGCCGCCCGAAGTCTTGAGAGAACGGCTCGCCGCCGCGCGGCACGACGGCGTGAGCTTCGATCGGGCGTGGCCCGTAGCGCTCGCCGCGGCGGTGAGCACCGTGCGGTGGGAGCGTGAGGAGTGGATTGACGCGCTTTCGGGCACTGTCGAGGCGTGGCGCGCGGCTTGGGAGCGCCGGGACACCACAAGCCCGGAGCGGGCATTGGCAGTGCTCGTGAGGCCCGGCGGGGAGCAGCTACCCGAACGCGCGTGCGAGGGCTGCGGCGGGGAGATCGCGGCCGACCGCAACCGCAACGCGCGGTACTGCTCAGACGCTTGCCGCCGCCACGCCACCCACCTACGCGAACGCGCAGCGGCGTAGGCGCCCCCGGTGGCGCTACGATCCCCGGTATGGCCGACCTCAACCAGATGGCCTACCGCGTGATGCGGCACGCCACAAAGCCGCAGGAGCCCGAGACACCGGCGCAGGTGAGCGGTCGCAAGGGGGGCCAGAAGGGCGGCAAGGCGCGGGCGGAAAAGCTCACGGCTGAGGAGCGCTCGGAGATCGCCCGTAAGGCCGCAGAAGCCCGCTGGTACAAGCCGCCCGAGCGCCAGCGGCCCAGCTAGGCTCCGGCCTGCTGCTCTTTCTGAAGGTCTTTCAGGAAGACTGCTCGCAGCACTTTGGCCTTATCCGGCTGTAGGGGGCGATCAGCGGCGGAGTAAACACGCCGTCCCTCACCCGTTGACGGAGCGACCGTCCCGCGTGGGTGGTTCGGTAGCTCCGCTTCACTCATGGCTGCTTGATCCATTGGCCCTCCTATGTCGGGACGCCCGACGACTCAACGTAGTCTTTCCACGCCTCATTGAGGATATCGACCATCTTGGCAAAAAGTAGAGGCGAGAACGACACCCTGGACACAACCTCCCCGTACTGGCCCATAGGCCCCATGCGGATCGTGTCGAGCGTGACCTCATGCTTCGTGACGCTTAAGTTCAAATCGTTCGCCCATCGGCCCTGGAACTGATCGGGTGGGATCGCAACCAACGGCTGCGGGGGCACGGGCTGGGGTATGTCGGGCGGCGGCGACTCGTCCACTTGCTCGGATGATAGTGGATTTTCTGGTGATTGTTCCGTCCGAAGCCTCAAGCATAATGGTCATCATGAACCGTTTGAGCACGGAGAAGCGCGCCCAGATCATCGGGTGCCTTACCGAGGGCATGAGTATCCGGAGCACGGTTCGGATCACGGGCGCAGCGAAGAACACGATCACAAGGCTGCTCGTGGACTTGGGGGATGCTTGCAGCGCCTACCAGCACACCACGCTGCGCGACCTGACCTGCGCCACGTTCGAGTGCGACGAGATTTGGAACTTTGTCTACGCCAAGGACAAGAACATCCCGCCTGCGCGCAGGGGCGAGCACGGCGTCGGCAGCGTCTGGACTTGGACAGCGATCTGCGCCGACACGAAGCTCATCCCGGCCTGGTTCGTGGGGCAGCGCACCGCCCATGATGGCTACCTGTTCATGCTGGACCTGCGGACCCGGCTGAAGTACCGGCCGCAGATCACGACCGATGGGCTCGCGGCGTATGCGGAGGCGATCGGGTTCTCGTTCGGTGCGCAGGTCGATTGGGCGACGATCCAGAAGACCTACGCCAGCGACCCACAGGACGAGCGGCGGTACAGCCCGGCGGTCTGCACTGGCGTCGATGTTCGTGTACGCACCGGCGACCCCCACCCCGCGAAGATCAGCACGTCCTACGTCGAGCGGCAGAACCTCACGATGCGGATGGACATGCGGCGCATGACGCGGCTGACCAACGCCTTCTCCAAGAAGATCGAGAACCTAGCCGCCGCCGTCGCGCTGCACTACCAGGTCTACAACTTCGCGCGCCCCCACCTGAGCCTCAAGAACCCCTACCCGCGCACCCCCGCGATGGCCGCCGGGAAGGCCGATCACGTCTGGACGCTCCAAGAGATCGCAGCCCTACTCGACTAATTACGCCGCGGGGCGCCAAATGCGCCGGGCAACCGCGAAGCACAGTCGCACCAGGCGGTTGGCGCGCGACGTGCGGGGCTGGTAGGTACGCCAATCCGCATGAGGCGCGATGAACCGCGATGATTCTTCCAACATGGCTAATCCTCCTATGAGAAAGGACACAACATGCCGCTCGACCGTTCGATCCTCGGCAACATGGCCGCCGAGCAGATGACAGAGCTTGAGAACGCCTATGGCGACCAGGAGGACGCGCAGATCGTTGGTGCCATCACGATCGTCTATATCGCTCGCCAGGTCGAGGGAGAGGGCGTCGAGCTAGCCGTCCGGAAACGGCACAACTTCCCAGACATCAATCTTCTTATGGGCGTTCTTGAGAACGCAAAGATGCAGGTCCTGCTATCGCGGCTTCCCGGCTAGCTGGCAGCGCCCGGCCAAACTGACCTACTACCGGGCCGCGGAGGGGTTGCAGTTGACTCTACCGGGCTGACACCGCTCCGCCCGCCAGCGGTTCGATCGAGGCTGAGCGGACGTTGCCCGCCCACGTCGTGAGGAGAATCAGCGCGAGGATCCCGGCCCCGATCGCCAGGCAGCCGACCGCTACTCCGAAATACCCAGCGGAGTGGTGTGGGTTGACAAAGAAGTAGGGGTACCAGTTGACCACCGCACCGCGGATGAGCGTGTAGGCGATGTAGATGAGCGGAAAGCTCAGCCACACCAAAGTGCTGCGCACCGGCAGCCGCATCCGCGGCGGGTCGATCGCCCAGTCGAGCGCCACCACCACCGGCATTACTCGATGGACGATCGTGTTGACCCAGGGGGTGGCGGAGTCCTGCCCGGAGAGCAGCACGGCATAGACGATGCCCGTCGTCAGCATGTACACCACGGCGGCGCCACGCAGCAGCTCGACGCCCGTCGATCGCGGCCCGTCACCCCGCAGAGCACCCGAGAACAGAATGCCGGCAGCGAAGAGGTTGCTGAGGATTGTGAAGTAGCTGAAGTAGTCCGCGGTGCTCCAGTGCGACGCTTCGAGCCCCCTGGACACCTGGTAGCCGACCGCCGCAAGGATCGCCAGGCTCCCGACGGCGCGGTAGGTGCGGATTGCGGTTGCGCGTGTCATCGGGTGAACAATACGGCCGAGCGCGCGGGCCGGGCGCTCGGTGCAGGTGGAAGTCCGATATTCGCTGGATGCCCGGAGGGGTCCGATATCAGTTGGGCGCCCGGTGCGGGTGGAGATCCGGTAGCAGCCGGGCGCCCGTGCTTGGTTTGGCGGGCGAGGCTGACCGGCGCAAGGGATAGGTTTCCGAGGTGCGCCTGATCGTGGCCCGCTGCGAGGTCTCCTACGTCGGCCGTCTGACGACGGTGCTGCCCGAGGCGGTGCGCCTGCTGATGCACAAGGCTGACGGCACGTTCATGGTGTGGGCCGACGGCGGCGGCCCGAACGTGAAGCCGCTGAACTGGATGACCCCGCCGACGGTGCTCGAACAGGAGACCGACTCGCAGGGCGTGCTGAGACGTCTTACCGTGCGCAAGCAGCGCCAGGAGGATCGCCTGGAGATCGCTGTCGCTGAGGTGCTGTCGGACATTGAGCACGAGCTGGACACGCTGGTGTCGCTGGAGAAGGAGGGCCTGGAGCGCGAGCTGCAGGAGCTGCTCGCCGACTCACCAGAGTGGTGCGGAGAGGGCTTCCGGCTGGTCCGCCGCGAGTGGCCCACCGACATCGGCCCGGTGGACCTGATGTGTCGCGACGCCGAGGACGAATGGGTGGCGGTGGAGATCAAGCGGATCGCCACGATCGACGCGGTGGAGCAGCTGACGCGCTACCTCGAACGGATCCGGCGCGACCCCGCGCTCGGCGCCTGTCGCGGGGTGCTGGCGGCGCAGCGGATCAAGCCCCAGGCGCGCGTGCTCGCGCAGTCCCGCGGGATCGAGTGCGTCGAGGTCGATCTCGAGGTGCTGCGCGGCGAGCGTGAGCCAGAGCTGCGGCTGTTCGCGGCATAGCTTTAGTCCTGACAACGCTGCTCGGCCGGACCTCCTTGAGGCTGAGTGCGTCGAATCGCTAGGAGTCCTCGTCGAGCGATTCCAGCAGCTGAACGTCAGCGAGATCCTGCGGCCGGCCGGCGGCGCGCTTCATCTTCAGGAGGTCATTGCGGTGGGCGATGGGAATGAAAAGGTCGCCGAGTGGGACCTCGTGAGCCCGGGCCCGCATCTTCTCGAATGATCCGAGATGAGCTGGGAGCGTGAGAATGTCGAGTGGCCCGTGGATGGTGATGAGATGCCACTGGTCACTCGATGCAAGGAGTGTGGCGGTTGGTACAGCCTGCGAGCGCTGGCCTGCGGGGCCGAGGATACGTGCGTCCAGGTCGAGCAGAGCGCCGGCCAGCCGGCTGATGTTGTCGGCCGATGTTCCAATCACAACGTCGAGATCCTGTGTAAGCCGCTGACCGCCGTGTGCCTGAATTGCGATGCCACCAATTGTCAGGTAGTCCACGTCGTGGCGCGCAAGGGCTCGGAAGAGCTCGCGGGCATCGAATCGGCCCGGCTGGCCGGCCTGGGTACTCACTGGCCGGTATCAGGCTTCCTGGTGACCGCGGCGAGGCCGACGCGCAGCTCGGCCGCGACGGCGTTCCAGCTCAACGCCAGCTCCAAACGCTCGGACATCGGGCGGCGGCGAGCGGCGAGTACGGTCTCGGGGACGGCGAGCGGGTGACGGACGCTATCCATCCCTGGTGGGTCGGTGGCGCGGGGAGAACCTACTCGGGATCGCACGGGATTAGCGTATCGAGCATCTCTCCTGGCGCCCCCAACCGAACTGATCGGGCAGCCCCGCTCCCGCTTGCGAGGACGGTGCGTGGGTAGGTACGCTCCGGGAATGACCAATGACGCCGCCACCACTCCCGATGCAACCCCAACCGACGCCGCCGAGCCCCCGGCCGTTCTGGCCGAGCGCCGCGGGAACGTGCTGCTGATCACGCTCAACCGACCGCAGGTACGCAACGCCGTCAACGCCGCTGTCGCCGAGGGCGTGGCGCACGCGCTGGAGGAGCTCGACGCCGATGAGCGGCTGGCGGTGGGGATCCTCACCGGGGCGGGTGGGTTCTTCTGCGCGGGCATGGACCTTGGCGCGTTCGTGCGCGGGGAATCGCCGTGGTTTGGCGACCGCGGCTTCGCGGGTATCGCTCAGCGCTCCGCCCGCAAGCCGCTCATCGCGGCGATCGAGGGCTTCGCGGTGGCGGGCGGCATGGAGGTGGCGCTGGCCTGCGATCTGATCGTCGCCGCGAAGGGCGCCAAGCTTGGTATCCCCGAGGCCAAGCGTTCGTTGGTGGCGGCCGGCGGCGCACTGCTGCGCCTGCCGCGGCGGATGCCCTACCACGTGGTGATGGAGCTGGCGCTCACCGGCGACACGATGGCGGCCGAGCGCTTTCACGAGCTCGGCGTGGTCAACCGTCTCGCCGAGCCGGGCGGCGCCGTCGAGACGGCGCTGGAGCTGGCGGGCACGCTCGCCAAGAATGGGCCGCTCGCGCTGAGCGCCTCCAAGCAGATCCTGCAGGAGCAGTTCGACTGGTCCAGCGCCGAGATGTGGGAACGCCAGGCCGCGATCTCCGGCCCCGTCTTCGCCTCTGAGGACGCCAAAGAGGGCGCCTCCGCCTTCAAGGAGAAGCGCGATCCGGTGTGGCGAGGGCGGTAGGGCACCTCCACGGAGGTCGAGCGCTAAGGCACCTCCACGGAGGCCGGCTTCGTGTATGCTGCCGCGCTCAACGTCGTCGAAATTCTGCCGTCCTATGGAATCGTGGAGGGGAAACGTGAAGGCTTTGAATCGCCGCCCGTCATTGGCTGGTCTCCGTGGCCGCTACGGGCTCGCCCTGGTGTCCGCCGCGCTCGCCGCGCTCGCGCTTGCCGGTGGCTTTGCGGCCAACGCGTGGGGGGCCGGAACGGGGCAGATCGCCGGCACGGTGATTGAAGCCTCTGGGAAGGGCCCCATCAAGGGCATCGAAGTTTGCGCCTACACCGAAGTCGCTGTCGAAGGCGGATCCTCCGAAGAAGAAAGCTTCGTCCTCCGGTGCGCTACCACCGAAACGAATGGCCAATACACGATCTCAGGGTTGCCCGCCGGCAAATACGAAGTCGAATTCTCCGTTCCCGAAGAAAGCCCGCTCAACTTCATCACCCAGTTCTACGACGACAAGTCCTCGCCCGCTGAAGCCGCGCAGGTTCCGGTCGTCGCGGGGGTGGCGACCCGGGAAATCGACGCAGAACTCGAAGAAGGCGGATGGATCACCGGGAAGGTCACCAATGCGTTGACCGCCGATCCGATCGCGGGCATCCAGGTCTGCGCATTCTCCAAGCACAGCTTCGGCGGCCATTGCTCACCCACCAACTCCGAAGGCAAATACACGATCGCCTCTCTGGCGAGCGGGGAGTATACGGTTGCGTTCTCTTCGCCCTTCGGCGGCTCGCTCAACTACATTCCTCAGTATTACGACGACAAGGCATCGCTTTCCGAAGCAAGCGAAGTGTCGGTGACGGTCGGAGAGGAAAGCGCGGGCATCAACGACCAGCTCAACGAAGGGGGGCTGATCGCCGGGAGAGTGACAGACGCCTCGACCAGCGCGGCGATCAACGGCCTTCTTGTATGCGCATTCCCGGCCAGCAGCGAAGGGGAACTGGCGGGCTGCGCCTTCACCAGCCCAAACGGGGAATACACGATTTCGGGGCTGCCTGGTGGGCAGTACAAGGTCGGGTTCGGTGGTGGGGAAGCCTACATCACTCAGTACTACAACAACCAGTACTCCTTCGCCGAAGCACAGGCGATCACGGTCGTCGTGAAAAACGTCGCCTCCGGCATCAATGCGGCGATGGAACATGGCCCCGCCAAGGCGCCCGCCAACACGGGTCTGCCGGTGGTGTCCGGGACCACCGCCGTTGGTAGCACGCTGTCGTGCTCGAACGGCTCGTGGAGCGGCGCCCCGGCGCCGACCTTCACCTACCAGTGGTTGATTGGTGGCACGCCGATCCCGGGCGCCACCGCCGCCACCTACCAGGCGCAGAGCGCCGACGAAGGGCACAGCCTGGCGTGCCAGGTCACCGCGAAGAATGTCGTCAACGGCGCTGTGAAGAGCGTGAGCGCGCTCAGCGTGGCCGTGAGCATCCCGGTCGCACCGCCCCCACCGCCGCCGCCACCGCCGGCTCCCAAGGTGACGATCGCCTCATCGCAGCTGGTGCTGTCGGGTCACGCGAAGTCGTTGCGGGTCAAGCTCAATTGCAGCCAGGCCGCCTGCAAAGGGTCGGTGGAGCTCACGGCGCGGGTGTTGACCAAACGGCGCAAGGGCAAGAAAACCACCTTGCACACCGGCACGGTGGTGCTTGCGAAGGGATCCTTCTCGCTGGCGGAGGGCAGCAATGCGACGATCGCCCTCGACCTGACGGCGACCGGCCGGAAACTGCTGGCTCACGCAAAGCACCATCCGCTGCCAGCCAAGCTCGTGCTCTCGCCGGCGGGCGGGAAAGCCACCACCGAGTCGGTGCGAGTCAGCTGACTCAAGCAGCGGGGTCAGCTGGAGTCGAGTCAGCGGGGCGCCGGGGCCGGCGCTTGGGATGGCCGCTCAGCCCCGCGCGCGGCGCTTACGACGCCACTGGGCGAAAATGTTCTTGAAGCGGCGCCACAGCATTGGTGAAGCCTACCGCTCGCCCGGCGTCTTGTGGGTGACACGCCTCAAGGACATGCCTACCGCTCGCCCGGCGTCTTGCGGGGGTACTGGGAGGTGTCGAGGCTGAGGTCCAGCGCGGTGCGCACGATGCGCGACTGTTCGGCGGCATGCGCCGCGGGGTAGCCCTCGCCTGGTGAGGCGCGCTCGGGGCGCCCGATGTAGCCGAAGTGGACCTCGCCGGAGAGGATCTGCATGAGGCGCGGGAACATGTGGGCGCGGGCGCCCATGTTGCGGGGCTCTTCCTGCGCCCACACCACCTCGCGCAGGTTGGGGTAGCGGTTGATCAGCGCGAGGATCTGGCCTTCGGGGAAGGGGTACAGCAGCTCCACGCGACCCACCGCCACCGCCTCGTTGCCCTGGCGGTCGGGGTGGCCCACCAGGTCGTAGTAGATCTTGCCGGTGCACAGCACCAATCGTGTCACCTGCTCGTCGCGCACGCCCGGCTCGGCCAGCACCGGCTGGAAGCTGCTGTCCTCGGCCAGTTCGGAGATGTCGCTCGAGGCCTGCGGCAACCGCAGCAGCGACTTCGGGGTCATGATCACCAGCGGCCGCTGCTTGGCGATGCGCGCCTGGCGGCGCAGCATGTGGAAGTACTGGGCGGGCGTCGTCAAATTGGCCACGCGGATGTTCCCCTCCGCGGCCAGCGCCAGGAAGCGCTCCAATCTCGCGGAGGAGTGCTCGGGGCCCGAGCCCTCGTAGCCGTGGGGCAGCAGCAGCGTCAGGCGCGAGGTCTGCCCCCACTTCGCCAAACCGGAGACGATGAATTGGTCGACGATCACCTGCGCGGAGTTGACGAAGTCGCCGAACTGCGCCTCCCACAGCACCAGCGTCTCCGGCGCCTCCTGCGAGTAGCCGTACTCGAAGCCCATGCACGCCAGCTCCGAGAGCGGGCTGTTGTGCAGCTCAAACGGTGCCAGCGCCTCGGGGAGGCTCTGGATCGGGCAGAAGGTCTGACCGGTCTTGGCGTCGTGCAGCACCATGTGGCGCTGGCTGAAGGTGCCCCGCTCGGTGTCCTGGCCGGTGAGCCGCACGGGGGTGCCGTCGGTGAGCAGCGAGGCGAAGGCCAGCGCCTCCGCGTGCGCCCAGTCCAGGCGGGCGGGCTGGTTGGCGCCGGCACCCGCGGCGGTGGCGTCTGCGCCGGCACCTGCAACGGCGGTGTCTCCGCCGACACGTGCCCCGCCCCCCCCTCCTCCTGCTCCAACGGCTCCTCCCGCCTCCCGGCCTGGCTCCCGCAGAGCGGCGCGGCGGCGCTCCAGCTGTTTGACCAGCTTGGGGTGCACCGTGAAGCCCTCGGGGGTGCGCAGCAGCTGGGCGCCCAGCTCGCGCAGGCGTTCGGCGGGCACCGCGGTCTGCACCGTGGGGGAGGGGGAGCGGTCGAGCTGGTATTCGCCGGTGCCGCTCCCGGAGCCGTTTTCGGCGGCGGCGGCGATCTTCGCCTTCAGGCGCTGGTGCAGCGTGGTGAGGTTGTCCCACACGCCCTGCCCCAGCTGGTCGATCTGCTCCTTGGACACCACCCCGTCGGTGGTGAGCCGTTCGCCCCACAGTTCCGCCACGCGCTTGTGCCCCTTGATCTTCGCGTACATCTCCGGCTGTGTGTAGGCCGGCTCGTCGGACTCGTTGTGACCGAAGCGGCGGTACCCGATCAGGTCGATCAGCACGTCGTGGCCAAATTCCCGGCGGAACGCAAACGCCAGTCTCACCGCGCTCATGCAGGCCGGCACGTCGTCGGCGTTGACGTGGATGATCGGCACGTCGAAGCCCTTCGCCAGATCGGAGGCCCACCGCGTGGAGCGCGCGTCGTCGGGGTCGGTGGTGAAACCGATCTGGTTGTTCATGATCAGGTGCACCGTGCCGCCCACCTTGTAGCCGTCCAGCGCCTGCAGGTTGAGCGTCTCCGCCACCACCCCCTGCGCGGGGAACGAGGCGTCGCCGTGGATCGCGATCGGCACCGCGGCGTCGGTGTCCTGGTGGGCGTGGGGCCCCTTGCGCGTGGTCTGCGCGGCGCGGGTGGCGCCCTCCACGACGGCGGAGACGTACTCCAGGTGGGAGGGGTTTGACTCGAGGTTGACCTGGATGGTCTCGCCGTCGGGCAGCTGGTAGGAGCCGTGGGTGCCGTGGTGGTACTTGACGTCCCCGGTGCCCCCCTGGGGGATCGTGGTGACGGCCTCGAGCGTCGAGGCCCCCTCGAACTCGGCGAAGATCGTGTCGTAGGGGCGTCCGAGGTTGTGCGCGAGCACGTTGAGCCGGCCGCGGTGGGCCATCCCGATCACGACCTCCTTGCCGCCGTGGGCCGCCGCCAGCTGGATCAGCTCGTCGAGCATCGGCACGGTCATGTCGAGGCCCTCGATCGAGAACTGGTGCTGGCCGAGGTACGCCTTGTGCATGAAGCGCTCCAGCGCATCCACCTCGACGAGGCGCTTGAGCAGCGTCTGCTGCTCGTCGTTGGTGAGCGGTTGTCTGAAGGTGCCGGACTCGATCTTCTCGCGCAGCCACACGCGCTGGCGGTGGGATGAGATGTGCTCGATCTCGTACGCGATCGTGCCGCAGTAGGTCTCGCGCAGGTGGGGCAGCGCGTCGGCGAGTGTCGCCCCGGGCACCCACATGCGCAGGATCTTGGCGGGGATCATCGCCATCAGCTCGGGCGTCAGGCCGAGCGGCTCGGGGTCAAGCGCCGGGTCGCCCTCGGGCTCCACGCCGAGTGGGTCAAGGCGCGCGGCGAGGTGGCCGTGAGTGCGGAACGCCTTCAACAGCGCGGTCGCCGACTGCACCGCCTGCAGCAGCTCTTCGTCGGGCATTGCGCGCGGTTCACCGCCGCGGCGCGCCTCCTCGACAGTGCTCGCAGCCGCCGCGGCGGCGGCCGCGGGCGCGGGGATCGGCGGCACGGGGCCGAGCTCGACGCCGAGCGAGGCGAACACGCCGTCGTAGAAGCCAAGCTCCCCCTGCAGGTACTCCTCGATCCGCGCGAGGAAGCGGCCGGACTCTGCCCCCTGGATCACACGGTGGTCATAGGTGGAGGTCATCGTCATCACCTTCTCCGCCCCGATCATCGCGCCGATGTTGCCGAGTCCCACGGGGTAGCCGATCGAGCCGGTGGCAACGATCGTGCCTTGCCCGTTCATCAGGCGGGGCACCGAGGCAACGGTGCCGAGGCCCCCGGGGTTGGTGAGAGTGATGTTGGCGCCCTGCAGGTCGTCGGCGGTGAGCGTGTTGGTGCGCGCCTTCTCCACCAGCGCGTCGTAGGCGGCGAGGAAGCGCTCGAAGGAGAGGTGGGCGGCGCCCGAGATCACCGGCACCATCAGCGTGCGGCTGCCGTCCTTCTTCTCCACGTCCACCGCGAGGCCAAGGTTGACCTGCCCGTCGACCACGCGGTGGGGCTTGCCGTCGATCTCCGCGAAGTGGTTGGCCATCACCGGCATGTCCTCGGCCGCGCGTGCGATCGCGTAGGCGATCAGGTGGGTGAACGAGACCCTGCGCCCCGCCGCCTTCAGCTCGCGCCGGCGGGCGTCCAGCGCGGTGACGGTGAGCGTGCGGAAGCTGGTGGCGGTGGGGATCGAGCGCGACTGCTCCATGTATCGCGCCAGTGCGGCCGCGCCGCCCTTCATCAGCTCAGCGCCCGCCGGTGCGGCCACGGCCCCGTCCGCCCCTGCGCTCCCGTCGGTCGCTGCGCCGGCAGCCCCGCTCGCAGCCGCGCCCCGGTCGGTCGCTGCGGCGAGGGCCCCGCTCGCAGCCGCCGTGGAGGTAGCGGTCGCAGCGGCTGGAGGCGCCGTCGCGGCGCCGTTGCCGGCGGCGGCGTCGAGCACGTCGGCCTTGACGATGCGCCCCGCGGGCCCGCTGCCGGAGACGGTCGTGAGATCCACGCCCTCCACGGTGGCGGCACGTGCCGCCACGGGCGTGGCGGAGACGGCCGGAGATGGGGCGCCATTGGCGGCGCCCGGTGGGTGGCCGTGGCCGCCCGAGCCGCCGCCCTCAGATGCCGCAGCGGGCGCGCCTTCGCCGTCGCCCACGGCGATCCGCGCGATCACCTGGCCGACGGTGACCGTGTCGCCCTCCTGCGCGAGGATCTCACTGATGGTGCCGCTCGCGGGGGAGGGCAGCTCGACGTCGACCTTGTCGGTGGAGATCTCCACGATCGTGTCGTCGAGCTTGATCGGATCGCCCACCTTGACACGCCATTCGAGGATTGTTCCCTCGGTGACCGACTCACCCGCGGCAGGGGTCACGACGTCGATCGTCTGGCCAGTCGTCGCGGGTGCCGCCATCTCTACACTCACTCTAGCGCGGCGGGTGGGCGGATCGAATCGCCAACCGGCGGATTAACCTGCTCTTCACAGGGCTCCCCGGCCGTCTGGAGCGTCCGCCGGCGCGACTCGCGCACGAACTCGAAGCTGCCGAAGAACGGCCCGATCCCCCCGAGCACGGCGACCGCGGTGGCCAGGCGCAGGGGGACGATCCGCAGGCGCACGCAAACGATGCAGGCGATCGACATCGCGATCCACAGCACTCCGTGGGTGAGCCCCAGCACGAACGTCTCCGGCTGGGGCTTGCCGGCGGCGAAGGCGCAGATCAGAAGCGCTGTGTAGATGCAGGAGTGTGTGAACGACGTCCACTTCAGGCGGGTGAACACCTGCTGGTGGGCCGCCGGCGGCGGGTGTCTCCTCATCGCGGGAGCCGCCTTACGCGTGGATCGCGGAGCTCCGGCTTGCTCACCGCGGGAGCCCCGAGCGCGGATCGCGGAACTCCCGCTCGCGCGTCACGCCGTCAGCCAGCGCGCCACCGCCGGCAGTGCCTCGCCGGCCTCATCGGGCCACTGGTCGATCTCCGCCGGCCACCACGCGTATTCGTCGTGCTCGTGGTCGGGTGTCACCTCGGCGCCCTCCGCCAGCCACGCCTGCCCGATGAACATCACCATGTGGTGAGGCAGCCTCACCAGCGCCTCGGCCTGCACGCGCGCGGGCGCCACCGACCACTCCTCCTGCAGCTCGCGCACCAGCGTGGTGGCGGGGCTCTCCCCGAGGTCCACCGCGCCGCCGGCGCCGAGCGCCCAGCGGCCGGCCCAGGAGGCGACCCACGGCGCGCGCCGTCCCGCCAGCCAGCGCCCGTCGGCGTCGCGGGTGACGCACAGCGCGGCCATGCTGCAGGAGGCGTCGCCGCCCACCAGGCGCAGCGCCCAGCGCACCGGCTGCATCTCGATCGCGATGCCCCCGTCCTGCTCACGGTAGCTCACCAGGCGTCCCGCCATTCCGTCGTGGCTGGGCGAGCCTCGCTCCTGCAGCGCGGTGATCGCCGCGTCGGCCTCCGCGGCGTGTGCGGCGGATGGCTCGAAGCACTGCTCGCTCCAGCGCACGCTCACCAGCTCCAGCGGCCAGGGTCCACGTGCGAGTATCTCGGGTTGCTGCACGGCTGGCTCGGGTTGGGCGGACATACCGACAAGGCTAGTGACCTGCGGCGATGTTGGCGTAACGGAGGTGTGGCCGTCTCATCGGGGCTGGTATGGGGCACCGGGGCTGGGATGGGGTCAGCCCCGGTGAGCGGGGCTGGATGGGGTCAGCCCGAAACCTTGGCGTGGAAGACCCGGTTGCGGAAGATCAGGAAGTTGCCCGACACCAACACGGCGACGGTCGCGAAATACACCACCTCGACCGGCAGTCCCAGCACCGCCGGCAGGATCAGGGTGGATGCGGCGGTCAGCCCGTACTGCGTGCCTGCCACCATCAGGTAGCGAGCCGCCTGATGATTGAGCGGCAGGGCGTACTCCTCGTGGTGCGCCCACACGAACAGCCGCTGCAGTGTGAAATGAACCGACAGCCCCACGCAGGCGCCGATGATCAGCGCGATCTGAAAGGGCAGTCCCACCACGCTCGCCAGCACCGTGGTGGTACCCAGGTAGATCAGCGTCACGGTGCTGCCGGCCAGCACGTAGCGGGCGCCCTGGCGCAGCAGGCCGGAATCTCGCAGGCGCCCACCCCACGCTCGCAGCGCACGGTGCTCGGAGGCGCTCGGCGTTTGCGGGGGGTGTGTCACGCGCTTAACGTAGTATGCCGAGAGGCCCCCACCTCTCCGTGGAAGCAGTGATTGACATCGACAGCACCACCACCCTCGCCGAGGGGATCCGCCGCACAGTGATCGAGCAGTCCAAGCGCGCCAACGTGGGCCACATCGGCTCGGCGCTGTCGATCGCGGACATCCTGGCCGCGCTCTACGGCGGCGTTCTCCACCTGCCCGCCGCTCGCTCTCAGCAGGATCGTCTCGTCCTATCGAAGGGCCATGCCTCGCTGGCTCTCTATGCGGCGCTCGAATTGACCGGGCGCCTGCCCGCCGGGACGACCGCCGGCTACTGCACCGACGGCACGCCGCTGGGTGTGCACCCCGAGCGCGACCTCGACGGAGTCGACTTCTGCACCGGCTCCCTCGGTCACGGGCTGCCGATCGCGGTGGGGGCGGCGCTGGCGGCACGCCTGCAGGAATCCTCGCGGCGCGTGTTCGTCGTCCTCAGCGACGCCGAGCTCAACGAGGGGTCCGTCTGGGAGGCGGTCATGTTTGCCGCCCACCACCGCCTCTGCAATCTGGTCGCGATCCTCGACCTCAACGGGCAGCAGGCGATGGGCTACACCAAGGACGTGCTCGACCTCGCCGCGCCGGCACAACGGTGGCGCGCATTCGGCTGGGACGTTCACGAGCGCGACGGCCACGACCCCTGCGCCCTGCAGGGCGCAATCCACGACCTGGACTTCGCGACGGGAGCGCCGCATCTGATCATCGCCCACACCACGTTTGGGAAGGGCGTCAGCTTCATGCAGAACGTGATCGACTGGCATTACCTGCCGATGACCGACCAGCAGTACGACCAGGCGCTGTCGGAGCTGGAGGCCGTGGCGTGAGAGACGACTTCGTCGCGGAGCTCGCCGATCTGGCGGCGGCCGACGAGCGCGTCGTGCTGCTCACCGGCGACCTCGGCTACCTGGTTCTGGACGTCTTCTCCAGCCGCTTTCCCGACCGCTTCTTCAACGTCGGCGTGGCGGAGCAAAACATGGTGGGGATCGCCACCGGTCTCGCGGAGGCCGGGTACGTGCCCTTCGTCTACTCCATCGCCACCTTTGCCACCATGCGCCCTTACGAATTCGTGCGCAACGGCCCGGTGCTCCACAACCTGCCGGTCCGCGTCGTCGGCGTCGGCGGTGGATTCGACTACGGCCACAACGGGATCACGCATTTCGCGCTCGAGGACTACGCGGTGATGCGCGCGCAACCCGGCCTGACGGTGGTCGCCCCGGCCGACAGCGCCCAGGCGCGCGCGGCGGTGCGGGCCACGCGCGAGCTCCAGCGGCCCATCTATTTCCGGGTCGCCAAGCAGGGCACGGCGGTTCCCGGCCTGGACGGTCGGTTTGCGACCGGCCGTGCGCAACTCATCGGCGACGGCACCGACGTGGCGCTGATCGCGATCGGCTCGGTCGCCCGCGAGGCACAGCGCGCGGCTGAGATGCTCGCCGACGAGGGCGTCGGCGCCACCGTGGCGATCGTCTCGACGTTCAACCCCTCGCCCGTGGAGGACCTCCTCGAGCTGCTGGGAGGCGTGACGCTTGCGATCTCCGTGGAGACGCACTACCTCAACGGCGGACTCGGCTCGCTGGTTGCGGAGACCATCGCCGAGCACGGCTTGAGCTGTCGCCTAATCCGTGCCGGGGTCGATACCACGCCGAGCGGGCTTACCGGCTCGCAGCGGTTCCTCGAGGAGCGCTTCGGCCTCTCAGCGCAGCGGCTCGCGGCCACGGTGCAGGCGGCGCTCGACACCGCCACCGCGTGAAGCTGAGCGCCGTCATCGCCTGTTATCGCGACGCTCCGGCGGTGCCGATCATGTACGAGCGCCTGTGCAAAATGTTCAGCGAGATCGGCGCCGACTACGAGATCGTGTTCGTCAACGACGGCAGCCCCGACAACGCGCGCGAGGTGCTCACCGAGCTCGCCGGGCGCGATCCCAGGGTGGTGGTCATCAACCACACGCGGGCATTCGGCTCGCAAAGCGCGTTCACCAGCGGCATGCGGATTGCCACCGGAGACGCGGTGGTGCTGCTCGACGGAGACCTGCAGGACCCCCCGGAGATCATCCCCCAGTTCGTGGAACAGTGGCGTGCGGGGTTCGACATCGTGTACGGCGTGCGGGTCGAGCGCGAGACCACGGCCTTCATGCGCCGCGCCTACAAGCTCTTCTACCGCCTGTTCCGCCGGCTCTCCTACCTGAGCATCCCGCTCGACGCCGGCGACTTCGGGCTGCTCGACCGCCGCGTCGTCGACGCGCTCAACAGCCTGCCCGAGTCCCACCGCTTCATCAGAGGTCTACGGGCGTGGGTCGGCTACCGCCAGGTTGGAGTGCCATATGTGCGCCCGGAGCGCATGTTCGGCAAAACCACCAACTCGCTGGTGAAAAACATCGGCTGGGCGCGCCGTGCGATCGTTTCGTTCTCCTACGTGCCGCTCGACCTGATCGCCTGGTTGGCGCTGGTCACGGTGGGCGTCTCGTTCCTCGCGTTGGTGGCGCAGCTCACCCTGCACTTCGCCGACCCCAGCCTCGCGCCCAGGGGCTTCACCACGCTGATCGTCGGCATGCTGTTCATCGGCGGCATCCAGCTGCTGTGCCTCGCCATCATCGGCTCCTACATGGCGCACATCTATGAGGAGAGCAAGCATCGCCCGCCCTATTTGGTTGAGAGCATCCTCAACGACCCCACGGAGGCTCCCCGCGAGAACGGAGCCGCCGCGATCGAGGGCGGGTCCCTGCGGGGGGCGCAGGTGCGCCGGCCGTGAGCGACGTTCTCGACGCGAAGCTTCCGCAGATGCGCACCACCCGCTGTGCGATCTGCGAGCGCGAGGGCAATGCCACCGAGCGCTGGCCAGCCACCTTCGACCCCGGGGCGTTCAATGCCCGCGTCTTCTCCGCGCGGCGGCTGCCCGACCGCGTGCACTACCGGATGGTCACCTGCAACACCTGCGGCCTCGTGCGCTCGGATCCCGTCGCCGGCGAGGAGCTGCTGGCGGAGCTGTACGCATCCAGCAGCTTCGACTACGGCGAGGAGGTGGGCTCGATTCAGGCCACCTACGGCCGCGCGCTGGGCTGGCTGCAGCAGCGCTCGCCGCGCCGTGAGGCGCTGCTGGAGATCGGCTGCGGCAACGGCTTCTTCCTGGCTCAGGCGCGGCGGCAGGGGTGGCAGGAGGTGCGTGGGGTGGAGCCGAGCGCCGACGCGGTCGCCAAGGCCCCGCCCGAGCTCCGCGGCGCGATCGTGCAGGACGTGATGCGCGCGGGGCTCCTCGCCGCGGACAGCTTCGACGCGGTGTGCCTCTTTCAGGTGCTCGATCACATCGCCCACCCCGTCGAGCTGCTGGAGGAGTGCCTGGCGGTGCTGCGGCCGGGGGGGCAGATTCTCGCGCTCAACCACAACGTCCGCGCCTACTCCGCGCGGCTGCTGGGGGAGCGCAGCCCGATCGTGGACATCGAGCACACCTACCTGTACTCGCCCGCCACCATGCGCCGGCTGTTCGCCAAGGCGGGCTTCGTCGATCCGTCGGTGCGCAGCGTGCGCAACACCTACAGCCTGGCCTATCTCGCGCAGCTCGTGCCGTTGCCCGCCGGCGCGAAGTCCCGGCTGCTGGGAGCGCTGCGCGGGGGGCCGGCCGGCCGCATCCGGGTGACGGTGGCGCTCGGCAACCTCTGCCTGATCGCGCGCAAGCCGGGCTGAGCGGGGCCATGCGAGCGCTCGTCACCGGCGCCGGGGGCTTCCTCGGCGCCAACCTCGTCCGCCACCTGGCCGCCGCGGGGCACCAGCCGATCGCCCTCACACGCTCGCGCGAAATCCCGTGGCGCCTGCAGGAGATCGCCGAGGAGGTCCCGATGCTGGCGCTCGACCTCCGCGACAGCGCTGCGATCGCGCGGACCGTCGAGCAGGCAAGACCGCAGTGGCTGTTTCACCTGGCGGCCCATGGCGCCTACTCCTGGCAGACCGACCTTTCGCAGATGATCGCCGTCAACCTCGCCGCCACCGCGGCGCTGCTGGCGGCCGCGCGCGCGGCGGGCGTGCAGGCGTTCGTCAATGCGGGCTCCTCCTCGGAGTACGGCCTCAAGGCGCACGCCCCGCGCGAGGAGGAGCGGCTGGAGCCCAACAGCCACTACGCCGTCACCAAGGCCGCGGGCAGCCACCTCACGGCGCTCGCGGCGGCGGAGGGGCTGCCGGCGGTGACGCTGCGCCTGTATTCGATCTACGGCCCCTGGGAGGACCCCGGCCGGCTCGTGCCGGCGCTGGTGCGCGAGGCCGCGCGCGGCGGGCTGCCGCCGCTGGTCGGACCACAGACGGCGCGCGACTTCGTGTATGTGGATGACTGCTGCGAGGCGCTGTTGCGCGCGGCACAGCGCGGCGCGCCCGGCGGCCCCGGCGCGGCCCTGAACATCGGCTCCGGCGCGCAAACGCGCCTGGATGAGCTGGTCGAGGTGGCGCGGGGGGCGCTGGGCGTGACGGCGCAGCCGCGGTGGGACACGATGGGCCAGCGCGGTTGGGACACCGACGTGTGGGTCTCCGACCCGCGCGCGTCGGCGGAGCTGCTCGACTGGACGGCCAGCACCGGCCTCCGCGAGGGTCTCACCCGCACGGCCGCGTGGCTGCGGCAGCGGCCGCAATTGTGGGAGCGCTACGGCGTAACGTAATCGACGCTCATGTTTTCACGACCGACAGATCGCATCTCCACCTCTCCTCACCGAGCCGACGTCGCCGGTCAGCGCGACGAGCACTGGCAGCCGCCGCCCTTCACCCGGCTGGACGGTCCCGCCAGCCGCGCGATCACGAGTGCTCGCCGCCTCTTCGACGTGCAGGCCAGCTCGATCTGGAACGATCTTGCCGGCGAGCTGATGACAGTGAATGGCACGCTGCTGGATGTCGGCTGCGGCGCGCAGCCCTACCGCACGCTGGTGCCCGCGCAGGTGCGGTACATCGGCATCGACACCGCGGACGCAAAGGACCGCTTTGGCTACCACATACCGGATACGGAGTATTTCACGGGCGAGCGATGGCCGGTGGATGACGCCGTTGCCGACACGGTGCTGTGCACGGAGACACTCGAGCATGTGCTGGACCCATTGGGCTTCCTCGCGGAAGCGAAGCGCTCGCTGCGACCGGGGGGTCGGCTGATCCTCACGGTGCCGTTCGCGGCGCGGTGGCATTACGTTCCGTTCGACTACTGGCGCTTCACCCCCTCCGGCCTCAAGTATCTGCTGGAGAGGAGCGGATTCACCGAAATCGAGGTATACCGACGCGGCAACGCCCTGACCGTCGCCTGCTACAAGGTGATCGCTCTCATCCTGCCGCTGCTGATGCCTCGCAGGGAAGGGCCTCTGCGGCGGTTGGCGCTGCGGGTTGGCGGCCTGGCGCTCTCGCCCCTGCTGGCGGCGAGCGTCGTGGTGGCCAGATTGTCGCTGCTGAGGGATGGCGGCGATGACTGCCTGGGCTACACCGCACTCGCCAGACGACCAACCAGTCGGGCATGAGGTGTGGGTGGCGGGGCCGCCTGCGGCGCGAGCTACCGGCGGCGCTGCTCGCGGCGACGCTTGCGACGGCCATTGCGCTCGTCGTGCTGCGGGTGTGGCAGGCCAATTTCAGCGTACCTCTGTATGCGAGCGCCGGGAGCGATGAGACCTTCGGCCTGGCCGTCATCAAGGGCATCCTCGAACACGGCTGGTATCTGACCAACCCCAACCTCGGCGCGCCGTTTGGTCAGCACCTTTACAACTACCCGGTATTCAGCGGCGACAGCCTCTACCTGCTGATCGTCAAGGCCATCGGGATTCCCTTCGGCAATCCCGCCGAGGTCGACAATCTCTTCTTCCTGCTCTGCTTCCCGTTGATTGCGCTGAGCGCCTATGCGGGGCTGCGCGCGGTGAGGATCTCGATCGGCGCCTCCGTGGTGTGCGCGGTCCTTTTCACCCTGCTGCCGTATCACTTCTTCGACGGTGAGAGTCACATTTTCCAGGGCGCCTACTTCACCGTGCCGCTGGGCTGCTATCTGGTCATCGCCGTGCTGGCCGGCAGGGCGCTGTTCGGTCGTAGCGCAACGGGGCATGGTGTCGGGAGGTACTTGACCTGGCGCTCCGGCGCGACCGTGCTGGCCTGCGTGGTGATGGGCTCCTCGGATAACTATTACGCCGCCTTCACCGCCGCGCTGGTGCTGCTGGCGGCGGCGTTGGCGTCTGTTGCCAACCGCAACCTCCGCACACTGGCGAGTGGGGCGACGGTGGCCGCCCTGGTGCTCGCCACGGTGGCGCTCAACGGGCTGCCCACGTTGATCTACAGATCTCAGCACGGCGGCAATCCGGTCGTCGGGCAGCGCAAGCCGAAGGAAAGCGACGCGTTCGCGCTGTCACTCACCGATCTGGTGCTGCCGATCGCCGATGACCGCATCGAACCGCTGGCGCGGCTGGCCAAGAAATACCGGGCCACAGCCACCGCGCCCGTCGGCGAGGGTCACAGCGCGAGCCTCGGGCTGATCGGCACGCTGGGCCTGGTGGGGCTGGCGATTGCGTTTGTGGCTCGCGCGCTGCGGGCCGACCGGCTGAGGTTCGCCGATCCACGCTATGCGTATGCGGCGCTGGGCGCGGGTCTCGCCTTTCTGATCGGGACGGTGGGTGGGCTGGGGACGCTGTTCGCCTACGTGGCGAGCCCCCAGCTGCGCGCCTGGAACCGTATCTCGGTGTTCATCGCGTTCTTCGCCCTGATGGGGGTCGGGCTGATGCTGGACGCGCTGGGACGGCGCATCGGCAGCGACTCGCCGGGCCGGCGCTGGGGCTTCGCCGCGTGCCTCCTCGCGGTGCTGGCCGTCGGTGTGCTGGACCAGACCGGCGCATCGATGGCGCCGCCGTACAAGCGGGAGGCGGCCGAATACTTCACCGACGCCCACTTCGTCGCCGCCATTCAGCGTGAGCTGCCGGCGGGCGCCAGCGTGTTCCAGCTGCCGTATGTCCCGTTTCCCGAGAACCCGCCGGTCCACCGGATGGAAGACTACGCCGAGCTGATCGGCTACGTGCATTCCACTCGCCTGCGGTGGAGCTATGGCCAGCTCAAGGGCCCGCCCTCCAAGTGGGAGGCGGCGCTGGTGCACCGCCCGCTTGCGCGGATGCTCGCCGAGCTCTCGGCGTTGGGGTTCGATGGCATTTACCTCGACACGTTTGGCTACGCACACAGGGGGGCGGCGCTGATCCCCAAGCTGACGCGCGCGCTCGGCGTCAAACCGCTCGTGAGCTCCGATGGGCGCCTGTACTTCTTCGACATGGCCCTTTACAACTGGCGGCTGGGCGGCCTGTAGCGCGTCGGGCGGCCCGACATCGCCGGTGGGCGCGGGCTGCGTTACCTCAGTCGCTTCGTGCCTGAGTGGGAGTGCTGGGCGATCTGGGAACCGGGCGGAGCGGCCATGCTGTCGCCGCGATGACTGGCCGAGCTCAGGCAGCCATCGCGGGCGCGAGCGCGTCGGCCGATACGCGGCTGGGGATCGTCACGCTCACCTCGCCGTCGCGCTCGAGCAGCCATTTGGCGTTGACGAGCGTGAGCGCGATGACCTGCCCCTGCTCGTCGTAGCGGACGTTGTGACCCTCTGCCGTCCCGTGGGAATCGACAGGCATACGTGGCTCGCCGACGCTCAGGTAGAGCACATCGCCATCGGCATCGTAGGCGACGTGGTCGAACGTGATTGTGCCGATCGTGATTGTCATTTGGGAAGACCCTCCGGCTCATCGCTCTGACCGAAGGCCGTGACGACGCGGTCGACGTCGCCCTCCAACTCTACTACTACCCTCAGCCAGCGGAACGGGAACGGCAGCTGTGTACGCAGCCAATAGCGCTCCCGTCCAGGACGGGGATCGGGCTCCTGAAAATCAGGCTGGGGTGATCGCCGTTAGCAGTAGCTCAAGCTCGCCGCGCATCTCGGCGTGGTGCTGGACATAGGCCCATCTGCGCTCGGTCACCTCGACGGTGCGACCCTGCGGAGAGATCGCGTTTGCGAAGGTGGGCGTGTCGTCCACGCTCACAGCTTGACAGCGGCCGCCGACGCCCTGCACGGGCGGCCGGCTCGGCTCATTGTGCGCTCGCCGCCTGGGTGCAGGATCGGTGGGTACACGTCGGTACGCTGGCGGGTAGGGCATTGGGGATCGTCCGCGTGCGCCGCGTGGGGCAACAGCCGTCTGGGCGCGGGGCATCGTGCCCCGCGGCGGGCGTTGTGGGCGATAGAGCGTTATGCAGGCGTGGCTCACGATCGCAGCTGTAGCGCCCGTTCGAGCTCCAGCAGCCGCCGGTCCCGCATGGGATCGCCTGCGCTTAGCACGAGGTCAGGTGACTATTTCTTGAGAGCGAACGTCCTGGTGGCGGTGATGGGCGTCATGCCGATCGGTGTGAAGGTCCCCTCCGCGATCAGTGGCAGCCGGATGGCTCGTTTCCAGAGGAGCCGGCCGGTCCGGGTGAAGGTGATCCGCATCGTCTTGGTGGCGGCGGCTGAGAAAGTCAGCCGGCCCGATGCGATGGTCACGGGTTTGGTGTGAGCGTCCCCAGCCTGTGGGCGGCTGCGCGGTGGGGCATACCAGTCGAGGGTGGCGGTGCCGGCCTCGGGCGCTTTGAACGGGAACGCGAAGCTCGGCGCTGACCCACCAGCCTTTGCCCTCGCCCCGCTGAGGAGCTGCCATAATGCCGAACTGGCTGGATAACTTCCGCAGAAGGCGTTACGCACTGATTAGCCATGGCTTTGCAGATAGAACATGTTGACGTTCAGGTGCTTCTCGACGAAGAGGAGAGGGACCGTCGCGTTGACGACGAGGCGCTGCGCTCCGGACGTAAGACGCACGAGCAGCTCAAGCGCGAAAACGAGGTCTTTGCGCTTCCGCCGAGTCGCATTCGGATCAACTTGGACTCGGCGCACTCCCTCTCCTAAACGGCGATTCCAGGGCCGCACACGTGGCTGAGGAGCAGCAGAGCGAGGCCGACCTGCCTCCGCTGAAAATCAACGAAACCGAACGCATCATCGCTCGATTGGAGCAAGTCGTCCGCGACCGGCGAGTCGTCCTCGTCGGCGGTCAGGCAGTCGCCAGCCAACTACTGCTCGACGAGCGTGGAGAAGACGCCGTCCGCGACGTACTGAAGCTCAACGAGCGCATCTTCCGCTTCGCCCAAGAAGACCGATGTTCGAGGTTGGCGGCCGAGCGAGGAATTGAGGCTTTCGACGCGGTACTCGATGACGAGCGACTACCCGAGAAGTTCAGGACTGTCCGGCTACCGCAGATGCGGGAGCGGATTCGGACCTTGCGCGAAGGCTTGGCCCAAAGTGGAAGCCTTGGCTGATGCCTGAACCCTCCAGGTATCCACGGGGCGCATGACGCCGAGGTCGCGTTGCAGGCCGTTGAGGACGAGCACGCCTCTGGCAAGCAGCGACGCGAGATCGATGTCGGCCGACAGTCGCTCGATGACCTTCGGACCGCCACGCCCGCGACGGTCTCCCTCCTCGGCCTGACGGCGCACAATCTCTCGACCAATCTCGCGTTCTTCGCCCTGATGGGGGTCGGGCTGATGCTGGACGCGCTGGGACGGCGCGTCGGCAGCGACTCGCCGGGCCGGCGCTGGGGCTTCGCCGCGTGCCTCCTCGCGGTGCTGGCCGTCGGTGTGCTGGACCAGACCGGCGCATCGATGGCGCCGCCGTACAAGCGGGAGGCGGCCGCATACTTCACCGACGCCCACTTCGTCGCCGCCATTCAGCGTGAGCTGCCGGCGGGCGCCAGCGTGTTCCAGCTGCCGTATGTCCCGTTTCCCGAGAACCCGCCGGCCCATCGGATGGAAGACTACGCCGAGCTGATCGGCTACGTGCATTCCACTCGCCTGCGGTGGAGCTATGGCCAGCTCAAGGGCCCGCCCTCCAAGTGGGAGGCGGCACTGGTGCACCGACCGCTTGCACGGATGCTCGCCGAGCTCTCGGCGTTGGGGTTTGATGGCATTTACCTCGATACGTTCGGCTATGCCCACAGGGGGGCGGCGCTGATCCCCAAGCTGACGCGCGCGCTCGGCGTCAAACCGCTCGTGAGCTCCGATGGGCGCCTGTACTTCTTCGATATGGCCCTTTACAACTGGCGGCTGGGCGGCCCGCCATGAGCGCGGCATTGGGGGGAGCCTTCGGAGCAGGGTGAGCCCGCGACGGGCCTGGGTGAGCTTGCGCTCAGAGGACGGGGTGAGGCCATGCTCCTCGATATAGCGGCTGGCGCGCCGAAGGATACCGTCGTCGTGCAGGATGCAGCCAAAGCGCAGCGTCCACTGGATGTAGTCATCGCCGGCGAGCAATCGCTCCCAGAACGCATCTGTGCCGGTCGCGTACACATCGATGTCTTCCCGGATACCCCCGAGGTCGGGGCGTCTGCCGACGACCATGAGATCGAGGTCGCTGATCGCCGTTCGTTGACCACGGACGGTCGAGCCGGTGAGCGCCACCGCCTCGCCACCAGGGAGTAGTGCACGCTGAAGGATCGTCTCCGTGGCCTGCCGCTGCGGGTGTGTTTGGAGCTTGATCGCTCGCTCACGATCGTCTCGCAGGCGAGCACTCCATCCCGCATCGACGGAAAGTTGGGTTGCTACATCCACCGCGGTCATGCGCTCGACTCCTCTGGGATGTCTGCTGCTCCCTCTCTCTCCCGATCCTCATTTGAAGCAGCGGGGGCAGCATCTTCTCGAATCTCGTAGTAGATGAACAACGCCGGGGCACCAAAGCCTTCGACCGTGCGGTAGAGCCATGTCTCGCCTGCAAGGTGCTTGGCGTTGAGCATCGGAAGCGACTCGAAGACGTGCCGAACGGTGCGGAAGACCCGACCGATTCTAGGATGGATCGCTTCGAGGCTTGCCTGGTCTTCCACAAACCCGGCATCCCTCTCCACTTTCCATTTCCTACTACCGTTGCCACTTGTCGCCGACAAGCCATCCCCGCTCGTGGGCGATTCGTGCGGCTGCTATGACATCGTCATCCGACGGGGGACGATCGGCGAGAAATGCGGCATCGTACGGGATCGTCTTGTTCGCACCGACGATCTTATAGCCTGGGTGCTCGTGCGAAAGACGCGAAACCTCGGCCGCTGACTCACGCTCGACGCGCTTGATCCACGCATCGACGATAGCGACCTGACGTGGGGTGATGCCAACGGCATTGAGGTCGGCTGGTCGGACCGAGGTCGGGACAATGCGATCGGGTTCGTACTCTCCACCCTCGTGCAATGTGGCGCGTCCAGACGAACTCAAAAGCTGCTTGGTGGGCTTTAGCCTGGGCGGATAGGGGCCGAGCTTCCACCTCTTGTACTCAGCCCCGGTGATCGCCTCGCCAAGGTCTCGGTAAGCCTCTATGTCGCTGTAGAACAGAACCTTCGCCAGCTTCGTCGTCCCGAAGGTCCGATCATCTGCGGTGCGCTCAGCGATGTAGAGGACCAACTCCTCAAAGCGCTTGGCGTCGAAGCGTGGCACGAGATCATCCCCTTCGCTTACGATCGTCATACGCTAATAGTAGGACCGGACGACAAGGAGTTCGACCCAACCGACGACATTCCTTGGAATTATTCCACGCCAGTCAGGCAGCGAGCGCTACGACCCGCCCCCGGTTCAAATGCGCTCGAAAGCTGGGCGAGGATCGTGAGGTCGGCGTGGAGCCGCGCCCGATCGATCCTGCGCACCCGAAGCGGGCAAGAGATCCGCTCCCCGTGGCGCTACGATCCCCGGATGGCCGACCTCAACAAGATGGCCTACCGCGTGGTGCACGCAGGTCGATTGGGCCACGATCCAGAAGACCTACGCCAGCGACCCACAGGACGAGCGGCGGTACAGCCCGGCGGTCTGCACTGGCGTCGATGTCCGTGTACGCACCGGCGACCCTCACCCCGCGAAGATCAGCACGTCCTACGTTGAGCGGCAGAACCTCACGATGCGGATGAACATGCGGCGCATGACCCGGCTGACCAACGCCTTCTCCAAGAAGGTCGAGAACCTAGCCGCCGCCGTCGCGCTGCACTACCAGGTCTACAACTTCGCCCGTCCTCACATGAGCCTCAAGAACCCGTACCCGCGGACCCCCGCGATGGCAGCCGGGAAGGCCGATCACGTCTGGACCCTTCAGGAGATCGCAGGGCTACTCGATTGAAACTGACCCACTACCAGCGCTTCGGCGGCCTCGAGTACTCGTGTGACGCCGCCGCGGCGGCCCAAGATCTGCGCTGGCGTGGCGCCGTCGAGGTCCGGCGAGGGTGAGGTGGCCCACACCGTCAGCGACAGCGCGCCGCCGGGGTAGGCGGCGATCAGCTGTCCGGCGAGGGTGAGGTGGCCCACACCGTCAGCGACAGCGCGCCGCCGGGGTAGGCGGCGATCAGCTGCTTCAGGCCGGGCAGCTCCCGATCTTCGTGGAACTGCCAGGCCGGCAGGTGGTTGACGCGCCCACGCCGCAGCGAGAATGCGAGCCGCCCGCCGTGGGATTTAGACTGCGCGCCCACGCATGCTGGGAGACGATCGCGCATATCAGCCTGGCTCCGGTGATCGCCGGATGTACCCGAAGTGCTTCCTGCATGTGCCCAAGAGCGGGGGTTCGAGCGTGCACGCTGCGCTGGAGCTGGCGCTGCCGCCGGGCTCGCTCGCTCCCCGTCGCTTCGACAGTGCGTTCTCGGGGACCGCTGAGGACGTTGCCCTCCTGCGCCGGGAGACGCGTGATTTGATTGCGTTCGAGCCCCACGAGGTGCGCGAACTGGGCCGATATCGGGCGGTGAGCGGGCATTTCGCGCTGGACACCCTGCTTCAGGTCACCGACGCCGGGTCGGTGGCGACGGTATTGCGCGAGCCCAGGGCCCGGCTGTTGTCGCTCTATTTGTATTGGCGCGTGCCCGGCATCGGCGATTCGTGGGCTCCGCACAAGACGCCGGAGCACGCGCACCGCCCGCTGCAGGAGTTTCTGGCCGAGCCGAAGCTGGGGCCGATGATCGACAACCAGGTGTGCCGGATGCTCCTGTATGGGGACGCCCGCCTGCGCGCGGGCTTTGTGCACCCGGCGGACATCGAGTCGCTTGCGGCGGACGCCATCGGGCGTCTCGACAAGCTGGGCCTCGTCGGCGTGCTGGAGCTTGGCGAGGCGGTGTGGAGCGGCTTGGGAGGGATGTTCGGCGTGACGCTCCAGCCGAACGCGTTCAACGCCACGGAGGACCACGGCGCGCTGATCCCGATCGGGCCGAACGAGAGGCTGCTGACGGCCGAGACGCTCGAGCTGCTGGAGCAGCGCAATGCGGCCGATTTGCTGGTTTACGATTACGCGCTGGTCCGCGCGGGTCTCGACGCTCCCGAACGACGACTGCTTACGGATAGCGCCTTCGCCAGCCAGCTGGTAAGGCTGGGCGATCTCATCGGCCGCTCGGCGGCGCAGGCCGCGGAACGGGTCGAGCAGGTGAAGGCGCTGCAGGGTGAGGCGGAAGAGGAGCGCGGGCGTCGGCAGGCGGCCGTCGTCCAGCTGGAGAAGGAGACCCAAGCACGTCAGAAGCGAATCCAGCACCTCGAAGCCGAGGTCGCTCGCCACGAGGAAACCGTCGACCGTCTACGCCGCTGGCTGGCGGCGGTACACGCGTCGGCCAGCTGGAAGCTCACCACACCGCTGCGCGCCGCCAAGCAGGTGGCGCGGCGTGTGCAACCGACGCTACGCGCGCTGCGCACCGGTTCATCCAAATCGCTGCTCGGGGGCTGGTCGGTCAACCAGGTTTGGTGGTTTGCGCTGGCGCTCTGCGCCGTGATCGCCGCTACCGATGCGATCCTCAGCCACGTGGTTCTTATTACGGTGCTCACGGTCGGACCGCTGTGCGGCGCCCTGACGGGACGTTGGGCGCGGACCGCCAGCGTGGGAGTATGGGCGCTCATGCTGGCGGTGCCGCTGGGCCTTGCCGATAGAGTGTGGGACACCCTCACCCAACTCGTCGACGTAGGCACCGTCACGGTGGTAGCGTTGCTGAGCACGTTGGCGGCGACCGTCATCGAGCGGCGCGGGCAGCATGTGGAGTAAACGAGTGAACGACGATCGTTTATCTACGTCGCCGTATCCACAGCGAACCAGTTCCTTGATCTGTGTAGCGCTTCAGGTTGGGAAAGGCTGTCATGGCATCATTGGGATATTTATAGAGCTGTACTGGTGCATATTCACGACTTCTATCTTCCAGGGGAGTACCCGGAACCGTGGGTTCGAGAAGGTTGGGGTGGAATGAGACGTATCTGGTGCAGTCATTCTTGACGTTTAACGATGCCTTCGAGATCTTGTGGGGTTCTGTACATGCAGTACTCGCCGTCCGCAAAACGCACTACTGGCCCACTAGATGACTGATCTTTCCCATCCGCGTAGTATACGAAGCTAATCGTCGAAGATGCTAGAATGCAGCCGGCCAGCCGGCATTTATAAGCAATCGATACTCTCAGATTTCAACCACGTCCCCAGCAGCCAAGTTTATGGATCCTTACGCAACAGGAGACACAACCATTCAACCACGCTATTCCGACGCTCTAGAGGCGTTTATAGCGGAGACACCGCTCGAGCGAGGGCCAATCGCGGCATTTGTAGCGGTTGTCGCAGCCAGCCTTCCGCCGGGTAGCAAGGTGGCTGACGTAGGGGCTGGCTCTGCCCCCTTTCGTGAGCTCTTTAGTCACACTGAGTATCTAACAATAGATAGACCAGAGTCTCTCCACGGGGACGCATCTGACTTCGATATCCCTGCGTCCGCAGAAGAAATTCCTCTCGACGATGGGGATCTGGATGCGATTCTCTGTACTCAGGTTCTCGAGCATGTGCCCGATCCAGCGGGAGCTCTGGCTGAGTTCTACCGCCTACTCAGGGGAGGCGGAAAACTGTTTCTGACGGTGCCTCTAGTATGGGAGGAACACGAGAAGCCCTTTGATTTCTTTCGCTACACGCGCTCAGGGCTCGAGTACCTACTAAAAGCAGCAGGTTTTGAGCATGTCGAAATCACGGGTCATACCGATTGCTTTACCACCCTCGCACAGTTGCTACGTAACGCTCGCTGGTCGGTGGGTGCCGACAGCGACCAATCGGACGAGGGCAGGCGAGCCGCATTTGTCCGTCTTGAACAGATGGCAGAAGAGCTGCTCGACTTGGCTCCCTTGGATGTTCGACACACTTTTCCGCTTGGTTACGCGGTAACCGCAGCTCGGCCGACCGGACGGGAGGGGCCATCTCTCGGTAGTAGGCGCGCCAGTCGCCCTGCGCCCGTCGGCGAAAAGATTCCTATTTTGTATCTTGCGCCATGGGTGGATCTTGGAGGTTCTGACAAGGCCACTGTTGAGTGGTTCAAGCATATCGACCACTCGCGCTGGGCGCCGTCGATCATTACGACTCAACCATCCCCCAACCGCTGGCTTTGTGACGTAGAACCTTATGCCGAGGAGGTTTGGTCTTTGCCCGACTTGATGCGGGGCGCCGACTTTCCCACCTTTATCCTGGGATTCATTGAGTCCCGCGGCATCAAGGTTATTCATCTTATGAATTCGCGTCTAGCATTTGACCTCTTGCCTGATATGCGGTGTTTGGAAGACCCACCCATTATCGTGGTGCAGCTACACGCTGAGGAGCAGGACCGTTCTGGGTATGTCCGCTATGTAGCGTCTCGGTACGGTGGTCTAGTTGACGCATTCTCAGTGGTCAGTCAGCAGCTTGCCGACGCGATGACCGACTACAGTGTCCCTCGCTCGCGCATGCATGTGATACCGCTGGGAGTGGATGGTGTTAACGAGTTTAACCCAAATAATGTTGAGCCCCTCGATCTGCCGGATGACGGAGTTCCTCGTATTTTGTGGCCGGGGCGAATTGTGGCACAGAAGGACCCGATGCTGACGCTCGACGTCGTTCATGCTCTTCACGTGCGCAATTTACGCTTTGCCGTCCACATGGTTGGAGAGGGGGAGCTGAAGGACGATATGCTCAAGCGGGCGAAGGCTATGGGGATCGACCATCTTCTCTATTGGCACGCTCCGTCCTATGAGATGCCACGCTGGTATCAAAGCTGTGATCTGATGTTGATGACCAGTGTATTCGAGGGCATACCATACGTCATGTACGAGGCGCTGGCTATGGGATTGCCGGTCGTGGCTCCTGCGCTCGCGGGCAACGCCGAGCTGATGGGTGGGGGCGGTGGGCGATTGATCGACCCCCGCGATGATGTGGAAGCGTATGCGGATGCAATGCAAGAATTGCTTTCGGACGATCATCTTCGCGCCGAAATTGGAAAAGCGGCGAGAGAGCGGATGCTGAATGAGCGTCCACTATCGGTGATGGGAAGGCAGCACGATCATCTTTATGAGTTTTTGCTCACTCACAGAGCCGCAAGCTCGAAGGCGACGCCGCACGACGGTGACCGTTTTGTGCCACGGCACGGCGACGAGCCAACTCCCATTCGTCTGCCCAGACACGAACCACGGGAGCGCAGTGTGGCCGTCATCATGCCCTGCTACCAGCATGGACAGTTCCTGCCGGATGCGCTTGCATCGCTGTATGAGCAGACGTTGCAACCTACGAGGATAATCGTGGTGGACGATGCATCGGCTGACCCCGAGACGATCGTGGTGCTCGATCATCTAGACCAGGATCCTCGCGTGACAGTTATACGTTTGCCAACAAATTCGGGGCCAAGTGTCGCGCGCAATCGCGCCTTGGCAGAAGTAAGGGAGAACTACATATTGCCGCTAGATGCAGATGACATGATGCATCCACATGCGATAGAGGAGATGGTCGATCAGTTGGAAGCGGCTTCGGATACTATCGGCTTCATCTACCCCAATGTTCGCCATTTTGGTAATAGAAATGATTTTTATCGGCCACCAGCATACAACTTGCACATGCTTCTACGTGACAATTTCTGCGCCGCGGCTTCAATGTTTGACAGACGCGTTTTTGACGCTGGAGTACGCTATGCGGAGGATATCGTATACGGCCACGAGGACTGGGACCTCATCTTGCAGCTCGCTGAGCGAGGGGTGTATGGAGAGGTTGCGCACGATGCGACCTTGCTATACCGCAAGCAGGGTTTCAGTCGGGTGGATGCGGTAGCTTACGGTCCGAGTTCATTTCATGATCATATTGCGCGCCGTTACCCTCGTCTCTTTCTGCGCGAAAAGAACAGGATAAAGGCGCAGTGGTCCCCGGCTTTGTCGCTAGTGCTCGCCGATGGTGCCGATGGCACAACTGAGCCGTGGCCCGAGTCGCTGGCAGATGCATTGGCGGCCCAGACTTGTACGGACTTTGAGGTGCTTTGCGTCGGGCAGCCGGCGTACTATTGCGATGACGTGCTGGAATGTGGGATTACATATCGGGAATTGATCGACGTGGAGGCGGCCGTTGATGTTGCTCGCGGGCGGTTTGTCGTTGTTGGAGGTGCCGGGACCGCTCGAAGTCTGAGGCGGCGTACGTTTGTGGAGGAAATGATCAGATTGTTTTGGAGCAGCAGCAGGCTTAAGCGCTGCGTGGTTGCGTCGGTACCCGGTAGACGGGGGCCTCACTTGGGTCTGCTGACAGAAACCGACGCCGGCCGGGCGACGCCGCGAGCGGTGGCATGGCGCAGGGAACTGGACGCTTCGTGTCAGGTTGCCGTGGGAGACGCTGCGTGTGTGGTTCAGGACATCATCCTCCGATGGCAGGTCGACGGAGGAGTGGCTTGGAGGGCTGAGTAGCGATGGAGCTTCAATACACAACGCCGCCCAACGAGGCCGAACGTCAGACCCAACGGTGGACCGCCTGGGAGTCTCCCAGCTTGCCAACGGTGGCGGATGAAAGCAATATGCGCAGATGGGCATCTGCAGCCACGTGGACGCCGCCGGGGTGTCAACTCTTGGTTCGGCATCGCGCCGTCGACGGACCTCGGCGCATAGTCACAAATGATCGGGTTTCTCCAGACGGATTTGAAATCGAATACGACCTCGGCGTGGTCCACCGATTCGCTCATCCGGGAACCCAAAGGCTTATCGTGCGCGATCGATGCGATACTGGCTTGCCGAAGTATTCTCGCACGCGATTCGAGGGCGAATTGGCCGACGACTATACTGGGCTCGGCTATGTCGAGCAGGCCCCGCTGCCGATGCTCGACGTTCTTGAGGTGCGGCGCGAGGGCCTGAGTGGTGAGAATATCCTCGTGGCCGGCGTGGATGATCCGCTTTACGACGCTACGGTTCCGGTTAGTGTGTTAGGTTTTATCGAGAGCTATCCCATCCAGCCTCGTCACCCGCCAGATGCACAGGTTGAATGGAGCCTCGTGTCTCTTTTCCGTAGTGCGGATCACCTGCGCTGGCGGCATCAATACTCATTGGAGAGTGACGGGGCGCCCAGGGTCTGCCTTGGTGGACTGTGGGGAAGGGCCGGCAGCGGCTTTGTGCCGTTGTATCGAGATAGCAGGGGCTGGCTCATCTCCCAGCTTGTCCCCCAGTCGCGTGTGCGCCCATCCCCCCGGTCGCAGCTGATTTGGGCGGGTGCGCCATTGAAATGGGCAGGCGCACGCCCGCGCCTGTGGGCAGCGAGGGCGACGGGCGCACGCATACGCACGGCGATGATCGAGGTACGGCGCGAGTCGCGGGATCGCCTTGAGGCGCAGGGGGTCCAGGATGCGGATGGATCTGCACTGCTCGGCTATCTCCGTCGCAAGTCGTCACCAGGGTGGAGTCCGCTGTTCTCCTCACGACACCCGGCCCTCAATGACCAGTACATCACCCGATCCGAAGTGGAGGCCACCGATATGGGATACATAGTCGAGGGCATCCTTGGCTATACGCTCGACAGGTTTGCCGACCGACCGCGCGAGGAGGATCTTGTGGAGATCAAGTGGGCGGCGCACTTTGGACAGCGGCGACGGTATATCGAGGGTCGTCGTCCCTGGTTGGCGAATGAGTGAGGAAAGAGCCCTAATGTCGGACGCGAAAAATGGCGAAGTCATTGTTGCCTATGCCATCCATCGAGATACCACGACAGTCGAATAAATGAAAAATTAATTCATGCGTAGCTTGTAGCTGGCGGTAAACCGGCCAAACCGAGGCCCATGAGGTATCGTCAAGCACGACGTACCCTCCGATTTTTACTTTTGGCACGTAAAGCTCAGCATCACGCATCACCGAAGCGCGGTCATGGTTGCCGTCGATATGCAGTAGATCAATAGCTCCAGTCTGAAACTCGCGCGCAGATTCCTCCGAGCGCGCGCGCAGTACCCGGCACCAACGCTCAAGGTGATGGTTTGCAATGGTTCGGTTGACTTGAGCGTAAAGCCCGTCCCAATCGACCCCGTGAGGCCAGGTCTTGAGGTCGAATGGGCATGCGTGTTCATCGTGCTGCTCGGCGGCTTGCGCAGAGTAGGGATCGATGCCGATAATCTCACCGAGGCCTCGAGACTTGGCAGTCAGGGCAAGGGGCAGAAGCAGGCGCCCACGATAGACGCCGATCTCGACCGCACGCTGCAGGCCATGCGTAATGATCAGATTAGAAAGGACCAGCGCCTTCAGCGGACTTGCGCCTCCTCCCGTGTCGGCGGGGATCGAATCAAGCAACTTTTCGATAGCGTCCCGCAGGCTGGGGGATACGGCATCAATTTGTGGCATGGCGTGAATCCGTTTCTGGCGTGTGGCGAGAGTGGGCGTAAAGGAGATGCGAGATATTGATGTGGCAGAGAATGGCGAATCAACAGTCTACGGTATGGCGAAGACGGAAGTGGCAACGGTTGGTCATCTTTCTACAGGGTGGGTAGCACTACTCGAGAAAATTGGCCTCCAGCCAAGCACGCCCGGCGGAATCTTTGGGCGTCCAATAGTATGTTGTTACAGCCCGATCGAGGAATGCGAACTTCACGCCGGCCTCCCACATGCGCCTTGCAAGATTCCAATCTCCCGGCTCGCCTGCAAATCGAGCGTTGAGGTCCATCTCGAAAGAGCAAAGACTTGCATGGTAAAGTGCACCCTGGAGACCAAATTGTCCCTCGACTGGGGGCCAGGCCCCGACGACATTGTTGACAAGACGGCGACTAGCTGCGTCACGCACCCGAAGCTTTCCATATACGAGCTCGGCGCCCGAAGCGCGGGCGTGGTTTAGCAGCGCCTCGATATGGTCGTCGTCCCACTCGTCGTCATGGTCGAGGGGAGCTATCCACATGCCATTGGCCTCTTGCGTCCCACGATTCATCGCTGGGATTCCTGCTACTCGCCATCTACTTGCAGGATCGTCTGGGTACGGCCCACGGAACGGCAAATTCAGAAACGTGATGCGGGGATCGCCAATAGCACGTATCCGCTCGGCGGTCACCTCGGAGTCGGCATCTCCGACGACAATACACTCCCAGTTCCCGTGGCTTTGTCGCTGAACAGACCGCAGTGCACGGCTGCAAAGCAGCTCGGGATTCTGATACGTGGCAATACGCACGCTGACGAGGGGATTGGCGTCGTTCCACGCCTGCGGGTAATCGGCTGTCTCGCGAATCCGGCGTAGTTGAGAAGGCCAATCCTGTGCGTACTCGTAAGCGCGCGCGGTAAGAGCTTGAACGTCAGCTAGTCGTCGTTCGATATCACCCAGCGACTGGTTCTGGCAGTCGGTGACCTGCTGGAGGCGAGTGATCTTCCTGTCGAGCTCCGCGAGCCGCAAATCGAACCGCGGATCGGCGGCGCCTTTCGTCTGGTCGTGCGTCGACGTTCCACGCCGCCGGCGCCGGTCTATAACGTCCAGAACGCTGGCGGCGTACGCTCGGACGTGGTTCTTGGTCGCGACGATCTGCATGCGCCAACGTTATCGCACAGCCTGGGGTGGGTAGACAGCAGCAGCTCGAACGGCGACAGCATGGCTGTTGCCGGTGGCGACGGCCCCCCATGCGGCTCGCCGTACCCGCTTACCAGGTGGTAGTGGTTCGAACTGCCGCAGCCTGCCGCTCAGGCTGTGCGGACAGCATCGATGCGATCCGGTCACGCTCGCCCTGGCTCAGGTCGTTAGCCATTGGCATGCACAGTATGCGGGCGGACAGACTATCCGTTTGCGGTGTGCCGCTACGACCAGTGGGTAGGTGTGAAAACATGGGCATTGCATGGATGGGGTCGTAGTAGGTGCGGACCTCGACCACGCCTTGGCAGCGGGCGAGGGCGTCCGTTCGTTCCCTGGGGCTTGCGAACGCCACGGGTACAAACTGCCAAGTCGAGCGCTCACACCCGTCCTGCCATGTCACCGGCAGCTGGGCTTGGCGACGCAGTTCGCACGCGTGCCGGCGACGATTTTGGAGAATCGCGTCGTATTCGTCTAACACCGCCAGCGCCGTGGCAGCGTGCAACTCGCTCATCTTTGCGTTTAAGCCGACCTCAAAGCCGACCGTGTGATCGGACTTGAAGCCGAAGTTGACAGCCATCTTCACGCGTTCGTAGAGGGCGCGAGAGCGCGTGAACACCGCTCCTCCCTCGCCGATCGCAAATGGCTTGGTGGCGTGAAAGGAAACCACCTCCACGTCGCCCTGCGAGCCGACCGGTACCCCGTCGTCGGCGATGGCGCCGAATGCCGACGCGGAATCGACCACCAACGGGATGTTTTCGCGTCTGCAGGCCCGTTCCCACCGCGTGCGGGTCTCGGCGGGGGGCGGAGTGCCAAACGTCGATACCGCCAGCACCAGCCCGACGTCGGTGGGGGCGCGGCGGAGCTCGTCTTCCAACAGCGCAGGATCCAGGTGCCAGTGCGCGGAGTCGATGTCCAGGAGCCGTGGACGCATACCGGCCCAGATCGTCGCCTGGGCGGAGGCGACGAACGTAAACGACGGCAAGAGCGCAGCGGCTACGCCGCGTCGGCGACCGTCCCCGACCGCGGCAATGGCCGCCATCAACCCGACAGTGCCATTGGCGACCGGAACGCAGTGGGCCTGCGCCACGTCAGCCAAACGTTCGCTCAGTAGTCGCCAACACGGCCCTTCGTTGCTGAACCAGCGTGCTTGGCGGGAGCGAGCGAGATACAGCTCGATGCGCTTTGCGCTGGGAAGCGATGGGCGCTGGAATCTCAGAGGAGCCCGAGGGTCGTCTTCGGCTGGAGTCATAGGCCCAGGCTAACCCATGCGTCTGTCGGCGGTCTGACCCGCGAGGATCGCGCCGCGTATGCTGCCGCTGTACAGCTCGATGGCGGCGGGCGTGGTGAGATAGAGTGGTGCGGTGAAAGTCCTCATCTACGGTTCGCGTCCCGACGGTCACGCGAAGGTTGTGCTGGAGCTGTGTGAAGCAGATCTTGAGCTGACGGTGATCGGCCTGATCGACGATATGCCTGAGAATCGCGGCCGATCTGTCAGAGGACTGAAGGTGCTGGGTGGGATCGATGACCTGCAGCGACTGCGAGCGCAGGGCGCCGAAGGCGTGTTGCTGGGATTTGGAGCCCCCAGGGGCCGCGGCGACATCGCCCGCGGGATCGTCCGGGCCGGGTTGGCGCTTCCCGTGGTCCGCCACGCCACCGTCCAGGTTGCGCCTAGCGCTCGCTGCGAGCCGGGCGCACAGCTGCTTTGCGGGGTCATCGTTGGTTCCGATGCGTTGGTGGGTGAGGCGGCGATGGTGAACACAGCCGCCGTGCTCGATCACGACGTACACTTGGAGGCCGGCGCGGTTATCGCCCCAAACGCCACGATTGGCGGCCGTGTGAAAGTTGGCATGGAAGCATTCGTGGGCGCTGGCGCCACGATCCTCCCCGATCGCACGGTCGGACGCGGCGCCACGGTGGGGGCAGGGGCGGTGGTGACGCGCGATGTAGCGCCGGGCGCGGTGGTGGCCGGTGTGCCCGCTATCCCGCTCGTGCGCGGGATATGATCCTCCCGCTAGCATGAACCCCACCGACAAAAGGTCGCTCACGCCCCCGACGGCATCTCTATCGGCATCGGCTCAACCCACGGCCAATGGGCAGCGCGAGCAAGCCGGTCCCCTACGCTCGGCGATCTTGCATGCACGGCCCTCGCCAGCCATCCTTGTGCGCATCGAGGGCCACCAAGACGCAGGCGCGATAGCGATTCTCGCCATCCTGGCTGTGGTTATTTGTGGCCCGCATGTCCTGAACGGCGGTCTTATGTCCGACGACTGGACCCTCCGCGCCCAAGCGCACTTCACTGGCTTTGGCGGCTTGCTCCACTACTTGATTAGTCGGGACGTTCGCAGGCCAGTAGGCGGTTTCTACCTCGCGACCCTCTATACCCTGCTCGGAAGTCACGTCAAGTTGATGCTGGCCCTTTCGGCGGCGATGCGTTTCTTGCTTGTGGCCATCCTTTACGGTCTTCTGCGAGAGCTCCGTTTCTCGTGGCTGGCCGCCGTCGCTGTCGCCGGGCTGACGTTGTTGTTTCCCGCATCTGATGCGACATGGCTATGGATCGGAGCTTCGGAGCTCTCCTTTGCGGTGGCCTGTGTGCTGCTAGGTTGTCTATTCAACCTGCGTGCCATGGCCAACGGAGAGCCCATTCGCCTCCCACTGCGAGTTCTTGGCCTTGCACTGATCGCGACAGGAATCCTCTCTTACGAGCTGGTGATACCGATCGGCCTCGCCAGCGGTGCACTATATTTCACGCGAGCGTATCCTCGCCGAGCGTTGAGTCAATGGGGTATCGACGTCGTCGTGCTTGCAATAATAATAATCGTATTCACATTGCACGCAATTCCACTGGTGCAGGGTATCGATGAACACGAACTGACCAGCCTTGCTCAGATGGGCGAACATGCGCATGTGATCTTCTCTCAGTCAGCTACGTTGCTGACGCATTCGTTGCTTCCCTATGGGACACCCCGTAACGCGACTGTACTGGTTATGATTGCCGCCATTCTGACGCTTGCCTTTGTGGTGATTTATATGCTCAGGCCTGGTGATGAGGCCCGTTGCGCACTTCGACGGTGGCTGATCGTAGCCGCTGCCGGGGTGTTGTTGGTCGGCCTTGGCTACGTCTTTCTGGTACCGTCAAATATCTACTACGTACCGCTACAAGTCGGAGTCGGCAACCGAGTGAACGACATCGCGGCGATCGGTTATGCCCTTATCGTTTATTCTTCGGCGGCGCTGGTCGGGATACTCGTGTTCAGGGGGCTTCGATCCTCGTACCTACTTATAGGTACGTTGACTGCGCTCGTGACAGTAGTGATCGGTGTGGGCTATGTACGACATATCGACACGGACGAGGAAGCCTGGCACCAGTCGAACGTACTCCAGCACGTGATTCTGACAACGCTTCGCACACATATCTCCCCACCACCACGCGGCACCAGTTTGGTTACACTTGACGCACTCACTGAAACAGCTCCCGGGATAACGGTATTCTCCGTGACCTGGGATCTAAACTCAGCGGTGCAGCTAATGTGGCACGATCCGACCCTTAAAGCATATCCGATGGCGCTAGGGCTGCATATCACATGCAGACCAACACAAATTCTTATCGGCGCCCCTGGAAGCTCGCCGAGTTGGCAGGCAAATTACCCGGCGGATTTCGTCGACATTGCCGCAGGGACTGTTTTTTATGTGAATAGTAAACCTGTATGCACCGACGCAGCAACGCAGCTCGGGGTTCTTGCTACTTAAAGGCTATGGTGCTGGTCCTTCTGGCGCCAAGGTGGGCGCGCTTCCTGTGAACCTGCAACCGGGGAATCACTCGTAACCGTGCGGGGACTGATATGGCAAGGTGGTACTCAGCACGGCACTTCGCATAGCGCCAAACCCGGACGCCGCTAACGTGAGCGCCCCCGCGAGGACCACTGCTATCCACAGTCCCCATCCCACCGGCGGGCTCCATTGGGCGTGGGAAAGGAACCACCATGGCCCGTTCGAGCCGACGGCGTAGCGTCGCGAGTTGATCCACCACGCGACGAGTTGCATGGTGGCCGCCGCCGAAGTAATAATCGCAAACAGCGAGGCTAGAGTCCGAGCTGGCGGAGGACGGCGGCGGATCAACTCGAACGCGAGAATCGGCAGGACGGAGACGATCGGCAGGTAGTCGCGGCCCTGCAAGCCGAAGCCGGTGTTTCGGATCACCGACGCGAAGAGATAGATCGGGCCGAGGAAGGTGATTACCACGGCCACCGCGAGCACAATGCGGCTGCGGCGATCGGCAGCCTGTAAGCCGAACCAAACAAGCGTCAGTGCCAATAGCGTCCACGCGATGACAATGGCTGTGGGCAGTGGCACGTTCAAATAGCCGAAACGCCCGACGATCTCCTGAAGCGACCGCATCACCTCTCTCCGTCCGGCTTGCAGGCTTTCGAGTTTAGGAAGCCACGTGATTTGCACATGCGGACCATATGCGGCTTCCCAAAGGCGGTTCAAGCCGATCCCAGCGAGCACCGCAGCCGCAGCTAAAAACGCTGAACGGCCGCCGGTACGGAATGCTGACCGAGCCGGCCTGCAGCCAGTCAGAAAAAGGACAACTATCATATCGAGAACAACCCAAATCGGGCCGGGGGAGCGACTCAGCGCAAGCACCACCCCACTTGTGCCAGCGAACATCCATGCCCTGGTTGGCAGCCGCGTGGGGTCCGGGCGTACCAGTCGCAACAGGCTCGCGAAGAATGCAATCGAGCTGATGATCTCAAGGCTCGATCCGTTGACGCTCGCCCCGATGAAAATCACCATCGGCGTGATTGCGACCACTAGCCCTGTAAGCGACGCCACGCCGAGCTCCTCGTCCCAGAGCGCCCAGATGGCGGCAGCAAGAGCTGAAAGCCATAGGGCGACCATCGCCAAGCGAGCTACGCGCAATGAGCCGCCCGCATGGTGGTCGGCACCGAGTACTGCGGCGGGCAGCAGATACGGAAGTGGCTGGTAGGTCCCGACCTCAGTATTAGCGCGGATCGCCCCCCGATTTGGTGTTGCGGCCAGCGTACAGGCGGCCGATTTGGTCTCGCTCGACAGCTCGCAAGCGAAGCCGCCCGGTGCAAGGCCGGGCGGGACCACTACCGAGCGTGTGGCCTGATTCGTCCAGGCCAACTGCTTGGTGTCCAGCGTTGGGTTGGTGTCGCGAGTCCGCCTGCCCACCAGCGAGCCGTCGCGGATCCCTACTGCACGCAAATAGTGGTTGGCCTCATCAGGCGCCGCGAACGGCGGATTTGTCATTGCCCAAGCACCGGCGAGGGCGGCGTAGGCCGCGAGGATTGCCACGCTTACCGTACGTCTTCTCATTGACGCTCGTTTATACCACGGGCGCGACAGGTATGCCTTTGACCATGGGGCTCGCCTCGCCTAGCCGACGGCTGTAATTGCTACCAGGACCCGACTGCGGAAAGGTTCCACGAAGATCCATTGATCCACCACTGCCACATCTGCAAATTAGTTCCACCGTAGTAGATATCTTCGCCCCCGCTGGCAATTGCACTCGCCGACGGATCTCCACCAACGGCGCCCGGATAACCCCAGCTATGTTGGTTCCATTCTGAGGATTGGTTGGCACCATACCACCATTGCCCGATCTGGGCGTTCGTGGCCCGGTAATAGACATCGATCGTGTTGTTGCTGTGGGCGACCGCCGAGGGAGTCCCGGCCACTTCTTTTTCGTAGCCCCAGTTGTGTTGGTTCCATTCTGAGTACTGGCTAACTCCATACCACCATTGTCCAAGCTGCCCACTATTGGAGCGATAGTAGACATCGGTGCTGCCATTGGGAAGCACGATAGCTGACGGATTACTGGCCACTTCTTTTTCGTAGCCCCAGTTGTGTTGGTTCCATTCTGAGTACTGGCTAACTCCATACCACCATTCTCCCAGCTGCCCAGCTTTATTGCGATAGTAGACAGAGATATTGTTGTTGCTGTGCGCGACAGCCGACGGAGTGCCAATTACTTCGTATTCGTAACCCCAATCATGTTGGTTCCATTCCGAGTTTGGGTTCACTCCGTACCACCAGGACGCCATCTGTCCTTTCGTATCGCGATAGTAAACGTCACTGGTACCATTCGGAAGAACAATAGCCGACGGGTCCCCCGCTACTTCGTTTTCGTAACCCCAATTATGTTGGTTCCATTCAGATGCCCAGTTGGGGCCAAACCACCATTGCCCAATCTGCCCTTTTGTGTTGCGGTAGTAGACATCAATATTGCCATTACTATGCAGAATAGCCGACGGTTCTCCTGCAAGTTCGTTTTCGTATCCCCAACCATGCTGGCTCCATTTTGAACCGTTCCAAGACCATTCACGCAACTGGCCGTTGAAACCTCGATAGTAGACATGCTGAGTACCGTCCCATTCCACTATCGACGCCCTAGGCATTAACGGAGTTTCGAACGTTTCGTCTTTCCCTTCGACTGTTCCTCCTTCGTTGGCCGCGACGATACGGTAGTGGTAGGTGGTGTCGGGCTGAAGGCCGCTGATCGTAGCGCTCTCTTTGAGCGCGCTTTGACCGGAACCAGCATCGGTTGAAGACGTGGACGAACCATATTCTGCGGTTGTTCCGTACCGAAAATAGTAGTGCGTGTCTGCGCCCTTGGGGTTGACGGTCCCGTTCAATGTTGCTTGCATCTGACGGACTTCAGTCTCAGCGCTGGTAGTTGCTTCGGGAGGGAGTGGCTGGTAGGTGGTATAGAGTTGCAGGTTCCTTGAGCTACCGGCCAACACTTTGAGTTCGCGCCAACCCTCTACGCCTTGCTCGACTCCGATGAGTGCGTAGTTTGCGGGGTTGGTGGAGAGTGGGCGACCGCAGACGCTTTTGTCGGCGTTGATCGCGTTCAGGAGGTTGCTTGTCGTGATGCCAGCCGTATAGTGTCTCCAGGCGCTCGATTCGAGAACGAAGGTGTTGGCTGAGCCCGAATACTCGGTTGCGTATTGCGTACCGGGATAAAACATACTGACGAGAGTGTCGAGGTTATGGCCTCCGCCTCCGGAGCAGCTCGCTACCCTCTCGTTAGCCCATTCTGCGGTGTTGTATTTGGAACGCCACTCTTGCAGGCAGTACTCGAGCACGTCGCCAGTAGTTGCATCCTCCACGACCGGACAAACGTATCCCCAAGCACCAACGCTTTTCGTACCATAAGGGTTGAATGTACCGGGATCGGCTTCAGCGGAGACCACAAGTGACGGTTCACCGAACGAACCGGCCCAGGGCCGATCATTGAGGCCCTGTTCGTGAAAAGAGACATAGTGATGCATGCCACATGTGTTCCAGCAGTTGTTGCCTGCTACTTCATCACGAACCTCTTGACCCCAGTCAGCGCCGTTCGCCTGGCACGCGTCCCCGTGCGCGTCGCTCTCCTGGTAGCTGCCGTACGGTGTTGGGGTTGTGTAGCCTGTGTAGCCGCCCTGGTTATTTGTCTCCTGGCGGGTGATATCGTCCCCGACCTTGTAGTAATTGCAATAATCTCCGTCGGACGATAGTTCGATGTCTTCGCCAATCCCGTGTTCGCTAACTTCATCCATATGAGCAAGACCGCCTTTGAGTCCGCCGCCAACGGCCAGATAGTCGCTGCCAACAGAGTCACACGCAGATGAGGACGATCCAAGCTGCCCGGTTTGCCAACAGGTCGAGTCGTTTTCCCCGTACCAGTAGAAGTTTGAGGTAGCGGATGCCGCAGACGCAGCACCCAGCAAGAGAATTACAGGCAGTGCTGTGACGAGCATCTTGCGACATATCATGAAACCCATCCAGCGACGGTCACTCGACTCACGTCGCCCTATCGTTATAGCCTTGAGTAGATAATGCTTCTGCTTGCCCAGAGATCTCATCCGTAAATGCTCCCACCATATCGATTCGGCGCCGAATTCTGAACGGACATTCCGGCGCTCGTCTGTTGACCGACGGCCTTGCCGTCGGCGTGATCTTCTCCGACCCTGGCGATGAGTGCAAGAGTTAACCGCGAGAAAATGCTCCTGCTTGCGAAGTTAACGGCCCGAGAGCCTCGCTCGGGTCAAGTGGCATTGGCCTGACCCCCTGAATTCGGTCCGGCCCTTGTGAGAGTTTCTTGCGCCCGCGATGATGGGCGAGAAAGGAACTCTGATGAAGCGACGCAGGCACACGCCGGAGCAGGTCATCCGCAAGCTGCGGGAGGCCGAGCGGATGCTCGGCGAGGGCAAGGGCATCCCGGAGGTCGCCAAGGCACTCGAGGTCTCCGAGCAGACGTTCCATCGCTGGCGTAACCAGTACGGCGGGATGAAGGCGCAGGACGTCAAGCGGTTGAAGGAGTTGGAGCGCGAGAACCAGCGGTTGAAGGCGATCGTGGCTGACCAGGCGCTTGAGAACCGCGCGCTTCGGGAGATCTCCTCGGGAAATTGGTAGGCCCAGTCCGTCGGCGTCGGGCGGTCGCGATGCTGCGCGACCGTCTCGGCGTCAGCGAGCGCTGGGCATGCCGGGTTGTTGGGCAGCATCGCTCCACGGAGCGCTACGAGCCCAAGCGTGCCGAGGAGGACCAGGCGCTGCGCGCCGAGCTGCGCAAGTTCTCGGTGGAGCGGCCGCGGTGGGGATACCGCCGCGCGCACCACCATCTACGTGAGGAAGGCTGGGATGTGAATCGCAAGCGGGTGCAGCGGCTGTGGCGCGAGGAGGGGCTGCGGGTCCCTGTGCGCAAGCGCAAGCGCCGACGGCTGGGCTCCTCGACCGTTCCAGCCGAGCGGCTGCGCGCCGAGCGTCCCAACCACGTATGGGCGTTCGACTTCCAGTTCGACCAGACCAGCGACGGGCGGGCGTTGAAGCTGCTGAACATCGTTGATGAGTTCACCCGCGAGTCGCTGGCGATGCTGGTGGCGCGCAGCATCGACGCTGAGACGGTCGTCGGCTCACTGCAGCGGCTGTGCGGCGAGCGCGGCTCACCAGAGCTGCTGCGGTGCGACAACGGGCCGGAGATGACCGCGCACGCGCTGCGGGACTGGTGCACGCTCTCGGGGGCCGGAACTGCGTTCATCGAACCCGGCTCACCGTGGCAGAACCCATTCGTGGAGAGCTTCCACTCCCGCGTCCGCGACGAGCTCTTGGACGTCGAGGAGTTCTTCTCCTTAGCCGAGGCGCGCGTGGTGATCGGCGACTGGCAAGAGGACTACAATCACCGCCGCCCGCACTCCGCGCTCGGGATGCGCACCCCGGTCGCGTTCGCCGGTGCGTACACCGCCACCGAGAGCATCAACCGCGTAGCGGCATAACCCCGGGGCCGGGCACCCCTTTCCCATCGCCCCCTGCGGCCCGTGGACATGGCGCGGTGTGGACAGCAAGCTGCCCACACCGCTTGGACAACGCTTCGCGTTGCCCACATGCCCACCGGCCCAACCGCTACATCACATACACTCCACGAGTCAACCCGTATCCACGAGAACGGGGTCCAAACCACCGACTCTCACACGTGGTGGACCGAAAAACGGGGGCCGGCCAGCATTCCACTTGTGTGAAGCTCGGTGGGCTGAACTTGCGGGTCCTGAAGCTCGGGGTATATTTGGCGGAAACGCAGCAAGCACTGCACAACAATACTCAAGCCCCCGACCTTTCCGCGCCGCCACCCGGCGCGTAGTAAAATGGTTGAGATGGGGCGCATTGATTCTGCCCGCGCGTGGCTGCGGAGGCTGCGACGAGACCTGGGCTGGATGTGGGGATTGCGGGGACTTCGGCCGCGCGTGCTGTGGTTTCACTGGCGCGCGCGACGCCTGGCGTGGCGCACAAATGATCAGTTCAGCCTGGTATCGGTGACGCGGCCGGCGGACATGCGAGTCTTGCTTCAAATGACAAAAGGTCTCGGTCGAGTCGCGGAGCTCGGTACGGCGACCGCGTGGACAGCGATCACGCTTGCGCTTGACGATCGTCGACGGCGAGTCATCACTTATGACGTGATCGAACGCGAGGAAGCGAAGCGTTACCTAGGCCTTGTCGCGCCGAACGTCAGGGAGCGAATCGAATTGGTCGCTGCACCCGGCTGCACCGGCCCCCGGGACCAGCAGCCAGTCGATCTGCTGTACATCGACTCCTCGCACACACGTGAGCACACGATCGCAGAGGTGCGGGCATGGCAGCCGTATCTACGCCCGGGAGCGCCGATACTTTTCGATGATTATACCCATCCTGACTATCCAGGGGTGCGCGAGGCGATCGAGGAGCTCGGACTCGAAGGCGAGCTGAGCGGTACGCTCTTTGTGCACCGACACACCAACATGATCGCGACGTAGAACCAAATTCATGTCTATCGCAGTGCCCGCGCTATCTCTTCGCCGCGTGGTGTGAGTCGCCAGGCGTTGCGCTTGCCGCTGCCCTCAGAGCACTTGGTGACGAGGTTCTTTCGTAACAGGTATGTCAGGAGCCTCGAGATGTGTGATTGGTGGGCGATGTCGATGCCTGTGGCGATCTCGCGGTTGCTCGAGTCCGGATGCTGCGCGAGGAAGAGGAGGCATTCACGCGGGCGACGGGCGAATGGGTTGCCAAAGCTCGCGGGGAGAGCCGCAGTGTGCTCGCTGCTCCACCCCGCGTCATGGCCCGGGCCTAGGGCCGGCGGGCGCCAGCAGGAATCTCCTGCCGCGATCGCCCGTGCGACTTCGTTTCCCCGTTCGATCTCGCGCTCGATGCGCCGCCCACCGAGATGCGGCGCCATGATCAGACCCATCAGCGGGCCGAGCAGCTCGATGAACGGACCGGGCTTTGCCGTGACGATGCGGGCGTGCATGATCCCGAGCACGGAGCTCATCACGCCTTCCGCGGTCAGTGGCGACACGTTCGGCACGTCCCTTTCGATCCGCTGAAGGACCGGCACGCGAAATGCCTGGATCAGCCGCTCGCGATGTGCGAGCACCACCGGGCCGCCCGCCAGTATCTCCACGATACACACGCGCGCCAGCGCGGGTTCGCGATCGAAGTGGCTCAGCATCGCGGCAAGCGCTGAGCGCACCCCGTCCTGCCAGCGGCCAGCCTCCTTGAGCTCCCGCGAGACAAGCGCAACAGCCTCTTCCAGAGCGGTGTCCATGACCGCGATCAGACACGCCTCCAGGCCATCGAAACACTGATAGAAAGTGCGGGTCGAGACCCTCGCCCGTCTGACCACCGGTCCGATCGTGGCGCCCGCGTACCCGCGCTCGGCCAGGACCTCCACGAACGCTTGCATGATCCGGATGCTCCGCTCCAACGCAGCCTGCTCGGGACCTCTGCTCCGGCAGCGCGCCCACGTGGACGATCTCTGATCCCAACTGCTCTCTCGGCGGTCTGCCCGGGACTTCGATGAGTGGCCTCTCCCCATTCTTTTGATCGCAACGCGACTCTGACAACAGGCAGCGATCTTCTATCAGCCGGGTTCAGCCGGCGCGAGGCCAATGCGACTCATCGAATCGGCCGCATTGGCCGGTGAAAGTCGCTGCTCGTTACTCGGCGCTTTGGGATTTACGCCGATGCTGGGTGCGTGTCGCCGAGTTCGGTGGCGTGTTCCAGCTCGTCCAGCGCCAGCGCAGTGTGTAGTTGGGGCAGGCAGCTGCTGAGTGTGCGGCCGAGCAGTTCCTCGGCTGTACGTATGTGGGTTTCGGTGGTGTGCCTGCCTATTTTCAGCAGCGCCGCGGTTGAGGTGGCGTTGCACTGGAGGTCGAGGTACGCGCGTAGCGTGCGGCGCAGCTTGGTGCCGTTGCCCAGACAGTCCAGTCGTGCGAGGAAAACCGCGAGCGACTGCGCCAGCGTGTCGTTGTTGAGCGCCGCCACCAGCAGCGGCGCGTCGCCGTAGCGGCCAACGTGGCTGGGTGTGCGGGTGGCCAGCGCCACCGCTTCGCGGGCCTGGTGGTGGGTGAGTCGCCAGCCCTCCAGTCCCCTCCCGGGCTCGCCGATCGCCACCGTCACAGGCGTTTCCTGATGGGCGGTTGCGAGCCGCTCGATCTCTGGTGCGGCCGGCTTGCGTTGATCGCCCCCCAGCCACGCCCACACCATGCCCGGCTCACACCTGGCCCATAACAGGCGGCGGCCCAGCTTTAGCTTCAGCGCCTGTATCGCCTCCTCCGCGTGGTCTCCGCTGAGCACCACGCCCACGTGCCAGCGGCCGTCGAGCTGGTAGCCCAGCGCGGCCGTGTCCGCGGCGTCGAGCGTCTCGCCGGCGAGCAGCCGCCGCACGATCTCCCAGCGACGTTGCTCGGGTGTGCAGGCCAGGCGCTCGTGCTCGCGCTCATACTCCCGTTCGATCGCCTCCGTCAGCTCGCCCACCAGCGTCGCTTGGCGGGTGCGCAGCTGGCGAAGCACCTGCTCGCGGCCCGCCCGCCCGTCGGCGTCGGCCGCTTCGGCTATCAGCTCGCTGAGGTGCTCGTGCCCGGCCAGGTAGCGGCGTAGCACGGTCCCCACGCCCACGCCTGCCCGCGCGGCGCGGCGGGCCTGTGCGAGTGCCGCGGCGGGGGGTGCCACGCGCGAGAGTTCCGGTCCCCGCGTGAGTCCGTCGAACGTGTATTGCAGCAGCGCCTCGATCGCTCGTTTCACCCCCTGGCGGTAGTCGGGGTCCTCTGCGCTGTCCGCGTGGGGCACCGTTTCGAGGATGTGTGCGTGTATGGCCTGTGCCACCTCCTCGCTGCGTGCGCGCAGTTGCTCCACCACGGTGGCGCACGCTTGGCGCAGCGACTCGCTCGGTTGGCCCGCCCTGTGGGCTATTGCCACCGTCGCCGTCCTCGCCGTGCCCGATGGTGCGCCGGTGGTTGGCCCCTCACGGCGGGGCATCGTATCGAAGGCTGGGATGGGTGGCGCGTACCGAATGGGTCCCGCTCAACCCAACGGGGTGTTATTTGCCTGTGGTCGTCGCCTGCGGCGAAGACGCGCTCAGATCAGATCGGACCGTGGACGCAGTCTGACGCCAAGGTCAAGGCGTGGCTGGTAGAGACCTATCCGCAGGTCGCCAAGCGCGCTCGTGAGCAGGGCGCGGAGATTTTGTGGGCTGATGAGATGGGTATGCGCTCAGACCACACCACCGGGACCTCATGGTCCCCGGTGGGGCATACGCCCGTCGTCAAAGGCACCGGCCAGCGCTTCAAGACCAACATGATCGCGGCGATCTCCAACACCGGCACGCTGCGTGGACCACGGCCCCGGGGGGGTGCGGCAACGCGGCCAGGTCGGGGAGCAGGTCGAAGCCGACCCGCGCGTTCATGATGTGCAGGAGCCCGATCCCGCGGGTGTGGATCAGGTCGAACACGAAGCCTGGCACGTGCTGGCCGCCGAGGAGCTCCGGGAGCGCCCAGACCTCTTCGGCATACGGGTAGACCTCCGCCAGCCGCTCGTTGGCGGAGGGCTGCGTGGTGATCAGGTAGGGGGCGAAGCGCTCGCGGTCGAGATGGCGAAACCAGTCGATCGTGCCCGTGTCCGAGCCGCCGTAGCCCACCCACGGGGCGAGGTAGAGGATCGGTATGCGCCCGTCGGGGCGGGGGTCGCTCACGTGCGGTGGCAGACGAGGATCATCGCGCGGGACTGTAACGATTGGGGGGCGCTGCGACACAGCCCGGCGGTGCTCTTGGCGCACACCGACGCGAGCTTATCGAAACACACAAGACTTTACAAGAATCTGTGAGGTCTGCTAATTTTCTGTGATGGCGAAGAATCCATACCGTCCCGGCGTCGGCACGCGCCCGCCCTATCTGGCGGGTCGCGAGCAGCAGATCCACAGGTTTCAGCGGATGCTCGAGGACTACCCGGAGAAGCGGCGCAACTTGCGTGTCACCGGGCTGCGCGGGGTCGGAAAGACGGTTTTGCTTAAGAGCCTATCCGGATAACCAGGCAGGGTTCGGGGGTGTGCCGTCGTAGCTGGCCTGCATGGACAACAACCTTGCAGCACCTCAGATGTCGGGGCCTGTCGGCGATGATGCGCCGGTGGAGGGTTCAAAGCGCCGCACGATGGCGGGTGTGTTTCGGATCCCGGATGAGATGTGGCAGCGGATCGAGCCGCTGATCCCCGAGCACGTCAATACGCACAGGTTTGGTGGTGGGCGCCCGCGGGTGCCGGACCGGGTGATACTCGATGGGATCTTTTTTGTGTTGCGCACCGGCTGTCAGTGGCGTGCGCTGGACGCGACCGGGATCTGCTCGGGCTCCACCGCGCACGATCGCTTCCAGGAGTGGCAGCAGACGGGGTTCTTCGATGCGCTGTGGGAACAGGCGTTGCGTGATTACGACGAGGAGGTGGGGATCGACTGGAGCTGGCTGTCGATCGATGGATCGATGGGAAAAGCCCGTTGGGAGGCGGGAAGACAGGGCCGAACCCGACCGATCGCGGCAAGCTCGGTGTCAAGCGCAGCGTGATGTGCGAGGCCGCGGGAATCCCAGTCGGCCTGGCGATCGAAGGCGCCAACCGCAACGACTGCAAGCTCGCCGAGGAGACCATTCAGAGTGTCCCCATCGATCGTCCCGGACCCACCGAGGAGCATCCCCAGGGCGTCTGCTTGGACAAGGCCTACGATCACGATTTCATCCGCGAGCTCCTTGAGGGTCTTGACTTCACGGCACATATCCGCAGTCGTGGCGAGGAGGCACTGGAACTACGAAAGGATCTCGGCCACCGAGCCCGTCGCTGGGTCGTGGAGCGCATCCATTCCTGGATCAACCGCTACCGCGCCCTGCTGATCCGCTGGTCAAAGAAGCCCGTCAACCACGACGCCCTGCTGAAGTTCTGCCTCGCCCTGATCACCTGGCAACAGATGGGCGTCATGGGGTTATCCGGATAGGCTCTAAGGAGTACGAGCGGATCGCCAGGCGCCACGAGTGGGTCGTGGTCCGCCGCGACTGGAGCGCTCGGCTGTGTCACGAGATCGACTTTGCGACGGCCTTCGCCGGATATCTGCAAGAGGCGATCGAGGCGCTCAGCGTCAAGGCGAAGATAAGGAGCCGCTTGGCCGCCGCCGCAAAGGCGATCGGTCAGGTCCAGGTGCAGCTCGCCGAGGGCGTGACGGTCTCGCTGCGAGCCGCCGCCGAGCAGCCCGCCTCCTCCTTGCTGGAGGACCGGTTGCGGGTGGCGCTCACACAGATCGGGGAGATCGCCCAAGCGCAGGGCCGCGGGGTCGCGCTCCTGTTCGACGAGGCCCACAGCGTCTACGACCGGCACGCCAAGCGCCAATTCCCTCTGGGAGCGCTGCTCTCAGCGCTCGTGGCCGTCCAGGACGAGGATGAGCACCCCTCGCCCGTGATGCTGGTCCTCTGCGGCCTGCCGCCGCTGACACGCAACATCCATGCGGCGCGCAGCAACGCCGAGCGTCTGTTCCGCGCCGAGGAGATCGGCAACCTCCCGCTCAAGCCCCTACCGCCAGAGAAGCTCAGCGCAGCCGCCCAGGCGCTTGTGCGCCCGGCCGATGACATCGCCTACGCACCCGGCGTCGCCGAGCGGATCGCGCGCGACGTCGACGGCTACCCGTACTTCATCCAGTGGTTCGGCGAGGCTCTCTGGGATGCGGCCGACCTCCTGGACGCCACGACGATCACCTCGGAGCTCTACGCGCGTGAGCGCCGCACGATCCAGCACAGCCTCGACGAGGAGTTCTTCGAGCCGCGCTATCGCGATGCCCGCCAGGCCGATCAGGGCACGCTGCGAGTCGCCGCGTCATTGGGCGGCGAGCGGTTTACGAAGGCGGACCTCGACGCCGCCGCCAGCCGCTCGACCGGTGCGCTCGCCCAGAGTCTCATACGACTGATCGACGGCAACCTTATCTACCGCGACGACCACGGGGTTTACGCCTACACCGCACCGATGTTCGGCGATTTCATGCGCCGCTGCCACCAACTCCCTGAAGGGAACGGTGTCGGGTGAGCGCGTCTGACCGGCGCCCTCGCAAGCATGGTGACCACGACTTCGAGCCGGCGACGGAGCTTGGCGAGCGATTACGGGTCCACGGTCTCAGTGGAGCTCTGGAGGCGTGCCCATGAGCTTCTCGGCTACCTCGAGGCCGGCTTGCAGCTCCTCGCGGGAGGGCTCGTCGTGGATCAGACGTGCAGTGCCGCCGCCAGGTGCTCGTGTCCGGCCATATAGCGGCGCAGCACGGTCCCCACACCGACGCTCGCCCGCGCGGCGCGGCGGGCCTGTGCTATGCCCCTCACGGCCTCGCACAGGCTCTCCGTCCGCGGCACGCCGCCGCGGCCGGTGGGTGGCGAGCGTTGAGAGGCCGACGCACCCACGGCGTACGCTTCGCGGGCATGCCAACCCCAATCATCGGCCAGCCCCTGCCCCGCGCCGCCGAGGCGTACACGACGCCCGAGAAGTGGGCTGAGTGGATTCTCGCCGATCGGGGTCATGGTCGGGAATGGGAACGAATCTTCCGCGTGCACCGAGAGGACTCTGTGCGGATATGGCATGCGATCGCCGATGCGGTGCTCGATGCCCCCATCTCATCGGTTCGTAAGCTCGATGTTGGTGTGAGCTGCGAGGTCCACATCGTCCTGACGATCGAAGGGCGGACTTCGACGGTTCGGTCTGCGTGGCACTACGCCGACGCTGGGGCGGCGCCACGTCTGGTAACAGCGTTCCCAACCCCCTAACATGAACCTCATGCCGGCCATCCACGAGATCACCTTGTTCGATGCGGTCGAGCTGACCGACGCCGTTGAAACAGCTCCCGCTGGCTCCAGGGGCGGAGTGGTCGAGCTGCTCGATAACGACAAGGCATTGGTTGAGGTTACGTCCATGCCGCCGGAGCCCCTACTCGACCGTATCGTCGTCGTGCCGCTCGCCAAGCTTCGCCGCGTCAGCTGACGTAAGCCAGCCGTCGCGGGCGCCGCACCCCCGGCAATTGCGCCGAGTATCGTTGCGGCATGACCTCACCCGGTGAAGGAGTGGTCAAGCGGAGCTTCCTGTTCGTGGCGGGTGTCGTGATCTCTGATCCCACCCGCTCTCTCGGCGGCCCGGCCCGGACGTCGATGAGTGGCCTCTCCAATTCTCTTTTTGATCGCAACATAACTCTGACAACAGGCAGCGATCTTCTACCAGCCGGGTAATGCCACCGCGAGGCCGATACGACTGGTCGAATAGGCCACATCGGCCGGTGGCGTAGCTGCTTCTTGCTGGTCGGCACGTGGCCCATGGCAGGCGGCGGCCGAGCCGCAGCTTCAGCGCTTGTCTGGCCTCCTGCGCGCGGCGGTAGAAGGCCGGGCGTCGTCGTCGATCGCGTCGACTACCACAAAGTCGCTGGATGCCGCGCAGAGGTTCGTGCCCGCGTAGGTGTCTTGTAGTGATATGCGCCACTGTTCTGTAGTGTCTTGCGGAACTGTATAGTAGAGGCGTGGAGAGCGCAAAGAAACAGGGTTCAAGCGATGCTGCCGACGCGCGTTATCAACGGCGCGTCGTCGACACCGAGCTCGACGAACTGTTCGGTGGCCTGCCGGCGATAGCTCTTGAGGGTCCGAAGGCCGTGGGCAAGACGGCCACCGCGCTGCGGAGGGCGGTGACGGTTTACCGGCTCGACGACGACGCCGAGCGCTCCATCGCCCAAGCCGACCTGTCGCGACTCATCGAAGGTGATCGGCCAATCCTGATCGATGAGTGGCAGCGTCTCCCCGAATCCTTCGATCGCGTGCGTCGCGCGGTCGATGACGGCGCCGCGCCGGGGAGCTTCCTCCTCACGGGCTCGGCTTCGCCAACGGACCCGCCGACGCATTCGGGAGCGGGCCGGATCGTACGCCTGCGCCTGCGGCCCATGACGCTCGCCGAGCGTGGCGTGGGCTCCCCGACCGTGAGCCTACGGAAGCTTCTGGAGGGCGAACGAGCTCCCGTCACGGGGCGCACAGACATCGATCTGAAGCGTTACGTGGACGAGATCCTGATGTCTGGGTTTCCAGGGATTCGTGGTCTCCCCGACCGCCTATTGCGGGCGCAGCTCGACGGCTACCTCGAGCGTATCGTCGACCGGGACTTCGAAGATCTTGGCCGCGAGGTGCGACGGCCGGCGACGCTGCGACGATGGATGCAGGCTTACGCCGCCGCGACCGCGACATCGACCTCCTACGAGAAGATCAGGGATGCGGCCAGCAGCGGCCGGGGTGAGAAGCCGACGAGAGCCACCACCCAGCCCTACCGCGACGTGCTCGAGCGACTCTGGATCCTCGACCCGGTCCCGGCGTGGCTGCCCACCCGTAACCGGCTCGCGCGGCTCTCTTCGCCGCCAAAGCACCACCTCGCGGACCCCGCGCTTGCGGCACGCCTGCTCGGCGTCGACGCCGCTTCGCTGCTGCACGCTCGACCGGCCGGACCACCGATGCCCCGTGACGGGACACTCCTCGGTGCACTCTTCGAGTCACTGGTTGCGCTCTGCGTTCGCGTCTACGCCCAAGCCGCCGAGGCGCAGATCGCGCACCTGCGCACCTGGAGCGGCGACCGTGAGATCGACCTGATCGTGGAACGCGGGGGGCGGATCCTCGCACTGGAAGTGAAGCTGGGCCAGGTGCCCGAAGACCGAGACGTGCGTCATCTCCGCTGGTTGCAGAAGGAGCTTGGCGATGAGCTGCTCGACGCGGTGGTGATAACCACAGGACATGCTGCCTACCGGCGACCCGACGGGATCGCGGTCATCCCCGCGGCATTGCTCGGGCCATGAGGAGCTGGCACGCCGGGGAGCATCCCGGTCGATCCGGTCGGCAGCCCCCTCGAAGCGAGCGGACCGCCGACCGCTTTACATGCCCTTAGATGAACTCTGCTTTTTCTTCCAGCGTGACTTTTAGTTCCAGCGATAGGTGCGCTTTTTCGAAACCTTTCCCATTTACGTTGATTTCGAGTGTTTCTTTTGCGGATTCGAGTTTTTCTTTAGAGTTGAGCGTGAATTCTTTAGTCAGTGTTTCTTCGGGCGAAACCAGTGACAGGAAAGCGCCCTTGGTTTTTATTTTCGTGGTGCCGCAGACGATTTCGGTTTCTGGTTTGATCGTTTTTTCCCACACGTCTTTCCCTCCGACTTCGACGTAACCCCACAGTAACGGGAAAGTGACGGTGCCCACCGGTTCGGTGCCGGTCGCGCAGCCGGTCCCGGAGCCCGGCAATTCGCAGCCTTTGAAGGTTATTTTCCCTTCTCCACCCGTGGTGCTGGTCACTTTCCCTTCCAGCGCGCCTTCGCTGCAGGTCAATTTATTTGCGCCCGACCCTTCGAGGGTGATTGCTTTCGCCGTCCCTTTCACGACATTTTTTTTCAGCGCGCCTTTCGATTCATTTACGAGTTCGCCTTTTTTTGCGGCCTCCGCACTGGAGGCTGCGACCGATACGCACGCGATGGCTGCCAAGCAGGCGATCGCGATAGCCCTGGTTTTCATTTAGTCACCTTTCTATGGGACAACACGACGGCGACGCCCGGTCGGACGACCGACGCCCTGCCCGATTTACTTGCTCCCCGCATGGCGCGGAGGGGGCCGGCCAACCCGCACAACACCCCAACGGGCGGCCCTGTGTCATACGGCATCTCAGTAGTAGCACAGGCACCCCATCCGTGCAACCGGGTTTGTCGTCACCAACCTCGGGGGCGCCGATTGTGCGCGTTAGCAGGACTTCTAGGATTGCAAGAAAGAAACAAAACGTGCAGTCTCTACTCCGAAGCTTCCAGCGAGCAGCGGATGTCCGCAATCTTGCGAAACAGGCGATGGGGGTTCTCCTCGACGTCGATGAATCCCCGGCTGCGGTAGAACCTCGCCGCGTCGTCGTCGATCGCGTCGACTACGACGAGTCGCGCGGCAACCGCGTCGCTGGCGGCGACCGCGCGACGCAGCGCCTCGGCCAGCAGACGGCTGCCGAGCCCGTGGCCTTGGTGGCGACGATCGACTGCGAGGCGGGCGATCAGGATCGTCGGCAGGGGGTGGCGTGGCATGCCGCGCGCGTAGCGTCTGGGCGCCTCCTCGCGTCGGATCGAGCCGCTGGTGAGGCTCATATACCCAACGACGGCGTCCCCAGCCACCGCGAGGTAGGTGCGGGCCAGATCGGCGCGCTGCCCGGCCAGCGCATGGTCGATCAGCCATCTGTTCAGCTGCTCGTTGGCGCAGTCGAAGCCTGCAAGGTGGTGCTCGGCGCTGAGCAACTCCAGCCGTATAGCAGTCACCGGCCAGCGATGCGCGGCAACCGGAACAGCTCCGTCAGCGCCGGAACCTGCTCCGCCGGTCCTTCCAGCGCCTCGGCCAGCCGCTGAAAGGCGCGGTCGCTCATAATGAGATGGCGGCGCTCATCCAGCAGCACGCGGGCACGCTCCTGCGCCGCGCTGAGCAGGAACGCAGTGATTGTCTCCCCAGCCAGCATGGCAGCCTCGCGGATGATCGCGTCCTGCTCGTCGGTCACGCGAACATCGATGCGGCGAGAACGTGTGGTGGTCGAAGGCATCGGCAAAACCTTAAAAGTTATTGTCCCGACATTGTACACACGCTATCAGCCCCGCCGGGCGCGGCTGATACGTTCCGGGGATGCGAGAGACGGCCAGCACGCAATGGCTGCGGCGGATGGCGAGAAACGGCGGTGAATTCCTCGCCGCGCGCGCCGGCGCCCCCTCCGAGTACCCCGCCGGCACGGGCGCGAACGGCAACGCCAACGGGCAAACCGGCCCTCCGCCCCCGCCGATCTCCCCCGAACCCGGCGCGCCCGCGCGCTTTGCCCGGGAGCTTCTGCCGGTGGGGGCGAGCGAGGCCGATCAGATCGTCAGCCGCCGGCTGTACCAGCGGCTGTCCGCGGAGGACGTGAGCGAGATCGAGGCCGCCATCGCGCGCGACGATCAGCTGCAGGCCTACTACACCGGCGCCCCCGACAGCCGCCACCGGGTGTTCCTGCTGCTCAGCTTCGGCGTGTGGCTGGCAGATACCGGCGGTGCTGCACAAGCTCGCGCTGGGCGCCGAGCAGCCGCCCGAGGAGGTGCACGCGATGGCGCGCGGCCCACTGGCCGCCGCCGGCGGGCTGTACGAGGCCGACATGGTGGCCAGCGCCCTGGCGAGTGTCGGCGTCGGCATCGAGTCGGCCGCGGCGGCGCTCGACTTCGGCTGCTCCTCCGGGCGCCTGGTGCGGGTGCTGTGCGCCGCCTACCCCGAGGTGCAATGGCACGGTTGCGACCCCAACGGCCCCGCGATCGAGTGGGCGCGTGGCGCCTACCCGCGCGTCAACCTCTTCCTCAGCTCCAACGCGCCGCCGCTACAGCTGCCCGACGGCTCGCTCGACCTGGTGTGCGCGATCTCGATCTGGTCGCACTTCGCGCCCGCGCTCGGTGTGCGCTGGTTCGATGAGATGCACCGCCTGATCCGCCCCGGCGGGCACCTCGTCTGTACCACGCACGGCTTCACCTCGGTGGACTTCTACGTCAAGAACACGCTGCGCACCCCCCAGCAGTCCGATGAGATCGTCGGCGGGCTCTACCAGCGCGGCTGGTGGTACGCCCAGGAGTTTGGCGCCGACGGCGACTGGGGCGTGATCAACCCCGACTGGGGCACCGCCTTCCTCTCGCCCGAGTGGCTACTCGCGCAGCTCTGCCCGCGCTGGCGCGTGCTGGAGTTCGCGCCCGGGCGCAACCAGGACAACCAGGACGTGTACGTGCTGCAGCGGGTGTGACTCGCGCCTGTCGTTCGGACGCGCCCTCGATTGCTAGCGTTCACAGACCCTTGTCGACCACCGTCATCCGACCGGAAGCATCCTCGCCAGCCGCCGCTGCGTCCGGCCCCGCGGCGGTCTCGATGGAGGGCGTCAGCAAGACCTTCCGCCTGCCCCACCAGCAGTACTCCACGCTCAAGGAGCGCGCGCTGCACCCTTTTCGCAGCACCGACTACGACGAGCTGCACGCCGTCAAGGACATCACGGTGGAGATCGCCGACGGCGAGTTCTTCGGGATCGTGGGGCGCAACGGCAGCGGCAAGAGCACGCTGCTGAAGTGCATCGCCGGCATC
>CAWHWZ010000005.1:0-202694 GCA_963833205.1 uncultured Solirubrobacterales bacterium | reverse complement strand
CCGTTCCAGCCAAGCCATCCCGTCGGTGAGGCCGCGCCCGTCTACGGGTACGCCCAGCCACCCACGCCCCGCCAGGCGAAGGGCGAGAACTCGTGAGCGCCCGGCGGCGATCGTGTGTGTTCGCGCTGCACTTCGCGCTGCGGTTCGCGGTGCGCTACGCGCTGAGGTTCACCCCCGCAGGTGAGACGATGGCCGGCTTCCGGCTTGCTGGTGCGGGATCGCGCGGCACCGCGTTTTTCGAGATCTCTATCTGTACTGGTCACTTGTCGTGACTGGCCGCCCCTCGCAGGACGCTCGGCCGCTGGTGGCTGTCGTGGGGGTGCTGGTAGCGCTCGCACTGTGGCGTAGCCGTGAGCTTCCCGCATGGGTAGCCCAGCACACCGGATCGCTCACCCTGTATGTAGCGGCACCGACAGCCGTGGTCGTCCTAGCGGCGCTCACGTGTCGTGTCGTCGTGACTCGTCGTTCGCTTGCCCGGCGTGTGCGGCTCGTCGTGCTTGCCCCCGACAGCTTCTCGCCGACGCTCGACGGTGTACTCCGCTGTGCCGCCCAGCTTTCCCGTGTCCGGCGGCTCGTCGGTGGCTGGCTCGATCCCCGCGCGAGCGCCGTGCGGGTGCTGCTCGACGGCTCCGAGGACGGCGCGATGCGCTACTCGCTGGTGGTGCCCGAGCGCGCCCTGCCCGCGATCCGATCGGCGCTGAGCAACTACGACCGGGTACAGGTCCGCCGCGCCCGCCCCGAGCCACCACTGAGGGAGGACGGTTGCGTGCTGCGCGCCGAGCTCCGCCTTGCCCGGTCAAGCAGCGAGCCGCTTGCGCACCTCGGACTCGACCCCGATCCGTTGCAGAGCTTCGCAAGGGCGCTCGCCGGCCTTGACCCTGAGCGTGAGCGAGCGCACGTCGCCGTCGATCTTCTGCCTTGCACCGCTGGGGCACGGCGCCGGCTGCGGCGCTCCCTGCTGCGCCAAGCCCGCCGCGACCACCCCGCCGTCCCATACACAGGTGGCGCCGGGATGCTGGACGTGCTCACTGGCGGTGGCCGCCAGGCCGGGCGCCAGCCGGCAGCCGATGTTGTCGAGCAAAGGGCGCAGCGCGAGCAGATCGCCGCAAAGGTCTTGCAAAACGAGCCGCTGTTTCACCTACAGGTGCTCGTGCGCTGCCACGCCCCGGTAAAGGGCATGGCCGCCGAACGGCAGCAGGCCATTCTCGGATGCCTCGACGCCTGGGCGGGCGCCAACTCATTCCGCGTCGTCGGCGTGCGACTGGCGGGCGTCGCGTTCCTTGGCTCCGATCTTCCCGGCCGCCGCTCGTGGTTTGACCGGCGCATGGACACCGGGCTATTCCGCCCCGCCCGTCAAGGTGTCGTGAGCGCCCGCGAGGTAGCCGGGTTCTTGAAGCCGCCGACGATCAACTGCGCGGCTCCCGACGTACTGCGCCTCGGCGCCGCCGTGTACCCGCCGCCGCGCAACCTCCCCGAGTACACCAGGCAGCGCGACGTGCTCCCACTCGGCCGCGTCAGCGGCGAGCAGGGACAGCGGCTCGTCGGGCTGCGCTTGCCGGACACGTTCTTTACCTACGTCGCCGGTAGGAGCCGGTGGGGAAAGACCGAGCTTGCGATCACACAGTTTCTAAGCCTTGTGCGCTCCGGGCACGGCGGCATGTTCTTGGACCCGCACGAGGACGCAATCCGCCGGATCAAGAGCTGCCTCACCGAGCCCGAGCACGCACAACGGATCATCGAGCTTGATCTCGTCGGCGCCCGCTCAAGGGAGGGACAACCCGGCTGGAACCTGCTCGCGGCTCGCGGCCTCACAGACGACGCCAGGGAGCGCCGGGTCGAGGCGATCGTTGACAGCTTCGCAAGCGCGTTGCAGTGGGGCGAGCGAAACAACCGCGCCCTCACTCTCACCACGCAGGCCACGGCCGCACTGATCGAGCTATCCACCGTCCTGCCCGCTGACCTACAGCCGACGATCTTCCAGATACCGACGTTGCTCGGCAACCCCGAGTGGCTAGAGGCCATCCTGCCGTACCTCTCCGTGCCGCGCCGCCAGTTTTTCTCAGAGCGGTTCCCTCGGATGGCCGAGGAGGCGATCACGCCGGTCACGAACCTGATCGACCGGCTGCGCTCATCCACACAGCTCGCCGCGCTGCTCGGCTCCCAGCACACCACCTACGACATCGCCAAGGCGATGAGCGAAGGCCGGATCGTGCTCGCGTGCCCCGGCGCGGGCGGCGCCCGCGACCGGCTCATGGCGAACCTGATCGTGTTCGATCTGCTGCACGCAGCGAAGGGACGCGCGCACATACCGCCCGAGCGGCGCCGCGAGTTTTACGTCACGCTCGATGAGGTCCAGACCTACGACGGCGCATCGTCGGGGAACCTCGCCGCGCTACTTGAGCAGACAGCGAAGTACGGGGTCCGCGCCACCCTCCTGAATCAGAACCCCGAGCGGCTGACCAACGCGACGCTGAACGCGCTGACGACCAACCGCTCGCACCTGATCGTCACCGCCTTGAACGCGCACGCCGCCGCACTCATCACCCGCGAGTGGGCCTCCGACCCGCCCGCGAACGCTGTCATCGCGCTACCCCGCCACACGTTCATCGCGCAGGCCACACACCAAGGCGAGCTAACCCGCCCGTTCCAGTTCGAGAACCTTGCCGTCACCGAGCTATTCGCCGACGCTCACCACCCCGAGCACGTAGCGGCGATCCAACCCACGATCGACCAGGCATCCGGCCGCGCCAACGCTGACGAGACGATCCGGGCGCTCGACACCCTCGACGAGCGCATCCGCGCTCACCTCACCACCAAAGCCGCCGGCACGAAAGCAAGCGAGCCCACCCGCTCCACGCTGCCGAAGCTCCCCGACCCCGAGGGCACGGCATGAGCAGTCCGTCCGAGCTTGGGGCGCTCCCGGCCGTCGCGGTGCGCGTGCTCGAGAGCTTGCACCAGCACCGTGTAGTGACCGCAAGGCAAGTCCACGCGCTGCACACCCCCGCTGCGTCTCTGCGGTGGACACAGCAAATCCTTACCCAGCTTCACAGGCGCGGCCTCACCGAGCACGCCCACGGCCCGCGCGGCCTCGCGTTGTGGTTTCTCACCGAGCAGGGCGCCGACACGATCCAAGCGGCCGGCACGCTCGCGGAGCCTCGGCGACGGCTCACCACCCCGGCGCAGGCCGCCGGCCCGTTGCGCGCGCACACCCTCGCGGTCAACGACACCGGGATCGCGTTCGTCAAAGCCGCACGCGAATGCGACGGCGATGGCTGCGGCCCGCTGTCTTGGCGGCACGAGATCGCGCACCCCTACACCGCCGGGCGTGGCCGCAGCGGCACGCATCTGGTGATCGCCGACGCGCTGCTGTCCTACCTGCAAGCCGCGCCCGACGAATCGCTGATCCTTCACCAAAGGTTCATCGAGCTTGACCGAGGGACGATCCCGCCCGACCAGCTCGCGGCGAAGCTCGCGCGCTACGCCCAGCTAAAGCACTACAGCCCTGCCAACGACACGCCCGAGGGGCCACTGTGGCGAGCCTACTACCGCACGTTTCCCGCGGTGCTCGTCGTGCTCGCCGACCAAACCCCGGCGGCGGCGCGAAGGCGCGTGCAGAAGACGATCGCGCTGTACCGCTCCGACCCCTCACAAGGCCGCTACGGGACCGTGCCCACGTCTTTCACCACCCTCGCGGAGCTGACCGCACGCGGCCCGTTCGCACCGATCTTCATACCCGCCGAGCAGCCGGACCACTTCACCGACTGGCTCGACAACACACCCACCAAACCCGAAAGGTGAAACACAGATGCGCCCGCAGGCCCAAACCACACACTCACGCCTAACCCGTCGTCGCGCACCCGACCAAGGATGCCCGGCGACACCGCAACACCCGCGACGCCGAACACGGGCAAGAACCCATGCGCCATACCGCACCGGCAATCTGCCGATCGCAGTTTGGCCGTGCGCGCAGACGACGAGCCAGTGGCAGCGCCACGGCCGCTACCTGCCTGAGTCAAACCGCCACCCCGGCAAGATGCTCCCCGCGCTCGCACGCCGAGCGATCGAGACATACAGCGACCCCGGCGATCTCATCCTCGACCCGATGTGCGGGATCGGTACAACGCTCGTGGAGGCAATCCACACCAACCGCCGAGCCGTAGGCGTCGAGCTTGAGCCCAGATGGGCGCAACTCGCACGCGCAAACGTCGAGCACGCGCACCACCAAGGCGCACGCTCGGGCGCGCAGGTCATCGAAGGCGACGCACGCCATACACCGCGCCTGCTCAGAGACGCGCGGCACCGGCAGGTCGACCTCATCGTCACTTCGCCGCCGTATGCGTGCCAGGTCGCGGACGTGTCCAACGAGAACCTTGTCAGCGGGAGCGGCCCGATCCGCCGCGTGGACACGACCAACTACAGCGCCGACCGGAGCAACCTCGGGCACGCACGCGGCAACGCATACCTCGCCGCGATGGGCGAGGTGTACGAGGCGTGCGCCGTCGTCCTGAAGCCAGGCGGGTTTCTCGTGCTCGTCACCAAGGACATGCGCTCCGGAGGAGCGCTGCACAACCTCAGCGGCGACACGATTACGCTCTGCGAAGGCCTCGGGCTGCGCTACTGGCAGCGCATCATCAGCCTGCTCGCCACGATCCGCGATGGCGAGCTTGTGATGCGGCCCTCGTTCTGGCAGGTGCTGCACGCCCGCCGGACGCGCGCTCGCGGCGAGCGCACCCATATCGTCGCGCATGAGGACGTGCTCGTCTTCCGCAAGCCCGACGCATTGGCAGCAGCCGTCAGCGCACGAAAGGCGGCTTGACGATGCCCCAGACAAGGCAGGCTCGGCCGACCCAAGATGCCCGCCGGCCCTGCAAGCAAGCCCACCGCCCGACTGCCGCTGTCAGGGCCTTGAGATCACGGCCGGGCTCTGCTCTGATCGAGCGCTCTGATGGCACGAGCGAAGTTCCGCACACCACGCAATCGGCACACGACGACGTTCCTATGGAGTCGGCGCCCGATGGCTGCCAGGCGAATGAGCGCCACCACGAACCGGAGCGGTGGGTCACTAAGCAGCTACTCGCCGATCACCTGCTCGTCACGACCCGTTGGATCGAGTCGCAGCAGCAGGTCGGCCTTCCGTACCTGCGGCTCGGGAGCATCAACCGCTACAGCATCGCCGACGTTGAGGCGTGGCTGCGCGAGCGATACGGACGGGGCGGCTAATGCCTCATAACCGGGGAACTCGCCACAAGCCCAAGTGGGTCGGCTGGGCCGACTACAAGGGACACAGAAAGTGGGTCGGTACGCACACCAGCATGGAGGCGTACGAAAGAGCCGAGGAACGATGCCTAGCCGAACTCAAGGAGGAAGTAGACAACCCCAGCCGGCGTGAGATTCCAACCGTACTTGAGTTCGCAGGCGCCGAGATTCACGACGACGACCGAATCACGATGACTTGGCCGGACGGGCAACGCGCCCACAAGGAGAAGGGCCGCAGAGAGTCAAGCATCCGGCGTATGCGTGACGGGTTGAAGCCGTTCATCCGCGAGTTCGCCGACCGTCGCATTGACAGTTTCGACCGCGACGAAGCGCTCACATGGACACTGCCAAAGGGCGCCCACACCCAACAGTCCGTCCGCCAGTTCTTCAACCACGCGCTCGATCGTGGCTTGATCCCCCATAACCACTTCACTCGACTTGGAGCGAGCAAGCGCAAGCGCCGCGTCGATCGACCAGACTTCGAGATCATCACCGACGAGCAGTACGCACGACTTCGGGAAGGCGCGCGGAACTGCCGAGCGGACGACTACGGCCTAGTGCTTGAGGGAGCGGTGCTCACGATCGGTGACGAGGCGATCCGTCCCGGGGAAATCTTCGCGCTGCACCGCCCCGATCTTTACTTCGACAAGAACCTGATCCACGTCAAGCGCCAAATCGACCTACACACCGGCAAGATCACATGGCCCAAGGATGACGACGGACGGTGGGTAGTGATGAGCCCGGCATGGCGCGAGCACCTAGAACGTATGCCACGCATGGGCAACGTCGTACACCCGCACATGGGCGAGATCGTCTTTCCAGCACCGCAAGGCGGCTACATGCGACGCAGTACATGGTCGTCGTGGTGGAAAGCCATCTGCGCCGCCGCCGGGATGCCCGGCCAAGAGTTCTACGACCTCAAGCACCGCGCGATCCAATGGATGGTCGATCCCGTCGATGAGGGCGGGCTTGGCCTCGATCCCGCCACGGCCGCAGAGATGGTCGGCCACGACGACGGCGGCTACCTCATCGCCACCGTCTACACCAAGCTAGGCCAGCGTCGCGCCATCGCTCGCGCGCAGCGCGCGATGGACGCCTACCAGCAGCGCCAAGCCACAGATCAATCACGCCGCCTGCGCGTCGTCGGCTAGTAGACCTTCGCCGGGGGGGCGTGTCGTTTCAAGGGTGCACTGCGAGCAGGCTAGTCTTGTTCTGTGGCGGAACAAGATCAAGACAATCGCAGGCGCGCAGTCGAGCGGCTGGCTCATGCTTTCACGCCATTCGACGCCCCCGAGATAAGCGTACTCCGGCGCTATGTTGCGGAGTGTGATCGGATGCGTGATAGCCGACTGGCCAAGCTCCCGAAACTTGAGGTAGACATCACCACTTTTCCTGAGTTCGGCACCACGCTCAACCTGGGAGAGGAGGACTTTGGCGGCTTCTTGATGCCTTTTCGCCAGCTCTATCTGAAAAAGAATCGCACGGAGTTTGGCAAGGTACGCAACCTACTCTCCAAGCACGTCAAGGATGGCGCGGATGCCAGTAGCCACGTGAGGGACTTGCTGAAGCACCTAAAGATCGGCTATCAAGTCGCTCTGCGGGAGGCCCCGATGGGCGCCATCTTGGAGGCGGACCCGAGATCAACGGAGACTTGGGCCTATTCACCCAAGGACATAATCGACCAGTGGCTTAACGGGATCTTCTTCCACCCGGACGCGGATGCTGAACAACAGGTTGAGGGTCCTGATCGAGCACTGTCTGCCTTCTTCTTGGTGGACGCTGTTTTTGGCGTGTCGCGCTATATGGTGAGGCTCGGTGAGTTGGCTAGGATTGCGCTGCACGAGCCCACGATTTAACAATGGGAAAGTCACCCGCTGAATAGCTACCTAAAGAGACACCTACGATCGTCTCAGGTGTTTTCTGCCAGCGGCTCGGCCGAAATCTCGGAGGCGGCGATCTCGTCAAAGCCGTCTAGCAGGTAGTCGGTAATACCAGAGTCTAGAAAGCGATACGCGGCTATAAACTTGTCAGCATTTTGGGCCGTGCGAAGATCGACGACCTTGATCCGTTGCTTTGGGTACAGCGACCAGTCTGGATCACCAAATGTCGAGCTGTAAGCAGAGCCGATCGACCAAAGTATTTGACGCGCGTGGGGATCGGTAGGAGGTAGCGAGTAGCCCACGATCGACAGGCCGGCTAGCGCGTACACGCCTTGTGGCACACCTGCCCAGAGAGCGCGTACCGGCGCGCCGTAGAGCAACTTGACTGCGGAAGGCGCCAGAATGAGGGGAGCGGCGTGGTGCCAAACGTTAAGGTTTCGGTAGTAAGCATCCAGGTCACTGATAACCATTACCGAGGCTAGTGGGTCGTTTTCAGGTCGAGGGCCTTCCACGAGTGGCCGGTGGGAAGTAATTGGTGTGTCGCCAAAGACTAGATTACGCCGTCGGTGGAAAGCGTCGGCATTTGATCGCGCCAGGATGCGAAGGTTGTCATCGTACCCACTACGATCAATCCAGTCGATTGAGCCGTGCACCTTCAGGATAAGTACCTCCTGCGAACTGCGCTCGTTATCCACCTCGCTGTGCATGTCGTAACACGCGGCGTAGCGGTAGGGGAAACGCCGGTATGGGACTCCCACGGCATCAAGCGTGTTCTCAAGGATTCGATCATAGTTAAATGTGACTACACAGTCCATTGGCCGAAGCTGCTCCGCAAACTGAACGTACTGAACGGGCAGGTCCGCCACGGCTGGTGTAACATGGTGAAGCACTGCGCCAACGCCCCATCGCAGCATGAGCTGATCCTCGTTGCCATCCTCGCTCCAAGTATCACCTCCGCGTAGACCGAGGATATGCTCGTGATCGAGAAAGGCGCAGAACTGCTCGATATCAACCGGCTCAGTTTCGCCACCAGTGGTGTCCGCAGCGTAACGCTTGTAGCGCTCCAAGGACTTATCGAGCTTAGTGGCAGCCGGAAAATGTCGGTGAATCTCATCCACAACAAGGTTGAGTAGTTCCGAAGCAAGGGGTAGGCCGGCGGAACGCGAGAATCCGGCTCCGAGGAAAAATAGGCGCGGGCCGGGTCCAGACTGGTTGATCTCTCGTTTCATCGGCAATATTGGATGGTACGCGCACCGTTAGTGAGGCGTAAATCACCCATGAATCTCGTGAGATTGTGGTAAACTGTACCTATATCGGGTATCTCGGTTGGGGATAGCGAAAGTGTCACTATAAAATCGCACCCTTCTCTCTATGAATGATTGTCAGGGAATAATTCTCTGGCCTTCGAGATTGAGAGAGGGCAGGTGACATGATCGAGCTAATCATTGTGTTGGTGCTGATAGCAGTCATTCTTGATAGGTGACGCCCGGTGCGACGAGCGCTTATGGGGGAGCATTTGCGGTTCGGTGCTCCTCCACTCCGTTCGCTCATGGTCTAGGGCAGTCCCTCTAGCCGCCATCCGCTGCCTATTACCTTTGCTGTGCTGTCGTGATCTACGCCGAGATCGAGGAGGATATTGACGTACATCACGACAGTCAGGCGACGCACCATAGTCACTATGCCTTCGGGCTCCTCTATGACGTGTGGTCCTCGCTTGCCCCAGTGAATAAGCCAATTGCGAGTGTCGCTGAGTTCTGCGCAGAACAGCTCTGGGTCCAGCTCCCACCAGTCGGCGAGGACAGTCAAAGCGCGATCGGTGAGATGTTCAAGTCGCTCCCGTTGCGTCAGCGAGTTGGCGAAACCCAAGGCGGCGCGGTAGATACGCCGCACGTCCTTCGGGAGAGGTTTCAATGCTGTGCGGATAGCCTTCTCGGCGGCTCTCTGCTCATCCGGGTTCAGCGGAGGCTCTGGATAGAGCACGCGGTGATATCCCTCGGCAAAGCCCATAAACCCAAGAAAGCGATCTTCTAGTAGAGAGTCCTGTCGGTCGAGGACCGCAAAGAACAGCTCCCACACCGGGCCAACCTTGTACCGCAGTTCGTACCATCGGGCAATAAGTCCAGCAGGGTCGGGGTGATCGCGTAGGTTCAGGGCAAGTGCATATACATTGCCCGCTTCTTGGGGAGGGGGATAGGGTCGCTGGATGACTTCTACCGAGTGGCCGTTAGCAAAGTGTGCTGTGAGTGCCGTGACATGGCTTTGGCGACGGGTCGCAAAGAGGATGAGGTCACACAAAGGCCCAAGCAGGTCACGCTCGAAGTCTGGTAGTGGGACAGTGGGATCGAGGGTCCATTGAGCAGACGCGCGAATCTCCATGCTTTCTTTCTCACGGCTAAAGCTGCGCTGTTGGCTCGCAAACAGCAATAGCTCTACTCCGTTGGGCAGCGGCACGGGCAGCGTCTCGGCTTTGTGCGGATCGGATGGGATGGGCAGGGGTCCGCCATCGACGCTGCCGCCAGTTAGGAACTCACGCAGTCCATGCAGTGAGGAGCCTACCGTCGATACATGCAGGTCTTGAGCGCTGCGAACATGGGCTCCCCGGATGAGCCGTTCGCCGAAGCCGTCAATCACGTCGCCGGCCGCAGGTCCATATCCGTGGTATGACCAGTTCGTCGGGAAGAAGCCGAGCACTGTAAGGGGCTGTCCTCCAAGTGCTTCGCCAAAAAGCACGTCGGCAGGTGCCGGCCCTCTGGGTCCGGTATCGGTTAGCTGCGTCAGATTAGTGTCCACCAGATGGATGCGGACGCCTTGCTCCATGTCGTATTCGAGCCGGCCATAGGACCGATGGCGGTCGTGAGGGAGCCAGAACCGGCCCTCAATGACGATTGGGTCGTCAGCACTCATCCGCGATGAGGCTAGCGCGCCGTAAGCCATGCGGGACGAAGGGAACGGCTCGGCGTATCCGCGAGCGAGCAGCGGTGTACGTCTCATCGTGATGTATTCGAGCGCCCTCACACCAGCAAGCCCGCATCGGCCTCGGCATGAGCCCGTTCGAGGGGCGCACATCTATGTGGAGCGTGATCTGTATAGCCACCACGGCATTGCCTGTGGCGATGGGACGGTCATCGACTTCGCCGGGCAGGGCGGGGGCAAGGACACCGCTTGCATACGGCGCGTCGGGCTAGCTGAGTTTGCTCAGGGGGCGCCGGTCAAGACCCGTAGTTACGGATCTTGCTATAGCCCGGAGGTCGTCGTGGCGCGCGCCGTCTCGATGATCGGGCAATCCGGCTACGACCTATTCTCCAACAACTGCGAGCACTTCGCCACATGGTGCGTCACGGGCGAGCACAGCAGCGCTCAGGTTGAGGCGGTGTGGTCCACCGCTGGCATATTCGGTGTCGGGACTGTCGCGCCCCGCATTGGCAGAGGTGCCGTGGTGGGCCTGGGCGAGACGGCTCCTCGGAGCGCGTCGAACGTGATGTCCGGCCTGACCAAGCTCGGCGGTAGCGCGATCGGAGGCGTGACGGTTGTGGCTGGAGCGGGCGCCGTGGTTGGTGCGGGGACGATGATGTTGGCGCTGCGCGATAAGCCGTATCTGACCGATGAAGAGCGTGCCGCGCGTCGCGTCGGACGAGTCGCGGGCGTTGGCGGTGCTGCTGTCGGGACTTGGGCGGCGGTGCATTCCGTCGGCGCGCTCGGCGTCGCTGGCTATAGCGCCGCTGGGCTCTCGTCCGGCTTGGCGGCGCTCGGGAGCTTCGCTGGCGGTGGGATGGTCGCAGGGGTTGCCGTGGTGGCCGCGATCCCGCTTCTCGCAGCGTTCGCGTTCGCGCTGTTGGCCTACGGTCTGATGAAGTGCCTCAACACGCCAGCGCCAGCGCTCCGCGCCGGAACCTAGTGCGCCGGAGATCAGCGCGAATCGCGTCCGACGAGACCAACGGGCGCGCGCAAGGGATCACGCCGCCTCGGGCGCCTTCTGCTCGGGCAGCTCATTGAAGCCCCAGCAGCCATTCAGACACTTGTCGCACGAAACCGGCATCCCCACCTCAAACTCAGGGCCGAATGCTTGGATGAGGTCAGCGTTGTCAACGGGAATCCCTAGGAGACGGGTCGTCACACCCGCCGGACGCGAGACAAGACTGATCTCGCGCGCGTCCATTTTCGTGATGATTCTGGTGAGCGTCACTCCGTAGAGCCGGTCAGACTGGTGCTGGCAATCGGCGTCCGCCATACACACTGGGCAGTATCCCGAGGCGCCCACGCCGCCGCGAACCCAGTATTCCTTATCGGGTAGGTGCGGGCACTCCGAAACGTCTTCGCCGCAGATCGAACAGATCGCCGTGGCCGTGTAGCCCACCGAGAACCCGAAGCGCTTGTGGGCAATGTCGATCTGGCAGCGCTGCTCGTAGCGTTTCCCGTCGAAGTGAACAGAGCATCCGAAGCGCTGGCGAGTCCACCGACCGATCTCGTGCATCAGCGTGTGCTGAGCTTTCTCCAACTCGGAGTCCTCGGCCCACCAGAACGCATGTACGATCTCGACAATTGCGCCACGAGCCTCCTGCTCCGCAGCAGTCGAGTCTTTGTCAGCGAGCGTTTGTGCGGCTTTAAAGTGACGGACGGCCGCTGCTCGATGACGCATGACGTTCCTTACCATGTGCTGGTGCCGCACGTCACCAGCGTCGCCGGCCTCCGAGCCCTCCGCAGGGGAGCCCGGAGAGTTAATCGGCACACCCTCTCGCTTGGCCTTGGCTGCTCGCAACTTTTGACTCCTACTCGGTTTCGCCATCGCTCCTGCCCGCCGTGTCGCCTTCCAGCGCCTTCAGAGCCTCGGCGACCTCGGCGCCGGAGCCGTCCAGCTCGAACCATTCTTCGACGGTTCCCGATGACGTCTCCTTGCGTCGGGCGACCTTCACCCGCACACGCTCGGACTTCCGCTTTGCGACCACGGATCGCAGGCCGTTCCAGCCGGCCATAGAGAGGATGTTGGCGATGATGTCGAGCACGATCGGGGAGACGTGCTTCTCGCCGATCCAGCCTCGTGAACTCGAATCGTGCTGGTAGTCGGCGGTGACGCCGATGGCGCGGATCTCCTTGGCGAGCGTGTCCACCGAGTCGTCGTAGAGGCCGCGTCCGTCGCTGATCTCGCGCGGCAATAGAAGCACGTCCACCGCTGGCAACTCGTCCGGCAGCCTCACGCTTGACGGAGTGTCTATGGGCTTCACGTCAACCATGCCACCCAGCGTATCGCGGTATTCGGCCGCTTCGACGGGGGGAGCGTGCGGTGGTGTCCAGGGTGGGCCGGAGGGTTCCTCTACGGCGAGTAGCGAGTAACTTTCGGTGGACGTTAGTTCACGGCATCAGGTGGTTGTGCTGGCCTGCCGTGTAGTCGCTGGTGCGCGAGCTGGTAGACGGTTGGGCGTCGTGAATCGTGGGGGTGATGGCGCACGCCGAACGCGAGATACGCAAGGCGTGGCCGTCCGTCGATGCTGATCGCACGGAAGACCATGCCGAAGCGGCCCGCTGGCTGGGGCAGGTAGACCTTGGCGCAGTTGGGGAGCACCGTCCCATCGTGACCCTGATCCTGTACGCGCCGCATGTGCTCAAAAGGAATCCCGCTCTGCTCGTATTCGCGCCGGGCGGCTTCGGCGGCTTGGCGCCCTGCCGGCGTGGTGCGCGCGAGGTCTTCGGCCCAGGCGCCTTGATCGAAGTGCGCGGGGAAGCCGCGCCGTCCGGCTGGCGGCAATGGGGCTACGGCTCGTCGTCGGGCGGCAGCATGTGGGGCTCGTGCTCGGCCCAGAACTCGGCGGACTCCTCGGGGGTCATCTCCCGGCCACCGGAGCGCTCAAGGATCGCCTCCCAGGAGGTGTCGGGCACGAGTGTCAGCTCACCGCCCGCACGCTGGTCGGTTACGACGTAGCGACCGCTTATGTCGCCGCTGAGCTGTACATGCGCCTGCTCTGCCATGCCCCCATGATGGCAGGTGATCCGGTCGGGCGGTAGGGCTATGGCGCTCCGCCCACGATCTCGGCTACCCGCTACTACCGTATGTTGTCCTATATGCGCGTGTAGGATGGCATACGCCCGGCCTGAGCCAGCACGATGCCCGGCATGGGCACGGTACGGCCGTTGCAAACCCGTTGCAAACGCGCTGGAAACGGCTCTAGCAAGCCAACTCGAACTGGTCGCCCCGATTTTCAAGCAAGTCCCTAATAGGGCTTTGTTAGCTTTATCACTCGTGTTGTGGCCGGTGGATGGGTACCTGAGCGGGATTGATCGTCTGATGGCAGGTGGCGCAGCGGCCGGTCCAGCACTTGAAGAGGGGCTGGAACAGTCGGACTGCCTGGGGGAGGGTCAGGCCGGCCGCTGGTGATTTGGGTTCTGCCGCTCCAGGGTGAGGAACCCGTGCGCGGCGGTTACGAGCGCGGTGTGGTGGTACCAGCCGAGCCAGGAGCGGCCCTCGTAGTGATCCAGGCCGAGCTCGCCCTTGAGCTGGCGGTAGTCCAGCTCGATCTTCCAGCGCATTCGGGCCAGGCGCGCTAGCTGCTCTGGCGGCGTGTCGGCTGGGAGGTTGCTGATCCAGTAGTCGAGCGGCGTGTTATGGCCTTCGGGCCACTCGCAGATCAGCCACTCTTCACGGGGCTCCTGCTCGGCCCCGTTGCCCCAGCGCGCCAGCGCACGGACACGCAGAAACGCGAACTGGGAGGTGACGGGCTCACCATCGTTGGGATCGTCCCTGAAGGTAACCGTCTGCAGGTTCGCCGGCGCCAGACGCTTGATGAGCTTCTGGACGGGCTCGGGTTTGCGGTCGGGGCGCAGCCGTGTTCGTCCCCGGCCTGTCTTCCCGGCGCGCTCGGGCAACGAGAACACCGTGTCCGGGGCGAACACGCTCGCGATCTTGTCGATCGAGAACACGTACTGGAAGCCGGCGTCATCGAGTTCTTGGCGCAGCTGGGTGTTCTTGCCATACGCCTCATCGCCCAACACCGGCGCCCTTTCGAGCTCCCACCCGCCAGCGCGTTCGATCAGCTCCTTCCCGAGCTCTGGCTTCTTCTTGAACTCGATCTCCTCGGGGATCTTCGCCCTCGCTCTGCGCTCGGGGTCCTCGCACCACTCCTCGGGCAGATACAACGCCCACCCCAACGGGACCGTGCCTTTGCTACCCACCGCGTGCACAGAGACACCGATCTGACAGTTCCCGATCTTGCCGAGCGTCCCCGAGTACTGGCGCTTGACCCCCGGCGAATGCTTGCCGTCCTTCGGAAAACCAGTGTCATCCAGAACCCACGCTTCGACCGCTATCCGCGGCGCCACCCGCTCCGCCGTCGCCTTCACGACGAGCGCCGGATCCCACGTGCTCACCGCCAAGAACTGCTGCAAGCTCTCATAGTCAACCTCCCCGCCCAGCCGCGCGACCATCGGCTCCAGCGACTTCCGAGGACCCTCCTCGATCAGCCCCCGCAGATACGACCGGCCATTGACCAGCTGCACCGGCCGGTTCACAGCCTCAGCCAACACCTCATCAGCGAACGCCTCCAAACGCTCACGCACCACCACAACACCATCCACAACCATCTCCATCGCCTCCACCACGAGCCTCCCCACGTCGAGAACCAGACACAAGAAAGGTTCGCCAAACCAGCAACGAATCCTACAAAAAAGCTAACAAAGCCCTACTAAAACCCTGTTATTAACAGGGTTTTTTATGCGCCAGGAGGTCTTTGGTGGTGGCCGCTTGGAGTTTGGTTACACCGCTCGCTGCCCATTCGCTGCCCAATCGCTGCCCAATCATCATCTTTCCACCAGCGCTCGCAGTCGCTCACGCTCACTGTTGCTGCGGCGCAGCATGTGCGCGTAGACCCGCAGCGTGAACTCCGGGTCGGTGTGCCCGAGTTGGTTCATGATGTAGGTCGGGTCCTTGCCGATCGCCACGAGGATCGACGCGAACGTGTGCCGGAGCTTGTGCGGTGTGATTCCTGCCAGGAGCGGCTGCCCGCCGCGCTCAGCGAGCATCTGTTCTGCCCTGGCGATCACCGGTGGAAGGACCCGCTGGCGTAGGTTGTGGCGGTCACGTGCCTTGCCACCTGAGGTCACGAAGACCGGGTCCTCCGTACCGGTCTTCTTGCTCGCGGTCTTGTGCTCTGCCAGGATCTCGCGCAGCAGGCCCAGCATGTCCACCTCTCGCGTACCTGTGTCGGCTTTGCCGCGTCCGAAATTGATCCGGCCGTTCGCGAGGTCCACGTCGCGCCAGCGCAGCGCGCCGCCGTCTGAGGCGCTCGGACCGGCCAGTAGCAGTTACAGCCGACAAGATCCTTGCTGGTGTGGCTCGAGCCTGCCCACAATGGGGCCGGTTGGGTCCCATTTGCTGCTGGGGTGCCGAATCCCGTGGGCTGGCTCGGTTTTGATTGCTGCTCTCCGCCGCGCGTCGCTCCGTCCGAGCTGGTCGCTCATGGGAGCGGTTCCGTCTTGGTCAGTCGCAAACGCGGGGCTTCAGCCAAGGGCGAAGGGTGAGGTGTCCGCAGACTGCTTGCTTGGGCTACCGAGCAGCAGTGACGCTCGTGGCTGTCAGCCGCGTAGGGCGCGTAGGGCGTTGAGGATCACGGTAAGATCGATTGCCTCCTGGAGTAGCGCGCCGGCGACGGGCGGCAGGTAGCCGAGGGCCGCAACGACCATCGCGGTGAGACTTAGGGCCATGCCCGTGAGCACGCTCTGGCGTGCGATGAAGAGCGCGCGGCGGCCGATGTGCAGGGCATCGGCGACGCGATCGATGCGCTCGACGGTGATGATCGCGTCGGCGGTCTCCGAAGACACGGTTGCCCCGGCGGCGCCCATCGCGATCCCGAGGTCCGCGAGTGCGAGTGCGGGCGCGTCGTTGATGCCGTCGCCGACCATCACGACGGGGCGCAGTCGCGGCGCGGCGCGCAGGCTGCGCACGACCTCGAGCTTTTCCTCGGGGGACTGCTCGGCGTAGACGCGGTCCACTCCGAGCTCGCGTCCGACGCGCTCGGCAACTGAGCGGCGGTCCCCGGAGACCATCGCGACATGGCGAACGCCCTCGGCGCGGAGGCGCTCCACGATACGGTCGGCGTCTGGGCGCAGCTCGTCGGCCATCACGATCACGCCGGCGAGGTGGCCGTCGATGCCGACGAGCACGTGCGCCTCCCCTGACCCGTGGCCGCTCATCACGACGGCGGAGGCGAGCTCCTGTGCGGGCACCCCGGCGGTGCGCAGAAACGTGCGGCTTCCGACCGCGACGCGGTGACCGTCGAGGACGCCCTCGATGCCCTGGCCGGGTTCCTCTCGGATGCCAGTAGGCATGTCGAGCTCGAGCTCCGCGTTGCGCGCGGCGTTCACGAGGGCCTCGCCTAGGACGTGCGCGGACATCCGGTCGACCGACGCGGCGAGCCGCAGCAGCTCGCTGGCCTGCACGCGCTCGCCCGCGACGATCTCCCGCACCTCCGGCGTGCCGACAGTCAGCGTGCCGGTCTTGTCGAACAGGACCGTCCGGGCCTCGCCGAGCGTCTCGATCGCCCCGGCCCCCTTGACGATCACACCGACGCGCGCGGCCCGCGAGAGGCCGCAGACGAGCGCGATCGGCGCTGCCAGGATCAGCGGGCACGGCGTCGCGACGACGACGACCGCGAGCGCACGAACCGCGTCGCCGCTCGCCGCCCACGCCACGCCCGCGAGGAGCAGCGTGGCGGGCAGGAAGAACCCGGCGTAGCGGTCGGCCATCCGTACGAACGGCGCCCGCTGGGTCTGCGCCTGCTCCACCAGCCGGACCATCGCGGCATACGCGCTCTCTGTCGCGGGGCGGTCCGCGCGTACCTCGAACGGCGCGCCGGCGTTCGCGGTGCCGCTCAGCACGGGCATCCCGCACGCGATCCTCACAGGCAGCGGCTCGCCGCTGAGCGTGCTCGTATCGACCACGGCCTCCACGCTGAGCACGCTCCCGTCGACGGGGATCACATCGCCCGTGCGCACGAGCACGACGTCACCGACCGCCACGCGCTCGACCGGGACCTCTTCGAGGCGATCCGCGACGCGCAGCTGCGCGACCTTCGGCGCGCGCTGCACGAGCGCCGTCAGCTCCCGCCGCGCGCGCGAGGAAGCGATGTCCTCGATCGTCTGGCCGCCCGTGAACATGATCCCGACGATCAGCCCCGCTAGCTCTTCCCCGAGCGCGAGCGAGCCGAGCATCGCGACGAGCGCGATCGTATCGACACCCATGTGCCGGTCTACGACGATCGTCCGGACGACCTCGACGGCGAGCTCGGCCGCCAGCAGCGCCACTGCGGCCCGCCAGACCGAGTCGCCCGCGTCACTGTTGCCCGCGAGGTGCAACATGCCGCCGGCCACGAGCGCGAGCAGCGCAATCGCGGCGAGGATCCGCGCGCGATGCGCGAGGAGCCCGCGCGAGATAGTGAGCGCCCAGGGCTTCATGTGACGCCCTCAGCAGGGGTTGAAGGTCCAGCGCGTACGTTGAACCCGCAGAGGATCAGCGCGCCGATTGATACTGCGCTCGCGAGCACGGCCGTCGCGATCATGCGGGCGTCGGGGAGCGCGAGCTCGAAGAAACGGCGCGTCGAGGGGATCAGCAGCGCCGCGACGTACACGCCGCCGAGTGCCGCGCACATCGCGCCGACGAGCGTGGAGCGCCGTGTGGAGCCTTCGGCCTCCAGCGCCAGAACCAGGTATAGGCCACAGGCGACCAGTGTTGTGACGGCCACCGTGCGCGCCTGGGTGAGCGTGAGGTCGAGGTCGTGCAGGGCGAACAGGTAGCCCGAGACGACCCCGGTGCCGAGTATCACGCCGGCCGGCACCGCGAAGCGCGCGGCACGACGCACGAAGTGCTCCGGGCGCCAGCCCCCGCTGCTCGGCGCGAGCGCGAGGAAGAACGTTGGTACCCCGATCGTGAGGCTCGCCGCGAGCGTGAGATGGCGCGGGAGCAGCGGATAGGCGTCGGAGCTCACGCCGATCGTGAGGATCAGGAAGGCCGCAAACGCGGACTTCGTGAGGTAGAGCTTCGTTACCCGTTGTAGGTTGCGCAGCGCCTGGCGACCCTCGGCCACGAGGATCGGCACGGCGTCGAAGTCGCCGGTTACGAGCACGAGGTCCGCGACGCTGCGCGCCATCTGCGTGCCGGCGCCCGGCGCGATCGCCAGCCGCGAGCTCTTCAGCGCCGGCACGTCGTTGACGCCGTCGCCGACCATCGCCACATAGCGGCCCGCTTCGGCGAGCGCCCGCACGAACGCCTGCTTGCCCTCCGGGGAGATCCGCCCCACGACCGTTGCGTTTACGGCAAAGCGCCGCCGCTCGAGGGAGTCGCCCGGAATCGCCTCGCCGTCGCTTACGCCCGCGAGCGGGATCCCGACGTCGCGCGCGATCGCCGCGACGGTCTGCGGTGCATCACCCGAGAGCACCTTCACCTCCACCCCCTCGCGGCGCAGAAACGCAATCGTCTCCTCTACGCCCGGACGGAGCTCCTCGGCGAGAACGACCAGGCCGAGCGGCTGCAGGTCGGGCGGAGGCAACTCGCCTGGTTCCAGCGGCAGCGGTTCTCGGCCGTGGGCGGCCGCGAGTACACGTCGCCCTTCGCGCTGGCGCCGCTGCGCACTCGCGGCGAGCTCCCCGAGCGGCAGGCGCTCCGGCGCGCCGAGATACAGGACGCCCTCGGGGAGCGCGACCGCGCTCCAGCGCCGCCGGCTGGAGAAGGGAACCTCACCGAGCGGCGTCTTGGGCTCTGCGGGAAAGGCCTCCGCGATCGCTCGCAGGGTGAGGTTGCGCGCTGAGGCGCTCGCCGCGAGCTCGCCGAGCGCGACGCGCAAACGCTCCTCGGGAACGCCGGCCGCGGGCAGAACCTCGACGACACGTAGTGTTGCCTGTGTGAGCGTCCCGGTCTTGTCCATGCAGATAGTGTCCACGGACGCGAGCGACTCGATCGCGTTGAGCTGCTGCGCGAGGATCCCCCGCCGCGACATCCGCACGGCAGCGACCGCGTAGGTGAGGCTGACGAGCACCACGAGACCCTCCGGGATCAGGCTCACGACGCCCGCCGCTGAGGTTGCGACCGCCGTGTGCACGGGCACGTGACGGTGATACAGCGAGTACCCGAGCAGCGCCCCGAGCAAGATCACGAGCACGACCAGCGCGTACAGGAGCCGGTTGATCGCGCGCTCCAACGGCGAGCGCGGGTGACGGAAGGAGCGCGCCTGGCCCGTCAGGCGCTCCGCGAAGCTCTCCGCGCCGACAGCCGTGACCTCGCAGACGCCCGTCCCCTCCACGACGAACGCCCCCGAGCGCACCTCCTCGCCGGGCGCCCGGCGAGCCGGCTCGGACTCTCCGCTGAGGATCGACTCGTCCACGCTCAGTTCGCTCGCGACGAGCACGCGTCCATCCGCGACGATCTGCTCGCCCGGGGAGAGCAGCACGAGATCCCCGGGGACGACCTCCTCGACCGGGATCTTCCTCGCGGCCCCATCGCGCAACACCTCCCCGTGGGGCGCGACGAGCAGCGCGAGCCGGTCGAGCGTGCGCTTCGCGCGGACCTCCTGCGTGATTCCGATACCCGAGTTCGCGACGATCACCCCGAGGAACAGCGCGTCCCGCCAATCGCCGAAGATGAGCGTCACCGCGCCGAAGCCCGCGAGGATCGCGTTGAAAACAGTCAGCACGTTTGCCCGCACGATGCTCACATAGGAGCGGCTTGTGCCCCGCCCGGACGATCGTGGGCGCGCGGCCAAACGCCGTGCCGCCTCCTGCTCGCTCAGACCCTCCAGGCTGGCCGGCCCGGCGGCGGGACCGGGCATTCCACCTACTGTGACCCGAGTTTCTCGGCCGCGCGAGATGGCTCGCCCTCCTCGAGCTTGCGTCGCAGTTTGGCGGTCCGCAGCGCGGTTGTCTTCGCCGTTACGTAGTAGTCGGCAAAGCCGTCGCGTTGTGCTTCCTGCAGGCTGGTGGGCAATGGTTCGCGCAGCTCGCTTCCCACCCCGCTCGCAAGCTGAGCGTCCAGCGCCGGCTCGAGCTGGCTCGCTCCCGCGATGTTGTCCAGCTCCATCAGCCCGTTGCGGGAGGAGTAGTCGTAGAGCTCGCGTTCCTGGCCAGCGCTTTGCACTGTGTTGGCGTTGGGATCCCAGTTGGAGTACACCGCGTACTTCGCGGTCGGGGTGCGAATCGCGACCACATGCAGCGGGGCGTTCGCCGCGTAGGGCTCGATCGCGAACTCGCTTACGATCTCGTCGGTGGCGTGCAGCACCATCGCGCGGCCCGGTGCCGTGGGATCGGCGAGCATCCGCGCGATGTCATGCCGGCCGGCGATGTGGGCGTAGCGGGAGTCTTGCCGCCAGGCGTTCGAGGCGGTCGCGATCGTCAACAGCAGCGGTGCGACGTCGACGCTCGAGGTGAGCCCGGTGCGCGCGATCGTCGGCGCCGCGTTCAGCTGGCCACGGAGATCCTTGACGATCAGCGGCACCTTGATCGCCTCCTCGTAGGCTCCCGCGCCCTTGCCGCGCAGGCCGTGCGAAGCGCCGTACTCGCCGTGATCGGAGGTGAACACCACGACCGTGTTCGCGGCCATCCGCGGTCTGCTGTGCAGTGCCGCGAGCACCGCTCCGATCTGGTGGTCCACCTCGCCCGACAGCTTCAGGTAGAGATCCACGAACGGCAGCCATGCCCTGACAGCGCTCGGGCCTGTGAACGGAACGGCCCCGAAGCCGCTCGCGGCGGTCTGCTGTAGCGAGAGTTGCAGCAGGGGCTTGCGTCTGGCGATCAGCTGCGCGGGCGTCTCGAAGTTCGTCGGCAGCGCGTGGACGCGGCTCGGCGCTGACGCCTCCGGGGCGGCGTGGGCGCTCCAGCGATACCACCACGCGATGTCGTGCGGGTTCACCAGCGACACGGTCGTGCACCACGGCCGGGTCGCGGGCGCCTTCGCGTACCACGCCTCGAACTGGGCGGCGATCCACGGATCAACGCGCCAGCCCTGCCCGGGTGCGCCGTCCGGCGAGGGGTAGGTGCCACCGGAGAATCCGTACGGCTCAAGCGCCCCATGGTTGCGCGCGGCGGTCCACTTGTTGTCGTGGCTGGTCAGATGCCACTTGCCGAACCACGCGGTCGTGTAACCGTGCTCGCGCAGCATCGTCCCCCACGTGGGGAACATCGGCGTGAGGGTACTCCCGTCCGTGACCAAACAACCCGTCTGATGGCTGTACAGACCAGTCAACAGCGTGCTGCGCGCCGGCGTGCAGTCATTCGCCGCGGTGTAATGGCTCTCGAAGGAGACCCCGCCGTCGCGCAAGCGCGCAAGGTTGGGCATCAAGCCTGCCGCCGGCGCGCCGGCTTGAAACCACTGCGGGGTACGCAGCTGGTCGACGATCACGACCAGAATGTTCGGCGCCCCTCGGCGGCCCCCCGGCCCGGGAGCCCTCGCTGGTGTCGAATCCCTGCCCACCAGGAGCTCCGCCAGCGCCCCGGCGCCCACCACGACGCCGCCCGCAACCGCGGCACGCTTCACGAACGTCCGCCGTGTCAGCCGATTGGTGGTTACCGTGGTCGATCGGGAGGCGATCGCGAGATGCTACTCAGCGGCCACACACGGCATATCGGGGAACGACCGCGCACCGCCGCGTAGTATCCCCTTGAACGCCGCCTGTTGCCCCGTCCGAGCCGGTCGCTCGTTTGGGGCGCTGACGATCGGGGCGCCGTGCCAGTGGGTGTGCGGGGGCAGCTGCTCGCCGCGCATCACGAACGAGCGGGCACCGACGCTGCTGTGAGCGCCGAGGGTGGTGTCGGGGAGCACAACGCTGCCGGGGCCGAGCGTCGACCCGGGCCCAAAAGTTTCCCTCCGCCAGTTCCTTGAGCATGTCGATATCCAGCGCCTGCTCGGCGACCAGCTTCTTCAGCCGCTGGTTCTCGCCCTCAAGTTGCTTCAAGCGCTTCGCTTCATCGGCCTTCATCCCGTCGTACTGCGCACGCCAGCGGTTCCACGTCGCCTCGCTGACCTCCATCTGACGGAGGACCTCCACGAGCTCGCCGCCCTCATTCAACAGCCGTTCGCCCTCCCTGATCTTCCTGACCGCCTGCTCCGGTGTGTGCCTGCGTCGCTCATGATCGTGTTCATCCTTCCATCCCATCACGGGAAACACGACCACGCGTTCAGCCTGGATCACTTCACGGGGACCCCGTCAAGCCGTTCACGCGCCGCCTCCTCGAGCCGACGGACCCGTTTGTTGGCTGCTGGCCGACCGCATTCGGAGCATTCGCCGCTTATGCCGGAGACTCGCTCGGCTTACGAGCACGGACGATCGCCGAAGCAGCCTGTGCGTGAACGCGGTGCGTCTCGCGTATCGCGATCTCGGCCAGGCCCGCATCCGTGAGTGCCTGCGTGAACTCTCGCTCGGTGAGTGCCCCCGCGATACAGCCTGTGTATGCCTGCATGTCGGCGCGCGTCGCATCGTCCATGTCCTCGTCGGCGATCACATCGGAGACGGCGAAGCGCCCGCCCGGTCGTAGCACTCGCGCTACCTCGCGCAGCACCTTGGGCTTGTCACCGGAGAGGTTGATTACGCAGTTTGAGATCACCACGTCAACGCTCGCATCAGGGAGCGGTATCTCCTCGATGTAGCCCTTGTGAAACTCGACGTTCTCGACGCCGGCCTTGCGGGCGTTCTCGCGGGCGAGGGCAAGCATCTCCTCAGTCATATCCAGGCCGTGCGCTTTGCCGGTCGGGCCGACGCGCTTGGCTGAGAGCAGGACGTCGATGCCGCCACCCGAGCCGAGGTCGAGGACCGTCTCGCCCTCGTGCAGTTCGGCGACGGCGGTCGGGTTGCCGCAGCCGAGCGAAGCGAGCTTCGCGGTGTCGGGTAGCTGTTCGTGGTCGCCGAGCTGATACAGCGCGGCGCCGAAGACCTCGCTGCCGCCGTCGAACGTCTCGCTCGGAGCGCAGCACCCCGCACCTGGATCGGTGCTCGTGACCTGTACGGCGGCGGCGGCGTAGCGCTCACGGACCTGCTCACGTATGTCGCCGCCTTGCGTCGTGGTGGTGTCGGCGGCGCAGCCGCATCCCTCGCCGTGGCTGGGGTCACAACACTGCGCCTTGGTGCTCGGCTCACAGCACGTCGCCTGTGCCTCGGGCGCACAGCAGGAGTTGGTCGTCGTTTCGGCGGGGGTGGTCAGCTCAGCCATGCGGATAGCTCCTTGAGTGCGTTGGGGATGACGTAGTAGTAGGCCCACAGGCCCTTGCGCTCGGAGTCCACGATCCCGGCAGCGCGCAGCTTGCCCAGATGGTGCGACGGCGTGGACTGTGAGATGTCGAACAGCGGCACCAGCTCGCATACGCAGACCTTCCCGGCATGCTTGCGCAACACGTCCACGAGCTGCAAGCGGATCGGGTCGCCAAGTGCCCTGGCGACCTCGGCCATGCGCAGCGCTTCCTCGCGTTGCACGTCCGGGTAGACGACGGGCTCACAACAGGGAGCACCGTTGGCTCGCTTCTGCTTGGGGGATAGCTCCAAATCGACGGGCATAAATCTACTTATATCAATAACACTCACATCGGTCGATGTAATACAATCCGCGCCATGAACTCCACCGACGTACCCACCGAGGAGCAGGGAGGCGAGCGGCCGGTCCGTTACGTGCTGTTTGTCTGCAATCACAACGCCGGGCGCTCGCAGATGGCACAAGTGTTCTTCGAGCGCTACGGCCCCGAGGATGTGATCGCCGAGTCAGCGGGCAACCAGCCAGCAGCGGAGATATGGCCCACGGTCATCGACGCGATGCGCGAGATCGGATTCAACCTCACTGGACGCAAGCCACAGAAACTCACCGTCGAGATGCAGCTTCACGCCGATTGGGCGATCACGATGGGATGCGGGGACTCCTGCCCCTACGTGCCGACCACCGTCGAAGATTGGGACATACCCGACCCCGCCGGCAGGCCGATCGCGGAGGTCCGAGCGATCCGCGACGGCATCCAGGCCCGCGTGCGCGAGCTGATCGCTACCCGGCTTCAGGACATACGCACCGACCCGACCGCGCACGACCAGCGCCTCGGGATGCTCGTGACGATGCTCGATGACGAGTTCGCCAGCGTCAAGCCGGCCAGCGAAATACGCGCGTGCGCGGAGGCCGTCCTTGCCAGTTTCGCTAGCGCGAAGGTGCGCTCGCACATCCTCGCCCTCGCCTACCGACAAACCCGCGAATGCCTACGCCGTCCCACCTGCGACCTCATCGCCACCGGGGGAGCGACGTGAGCACCGACACGGACACCGTTGCCGTCATCACCGACATTCACGGCAACCTCCCGGCCCTTGAGGCCGCGCTCGCGCGGATCGAGGAGCTTGGCATCGAGAGCGTGTTCTGCGGCGGAGATCTTGTGGGCTACGGCCTGCATCCCAACGAGGTCTGCGAGCTAATCGCGCAGCGCGACATTCCGACGATCTATGGCAACTATGACTATGCGATCGCCCGCGACCTCGAGGACTGTGGGTGTGCGTATGTCACAGCGCATGACTGCGAGCTGGGGCAGCGCTCGGTGGACTGGACGCTCGCCAACACGACCCAGGAGTCCAAGGACTTCTTGCGCGGCCTGCCGTTCGACCTGCACTTCCCCGTCGGCAGCACAGACGTCCACCTAGCCCACGGCTCACCACGGAAGGTCAACGAGTCTCTGAGGATAAGCCCGCCAGCCTGTATGAGCGATTGGCAGCGGCCGAAAGCGATCCCGTGCTCGTGTTCGGCCACACGCACAAGCCTTGGGTGCAGGAGTACGGCGGGGTGCTGTTCGTCAACTGCGGTTCGGTCGGCAAGCCCAGGGACGGTGACCCGCGCGGCGCCTTTGCAGTGCTGACCCCGAGCGCTGGCGGTGTGGCCGTGAGTATCGAGCGCATCGCCTACGACGCAGATGCCGTCGCGGCCGAGGTCCGCGAGGCGGGCCTGCCCGGCGAGTTCGCCGACAAGCTCCTGGTAGCAGCATGAACGACACGCCGCCGCTCGCTCGCCGGTTGCTTGCCGAGCTGCTTGGCTCGGCGTTTCTCGCCGCGCTTGTGATCGGGTCGGGCATCGCTGCGCAGACCCTGTCGCCGAACGACGTCGGTTTGGAGTTGTTCGAGAACGCCGGCGCCACTGCAGCGGGCTTGTTTACGATCATCCTCATGTTTGGCCCCATATCAGGCGGGCACTTCAACCCCGTCGTGTCACTCGCGGACGCGACGTTCGGTGGCCTTAGCTGGAGTGACGCGCTCGCCTACATACCCGCGCAGGTAGCCGGCTGCGCGCTCGGTGCCGTCGTGGCGAATGGCATGTTCTCGCTCGCCGCCGTCAGCATCTCCACGCACCACCGAGCTTCGCTCGCGCACCTCTTCTCCGAGGTGATCGCGACGTCTGGACTGCTGCTTGTGATCTTCTCCCTCGCGCGCACCAAACGCACACACATCGCTCCCGCGGCCGTGGGCGCTTACATCGGCGCCGCGTACTTCTTCACAAGCTCGGCCAGCTTCGCCAACCCCGCGATCAGTGTCGGGCGCATGTTCTCCAACACCTTCGCTGGGATCGCGCCCGCCTCCGTGCCTGGCTATGTCGTCGCGCAGCTAGTCGGCTGCGTTTGCGCGATCCTCGCCATAAGGGTGTTCTACCCCGACCTGACGCCCGACGAGGCAGCCGAGGCCGTCATGCCCCACCACGACGGACACCAAGACGCCGACGCGGCTCGCGCAGCAATCGGCGGGCGCACCCAACCGAACGCGCGCTGAGTCGACGCTCGCGTCGACCTTGTTGGGCGGCGGAGTAGGGGGCCGCTTGGCGCGAGCTTCTCCAGAACGCGGCCGGGCTGGGCACCATCGGCCTGTCGCCCCGGAAGGCGCAGCTGCTAGCGGCCTTGAACCGCCGATGTTGGACACGTTGACGACCGTCTCGCCCTCGAGCAGCAAGTCCTCGCCGGTTCGTGGTCACAGGGCGGTCGGCAGAATGGCCGAGGCCGCCAGCGCGAGAAGGATCGCGAATACCGCGAGGGGCGCTCCTCGCCGCGAGAACGCCACGAGCGACGGCTGCGCGTTGACCTGTTGTCCGCGAGCGCCGCCGATCGTCCCGAGCCCGCCGGCCTCCGACACTGCCGCGGCGAGCTCGTGGCGGGCGACAGCGCCCATCCCGGCCTGGACGATCCTTGCAGCTCGCAGAAGTCCACCGTTGCGGCCATCTCGCGCGCAGCCTACCGGCTGGTGGAGTGTGTATCACCGGCCCTCCTGCGCCATCTGTTGCGGTGGGTGGGAATGGCCGCCGCGCCGGGGCCAGTGCAAGCCGCCGCTCCGAGTGGGGGCTCTATGTGCTCATCAACTTGCCTGTCTGCGTGTGGATCTCGGCGAGGAAGCCGAGTTCCTTTTCGGCCTTGGCCTTCGCAGGGTCATCGTCGCTCGTCGAGTAGTGGCAAAGTGCGCGCGATCCGCTATAAAAACTGACGAGTCGGTTTTATGTGCTGGCTGGAAAGGAGCGTTCGCTATCCCGAAGATACGTCCTGAGATACGTCTGGAGCGCCGTCAGGTGCTAATCGACGCCGCGTGGCGCTGCGCCGCGGAGCGTGGCTTTCGCGATCTGACCGTCGATGAGGTGTGCGCGGAGGCGGGCGTGAGCAAGGGGGCGTTCTACGGGTACTTCGAGCAGAAGCGGGACCTGCTGCTTGCGCTGCTCGAAGATGACGCCGCGGCGCTCGACAGGGAGCTGGAGCGCATCACCGAGGGCAACGCCTCGAGCGTGGAGCGCGTGCGCCGCTTCGCGCAGGTGATGCTTGCGTGGGGGGAGGATCACGCGCGTGTGCAGGTACGGGCCGATCTGTGGTCAGAGCTTCTGACGGACGAGCTCGTGCGCGGCCAGCTCGCCGAGGCAACCCAGCGCAGGCGTGAGCTGGTGCGCTCATGGGTGCAAGAGGGCATAAGCAGCGGCGAGCTGGTGGCGATCCCGGAGAACGCGCTCGCCTCGATCCTGCTTGCGCTGACCGACGGACTGTTGTTGCACGGTGCGCTCGATCCCGGGGCGTTTCGCTGGCGCAACGTGCGCCGCGCGATCGACGTGCTGCTCGCCGGCATCGAGGCTGGGTGAGCCGCGTGGAGGTCGCCAACCAGGCGGCGGTAGCTGGTCGCTGGCGGGATCGGGTTCGTCGTTCTGCCGCGCACGAGTCCACTGCGCTCACGGTGCTCGCGCTGCTGGTCGGTGCGGGAGCGGGCGCGGGGGCAGTTGGGTTTCGCTACATTATCCTCGGCTTCACCTATCTGTTTACAGGCCATCGCGACTACAGCGCCGCGGGCCACGCTGCCAATCCGCTCGTGCCTGGCCTGGGCATCTGGTTCGTGGTCTTGGCGCCCGTGGTCGGAGGGCTGATCTACGGGCCGCTCGTGTCACGCTTTGCGCCGGAGGCACGCGGCCACGGCGTGCCGGAGGTCATGTACGCGGTCAACCGCCTCGGCGGGCGGATGCGCCCACAGGTGCCAGTGGTCAAGTCGCTCGCCTCGGCGCTGTGTATCGGATCGGGCGGTTCTGTTGGACGGGAGGGTCCGATCGTGCAGATTGGCTCGGCGCTCGGCTCGGTCACGGGCCAGTTGCTGCGGCTGCCCGAGGCCCAACTGCGCCTTTTGGTGGCGTGTGGTGCGGCTGGCGGCATCGCGGCGACGTTCAACGCTCCGATCGCCGGGGTGTTCTTCGCATTGGAGCTGATCCTGCGCAACTTCGAGACCCGCTCCTTCGGGCTGGTCGTGCTCAGCTCCGTGACCGCGGACGCGATCGGCAGGGCGGCATTCGGCAGCCACCCGTTCCTGACGCTCCCGGCATTCTCTTTCACATCGCCGCTGGAACTGCTGCCCTACGCGCTACTCGGCGTGCTCGCCACCGGCGTCGGGGTCGGCTTCGTGTGGGTGCTCTACACGGGCGAGGACATCTCCGACCGGCTGTGGGGGCGCCGACCGGACTGGCTGCGTCCCGCCGTCGGCGGAGTGCTGCTCGGGCTGCTGCTGCTCGCGGTCCCTGAGATGTACGGAGTCGGCTACCCGGTCCTGCAGAACGCCGTCGCCGGCCACTACCTGATCCTCGCGCTGCTCGGCCTACTCGCCGCAAAGATCCTGGCGACGAGCCTGACAATGTGGATCGGCGGCTCAGGCGGCGTATTCGCCCCCTCGCTGTTCATGGGTGCGATGCTCGGCTCCGCCTACGGCGCCATCTTCCACCACATCGCACCGCACCTCGCCCCCGCCGCCGGGGCCTACGGGCTTGTCGGGATGGGCGCGGTGTTTGCGTCCTCCGCGCGAGCACCGATCACGGCCGTAATCATCATCTTCGAGCTGACCGGCGACTACCACCTGATCCTGCCGCTGATGTTCGCCATTGTACTCGCCACCGCCCTCTCCAACGCGATCACGCGCGACACGATCTACACCCTGAAGCTCCGCCGCCGCGGAATCGACATCGACCAGCCCGCCCGGCGCAACCATCTGGCGGAGATCCCCGTAGCTGACGCAATGGGCGCCTCACCCAAGCCGCTCTCGCCCCAGGCTCCGCTCGACGCGATCATCGCTCGCTTGGCGGCCGAGCGCGTGGACACCCTTCCCGTTATCGACCCCAGCGGCGTGCTGCTCGGCGTCGTGACCGCACCTGACACCGAGCGGGCGCTCGGGGAAGACCACGACGGCCTGTCTGCCGGCACGCTCGCGCGCGCGGCACCGGAGCTACGCGCTGATGAGACGCTCGATGACGCGATGCTCGCACTCGCCGCCAGCGACGAACACGGACTGCCGGTGCTCGCCACCGACGGGAAGCGGGTCGTGGGCTGGCTGACCCACCAGGGAATACTTCGCGCGTACCGCGAAAGAGTCAGTTGACGCTACGGGCCGGCGGGCCGCGCGGGCCTTACACGGGCTCCGGCGCGAGCAATAGATACTCGGCGTCGGCCTTGGCGATGGCCAATTTCGAGCTGCCTTCGCGCTGTTCTTGCGTGGTGCCGCAGCACCGGGAGAAACGTGATGAGTGGGGGCTCGGTGCTTCGCCGGCTCGGGGACTGCGGCGGGGCGATGCGCCACTGCCGGCACTTGACGTCGGTGGGGACGCCGCGCGAGGAGCTGCTCGCTCTCCAACAGCGCCGCTTGGTGGCGACGGCACGCCACGCAGCGGCGGCCTCACCGCTCTATCGCGAGCTGTATGCCGGCATCGAGTTCGCCGAAGATCTCGATGTGCGGGCGCTTCCGGTCGTGACCAAGGCGATGCTGATGGAGCGCTTCGACGAATGGGTGAGCGATCCACGGCTGCGGCGCTCTGAGGTGGAGACCCATCTCGAGCGGGTCCACGGCGATGAGCTTTACCTCGGCGCGTATCGCTGCATGCCGAGCAACGGCACGACCGGCCGCAAGGGCATCTTCGTCTACGACCGCGACGAGTGGCGCCAATGCCTGACCGTGTTCCTGCGCTGGAGCGAACTCACGGGGCTGCGGCCACGGCTGCCCCGCCGCCTGCGACTCGCCACCGTCGGGGCGACCAGCCCCCTACACATGTCGACGCGCTTCAGCCTGAGCATCGACCTGGGGCTGTACGCCGGGTGCCGGCTCGACGCGCGCGCACCAATTCGAGAGCTCGTTGCCGCGCTGGGCGAGCACCGCCCCGAGCATCTCGTGGCCTACGCGTCGACGGCCTCACTACTTGCCATCGAGCAGCTCGAGCGCCTCAGCGACCAGAGCGTGCGCCCGCTCCGGATCGCCGAGACTGAGTATGACTCCCCGAGCAGCGCGAGGCGCCAAGCGTCTCGCTCGACCCCAACCCAAGGAGGACCCAACCCAAGGAGGAAGCAAGGTACTGCACGGTCGGGAAGCGGACCATCGAGTATGTCAAGGGCCGTAGCGTGAGGACGGTCTCATTCGAGTAGTGTTTGCGCCGTGGTGCTCCATGCTCTGCTCTGTCTCTTGCCTGCGGTCGCGCTGGCGGTGCCGCTGCTCGCGCGGCGCTATCCGGGTGAGCATGTTGTGCTCATGTTGCGCGGTGCCGGGCGGCATAGCCGGCGGCCACGCCCACGTTCCTGTGCGCACTCCGGTGGTCGCCTGGTGCTGGTCGCCGTTAGTGGCGGCAAGCTGATCGGGTGTTCCCTGGCGGTGCGCCCGCCGCCCGTGTCGCTCTCGGCGAGCTAGCTTTTCGTCCTTCCGGGGGGCACCCCGGTGTCTTGGCTGCTCGTTTTCGAGGTTCTGCCGCGGACCCGCGTAGAGGTGTTGTGTCGTGGTCGCGGCGTATCCGGTCGAGGCACGTCTGTGAAGGAGTCTTCATGTTCTGTCGTCTTTTCGACATGGGCAGCCCCGTTCGCATAGTCGTTTCAAGCTCGGGGGGTCGCGTCTTGCGAGGCGTGCTGATCATTGTCTTGGTGGTGGCCGGTGTGTTGGCGAGCGCTTCGGAGGCGTCGGCGCACGCGCAGTTGCTTGGCACCTCTCCGATTTCGGGCTCCACCGTGCGGGTGCAGCCGGTGGAGGTGATCTTCGAGTTCAATCAGAATGTCGGGGGGACGCTCGGCGCGGTTCGGGTGTATGACGCGCAGGGCAGCGAGGTGGATGACCTGAATGTCTCGCATCCTGATGGGGATGAGCACTGGATGGGGGTCGGTCTGAGGTCGCATCTGCCGGATGGCACTTACGCGGCCACCTACCGGGTGATCTCGGCGGATACGCACATCGTCTACGGCGGCTTGGTGTTCAACATCGGCCATGCCGGGGCAGCGCCGAAGTTCACGGTCGCTGGCCTGATCGAACGCAACAAGGCGGGCAGCCTCACCGAGATTGCGTTCGGCGTGGTGCGCGGCCTTGATTACCTCTCGCTCGCCCTGATGATCGGCGGACTCGTGTTCCTGTTGGTGGTCTGGCTTCCGGCGCTGGAGGCGGTCGCGGGCGCCGGGCCGCGCTGGTCGGGGGCCTCGCGTGTATTCGCGTCCGGCCTTGGGGGGCTGTTCGCGGTCGCGATCGTACTCGGCGTGGTCGTGAGTGTGCTTGGGGTGCTGCTCCAGGGCGCGAGCGCGGCGGGGGTGTCGCTGTGGGGCTCGCTGAAAGGCTCGGTCATCGACAGCACGCTGGAAAGCCGCTTTGGTGCGGTGTGGGGCCTGCGCGCGATCGACTGGGTTCTGCTCGGCGCGCTGCTGCTGGCGGCAAGGGTAATGGGTAGAGAGGTGATCCCAGTTCACGAGCCGGGCGCGGGCGATACCGACTCGGTTGCGCGAGCTTGGCGTTTCCCGAGCGGGATCGTCCTGCTGCTCGTTCTCGGCAGCTCCTATCTGGCGATCACCCCGGCGTTGGCTGGCCATGCGAGTATCCAGAGCCCGACCGGGGTGTTCTTCCCTTCCGACGTTCTGCATGTGCTGGCCGCGAGTGTGTGGGTCGGCGGGATCGCGTGCCTGTTGCTCGCGCTGCCGGGTGCTACCAGGCGACTGGAGGGCGCTGAGCGAAGCCGGCTGCTGCTGGCGGTGCTTGGGCGGTTCTCGCCGCTCGCGCTCGGTGCGGTGCTCGTGATAGCAACGACGGGTGTGATCCAGGCGTACATTGATGTGCGCAGCTTCGACGGCCTGTTTCACAGCACCTATGGGGCGCTCATCATCGTCAAGGTGCTGCTGTTGCTTTTGCTGATCGGCCTCGGCTGGGTCAACCGCGAGAGGGTCATCCCGATGCTGGGGCGGATCGTGGGCGAGGGCCACTCGCCGGGAGATGTCGGTGTGCTGGCTCGCCGCACGATGCGGGGCGAGCTTGTGCTGATGCTCTGCGTGTTCGGTGTAACGGCGGCGCTGATCAGTTACGCGCCGCCGATCGACGCGGCGTCGGGCCCGTTCTCGACGAATACCACGATCGGAGCGGCGGAGCTTGAGATGACCGTCGAACCGGCCAGGGTTGGCCTGAACACGATCCATCTCTATCTGATCGACGCCAAGAGTGGCGCGCAGTTCACCGCCACCAAGGAACTCACCGCCACAGCCAGGCTTCCAGCGAAGGGGATCGGCCCGCTCCCGCTGCACGCGAACCTCGCGGGACCCGGCCACTACATCCTCAGCTCCGCGGTGCTCAGCCCGGACGGAACTTGGAACATCGAAATTACCGACCGTGTATCCGAATTCGAACAGTACACCCGTGTAGTGAAGGTGCCCATTCGATGAGAACCACCATTGTTATCCACCCCAGTCAGAAGGGAGCACAAATGAACGTCAAGAAGGTCGCGGTTCTGCTCGCGGCGGGGGCGCTCCTCGTGCCCGCCGGCGCGCAGGCGCACATCAGCCTGCATCCCAACACGATCCCCGCCGGGGCGTTCGCGACGCTCGACGTGCGAGTCCCCGGCGAGCAGGAAGGAGCCCATGTCGCCAAGGTCGATACCCTGTTTCCACAGGGGTTCACGGGCGTGGACTATGAAAACGTGCCTGGCTGGAGCACGCAGATCATCGAAGCCAAGCTGGCGACCCCGATCAAAGAAGACGGGGAAACGATCGACACGGAGGTTTCCCAGATCGTTTGGACGTGGGTCGGTCCGCTCGGCAAGGTGAACAATGGCCAGTTCATCAACTTCCCCCTCTCACTCGCGATCCCCGCTAATGCGACGGGCAAGGCGCTTGAGTTCAGGACGGTCCAGACTTACAGCAACGGCCAGGTCGTGCACTGGATCGACCCGTCGCTCACGGCCGAACACCCCGCGCCGAGGATCAACGTCACCGCGAAGGGCGGCGTGATCGAGGACATCGCGGGCGATGAGGCGGGACCTGAAACCGGCCAGACGCCGGCGGGCCAGTCCTCGTCCACGCCGACCCCAGTGGCGGCGGCCAAGCCGGCGAGCGGCGGGGCGAGCAAGGGACTCGGCATCGCCGCGCTGGTCCTTGGCACGCTCGGTTTGATCGTGGGGCTCGTCGCGCTCGCAGCCTCGCGTCGCAGGACAGCAGGCGTCCGGTGAGAGCCACGACGATGCTGCCCCTCGCCGCCGTGTCCTGCCTTGCGGCAGGATGCGGCGGCGCTCCGCACGCTTCGAGCATCCCCAAGGCGGCTGGTGGCTCGCTGGTGGCGCGTGGCGGCGATCTCTACCAGGCGGATGGCTGCTCGGGCTGTCACTCGCTGAACGGCACACGCCTGACGGGACCGTCGTGGAAGGGCCTGGCCGCCAGCAAGATAACGCTGAGCAGCGGCCGGACCGTTACGGCGACCGACGCCTACCTCACCAAGCACATCATCGAACCCGACACGCTGACCGTGCGGGGGTATCCGGGCGGGGTGATGGCACAGGCCATCGAAGCTTTCCACCTGAAAGACCGGCCCGCCGATGTCCGCGCCCTCGTCGCGTTCATCGACTCGCTCAAATAAGGCCAGATCGTGCGATTGCGCTCCGGCAGGACGCTCCAAGCCTGGCTTCCAGATGAGCATCTGGATCGCCCCTGTTGCGGGTGGGTCTCTAGCTGGCCAGCAGCCCTGCGACGTCGTGCACGATCTGATGTGCGCTGAAGCCGGCCGGGTAGATCGTGGTGAGCTTGCCGGTTGCGCTGACGCCGTAGACGAGCGCGGTGTGATTGACGAGTTCGGGGTTGGTCACATCTTGGGAGGAACCCACGTGCCACTCACTCCACACTGGCGCGAGTTCTTTGCCGGAGCCGGTCAGGTACTGCATTTGCCCGGTGAGCCCGTGCTCTTTCAGGAACGCGGCCACGGACTGCGGCGTGTCGCCGCGAGGGTCGACCGAGACGGCGATCAGCTGGACGCGCCGCGCGCGGGCGCCGAGCTCCGCGAGCGCGGTGTGGAGGCTGGCGGCGATCAGCGGGCAGGCATCGGGGCAGTGGGTGTAGAGGAAGGTCACGAACACGACCTTGCCGCGGTAGCTCGCGAGGTTCACCCGCTGGCCTTGGTAGTTGCGTAGTGTCGCCAGCGGTGGGGCGGGCTTGATCGGGCTGAGCAGGCCGCCTTCGAAGTTTGCGCTGTAGGTGCTGGCCGAACCGGGGATTCGCACCGCGTGTCCCCCGGCTTCGGTCGCCCCACCGGGCAGTTGCGGGTTGCTCGAACCGTCGACGAGCAGGACGGTAACGCCGCCCAGGACCACCAGCCCGACGAGCACCGGCAGCAGCAATCCACGACCAGCGAACCCTCGTGTCGGCGGCGAGTCGGGACCATCCGCTGGGACGATGCCGGATGGATCAGGTGAGTGGGTCCTCTCCCGTGGCGCCTGCGTACTCACGGATGCCAGTCTCGCACAGACGCTCGCTCACGAGAGCCGGTCTACTCGCGCACGGTAGGAGCTTCCACCTGCTCAGCAGCGTCCGAATCCGTCCGCTCGCCTATGCGCCGCGAACTCCACCAGCCCCAGGCTCCGACGACGACGGTGGGCACCGTGAACATCATCGAGGCATACCAGTGCAGCATGCAGGCGAACGTGAGCATGGTCTACCGCAGAACTTATCACGCTCACCCGAGTCCATGCCTCGGGTTCCTGCCTCCAACAGCTCCCTGGGCCTCCGGCTGGAGCCCCTCGCCAAACGGCGTTCTCACGCGCCGATCTCGCTACCAGGCTTCTTTCCCGGGAGGTGGCCCATCGATCGAGTCTACGCCCGCGCGTGCGGCGGATCGCGCGCGACGCTTGCGCACCACGATCACGAACGCCACCCCGGCGAGCAGGACCGCCGCCAGCGCCGCGATCGCGCCGGCAGGGGCCTTGGAGCTCTCCGGCACCCAGTACAGCTCCCCGTCGATCGCGCCTCTCTGTGTCCCCACCGAGATCGGCACGCTCCAGGCGAAGATTTTCGTGCGCTTGCTCTTGTCCGTGACCTCGGGTGGCGTTAGCGGGCTCATCCAGTGGATGCGGTGGTCGTGCCATTCAAATTGGCCGGCGCGATCGACCGCCGTCCACTTGGGCGGGTCGCTCGGGCTGGCTGACGGCGGAACCGTCACGTCGGCGTAGAAGTTGGTGTTGAGGTACACCGCGGGCGCGTGCATGTTCAGTTCGGCGGCACCGTCGGGTTGTACGCGCGCGTACGGTTCGCCGGAGTACCCGTAGACCGTGACCGTTCGCCCGGTGTGGTTGCGCAGCAGTAGCCGGTCGGCGAACTCCAGCACTTCGACGCTGAGACCCGGCACTTTCGGCGTGATCGAGGTGATGAACGAGCGGTAGTCGTAGCTGCTGCCCTGATCGTTGATCGGGTTCTCGCTCTCGACCGAAAAGCCCGAGCGCGAAGCCCCGCTCGCTGGCGTGGCGAGTGCCAGCGCGAGCATGAGCGCCCCGAGCAGGGCGGCGGTTCGGTGAGCGCTCACGTGCCCACCGCTGAGAGCAGCCACAGCCCGAAGCTTGTGAAGGCGACCATCACGGCGAGCATCCAGTATTGCGAGCGGACCGCCTCCTCGGCGTTGCGATACATAACCAGCGCGCGGTCGTGCGCCAGCGCGAGGCCGCCCACGTGGCCGCTCACGAGCGCCGCGACCTGGATGTACCAGATCGCCGCGTAGGAGATGATCGTGTAGTCGATCTGGTAGGCGCTCGTGCCGAGGAGGTTGGCGCCGTTACCGAGCGGGTCCGAAGCGAGATAGCCCATTGCCTGCCCCTGCCAGATCAGCAGCGAGAAGTAGTGGGCGAGCACGTAGGCGAAGGCGATCGGCACCAGCGTGTGCGCGAACATGCGGGCCAACGTGTCCCTGTCGTAGCGAGGGCTGACGCTTTGCACGCCGATGATCCCCAGCCGGTAGATGCCGGCGATCACCGCCACGCAGCCCACCAGGCCGACTGAGTAGGCGAGCTCCTGCGCTGGCACCTGATTGAACCCGAGATCGGTGAACAGGCTCTGCAGGCTCGGCTCGTTCACGCGCCACACACCGCCGTTGGAGAACCCGTCGAACGTGGTCGTGCCGATCACCGTGCAGATCAGCGCGACCGTGCCGCTGATCACCGGCATGTCAGCCAGCCCGCTCAACGGCCGGCGCGCATACACGACACCCTGCTCGTCCTGACAGAGCGGCGCGATCCGCGAGAAGAGACGGAAGTACGCGCCGAACCCGTCCGCCTTTCCCTCCCACTCCTGCACCCCGAACAGAGCCATCCCGGCGAGCATCACCAGAAAATAGGAGAGCGCCAGCGCCGCCAGCGTCGACGGCTGATCGCGGTCGGGCACCACATAAACAAGCTCACACCACGCGAACCCGATCAACACCGCCGCCGCGGGCCACATGCCAAGCCAGCCCGGATAACGCAACAGCGGCGCACGGCAAAACACCCCCGGCGCCACCCGGCGCCCAGCCCACCTGATCGCGCGCGCACAGGACCGCCAAGGGCTCAGCGCTGCGAACACGTCCCCGAACACCGCGCTCGCCAGAGGCACCCCAACCCAAAAGACGACGTAGATGAACGTCACCGAGAAGTTCACGCTCCACACCTGCGAGCCCGCGAAGCCGCTGTAGAGCACGAGCGCGAACAGCCCGAGACCGATGAAGCTCGCCAGCCGCGCCAGCGCCGCCGGCATCCGCAACAGCCGCCTGCGGTGCTCGCTCTGCAACTGCGGGCGCCTCCACATTGTCGAGAGCGCGACGAACGAGACGATCAGCACGAGCGCCGCGGCCCAACTGAACAGCCATACCGGGATCGGCAGGTCGGCCTTGCCCACGATCCCATGCGCCTGCGCGCTCGCGGGGAACAGCAACACGCCAACACCAAGGGCGCTGAGCACGGGCGCCAGCACGCGACGGGTAGAAGGTTGTTGCCGTGGCGGCTTTCGTGGCGTGGTCTCAGAGCTCATCCGGGATCGCAGTCTATGAGCGCACCACGACACCCTGCGTACCTTCCCAACGCTACTCGCAAGGGCGTACGCTGCAGAACCAGTGCCTCCCAACCCCATCGCAGCATCGACAACGCTTGAGGCCGCCATTCAGCTCGGGCCGCTCGCGCTGCTCGGTGTGCTCTACGCCCGCCGCGTACGCACTCTCGCCCTCCAGCGACACCCCGTCCCCGGCTGGCGCCAAGCCTGCTTCTACGGAGGCTTCCTCACGATCGCCGCCGCGCTCACCTCACTCGGCGCAGGCAGCCAGGAACTGCTCACCCTACACATGGTCGAGCACCTCCTACTCGGCGACATCGCGGCGCTCTTGATCGTGCTCGGCCTCACAGGCTCCCTGATCGCCCCGATCCTGCGCATCCCGATCCTGGGCCACCTACGTATCCTCGCCCACCCACTGATCGCGTTCCCACTATGGATGATCGACCTGTACATCTGGCACCTGCCGGTCTTCTACGAAGCAGCCCTACGCCACCCCGGCATCCACGCCCTCGAGCACATGATGTTCCTCGCCCTCGGCGTCAACATGTGGATGTGCCTATTCGGGCCACTGCCGACGCCGCGCTGGTTCGGCAACCTCGGCAAGCTCATCTACATCGTCGCGGTGCGCCTCGCAGGCACCGCCCTCGGCAACGTCTTCCTATGGTCGGGCACGGTCTTCTACCCCTACTACACCCACGGAGACGCCGCCTGGCACATCTCGCCGATCGCCGACCAAAACCTCGCGGGAGCCGTAATGATGATCGAGGAGAGCATCCTTACCATCTGCCTCATCGGCTGGCTGTTCCTACGCGCCGCGAAGGAGAGCGAGGAACGCCAGGAGCTGCTCGACCTCGCAGGCGCCCACGGGTTCGCCCTCAGCACCGAACGCGCCACCCGAGCAGTCACCGCCGGCCGCAGCAACGAACTACGCGAACGCATCGAGCGCAGCGCCAAAGCCACCAACTGAGCTTCCCCGCCTACCCTCGTCGCTTTTTCGACATGCTGATTGGGATTTCGTTACGGAACAATGGCCTCAAGATGATCTCTGGTGGGCAGCCGGGGGGGGGGAGAGAGAGAGATAGAGAGAGACGGTCCCCCGCGGCCCAACCATTGGGCGCGACTTTTCGACTTTTGCCGCTGCCAACGAGAGACCCAGGGGCGGTGGTCGCGTCAGTTCGCGATGATCGTAAAGAAGTCTCGGGTGTAGGGTGCGAGCAGCCGGTTGGGGATTCCCTCCTGGCCTGGCACGACCGGCACGGCGGTCGGCCCGCGGCGGTGGTGTATGTAGAGATATCCGGCGACCCACCCGGGGTTGAGGTCGAGCTCGACCGCGCGAAGCGCGCCCGCATCGACCAGAGCGCGGGCGATCATGGCTGGGGTAAGGCTCTCGCCGGCGGCCCACACGAGCTGCCCGCCGCCGGTGATCCCCAACGCCGTGCGGGCCGTTGCAGGCCTGCCTCCGAGCGTTTTGCCCCAGCAGACCACGATGCAACTGCTGGCCGTGGGGGCGACCACGCCGCGATCCACCAGCAGGTGCAGGTTCTGCAGGACCGAGGCGACCGCGAGCCCGCGGGCCGGGACGCCCTTGCGCCATGCCCCGATCTCGGTAGTGCCGTTGCGGTAGGTCACGATCGAGCCCAACCCCACCGCGAGCGGAACCCCAACGCGGCCGTCCGCCATGAACCCGACCGAGCCATAGCCAAGTTTGAAGCCACCGTTGAAGGCGGCGAGGACTCGGTGAATTTCGCTCGGGCCGATGCGATCCTCACGCTTCCAGCCGTGGCCTCGAGGTTCCCACGATCCAGCGTGCAGAGCGAGATGCACCAGTCGCTGGTCGAAGCGCAGCAGCGTCACACCGGATCGCTGAGCGATCCACGCGGCGTGCTGCCCGCCGATGCTCGCAACCGTCTTCCACATCGGTCCCGGCGCGTCCGGCCTGGCGACGACCGGGGTGCTCGACATACGCCTGGCAACCGCCATGGCAGACGCCCGCCCGGCCGATGCCTGGCGATCACCCCTCTGTTGGGCGGCGTTCGACTGGCTTCCACAGCCACCCACCGTTGCCGTCAGCATCGCGATCGCGCTTGCCGCCAGCAGTTTCATCTCTGCTAATTTTCCCGGCCCTTGTAAGCGGCGTCTAACGTCATAGTGAGAATCATCACAGGGTCTCCTCGACTGCTCAAGGCCTCGCCAGGCGAGGCCGATGAACGGGACGCAAACCATCCACGGAAGGAGCGGTTTTATGAGCATCAGCGCAGTCGGGGGCGTGAACCCCGCCCAGAGCCATGTAGCACTCGCCAATCTCAGCAGGCCGGAGTCCGGCGAGGTGCCGGGCGCCCCGGACCATGACGGCGATTCCGACGATGCCGCGATGCCGGGCCCGGCATCCACGGTCTCGAATGCAGCGGTCGCCGGGCACGTGAACGTGAAGGCGTGACGATCCCCCCGGTGGCCGCCACCACCCTCTGGGCGGCCACCGGGTAGGTCAACCACTGGCGGCGGCGGCACTCGACCGCCGAGGCCGTGAGGACGGTCTCATTTGGGCTTTACTCCGCCGTCAAGATGGCGTGGGAGTGTTCCGATGGGTGATCGACATCACCGCAAGATCAACAAGAGAGACCTCATGGCCAGAATCCTAGTGACGACCAACCCCTATTAACACCCGCAGCCAATCAACTTAACCATTTTCATGCCAAGATGAGGAAAGTCTATCGGAGCGCATATCCTGAACTTAGGTGGCCCGTAAGAGAATAGGGGATGTTCAGGGTGTCCAGGAACTGGGATGCGCGCGTTGGCGACGCAGAGCTGATCGCGCGTAGCCCCGGGTTTTCGCGATCTGCGCGATCGCATCATCGAACTGGCAGAGCCACAGGCGCAGCACACAGTCGTCGATGTGGGGCGACATGATGTTCTCCCTCAACCCCATAGTGTCGCCGCCGTCGGACTGCCCCGTGACCGCGATCCGCGTGGGATCGACGAGCCCGGCGAAGGGTCCCGCGTTCGCGCTGCTGGCCGCGAGGATGCGAGAGATCACAAAGCGCATGTCGTCCGGCTGATTGGTCAGGTCCGACTCATCCGCTCCACCCGGGGCGTCGGCGTTCTCGAGCGGGAACACGGGCGCGGCGACGACATACCCCGCGCGCGCCCAGGTCTGCAACAGGTGCGCGTAGAGCGCGGGCGTGACGTCGAAGCCGTGTCCGAAGACGATGAGCGGGAATGGGCCGTCAGCGCGTGCTGGCGGTGCGTCGGGCAGGTCGGTTCGGCCTGGCGCTCCGAGGGCCGGGTAGCGGACATACGTGAGGAGCGTTCGCGGCTCGGACGTCCGGTTCGGGAGCTCGACCGTGCGGCTGGCATCGACCAGGCGCAGGACGCGCAGGCCGACCGCGAACGACGACGGTCGCGGCTTCGCATGCGGACTGCTCGTCACCGTCGCGTTCTGAGGTGGGGCAGTGCCGGCCCCGCTGTGGCGCTTGGGCGTGTGCCCGCCGCTCGCCAGGGCGACGCTCAGCGCGACGGCCGCGGCAAGGAGTCCCGACGCCAACAGCCGCCGGCGTCGGATGGCACCCCTAGCAGGTGCCCGAATATGCGGAGGTGCCCGGCCCGGATGACGGTTCATCGACCGTGCCCGCATCGCTGGATCGTAGGATCGCTCCGAGGTGAACGACGTACCAGACACCTCTCCAGGAGATCATCGAGGCGATGCCGAACGAGCGGATCTGGCCGTCCTCTCGGTAGACCATACGCGCGTTGGGCAGCTCGTAGTAGCCGATGCTGTTGTAACAGACACCCGGTGCAATCCAGTGACCGTAGGCGGAGGGAACATCGACCCGGACAAGCAGCGCGCGGGCGGCATCGCGGCCGAGCAACGCGTGCGCGGCGGCGATGTCCAGGCGATAGTCGTGCACGAGACGGTCAGTCCAGTCAGAGCCCGCCGAGTCGATCGCCTTCAACTGGACGTAGGCGCCTTTCGGAAAGAACGCAGCCAATGCCGGGGTGAGCGAGTCGCGCACGATGCCGGCCCACAGCGAGGCCATGAGCGATTTGAACTGGGTGCTGCTCCCAGAGGGATAGGCATGCGTCTGGGGAAGCGACCCCGGAGAGGCGGCCGAGGAGACGCCGCCGATCCACAGCGCCGCCACCGCAGCCGTCGCCGCGAGCGCGAGGCCCGCGATGCGACGTTGTCGGCTCGGTTCCCTCATGATTATTCGCTTTGTCTGCCGCGGCTGAAGACGGCGAAGAAATCGCGGTCGTCGGGTTCAAGGTAGCGGGTCGCTTCCCGGGTCATTTCGGGCATCAGCTTCGACGGATCGCTCGCGTCCAGGCCTCCATAGAAGTTGAACGTGACCCATTCGGAGTTGATGTCGAGCTCCATCGCCCGTACAGCCCCGGCGCGCTGGAGGATCAGCGCGAGGCTTTCTGCTGTCTGGTTGTCAGCGGCCGCATAGAGGAGGTCGCCGCGCGCGTCCACCCCGATCCCCGAGCGCCAGACACGGATTGCGTTGCCCAGTGTGGCGCCCCATTGCGATCCTTCGCCGATGTTCGGGTTGAGCCGGCCGTTCTCCACGATCAACGGCAGGTTCTGGCGCGCGAACAGCACCGACGATCCGGGGTCTGGCCCGCCTCTCCATTCACGCACGTCGACGCTGCCGTCGCGCAAGCCGATGAGGGTGGCCTGCCCGTCGCGCAATGGCGCGTAGAGGTGCCCGAGCGCCGCGAACCCCCCACCGTCGTCCTCGAGCTTGAAGCCGCTGTTGAACGTCGCGAGCAGCTGCCCGCGCGAGAGTGGGGGGACCTCCATCGGTCCCCGATAGGACCCGGCTGGAGGCTCGTAGCGGCCCGGGTAGAGCTGCAGCGAGGTGCGCGAGCGATCCAGCCACGCGACGCCCGCGACCATCTGGGGATAGTTGGGGTCGGGACGGAAAGTCGTTATGAGCACGGGTGGCGCGCCGCCGACGAGTGGCCCTGTGCGTCGCCACTCGCCCTCGCCCGGTAGCGGGGGATTGATGACCGGTGTGATCGGCGGCGGCGCGTAGAGGGATTGCGCCCCGCCGTCCTGAAGGCCCGCCGTGGGCAGGTGTTTCAGTGGCGGCCCTCCCTTTTGGGGGGCGTTGACGGAGTAGTAGATCCGCTCGATGTCGTTGACGAGCCACGCGCCGCCGTTGTCTCGCAGCCACTCAATCGAGCGTACACCGAAGCCGACGTTCGACGGGGCGAGCATCGCGCTCGTGTAGGAGATGAGCTTGGTGCCCACGAGGACGAGGACGGCGAGCGCGACGGTCCGGCGGACGGCAAACCTCAGCCGGCTCGGTCGTTGGCGGCGGCGAGCGGGGTGGGTACGGCGCGGCACGGCCCTGGGGGTGGCCGCACTTGAAGCGCGGGCGTCGCCGCGTGACTCGTAGGCGGCGATCCGGGCCTCGTAGCGGGCGAGGCTCCCGCGGTCGAGGGACGAGTCATTATGCAATGCACGCGCCAATACGCAATGTCTATTCGTCCTGCGGCGGAACGCCCCTCCGTGCCGGTGTCGCCCGAGAAGTCACCATGGGCGGATCCTCATTGATTACCCCGGATCGCATGGAGTGAGAGTGTTCTCACCCCTACGTTAGGCGACCATTACGCACGCCAGCGAGATTGACCTGATAGTAGGCAGCTGCGCCGCCGCAGATCGCGTTCTCCTGAAAGGTAACACTCGTGGTGAGGGTAGGGCGCACAAACTGTGACGGGGGAGCCCACACAACGATGAAGCCGCCGTCGGCGGGGATGGTCGCGATGCTGCTGGCGGCGGCGATGGTGGCGGGTGGCTGTGGAAGCCTGTCGAGCGCCGCCCAGAAGAGCGATGACGGACAGGCGCCTGTCGGCGTGCATCGGGGGCGAGCGTCGACGGTCGCGATGGTCAGGAGTGTGTCGAGCACTCCGCTCGTCACCGGACCTGGCCGGCCGGGACCGGCGTGGAAGGTGGTCGCAAGCGTTGGCGGGCAGCCCGCCGCTTGGAGCGCCCAGCGATCCGGTGTGACGCTGCTGCGCTTCGAACAGCGCCTGGTGCACCTCGCTCTGCACGCGGGATCGGGCGAACCCGAAGGTCGGGGCTGGAGGTATGGGGATCGTATCGGCGCGAGCGAGATTCACCGGGTGCTGGCCGCTTTCAATGGTGGCTTCAAGCTGAGCTATGGGTCCGTTGGGTTCATGGCGGACGGTCGCGTCGCGGTCCCGCTCACAGCGGGGTTGGGCTCGATCGTGACCTACCAGAACGGCACGACCGAAATCGGTGCATGGCAGGAGGGCGTCCCGGCCCGCGGGCTCGCGGTCGCCTCGGTGCTGCAGAACCTGCACCTGCTGGTGGATCGCAGCGTGGCCGCACCCACTGTCGAAAGCTGCATCCAGAGCTGCTGGGGAGCAACGCTGGGAGGCGGCCCCGACGTGGCTCGCTCAGCGCTGGGGATCACTGGCACCGGCCAGCTCGTGTGGGCAGCCGCCGAGAGCCTCACCCCGGCCGCGATCGCCCACGCCCTGGTCGATGCGGGCGCCGTGCGCGCAGTGGAGCTCGACATCAACCCGGAGTGGGTCGCCGGCTACCTCTACGTACACCAACCGGGTGGGCCGACCGCAGTCCCCGTCGTGCCGGGCCAGCTCGGGATCCCGGGCCGGCTGCTCGCGCCCTACAATCGCGACTTCTTCACGATCCTCGCCAACTGACACCCGCCCGTCAACGCAGCCTCACCGAACCTCAGCCGCAGGCCTGCTCCAGGCGCCGATCGGCGGAGCTGCCGGCGCTGCCGGGTGAACCGCTTGTCACGTAGCGCCACGAGCGCCCTGCGTGGCGAAAGACGAACGCCCGCGAGCCGGCTTCCGGTGTGCGTACGCACACCACGGCGAGGCCGGAGCTCGACCGCGAGACGTACACGCCGTGCACCTCGGAGGAGCTGCCGTCATTGGCGGTGAAAGCGGCCATGATCGCCGCTCGCTCGGACTTGGTCGCAGGGCGCGCGGAGCTGGTTGCGAGCGCGGCCGTAGCGGACGTCAACACCATCATCACAGTGAGCGTCGACGCAGGGAAACGTGAACGAAATGTCACCCGATCAATCCTAAAACGTCAGCGGGCGAGCGTGACCGTGGTAAGCGGAATCTCATCGAGTCGCCGTCGATTGACCGCGCGTCCTGAGAAGGTCATCGTCGAGATCGCCGTCTTACTCGTCGACATCCCGGGACGTCCGTCGCCTATCGTGGGAGGCGCGATGGCTGTGGGCGCAGGCGACGCCGGGCGGGTCTTGCTCGTGGAGGACGAGGCGTCGATCGCCGACCCGTTTGCCCAGGCGCTTGCGCGCAGCGGCTTTCAGCCGGTGATCGCGCGCACAGCGGGTGAGGCGCTGCGGCTGGGCCGCGAAAGCAACCTGGATGTCGTGCTGCTTGATCTCTCGCTGCCCGACGGCGACGGCCGTGATGTGTGCCGCGAGTTGCGTCGCATCTCGGACGTCCCGATCATCATGCTCACGGCGCGCGGCACCGTCACCGACCGCGTGGTCGGCCGGAGCTCGGGGCCGACGACTACGTCGTCAAGCCCTTCGCCGTCGGCGAGGTGATCTCCCGGATCCGTGCCGTGTTGCGCCGTGCGCGCAGCTCCTCGCCCGCTCCCGCGGTCATGACGGTCGGCGATCTGCAACTCGATCTCGGGGCGCGCCGGGTGCTGCTCGCGGGCGTCGAGCTGGAGCTCACGCGCAAGGAGCTCGGTCTGCCCGCGCGCCTCATGCGCGACGCGGGCAGCGTGGTCTCGCTTCCACCGCGGCAGCGCGGGACGCGCCGGTCCGGCAGGCAGCGGCCTGGGGCTCGCGATCGCACGTGAGCTCGCACGCGAGTGGGGGGCGAGGTCACGCTGTGCAACCGCGAGGGCGGTGGCGGCGTCGCGACGCTCACCCTGCCGGAGCGCCGGCAATGATGGCGCCTTGCCAGCTCTTAACCCTTCGCGAGTTAGCGTGGTGTGGATGAGCCGTCAAGCCTATCTCTGGGCGCTGGCCGCGCTGCTCGGCATCGCGCTCACCGCCGGCATCACGTGGGCCACCGGCCAGCTCACCAGCCAGCACATCGGCCTCTCCTCCGAACCGGTTTCGGCCGGCAGCCGGCTGGCGCCGCCTGTCACAACGCGCCCGGAGCACACGCGACCCGGGGCCGGTGGGCGGGCCGGCACGAGCCCGGCGAGAAGATCGACGTCTCCTGCGGGCGTCTCCGCCCCCGCCGGCTCGTCGCCTCCGCGCAGCTCCGCGCCGCCCGTAAGCGCGCCACTCGTCGTGTCGAGCGTGCCTGCGACGCCGGCCGTTACGGCCACCCCGCCACAGGCGTCGCCCACTTTGCGCTCGTCCTCTGGCGACGACGGGCATGACAGTCAGGGCGGTAGCCAGGGCAACCAGCGGGAAAGCCAGGGTGGCGCTCAGGGCGGCGGTCGCGGCGGCGGCCGCGACGACTGAGCGACCGCGACTCTTTGCCAAAGCTTTACCCGCCGCTGGGTGGCGCCTGCATGAGGACCGGGCACAGTGCGTGTGTCCACGTCCAAGGAGCCGCAGATGCCCAGCCGCACCACCAACGCCAGGATCGCCGCGCTCACCACGACACTGGTGGCCGGCGTGCTCGCCGCCTTTGCACTGCGCCCCACGACCTTCACCCGCTCCGCCGCGCAAGTGCAGCCGCAGGTGGCCGAGGTCCGCACGCAGGTCATCCGGCGCACCGTGCACATCGTGCGCCACGAACGGCCTCCCCGCGCGCGTATCGCAGTTGGTAGGGGCTCCGCGGGTTCGGCGGCCGCAACCGGCGCGGCGGTGGCACGCTCCGCGCTGCGCACGGGCACGAGTGGTTTGCACTCGACCGCCGCGGGCGTCGCAACCGGGGCTGCACCCGGGGTTTCCGCGCCGCGCACACGCACGAGCGGTGCAAGCACCGGCGTCGCGCCCTCCACCGGCTCGACCGCAGCGCCCGTGCGAACTCGTACCAGCGGCACGTCCGCTGCCGGCGCGCCCTCCACAAGCGGCTCCGGCGCTCCCGTGCGCACCCGTACCAGCGGAGGCGCGAGGAGTGGCGGCTCGGGCGGCAGCAGCGCCGTACGCACTCGGACGAGCGGCGGCGGCGATGGCGGGGGAGGCCACGATGACTGAGCGTCGACCCACAGCGGCAACCGTGCCACGAGACGGTCGGCGCTCGCCGAAGTCCAGCCTCCTGCGCAACCCGTTTTCGGTGATCGTGGCCGCGGCGGCGAGCTTTCTCGTCGTGCTGGCCCTGCTCACCGCCCGCGTGGTGAGCGGCACCGACCCGTCGTTGCATGCGAGTGCGGCCAGTTCGATGGTCGTCTCGCATCGCGGTCGCACGGTCGTGCGCACCACGGCGAGCGGGAGGGTGATCGGCGTCGCCAGGCAGGGAGCAGGCGTCGAAGGTGGCGGTGTTCAGCCAGCCACAGTCGTGACCCGTACGAGTGGCGGCTTCGCCGGTGGAGGCGAGCGGGATGAGTGAGCAGACGCTCGCAACCCCGGTCCGCGGTGCGCGTCGCGGCCCGACCGTGTCACGGTCTCGCTGTTCTCGCTGGCTGCCTTCCTACTCGTCCTCGCTGCTCGGCACACAGCTGAGCCATGCGGACTCCCACGCGGCGATGCGCAAGAGCGTCTTGGGTCCGCCGGATCTACAAGACGACCGTCGTCGAACGGGTCCTCCCGGCGGGTGTGGGCGGAGCGGGCGGTACCTCCGTGTCCCAGTTGGTCTCCGGCTCGACCTCGGGCTCGCTGCCAATAGCGGCGCCCGTCACACGCACGTCATGAGCGAGCCACGACTCACAAGTCATAGGTCATGAGCGACACGCACGACATCACCTTTCACTCGATGGGCAGCGACGTGCGCCTGCTGATCGGACCGCCGCTGTTGCGCACGGCGCCCTCGCCGGCCGCGGCCGCGTGGCGTGAGCGGGCGTACGTCTCACCAACCACCTGCTGCCGTTCTTCAAGCCCTCACGGCCGGCGGGCCACCGCCTCAGATGCGCGGACGCCGGCGTACTACGATCCCGCGCCATTTCGACGTTCTGCTTGTGCCGCGTACGAATGCAAGTGTGCGGACAGTCCCACGATGCGCAAACGCTACTGCACTGCGACTCGCTCGCGGCGGCCAGGTTGAACCGCCGCAATTGAGCCGCGTCGATGTAGGGCGACCCGGTAGGTTGCTCGTGATGCTCTGGCCGCCGATGCCCTGGCCTCTCCCGCCGGTGAACGGGTGGAACATGGCCATCGACCGTTATCGCGGACATACCCGTGTGACGGTCGATGCTCCCGTGTGGAGGGCGCGCGCGGGCAGCATTCGCGCGTACAGCGGCGATCGAGGGCCGGCCGCTGATTGGTGAGGAGTGGCCGGAGGGTCTCGCCAGGCGTGTCGCTCGGCGGCTGGTCGAGAACCACGGGGGTGATAAGGGACGTGTGCTCTATATCGGCCGGCGTACCAAGACCGACGAGCGTGCGCCGCTGGCGGTGGCGGCGTGGCATCTACCTGACAGCGGCCCGTTGGAGTTGCTCGAGTTAGACGTCGCCCAGGCCGTGCGTGCTGAGCGCCCGGAGCTGGTCGGTCCTTGCGCGGCATCGCTGCTCGCGCTCCTGCGGGCCATCGCTGCTCACCGGGAGCTCGCTCGCCCCGGTGACCGGCTCGCTTGGGTCACCGATGAGGACCAGGTGGCTCGTCGTGCTTACGAGCAATGGGGATTTGTAGGGCTCAAGGCATCAGCACGGCCGGCGGGCTGCACGAGCCGCCACTACAGGCGTCGGATCGAGCGTTAGCCGAGCGAGGCGAGGAAACCGGGGTCTGCGTCGGGGTCGGGGGCCGGCTCGGGAAGTCCGGCAAGCGGCGTGCCGGGATCCCCGATCGCTGGCAGTTCGGAGATGTCGCCCACCGACACAGGCTGGGCGTCGCGAGCTATGAGGCGCAGAACTCTCTGGTAGGCGCCCGGTTCGCGCTGAATGAGCGCCGCCGCGGAACTGCCTCCAAGCGCGATCTGTGGAGCGAGCAGCCACTCTCCCACCAGCTTGTCGCTTGGCAGGTAGCGGGCTACCTGTTCCGCTATTGCGCACACCGCGTTCACGCGCGCGAGGGAATTGTGCCGCAGACGGGTGAGATGTCCGTGATCCCACGCGCGGACGGTGTCTCGATGGACGCCTAGCGCACGCGCAAGCGCGGTCTGCGAAGCGAAGAAGTGCTCGAGTCGCTGAAAGTTGGGGGGTCGGCCGGCCGCGGTCGTGGCGCGACCGGCGCCCGAGAGCTTCCGCATCGCGTGGGGCTTGACGGCCTTGCTCTTGGCACGAGGCCTGGTTGGCTCATCTTGCGTTCTTGTCATCGCCGAACCAGCATAGCAACAAACTAGGCCGAAATACGCCTAGTTTATGGTCGCGATACGTTGTCTGGGATAAGCCGGTGTCAAGGCGGGCCGCCCACAGCTGGCACCTACGCCACCGCGAGCTCGGTGTGGCTTGCCTTGGCCGGCAGCTCGAGCCGCAGCTCCTCGCCCTGCGCCTCGTCAAGCAGCCTGCGCACATCGATGAGCGTCAGGCCGACCTGCAACATAACGTCCGGACTGCGACGTTGGGCAAGCAGGCGTTCCAGCCTTGCCGCCCAACTTTCTGTAGTGGCTTCGAGCATGACCGGACTTCGAAATGGGATCACGGGATTCTCCGGTCGGCCTGCGCTCGGCGAGGCGGGACCCTTGGTCTCAGGACGAGGCGCGGACGCGGCATCGCGACCCGTTGGCGATCCGCGGTCACAGTCACGGCGCCAGCCACTCGTATTGCGAGCCGTGGCCCGTGTTGGGTCATACAGCCCATTTGTATGCCCAAACCACCCTGATCCGTGCCGATATCCACACGTCGTCTGCACCCCGTTGCCCACACAAAGCCGGAGCGAGTCTGGCCGGTCGTCTTGACGGGCGCGAGCTTTCTGATGACGGAGCTCGTCTACGAGTGGATCATCCGTGAGGTCGGCGACCACCTCGGACAGCCGGCGACACAGCCGCTTACGGTGCTGGACATCGCGGACTGGGAGCAGCTGTGCGGCCTCGTCGAGGCCGGATGGACGGTCCCGCGGCTGCTCACCCGCAAGGCCGGCGCATACCGAGGACTCGACTGGCGGCGAATGGTCAGGGACGACCCGCACTTGCCGCACGAAACGCGGCCGTCCGTGGTGGCCCAGCAGGCCGACCGGGCATTCCGCGAGGCGGTCGCTCGCCTCGGCTTCCAGGCCCTCGCGGAGCGAGGGTTCGAGGCCGGGCGATAGGCACACTTCTGCTCTCGCAGCCAAGCGAGCGTGCGGGGAACCTACCCGGACGCTATCGCTCGGGACGGAAAAGGGGGAGCCAAAACCGTTCCTTCGCCGGTTTGGGGTCTGTCCGGAACTGCTGCGGGGTTTCAGGCCAGGGGGCCGATGAGGCGCTCGGGCGTGCCGATGGTGCGCAGGAACTCGGCCTTGGTGGCGTTGCGGGGCTTCTCCCGCTTGGCCGGTGGAAAGGACGCAAGCACCCGCGTCGTCTTGGCGCGCAGTTGCGGTGCTTCGCGGCGCCACTGCTCGAAGGAGATCTTTTGTGTCGTCATGGTCTCTTTGGATGGTACTCGGTGCGGAGAGCCTCGCGGGCGATCTGGTGCAGCTCTCCGCTGTCGGGAGGAGGTCCGCCGGCGTTGAGCTTCTCGGCGAGATCGCGCATGACTTTGAGGATGGTCCCAACTTTGCGGCTGATTGCGCGGGAATCGATGTCGGCGCTTTCGGCTTGGGATAGACCGGCGAGGAGGGCGAGCGCTTGCTGCGCGGCGACTTCGTGTCCGGTGGCTTGAAACTCGGCGAGGCGGTCGAGGAGCACGTCGACGCGCGAGATGACCTTCGCCGTTCGGCCCGATTGCAGCTGATCTCGGCCACGACGGCGTCGGCGTCGAGGTGGGCGCTGGGTGCCTCCAGTAGGATCTCGGTGCCCTCCAGCAGCCAGTGTCGGCCGTCCGTGGCACGACTGAAACCAAGCTCGGCGAGCGTCGTCGCGAGCGCGCCGGGAACCTCCATCACGACGTCGATGTCGTAGGTCAGGAATTCATCGCTGGCGGTCCAGAAGTAGACGGCCATGCCGCCGACGATGACCGGATGTATGCCGAGCGGGGCCGCGGCGGCCTCGATCACGGCGACGACTTCCGAGGGCCCGCTCAGCCAGATCGGCCTTCTGTGCGGCGTGGGCGAGGTCTTCGCGTAGCCTTGAGGCGGATGCTCTGCTGCGGCTCATACGGCCAAGCTACTGGCGGCTGCGGCGGCTGTGACGTTGCGCTCCACCAGGCACCCCGCCGATCACGCCAGCGAGATCGAGCCCACCCCGACGGCTCGGAGCCAGGGCGGCGCCTGGTTATGCCGCCCGTGCTCCTGTCGTTGAGAGCGGTGCGAGGGCTGCGGTAGGCTTCTTCTATGGCTACTGCTCGCCAGCAGATGAACGTCGATCTTGACGCGGAGGTTGCGTCGATCTTGCGCTCGCACGCCGCCGAGGCGCACGTCAGCGAGGGCGAGATCGTTGATCGTGCTATCCGCGCGTATGACCTGCGCTCGCTAGTTGCAGGCATCCGCTCGCGCAGCGATCTGGACGAAGACGCTGCGATGGCGCTAGTGCGCGAGGAGCTGCACGCCGCTCGCGCCGAACGCGACGCTGCTTGATGCCGCGCGTCGTCGCGGACGCGAACGTGCTCGTCTCCGCGGCCCTGGCCCGCTCACCGCAGGCGCCTTCGGTGCTGACCCTCGACGCAGCGCTCGACGGTCGCGTCGAGCTGGTCACCTCGCCGCTGCTGCTGAGGAAGGTCACGATGGTGCTCGCGCGACCGCGCTTGCAGAAGTATGTCTCGGCTGATGAGGCGGCCCGATTCGTGGCGGACCTTGCGGCACAGACGATCCTGCTTGTCGATCCGCCTGGCCCTCACCGGGCCGTGTGTCGTGATCCCCGCGACGACTATCTCGTCGCGCTCGCTGAGGCCAGTGGAGCTGAGGCGATCATCAGCGGGGACCTCGACTTGCTTGCCATTGATCCCGCTCGGATCGCCGTTGAGGTCGTCACGCCGCGGCAGTTCGCCAACCGGCTGGGCTAGTAGTCAGCAGCATTGTACGGGCGTTCGCTATGGCATACACCGGGTTTCGGCGGACGCGAGGCCCGGCATGAGTGCGGTCTCAGCCTGCCTGACGCGATCGCGCTGGGGATCGCTGAGATGATCGAGGCCGACGTGAAAGCCAATCTGAACCGTTCGCTGGCGCCCTCGAGGTTTCCATAACGGACGAGCTGGGTAGTGATAGCGTGTAGTAGGGCGATTCGATCGTCCACGGGCAAGTGAGCCACGCATGAGTAGGTACGCCAAGCGAGTTGTCGGCACGGCAATCGTTACGGCCGCTGTGGTGGCCGCAACAGTGCTCTACATCGCGCTCTACCTGACGAACGTACCGGGATCGGCTGCGGCCACCCGCACCCCCGTCGGGGCGCAGCTCTTCCTTGCCACCGTGCCGGAAGCCGGACCGAGCGATCCCCACCCGACGTGGGTCTCGTTCTTTGCCGTTAATTCAAGCGCCGGCGGCTGGCGCCATGTCACGACTTACGAAGTCCCGGCCAACTCGCTGGTGCGCATGACGATCTACCAGTTCGACGGCCCCTCGGGTCTGCGCAACCCGTTCATCAGCCAGGTTGCCGGCACCGTCGGGGGAGTGATGACCCTCGACGGGAAGCTCACGCGGACGGTCCCCCCCGAAGAAGCTTCGCACGCGTTCGCGATCCCGCAGCTTGGCATCTCCGTCCCGCTCCCGGGCGTGGAAGAAGAAGCCAAGAACCCGTGCGAACATGCGCCCTGCTCGCTCGCCAACGCCCACCACACGATCTCCTTCGTGATCCACACGCCGGGAAAGGGCCTCTACCGCTGGCAGTGCTTCGTGCCGTGCGCGGCGGGGTTCATCCAGGGCTTCGGCGGCCCGATGCAGACGGTCGGCTATATGGGCGGCTTCCTCAAGGTCATATGAGCGGGTACGACCGCACGCGGGAGGGGGCCTCGCGTCACGACGCGCGCAACGTCACGCTGTTGTGGCTGCTCGCGAGCGCGATCATGACGCCGATCGTCGTCTTCGTCTTCGGGCCCCACCTGCCGCCGGGGCACGGGTCGGGCGAAGCCGCGGGCCAGGTCGTGGACAACACGGTGCTGCTCGCCACCGCGACGCCAATCGCGCTGGGCGTGCTCGTGTTCATCGCCTATTCCCTGTGGGCCTTCCGCGACCGTGAGCCGCAGCTGCAGTCGGAGGGCGCCGCGCTGGGAGGCAACTCGAGCGTGCAATTCTGGTGGATCGTCGCAACGACCACGGTGGCGCTCTCGCTCACCGGGTACGGGACCATCCGGCTGCTCGAAACCGGCGCCGGCGGCGGCCAGGGACCGGAACCGATCGCGCTTCCGCCGCACGCCTCGCGCGCGCTGCAGGTGCAGGTGATCGCCCAGCAGTGGCAGTTCACCTACCGCTGGCCCGCCTTCGGCGGCGTGGAGACACGCGAAATCGAGCTTCCGGCCCACACGCTGATCGAGTTCAACGTCACCTCGCTCGACGTGATCCACTCCTTCTGGGCGTATCAGCTCGGGGTCAAGGCCGACGCCAACCCGGGCGTCAACAACATCGCCTACGTGACGACCAGGGGACCGCTGGCGTTCGAGGTCCGCTGCGCCGAGCTCTGCGGGGTGTGGCACGGGTACATGTACAACGGCGGGCAGGTGGTGCCGCGGGCGACGTTCGCCTCCTGGATCGCGCGACAACGGCTCCAGTACGCGCCGGCGACGCGCAACCTCTCGCCGTACTCGAAAACCTATTTCCCCGAACCGCAGAGGAGGGGCGGATGAGCACCACCGAGCCCCTGGGGACGTCCCCCGGATCGATGTCTCCCGCCGCGCCGCTGTGGCGACGGCTGATCGGCTTCAACCTCCTGACGGGGATCGTGCTCGGCATCGGCGGCTGGTTCCTCGGCTACTGGATCGGCACCAAGGTGCACGGCCAGAACCTCGCCTACTACTCCACGGAGGCGGGCGAAAATGACATCGCCATCATGCTCGGCTACCTGTTCGGCGTGCTCGGCTTCCTGATCGGCCTCGGCTTCGCCGTCTACCCACTCCAGCGGCTGCTTGGCCATCAACCCACACTCGCCGAGCGAGAGTCCCACGAACACGGGCTGCTGCGCTACTTCAGTCTCTCGACCGACCACAAGGTGGTCGCCAAGCAGTACATGGTCGGCATCGGGTTCTTCTTCTTCATCGGCGGGTTGAACGCGATGCTGATACGCACCGAGCTGCTGCAGCCCAACACCCACGTCTTCGGCGCCAACCAGTACCTCACGCTCGTCGGGATGCACGGCTCGATGATGATGGGCATATTCACCTCGGGCGTGCTCGGCCCCTTCGCCAACTGGCTCGTCCCGATCATGATCGGCTCGCGGCGAATGGCCTTCCCGCGCATCGAGTCGCTCACCTTCTGGCTGCTGATGGCCGCCGGCGTGGTCTTGATCACGACGATCTTCTTCGGCGGCTTCCAGACGGGCTGGACGGGCTACCAGCCACTCGGCGGCCAGGGCACGGCGGGCTACGACGCCTACATCGGCTTCTTCGCGCTCGTCGGTGTCTCGATGACGCTGCTGGGCTTCAATCTGATCGCCACGATCGTCACGATGCGCGCTCCGGGCATGACCTGGTCGCGCCTGCCGATCTTCGTCTGGTCGGTGCTCGCGACGTCCGGGCTGATGTTGCTCGCGGCGCCGACGCTGATCGCGACGCTGCTGATGGCGGCGATGGACCGCACCGTGCAGACGGCGTTCTTCATCCCCGGCCAGGGCGGGAGCCCCTACCTCTTCCAGAACCTCTTCTGGGTGTTCGGCCACCCGGAGGTCTATGTGCTGGCGCTCCCGGGCTTCGGGATCGTGCTCGAGCTGCTGCCCGTGTTCACGCGCAAGCCGCTGTGGGGCTATCGGCTCGCGGTCGCGGGGATGCTCGGCGTCGGGATCCTGAGCTTCTTCGTCTGGCAGCACCACCTGTTCGTCTCCGGCCTGAACGCCGACCTGCGGCCGTTCTTCTCGTTCTCCACCGAGCTCATCTCGATTCCCACCGGGTTCATCTTCCTGTGTGCGCTCGGCACGCTCTGGCGCGGTCGCATCCGCTTCACGGTGCCGATGTTGTTCTGCCTCGGGTGGGCGTTCAACTTCCTCTGGGGCGGTGTCTCGGGCGTCTTCCTCTCGGACGTGCCGAGCGACGTGACGACGCACGGCAGCTTCTTCGTGATGGCCCACTTCCACTACACGATCATGGGTGGGCTGATCTTCGCGTTCTTCGCGGCGATCTACTACTGGGTGCCGAAGATGTACGGCTACAAGCTCTCCGAACGCCTCGGCAAGTGGCATTTCTGGATCATGTTCCTGGCCTTCAACTCGACCTTCGCGCCGCTCTTCGCGCTCGGCTTCATGGGCATGCCGCGGCGTGTGGTCACCTACGCGACGAACCTGCAGGGCTTGAACGACTGGGTGAGCGCTTCGGCGTACGTGCTCGGGCTCTCACTGCTGCTGTTCCTCGTGAACGTGGTCCGGTCGCTCCTCTTCAAGCGCGAGCCCGCCGAGCGCAACCCGTGGCAGTCGAAGTCGATCGAGTGGCAGCTGCCGACGCCGGTTCCGCTGCACGACTTCGAGCGGCTGCCCGTGTTCGACGGCGATCCCTATCCCTACGGTGACGAACGTACGCCGGTGCCCGCGGCGGCGCCGGTCGGGGAAGGAGCGTAGGCGATGGAGGCCTCGGCCCCACTCGACAAGCGCTTGCAGGCCGAGCCGCCGGACTGGCAGCCGCATGCGCTGCGGCTCGGCGGACGGCTGCTGTGCGGCTCGATCACGTTCTTCTTCCTCGCGTTTCTGTTCGCGTACTTCTACCTGCTCGCGCTCAACACCAATGGCCACTTCAGGATCGGGAGCACGCAGCCGCCGGTGGGCCTGGGTACGCCGATCGCCGGGCTGATGCTGATCGGCGCGATCGTCTATCGCCTGGCCGCGCGTCGCCGGTTTGCGGACGTGTTGGGAGCCGGGATCGTCGCGCTGGTGTGCACGCTCGCCGCGGTCGCGTTGCAGTTCTACGAGTACACGACGCTCAGCTTCGGCGCCGCGAGTGGGGGATATGCAGCGGTCTTCTTCGGCTGGACTTTGTGGTATGCGGTGCTTGCGCTGATCGGCGCCTGCTGGATCGAGATCCAGGTCGCGAGCCTCGCGCGCGGGCGAGCCGGTGGGAGCGAGCGGCGCTCGCGGCGCGAGGGCGTGCCCTCCGACGACGACGAACTGCTGCGCGCGGGCATCGAGGCGTCCTCCTTCTACTGGTCCTACTTCGCGGCGATCGGCGTGATCGCGTTCATCGTCCTGTACCTGGTGTGAGACGATGAGCCTGAGCCGCTGGTCGTGGGATCCCTCTCTCGTGTATGTGGTGCCGGCAGCGGTCCTCTACGCGCTGGGGAGCCGGCCCAAGGCAGGGCGGCCGAGCGTGCTCCAGGCGGCCGCCTTCTACACAGGACTGCTGTCGATCGTGGTCGCGGTCGCCTCTCCGATCGACGCCTATGCGGACGAACTGTTGTGGGTGCACATGCTCCAGCACGTCATCCTGCTCACCGTTGCGCCGCCGCTGATCCTGCTCGGGCGTCCGTGGCCGACGATGTGGCGAGCGCTGCCGTTGCACTCGCGTACCGTGCTCGCGCGCGCAGTAGCCAAATCGCACCTTGCCGCCCCGCTGCGCGCCCTGGCGGCGCCGCTCGCGGCGTGGATCCTCTTCAACGGCGCGATCGTCGTCTGGCATATTCCCGCCGCGTACGACCTCACAGAGCGCAACGGCGTGGTGCACGCCGCCGAGCACGCGATGTTCTTCTTCTTTGGCCTGCTGTTCTGGGCGCGGGTCATCGACACCGGCCCGCTGCGGCCACATCTCGCGTGGCCGGCGCGGATCGCCTACATCGTGGGTGCGATGATCGTCGGCTGGGTCCTCGCGATTGTCTTCGTCGTGGCGCCCCAACCGATCTACCAGCACTACGCGGACCTTTCGAGCCGTCCCGGTGGGATCAGTGCGCTCACCGACCAGCAGCTCGCGGGCGGGATGATGTGGGTCGGGGGCTCGATCGCATACACGATCGCGCTGCTGATCGGGCTGTATCAGTGGGTCGCCCCGGAGTCGCCACCGCGTGCGCCGGTACTCGACGCGGTCGGCTTCCCGGGTCCTCCCGACGGCCCTGCGCCGGCCCGGAACGGCTCCCCCATCCCGGCACTGCCGCAGGCCACGCAAGCGAGATGAGGAGGTTGAGCGAATGACAACGGTGATGCTGGGCTCGTCCTACCTGTCGGCGTCGCTGCTGACGATGCTCGTCCCGATGGCCGCGGTGATCGTCATGCTCGCCTGGGGCGTGTTCCTGATACGGCGTCACGAGCGTCACCGCGAGCACGTCGATGCTCGCAACCGACCGCCGGCGGGTGCGGACGCGCCCCAGGGTTCGCGCTCGCCCCAGGAGGGCTGATGGACCCCACTTCCGCGCCGGCGAAGCCGCCGGGAGCACGGCGGGCACTCGTCCACGGTGTCCTCGTCGGCGCCGGCATCTCCGCGCTCGTGGTGGGCGCCCTCGCGTTCACCCGGCCGTCACCGTCGCCACCTTCACAGACCGGCGCGCTCGCGAGCAACCCCACGCTCGACCCCGGCACGCCGATCCACGGGGCCGCCCCCGACTTCACGCTGACCGATCAGTTCGGGCGAGCCGTGTCGCTGTCCGCCTTCCGCGGCAAGGTCGTGATCCTTGCTTTCAACGACCCGCAGTGCACGACGATCTGCCCGCTCACCACCACCGCGATGGTCAAGGCCAAGCGGCTCCTCGGGCCGGCGGGTGCTCATGTGGAACTGCTTGGCGTCGGCGCAAATCCCGCCGCGACCGAAACACGCTGGGTGCGCGCGTACTCGCAAGCGCACGGAATGATGCACGCCTGGCACTTCCTCAACGGTCCGCTCGCGCGGCTCAAACGCGTTTGGCGCGCGTACGGGATCGAAGCGCAGATCGTGGCTGGTCAGGTCGACCACACTCCCGCCGTGTACGTGATCGACACGCAGGGGAAGCTCTCACGCCTGTTCATGACCCAGATGTCCTACGCGAGCGTGGGACAGCTCGCATCGCTCTTTGCACGGGCTGCCGCGAGCTTGCTGCCGGGGCATCCGCCGGTGCGTTCGGCGGTCTCCTACGCCCAGATCCCCTTGATCGAACCGACGACCAAGGTCACGTTGCCGCGGGTCGGCGGTGGCAGCGTGCAGTTCGGCCCGGGCGCCAAACCGCGGCTGATCCTGTTCTTCGACACGTGGGACTCCGAGGTGACGGGCCTCGCGCGGGAACTCGAGGCACTCGACGCCTACGCCAAATCCGCGGGCCGCGGGGGATTGCCGGCGCTGACGGCGGTCGACGAGGGAAGCGTCGAGTCATCGCCCGCCGCACTCCCGCGATTCCTCCGATCACTACCCCATCCGCTCTCCTACCCGATCGCGATCGACTCCAGCGGCCGTCTGGCGGACGGCTACCGGGTTCAGGACGAGCCGTACCTGGAGCTGATCTCGCCGTCGGGCGGCTTCCTCTGGTACCACGATGTGAGCACGGGAGGGTGGCTCACGCGCGCCGCGCTGGTCAGCCAGATACATGCCGCCCTCGCCCCCGCCCCAAGTTCCGCGGAGACGGGCGCCGATGCGCGTCAGCAACTGGCGAGCTCGCCCCCCGCGCTTGCGGAACTGCACCGCCAGGCCGGTCGGCTGATCGGCTCCGGGTCGGCGCTTGCGGCTCGCCTGCGTGGCCTACGCGGTTATCCGGTGGTGCTCAACGTGTGGGCGTCGTGGTGCGGGCCCTGCCGCTCGGAGTTCCCGCTGCTCGCGAATGCATCCGTGACGTACGGACGGAGGGTCGCGTTCCTCGGCGCAGACACCGAAGACCAGGCGGCGAACGCGCGCTCGTTCCTAGCCGGCCACCACGTCGCATACCCCAGCTTCCAAGCCAGCACGGAAGCGCTCAGCTCGCTTGCTGCGTTCGAGGGCGTCCCCACCACGATGTTTTTCGATCGCGAAGGAAAGCTCGTGTATGTGCACTCCGGCCAGTACGAGGCGCAGGGGACGCTCGATCGCGACATCGAAAGCTACGCGCTCGAGGGTTGACCACTCATTCTTCTTCGCCGGCAGGTTCCTTCGCGTGCGAGGATTCGATGAGGTGGAAGTCGTTCGAGCGAGTGGGGAAGGAGCAGTAGGCTTCAATCGTCCCGACATTGCGGATGCTTCCGCCATCGTCGTCGCAGCGACCTTCGTTGGCGTTGTATTCGCGCATCTCTTCAAGAGTCAGTGGCTGCGCGCCGGGTTGGTGCCGTCCGGTCGGCGCTCGCCCGCCGCGACTGACGCTGGTGCTGGCGGCGCCGACGGTGAGACTGTGCGTGCGCTCGGTTGCGGACCTAGAGCCTGCGCCGCATCCGGCGAGTGCCGCGCTCGCCGCAAGCGCGCTCAACGGCAGGCTCAGCGATAGCCCACGGGCCACTGCGAACCCCTCTACCTCCGCCTCGGAGGCGCTGCCGAAGCCATTCGCTGCGAACTTTCGCTCATGGTCTGATGTCGAGAGTACCGCGGGAGCACCCTCGAATGTCGCGGGCGAACGGCGCGACTCTGGAAAGGGCGCGTGGCGCCCAGCGTCTCCTCACACGGGCGCGCCGCGGTCGATCAGCCGTGAGACGGCTGCTGCTGCTGCGCGTTCAGGCCGGCAGGCCGATGAGGCGCTCGGGCGTGCCGATGGTGCGCAGGCACTCGGCCTCGGTGGCTTCTCGCGCTTCGCGGGTCTGAAGCGCGCAAGAACCGGCGTCGTCTTGGCGCGTAGTTGCGGTGCTTCGCGGCGCCACTGCTCGAAGGAGATCTTCTGTGTCTTTTTAATGGTACTCGGTGCGGAGAGCCTCGCGGGCGATCTGGTCGTTGCTCGTCGCTGGCTCTGGCATCACGTGGCCTCCAAGCGAAGTGTAGGGAGGCGAGCACCCACGCTCCAGCGACTGCCAGACGGCGATCATAGACTGTGGGCGGTATGGAGCCGAGTCGTGCCCTCGGAGCTTGGACCACGACCCCCATCCAGGGTCGGGGCAGCCCTCAGCGCGCTGTCGTCGCCCCAGCTTCGCGCTCTCTGGCGCGCTGGTATGCCGAACGCTCCTTGAGCCGCGCGACATATGCTTTGAGATCCTGCGAGACATCCTCGGGGAAGCCCGCCCTCTCCGGGATGGACAGGGCGGTGGCGGCGAGGACATCGGCCACGCCGAACCGCCCGCCAACGAGGTACTCGCTGCCCGCGAGCGCGTCCGCCACGGCGCCTGCGGCCGCGACGAAGCGCTCCCGCGCCTTGGCGGCTCGATCGGGATCGCTTTCGCGGAAGATTGCCGCCTCGATGAGCGGCGGCTCGAGCTCGGCGGGCGCGAAGCACGACCACTGGTAGGCGAGTGCGCGCTCGTGCGTGCCCGGCGGGGGCAACAGCTCGGCCTGCGGGTGCAAGTCGGCGAGGTGCAGGCAGATGGCCGTAGACTCGAACACGTAGCCCTCGTCGTCCTCGAGTACGGGCACGCGGCCAAGTGGATGGCGCGCGCGGTGCTCCTCCCCGCTTCCTTCCTCCCATCTCATGAGCGTCAACTCGTAGGGCGCCCCGATCTCCTCGAGCGTCCACAGCGCCCGGATCGGACGCCCTGCGTATTCGCGGTGGTAGACCCGAAGCACGCCGGGACCATATCCACCCGGCCGGTGCGCTGCGTTGCGGGGCTCCGACGCCCAGGCCGCGGCACCGGCCGGCGCTCGGCGATTGCCTCCATGATGCCAGGAGCGACGGCCCACGCCAACCGCAATGGCCTACTCCTGCAAAGCAGCGTCCCGGCTAACTTGGCTCGTTGTTTGAGTCGAACATGGATGTCAACGAGTCGGGCCACCATTGAGGAAGTGGTCGATCAGCCGGATGTTCCGGCGGACGAGTCGCGTCGCACCCCCGGCGGCCTCCACCTCGCGGCCTAACCCAAACCCGTTTATCCGGGGAAAGTAATCGCCCACCAATCGCGCTGGCCCTTGACGTCTTCGCGCGGAGCCTCACCGAGATTGGGCGCGCCGATGACGAGGAGCTCGAGGCCCTCCGGCCCGGCCTCGTAGCCTCGCCACGTACCGGGCGGGACGCGCACTGCGTCCCATTCCTTGAGCTCGACGATCTCCTTGTCGAGCTTCATCCGCCCGCTCCCGCGCACGACCACATACACCTCCTCCTGCTGCTTGTGCGTGTGGCCGTACGGAAAGCGATAGTTGGGCGGGACGCGCTGGTAGCTCAGGCCGGATGTCTCGAGTTCAAGCGCCTGGGTCGCCATGCGGAACTCCAGGTCCGGCGCGCCGTCAAACCTGGACCCGAGGTCCTCCAGGTCCTCCTTGAGGTTCCTGAGAGTGAACGGCACGGCCCAATCCTATGGCACCCCCGGTTGGGGGTCGCCGATCTGACGCGTCAAGCGCGCCGGCAGGCGCCACGTAGTGCTGTCAAGCTTTGTATTGCGTGAGCCTGCTGCCTGATTACTCGCCGGGCCGCGTGACATAGGCGCCGCAGTTGGCTAATGCAGTACGTTCAGCGTGTTTTCACCGTCGTCCACGTAGTAGATGCTGTTTGCGCCCGGGCTGATCGCGAGGCCGAACAGTGAACCGGCACCCGTCTTCTCGTCCGCGGTCCGCACGGCTATCTGCTGGCCTTGGGGCGTGGTCTCGACCATGTTCCCGTCGCCGCCGTTGGTGGTGATGATGTTGCCGTTTGGCGCCAGCACCAGCCCGAGCGGTTCCTTGAGATGGCCGCCTTCGGTAACCACTGTGCCGCCGTTGCGCGCGGGCGTCGTGCGGGTCATCGCTTCGGAGATCGCGAGGATCTTGTTGTTTTGCGTGGAAGCCACGTACAGCGTGCCGTTGGAGGCCAGCGCCAGCCCGGTGGGGCCAAGCACGAGCGCTTCCGCCGAGTCCACCCACGGGATTCCTTCGGCGATGACCTGTTCGCTGAGGACCTTCGGCGACTCTCCTTCACCCGATTCCAAGTCGATGCGCAGCACCGTTGAGTTGTTGATCGGTTTCGCGCCCTTCGCCGGGCCGCCGTTCAGCGCGTTGCTGACGAACAGGCTGGTTTTCGTGCCTTCACTCTTAGCGGTGGAGTCCCACGGGCCCTGAATGCTCTTGCTCGCGATCGTCCTGATTGGCCGGCCTTCGCTGTCGAGCACAATCAGGCAGCCGTACTGTGCGGTCGCCGACTTACCGTTGGTGGTCGGCAGGCTGCCCACCACCACGTAGCCGCCGGGGAGGATGTTCAGGGCGGTCGTCAGCCCGACGCCGCCCGGGCACGGTCCGGGCAGGGCCTTCGGGTTGATATTCGCGAACAGGCTCGCCTTGCCGGTGGTAGAGATCTGCACGATCGTCGTGCCAGTGCCCTGACCGTTCTCCTTCGCGCTTTCCTTGGCGTTGAAGTTGCTTATCAGCATCTGGCCTGCCTTGAGCTTGCCGATGCTGTTGGGCACCCGCACGATGCCGTAGGGGTTCACGTCTCCGCTGGCCGGAACCGTCGAGGCGACCGTCGAGAAGACTCTCAGCGGCGCAATGAAGGCTGCGGCTTTCACCGCCGTCGTGGCGGCGGCGGCCGTCGAGCTCGGGCTGGAGCTTGGATTGGAGGAGCTGGAGCTGCCGCAGCCGCTGAGGGCGAGGAGTGTGAGCGCTACACATGCCAGCGCGGGAATCGAGGTTGTGGGCACGGTGGGTTGGTCTCCTGTTGGTTCTGTCGGATGGCCAGCGAGCAGCCAAACGTGGCACCCACCGGGTATTGGTTCTTTGGCTAATGACTCCACCGACACCGAAAACTTCCCCCGGGGCTTTCCCGGTCGCCAAGGATATGGCGACGACCTGCCTGCGGGCACCATTCGCCAGATTTCAGGCGATTATCGTGAAGAAATCGCGGCGATAAGGGCGGAGCAGCCGGTTGGGGATTCCCCGCTGGCCCGGCACCATCGCTACGGCGGTCGGCCCGCCGCTGTGATGGACATAGAGGAACCCGGCCACCCACCCGGGGTTGATGTCGAGCTCGACCGCCCGCACCACACCGGCGCCGACCAAAGCGTGAGCGAGTGTGGTTGGCGTCAGGTTCTCGCCGGCCGCCCACACGAGCTCCCCGTCGCGGGTTATTCCCAACGCCGAGCGAGCCGTGGCGGTTCTCCCTTCGACCGTTTTACCCCAACAGACGATGATGCAGTTGCCGACCGTCGGAGCGACCTTGCCACCGCCGACGAGCAGGCGCAGATTCTGCAGCACCGAAGCTACGACCAGCCTCGCCGCCGGTACGTCTTGGCGCCAAGCCCCGATATCGGTTGTGCCGTTACGGTAGGTAACGACCGAGCCCAATCCGGTGGCGAGCGGAACTCCGACGCGACCGTCCTCCTGGAACCCGACGGAGCCGTAGCCGAGTTTGAAACCGCCGTTGAAGGCCGCCACAACGCGGTGGATTTCGCTTGCGCCGATACGATCCCCATGCCTCCAGCCGTGACCACGCGGTTCATCTGAGCCGGCATGCAGAACGAGGTGCACGAGTCGTTGATCGAAACGAACAAGCGTCACACCCACCCGCCGCGCGATCCACGCAGCGCTCTGCCCATCGATGCCGGCGACCGACTGCCACGCCGGTCCCGCCGGAAAACGCGCCCGCACTGTCGGGGCACTGAAGCGGGGCCTGGCGGTCGCCGTCACCCTCGCCGAGACCCCTATTCCGTTGTTGAACCCGCTCTCCTCGTCGGCGATCGCGTTCGCCAGCGACGGTGGCACGCCGTTTGCGGCGGCGATCGTAGAGACCTGCGCCGGGCTCACCATCTCTGCCGTCGGGTATGGCGGACCGCCCGGCGAGCCTTCGGCGGCCGCTCCCACCGGCTGTGAGGTGGCCACCGACGGGACGCTGGAGGATTGTTCGGAGGCGCCGTCACCTGGGCCGTCGTCGCTGTCTGCGTCGCCATCCGCTTCGGATGCGGTGGGCGTGGAAGGTTGCGCCGATAGTTCGCCGCCCTGCGCGGGGATCGCGAGCTGTGAGCCGGCGGGCAGTTCGGCGGTGGGCGGCAGACCGTTGGCCGCGGCCAATTCCGCGACCGTCAAACCGTCGATCGCCGCGATCGACGTCAGCGACTCGCCGGGAGCGACCACGTGCAGGAAGCTCGCCGTGGCAGTGGTGGGGATGGCCAGCAGCACAACGACTGCGGCCGGGATCGCGGCTGTTCGAACGCGCACTTGGACAAGTGTTCCCGCCACCCCGGCCAGCAACCACCTGCAATCCTCCTCCCACCGCGCAACAACCGTTGCACCTGCATGCGCCCTCGCCCGACTCAGGCTGAGACGGCTACGGGTCGGCCTGCAACGACGCCCCGCCCGGCACGTTGCCGTCCCCACGCAATCGCGCGAGCGCCCCCTGCTTGTGCTCGAGGTAGGCGTCGAGGAACGCTCGGGTGGCGCGCTCGACGATTTCCAGCTGGGGCCCTGGCTGGGTGTATGGCGGCAGGTGTTCTCCGCCGAGCAGGCTCAGGAGGTACTTGGGTGAATGTGCGGCTTCGAAGAAGGCGTCGGTGGCGCTTGGAAGATTCACCGTGTCCGCGGTTCCCTGCGTCGCCAGCAGCGGCGGACCGCCGGTTGGGAACGTGAATTCACCCTCGGCTGGGATCTCGGCTCCGGAGAGGACGATCGCGGCCCCGACGCGCGGGTCGTGGAAGCGCGAATCGTAGGCCACCGCGAGAGCGGTGTCGCCGCCGTCGGAGTGCCCGGCGACCGCGATGCGCCCTGGGTCGATGAGCCCTGAGAGCGGTCCCGAGCTGGCGCTTTCGGCGAGCATCCGTGAGATCACAAAGCGCATGTCGCCGGGCTGGTTGACCAGATCCGACTCATTGGGTCCGCCGGGTGTGGCGGGGTTCTCCCCCGGGAACGTCGGCGCGGCCACCACATAGCCGGCGTGTGCCCACGACTGCAGCAGCCGCGCGTACTGCGCCGGCGCCACGTCGAAGCCGTGCCCGAACACGACAAGCGGAAACGGTCCGTCCACGCGGGCCGCCGGGGCGTCCTGCACGTCCGTTGCGAGCGGCGACCCGAGCGCGGGGTAGCGCACTTCGGTAAGCAGCGTCCGCGGCTCACGCTTTCCTTCAAGGACGATCGAGCGGCTGGTGTCGAGGAATCGCACCACGCGCAGCCCGACCGCATAGGAACTTGGACGGGCGTTGCTCACACGCCGCGCCGGATGCGAGCGCGTGTGTGCGCTCGTGCGCGCAGGCCTGCCGCCGCCGCCGCTTGCAATGGCGAGCGCAAGCGCAACCGCCGCCGTGCAGAGCCCGAGCGCGCCGAATGCGAGCAGCCGCTGGCGCCGGACCGCGTTGCCACGGGCTGCCGGCTCACGAGCGGCTGCACGTTCGCGGTGTCGGGGCGTTCGTGGGGGCCGAGCGGACACGCTAGGTCGGGACGGTCGTTAGAGGACTCTCACGTGCTCTTAAAGGGAGACGATCGGCACCCTGGGAATGTAGAGCGTATCTCGCTCCCCCTCGGCAGACCACCGTCCTCACCGACCACCGCGACGCGCGGGCACCCCGACACGCGGGCGAGCGCAGCGCGGGACAAAGCGCCACACATGCAGGCCGCCCTTACACCCGTTGTGGGGCGGCCGCCGGCACGCGGGCAGCGCCTGCCCTGGGTGCGCTCCAAGAATTGGGACGAGCACGTGGAGAATCTCGAGCAGATGGCGAGCACGGCGGGGTTCCAGGCACTGCGCGACACTATCCTCGACCTTGCGCGTTTGCGCCCCAATGAGCGCGTGCTCGACATCGGCGCCGGCACCGGGCTGCTCACGCTGGCGGCGGCCCCGCTCGTCGCACACGTAACCGCGCTCGACATCTCCCCGGCGATGTGCCACCACTTGCAGAGCAAGCTCGTGCAGCTGGGAATAGGTAACGTCGAGGTGCTCGTCGAGAACGCCACGGAGCTGCCGTTCGACGACGCGTCGCTGGACGTCGTCATCTCCAACTACTGCTTCCACCACCTCGCCGATACGGACAAGCGACGTGCGCTGGCGGAGATCGAGCGGGTGCTGTGCCCCGGTGGACGGTTGGTGTTCGCCGACATGATGTTTCAGCTCAGCATGACCGATCGCCGCGACCGCGCGGTCATCGGCAAGCTGGTGAAGCGAATGCTCAATCGCGGGCCCGCCGGTTTGCTGCGGATCGCCAGGAACGCCACCCGCATCGCGACGGGCCGCTGGGAGCATCCCGCCCGCGTTCAGTGGTGGCAGGAGGCGCTGCTATCGGCGGGCCTCCTCGACGTCGCCGTGCGCGCGCTCGATCACGAGGGCGGTATCGCCTCGGCTCGCAAGGGCAGCTGAGCGCGCTGCGGCCTGGATGCCCGGGGAGGCACTCGGGTCGAGGGTGACGACGCATCGCGAGCGGTTGCCCGATGAGGCCGAGTTGCTCATCGCCGCGTTGAGCGTCGCGCCGGCAGGCACGTTGTTTTCGGTCGTGCTCGCTGCCGCCGCGGCATATGAGCTGACGACGGTGAAGCGCTGGGCGCTGAACCGTTGCCACCGAAGCCGGCCGTTGCCGCCGTCGGGGTTGCGCGGCGTCGCCGGGGTGGCCCGCTTCGCGTGGATCAGCGCGAGCGGCTGTGTTGCATCGTGTTGGCTTTCGATGCTCGCGATGCTGGCGGCACCGGGGGCTCGCCCGCTGGTGATGGTGGGGGTGACGGTCGCGATGACCTACGAGCGGCTGACGCGCCGTCCACGAAGCGGGCGCCAGCGGGTCGCGGTGGGCTACACGGGTGTCGCGGCTCTGTTCGCGCTGGCGACTGTTTAGACCTTATGGACTGTCGGTCGCTCGGCGGTTGAGGCGGGGTCGGTCGGCACCCCGCGCATAGGTTGTGCGGGGACTGGGCGTCGGGGTGTTCCCGGCGCCGACACCCCAGCTATGGGAGGTGCCGACCATGTCGGAGAGTATGGGTGTGGTAGGGCTTGATGTGCATCAGGCGCAGTCGGTCGCGGCGGTGCTCGATCCGGCGAGTGGTGAGCTGCGTGTGGAGCGGCTGCGCGGCGCGCCGGGTGATGTGGTGCTCGCGTTCCTTGAGGGGCTCGACCGGCCGGTGCGAGCGGTGTACGAGGCCGGGCCGACGGGGTTTGGGCTTGCTCGCGCTGCGGTGGGGCGTGGTCTGGATGTGCGGGTCGTCGCGCCGGGGTCGATCCCCAGGGCGCCGGGGGATCGCGTGAAGACTGACCGGCGGGACGCGAAGCGGCTCGTGCGGTTGTTCGCGGCTGGGGAATTGTCGTTCGCGTTCGTGCCGAGCGAGGAGGACGAGCGTTTTCGTGATCTGGTGCGCTGCATCGAGGATGCCCGTAAGGATTTGATGCGCTCGCGTCATCGCCTGTCGAAGTTCTTGCTGCGCCGCGGGCTGCGGTACGCGGGGCGCGCGTGGACGCAGCCGTATGGGCGCTGGCTGCGTAACGTCACCTTCGAGGACGCGCTGTCTCGTGCGACGTTCGTCGACTACTGCGCCAGCGTGGAGGGGCTCGTGCAGCGCCGCAAGGCGCTGATCTGCGTGCTCGAGGAGGCAGTCCCCGCGTCCAGTCACGCGCGGGCGGTCGCGAGGTTGCGCTGCTTCCGCGGGATCGACACGCTCTCGGCGGCCGGGCTGTGCGCGGAGGTCGGCAGCTTCGAGCGATTCACGAAGCCGAGCTTGCTCTCGGGGTTCCTCGGGATCGTGCCGAGCGAGTACACCTCCGACAGTAAGCGTGTGCAGGGCTCGATCACGAAGGCCGGCCCGCCGCACGCGCGGAGGCTGCTCGTCGAGGCCGCGCACCACTACCGTCACCGTCCCGCTGTCGGGGAGGGCATCGCAGCGCGCCAGGCCGGCCAGGACCCCAGGGTCGTGCAGATCGCGTGGCGCGCACAGCAACGCCTCCACGGACGCTGGACACACCTCGGTAAGCGCCGCGGTAAACACACCGGCACCGTCGCGGTCGCGTGCGCCCGCGAGCTCGCCGCATTCTGCTGGGAGGCCGCCACACTCACCTGAGAACACCACACCACATATCTCGCGCGCCGGCGGCTGCCGGGGCGCACACGAGCACCCACGAAGGCCGCTACGTCGCCATCCACGGGCCCGCGAACACGGGCTATGGGCAACCCAGCCATCCCTGGCCGGGCGGTGCCCGCTTTTAGAATGCAAGCCCGGCGACGAACAAAGGTCTTGAGGTAACCAGCCCTCGTATATGAGCCTGACCAGACACGGTCGAACATGCCGGCCCTCCGCTCGTGGCGCCCCGGGAGCCGCCCCCGCCACCATGCCTGGACATCACACCCCGAACCAGAGTCGAGAGCCCGCGAAGCGAGTACGCCGCGGACACCCCGACGCGCGTACGGACGGTACCCAACGACAAACGAAAAGGCAGCGGCTAAGGCCGCCCGATGGGCGGCGAATCCCCATTATCTGCCCCACAAAGTCGAGCGCCACCGGGGTCAAGGCCAAGCCCTACGGGCGGCCTGCGGCCGGCCTTGACCCCGGCTCCAGCGGTCTCCTTCAACGTCTCCCCCGGCGCCCAACCCCGATGCCGATCAACACTCCACACGAACAACCCCAACGCCGCCCCTTGACAAACCCTCATCCATATGAGCCTGGATCCACCGATACCGGGCTGAGCATCCGGTGCCGGTGACCGAGCCAGGGACAATTGACCGAGCATCCGCAGGGTGACCCCTCGGAGCGAGGGCAATTGGTCCTGGCGATGCGTCATCCGGTGCCGGTGCGACCCCGGTATCGGTGGATCCAGGTTTAGGCGGGTGGCTGGTCGACGCGCACCAGGTTGCCTGACGGGTCGCGCACGGCGAAGTCCCGCGTGCCCCACGGCTGATTGGTCGGCTCCTGCACGATCTCGGCGCCCGCGGCGCGCACCTTCTCGAAAGTGTCGTCGAGGCCGTCGGTGTGGAAGTGGACTCCGTTCAGGGCGCCCTTGGCGAGGAGGGCCTCGAGCGCTTCGCTGTCGGCGGGGCTGCCGTTCAGGTAGTTGGTGAGGACGATCGCCACACCGGGCTGGGAGGCCGCGCCGACGGTGATCCAGCGGAAGTCTCCGCGGGCCACGTCGTTGCGCAGTTCGAGGCCTAGCGTGTCGCGGTAGAAGGTCAGTGCCAGCTCGGGGTCATGGACGAGAACGAAGCATTGGGAGAAAGTTAGGTTCATGCTGCCAACGCTAGCGAGCCACAGCCACGCGCGTTTCTCCGATCCTGCTCGGTCTGCGGGTGGGACGGGTGAGATCCTTGGCGACGCAGCCCGGTACGCCCGCGAGCGCGCTGTGATCGCGGGCCCGGTAGGCCGTCGGCGTCTCGCCCACCAACTCTGTGAAGCGGGCGCTGAAGGAGCCGAGCGAGGTGCACCCGACCGCCATGCACACCTCGGTGACCGACATGTCGCCGTGGCGCAGCAGCGCCTTGGCCCGCTCGATTCGCCGCGTCATCAGGTAGGCGTAGGGCGTCTCCCCGTACGCGGCGCGGAACTGTCGCGAGAAGTGCGCGCTCGACATCAGCGCCGTCCGTGCGAGCGCGGCGACGTCGAGCGCCCGCGCGTACTCGCGGTCCATCAGATCGCGCGCGCGGCGCAGATGCGCGAGGTTGGCCAGCTCCTCCGGCGTCACGACGCGAGCGTAGCGGGCAGTGGGAAGGTATTGCTGTGTTGACGACGATCGGCGATGGCTTCAAAAATGCGTTCCTGATGGCGTGGGAGGTTTGGTGGGCGCTGGTGCTGGGGTTTGTGATCTCCGCGATCGTGCAGGCATGGGTTCCCCGGAAGCGGATCGAGCGCGCCCTCGGCGGCTCGGGCGCGCGGCCGGTCGCGGTCGCCACGGGCCTGGGCGCCGCGTCGAGCTCCTGCTCATATGCGGCGATCGCGATTGCCAAGAGCCTGTTCCAGAAGGGCGCGTCGGCGAGTACCACGCTTACCTTCCAGTTCGCCTCCACCAACCTCGTGTGGGAGCTCGGCCTCGTGCTGTGGGTGCTGATCGGCTGGCAGTTCACGCTCGCCGAGTACCTCGGCGGGCTGGTGATGATCGTGCTGATGACGGTGCTGCTGAGGGCGTTCGTCTCACCCCGCCTTGAGGCTCAGGCGCGCGAGCACGCCCAACGGGCCGACACCGGCCACCAGCACCACGCGGTCGGCGGGCAGATGAGTTGGCGGCGGCGGTTGACTTCGGCGGCGGGATGGTCGGACGTTGCCCACAACTTCCGCGGGGACTGGCAGATGCTCTACAAGGAGATCGCCGCCGGGTTCCTGCTCGCCGGGTTCATCGCGCAGCTTCCCGACGGCTTCTTCAACGGCCTGTTCCTCACGCACACCGGCGGCGCACTCGGCGCGCTCGAGAACGTGATCGTCGGCCCGCTCATCGCCATGTTGAGCTTCGTCTGTTCGGTTGGCAACGTGCCGTTGGCGGCGGTGCTGTGGTCGGGCGGAATCAGCTTCGCCGGGGTGCTGTCGTTCATCTTCGCCGACCTGATCGTGCTGCCGATCATCGCGATCTACCGCAAGTATTACGGTGCCCGCTACACGCTGCGGATCGTCGCGCTGATGTTCGTCACGATGGTCACCGCCGCGCTGATCGTCGATGGGCTGTTCAGCGCCCTCGGGCTGATCCCGACCGGCCCGCGACCGTCGCGAGGTGACATCTTCGCCAAGATCGCGATCGACTACAAGCTCTTTTTGAACGTGCTGGGGCTGGTGGTCTTCGGCGCGCTGTTCTGGCTTACGCAACGCCGCGGCGCCACCGACCCGGTGTGTGGCATGAAGGTTGACAGAGCCAAGGCAATCCACATGGACTTCGGCGCGGAGACCCTCTACTTCTGCTCTGAGCATTGCCTGCACGCCTTCGAGACCCCCGAGCGGGGGATCGGCGCTGCGCACGCCGATCTGCCAGGATTGTGATTGCCCCCGTCAGCGAAAGGAAGAATCATGCCCGAGTATGCACCCGGCACCCCGTCGTGGGTCGAACTTTCCTCACCAGACACCGACGCCGCCGCCAAGTTCTACGCCGAGCTCATGGGCTGGAGCGCCACCGAGCCGGGGCCGGCTGAAACAGGTGGGTACCGTATGTTCCAGAAGGACGGCAACAACGTCAGCGGTCTGATGGGCCACATGGGGGAGGGGCAGCCCACCGCGTGGGCGACCTATGTGAGCGTCGCCGACGCCGATGAGACTGCGGCCAAGGTCACGGCGGCCGGGGGCACCGTGGTGGTGGAGCCGATGGATGTGATGGACATCGGGCGGATGGCGTTCTTCGCCGATCCCACCGGCGCCGTGTTCGGCATCTGGCAGCCGAAGGCCTTCACCGGTGCCGATCTCGTCAACGAGCCGGGCTCGTTCTGCTGGAACGAAGTGCTCACACGTGACGCCGAGGCCGGCAAGCGGTTCTACCCGGCGGTCTTCGGCTGGGTCGCCGGGCGACCCGCGTTCGAGGGCGCGCCCGAGAGCTACACCGTGTGGGAGCTCGCCGGCAAGCCCGTCGGCGGGATGATGCAGATGACCGACGACTACTTCCCGGCCGAGGTCCCGCCGCACTGGGTAGTGTGCTTTGCGGTCGCCGACTGCGATGGCACTGTCGCCAAGGCTCGCCAGCTGGGGGCGACCGTCACGGCTGAGCCCATGGACATGCCGATCGGGCGCTTCGCCGGCCTGATCGATCCCCAGGGAGCGTCCTTCACGGTGATGCAGCCCGCACCACCAGCTTGAGTGGCGGCCTTGCTTACGCCGATCGCCCCCCAGGACGGCGCTCCGACGATCGTGCAGGCACGGGACCTGCGCCGTCGCTATGGCGCGGGCGAGGCCGCTGTCGACGCGCTGTCAGGTGTCACGGTGGACTTCCCCACGGGCCGCTTCGCGGCGATCATGGGCCCGTCGGGGTCTGGCAAGTCGACGCTCATGCACCTGCTCGCCGGCCTCGATCGCCCGACCGCCGGCACCGTCAGCGTCGGGGGGGTGGAGCTGACCGAGCTGGACGACCGCGCGCTGACGCAGCTGCGCCGCGATCGCATCGGCTTCATCTTCCAGACCTTCAACCTCCTGCCCGTGCTCAACGCGGAGGAGAACATCCTGTTGCCGCTGTCGATCGCGGGACGCAGGGTCGACCGCGAGTGGTTTGACCGGCTGATCGACACGGTCGGCATCCGCGACCGGCTCAGCCATCGTCCCGCGGAGCTCTCCGGCGGCCAGCAGCAGCGGGTGGCGGTGGCCCGGGCATTGATCTCGCGCCCCACGGTCGTGTTCGCGGACGAGCCCTCCGGCAACCTCGACTCCAAAGCCTCCGGCGACGTGTTGCGGCTGCTGCGCCAAGCCGTCGATGACTTCTCCCAGACGGTTGTGATGGTCACCCACGACGCCCACGCGGCGTCCTTCGCCGACCGGCTGCTGGTGCTGGCCGACGGCCGAATCGTGCACGACGGTGAGGCGGCGAGCGCCGAGCAGGCGCTGGATCTCATGAAGGCCATGGGCTGATGCTCGGGGTTGGCGGCTGATGCTGGAGAGGCGCGGCTGATGCTGGGGAGGCGCGGCTGATGCTCAAGCTGGTGCTGCGCGGGTTCGTGCAGCGCAAGCTTCGGGTGCTGCTCACGGCGATTGCGATCGCGCTCGGCGTGGCGCTGATGGCGGGCACCTACATTCTCACGGACACCATCAACCACACGTTCGCGGGCATCTTCCAGACCGCCAACCGCGGTCATGACGTGGTGATCACGCCCAACAAGCCGTTCGGCAGCAAACGCGCGCCGATCTCGCCGATCACCGAACGGACGCTCGCGCGGGTGCGCGCCACCGCGGGCGTGGGGGAGGCGTCGGGCTCGATCTTCTCGGTGGGGACCCTGTTGAGCGTCGAGGGCAAGCGCCTGAGCACTGGGGGAGCGCCGGCCTTTGTGGCCTCGGTGGTGCCCAAGCGCTTCGAGTCCTTCACCGTCGTCCATGGCCGCTTTCCGCTCGCCGCGGACGAGGTCGCGATCGACGAATCCACGGCCGACCGTGAAAGCTTGAAGCTCGGCGGGCAGATGCTGGTGGCCGGCGCGGCGCCCGCCCAGCGCTACACGATCGTGGGGATCACGAAGTTCGCCGGCGGGCAGTCCTTCGGCGGTGCGGCGGCGGCGCTGCTGACGCTGCCCGAGGCGCAGCGGGTCGCCGGAGAGCGGGGGCGCTTCGATCAGATCGACGTGGCCGCGGAATCGAGTTCCGCACACCCCGTGACCCCGGACGAGCTGCGCAACCGCATCCGGGCGATCCTGCCAGACACGATGGAAGTGCGCACCGGCGCGCAGCAGGCGGCGACGGAGTCATCGGAACTGGAAAGCAACCTGAGCTTCCTGCGCACCTTCCTGCTCGTGTTCGCCTATGTCGCGCTGCTGGTGGGGGCGTTCATCATCTTCAACACATTCTCGATCACCGTTGCGCAGCGCACGCGTGAGTTCGGGCTGCTGCGCACCCTCGGTAGCTCACGCGCGCAGGTGATGCGCTCGGTCTGCTACGAAGGGCTGCTGTTGGGGACCGGCGGGGCGGTGGTCGGGCTGCTCGGTGGGATCGCGCTGGCGCCGGCGCTCGATCAGCTGTTCAAGTCCTTTGGCGCCGACCTACCCGACAGCGGCACGGTGATCGAGACGCGCACGATCGTCGTGTCGCTGCTCGCCGGCATCGGCGTGACCGTGCTGGCCGGCCTGGTCCCGGCCCTGCGCTCCACACGCGTGCCCCCGCTGGCGGCGATGCGCGAGGGCGTGGAGATCGAGCCGCGCGTGCTCACGGGGACCGGAGTGCTCGTGCGCGGGCTACTCGCGGCGGTCCTGCTCGCGCTCCTCGGGCTTGCGCTCGGCGCGGGCGCGTTGCCGGTGCTGCTCGTGGCGCTGGCGGTGTATGTGGCGGTGCTCCTCGTGCGCATGCGGCGCGCGGGGGCGCCGGCCAAGCACCGCGTCGTGCCGGCTCTTGCGCGAGCGGTCGGGGTGCTCGTGCGCTGGCGTGGGATCACCGGCCGGTTGGCGACCGAGAACTCGATCCGCCAGCCCGGGCGCACGCTGACGACGGCCGCGGCACTGACCGTGGGACTTGCGCTTGTCACGCTCGTGGCGGTGCTGGCGGACGGGACGAAGGCGACGATCGATCGGGCCGTCAGCCGCTCGTTCGCGGGCGACCTGATCGTCGAGAACTCCCAGTCTGGTACCGAACAGGGCATCCCCGCGCTCATCGCGCCGGCGCTACGCCGTGTCCCCGGCGTGGCGAGCGTGACGCCGATCGCGTTCACGCTGGCCCAGCTGCGCGGGAGCTCGAGCAATACCTCGGTCACCGCCGTGGAACCGAGCACGTTCGTCTCGGCCTACCGGGTGGAATGGCAGCAGGGCTCCAACGCGACTCTGCTGGGACTCGCCGGGACGGGCGCGATCGCAACCAAGGGCTACGCCAGCGCCCACCATCTGAAGGTCGGCAGCCGACTGTCGGTGTTGACGCCGACCAATCACTACATCCAGCTAACGGTGAGGGGCATCGCCAACGACAACGCGCGACTGCTGGGCGATCTCACGATCACCCTGCCGCTCGCGCGTACGGCCTTCGGGCAGCACGAAGACGCGCTCGACTTCGTCTCCTACGCCCCCGGCGCGACGAACGCCCAGGTCCAGCCGGCGGTCGACAGGCTCCTGGCCGCCCACTTCCCGCAGGCGCGCTCGCGCACCGCCGCGCAGTTCAAGGCCGATCAGGCCGAACAGATCAACACGCTGCTGGCGTTGATCTACGTGCTGCTGGCGCTGTCGGTGATCGTGTCGGTGTTCGGCATCGTCAACACGCTGATCCTGTCGATCCACGAGCGCACGCGCGAGCTGGGGATGATGCGCGCGATCGGCGCCTCCCGTCGGCAGATCCGCCAGCTGATCCGCTACGAGTCGCTGATCACCGCGATCATCGGCGGTGTCCTCGGGCTGGCGATTGGGGTCCTCGGGGCGATCCTCGTCACGACGCTCGCGCTGTCGGGCTCCGGTTATGTGTTCTCGGTCCCGCTCGGCACGCTGGTCGTGCTGCTGATCGTCGCCGCGCTCGCAGGCGTGCTCGCCGCGCAACTGCCGGCACGGCGCGCCGCGCGCCTGGACATCCTGGGGGCGTTGGGCAGCGAGTGAGCCTCGTCCTCCAAGGGTTCGCGTCGTGGGCCCCAACGGCAAGCGCTACAGCCCCAGAAAACGATCTGATAGAATTTTCCGCTCTGTCGCCGGGCCTCGTATGGGCATGGGGGAGTTCCAGTGGCGCCCGCCGTGTCGAGCGGATCGCAAGGAGGCCCGCCATGAGTAGACCTGAGGAGGATCGTACGCGCAGGATGACGCGTGGTGAGCTGCTGGGCGCGGCCGCCATCGCAGCCCCGGGGGCGCTGCTGGCCGGGCGACTGGGGGGCGGGTTGCAGGAGGCGCGGGCCAGTGGGCTCACGCGTGCGCCCGCTGCGGGGGCGCCGCCGCTGGCGGGGATGAACGCGATCCTGTTCCTCACCGACCAGGAGCGCGCCGTGCAGCACTTCCCGCCCGGGTGGTCGCGGCGCAACCTCCCTGGCCTCACGCGCCTGCAGCGCCACGGGCTGACCTTCCAGGACGCGTTCACCAACGCCTGCATGTGCTCCCCGGCGCGCACCACTTTGATGACGGGGTACTTCCCCGCTCAGCACGGTGTTAAGTACACGCTGGAGGAGAGCATGCCGGCCTCCGAATATCCCCAGGTCGAACTGTCGCTGGGCTTCGCCAACATCTCCTCGGTGCTGAGCGCCGCCGGCTACCAGACCATCTACAAGGGCAAGTGGCACCTCTCAAAGCCAGCGCAGGCGCAGTGGCAGCCCTCCGACGTGGGCAAGTACGGCTTCAAGTTGTGGGACCCGCCGGACGCCGGCGCCAACCAGGAACTCTCGGAGGCCGGCGGCGGCACCGTGGACAACGACGGGCGCTTCATGGACTCCACCGGCAGCGCCGCCGAAGGCAAGGAAGGGGCGCTCGAATACCTGGGCTCGCAGGCCGCGCACAACCAGCCGTTCTTCATGGTGATCTCGCTGGTCAACCCGCACGACGTGCTCTTTTACCCCAACACCTACCTGGAAGGCGGCTACGACGCCTCTTGGCTTGAAGGTGCCATCCAGCCGCCGGCGACCGTGGGCGAACAGCTGACCAGCAAGCCGCGCGTGCAGAAACAGTTCCTCGAGTTGTTCAACGCCGGCAGCGGCAAGATCTCCACGCCCACCATGCAGCGCAACTACCTCAATTTCTACGGCAACCTGATGAAGTCCTCCGACGACTACCTGGTCGCGGTGCTGAATTCACTCGAAGCCACCGGCCTGCTCGAAAAGACGTTAATTATTCGCACCTCCGACCATGGCGAGATGGGCCTCGCGCATGGTGGGCTGCGCCAGAAGAACTTCAACATCTACGAGGAGTCACAGCGCGTCCCGCTGGTGTACTCCAACCCGCGGCTGTTCCCGCGGCCGCGCTCCTCGCGCGCGTTGATCTCGCACGTCGACCTGCTGCCCACGCTCGCCAGCCTGTTCGGCACGCCGGCGGCGGCACAGTCGCAATGGCAGGGGGTGGACTACTCCCAGACGATCCTCCGCCCGCGCTCCAGGGCGCCGCAGGACTACACCGTGTTCACCTACGACGACTGGCAGTCCGGTCAGCCCCACGGCCCCTACCCGACGCCGCCCAACCACATCGTCAGCATCCGCGAGCGGCGCTGGAAGATCGCCCGCTACTACGACGCCGCCGGCACGGTGCCGGCGCAGTGGGAGCTGTACGACCTCCAGCACGACCCGCTGGAGCGGCACAACCTCGGCAACCGCGCCGCCAAGCTCACGCCCGTGCAACAGCGGGAGTTCAAGCGGCTCAAGCGCAAGCTGGCGCTGGTCGAACGCACGCGCCTGGCGCCGCTGCCCACGACGCCGAGCTGAGACGCGGGGTCAGCTCTCGCGGCCAAACCAGCGCCCACGGCGGTGCGAGCCGAAGTGGCGCTTGTCGGCGGCCAGTGCGTCGGAGGGCTCGCCAAACTTGCCGGTCGGCTTCGGCCCGGAGAGGAAGTCCACTTCCACGCGACCCACTCGGCCGGCGCCGAACTCGATGTAGCAGATGCCGATCCCGTCATAGGGCTGGGGCTGCTCGCCGCCACGGATGCTGGCGATCAGCGACTTGGCAACCACGCGCGCCGCGCCCTCGGCAAACACGCCGGCCTTCGGCACCCCGGCGGTGGTGACGTCGCCGACCGCGTACACGCCCGGGTATTTCGTGGCGAGCGTCGCCGAGTCAACGGGCACGTACCCGTCGACGGTCATCCCGCTCTCGATCACCACGTCGGGGGCGCGGTGGCGCGGAACGCCGAGGAACAGGTCGTATGGCATCTCGCTGCCGTCGTCGAGCACAGCCACGCCACGCGCCGGGTCGAGCGAGCTCGGGCGCCGGCCGGGAACGAACTTGATGTCGCGCTCCACGAAGGCGGCTTCAAGCGCGCGCGAGGTGTCCGGCGAAGGGGGGACAGGGGTGGGCAGCGGCAGGACCAGGGCGATCTCGCAATCGTCGCGGACACCGCGCGTGGAGAGGTAGTCGTGCAGCAGCAGCGCGCTCTCGCTTGGCGCGGGAGGGCACTTGAACGGCGCCCCACAGACGCCGACGATCGCCCGGCCGCCCGAGAATGACGGAAGCAGCTCGCCCAGCCGCTGCGCGCCCGCCACGGAGTAGAACTCGTTGCCGCCCTCCGCCAGCCCCGGGGTGGCGTCGAAGTCGTAATCGGCGCCCAGCGCCACCACGAGGTGGTCGGCCTCATACACGCCGCCGTCGGTGCTCACGTTGCGGGCGACGGGATCGATCGCGGTGACCGTCTCTTGCAGGAAACGCACCCCGGGCTTGGAGATCTCACGGTAGGGAAGCCTCACCGCATCAAGCGTGGTGCGACCGAACATCACATCGAGCTTGGAGAACCCAAAGACGAACGCGTCGCTCTTGTCGATCAAGGTCACATCCACCTCGTCGCCCAACGCCTCCGAGAGCGTGGTCGCGAGCTCCAGGCCGCCAAAGCCCGCACCCAGGATGACTACTCGGGTCACCGCACGAGCATACACATCGGTCGGTGGGGGCCGGCCGACTCACTTGCGCGTGGTTGGGCTGCTGCGCGGATGATGTAGCATTACATCACCATGCATCGTACCCAGATCACGCTGACCGACTCCCAGTATGCGCGTCTGCGGGACGAGTCCGCCCGCAGTGGGCATTCGTTGGCTGAGCTGGTTCGTCGCGCGCTGGACGAGCGCTATGAGGACGTGTCGCAGGCCGAGCGGCTGCGATTGCTCGATAGCGCCTTCGGCGCATGGGCGCATCGCGGCGAGAGCGGTGCGGAGTTCGTGGAGAGAGTTCGCACGGGCACGGCTCGCAGGCTTCGCTCGACAGGGTGAGCGCGCTCGTCGACACCTCGGTGCTCGTCGACTACTTGCGTGGAGTGCAACCGGCGCGCGAACTCTTACGCGCGGCATTCAAACGCGAGGAGGTTGTCGCTGCGTCAGTGCTCACACGGATCGAGCTGTCGATTGGAATGCGCCCCAACGAGCGAGCAGCCACCGACGCGCTGGTGGGGGCTCTGCGCTGGCTGGCGGTCGACGACGCCGTCACCGAGCGGGCGGACGCGCTTGCTCGGCTGTATGGCCGCAGTCACTCCGGAATCGATGCGGTTGATTATTGCGTGGCGGCTTCGGCGCTCGTGAACGGGTTGGAGCTGTGGACGCTCAACGTTCGCCACTTCCCGATGTTCGAGGGGCTCCGTCAACCCTGGTGAACTCACGAAGTTGCCGACCACAGCTGGAGTTGCAGCGATAATCGGCCGGTGAGCGCGCGCCAGCGAGAAGCCGCTACAGACCCCGGCCGTACCGCCTGGGCCCGCAACCTGGCGGCGCCGGTGCGGGACTTCCTGGGCACCGAGACCGGCAGCGCGATCGTGCTGGCGGGGATGACGGTGCTTGCGCTGGTGTGGGCCAACTCTCGATGGTCGCACGCTTACGAGTCGCTGTGGAGTACCACACTCTCGATCAGGATCGGCGGCGGCGCGATCTCGATGGACCTGCGCCACTGGGTCAACGAGGGGCTGATGACGTTCTTCTTCCTCGTGGTCGGGCTGGAGGCCAAGCGCGAGCTCGACCTCGGCGAGCTGCGCGAACGCCGGCGCGTGGCGATCCCGCTGTTTTCCGCGCTGGGCGGCATGGCGATCCCGGTGGGGATCTACCTGGCGTTCAACGCCGGGGGCGCCGGCGCGCACGGCTGGGGGGCGGCGATGTCCACGGACACCGCGTTCGCGCTCGGCGCATTGGCGCTGCTCACGCCGCGCGCGGCCACGCGACTGCGCGTCTTCCTGCTGACGCTGGCGGTGGTCGACGATCTCTGCGCGCTGCTGGTGATCGCGATCGCCTACACGACACACGTCTCGGTCCCCGCACTGGCCGTTGCGGTCGCTCTGCTCGGCGGTCTGCTGCTGCTCGGGCGTGCGCCGCAGTGGCTGCGCCCGGTGTCGGTGGCGCTCGCCATCGGCCTGTGGGTGGCGATGTTCGAGTCGGGCATCGACCCGGTGATCTCAGGGCTGGTGGTGGGGCTCGCCACCAGCGCCTACCCGCCCTCGCGCGAGGATCTGGAGCGTGCGACCACACTGGCGCGCTCCTTCCGCGAGCAGCCCACGCCCGAGTTGGCGCGCTCGGCCCAGCAGGGGGTGATGTCGGCGATCTCGCCCAACGAGCGGCTCCAGTACACCCTGCACCCGTGGACCAGCTACCTGATCGTGCCGCTGTTCGCGCTCGCCAACGCCGGTGTCCATCTGACCAGCGGGCTGCTCCAGCAGGCGCTGGGCTCGCCGATTACGCTGGGGATCGTGATCGGATATGTCGCCGGCAAGCCGTTGGGTGTCGCCGGCGCGTCGTGGCTGGTATCGCGACCCGCGCTGCGCGGTCCGCGCTCGCCCCTGAGCCCGCCGCTGCTGGCGGCGGGCGGCGCATTCGCGGGCGTGGGCTTCACCGTGTCGCTGTTGATCTCCAGCCTGGCCTTCACCGGTGAGCGCCTCGACGAGGCCAAGTTGGGCGCGCTCGGCTCGGTGGTGCTGGCGCCGCTGGTGGGTTGGGCGGTACTGCGAGTTGTTCAGCGCCTGCCGGCGACGGTGAGAGCGCGGCAGCTGGCGGGCACCGCCGAGGACATCCTCGATCTTTCCGAGGACGTGGATCCCGAGCGCGATCACATCCGCGGCGCCACCGATGCGCTGGTGACGCTGCTTGAGTACGGCGACTTCGAGTGCCCCTACTGCGGGCAGGCGGAGGGAGCGATCCGCGAGCTGCTGGCATCGTTTGAGGACGAGGTGCGCTATGTCTGGCGTCACCTGCCGCTCAACGACGTCCACCCACATGCGCAGATGGCAGCCGAGGTCTCCGAGGCGGCGGCGGCTCAGGGCAGCTTCTGGGAGATGTACGACATCCTGCTCCACCACCAGGGCGAGCTGCGCCCGAGCGACCTCACCGCATACGCAGAGCAGCTGCAACTGGATGCCGATCGCCTGCGGGAGGATCTGCGGAGCGGCGAGTACGAGCCGCGGGTCAGCGAAGACGTGGCCAGCGCCGACGAGAGCGGCGTGTCCGGAACGCCGACCTTCTTCATCAACGGGCGCCGCCACTACGGCGCCTACGACATCGCGGCACTCACCGACGCGGTGCGCGCCGCGCTCCGGCGTGCGCGGGTGCTGGCCGGCGTCTGAAAGGGACTCGTGTACTCAGCGTATGAGGGCCTCCTCGATTTCCACAGGACGCCAGTGCCTAGGTGTTGGGGTGGCGGTTTGCGCCTCCTCGATCTCCTTGCGAATCTGCTCCTCGAGCTGCTCGGGATCAAATCCATTGCGAAGCCATTGCAGGTCGGCCTCGGTGGCAATGCGAATATGATCGCTCATACGTGGTCCTCCTGATCGGATGGGATGGGCAGTTTGAGCCCTCGCGTTTTGGAGATGAGGCGCTCAAAGTCTTTAGTCAGGTCCAGTTCAAGCTCAGCAATTCGACTCGCAGGTACGACAGGTCCACCGAACCCGAACGAACCGCCACTTTCGAGTACTCGCGGGATGGCTTGGTGAGGGGCAGGTGACGCCATAGCACGGCCGCTTTCGTCCTTGCGTTTGGCTTGGCCAAAGTCGAAGTACTGTGGGTAGACTCGCGGCGCTACGCCGACATATTGCTCGAACACGACCTTGCCGCCGACTGGGCCTGGCTGGTCTGGCTCGACAACGATGGCATCATCGTGAAGCTCACGTGCGAGGCTCTTGGCATATGGGTAGATATACAACACATGGTCGATTCCACTCGCGATGATATGTCTGGCGCAATTGTGGCAAGGGAAGGTGGTGCACGCAAGGGTTGAGTGAAGGATGGATTCACCTCGCCGCGCTGCGCTGGTGATGGCATCCATCTCCGCGTGAACCGATCTACCAAACTCAGTTATGGACCCGAAGCGCGTGCCCTCGACATCATTGAGGAAGTTATCAAGCTCTTTCTCCGAAATATCGAAATCCCCTTCGGGAAGCTCCGTGACACGCTTCCCAGCCATCCATTTGGCATGTGCCATCCTGACCAGCAGCTCACGAGCGATCCTTCGCTGCCATAGAGTGTTCGAGTCGACGGGTGGCTGGAGTGCGAAGTCGCGACCGTCAGGCTGATCGGGTGACCAATAGAGACCGCCGTGGCCGCTGGGTACCTCGTTTGTGCCGACTGACAGCAAATCTCCTCGCTTGTTGACGATTGCTGCACCCACCTGGCGGCCCATCTCGGCGCTGCGTAGCCCGGCGGTGAATGCGTGATACATCGCTTGTTCATCCCTATGGGGTGGAACGAACGGCTCGCCGAAGATCAGACGCACAATCCGTGGAACAACGTTGGTGAGGCTGGCCTCACTGCGACCATCGACGAAGAAGTCGGCCAACGAGAAGGTGGCTCGGAAGGCTTGCCCGTGAGCCACCGCGCCGTCCAGATCATCGCGGTGGATATCGGCCATCGCCTCAGTGTCAAAGCGCTTGGTGGTTACATTGGCCCACCGTTCCCAGCGGCTCTCAAGGCTGCGGCGTCGACGCGACTCTGGTACGTGTAGCGACAGCAGGATGAACCGCGGCCCATATAGTCGCCGCAGAGTAGTCACTTCCTCCTCGCGCTTGAGTGAGCGCACCAGCCATGCCACGCGGCCATTTTGGTTGTCTGCGTTGGCTCGCTGACCGGCGATCAAGAACACGGCGAGCTGGGCAGCTATATCGTTAAGGCCCGTTTTCTTGCGAATCTCGTCGCCCATGTCTTGAAGCCGCCGAGTAGCATCGGGTGCCTCCCGCTGGAATTCTCCCTCCCCAAGTATGTGTGAGAAATAGGTGCTGAGATGCACCGTCCGTAGCTCGTAGTCGTATACGCGTAGACTCTCACGGAGCAGTCGCTGAAACGTATCTGTCTCGGTGCCGGCGCCATATACCAGACCAAAGACCAGCTCGTCGTTAGCGAGTGGGCGGGGGGCAGTGGGCACGATTAGCTCTCCCCCTCTCTACCGAGCGATCGGAGTGCCTCAGCCAACGTCTGTTCAGCAGCTGCGACTTCGCTATTGAGCCTGGCGCGGCTCTCACGAATCCCTGCGATTTCATCCAGGGTGGAGCCAGGAGGCGTCTCACCCATATCGCCGAGCTCGGCTCGCAACTGTTCGAGATGGGTACGTATTCTCTCAGGAGCGCGGAGATCGAGGCTGTACATGCCGGGAGCGGTACTCCGTTGGACGACCGGTGAGCGTCCGACTTGCGTCAGGAAAGTGGCGAGGGGGTCTTTGCCAGCTGGCGCGAACCCTTCGCGGCGCAGTAGCTCAAACCACGTCCGGTAGTGCACGGCCTGGCTGGTCGCGCTGGAGGCCAAGACCCGAACCGCCGTTTCGCGGATCTGCGCGCCCCGAAGCACAACCTCGCGGCCCTCCTCTCCCCGTGATGCGTCCGCAACGACCCGCAAGCGGTGTCGCTCGTCAGCCGCTCGTATCTCCTCCGTGGGTGGGCTGCTTGAAAGTCGCCGCAGAACGACGAGCTCGTCTTGCAGCACGCTTTGTGCCTCTCGTAGGGCGTTGAGCTCGTGCGCGAGTCTATCCTCTCGCTTGCGCAGGCGAAGTAGCTCGCGCTCCACACGCTCACGCTCTGCCGCTGCTGCGGACTGCATGCGCCTAGAGGGCGTCCATGACTCCATCGTTGCCACAGGAAGATGGATAGCTGTTGGCGACATTCCACAGGCGACCTTGAGACGAGCGCCCGACGTTCATACAAGACCTGCAAACGCAGGAGTTCTACGTATGGATGCAATGTTGCTCACAGGTGTGGTGCCTGTGGATAACCGCTCGCAATGCGCTGGAAACCCCTGCATATGGCTTTATACGACGCCTGTGGACAACTCGGGACGCACAAAGTTCCCCCAATTTGCGAAACTTTGATTCGAGCAGTCGCTCGATCGGCGTATCTGCCACCGACTCTCAGGGGCCATGTAGAAGATGTCTGTAGCGGATCAAGCGGGAAGTGCCTTACCTGCGATCCGGAAGGCGAGCTAGTGGTGTCGGAGCAGTCGCCGCCGGGCGCGCACGGCGAGGACGGCAAGGGTCAGAGCCCGATCGCGCGGGTGTTGATTGTTGATGACGACCAGTTGGCGCTCGATGCAATGCGTGCGACCCTGAGTCGCCGCGATCTGGAGATCTCCACGCTCGCGGACCCGCTGTGCTTCTGGGAGACGCTCGAGATATCGTCGGGCGCTGGGGTGGCGAGGAGTTCATCGTGGGGATGTACGGGATGGGATCGCGACGCTGACCATCACACAGTTGCGGCCTCCCGGAGCCCCGCGCTCAGCTCCTCGAGCGTCGGCACGCCGGAGGAGCAGGGGGCGCCGACACCCGCCAGCGGCAGCGTGAAGCAGAAGCTGCTGCCCTCCCCCTGGGTGCTTGCGGCCCACAGGTGCCCGCCGTGGCTCTCGACGATCCCGCGGGCGATCGCCAGGCCGAGGCCGCTGCCGCCCTTCTCGCGGGCGTCGGAGGCGTCGACTTGGCTGAAGCGCTCGAAGATCGAGTCGAGCTGGTCGGAGGGGATGCCGCGGCCGCTGTCGGTGACGGAGAACCGCGCATATCCATCGCCTGGGCCGACCGCGATGGTCACGACGCTGTTGGGTGGCGAGAACTTGATCGCGTTGCCCAGCAGATTGACGAGGGTCTGCACGATGCGATCGGCGTCGGCGCACACCGTCAGCTCCTCGATTTCGGTGCGCAGCTGCACGCTCGCGTCTTCAGCGGTGCCCTGCAGCGCCTGCGCGGATTGGCGCACCAGCTCTCCCACACCCACGGGTTCGCGCTCCAGCGGCAGGTGCCCGGAGCTCATGCGTTCGATGTCGAGAATGTCGTTGACCAGCCGCACCAGCCGATCGGTGTTGGTGACCGCCAGCGCCACCATGCTCCTCGCCTCCGCGGGCAGCTCGCCGAGCAGACCGCCCTCCAGTAGACCAAGCGAGCCGCGGATCGATGTCAGGGGCGTGCGCAGCTCGTGGCCGACGATCGACAGGAATTCGTCCTTGACGCGCTGGCTCTTGCGTAGCTCGGCCTGCACCCTTCCCAGCTCGTGTTGAGCCAGGTACTGGCGAGCGGCCACCAGCGCGGCGAGGGCGATCACGATCAGTACAAGGCTGACATCGGGGAAAAAGGCGTGGTCGCCGGTGGCGCCCAACAGCATCCCGAAGCCGACTGTCAGGCCGATGTAGGGCAGCCAGGGAGCAACCCGGTAGCGCTGGGCGGACTCATCCACGCTTGCGTTGCCCTGGGCGGGCTCCTCGACGTGCGCGTCGGGGTCCTCTGCACGCACCGGGCGCTGCGTGAGCGCCGCCAGCGTCAGTGCGCAGTACTCCAGCACGTACAGCGTGTCCACCGGGTCTCCCGCGGTGTAGGTGTCGTGCAGCACCCCATACCCGTAGACGGTGTCGGCGATCACTGTCAGCAGCATCGCGGCGGCGATCCACAGCAGCGGCAGGCGCAGCGCTGCGGGGCTGCGGCGCAGCAGCACCACTGCCACGGCGCCCAGCAGCACGAGGTCGCAGAGGGGGTAGGCCATCGAGACGGCCTTCCCCAGCAGGTGTTCTCCCGTGGTGAGCGTGGTGGGACCGAGCACGAAGTACCACACGACGGCTCCGCCACCGAGCACGAGCGTCCAGCCGTCGAGCGACATGCGCAGGCGCGTGGCGAGCGTCATGCGGGCGACTGGGATCGACAGCAGCGCCACCAGCAGCAGCGCGTAAAAGGCGAGGAAGAAGGCGTCCGCGGGCGTGGGGAAGGGCGGCTGGGTGTAGGCGACGTCGTAGCTGAAGAGGATCACGTCGGCGATCAGCTCGGCGGCGATCGCGGCGGCGATCAGCCTCCAGAGCCGGCGCAGCGCGGGCACGGGGGCGCAGCGCCGCAACGCCCCCCAGGCGGCCAGGATCGCGAGCACGTCGAACAGCGCCAGGAACAGCTGGCTGAGCTGCTGGCGGCCGGGCAGCCAGTGGAACAGCTGCCAGCTCAGGTATGCGGCCAGGAGCGCGCCGAGCGCCACTGCCAGGTTGCGGGATCGAGTGAGCTGCACCACTTCACCTCGCTTAACGACGGCCGCCGCACTGTCAAGGACCGCACTTCGCCGCAGCGCGCTCGCGGAAAACTGCCGTCCGACATCGGCATACTCCGAGCGCTGCCTGCACGTCGCCGGATCCCTTCTCGGCATGCAGTGCCTCGCTGGCTTCGTAGCGCTCGCTGGCGGTTAGGTGTACCTCATTGCAAGCCTGCCGGAACTGCTGATGTCGCGCTTGTGGCCCACCGCCCCTCACCGAGGGCCGTCCCGATCGAGGTACCAGTGCCGCCCCACCGAGGCCAGCCAGCCGTCGTCGCCGACGGGGGCCAGCATGAAGCGGCTGATCGTGCGCTGGCCGCCCACCTGGTCGGAGTAGAGCAGCTCGATCGTGATCGTCTGGCGCTGGCCGACCGCCTCCGCGATTGGGGTGTGGGCGTCCTCGGTGGGGTCGCGCAGCGCTCCCTGCCACAGGCCGACGTCGCCGGCGGGGATGTACAGGTCCCGCGACTGGCGGCGGAAATCCTCCTCGGTGGCGGGGGCAACCTGTCCGGTGTGCAGTCCCGCGCGGGCGACCCACCCTTGCAGCACGCCGATTCCGGCGCCGACGTTGCGCACGCTCATCGCGAGGTACACGGGTGCCATCGATGTGCTCGGCGACGGCGCGGCTGCCCTCCACGTGCACCCAGTGGCCGTCGACGAACATGATCTTCTGCAGGGGGTCGTCGAGGCGCGACTGCACGAGCACCGGCCGGCGCTGCTCCTGGAGCGCGAGCTCGGCCACGCGCGCGGAGCGGTTGGCGGAGCGCACCGAGGCGAACGTGGCGATCGCCAGCACCAGCGTTCCGGCGGCGGTGGCGAGCGAGGCGACGGTTGGCCAGTCGAGGGCGGCCAGATCGGTCATGGCGCACATCAAAGCGCAGAGCCCCACGAGACCGCGTCTCGGCAGGTGTAGCATTGGACACAAGCGCAAGCATCCGCGCTCATATGGAGGCGATGAGGGAGGCAAGAAGCAAATGCCCGAATACGACTACGTGATCGTCGGCGCGGGATCGGCTGGATGCGTGCTGGCGGCGCGCCTCAGCGAGGATCCCGATGTGACTGTGGCGCTGGTCGAGGCCGGCCCGCCGGACACGATCGAGAACATCCATGTGCCCGTCGCCTTCAGCGCGCTGTTCCGCACGCAGGTCGATTGGGATTACTCGACGGCAGCCGAGCCGTACGCCGATCGCCGTCGCATCTACCTGCCGCGCGGCAAGACCCTGGGAGGCTCCTCCTCCACCAACGCGATGGTGTACATCCGCGGCAACCGCGCCGACTACGACGGCTGGCGCGAGGAGGGCTGCACGGGGTGGGGCTTCGACGATCTGCTTCCCTACTTCATCCGCGCGGAGGACAACGAGCGCGGCGCCTCCACCCTGCACGGCGCAGGGGGGCCGCTGTCGGTGAGCGAGGACCGCGCGCCCAACCCGATCACCGACGCCTTTCTGGAGGCGTGCGCGCAGGCGGGGCTGCCGGCCAACGAGGACTTCAACGGCCCATCCCAGGATGGCTTCGGCCGCTACCAGCGTACGCAGCGCGACGGCCGGCGCTGCAGCGCCGCGGTCGCCTACCTGCACCCCGCGATGGCCCGCCCCAACCTCACCGTGGAGACCTACATGCAGGTGCACCGTGTGCTGTTCGAGGGCGAGCGCGCCATTGGCGTGGAAGGGGCGCGGCTGGGGGAGATCCACGAGCTGCGCGCCGCGCGCGAGACGATCGTGTGCGCCGGCACCTACAACTCGCCGCATCTGCTGATGCTCTCCGGGGTCGGCCCGGGCGAGCTGTTGAGCATGCTGCAGATTCCCGTCGTGCAGGATCTGCGCAGCGTCGGGCAGAACCTCCAGGACCATCCGGCGTCGGGGGCAACGTGGGCGCACGACGAGCCGGTGTCGCTGTTCAACCCGCTGACCGAGGACAATCTCGCCGCGTTCGTCGGCGAAGGGCGCGGCCCGCTCACCTCCAACGTCGCCGAGGCGGGCGGGTTCATCCGCTCCAGCGCCGCGCTCCACGCGCCCGACATCCAGTTCCACGCCGCCCCTGCGATGTATGTCGATGAGCCCGTGCTGGAGCACGGCTTCGGTGTGGCGCCCTGCGTGCTGACACCCGCCAGCCGCGGGTACGTGGTGCCGCTCTCACCCGACCCCACCGCCAAGCCCTACATCCTGCACAACTACCTCGCGGAGGAGACCGACATGGCGAGGATGGTGGAGGGCATACGCGTAACGATGGAGATCACTCGCCAGCCGGCGCTCGCCAAGTACACCACCCGCCCCCACTACCTCCCCGCCTCCGACTCCGAGGAGGACGTGCGCGCACACATTCGCCAGCAGGTGTTCACGCTCTACCACCCCGTCGGTACCTGCCGCATGGGCGCCGACGCCGAGGCGGTGGTGGACACCGAGCTGCGCGTGCGCGGGATCGAGGGGCTGCGCGTGGTGGACGCCTCGGTGATGCCCACCGTTCCCCGCGGCAACACCAACGCGCCGACGATCGCCATCGCCGAGCGCGCGGCCGATCTGATCCGCCACGGGGCGGCGGTCGCGGGGCGGGGCGCGGTTGCGGCGGCTTCGTAATTCGCGCCTGACGCGACGAGGTGGGGGGTCGTATGTGGTCTTTTTCAGACCCCAACCCTTCATTTTGTGAAGTGGTAGGGCGCTGAAGAAATATCTCTCAATGCGAGCGCTTCACCTGGTGCTCCAGTAGCTTGCCCGAGGCGGCCTCGACCTGGGCGGTCATGCGTAGCTTGAACATCCCCAGCAGCGCGCCGGAGGCGATGCCGCGCAGCGTGCCGATCGCCTCGATCATCTCGTCCCAGCGCTCCTCGGGCTGGCCGGCGGCGGCGAACGGGTCCCACAGCTCCTTCAGGTAGAGCTTCACGAACGCGCGTGAGATCGACTCGCAGTCGCGGCTCAGGCGCTCCACCAGCGTTAGCGCTGCGTGCAGGGGGATACCGAGCGCGGTTACCTCCTCGGCTGCCTGCACCAGCGCCGGGCTGGGCACCTCGAAGCGATCGTCGCCGAGAGTGACCAGCAGCCCGAGCTTGCGGATCCGCTCGACGTCCTTTACGTCCACCTCGCCGAAGCGTTGAAGCAGCTCCTCGCCGGTGATCACCTCCGGAGTCTCGCTCTCAAACGGCGCCGTCATCGCGTTGCGCAGCCCCAGCAGTCGCGCCGCCGAGCCGCCCGAGGCGCTCAGCAGGCGCTCGATCGCGGCGAGGTTGAAGCCGTCGGCCTGCATGTCCAGCACCAGCTTCAGCCGCGCCACGTGGTCGGGGCCGTAGTAGCCCACGCGCGCGCGTACCTCGGGGGCGGGCAGTAGACCGCGCGAATGGTGGTTGCGGATGTTGCGCACCGACATCCCCACCTCCGCCGCCAGCTGCTCGATCGTGAGGTCGGCCGTCTGCGGCCCGACCGTGTCGCTGCTCACACTCGCCATCTCCAAGCAAGGATACTGTGTTTGATGTAACCTCAAACGAGGTAGCATGGACTTAGGTCATCGTTCAAAGTGCCATTCCCACCTCCTCCCCCTCCTCCTCTCAAGCTCCGCGGCGCCGATGGCTGAACGCGGCGCCGTCCCCACCGTCGCGCCCATGCGTCGCCGCGCCTTGCGTTTGATCGGCTCCTTCACCTCGCCGCTGGCGCCCGACGACTACCTGGAGCTCCTCAACCCGCTGTGGTCCACGCGCGAGCTGCGCGGGCGCGTGGAGCGCGTGCAGCGCGAGAGCGCCACGGCGGTGACCGTGACGATCAAGCCAGGTTGGGAGTGGCGGGGGCACCTGCCGGGGCAGTACCTGCGCTTGGGGGTGGAGGTGGACGGGGTGCACCACTGGCGCGCCTACTCGCTCACCTCCGACCCCGAGCGCCATGACGGACGCATCGCGATCACGCCGAAGCTGCTGCCGGGCGGGAAGGTGTCGCCCTACCTCTTCGGTCGCCTGCGCCCAGGGACGATCGTGCGGCTCGGCGGCGTGCAGGGAACGTTCGTGCTGCCCTCGCCGCTGCCCGAGCGGCTGCTGTTCGTGAGCGCCGGCAGCGGGGTCACGCCGATCATCAGCATGCTGCGCAGCCTCGCGCGGGCTGGCGAACTGCACGACGTGGTGCATCTCCACTGCGCCCGCGACGCCGGGGATGTGATCTTCCGCCGCGAGTTGCACGAGCTGCACGAGCGCCACATCGGCTACCGGCTGCACGAGCGGCTCACCGGCGCGCACGGCCGCCTGACGCCGGCGCAGCTGGAGGTGCTGTGCCCCGATTGGCGCCAGCGCGAGGCATTCGTGTGCGGTCCCGCCGGCCTGCTGCAGGCCCTCGGCGAGCGTTGGCGAGCCGCGGGCGATCCGGCGCTGATGCACGTCGAGCGCTTCCAACCCGCCACCGGCGTGGGCGATGGCCCGCGTGGGGCCGGCGGCGGCATCGACTTCTGCGCCAGCGGCATCCGCGCGCGCAGCGATGGCGAACAGCCGATCCTGGTGGCGGGCGAGTGCGCCGGCGCCGCCCTGCCCCATGGCTGCCGCATGGGCATCTGCCACAGCTGCGTGGGGCGGCTGCGCTCCGGTCAGGTGCGTGACCTGCGCACCGGCCGCGTGCACGGTCAGCCCGGCGAGCTGGTGCAGACCTGTATCAATGCCCCGGAGGGCGCAATCGAGATCGAGTTGTAAGTCACCATCGGCCCGGTGTCGATGTCTTCCTAACGCACACAAACACTTCACAAAATGAAGGGTTGGGGTCTGAAAAGTACATACACATCCCCCGCCACCCCAAGCACATTCGCATCCCCCACCACCCAACGCATGTCGGATCTGAAAAGCACATACAAGATCCCGCCACCCCCAACTTCGCCCACCAACCGCAACGGAGGTCCCATGTCCGCCACCATTGAGCGCCCGCCGGTGCCGCCACCCGCGGCCCCGCCTCGCGAGGAGCCCGACAACCCACTGCACCGTCTCACCTCCGAGCAGCTCGAGACGCTGGGGCGCGAGCTCGACGCGCTCCACGAGGAGGTCTTCGCCGATCTCGGCGAACGCGACGCGCGCTACATCCGCGCCACGATCAAGTTCCACCGCCAGCTTGTAATCGCCGCGCGCCTGCTGCTGGCGCGCTCGGACAAGCGGCCCCTGTGGCTGGCGGGCACCACCGCGCTGTCGCTGGCGAAGATCCTCGAGAACATGGAGATCGGGCACAACGTGATGCACGGGCAGTGGGATTGGATGAACGACCCGGACATCAACTCCCGTAGCTGGGACTGGGACACGGCCTCGCCGGCCGACGCGTGGCGCCACTCCCACAACTACGAGCACCACACCTACACCAACGTGCGCGGCAAGGACCGCGACCTGGGCTACGAGATCATGCGCATCGACCCGCACCAGAAATGGCACCCGGTCTACCTGCTGCAGCCGCTTTACAACCTGCTGTTGATGGGCTTCTTCGAGTGGGGCGTGGCGCTGCACGACCTCAACTTCGACGCCATCCGCAAGGGGGAGAAGTCCAAGGCGAAGGCGCTCGCCGAGCTGCGGGCGATCGGGCTGAAGGCGCGCAGGCAGGCGGTCAAGGACTACGTCGCCTTTCCATTGCTCTCGGCGGCGGCCTCGTTGGTGGGCTCGCCGGCGGAGCGTGGCCGGGTCTCTGCCGCGCCCATGGCAGGAGGCTTGGCCGAGCCGGCGGCGGACATCTCGGCGGCGTCCTCGCGCGGGCGGGCGGCGGCGCGCACGTTCAAGTCCACGCTCATCGCCAACTTCACCTCCAACATTGTGCGCAACGTGTGGGCCCACTCGATCATTTTCTGCGGCCACTTCCCCGACCAGACTTACACGTTCCCCAAGGAGGTGCTCGACAACGAGACCCGCGGCCAGTGGTATGTGCGCCAGCTGCTCGGCTCCGCCAACATCGACGGCGGCCCGCTGTTTCATTTCATCAGCGGCAACCTCGGCTTCCAGGTCGAGCACCACCTGTTCCCCGACCTGCCCTCCAGCCGCTACGCCGAGATCGCCCCGCGGGTACGCGACATCTGTGGCCGTTACAACCTGCCGTACAACAGCGGACCCTTCCACCGCCAGCTCGGCGCGGTGCACCGCACGATCCTGCGCCTCGCGTTCCCAGGTGGGCGTCCGCGGCCGAAGCAGGGGGCTTAGGGATAGGCCCTTAGACTGGGCTTGATTTCAACCCGCTCTGTCCACCGGTTTCAACCCGCTCTGTTCACCGCCGCTCGCACGGCGGATCACGTCGCGATAGCCGCCGCGACCTTCAGCCGCGCGTGGATTACACGCACAGCCTCCGGGTTGCAGTCGACCATTACGTAGCGCCGGTCCAGCTTCGCGGCGACCACTCCGAGCGTGCCGCTGCCGGCGAAGAAGTCCAGGCACCAGTCTCCGGGGCGCGTTGACGCCTGGATCATGCGGCGGACGATCCCTTCGGGCTTCTGTGTGGGGTAGCCCGTCTTCTCGCTGCCGTTGGTGGGGACGATCGTGTGCCACCACACGTCTGTCGGCAGCTTGCCCTTCGCTGCCTTCTCCGTGGTCACCAGCCCCGGCGCCATGTACGGCTCGCGGTCCACCGCCTCGGCATCGTAGTGGTAGCAACGCGGATCCTTCACATACACCAAAATCGTGTCGTGCTTGGCCGGCCAGCGCCGCCGCGATCGCGCACCATAGTCATAAGCCCAGATGATCTCGTTGAGGAAGCATTCGCGGCCGAAAATCTCATCCAGCAGCAGCTTGCAGTAGTGCGCCTCGCGGTAGTCGATGTGGAAGTAAAGGGTTCCGCTGCTCGCCAGCAGCCGGTGCGCTTCGCGCAGACGCGGCTCCAGAAACGCGAGGTAGTCGTCGAACGCGTCCAGGTAGGAGGACTCGGCCAGCAGGCGCGTTCGGTAGCGGCGCCCCATGAACCCGACGCGATCGCCGTCCTCGTCCGGCACCACCCGCAGCGTCTTGCGCGTCTGCGCCTTGCCGGTGTTGAACGGCGGGTCGATGTAAATCAGCTGGAAAGCCTCGTCCTCGAAGCCCGGCAGCACGTCGAGATTGTCGCCGAGGATGACGCTGTTCTCGGTGAGCACCCCGCCAAATCTACGCGGCAAGGTGGATGGATCTACGCTGCGTGGTGGGCCGGGGCGCTTGGTGTGTGTATGCGGCCCAGCGGCCGCGCACCTCTCACGCGGGGCTGACGACGACCAGCGGGATGGGACGCGTGGTGCGCTGCTGGTAAGCGTCGTAACGGCCGTGGTTGTTGTCGTTGACGAGCTTCCACAGACGCGCGTACTCCGCGTCGCCCGACTCCACCACCCGCGCGACCCCGGGATGCTTCGTGCGCCCGATCTGGATCTCCACCTCGGGCTTGGCGCGCACGTTGTACAGCCACCCCGGTGCGCTGTCGGAGCCGCCGTTTGAAGGGACAACCACGTAATCGGCGCCGTCGGCGGCGTAGATCAGCGCGTTGCAGCGCAGTGCCCCGGTGCGCCGTCCGGTGCTGCGCAGCAGCAGCGCCGGCACGCCGAGAATGCGATGTCCCACCATCCCGTCGCTGCGCGCGTAGAGCTGCTGATGGAGCTTCAGGATGGGACCCTGGATGGCGTCGGCCATGCTCACATCCCGCAGTGTAGGCCTCAAGCCGGCGCCAATGTGCCCCATAGATGTTGCAACGCGTAGGCGCGCCACGGGCGCCAGCGCTCCGCTACGCGCGCTGCCTCGCGCGAGGAGTACCCCTCATTGCACGCGGACTCGGCGCTGCCCAGCGCTTCCAGGGCGCGCCGCACGCCTAGGTCGGTGGGCAGGAATGCGTCGGGGTCGGCGAGCGCGCGCATCGCGATGTATTCCGTGGTCCACGGCCCCACTCCGGTGAGCGCCAGCAGGCGCGCGCGCACCTCCTCGCGGTCGCTGCCGGGGTCGATCGCGAGCTCTCCCTCGGCGAGCAGCCGCGCCAGCGCCTGCAGCGTGTGGCGCCGGCGCGCGGGGGCGCCCGGCAGCTCATCGGGTGCCGCGGCGGCGATCGCCGCGGGGGTGGGGAAGAGGTGGGTGAGGGTGCCGTCGGGCCTCGGCAGCGGCTCGCCCAGCGCCTGCGTCAGGCGCGCGGCGGCGGTGCGGGCGGCGGGCACCGAGATCTGCTGCCCCAGTACGGCGCGCACCGCGAGCTCGGTGCCGTCCACAGCGCCCGGCAGGCGTAGCCCCGGGGCGGCGCGCACCAGCGGCGCCAGCAGCGGATCGCCGGCGAGGTGCTCGGCGGGCGCGGTGGGGTCGGCGTCGAGGTCGAGCAGGCGCCGGCAGCGCTGCACGGCGGCGGTCAGATCGCGCAGGTCGGCGAGGCGCAAGCGGCACTCGATCTGCCCGTCCACGGGAGTTAGCGCGACGACGCCGTGCCCGTGGGGCAGACGCAGCGTGCGCCGGTAGCACCCATCGACGACCTCCTCCACGCCGGGCACGGCGCGTATGCCGAGGAAGCTCAGCAGCCGTCCCCAGTCGAGCGGCTCGCGGTAAGCCAGACGCAAAACGATGGGAAGCCCGCCCGCCCCCAGCTCGCTCGCCCCCGGCGCGCTGCCGGAGGGCGCCGGCGGCCCGCCAACTCCCGGCGCGCTGCCGGAGGGCGCCGGCGGCCCGCCAACTCCCGGCGCGCTGCCGGAGGGCGCCGACGCCTCCGAGCCATTGCGATGCCGCGGCGCTTTACGCCGCAGCTCCGTTGGGGTACGCCCGAACAGCGTGTGGATCGTGTCGTTGAACTGGCGCACGCTCGCGAAGCCCGCCGCGTGGGCGACGTCGATCAGGCGCAAGGTGGTCGTCTCGATCAGGATGCGCGCGGTTTGCGCGCGCTGCGCGCGGGCGAGCGCGAGCGGACCCGCGCCAAGCTCCGCGGTCAGCTGGCGCGTGAGATGGCGTTCGCTGTAGGCCAACCTCTGCGCCAGTCCGCTAACGCCCTCGCGATCGACAACCCCGTCCGCGATCAGCCCCATCGCACGCGCCGCGAGATCGCCCCGGCGGTTCCACTCCGGCGAGCCGGGTGCGGCGTGCGGGTGGCAGCGCAGACAGGCGCGAAAGCCCGCGCTCTGGGCCGCCGCGGCGGTGGCGTAGAAGCGCACGTTGCGGCGCTTGGGGACGATCGCGGGGCAGCTGGGGCGGCAGTAGATCCCGGTGGAGGTGACCGCCACGAAAAAGCATCCGTCGAAGCGGTGGTCGCGGCTGCCGAGCACGCGGTAGCGGGCGTCGAAGTCCTCGACTCGTGGGGCCGTGCTGAGGTCGAGCATGGTCGGCTTGGTGGTGGGCGGCGGCATGGTGGTGTGTTGCACAGCCCCAGTATGCACACGCTGGTTAGCGGAAATCAGACGGCTACGGTCTCCTTACCTTCCCCGTCCGATTTCCGCCAGCATCCGACGGCGGCGGGTGTCAAAGTGAGGGCATGAACTACACAACGATTGACAGCCCCGTCGGAGAGCTGCTTGCCAGCGCCGACGCGGCGGGACGGATCACCGGCCTGCACTTCCTCGATGGCCATCGTCTGCCGGCACGCGACTCGAGTTGGGTGCGCGACGAGGAGTCGCTCGCGCCGCTGCGCCGCCAGCTGGAGGCGTACTTCGCCGGCGAGCGTCGCGAGTTCGAGCTCGACCTGGCGCCGAGTGGCACGCCGTTTCAGCTCAGCGTGTGGCGTGAGCTGTGCGCGATCCCTTACGGCGAGACCGCCTCCTACGGTGAGATCGCCGCCGCCGTCGGCCAGCCTGCCGCGGCGCGCGCGGTGGGAGGCGCCAACAACCGCAACCCAATCGCGATCGTCGTCCCCTGCCATCGCGTGATCGGCGCCAACGGGACGCTCACCGGCTACGGCGGCGGGCTGCCCCGCAAGCAGCGGCTGCTCGCGCTGGAGACAGGCGTGTTGGCTCTGGCGTAGGTTGGAGTGGCCGATGCCGACCGAGCCTTGGGCTGGTGGGCGGACGCAGGCACACTTCCCCTCTGGTGGTGTTGTGTTTGTTTTTTGGGCCCCAACCAAATAGGATTGGGTCTCGTTCTTATTTGGCTGGGGCCCAAAAAAGAAGTGTTCCACCCCGTGCCGGCGTGTGGCTGGGACGTCGAGATGAGGGGGAGGCTGGATATATTCCCCGGCGATGCCCCGTCACCTGATCTCGATCGACCAGGTCGACGACAAGTTGGCCCGCGAGATCTTCGCCACCGCCGACGACATGGCCGCCGCGCTGCGAATCCCCACGCGCCTCTCCAGCCTCACCGGCAGAGTGGTGGCGCTGCTGTTCTTCGAGCCCTCCTCGCGCACGATCCTCAGCTTCAGCGCCGCCGCCGCGCGTCTGGGCGCGGCCGTGATCTCCCACCGCGGCGTGGAGTCCTCCTCGCTCTCCAAGGGCGAGTCGATCGAGGACACCGTCCGCGTGGTGGGTGGCTACGCCGATCTGATCGTGCTGCGCCACGAGGCGGCGGGCGTCGCCAGGCGTGCCTCGGAGGTCAGCCCGGTGCCGCTGATCAACGGCGGCGACGGCCACAACGAGCATCCCACGCAGGCGCTGATCGACATGTACACGATCGAGCGCGAGCTCGGGCGCCTGCACTCGCTGCGGGTGGGGATGGGCTTCGACCCCCGCCACTCGCGCTCCATCCACTCGCTCTGCCGCGGCCTCGCCCACTACCCCGACAACGACGTGCTGCTGGTCGGCCCCGAGGAGCTGTGGCTCCAGGAGTGCGACCTGCGCGAGCTGCGCGAGCTGGGGCTGCGGGTGCAGCAGAGCAGCGACATGCAGCACCTGCTGGCGCGCGAGATCGTGTACGTCAATCGCTTCCAGGTCGAGCGCATCGCCGACCAGGAGCTTGCGGCGACCTACCGCGAGCGCTACTGCATCGCCGCCGAGGACGTGCGCAGCTCGGAGATCAAGCTGCTGCTCGACCCGCTACCGCGGATCCACGAGATCGCCCACGAGGTGGACGACCTGCCCGAGGCGCTCTACTTCAAGCAGGCCGCCAACGGGGTCCCGATCCGGATGGCGCTGCTGTCGATGCTGGCGTAGGGCAGTCCCATGCAGCAGGCGAGGGCGGCTGGGGGAATCGTGCTCGCGGACATCGCCGCAAGTGTGGGAGTACGCAGCGCATACTCGATGTGGGCAGTACCCGCGAGCGTGACCCAGGCGGCCAGCGCCCGGCCGCTTGACGGATCCACCGCGACCGACGGCGGCCCGTCGGGGCCGGGCGCGGCGAGGAGTTCGGGGGCGGAGAAGGAGACTTCTCCCTCCCCGGCGTAATGGCCACGCGCTGCGCGAATCGTCCACCGTCGAGGATCCAAGCCCGCCCGCCCGCCGTTCGCCAAGCTCGGGGCCTCCCGCCACAATGCAAACGCTTCTGCGCCGGGCCCCGCGGCGATGTCCGCCAGCACGGCGTTGGTCGCAGGTGCTTGGTTGGCGCCAGCCCGCTCCCAGCTCGCATGCGTGCGGTTGGCGCCTGTCTGTCCTCCTCTGGCCGACCCACCGCCCGAGATCACCACCGGCGCCCATGCGCCTCGCCGCAGCGACACTGGAGAGGCGCGCACGACATAGCGGCCGGCATCGACGCCGGTCCACGCGATCATCACCGCCTCGCTGGAGAGCCGCAGCAGGCGCAGCGAGCCGGCCGGGGGGACGAAGCCGCCGAGGTCGCGGAAGCGTTCGAGCAGCCGTGGCGCGCCGAAGGCGAGCCCGGCGCCGGAGATGCTCAGCTCGATCGTCGTGCTCTGCGTGCCGCCGGGAGCCGCCACCTGGCTGCGCCACGCCACAATCGCGTGGCCGTCGTCGCTGAGCAGCGCCCGTAGTTCCGGGTTGGGCGACCCGGATGGGAGGCTCCCCAGTATGTGCGCCGGCCCCAGCGCACCTGCGGCTGAGATCGCGCGCGCGTGGACCAGCCCGCCGCCAGCCCACACCAGCAGCAGTTCCGCGCGGTAGTCCATCGTCGCGGCCACCGCTTCGACCGGGGCGGCGCCCACCGGCACCAGGCGTGCGGGCGCCGGCGAGCGGCTGTAGTGGCGCTGCACGCGGACCGCGATCGCCCACCCCTTCCGTGTTCGCACGGGGGAGGCGATCGCCACGTCGCCGAGATAGGCGCTCGATACCGCCACCGGCGCCGCCGGCCCGCCCAGTGGCCTTGCAGCGCCGAACATCCCGGCCGTTCGGCCCTCCGTCAGCGCGCCTGTGTCTTCCTCCGCCCGCCCACCGGCGGCCGCCACCTGTCCCGCCCCGGCGCTCCGTGTGTGGCCGACCGCTACCACCTGTCCCGCCGCGGCGCTCCGCGTGCGGCCGACCGCCGCCACCTGTCCCGCGGCGGTGCCCGTGGCGGTCGCGACTTCCGCGAGCCCCTCGCCGTTGGCGGCCAGCGAGCGGCCGATACCGGGGAGATCGTCGACATCGAGCGTCGCTCCTGCCGCTTCCCCCGGCGCTGTGCTCGTGGCGCTCGCGGCGCAGCCGCGCGGAGCGCTCCACAGCAGCGCCCCCGGCCCGCTGCGTGTGGTGGGGTCGGCGCTCGGGAACACAATCGACGGCGCCGCGGCGGTTGGGAGCGCCGCCGAGCAGCCGGCCGGGCGCGCCGGTGCAGACCAGCGAGCAGCCGCGGTTGGCGGCGCTCCGCAGAGGAGTGTCAAGAACGCGACGATGATCAGCCCAGCGAGGATCAGCCCAGCGCGGGCCTCACGGCGAGATTGCGCCTGCACAAATCGAACCGGCATCCGGCAATCGTAGGGCGCTCTCGCCGCGCTCAGCCGCCGGCGGCGGCCTTGGCGGCCTCGCGGGCGCGGCGGTACTCGTTGACGACGATCTCCGTGAGCTCCTCCACGGAGGTCTCCGCGGTGGGCTTGTCCAGCGCGATCGCTCCCTCCTGGATCATGCTGACACGGTCGCACGCCTCCAGGACGTGGACGTAATTGTGGAGGATCATGATGATCGACACCCTGCCCTCGGCCTTCAGGCGCGCAACGAGGTCGAGGATCATCGCCCCCTCCTTGGCGCCCATCGCCGCCAATGGCTCGTCGAGCAGCAAAATGTCGGCATCGGAGCTGACCGTGCGGGCGACCGCGATCGCCTGGCGCTGGCCGCCGGAGAGGCGCGCGACGGAGACGTCGATCCGCGGGATATTGATGCCGATCTCATCCAGCGCTGCGCGGGCTTCGCGCTTCATCCGCCGGTTGGCCAGCAGCGGCAGCGGGTGGTGGACGCGCTCGCGGCGCAGGAACAGGTTGTGGTAGATCGAGAGTTCGTCGATCAGCGCGAGGTCCTGATAGACGGTGTCGATGCCGTGCGCACGGGCGTCGTCGACGCTCTTGGGCGCGTAGGGCTCTCCGTGCAGGAACATCTGCCCGGAGTCCTGGCGCTGAAAGCCGCAGATGATCTTGATCAGCGTCGACTTGCCCGCGCCGTTGTCGCCCAGCAGCCCCAGCACCTCGCCCTTGCGCAGGTGCAGGCTGACGTCGCGCAGAGCCGTCACCGGCCCGAAGCGCTTGGCGAGGTGCTCGACGCGCAGCACGTCGTCGGGCGCGGAGACCGGCTCCACCACCGGCACGTACGAGGGCCGCTCAGCCATGGCGCTGCCCTCCGCCGCGGGGGGCAGCGCTCGCCAGCTGGTTCGATGCGGCTCGCTCAGCCACTGCCTCGTCCCTTGCGCGCTCGCTGCACATAAACGTTGACGGTCATCGCCACGATGATCGCTAGGCCCGTGTAGAACAGCAGGTAGTTGGCGTTCACGCCCTGCAGGATCAGACCCTCCTTGAGGATGCCCAGGAACAGCGCGCCGATCAGCGCTCCCACCACCGTGCCCGATCCGCCGGTCAAGAGCGTCCCGCCGATCACACCGGCGGCGACCGCCAGGAATAGGATTTCGTTGGCGCCGGCGGGGTCGGGCTGCACGGTGCCCGAGCGCACCGCCTCGAAGATCCCCACCAGTCCGGCGGTGAGGCTGCAGAGAATGAAGTTGCGGATCGTCACCAGCCGCACGCGCACGCCAGCCTCGGCGGAGCCCAGCTTGTTGGAGCCGATCGCCACCGTGTACAGCCCCCAACGGCTGAACGTCAGCACGACCTGCAGGAGCACGACGATCGCGAGCGCCCAGATCAGCTCCGAGTAGGTGCCGCCGCCGAAGATCTCGGCGAACGTGCTGAGGCTGCCACCGTTGGTGAAACCGGCGCCGGGCGTGGAGACGGGCGTGCCGTGCGAGATGATCAGCGCCAAACCCTCGAAGGTGAACAGCATCGACAGGGTCGCTACGAACGAGTTGATGCCGATGACCGCCACGAAGAAGCCGTTGGCCAGCCCCACCGCCATACAGATCAGCAGTGCGAGGATCACGCTCGGAACCAACGGGATTCCGGCGGTGGTGAGCTTGTAGAAGACAAACGGCGCAAACAGGTACATCGCGCCGATCGAGAGGTCGATCTCGCCGAGGATCATCACAAACACCTCGCCCGCCGCAAGGATCGCGAACGGGGCGAAGTAGGGCAGCAGCGTCTTGAAGCTGGCGCTCGTCAGAAAGCTGTTGGTGTTGACCGCGAAGTAGATCGCCGTGATCAGCGTAACCACGATGATGCTGCCCTCGCGCAGGGCGATGGCGCGCTCCAGCAACTGTTGCCCGATCGACGGGGAGGCCCGGCCCGCCTGCTCCGGGCCTCCCGTCGGTGGGGCCGATCCCTGTGGCATGGTGGGAGCCGAATCTCCTCCGAATGCAGACGTCGCCGTGCCCCCCGGCGCTGAGGCCGACTCGCCTCCTGACACGCTGGCCACGGTTGGCGCCCCTCGCTATGCGGGAGTGCCCGCCTTGATCGGGATGACCTTCGCTTCGGTCGCGGTCCCCTCGTAGCGGGACTTGGATTCCACGTACGGGGCGACGGTTTCTTTGTCGAGGAACTTCAGGCCGGTGTCGGTTTCGGTGATGCCGCTCAGCGTCCCCGAGACATGCCAGAAGAACAGCTGTAGAGCCGGTATGAACCCCTGCTGGTAGGGCTGCTGGTCGATCGTGAATTCGATGTTGCCTTCTTTGAGCAGCTTCTGGGTATTTTCGGTGAGGTCGAAGCCACCGGCCTTGATGCCTTTGGCGGCGAGGCCGAACTTCTGCATCACTTTGGCGAGGCTTTCAGTCGAGCCGCCGTCGACCGCGTACATCCCCTTCGTGGTGGGATGCCCCACCCAATAGGCTTCGATCGTCGAGAGCTCCCCCGGCACCGCGGCGCCGGTGGCGACGGTGTGGACCGTGATCGGCTTGCCCGACACTTTGATCGCCCTTTCGGCGCCTTCGATGCGGGGCTGCAGGTTGGCGGAGCCGGGCGTGGCGATGAACAGCGCCACGTCGCCCGAGGGCACTGCCGCGACGATCCGCGCGCCCATCTTTTCGCCGGCCAGTTTGAGGTCCTGGCCAATGTAGGACAGACGCGGGTTGGTGGGCGCGTCGGCGTTGTAGGCCACCACCGGGATGCCCTTCTGCAGCGCCGCTTCCACGGGCGCGTTGAAGGCGTGCAGGTCGATCAACGCCACCGCGATCCCGTCGGCGCCGCTGGCCACGGCGCTGTTGAGCGCGTTGATCATCTGGTTGACGTTGCTGGATTCCGAGCCCGTCCACTGGTAGGAGCAGCCAAGCAGCTTGCAGGCGTCGGCGATCCCGTACTGGGTGGGCGTGAAGAACGGGTTGGTGGTGACATGGTTGACGAACACGAATTTGTATTCGGGGTGCGAGCCGAACACGGAGGCGGAGTTGCCGCCCGAGGAGGAGGCGCTCGACCCGCACGCCTCCAGCAGCGCGCTCACCGAGCCCACAGCCGCGCCGGTTAGCGCGGTGCGGCGCAGGAACGAGCGTCGATCGAATCCCGGGGCCAGCTCGGTGGGATCGGACCCCACCCGCCCTTCGGAGTGCTCCAGGCGCTCCACTGCGTCGAGCACCAGATCGCTGTCGGACATCTCATCCTCCTCCTTGTGTTGCAGGAACTGTCTCGTGGGTACGCACGCGTCTGTAGGCGGATGAGCACCCACGTACTTAGTTTTCCCGCGTGGGCCGTTTGCTACTCCCCCAATTCGAGCGCTCGGGAGGGTGAGAGCACCTCGCCCGCTGGGGATTGTCTGCCGCCGGGAGGGAACTGACCCGTGGGAGCACTCGCCCCCTGGAGATTGTCTGCCCCAGGAGGGGGAGTGACCCCGGAGGGGGAGGGGAGGGGAGGGGAGGGGAGGGGAGGGAGAGGGGGAGGGGTTAGCGCTACCCGGGCGCGCCGGATGTAACGACCGCCATCGCCATCGTGAGCGCCACCAACACCGCGGTGACCGCGATCACCGCCCGCTGTCCGGGTAGCCCGCCGGGAAAGTCCGGTTTGCGCAAGCCGAGCCCGAGCGAAACCACCAGCGCCCAGGCAACCAGCAGGGCGCCGGCGATGTAGAAGGGTGTGCGGCTCTTCTCGGCGAGGACCGGCGCAAGCTGCATGATCGCCACGTACATCGCCGGGGAGCCTAACACACGGCAAACGGGGGTATATGCTGCCGGGAGCGATGCCCGACGTGGTGCGAACACCCGAGGAGCGCTTGGAGGGACTGCCGGACTTCCCCTTCGCGGCGCACTACCGCGAGGTCGATGGTTTGCGCCTCGCGCACCTCGACGAGGGCGAAGGCAAGCCGGTGATCTTCATGCACGGCGAGCCGACGTGGTCGTTTCTGTGGCGCAACGTGATCCCGCCGGTGAGGGACGCCGGCTTTCGCTGCATTGCCCCCGACTACGCGGGGTTTGGGCGCTCGGACAAGCCAACCGACATCGGCTGGTACTCCTACGATCGCCACGTCGAGCTGGCGGTGAAGCTACTGGAAGAACTGGACGTGCGAGGCGCGACGATGGTGGTGCACGACTGGGGCGGGCCGATCGGGCTGCGCATCGCCGTCGAGCACGCCGAGCGGATCGACCGTCTGGTGATCACCGACAGCGGCATCTTCACCGGCAACCAGCGGATGTCGGACGCGTGGCTGGCGTTCCGCGACTTCACCGCGCGCACCGAGGATCTGCCGGTGGGGATGCTGGTGCGTGGTGCCTGCAAGAACGATCCCGGCGAGGATGTGATCGCCGCCTATGAGGCGCCCTACCCGAATGCCGCTTCGAAGGCGGGCGCGCGCGCCTTCCCCGCGCTGATCCCGTTCGCGCCCGACGCCCCCGGCGCGGCGGAGGGCCGCAACACGCTGCACGCGCTGCGCGAGGACACCCGCCCGACGCTTATCCTGTGGGGGGACTCCGACCCGGTGCTGCCGATGTCGGTGGCGGAGAACTTCGCCGGCGCGATCGGCCAGCCGCCGCCGCGCGCGATCGAGGACGCGGGGCACTTCCTGCAGGAGGACAAAGGCCCCGAGATCGGCGCCATCCTCGCCGAGTGGCTCACCGCGTAGAGCCGGCTCAGCCTGAGGCTTGCTCGCCGATCTGCGGCTGCTCGGGCGCCGACGCCAGCGCCGGCTCCGAGCGCGCGGCGCGCAACTCGTAGTCGCGTCGGGCGGTCATGTCGGCGTCGGCGATCACCCGGTCGACCTTCGTGATGTGGCCGATGCCCTCGGTGACCGAGCGGGGCAGCAGCGTGCCGAGCTGGTAGGTGCGCTTGGTGGATTTCGGCACCCACACTTCGACGGTGCCGTGCTGGAGCGCCTCGACGATCGCGTCGGCCACTTCGGAAGGCTCGACGTTGCTGAAACCGCGCGCCTGCCCCAAACCGCCGCCCAGCTCGGTGTTGACGATGTAGGGCATCACGTAGCTGAGGTCGATGTGGGCGCCCATCAGGCGCAGCTCACCGCGAACGGCCTCGCTGAGGCCGACCACGGCGTGCTTGGTCGCCGAGTAGGTGGCGATCCCGGGCGTCCCAAACTTGCCCGCCTGCGAGGCGATGTTGACGATGTGCCCGCGGTCGCGGGGGATCATCCGCGCGAGGCCCAGCTTCATGCCGAGGATCACTCCGTGGAGGTTGATGTCGATCGTGCGCTGCGCGGAGAGGTCGTCCTCGTCGAGAAACCGCCCGACGGGCATGATCCCGGCGTTGTTGACCAGCACGTCGAGCGGCCCCAGCTGAGCTTCAGAGGCGTCGAGGAAGCGCGCGAAGGAATCGCGGTCGGTCACGTCCAACGGCAGCGCCACCGCGCGCGGGCCGAGCTCGGCGGCGGTCTGTTCGGCGGCGGCGAGATCGACGTCGCCGATCGCCACCCGCATCCCCGCGGCCAGGAACGCCCGGGCGGTGGCGCGGCCGATGCCGCGCGCGGCGCCCGTGATTGCGGCGCTGCGACCGGCGATGAGGCGGGGGGACTTGGCCATTGCCTGAAATGTACCAGCGCACCTTTTACGCGGGCGGTGGGTTTGAACTGGCGGACGACCCGCCGGGCAGGGAAGGATCGGAAGCCACCCCCTCCGGCGGGGCGCCAGGGGAGAGGGCACGCACTGCTCGGGCGATCCACGGCATCGCCCGAGCGTGTGCATCGAAGCCTTTAAGCAGAAAACCCGGTATCGGCTCGATTCTCTCGCCGGCCGGGTACCCTGGGGCAATGGCGCACTTCATGTTCGAGGGGCAACGGATCGCCTACACCGAGTACCACCCCGACCCTCCCGGCCCGGCCGCCGTGACGCCGATCAGAAGCTCCGCCCGCACGCGCGCCGCGCGCTCGGTCGAGCGCGCCGAGGTGCAGTCGCGGACGCTGATTTTGGTGCACGGGCTGCTACTGGCTCAGACGATGCACACGCCGCTCGCCCGCGAGCTCGCCGCGCGCGGCAACCGCGTGGTGACCGTCGATCTGCTGGGCCACGGCGAGTCCGAGCGCCCGCGCGACATGTGGCGCTACTCGATGCGCTTCTTCGCCGACCAGGTGCTGGCGCTGATGGATCATCTGGAGGTCGAGCGGGCGGTGGTGATGGGCACCTCACTGGGGGCCAACGCGGCGCTGGAGATCGCGCTGGAGTCGCCGGAGCGCCTGCAGGGGATGGTGATCGAGATGCCGGTGCTCGACAACGCGCTGCTGGCCAGCGCGCTCACCTTCACCCCGATCCTGGTGGCGCTGACCTTCGGGGAGCCGGTGATGAAGCTCGTGGCCCGTGGCGCCCGCGCGATCCCGCGGGGTTTGCTGCCCCACTACGGCAATGTGCTGCTGGACACGGTCCGCCAGGAACCGGGTCCCGGCGCGGCGGTGCTGCAGGGCCTGTTCTTCGGCCGCGTCGCCCCGCATCGCAATGAGCGGCGCACGTTCCAGACGCCGGCGCTGGTGATCGGCCACCGGCGGGACCCGGTGCACCCCTTCTCCGACGCGGGGATGCTCGCCGAAGAGTTGCCCAACGCACGCCTTCTGGAGGCCGACTCGCTGGTCGAGCTGCGCCTCAGCCCCGAGCGCCTGACGGGCGAGATCGCGACCTTCCTGAACGATGTGTGGGGGGACGGCGGGCGCGCTAAGAAGAAGCGGGCGGGTAGAGCGCCACTTCGTTGAGCGCCACACTGCCCGGGGCGGTGGGGGTGCCCTGCGCGGAGGCGGGCGCCTTCACCAGCCACACCACCACCCAGCGGAAGCTGTGGCCTTCGGTGCGAAGTTTCAGGTGGGTGACCGTCTTTTTCAGCTTGTGCGAGCCGCTCAGCAGCACCCACCCCGGTTCGGTGATCGTGGTGGGCGCCTTGGCGCCGCCCGCTCCGTACACCTGAACGGTCAGCCCGTGTGTCGGGGTGCGCAGTTCGAGCTTGCCGAGCTTGGTCGGTTCGCGCAGGTTGATCAGCAAACCCTCCGCCATGTTGGGGAAGGAGTGCGCCTGTACCTGCGCCGTCCACGCCGTGGATGGTTCGCCGTCGATCGCCAGCGCGGGATCGCCAAAGCCGGATTCGGGATAGCTGTAGGGGTTGTAGGTGGTGGCGGCGTCGGTGTCCAGCAGGACCGGGGTCGGCTGTTCGCTTTGGCCCGCGCCTGCTTTGGAGTTCGATTCGGTGGTCGTCGCGGTTTCGGTGTTGGTGGCTTTCGAGGGCGTCGTCTGCGAGCCGCTGCCCGTGCCGCTCGATGCGCCGGAGGATCCGCTCGATTCGCCCGCGGAGCCCGACCCGCCGCCCGCTTCGGGTGTGGGCGTGGGGGCCGTGACCTTTGGCGGTTTGGTGGTGGAGGAGGATGGTGGGAACAGCAGATTGTTGGAGCCTTTGGAGGAGCCCTGGGGGCTTGTCGTCGCGCTCCCCGCGCCGGGCGTCGTCGCCGGGGGGACGGGCGTGGTGGGCACGGCGGTGGTGGGCGTTGTGGCGGGCACCACCGCCAGGGTTTTGGATCCCCCGCGCGGCGTGGTATCGCGTTCGTTGATCGCGGCCGCCACCGCCACGGCGGCGCCGGCGGCGAGGATCGCGGCGGTGAGCGCCAGCACCGTCAGCGGACGCAGGTTGGGGCGCTCGCCGAGGCTGCCCGGCTCGCAGGCGCCGCAATGCAGGCACCACTGCTGGCCGGCCTGCAGCGGCGTGTCACAGTGCGCGCACGTGTGTCCTTGCGCGGAAGGGGGCGCCTCGGCGCCGTCCGCTCCCCCCTCGGGCGCAACCGCCGGGGTCGAGGGCGCGGTCGGCTGCTCGGGGCTCGGCGCGGCCGGAGGATCGACGAGCAACGTGTTCACTGCACACCGATTCTACCCGCGACCCATCATCGCGGCGCCGGTGGGCCTCCGGGGACGATCTCGCGGCCGGTCGGCAGCAGTTGCTCGTCCAGCTCCAGCTGCCAGTAGTAGCGCGTGAACGTGAGGCCCTCGCGGAACTCCCCGACGTGCGGGGCGATCGCCTCCCCGCCGGCCATGCGCACGATCAGCTCGGGGTAGGTGCGGCCGGGCAGCGCGGCGCTGGCGGGCGCGGGGAAGGCGCCCCCGAAGCGGGTGTTTACGTCGGTGATCCCCAGCCCCACCTCGGGGTCGCGAAAAACCTGGATCGTCGCGGGGCCGCTCACCGCCAGCGCCTCCATCGCGCGCCGTCCCAGCTCGATCAGCTCGGGGTCGCGGATCGCGGCGCCCTTGATCGACTCGCCGCCGCGAGACTCCAGCATCGTGCGCGGGATCGCGTTCAGGCAGCGCCCGTCGAGGTCGCCGAGGCAGTCGATCGACAGCTCGGGCCCGCCCATCGCGCGCTGCACCATCACCGGCTCGGGCGCCGGGTCGCACGCCCTGCGGTTGGGGTGCGCCTCGGAGAGGTAGCGCACGAAGAAGTCCTTCTCCGCCCGCTCGCGCGCCAGATGGATCGAGCGCGCCCCCGAGCCGCGGCGGGGCTTGACCATCACCGGGTAGGAGTCGGGCTCCTCTCCGGGCAGCACCGTCGGCGGCGAGGGCAGGCCCAGCCGCGAGAGCAGCAGGTGGGCCTCATACTTGTCGTAGGTCGCGCGCGCCACCTCGGGGGATGGCACCAACGCGGGCAGCACACCCTCGGCGCGGGCCTGCGCCAGCACCTCGATGTCGAGGTCGGTGAGCGGGATCACCGCCCCCACCCCGTGTCGCTCGCACAGCTCCCGCAGGAACGGCACGTAGCCGGGATCGGCGATCGGCGGCGGCGCGGCGCGCACGTGCGCCGCATACCGCGCCGGCGCCAGCGGGTTGGGATCGGCCGCGATCGTGGTGGTCAGCCGCGCGAAGCAGGCGACGATGTCGTAGCGCTTGCCCACCCCGGTCAGCAGGATCGCCGGCGGCTCAGTCATCCCCGTGCCACCTGCCACGCGCCGAGTTGCCCGCAGGTCGCCACCACCACTCAACCATCCCCCAATCCCCCCTCCCAACCACCGGTCTCGCCCTTGTACAGGCCCGAGCCACCCACCACCATCGCCGGGGTGCGCCACAGGATGCGCAAATCGAGCGCCAGCGAGCGGTGCTCGATGTAGTAGAGGTCGAGCTCGATCCGCTCGCTCCACGGCAGCGAGGCGCGGCCGTTGACCTGCGCCCAGCCGGTGATACCCGGCCGGATCGCCAGGCGCCCGCGCTGGCGTGGGGTGTAGCGCTCGACCTGCACTGGCACCGTGGGGCGCGGGCCGATCAGCGACATCTCGCCGCGCAACACGTTCAGCAGGTTGGGCAGCTCATCCAGCGAGGTGCGCCGCAGGAAGGCTCCCACGCGCGTGATGCGGGAGTCGTTCTCGTCCACCGCCAAACCGGCGCCGATGTGCTCGGCGCCGTCCACCATCGTGCGCAGCTTCAGCACGTCAAACGGGCGCTCCTCGCGCCCGATGCGCCGTTGGCGGTACAGCGCGGGGCCGCGCGACTCCAGCCGGATCGCCACCATCGCCGCCGCGAGCACGGGCGCGCTCAGCGCGAGCAGCGCGGCGGACACCACGACGTCCACGGTCCGGCGGATCACCAGCCCGTCTCCTGAAGTTCGCGGGGTCGGCAGGGCGACGCCGACACCGCGACCACCACGGCGCGGCGGATCATCGCGTCGCTCCCTGCGAGGAGAGCCCCGACGGGCGCGTCCCCTCCGCCGCCTCCCAGGTCGCCGCCGTGCCGTGGCGCAGCCAGTCCCACAGGCCGAGCGCGAGCGCGGCGGTGGTGAGCACGTAGTAGCGGGCCACCAGCAGCACGCGTACGTGGACAACCCCGCCGACCCCGGCGGCCAACAGCAGGATGAGCTGCGCGGCGAGCGTGGCGATGTACAGCGCGTGCGGACCGGCATTGCGCGCCACCAGCGCGATGTTGGCGGCCAGCGCCAGCGCGTGCAGGAACGGTGTCAGGTAGCGCAGCAGGCGGTGGGAGAGGATCATCAGCGCATACCCCGGCGGGTAGCCGCGGGGCGAGAGCATTCCGCCGCGCAGCACGATCGGCCAGGTGTGGCTCATCATGCGCCGCTTGCGCGCCAGCTCGCCCTCAAGCGTTGGCACCATCCGCTCGGTGGCGCGCGCCTCCGGTGCGTACACCGCGCGCCAGCCGCGCTTCACCATGTTGAACGGGAACGAGAGGTCGTGTCCCATGATCGGATCGACCACGAGGTAGGTATTGCGGCGGGTCGCATAGATCGCCCCGTTGCCCGCGGTGATCGAAGACAGCCGCGACTCCATGCTTCGTACCGCCATCTCATAGCGCCAGTACACCCCCTCCTGGTTGGTGGCCCCGGCGCCCGTGGCGCGCACGAAGCGCACCTGTCCGCAGGCGTAGCCGACGCGGGGATCGGCAAACGCGCCGACCAGCACGCGCGCGGCCTCCGGCTCCCACAACGCGTTGGCGTCGGAGAAGGCCACGATCTCCCCCCCCGCGCGTTGCACGGCCGCGTCCTGGGCGCGGATCTTGCCGCCGCGCGCCAGCTCCAGCACGAGGTCGGCGCCCGCCTCCCGGGCATGCCCCGCAGTCGCGTCGGTGCAGCCGTCGCAGGTGACGATCACCTCCAGCAGCTCGCGGGGGTAGTCCAGCGCGAGCGCGTTTTCGACCTTCGCGGCGATCACCGACTCCTCGTCGTGCGCGGCGATTATCAGCGACAGCGAGGGCGGTGGCGAGGTGGGCGGTTTCCTATCTTCCGAAGCCGGTGTGCGTAGAGGAGTCGGATGGGCGAACAGGCGCGTCAGAACGGCCAACCCCGCGGCGTAGCCGAGCTGCGTCCATACGATCTGGGCGGCGCATACCCAAAAGATAATCTCCAATGCGGTGTTCACTGCTGGAGACCCAGTTGCGATCCGCCGTCCGTGGCGCTAATTTGATAGACGGCTAAAGCGCTGATCGCATTGGTCAGCCTCCTTTGGGGAAGTCCCTGGTGGCCGCCGGGATCGTCTTCACTGCGACCACCAGGGCGCCCCGCTATCTCGCCAGCCGGTCGATGACCAGGAGCGCGATCAACAGAGCGATGGCCAAAACGCTGATCGTGACACCCATTGGCTACCTCCTTTCTCCGGGACGCACGATCCCGGAACGGCCCGGAGGGAAGGGCCTGCGACACACAGCGATCAACCATTCAAGCCACTCTACGGCGCTACGGTGACGGTACTCTCGGCCGGGTCATTGGGCTGTACGCACAGCGAGTTATACAGCGCCAGCGTGCGTTTGGCGATCGCATCCCATGAGTACGGCCCCGCCGCGGCGGCGCGCGCTCGCTCGGCCATGACGGACAGGGCGGCGGGATCGGCCAGCAACTCCCGCAACGCCTCGCCCAGCGCCGCGGAATCTCCGGCCGGGACGGTGCGCGCGGCGCCGGTGGCGGCCACCTCGGGGAAACCGCCGACGTCGCTCAGCAGCAGTGGCTTGCCAAACGCCAGCGCCGTGAACAGCACGCCCGACTGGTCGGCCTCCAGGTAGGGCAGCACCACCAGGTCGGCGCGCGTGAAGTACGCCGGCAACTCGGCGTCGGGGATGAAGCGCGGCACGAGGCGGACGCCTGACGGCGCGTCCGCCAGCAGCGCTGTGAGATCCATACGCGGCATGCCCACGATCCAAAGCTCGCGTCCGTTCCCGCCAACCTCCCGCCACGCGCGCAGCAGCACCTCCAGGCCCTTGTACGGGCGCAACAGCCCAAAGAACAGCACCACCGGCCCGTCGCCGTTGATGGAGGGTCCGCCCATACCCCCACCCAACGGCGCCCCGGCGGGCGGCTCCGCACCACCCAACGGCGGCCCGGCGGGCGGCTCCGCGAGGTGGGTGAGTGCCCCGTGTGCGATCACGTGCACGCGGTCGGGATCCACACCCAGCTCCAGCAGCCGGCCGCGCCCGTGCTCGGAGTGCACCACCACCGCGTCGAAGCGCTCGTACAACCGCCGCTGTGCGTCAAGCTGCCCCGGCTTTGGCTCGCGCGGCAACACATCGTGGGCTGTTAGCACCAGCTTGGGGCGTGGCTGGTGGGCCTTTGAATCTCTGGGCCGCCGCTTCGGCAGCAGGTGGGCGTCCAGGTGCTGCACCGTCAACCACTGGAAGTGCGCCACGTCGGCCGCGCGCGCCGCGCGGCGGTAGCGCAGCATGTCGGGCACGTGCTCCAGGAGCTTCAGCGCCTGGCCCGAGCGCGAGCGCTTGCCCGAGACGGCGCCGCGGTGGGCGAGCCGGTAGAAGAACTCGTGCCGCTCATACCCTTCGGGCGCCGGTACCGGCCCATAGGCGAAGTGGCTCGTGAACAACTCCACCTCGGCGCCCCCCGCCGCCAACGCGCGGCACAGCGCGTGGTCGTAGGGCGGCGTGTAGGCCGAGGGGTCGACGACGTGGACGCGCACCGGCAGAGACAATAGGCGGGTGAGCGACGCGATCGAGCTGAGCTTCTGCGTGGTCAACACCTCCCAGCGCCTGTTGCTGCTGCGCGGGTTGGACGCGATCGCGCGCGAGCGCGCCGCGCTGCCGTTTGCCACGGAGGCGCTCGTGCTCGACAACGGCTCGCGCGACGGCTCCGCGCAGGCGGCGCGGGCGCACCCGGCGGTGGACGTGGTGATCGCGCCCGGTGAACGGCGCGGCAAGGCGCTGAACGACTCGGAGCTGATGGCACGCGCGCGGGGGAGGTACGCGCTGCTGCTGAACGAGGACTCCGAGCTGCTCCCGGGAGCGACGCTCGCGCTGTGGCAGGCACTGCAGGCGTGCCCCGGCGCCGCCTGCGCGGGGGCGCAGCTGCTGCGGCCGGGTGGCGAGCGGCCGCGAGGCGGGCCCGCGGCAGCCCGCTCCGAGCGGCCGCGGGGCAGGCCCGCAACAACCGACTCCGCGGCCCCCCCGGAGGCCCCCGTTCCGCAAGCGTGCGCATGGCGCTTTCCAACGGTCGCGACGGCGCTCGCCGGCGCCGTGTTCGCGCATCGGCTGTACACGGTGCAGAGCAAGGGCGATCGTACCCGTGAGGTGGATTGGTGCCAATCCTCCGCGCTGCTGGTGCGATGCGGGGCGGCGGCGCGGGTCGGCTACATGGACCCCGACTTCTTTGTCTACTCCGACGAGGTCGACTTCGCCCGGCGCCTGCGCGACGCCGGCTGGCGCAGCCTGTACGTGCCGAGCGCGCGCGCCATCCACCACGAGCAGCTCTCCACGGGCGCCGTGCCCGAGCGCCGGATCGTCGAAATGGCGCGCAACCGCGACCTCTACATGCGCAAGCACCACTCGCCCGCCACCGCGCGCGCGGTGCGCTGGCTGACCGCCTGGTCCTACGCCGTGCGCGCGCTCGCCGCGCTCGCGCTGCCGGGATACGCGGGTGGGCGGGATGCCAATCGCTACTGGCGCCACGTCACCGCGACGTTGCGCCCCGATCGCGGCGAGGGATTGCGTGAGGCCGCCGCCGATTACAACCGCGCCGGCGGCGGGGCCGTCGCCGATCACAACCGCGCCGGCGGCGGGGCCGTCGCCGATCACAACCGCGCCGGCGGTGTCGACGGTACCGTCGCCCCTCCGCGCTGAGGCGGTGCGGGGGCGGTCGGTGGCATAGTTTGCGTTTTGACGCCCTAACCAAATGAGAATAAGACTCACTCTTATGACGAATCCAACGCCTCGTATCGCGCCGCCGGTGCGCCGTCGGCGTGTGCCGCGCCCCTCACGCTCGCTGATCGCCCTGGCGACGATCGCCGTGACCGTGCTCTTCTGCTACATCGCGCTCAGCGGCGTGAACTTCCAGGAGGCGTGGCGGGGGCTGCGCACCAGCGAATACCTGTGGCTGGTGCCAGCGCTGGTGGCGCTCGCGCTCTCGCTGGGCGCCCGTGCGCTACGTTGGCGCGCGCTGTTCGCGCCGGGCCGTCGCCCGCCGCTGGGCGCCGTCTCCAACGCGATGATGATCGGCTACCTCTACAACAACATCCTGCCGGCCCGCTCGGGCGAAGTCGCGCGCGTGGTGGTGCTCAACAAGCGCAGCGATGCGCAGCCGGTGGAGATCGCCGGAACAGTCGTGCTCGAGCGCCTCTACGACGTGGTGGGGATCCTCGCGATCTTCTTCGTCGCGGCGCCGTGGCTGCCGCCGGTGAGCTGGCTGGAAACGGCGGCGATCGCCGCCGGCGTGCTCGCCGTCGCGATCGTTGCCACCGTGCTCGTGCTGGCGCTCGGCGGGGAACGGCCGCTGCGCCTGCTGCTGCGCCCATTGCGCCGGCTGCCGCGCTTCACCGAGGAGCGTATGGAGCGCACCGTGTCGGAGCTGATGAGCGGCCTCAGCGGCCTGCGCCACCCCGGCGTCGCCCTGCAAGGCTGCTTCTGGACGATCGTCGCGTGGATGCTCACCGCGGTGGTCGCCTACACGGTAATCCTGGCCTTCCACCTGCAGCTGCCGTTTGCCTGCGGCGTGCTCGTCACGGTGGCGGTGGGTCTCGCGATGATCCTGCCCTCTCCGCCCGCGGCGCTGGGCGTGTACGAGGGGGCGGCGCTGATTGGCATGAAGGCATACGGCCTCTCCCACACCGCCGCGCTGCCGTATGCGCTGGTGCTGCATCTCGTCAACTTCCTGCCGTTTATCGTGGTGGGCGTGGCGCTGCTGCACCACAACTCACGTCACCCCGCACCCCACCGAGCCCCGGCCCGGGCGCCGGTGGCGCGTCTGAGCGGGAGCACGGCATCCCTGTGAGCGCGCCACCACGGACATTGGCGGCCGACTCCAGCGGCGGGGAGGCATCGACGGCGCCCGGCGAGGGGGCATCCACGGCGCGGGGAGAGGGGACAGCCACGGCGTGGGGCGAGGGGGCATCCAGGGCGTCCGGCGAGGGGGCATCCACGGCGCGTGGCGAGAAGGGCGCCGCCAAGGTGATCGTGGTGATGCCGGCGCTCAACGCCGCGCGCACACTGGCGGCGACGGTGTCGGGCATCCCCCGCGAGTGGGTAGATGAGATCATCCTGGTCGACGACGGCTCGCGGGATGACACCGTGGAGCTGGCGCGCACGCTGCCGCTGCGAGTCATCCCCCATCCCCACAACGTCGGGTATGGCGGCAACCAGAAGACCTGCTACCTGCAGGCGCTACAGGACGAGGCCGACGTGGTGGTGATGCTGCACCCCGACGGCCAGTACGAGCCGACGTTGATCCCCGAGCTCGTCAAGCCGATCCTCGCCGGCGAGGCCGATCTGGTGCTGGGGTCGCGGTTGATGGAGAAGGGCGGCGCGCTCCAGGGCGGGATGCCGATGTACAAGTACATCGCCAACCGCGCGCTCACGACGATCGAGAACCGTGCGCTCGGGACCTCCCTCTCGGAGCTGCACACCGGCTACCGTGCCTACTCGCGCGAGCTGCTGATGGGAATCCCGTTCCTGCGCAACTCGCTGGACTTCTCCTTCGACTCGGAGTTGCTGATGCAGGTGGTGCACTTCGGCTTTCGCATCGCCGAGGTGCCTGTGCGCACGATCTACTCCCAGGAGGCCTCCTCGATCGGGCTCCGGGTCTCGACCGTGTATGGGCTGAAGACGCTCAGAGCCCTGTTGCGTCTGGAACTGCACCGGCGCGGGCTGGTGCGCAGCAGGAAGTTCACCGCGTAACAGGCGTGCAGGGCTCGGGCTCAGCGCCAGGCGATTCGCCGCGCCGTAAGCGCCTCGACCGCTTCGATCTCCTGCTGCTGGCGGTGCTGGTGGCGCTGTCGCTGTGGACGCTCGGGCTGGACCTGTGGCAGGTGCTTGTCAACGGGCGCATCTGGACGGGCACCGAAGCGGTGTACCAGGAGGACGGGATGCAGTCGCTGATGTGGATTCAGGGCATCCTCAAACACGGCGCCAGCCCCGACCTGTACGTGCTGGTGCGCACGCCCGCCGACTTCTTCCAGCCGCTGCTGGGGATCTCCGCCGGGGTCGCGGCGCTCGGGGTGGCCCCCTACCTGGCGCTGCTGCTGTGGAAGCCGGTGGCGATCCTGGCGATCTTCTTCGTGGTGCGCGCCTACGTCCATCGCACCGTGAGCGGTCTTTGGCCGCGGCGGGCGGCGCTCACGCTGGCGCTGTTCTTCGGGTGGGGCGCGGTGATCGGCGACTCGTGGATTGTGTTCTGGTCGTGGGGCTACCCGTTCGCCCTGATCGCGCTGGCGTGTGCGATCGGCGCGCTGCTCGCCTACGCGCGCGATCGCGCGGCCGGACGCGTCGGGCTGCTGGCCCCGTTGCTGGGGGCGCTGGCGAGCTGGCTGCACCCGTGGCAGGGCGAGACGCTGATTTTGATCCTGATCGGCACGGAGCTGGTCCTGCTGGCGCGCCGCGAGCGGGTCGCCGTGGCGGCGCTGGCGCTCACGGTGGCGCTCACCGCGCTGCCGCTCGCGTACTTCGCGCTGCTCGTGCACTTCGACGCCGTCTGGCAGCGCGAGCGCGAAGCTGCGCTCAGCACGTATCCGGTGTGGCTGGTGGTGAAGGCGTTCGTGCTGCTGGTACTGCCCGCGCTGCTGGCCTACCGCGTGCGCGCGCGCGGCTTCCTCGCGTTGACCGCGCGCGTGTGGCCGTTTGTGATCGTCGTGATTTTCGCGCTCTCGGAGTGGCAGGGCAGCGGCTCCACGCACGCCCTGCTGGGCGCCACCGTGCCCCTGGGCGTGCTCGCGGTGGAAGGCGTCCGCTCCCTGCCCTGGCAGGCGCGCACCCAGCGCGTGCCCCGCCCCGCGGTGTCGCTGCCCGCGCTCGCGGTGGTCGCTGTCGCCGCGGTGACGATCCCCGGCACGATCTACATGCTCAAATACGCGCAGCGGGCGGTCAAACCACGGCGGGGCAACCCCAACTTCATCGCCCGCGGCGAGAGCGCGGCGCTCTCCTATCTCGCGCACGACCCGGAGTCTGGAGGTGTCCTCACCCGCTTCTACCTCGGCATGGTCGTGCCGGCGCGGACCGGTCGCCAAACATACACCGGCAACTGCTACTGGTCGGAGCCGAGCTGCCGCTACCGCAGCGTGACCGCGGAAGAGTTGCTCACCGGCAAGCTCTCATCGACGCAGGCGCTCAGCTTCGTGCGCCACAGCGGCGCGCGGTTTGTACTTGGCGACTGCCGGGCGGTCAACCTGACGGCAACGCTCCAGCCGATTGCCAGCTCGGTGCATCGCTTTGCGTGTGCCACCGTGTACGTGATCCGCTGATCCTTCGACGCGGGCGTGGGCGGGCGGCTGGCTGGGTGGGTGGGTGGGTGGGTGGGCCCCAATCCCCGGCGAGCCCCAAAGTCGCTTGAAAACTACGGTAACGGCCGTGGAGTCAATGATCTAGGCTGGTCTCGCTTCACCTGCGGCGGGGATCTTTGGCCCTTCAAACCTGTGTGCAGGCTTATTGGCTGAGGGCGCCCGAGAGGAGATCGATGTAATGGTAGGCAACGGTCGCCCCACTGGCGACGGGCTGCACGAGGAGATCACCGACGCGCTGGTGGGAATCCAGACCAGATACCTCGGCTATGGCCCGGAGAGCGCCGCGACGTTCCAGCACGACAACGTCGTGGTGACGCTGATGCAGGACGTGTTGTCCAAGGCCGAGAAGCTCCTGGCGCAGAACGGCAGCAAAGCAGAGATGTACAAAGCGCGAGAACTCTACCGGCAGGAGATGGAGGGCGACTTCCGCGCGGCGGTCGAACGGCTCACGGGCCGCAGTGTGGTGGCCTTCCTCGGCGCCAGTCAGCTGGAGCAGGATGTCGCGGCGGAGATTTTCATCCTCGACGGCGCGGCCTGAACCGCGCACGCCAACACGCGCGCGCACACCGTGCACCACGCGCGCGGCTTGCTCTGCGCCCCGAGAGGGAGTAGGGTAGTCGCCGCCATGGCCGAGTCCGAGCATATGCGGGGCGGCGAGCTGAACGCCGCGGTCACCAGCGCGCTGGTGGGGATCCACACCGAGTACCTCGGTCGTGGGCCGAAGACCGCCTCCACGTTCCACTACGGCAACGTGTTGGTGACGCTGATGCACGATGTGCTCACGCATGCGGAGAAGTCGCTCACCCGCAATCAACAGGCCGAGGCCGTGAACAACATCCGCCACCTCTTCCAGGAGACGATGGAGAGAGACTTCTGCGCCGCCGTCGAGCGGCTCACCGGTCGACGCGTGCGTGCCTTCATCAGCGGCAACCATCTCGACCCCGATATCGCCGCGGAGATGTTCATCCTCGATCACCCGCTGTGAGGCTGGCCCTCACAGCCCCGGGGCTGGGTTTTGAGAGGCTGGGGTTTTGAGACGCCCTGAGCGTCTCGCCGGGCTTGCCCGATCGTCTACGTAGTAGTCGCCGTCTACGTAGTAGTTCCCCCCGGCTCGCGGGATCACGCGCGTGGGCTCCCAGCTCGAGCTCCCCGCCCGCAAGCTGGTGTGGTCGGATGAGTTCAGCGGCCCGCGCGGGCTACCCGTCGATCCCACCCACTGGCGCTAAGCGCCGCGCGGGCGTGGGCCAGCAGCGCGTCGTTGTGATCGATCACCACCACGGTCTCGGCGCGCCGGCAGGGACTGCAGCGCAACCGATCGCACCGCGTCCTCCAGCAGCGCCCAGCGCGCCTGCGAGTAGGCGCAGATCACAACTCCAAACGACAGACTCATCGACGCTCGCCGGCGAACGTCGCGTGTGTGTTGGTGTCACACATTTGCTGGTTCATCTGGGAGCAGGCGGACGAGGCGAGTGTATTGCTCGGAATCGGTTCCGAGGATGTCGTCGACCCAGCGCAGGATGGCTGGTACGTCGAGCTGAGTGCCCCAGGCGACCATTTCTTCGATGTCCACCCAATCCTTGGGCCGGTCGAAGATCGCCTTGCACACAATCAGGTGCTCGGGCGCGAGGATCGGTATCTGCACAGGACCGAAACTGCCTTGGCGTGAGCGCTTCGCCATGTCGTGGTGGAGATCGAGCGTGGCGAAGAAGAGATCGAGATATGACTCATCCCATACCAACCTCGTCTGGCCATCTCGCTGGATCGTCATTCTGTCGGCGTCAGAGACGCTCACGCCCAGATGGGTAAGGGCGCCAAGCACGGGTCCCGCGTCCTCGGGCGGGATGGTCACGTTGAGGTCGATGTCGGTTGTGGCACGGGGGTTGCGATACCACGCCAACGCCACGGCCCCACCGAACTGGTGGGCCACCCTCATGGATGCGAGCATCTCGTGTACGGCAACGATCCTGGCCGCCAGCCCGTCCAGTCCTCCGGGGCCGGTCATTCGCTGTGTGCGCCGGAGACTCCGCGGTCCTTGACGAGCCTGCTCAGGGCGGGAAAGGCCAGCGGCTCGAACGGTCGGACGGGCTGGTTGCGCGTGACGGCGTCGGCGAAGCCCAGCAGGTTGATGAGTGCCGCGCCGGGGTCCGTTCTCCCCGCGGTCGGTGCGCGTCCCATGGTGTGAGCCATCCTCCGCGAGACTTCCACGAACCGCCGGGGCGATGCGCCGGTCTCTGGCTGCGCATCGCCAGTGCGCTTGGCGCTGCCCCTCGTCCCGCGGATTGCCGGCTCGGCGTCCAGCTCGCCGGTAGTAGGCCGGTTGGCGATTACGGCTGCCGCCGGAGCTCCAGCCCGGCGGCTGGAGGCCAGCACTGCCGACGCGTCAAACGGCCGCCTTGCCTTCTCGGCGGCTCTTGTAAGGATCTCATCGGTTAGCACCTCGAAGCCGGCAAGCGTGCGTGCACGCGGTCCCTCCGGCGTGTGCAGCGACTCCCGGATCTCGAATCGCCCGTTGCGACGCGCCACGACATAAGCCATGCCCACTAGAATACCACTACACCGCCCACTATGTAGTGGTCTCGCAACCGGCGCCTACGCCGTGAGTACCGTCTTGACCCCGCCGTGGAGGCAGTGCTCGCGCAGCGCCCGGGGGGCGTCGTCGAGCGGGGCGATGTTGGTGTTGACCAGCTCCGGGCGCAGGCGTCCGTCGGCGATCAGCCCGAGCACGGCGGGCATCAGCGCGCGCGCGTGGACCACGCCGACGTGGAGCGTGGCGCGGCGGACGTACATCCCGAGGAAGGGCAGACGCGCGTTGCGGTGCAGACCGCCGGAACTGGTGCAGATGCCGTCCGGAGCCGTGTGGGCGAGAGCGGTGGAAAGCGGATCGGCGCTGATATGCGCCACCAGCGGGGCGAGGGCGCGTCGGCGCAGCGCGCGGGGGCGCAGCGCGTTCAGGCCCAGCCGCTCGGCGTGCGCGCGGACATGGGGCCGGGAGTCCACCAGGGTGACGTTGCGGGCGCCGAGCGCGCGCGCGATCAGCCCCGTGTAGAGGGGGCAGCTGGAGCTGAACACCGGCCGGCGCGAGAGGCAGGCGAGGATCAGCACCTCCGCGTCGGGGTCGGCGTCGAGCAGCGGGGGCAGATGGGGCCCGATGTGGCGGTAGGCGTCGCAGAGGTTGTCCGACACGCTCGCGGCGGCCGCGGGATCGATGCCCGCGGGCAGCGCCAGCAGCATCGCGTCGGCGTAGGGCACCGCCAGCTGATCGGAGAAGGCGCCGCCAAAGTGCCCGGTGGCAAGGCCCATACCGTAGGCGGAGAGCGGCGGCACGGCCAGGCAACTGCCGGAGCGCCCGGCGCGACAGGGGACGCAGACGCCGCAGTTGATCTGGAAGGGGACCACCACGCGGTCGCCCGGGCGCACGGTGGCGACGCGCTCGCCGACGGCCAGCACCTCGGCAACGCATTCGTGCCCGAGATGCAGCGGCAGGGCGAGCTGGGTGACGCCCATCACCAGCGGGCAGTCGATGTCGCAGGTGGCGGCGGCGATCGGGTGCACCACCGCGCCGTCGGGCCCTGGCGCCGGAGGGGCCGGCGCCTCGCGCCAGCGCAGCCGTGCTCCGGGCGCGGCGGTGAGGACCCGCATCCGCGGCCTCGTGGGGCGCCGCCGCTGGAGGATGCCGTCGCCCGCGGTGGTGGCCAGCCGTCGCAGCCGCTGGGGGCGGTTGCGTTCGAGCAGCAGCGGCATCGCGGCGGCGGCGTCCGGTGAGAGGAAGCCGGCGTAGTGGCGCAGCCGCCCTCGGGGTCGCCGCTGGCGAACGCAGCCGGCTGTCACGGCGGCCGGCTGGGCCGGCGGGATCGAGCCGTTCTCGACGTGCTCGGCAGGCAGGCTTGCGTGTGGCATGACGCCTCCTTGGTGCTGCGTGGCGGAGAATGGCCACTCTACTGCGCGGATGTGCGCGATGGCTGGTCGCGTCCGGACGTGCGCGGGTGTCGATGGCTGGTCGCGTCCGGACGTGCGCGGGTGTCGATGGCTGGTCGCGTCCGGTTGCGCGCGGGCGTCGATGGCTGGTCGCGTCCGGATGTGCGCGGGTGTCGATGGCTGGTCGCGCCTGGTTGCGCGCGGGCGTGTCGGGTCCGGACGTGCGCGGGCGTGCGAATCTGCCAGTCGGGAGAGGTCGGGTTTTCTGCCCCCTTGATTGGGCCTGCGGCCCTTTCTCCCGGGCTGTGCATCTGCTAAGTTGGGTGAGCGCGGGAGCGCTCCATTCGGAGTGGCCCTACGCGTGACCTTTGCGCGATGGGTGCATGCGGGGCTATGTTCCCCCGTGTCGGCTCGTCCACAGAATAAGTACTGAGGACTGAGCTTTGCCGACGCCAGAGACCGAGCAGCTGCGGGGTGGAGAGTTGAACGCCGCCCTCACCAGCGCGCTTGTTGGGATCCACACTGAGTATCTGGGACGCGGGCCGAAGACCGCCTCGACGTTCCACCAGGGGAATGTGCTGGTGACATTGATGCACGACGTTCTCACGCCAGCCGAGCGCTCGCTCACGCGCCATGAGCACACCGAAGCGGTCAGCCAGATCCGCCACCTCTTCCAGGGTGCGATGGAGACCGAGTTTCGCGCCGCGGTCGAGCGCCTCACCGGGCGCAAGGTGATCGCATTCATCAGCGGCAACCAGTTCGTCCCGGACGTGGCGGCCGAGCTGTTCATCCTCGACGAGCCGCTCTGAGGGTTGCCGCCGCAGGCGCTTGGCGCTCGGCGGTGGGATGAGTCGTGGGATTTGGAAGGTGGTCGGCGCCCGGGTGATCCGTTTGGCCGGCCCCCCGCCGTCGTGTTTCTCGAAGGGCGGAAAACCACTGTCTCGGGCACGTGGGCAATCACGGTGCGCCCGCCCAGTTTGCCGCACGATTCAATAGGTGTGGAAGATGCACATCCAAGCACGAAGGCGCTCGGCGTGCGGATCGCGATCGACGACTTCGGCACCGGCTACAGCTCGCTCGCCTACCTGCGCCAGTTCCCCGCCGACGCGTTGAAGATCGATCGCTCGTTCATCCGCGACATCGCCTCCTCCAAGCAGTCCACGGCGCTGATCCACACGCTTGTGCAGCTCGGCAAGACGCTGCACATCGAGACGCTTGCCGAGGGCATCGAAGACCAGGTGCAGCTGGCCACGCTGCAGCGCGAACACTGCGACCACGGCCAGGGTTTCCTCTTCTCGCGCCCGCTGGACGTCGACGCCGTCGAGCGGTTCCTCGGTCCCGCCGAGCGACCCGATCGCCGCGCCCTACCACGCCTCGACGTTGGGCCGGCGCTTGGTGGGCCGCCTGCGCCAGTCGGTGGCGGGCGGGTCGAATAGCGTGGCGATCCAGCGGCGCGAGTCGGCCGGGTCGATCACGTCGTCGATCTCGCCGTAGGCGGCCATGTTGACGCCGCGGCCGTGCTCGTAGGCGGCGGCGACGGTAGCGGCGAACACGCGCTCGCGCTCGGCCTCATCCTCGATCGCCTCGAGCTCGCGGCGCATCCCCAGCCGCACCGCTCCCTCCAGCCCCATGCCCCCGAACTCCGACGTCGGCCAGCCGACGGTGAAGATCGGGGCCTTGAACGAGCCGCCCGCCATCGCCTGCGCGCCGAGGCCGTAGCCCTTGCGCAGCACGATCGTGCCGAACGGGACCTTGAGATTGGCGCCGACGGTGAACAGACGCGCGAAGTGGCGCACGGTGGCGGTGCGCTCCGCGTTGGGGCCCACCATGAAGCCGGGCGTGTCGCAGAGGAACAGCACGGGCAGCCCAAACGCGTCGCACAACGTGAGGAAGCGCGCGGCCTTGTCGGCGCCGTCGGCGTCGATCGCGCCGCCGAGGTGGGCGGGGTTGTTGGCGAGGATTCCCAGGGTTCGCCCTTCGACCCGCGCCAGCGCGGTGACGATCCCCGCGCCGAAGCCGTCGCGCAGCTCCAACACCGAGCCCTCATCGCACAGCGTCTCGATCGCGCGGCGCACCTCGTAGATGCGCCTGCGCCGCTCCGGCAGGATCTCGCGCAGCAGCCGCTGGTCGGGGGCGCTGAAGCGCTCGGCCGGGCCGTGGAAGTAGGAGAGGTAGCGCTTCGCCGCGGCCACCGCCGCGGCGTCGTCGGAAACACGGATGTCCACCACGCCGTTGGCGTGCTGCACCTCGATCGGGCCGATCTCCGCCGGCTCGTACACGCCGAGGCCGCCGCCCTCGATCATCGCCGGCCCGCCCATGCCGATCGAGGAGTCCTCGGTGGCGATCGTCACGTCGCAGCAGCCCAGCAGCGCGGCGTTGCCGGCGAAGCAATACCCCGAGGCGATTCCCACCAGCGGCACGCGCCCGCTGAGACGGGCGAACAGGTGAAAGGCGCGGCAGTCGAGGCCCGCCACGATCGGCATGTCCACGTCCCCCGGGCGCCCGCCGCCGCCCTCGGCGAACAGCACCACCGGCAGCCGCCGGCGCTCGGCGAGCTCGAACAGCCGATCCTTCTTGAGGTGCCCCCGCATCCCCTGGGTGCCCGCCAGCACGGTGTAGTCGTAGGACATCGCCACGCACGGGTTGCCGTCCACCTCGCCGACGCCGGCGATGAGTCCATCAGCGGGGGTCTGCGCGATCAGCTCCTCGCGCGTCCGCCGGCGCTCCTGGGCGGCGAACAGCAGCGGGCCGTACTCCACGTAGGTGCCCTCGTCCACCAGCTCGGCGAGGTTCTCGCGCGCGGTGCGCCTGCCCTTCTCGCGGCGCTTGGCCACCGCCTCGGGGCGCGCCGCGTCGAGCCCGAGCGCGTGGCGCTCGCGCACCGCGGCGAGGTCGGCGCGGGGGGTGTCGGTGTCGGGGTTGGGGTCGGGTGGCATCGCGCAATCATTGCGCAGCGGGGTTGGCATGATCCACCGCATGAACCCGCCGACCCACCGGCGCGAGGCGATGCCCGAGCATCTTGCGCCGATGCTCGCTACTCCCGGCCGCCTGCCGCGCGAGGAGCAGGGATGGGCGTTCGAGGTCAAGTGGGATGGCGTGCGAGCGCTCCTTTACTGGAATCCCGGGCAGCCCGGGCGCATGGGGATCGAGAGCCGCAACGGCAAAGAGATCGGCCTCCGTTATCCGGAGCTGCACGCGCTGGGGCGCCAACTGGGCAGGCACGAAGCGGTGCTCGACGGAGAGATCGTGGCCTTCGACGAGCACGGACTGCCGAGCTTCGAGCGTTTGCAGAAACGGATGCACCTGGCATCCGCGACCGCGATCGCGCGCGCCGTGCGCGAGATGCCCATCACCTATGCGATCTTCGATCTGCTGTTTCTCGACGGCCACGCCACCGCCGAGCTGCCCTACCGCCGCCGGCGCGAGCTGCTGGAGCGGCTGGGACTGAAGGGCCCGGCGTGGCAGGTTCCCGCCCTGCGCGAGGGCGGCGGCGCAGAGCTGCTCGCCGCGACCGCTGAGCAGGGTCTGGAGGGAGTGATCGCCAAGCGCCTGGACTCGCCCTATCGCCCCGGTCAACGCAGCGGGGAGTGGGTGAAGATCAAGAACGTCCATCGCCAGGAGTTCGTGATCGGCGGTTGGCTGCCGGGCAAGGAGGGGCGCTCCGGGCAGCTCGGCGCGCTGCTGGTGGGCTACTACGAGCGCCACGACGGGCGTCTCGGGCTGCGCTACGCCGGCCGCGTGGGCGCCGGTTTTGACGAGGTCGAGTTGCGGCGACTGAAGCAGGAGCTCACGGCGCGCGGCCGTCGCTCCAGCCCGTTCGCCGAGCGTGGCGTCCAGCCGCCGAAGGAGGCGCGCTTCGTGGAGCCGGAGCTGGTGGCGGAGATCGAGTTCTCGCGCTGGACGCGCGATCGCATCCTGCGCCACTCCTCCTACAAGGGTCTGCGATCGGACAAGCCGGCGGCGGACGTCACGTTTGAGCTGGCCCCCGGCACGGATATGCCCGCGCGGGGTGTCCGCACGGCGCGCGATACCTCCGGGGAGCGAGTGGAGCGTCCCTACGAGATCGTGCACACCACCAAGCGCCACGTCGAGATCGATGTGGAGGGCCGGCGGCTGCGGCTGTCCAATCGCGACAAGCTGATCTACCCGGATGCCGGCTTCACCAAGGGTCAGCTGATCGACTACTACGCTGCGGTGGCTCCAGTGCTGCTGCCCCATCTCGCGGGGCGTCCGGTGACGCTCAAGCGCTATCCAGATGGCGTGGAACAGCCGTATTTCTACGAGAAGCGCTGTCCCACCCACCGGCCCGAGTGGGTGCAGACCGCGCCGGTGTGGAGCGGGCGCCAGGAGGGGACGATCGACTACTGCCTGATCGAAGACCTGCCAACGCTGGTATGGGTGGCCAACCTCGCCTCGATCGAGCTTCACCCCAGCCTCGCGCGGGCGTCGACGCAGGACACGCCGACGATGCTCGTGTTCGACCTCGACCCCGGCGAGCCCGCCGGCCTGTGCGAGTGCTGTCGCGTGGCGCTGTCGATCAAGGAGATTTTCGACGCCTTCGCATTGCGGTCGCTGGTCAAGAGCTCGGGGTTGAAGGGTTTGCAGGTATACGTGCCGCTCAACACCGAGGTCTCCTATGAGCAGACCAAGCCGTTCGCTCGCGCGGTGGCCCAGTTGCTGGAGAAGCAGCTACCCAAGCTGGTCGTGTCGCGCATGGCCAAGAGCTTGCGCCCCGGCCGGGTGCTGATCGACTGGAGCCAGAACGACCCGCACAAGACGACCGTGTCGGTGTACTCCCTGCGGGCCCACTCCTCACCGCTGATCTCGACGCCCCTGGACTGGGATGAGGTGGAACGCGGATCGCGCCGTCGCCGCGATCGAAGCCGGGGGACCCTCGCCTTCGGCGAGCATCCCCGTTTCGGCCATCAGCTGAGCGTGGGGCCGGCGGAGCTGCTGAAGCGCGTGCAACGTGACGGCGACCTGTTCGCGGAGACGCTCAGCCTCACGCAGAGCCTTCCGGCTCTCACTCCTCAGAGCGCGGAGCCTCCATCACCTCCCGCACCTCGATCGGCTGCTGGATCGGCACGCCGCCCCGCGCCGGCGCCGCGGAGATCTGCGCGGCGATCGCGATAGCGCGCTCGGGGGAGCGGCGAGCCTTGCGAGTAGGCGCCGCGGCACGTGCGCCATCACGGTGACGGCAGTGTGGCGGCGTTACTTTCGCAGCCCCGGCTGCGCAGCCCCGACAGCCGTCTGCCCACGCGCGGCGAGCGCATCGGCGAGATGGTCGATCAGCTTGCCCGCCCGCGGGATCGCGCGGTCGACCATCAGGAAGCCGTGCATCTGGTCTTCGGCGTGCACGTGCTCAACCGGCACCCCGGCAGCGCTCAGCCGCTCGGCGTAGGCGATGCCCTCGTCGCGCACGGGATCGAACTCGGCGGTCATCACCAGGGCGGGCGCAAGCCCGCTGAGGTCGGGTGCCGCGAGCGGGAAGAGGTAGGGATCTCGATAGGGGTCCCCGGGGTCGAAGTCCGGTGGAAGGTACTGGTCGAGTGACCACCGCACGAGCTCGCTGTCGAGCGTGTAACCGCTGCCCCGCTCCGTCTGAGAGGGCCAGCGGCCGGGAAGATCGACCACGGGATAGACCAGCGCCTGGAACGACGGTTGCGGAGCGCCGGCGTCCCGCAGCCGGAGGGTGAGCGCGGCCACGATCGCCCCACCAGCGCTCTCGCCCACCATCGCGGTCAGCGAGGCATCGCCCTGTAGTTGAGCGGCGTTCTCGAGCAGCCACCCAAACGCGAAGCGGGCGTCCTCGATCGCCGCCGGATGCCGGTGCTCGGGTGCCAGCCGGTAGTCGAGGGCGGCGATCATCCACCCGGAGCGCTGGGCGATGTGGCGGCAGAGGCGGTCGTGGGTGTCGAGATCGTTGAGCACCCATCCGCCGCCGTGGAGGAAGAGCGCGATCGGCAGCACGCCGGGACGGGGTCGGTACAGGCGCAACGGCAGCGGGCCTTGCGGGGAGGGCAGGCTCAGGTCCTCGACGTGGTGCAGCGCAAGCGGCTGGCCCCGCGTGAGCAGTGCCGCGCGCGCCTGTTCGCGGGCCCGCTCCACGGGCAGTGTGTGGAGCGCCGGCGCACCCACCGCGCGCATCACGTCCAGCAACATCTGGGCATCGGGGTCGAGTTGCTTGATCACAGCAGACGCGTAGGCTAATACAACCAGACCCGCAATCAGCCGGCCGAAGCCGGGAGACACCGGCCGTTAGGCCGGGATCCCCCTTTCAGCCAGCAGTGCCGGGGCCGCGAGCTGCTGCTCGCCGACGACCACCTCAAGACTCTGCCTCGACCCGCCGGGGACGGCGCTTACAGGGGCGGCCGCGACGCGGTTGCGCCCCGCGCGCTTGGCTTCGTAAAGCGCCTCGTCGGCCGCCTTGAAGAGCGTCTCGTAGACGACCTCCTCGCCGCTGGCGGCGGACAGGCCGAGCGAGATGGTGACTGGGATGCCCGTGGGGTGCGCCTCCGCCACGGCGGCGCGCAGACGCTCGGCGATCTCCTGGCCTTCGGCGTGTGAGACGCCGGGGAGCACGATCAGGAACTCCTCGCCGCCGAGGCGGTAGGCGAGCTCGAACGAGCGCAACCGCTTGCGCAGTTCGTAGGCCACGTCGCGCAGGACCGCGTCGCCGCGGTCATGGCCGTGACGGTCGTTGACCTGCTTGAAGGCGTCCACATCGCACAGCAGCATGCACACCGGCTGGTGGGTGAGACGCGCCTGGTGGGAGATCTCGGTGAAACGGGGGATCAGGGCGTGTCGGTTGAGTAGGCCGGTGAGCGGGTCGAGAATCGCTTCATCGCGATGGTGCAGCTCGGCGGCCTGCAGTGCCCATACGATCGATACCACCCCGGCGAGCAGCGCCAGCGCGGCGATCGGCCGGACGGGGTCGTTGATCGTGGCGGTGGGATCGACCCCGAGCGTGGCGGCGAGCATCAGCACAATGGTGAGCGTCAGCCCGACAACCACCACCTGGGGGCGGAAGCGCGCGGCGACCATCGCCGCGGGAAGCACCATCCAGGGCAGTGCGGGGCTGGAGGGGCCGCCGCTGATGGCGACGCCCCCGCCGATCAGCAGCAGCGTGATCACGATCGCGGTGGCGCTGACGCGCTCGGGGTGGGCGCTGGTGCGCATGCGCCGGTCGACGGAGGCGAAATTGAGCGCGCAGAGCATGAACAGCAGCAATGTCCACCAGCCGATCCACGGCGCGGCGGCGAGCAGCGCGAGGCCGACTGCGCCGGCGCCGATCAGGCGGATCATGCGCACGCGATCGTTGGCGTCGACCACGCGCGTGCGGTCAAGCTCGGTGGGGCACAGCCATGACGACGATCCCTCGCTCATACTGGCCTCTTTCGGCCACGGGAGACACGGGCTTGAGGCGTGGCAGATGGCGGGCAACGTGTATTTGGCGCGGACAACTATCTGCGTTTTTGAAACTGCTTACCCTATGGCGAACAATTCGTAAAATTAGGATCAGCGACCATCTTTGGGAAATCGAGGGCGTTTGTGGGCTGCCAATGAGACATGTCCTGCCGCCAGGGCGGCAGGTATGCTGACGGTCGTCAACCGTAACCAAGTCACCCTCACTGCATGCGCCCTCCCTCACCTTCAGGCTCCGATCCGGACCCGGCGGCCGACTCCGACCAAGAAGCACAGGAGATGGGGATTGAGCCTACCCCGGAGTGGGTCCCCGAGACCGCCGCCGAGCTCGACCTCGCGCTAGCGGGTGAGGAGGGCTTCTCGGTAGACCCGCTGGCGGAAGCCAGGCGGCTGGCGTCCTTCGACGTGTTGCGCGTGCGTGCCGAGAACCCGGGGCCGCTGACGCTGTCGGGGACCAACACCTGGATCGTGGACCGCGACCCGGCCTATGTGATCGACCCGGGACCGGCGTTGCGCCAGCACCTCGAGCGGGTGGTGGCGGCGGTCGACGCTCGCGGAGGGTTGGGGGGGATTGCGCTGACCCATGACCACACCGACCACATCGAGTCGGTCAATGCGCTGCGCGGCCTGCGCCCGGCGCCGCTGGCGGCGGCGCGTGGGAGCGGCATCGACGTGACGCTCGCCGGCGGAGTGCGCTTCGGCCCCCTGACGGCCGTGCCGACCCCGGGTCACGCCTCCGACCACTATGCGCTGGTCGCGGATCGCGTGTGTTTCACCGGCGATGCGGTGCTGGGCGAAGGCAGCGCCTTCATCGCACCCTACCCGGGCGCGCTCAACGCCTACCTGAACGGGCTGGTGCATCTGTGCACGATCGACCTCGAGGTTTTGTGCCCTGGCCACGGTCCGGCGATTTGGGAGCCGGTGGCAAAGCTGCAGGAGAGCATCGGCCACCGCTACGACCGCGAGCATCGCTTGCTGCTGGCGCTGACCGAAGGCGCGCGCACCGTGGAGGAGCTGTTGGACAAGGCGTGGTGGGACGTGCCCGCGCAGCTGCGCCCGGCGGCGGCGATCACGCTGGCGGCCCACCTGGACAAGCTCGAGGAAGAGGGCTCGCTCCCGGCTGGGGTGGAGCGCCCGCGCTGGGGCGAGGCGGTGTGGGAGGACGACTCCTGGGCGGAGCTCTCGCGCGAGAACCCAACCGGGTGACCGCGGGCCGAGTCGAGATGACGCGATCGCTCGCGCGAGCATGAGCCAGGAAGACTCGCCCTTCCCGCCGATCGCCGACTACGGCTTCCTGTCGGACTGCCACACTGGCGCGCTACTGGCCTCCGACGGGTCGATCGAGTGGCTGTGCATGCCTCACTTCGACAGCCCCAGCGTGTTCGCGGCGATGCTCGACCGCGGCGCGGGGCGCTTTCGGGTGGGGCCGTACGGGCTGTATGTGCCGGCGGGCAGGCGCTACGTGCCGGGGACCAACGTAATCGAGACGACCTGGATGACGCCGCAGGGTTGGGTGCGGGTGGTGGACGCGCTGACGATCGGAGAGTGGCATGACAACGAGGAGGGTTCCAGCCACACCCGTCCGCCCACCGACTATGACGCCGATCACGTGCTGGTGCGGGTGATCGAATGCATGCAGGGTCAGGTGCAGATGGAGATGGTGTGCGAGCCGATGCTCGACTACGGGGCGACGATCGCGAAGTGGAGCGAGGTGGAGGGCCAGCGCGCCGATGGCGGCGTACCTGCGCTCGATGCCAGCGACGGAACCGACGGGGCGCGAACCGCGTTCCGTCTCTTCTCCGACATGCGCATGGGGATCGAGGGCAACCGCGTGCACGCCCGCCACACGCTTAGCGAAGGAGAGAAACGCTTCTGCGCAATGTCGTGGACGGAGGGGCTCGGCGGCCCGCGCACGGTCGAGCAGGCGCAGGCGCACCTGAAGCGCACCAGCCACTTCTGGCGCACGTGGCTGGCCGAAGGCACCTACCCCGACCACCCCTGGCGGGTGCACCTGGAGCGCTCGGCGCTGGTGCTCAAGGGGCTCACGTTCATGCCCACCGGCGCGCTGGTGGCGGCCCCCACAACCTCGCTGCCCGAGACCCCCCGGGGGTCACGCAATTGGGACTACCGCTACTGCTGGATGCGCGATGCGACGTTCACGCTGTGGGGACTGCACGCGCTGGGTCTGGACTGGGAGGCCGATGACTTCGTGCAGTACGTGGCCGACCTGGAGCGCAACGAGGACGGCTCGCTGCAGATCATGTACGGGATCACGGGCGACAAAGACCTGGAGGAGCGCACGCTGGATCACCTCAAGGGGTATGAGGGCGCGCGCCCGGTGAGGATCGGCAACGGCGCCTACAACCAGCGCCAGAACGACGTGTATGGGGCGGTGCTGGACTCGGTGTATCTGCACTCCAAGAAGCGCGACCACATCCCTGAGCGGCTGTGGCCGGTGCTGATCGACCAGGTTCGCTGTGCCGAGCGGGTGTGGCGGGAGCCCGACCAGGGCATCTGGGAGGCGCGGGGGCAGCCGCGCCACTACGTCTCTTCGAAGCTGATGTGCTGGGTGGCGACCGACCGCGGTGCGCGGCTGGCGGAACGGCGCGGGGAGGACGAGCATGCCCGCCACTTCCAGGAGTTGGCGGACGAGATCAAAGCGGAGATCCTCGAGCGGGGCGTGGACCAGCGGGGGGTGTTCCGCCAGCATTACGACACCGACGCGCTCGACGCCTCCAATCTGCTGATCCCGTTGGTGCGCTTCCTGCCCCCCAAAGACGAGCGTGTGTGCGCGACCGTCAACGCGATCAAAGAGGAGCTGACGGAGAACGGGCTGGTGCTGCGCTACCGCACCGAGGAGACCGACGACGGGCAGCACGGCGAGGAGGGGACGTTTTTGATCTGCTCCTTCTGGCTGGTGTCGGCGCTGGCGGAGAGCGGCGAGTGTCGCGAAGCCGAACAGCTGTGCGAACGGCTGCTGACGTACGCCTCGCCGATGCAGCTGTACGCGGAGGAGCTGGAGGCCTCATCGGGACGGCTGTTGGGCAACTACCCGCAGGCGTTCACCCACCTCGCGCTGATCAACGCGGTCACCCATGTGGTTGCGGCCCAGCAACAGCAGCAGGAGTAGCTCAGTAGCCGGGCTCGCCGGGGAGCAGTACGCGCGCGACCTCGCCATCGAGGACGACATGCGGCTGGACCGCCTCCACGGTGCGCCCGCGCGCGTACTGCAGCAGCTCCGCGGCGCTCGCAAACGGCGAGAGCTGCTCGAGGTGCTTGATCGTGGGGAACACCAACAGGATCGCACCGGCCCGATGGGCCTCGAGCGCGCCCACGGGCGTGAACCAGCCGCACTCCACGCACTCCTCGCCATCCACGCGAGGCTCCTGGCCGGGGGGCAGCGAGGCGAGAAAGAAGTGCGTGTCAAAGCGCGTACGCACCACCGCGGGGGTGATCCAGCGCGAGAACTTGACGAGCTCGGCCGGGTCGGGCAGCGCGATGCCGGCCTCCTCACGCAGCTCCCGTACAGCGGCGGTGCGATGGGCACGGTCGTCATCGCCCTCCGCCTGCTCGACGGCGCCACCGGGAAACACCCACACCCCGCCCATGAAGCGCGCGGCGGGGTTGCGCTTGACCAGCAGCAGCTCAAGTTCTTTGCCCCCACCGCGTAGCAAAATCACCGTAGCCGCCTGCCGTGGGAGCGTGGGCGGCCCGGGGTTGTACTCCTCGCCGGGACCGGGGCGCTCGTCGATGGGTGGGGTGCTCATCCGTTGACCCTACCGGGAGGGGGGCCGATCGGTAATCTTTGCGTCGATGACCACCCAAACGCTTCAGCGCTGGATCTGCGAGTCCTGCGGCTATATCTATGACCCCGAGGATGGTGACCCAGACGGCGGGATCCCCGCGGGGACCGCGTTTGAGGACATCCCGGACACGTGGTTCTGTCCGGTGTGCGGCGCCCGTAAGCGAGACTTCACGCTGTACGAGGATTAGGGGGTGGCGCAGTCGGCCGGAGGCCGGCTGGCCGAAACGGGGATGCGAGCCGAAGGCGAGTGTCCCCCGGCTTCGGTCGGGCCCCTCTGTCTTTCAGTCAAAACGACCCTCCCCCAGGACCTATCGCCCGCCGGCCCCGAGTGGGGGTGGCTGCTCGCCCGGGACCGCGAGCACGTGTGGCACCCCTACGGCGGCCTGCCGGCCGCGAGCGACGCGCTGCCGGTTGTCTCGGCGCAAGGGGTGCGACTGCGCCTCGCCGACGGACGCGAGCTGATCGACGGAATGTCGTCGTGGTGGTGCGCAGTGCACGGCTACCGCCACCCCGCGCTGGACAAAGCGATCATCGACCAGCTGGGGCGGATGGCGCACGTGATGTTCGGCGGCCTCACGCACGAGCCCGCGGTGCGTCTGGCGGAGCGCCTCGTGCAGATCACCCCGCCTGGTCTCGAACGGGTGTTCTTCGCCGACTCCGGCTCGGTGGCGGTGGAGGTGGCGATCAAGATGTGCCTGCAATACCAGCGCGCGGTGGGGCGCCCCGAGCGCAGCCGGCTGCTGACGGTGAGAGGCGGGTACCACGGCGACACTTTCGGGGCGATGGCGGTGTGCGACCCGGTGGGAGGGATGCACAGCCTGTTCACGGGGATCCTCCCCAAACACCTCTTCGCTGAGCGTCCCCCCGACGGCTTCGACGCCCCCCGGGAGGAGCATTGGGAGCGGTGGGCGGCACAGGTGCGCGAGTTGGCGGCGCGCCATGCGCACGAGCTAGCGGGTGTGATAGTCGAGCCGATCGCCCAGGGGGCCGGCGGGATGCGCTTCCACTCCCCCGCCTGCGTACGGCTGCTGCGCGAGGTGTGCGACCAGCACGGGCTGCTGCTGGTGGCAGACGAGATCGCCACGGGCTTCGGCCGCACCGGCGCCCTGTTCGCGTGCGAGCACGCACAGATCAGCCCCGATGTGATGTGCGTGGGCAAGGCGCTCACCGGCGGGTATATGACGCTGGCGGCGACGCTCTGCGCCCCCGACGTCGCGAGCGCGATCTCAGAAGGCGAGGGCGGTGGACTGATGCACGGCCCGACCTACATGGCCAACCCGCTCGCCTGTGCGGTGGCGCTGGCCTCGCTGGACCTCCTGGCTACCGGAGAGTGGCGGGCGCAGGTGGAGCGCATCGAACAGGTCCTGCGCGCAGGCTTGGAGCCGGCGCGCGAGCTGCCCGGCGTGAGCGACGTGCGTGTGCTCGGCGCGATTGGAGTTGTGCAGCTGGAGCGCGAGGTGGATGTCGCCGCGGCCACCGCGGCGGCGGTCGGGCGCGGTGTGTGGCTGCGCCCCTTCCGCGACCTCGTCTACACGATGCCTCCGTACGTGATCTCCGATGAAGACCTGACCATGGTCACCAAGGGGGTGCTGGATGCGGTGCGCGCCGGAGCCCGAGATGTTGCGATCCGTCCGGAGGTAGGGTAAACTTGCCTGTGGTTAAGATGCGTATGTCGCGGGCATAGCTCTCCTTTCTCCGGAGGTACGACTCCGGAGAAAGGAGGCCGTGCAATGTCCCTGACGGTCGCCGGGGCCGTCCTTGCTGCGACCGCCAGGGCACCTCGCTAACGCGTAAGCCGATCGATGATCAGCAGAGCGATGAGCAGGGTGATGGTTAAGATGCCCAGCTCGGACATAGCTCCTCCTTTCTCCGGGGATACGACCCCGGAATCCCCGGAGGGGAGGGCATCGAATCTTGGCATCCCAACCATCGTCCGATCCTACGTCTGGCTTGGGATGGAACGCTCGGGCGGGAGCCACTTTCGCCACGGCAGTTCTGCGCCGGCGCCGGCGAGTACGGTCGATTCGGCCGTGAGAACGCGGGCAAGCGTCGTGACTTCAACATTGCCGAGTCGTCCAATCGTGGCGCGATTGGACGCTCCCATTGCATCGGGAAACTCCGGCCAGGGTGTGAGCACCACCGCGCGCACCTCGAGCCCCGCGGCGCGTGCGGCCTCCAGGGTGAGCAGCGTGTGGTTGATTGTGCCGAGGCCGGGCGACGCTGCGATAACCAGCGGTAGCCCCAGCCGGGCGGCGAGATCGCGCACGGTGAAGCCCTCGGTGAGCGGCACCAGCAGCCCGCCGACGCCCTCGACGATCAGCGCAGCGCGCTGTGCGTCGGCGTCGCGCAGCGCGGCCTCGGCGGCCGCCGTGATCCGCTCGGGATCGACGCGCTCGCCCGCCAGCTCGGCCGCGAGGTGGGGCGAGACCGCGGGCCCATAGCGCAGCGGCGCGACCTCCTCGGGCGTCATCCCGGCGACGCGCGCCAGCAGCTCGTGGTCGGGGGGCCACTCCCCGGGCGGGTCGTCCATGCCGGTCACCACCGGCTTGTGCGCGCTCACCCTCTCGCCCGCGGCGGCGATCGCCGCGAGCAGCGCGGCGGAGAGGACGGTCTTGCCGACGCCGGTGCCCGTCCCGGTGACGAACAGCCCGCGCACGGCGGTGCTACGCCGCGTGCGTGATGGCGCCTGCGGGTTCGACGTCGAAGGAGCGCGACTCGGGTTGCACCGAGACCTCCTCGACGTCGTCCGACGCCGACCCCACAGCCGGCGCGCCGATCGCCGCGGGATCCAACCCCAGCGCGTGCGCTGCCTCGCGCAGCACCCTGGCCGCGTGGCGCAGCTCGGCCGGGGGGTGAGAGGCCATCGCGGTGAGGCGCAGCCGGGCGCTGCCCGCCGGCACCGAGGGAGCGCGGATCGCCTGCGCGAACACGCCGCGCTCCAGTGCACCCTGGCAGAGCGCGAGCGTGTCGCGCTCGTCGCCGACGCGCAGTGGCACGATGTGCATCTCGCTCTCCGGCACCCCGAAACCCTCGGCGGCGAGCGCCGCGCGCAGAGTGCGCGCGTGCGAGCGCAACCGCTGCACGTGGGTGGGGTCGTGCTCGATCTCCTCGAGCGCCGCCAGCGCGCCCGCGACCGCCGGGGGGGCGGGCGCGGTGGAGAAGATCAAAGGACGCGCGGTGTTGATCAGGTAGCGCACCATCTGCTCGCTGGCGCACACATACGCGCCGTAGGAGCCGAGCGCCTTGCCGAGTGTGCCCACGAGCACGTCCACCTCGCCCTCCAGCCCGGCCTGCGCCACGGCGCCGCGCCCGCCGGGCCCGAGCGCGCCGGTGGCGTGCGCCTCGTCCACCAACACGCGCGCGCGGTGGCGGCGGGCGAGCTCGACGATCTCTGGCAGCGGCGCGACGTCGCCGTCCATCGAGAACACCGAGTCGGTGGCGATCAGCCGCCGTACCTCGCCGCCGTGGCGGTGCAGGCTCCAGTCGAGGTGCTCGGCGTCGAGGTGGCGGTAGACGTGCACCCGCGCGCGCGAGGCTCTGCAGCCGTCGACGATCGAGGCGTGGTTGAGCTCGTCGGAGAACACCGCGTCGCCGGGACCGGCGAGCGCGCCGATCGCGCCCAGGTTGGCGAGGTAGCCCGACCCGAACAGCACGCACGCCGCGCTGCCCTTGAACGCCGCCAGCCGCTCCTCCAGGCGGCGATGGACGGTCATCGTGCCCGACACCAGCCGAGAGGCGCCGGCGCTCACCCCCCAGCGCATCGCCGCCTCGGCGGCGGCTTCGCGCACGCGCGGGTGGTCGGCGAGGCCAAGGTAGTTGTTGGAGCACAGCAGCAGCACCGGGCGGCCGTCGAGCAGCACGCGCGGCCCCTGCGCTCCGGAGATCAATCGCAAGCGGCGGCTCAACCCCTGGCGCTCGATCTCCGCCAGGCGCTGCTCGATCTCTCCCGAGCCCATCATCGCTTCATCGAGCGTCGTGCACTCGTCGCTGCCGCGCGATCTCGCTCATGACCTCATGGCCACGTTGCGCTTCGCCCGGTAGCGCAACTGCGTGGAGGGGTCCCACAGCCGCACATTCAGGTCGACCTGCGTGGCGGGCGCCATCCCGAGATGCTCCTCCACCACGTCCGGCGTCTCGCCCTCCAACCACCCCGCGCGATTGTCCGGCCGGGGGTTGGCGCCGTTGTCGGGCTGGCGCGCGACATTGAGCCCGAGCTCCTCGAACATCGCGCGATCCTGCTCGGGCTCGGCGCCGAGCGTGGTGAGGAAGTTGCCCATCATCACCCCGTTCAGCCCCGCCTTCACCGCGAGCGGCTGCAGCTCGCCGAAGTTCTCCACGCGCCCCCCGCACACACGGAACAGAGCTTCGGGGAGGATCAGCCGAAAGATTGCGATCCACTTCACCGCCTCCCACGGATCCATCAATTCACGATCGCCAAACTTCGTGCCGGCGCGCGGGTTGAGCAGATTGATGGGTACGCTCGTCGGGTTGATCGCGGCCAGCTCGAACGCCATCTCCACGCGCTGCGCGCGGCTCTCGCCGAGGTTGAGAATGCCGCCGACGCAGGTCTCAAGGCCGGCCTCGCGCACTGCCTCGATCGTGCGCAGGCGCCCCTCGTAGCGCACGGTGCTCGACACTTCGTCGTAGTAGCTGGTGGCGGTCTCCACGTTGTGATGCACGCGCTGAATGCCCGCTTCCTTGAGCGCCTTGGCGCGTTCGGTGGACATGTGCCCGACCGAGGCGCAGCGCTTGAGGTTGGTGTGCTCGGCCACCAGGCGCGCGCCCTCCAGGATCTTGGCGAAGTCGCGCTTTGAGAGCCCCTGGCCCTGGGTGACCATGCAGAAGCGGTGCGCTCCCGCGGCTTCGGCGGCGCGGGCGTGTTCGAGGATCTGCTCGGGGTCCATCATCGGATGCATCGGGGTCTCCGCATCGGCAAAACGCGATTGCGCGCAGAAGCCGCAGTCCTCGGCGCACCCCCCCGACTTGGCGTTGACCAGCGAGCACATGTCGGTCGAGTCGCCGAAGCGCTCCACGCGCGCCTTCCAGGCGCGCTCCACGAGCACCTCGATCTCGGCGTGGTCCTCGATCTCGCCCAGTCGCAGGGCCTCCTCAGGGGTGATCAGCGGCGGCATCGGCGGCACAACCTCCGTTCGTGATGATGGCGCCGCTGACAATACAGCTCCGCACGACCGCTCGTCTGCCGCCCGGGGGTGCGCGGCTCTAACCAAGCTGGTGTTCTCGCGCGTGGGGGGTCGCGATTGCGGTCTCCCGCCGAATGTTCGTGTTGGTTGGTCGCACAGCCAGTATTAGGTGAAGCGCTTTGTCAGCTTTTGTTCAATTTATTCATCATCCGGTGCGCTTTCCAGGTTTTTTTTATCTGTGAGTTGACGGATTGTTGCGTTCGACCCACAATGACCGAGCGCCGTCCGGATTAATCGAATGGGGCATTGGGTCTAGCGGAGAACGGAGGAAGCCAGTGAGCAGCGGTGTTCAGGACGCGGTCTCGCTGAGGGTGAGGGCCGGGGCGGCCAGGGAACGTGACAGCGGCGCGGCGATCGAGCAGGCGCGCATCAGCCTGATCGGGCGGCTACGAGCCCGCGAGCGGGAGATCGAGGACGCTATCTACGCCCGTGTCAGCGGCATGTTCACCTCGGTCTCCGGCGAAGACGCCGACTATGAGACGGGGCTTCGCGCCACGGTTGCCGCGGCGATCAACCTCTCGCTGACCGAAATGGAAGACCCCGCCGAGGCGCCTGCTCCGATCCCGTCGGTGGCGATTGCGCAAGCCCATCGCGCCGCGCGTCGGAACATCAGCGTGGACACGATGCTGCTGCGCTACATCGGAGGTCACCGCGTGCTCGGGGTGTTCGTGATGGATGAGGCCCATCGCTGCGGCCTCTCCTCCAACGGGCCAGTTCTACGTCATCTACGCATGACGCAGGAGGCTGTGCTGGAGCGCCTGATGATCACGATTGCCCATGAGCACAAGCAGGAGCGCGAACGGATCGAACGCTCGCGCGAGGAGTGTTATGCCGAGCTAGTACAGCGGCTGCTTGCGGGTGAGCGTCCCGACACCTCGGAGCTCGGCTACGATCTGGACGACGCGTGGCATCTCGCCATCGTCGCCAACGGGCCGCGGGCAAAGAGGCTCGTGCGCGGCCTTGCCGACGACCTGCGGCGTCAGTTGCTGTGCGTGTCAACCGGCGAGAGCTCCGTCTGGGCATGGATCGGTGGGCATCAGGAGCTTGAGATGACGCGGGTGGAGCGGGCTCTCTCCGCGGCAGACACGGGGGAGGTGTCGCTGGTGCTGGGTGAGCCGCGCAAAGGGGTGTCCGGCTGGCGCTTGAGCCACCAAGAAGCCCAGGCCGCGTCGCTCGTCGCTCTGCACAGGCCGGCGCCCCTGGTGCGCTTCGCCGAGCACGCCCTGGTGGCGCTGGTGCTGCAAAACCAATCGCTGGCGCGGTCGCTGGTTGCCATCTATCTTCCGTCGCTTGGCACGCCGGCGGCGCGGGAGACGCTGCGGGCCTACTTCTCGGCCGGTTGCAATGCCGCGACAGCGGCAGCCAAGCTCAAGATCGACCGCCACACCGTCGAACGCCGGCTGCGGGCGATCGAGAGCAGGCTGGGCCGCCAGCTGCGATCGTGCCACGCCGAGCTGGAGGTTGTGCTGCGGCTGGAGGAGCTTGGGTTGACGGCCGGCGAGGATGAGCGAAGCGGTGCATCGGTCGCGGACCTCTGCGCCACATCGGCGCACCGCGCCGGCGCGGTCGGGTGATAGATATTCAAGGGTCAGGTGGGTTTGAGTCGCGCGCCGCCCGCTCGCCGCGTTCTGGGTACATGCCTTCATGAATATATCTCACACATTCGAAACGCCATATTCGAGGTTCATCGCGGTGCCCGCCGGCGGACCGCTGGCGCGTGGGGTGTCCATGTGATGACCGCGCAGCCCGCCGGCCTTGTGAAGCAGCTTTTTTCGTCCCTGGTGCTTGCTGTGGCGCTGGCCGCGCTTGCCCTGCCGATCGGGGCGCCGCCGGCACGAGCGCAAACGACCCATCACCCACAGGGACCGTTGGCCGTGTTCTCCCAATGCCCGCTCGAAGAACCCACGATATTCGACTGTGTTGTGGTTGCCACCAAGGATGGTGAAATGCGGATCGGCTCGCTGACGGCGCCGTTCAGCAGGGACATGATCGGCTTGGACGGGGGACTGCTGGAAGGCCCCACTGAAGAACCGACCATCTTTACCGCGCCGGTGGATGGAGTGATCATGCAGCCCACACCGATGCCGGTCCCCGGAGGACTCAGCAGAATACTCGAAGCGAGTACGCTGCCCCACTCGCTTGGTGCCGTATCCGGCAAGCTCGAAAGCGTGGGCCTAGCGGAGTTGACGGCCACCGTCGAAGTCGCCGGGCCAGCCAGTGCCATCACCCTCAACTTGCATAATGTCATCGAAAGGAAGGGCGCGGTAATCGAAGAGCCGCTCAAGATCAAACTGACAAGCCCGGTGCTTGGCGAACACTGCTACATCGGGACCGACTCCGATCCAATCCACGTTGCGCTCACGGAGGCAACGACCGATCCTCCCCCGCCGAACGTGCCGATCGAAGGCATATTTGGTTCGGGGACATTCACATATGAAGGATCGATGATTACATTGGACGGCAACTCGCTTGTCGACAACGCATTTGCGGTGCCTGCGGCGAGCGGTTGTGGCGGCTCCCAGGCGCCGGCGATCGACGAGATCATCGACTCCAAGTTGAAATTGCCCTCGCCGGCTGGGCGCAACACGCTGGTGCTCAACAGCACCGCGTATCTTGCTCTGGCGGCGACAGTAGTCGCCAGCGAATAAGGACGGACCTCTTGGCCTGGCGCCCATGTGCTCGCACGGGACAATCTGGCCAACCCCAACCGCCGGCCACGCCACATTGGTGCACCAATCACGGGAAGCTCGATGTCATACTTACTCCCTCGCCCCGGTAACCAGCATGAGCCAACGCTCCGATACCAAATCACCGTCTGCGGGCGCTAGCTCGCAGGTCCGATAGCCCGGTCTCTTTGGATGTACGCCACCCATGATCGAGCTACCGGCGTTGCCTCGCCGCGCGGCGGCGAAAGTCTCCTCGCCGCGAGCCTGACGCCCGTTTCATGGGCTCCCACGCGCGATCTCGACTTGGCTGAGTGGACCGCCGCCGGTCGCCGACTCGGGACGATTGGACGTTGTGGCCAGTGGGGTATTGGCGACTGGATCAGATATGGCAACACGAGATTCGGAGAGCGCTACAGTCGAGCCGCACGAATCACCGGGTACGACGTGCAGACGTTGATGAACATGGTGTATGTCGCCTCGCGCTACGGGGTCTCCCGACGTCGGGAGAATCTCTCCTGGAGTCATCACGAGACGCTCGCCTCTCTGGATCCTGAAGTGCAGGACCAGTGGCTCGATCGTGCGCTGGGCGAGCGTCTCTCGATTTCCGACCTGCGGCTTGCGCTGCGCGACTGGCGTCGCGGCTCCAAGCACGACCGCGACCGCGACGGCGATACGGGTGCGGCGTCACCGGTGATCGAGTCGGTGCTGTGCCCCAATTGTGGCGCACAGGTGCCGGTGACCTTGAGCGAGCACGGGCCGAATTGAGGTGACGGGGTCGATTGCCAGCCTCGCGCCGGTCTCGGGCCGGGCCAGTCGGCCGACTGCTCGCGCGGGTGCCAATCGCCGCGGGCGCCGAGCGCGGACGCCCCGCGTCGGTCAGTTTGCGGCTGGGATCGTAGGCGCGGTCGCCGTGCTGCTCGCCGGTTCGACGGCAACGGCTGCGGCGCTCCCGGATGGCCGGGTCCTCGAGCTTGTGAGCCCGATTGAAATGAACGGCGCCAGCCCAAGCGCGGCCGTGCCCGCACCGAGCGGCGAAGCGGTCGACTTTCGGGCAGCGTCGTTCGGCGGGGCATCGACTGGCGACGGGACGCTCTATCAAGCGCGCCGCACAGCCGCCGGCTGGCGAACCGCGGCGCTGACGCCGCCCAACGTCACGCAGCCGAAGCCTTTCGCACACACGGCCGCGGTGTTCCTCGCCTCCGACCTCAGTGACTCGATCTTCACCACCGAACAGCCGTTGAGCGGGGGTGGCGGCGGCGTACTGAACCTGTTCGAGGCGTCCTCAGGGGGAGCGCTCACGCTCGTCTCGCAGGGCAGCCGCCCCGGCATGGAATTCAACTCCGCGACCTTCGATGGAGCCACGCCCAATGGCGACTTCGTCGCCTTCGACAGCGCCGAACCGTTGGTGGCGCCGGCAACGGGTTTGCAGGCAAGCGGCTACCAGGCCGACGATTACCTCTATCTCCGCAACGTCGCGGCGGCCACCACCGAACTAGTGGACGTCAACGACCAGGGCACGCTGCTCAGTCCCGAAGGGGCAGTGCTCGGCAATGGCGAGGACCTGGTGTCCGGGGAACCATCTGCCCCCGGCGAAGCGTCCCCGTTTGGCTACCTGCCCGCAGACGGCTTCGGCGGAAGCACCACTCACGCGATCTCTACCGACGGCAGCAAGGTGTTCTTCGAGAGCCCTACCCCAGGCGCCGACGAAGTCGAATTGACCACTTACAGAAAACGCATTATTCACCTGTACATGCGCAAGGAAGGTGAAGTCACGGTGCAGCTGGACCACGGCGAAGTGACGCCGGACTCAGAAGAAGAAGAGAAGGAAGGGAGGGAGATGGCCGGGGCACGTTACGTGGGCGCCTCCGAAAATGGAGCGGACGTTTTCTTCCTATCGGACGAGGGCCTGGCCGGCGACGAATTCAAAGACACCGAGCTTTATGTCTACGACACCGAAGACGAAAAGCTCACCGCGATATCGGTTGCTCCGGAAGGCGCTCCCGCGGTCGCCGGCGCCGTTGACGGAGTGACCGCCATTGCCAATGACGGCTCACGCGTCTACTACGTGGCCGGGGGAAAGCTTGCGAACAACGACAACACGGCCGGCCAAAGCGCCACCGAAGGCGAGCCCAACCTCTACGTGTACGACACGGTGACCGGCAGGAACACGTTCATCGCGCAACTGGGCGTGGAGGAACTCGAAGCCGGGGAAGCGGGACACGGTCACTCCGGGCGACTGATCTCATACCTCGACGTGGAACGTCCGGCCGTGCCCACGCCCGACGGTGATGTGCTGGCGTTCGTATCGCGCGCCGATCTCACCGGCGAAGACCACGACGAAACGGCACAGGTGTACCGCTATGACGCGGTATCGGAAAAGCTGATCTGCGTATCGTGTGGTCCGGCGGCCACCGCGTCGGCGTCGCTTGGTACTGAAGCGGGCTCCCCCGGTGGGGCGATCGGCGGCGGCAGCTACGACCCCGCGGGTCAATCCGCGCCGATGAGTGTCACGGGCGAACGGATCTTCTTTGAAACCGAAAGCGCGCTGGTGCCGGAAGACCAGAACACGGGGGCGCCGCCGATGGTCCTTGGCCTCGGTGAAGCCACTCAGGAGGTTCCGAGCGATGTGGACGTGTATGAGTGGGAGAATGGACACGTCTCCCTGATCTCCTCGGGCCAGCCCGGGCTCACGCGACTGCAGGGTGTGACACCGAGCGGAGACGATGCCTTCTTCACCTCGAGCGTGAGCCTCGCGGGCGGAGCCGAGGCCGGCTCCATCGGCCTTTATGACGCCCGCGTCGGCGGCGGCTATCCGTCGCCGGCCGAGGCTGGTGGAAGCACCTCCTGTGAAAGCATCTCGGCCTGCCAGGGCACGCTTGTCGAATTCCCCAACTTCGCCGTGCCGGCGACATCTACGCTTGGCGGTCTGGGCTCCTCCTCGGCTTCTGCCGCGGTAACGCAACCGGCCGCGAGCGCCGGCAAGCACGGGCGGGTTCGCAAGCCCAAGCGCAGGCCAAAGTCTCGCAAGCACAATCCCAGGTCTCATCGGTCCGCTCCCAGAAAAGGCCACCGCTCCGGCGGGCGTGCGGTCGGGCGCAAGCGCGCTGGGCGGGGGACACGATGAGCCTACGTGGCGGACGGTACGGCTGCGCCGCGGCTGCGCTCGGCGCCATGTTGGCCATGGTGGCGCTCTGGCCGACGGCGGCTCATGCGCAGCCGGCGTCGTTTGGCGTATCGTCGTTTGCCATCTCCACGAGCACCAAGCAGGCCGGCGCGCACGCCGATCTCCGCAGCGAATTCGTGCTCAATGCCGACGCGCGTGGCGGACCGAAGGACGTTCTCAGGAATGCGCTGATTCGGCTGGCGCCGGGGATCGTCGGAAATGTGACGGCGGTTCCGGAGTGCTCGTCGGCGGAATTTGAATTGAATGGCTGCCAGCCGCCCTCACAGGTGGGGGTGCTCACGATCATCTACAAAATCGGCCTCGAACCGAGCGAGCAGGCTGTCGAGCCGGTGTACAGCCTGACGCCAACGCCCGGCAACTCGGCCACGTTTGGGGCCTCGATGCTGACCGCGAGGTTTTTGATGCAAACCTCCGTGAGTAAGGACGGGACGTATGCGCTCGAAGTGGCGATTCGCGATCTCTCGAGTGAAATCCCGGTCCTCGGCACGTCGCTGACGTTGTGGGGGGTTCCCGCGGCCTCCACCCACGATCTCGAACGCTCACGTACGCAGCTGGGCGGGCCGCAGCCGATCTACGGCCCGCCCAACGAATCGGGAGAACGGGAAATCGTCGGGATCGAACCGACGCCGGCCGGCGTCGCGCCGGTACCGCTGCTGACCAACTCCAGCGACTGCGAAGGGCCCCCGTTGACCAGCACGCTGCTGGTGGAATCGTGGGAAGGCCAGAGCGCCGGCACCGCCTCCACAATGCCGGCGCCGTCCGGTTGCCAGCTGCTGCATATCGCGCCGTCTATATCCGTTGTGCCTGAAACGACTGAGCGCGATACCCCGTCGGGGTACAACATCGACATCGCCTACCCGCTTGACGAAGAACCATTCGGCTTGGCCACGCCGAGCTTGCGCAATGTGACCGTCACATTCCCGCTGGGAACCAGCCTCTCGCCGTCGATGGCGAGTGGGCTCGTTGGGTGCACCGAAGCGCAGTTCCGGGGCGAAGAATGTCCGAGCGCATCGAAGTTGGGAGCGGCGACGATCGTCACGCCGCTGCTGAGCAGGCCGATGACCGGCGCGGTCTACGTCAGCACGCCCACTCCGGAAGCGATGTATCGAATGATGATCGTGGCCGCGGGTGAAAACATCACCGTGCATTTGATCGGCGTGATGCGCCCCAACCCCGAAACCGGCCAGCTCACGGTGTTTTTCACCGAAACGCCGCAGGTGCCCATGGCTGCGATCGACCTGCACATGTTCGGGGGCGAGCGGGCGGCGTTGGCCAATCCCGCAACGTGTGGCGAAGCGGGCACGGGAGCACACTTCGTCTCCTACGGGGGGCAGGAAGCGAGCGCGGCGTCGGACTTCCACGTCGATGCCGATGGTGCGGGTGGCGTGTGCCCGGCGTCCGAGCCGTTCACCCCCGGCTTCCTCGCCGGCACGCTCTCCGCCGCTGCCGGCGGCTCCAGTGCCTTCACCGCTACGATCACACGCCAAGACGGGCAGCAGACGCTCGGGGCGATCACCACCGATCTTCCACCCGGATTGATGGGGATGCTCGCGAATGTGTCAACCTGCGGCGAACCCGCCGCCGCCCAGGGCGCCTGCCCGCAGTCGTCGGCGATCGGCTCCGCCGCGGTCGGCGCCGGCGCTGGTGCCAGCCCGCTCCAACTGACGGGCACCGTATACCTCACGGGTCCCTACGGGGGGGCGCCGTACGGGCTTGCGATCGTGGTGCCTGCGATTGTCGGGCCGTTCAATTTGGGCACGATCGTGGTCAGGGCGCAGATCAAAGTGGCGCCAACAGATCTGCACCTTACGATTGTCACCGATCCGCTGCCACAGATTCTCTCCGGGATCCCGTTGCGACTGCGCACCATGCATCTTGATCTGAACAGGCCCGGCTTCCTCGTCAATCCCACCAACTGCTCACCGATGTCGGTCGGGGCGACGATCCAGTCACAGCAGGGCGCAGGCGTTTCAACCTCTTCGCCGTTTCAGGTGAGCGGTTGCGGGAGCCTACCGTTCGCGCCGAAGCTGGAAGCCGCGGTGCCTGCGCGGGCGAGCAGCCGCGGCAATGGCGCCGGCCTCGACGTAAAGGTCATGGCTGCGGCAGGCGGGCATGCGAACATCGGGTCGGTGAGCCTCAGCCTGCCCAAGCCGCTCAAAGCGCGACTGACAGCAGTCCAGCAGGCGTGCGTGGGCGCGACATTTGCAAAGACCCCTGCGGCGTGCCCGCCCCATTCGGTGGTGGGCAGTGCGGTTGTGGATACGCCGGTGTTGAATGTGCCGCTCGTCGGACCCGTTTATCTTGTGTTCTATCGAGGGGTGAAGTATCCGAAGCTGGAGATGGTGCTGCAGGGCGGCGGCGTGGAAGTTCGTTTGGCGGCAACGCTCAACGTCAGCGAGGGGATCAGTCATACGACTCTCGTCCAGCTGCCCGACGTTCCGATGAACACATTTGAAATGCGTCTTCCCGAGGGAGGCAATTCGGCGCTTGGCGCGACCGAAGGCCTATGTGGCAAACGCCGCGTCATGCCCTTCACTGCGGTTGGGCAGAACGGGGCGCGGACAAGAGGTGCCGTGCGGGTCGCGGTTGGTGGCTGCCACGCGCGGGCAACGACGGCGAAGCTGTCCGCTCAAACGGGAAGGAGCAGGAAATGAGCTGCCACCCGAAGCACGGGGTTTTGCGCGTGGTCGTCACGCTTGCGGCGTGTTGCGTGGTTTCCTACTTGGCGGCGGGGTTGCCGCCGAGCGCCTCCGCTTCGGGCGCCACGCTCACAGCCGGGTTTTCTCCCAACAGGCTGGGAGCGGCCGCGGCGATGGAGCTCGGATTTCGGCTTCACCGGTCGGCGGACGGCGAAACGCCAATCCTGACCAACGTCGAATTTCATCTGCCGGCCGGCGTCAGCCTCACCGCAAGCGAACTGGGGCTCGCCAGCTGCGATTCAACCACGCTGAGCAGCTCAGGCGTCGGCGGCTGCCAGTCCGATGCGGTGATGGGATATGGCAGCGCCGTGGTGCTCGCCCCCGACGGGGCCGAAGCGCTGCGTGAGCCGTCTCGTGTCACCGTGCTGATGGGACCGGCGATCGATCGCCATACCACGCTGCTGTTCTATGTCACTGGTGATTCGCCAGTAATCGCGCAGCTGCTGTTTTCGGCGCAGATGGTCGAAGGCTCGGGGGCGTTTGGGGGGGATCTCAACGCGGTGATCCCACTGACAGCCGGCCTCCCGGGCGAACCCGACGCGTCGGTGCTTGGTATAAGCGCGACCCTGGGATCAAACAATGTGATCTACCACGAGAGCGTGCACGGCAGGCGTGTGGCGTACAAGCCGAAAGGTGTGGCCGTGCCGTCGCACTGTCCGAGCGGCGGCTTTCCGTTTGCGGCGAAATTCACCTTTGCGGACGGCAGCACCGAATCGGCATCCACAACCACGCCATGCCCATCGAGTGGTGTCCACGCTCGTCGCCGGGGAGATAAGTCACGATGAAGGAATGCCCTGAAATGACGAGCCGACAGCAGCAATCGACGTTCGCTGTATCTCACAACCCCGGCGAGTGCATCGACGAGCCTGGCGGCATGCAAGCTCGGCCCACCCGCGTCCGTGCGATGCTTGCCAAGCAATTGACAGCGTGGTTGTTGGCCGCGGTCGCGCTGGGCGGCGGTACCTTGCTTGGCGATTCCCCCGCTTCGGCGGCAACGCTCGGGCGTCTGCCGGTGAGATCGGCTGGCCATCAGATCACGGTGCGTGAGCATGTGGCGACGAACAAGGTGACCAAGCACGGCAACTCGTTGGCCGACGTGCAAGGGCGGGGCACGGGAACCTTCAACTGCGCGGTGTCGATCCAGATTCGCATCTCCTACACGACCGGCAGCTTCGGGCTGACGTGCGCGATGCCGGTGGGTAATGTGATCTGTCACGGAAATATCACATACTTCACGGCCGGGGGGGTGGCGACCTTCACGGGAACGTTGACGATCGAACATGCGACCGGAAAGTATGACCACGCTCGGGGGCGGCTGCGCGCTGAAGGCACGCTCGTACGCAAGACAGATGCGGTATCGGTGACGATGAGCGGCTTAATTTCATACTAGAACGCCGATATCTGTGCGGGCCGGTCGCGGATGGCATGTAGAAAAAAAGGTGAGCAGCGGTTGGGTGGCCGGTCGCGCGTGGTGAGGTGGCTCGCAAGGAGGCTGGAGCATAGGCGAGAGGATTGTTTGCCAAAGCAGGGCGTTTCGCGACGCACTGATGAGCACGCTCGGTAGGGGGCGTTGTTGGGAGTTGTGTGTCTGACATGAACGAGATTGCGATCGTCGGGATGGCGTGCCGGATGCCTGGCGCTCCCAATCAGGGAGCGCTGTGGCGGCTGTTGTGCGACGGGGTGGAAGCGGTTGGCGAGCCGCCGTCCAACCGGTGTCACAGTGGCGTACGCGGTGGATTCGTAGCGGGGGTCGACATGTTCGACGCCGACTTCTTCGGGATATCTCCCCGCGAGGCGCGTGCCAGCGATCCCCAACAGCGCCTCGCGCTGGAGCTGAGCTGGGAGTGTCTCGAGGACGCCGGTATTGTCGCCGGCCGCATTGCGCGCACAGCGGTTGGCGTGTTTGTGGGCGTCATGGGTGGCGACTACGCCGAGCTGGTGGCCGCTGCGCCCGAGGCGATCACGCACCACTCGCTCACCGGGGTCGGCAGGGCGATCATCGCGAATCGGATCTCCCACGCTCTGCAACTGTCGGGTCCGAGCCTCACAGTCGACACCGGCCAGTCCTCATCGTTGGTGGCCGTCCACCTGGCGTGCCAAAGTCTGCTGCGGGGAGAGTCTGAGCTTGCGCTCGTCGGCGGTGTGAACCTGATGCTGTCGTCGTTTGGCAGCGAGCTGGCCCGTGAGTTCGGGGCGCTTTCGCCGGATGGGCGGTGTTACGCCTTCGATGGCCGCGCCAACGGCCATGTGCGCGGCGAGGGCGGTGGCATGGTGGTGCTGAAGCCGTTGGCTGGCGCCGTGGCGGACGGCGATCGGATTCACGGTGTGATCCGCGGTAGCGCCGTCAACACCGGCAGCGGCGAGGCCGGCCTCGCGGTTCCCAGCAGCGCGGCGCAGGCGAGCGTGATTCGCGCGGCGCTGGCGGAGGCGGAGGTGGACGCGGCGCAGGTGGGGTACGTGGAGCTCCATGGAACGGGCACGCGCGTCGGCGACCCGATCGAGGCCGCTGCGCTGGGGTCGGTGTTCGGGGTGGGGCGGCCCGACGGCCGGCCGCTGGCGGTCGGTTCGATCAAGACCAACATCGGCCACCTCGAAGGAGCGGCGGGCATCGCGGGACTGATCAAGGCGACGCTCTGCCTGGCACATGGGGAGCTGGTGCCCAGCCTCAACTTTTCCCGCGCCAGCCCGCGCATCGCGATGGAGGAGCTGCGCCTGCGCGTGGTGGAGTCCTGCGAATCGTGGCCTGCGGGGACGCAGCCGATGCTCGCGGGTGTCAGCTCGTTCGGGATGGGCGGGGCCAACGCGCACGCGGTCCTGCAGGCGCCGCCCGTCCCCGCGCGCCGCAGGGCCCGTAAACGCAGGCGCCCGCTCGAGGCTGTGCCGCTACTGGTGTCGGGCAGGAGCGAGGCGGCGTTGGGTGCGCAGGCGCAGCGGCTGTACGAGCACGTGCGGGCCGACCGCAGGCTGAAACCCGTGGACGTCGCGTACTCGCTGGCAGCTACGCGTACGCACTTCACGCGGCGCGGGGCCGTCGTCGGACGCACTCGCTCGGAGCTGCTCGCGGGGCTGCGGGCGCTATCGCAGGGCGAGCCCGCGGACGGCGTCGTGCGGGGCGTCGCGCGGACGGGCAGGACGGTGTTCGTGTTCCCGGGCCAGGGCTCGCAGTGGGAGGGCATGGCCGAGGGGCTGCTCGAGGTGTCGGAGGTGTTCGCCGAGTCGATTGGCGCGTGCGACGCCGCACTGCGCGCTCACGTGGACTGGTCGCTGGAGGGCGTGCTGCGTGGGGCGCCGGGAGCACCCGCGCTCGACCGCCTCGACGTGATCCACCCGGTGCTGTTCGCGATGATGGTCTCGCTCGCCGCGTTGTGGCGCTCCCACGGCGTGGAGCCCGACGCGGTTGTGGGCCACTCGCTGGGCGAAATCGCGGCGGCCCACGTGGCGGGCGGCCTGTCCCTGGCCGACGCGACGCGCGTGGTGGCGCTTCGCAGCCGCGGCCTCGCGCGGAAGCTCTCTGGGCATGGCGGGATGGTGTCGGTTGCATGCGCGGTCGGGGAGGTCGAGGAATGGCTGCGCGAGTGGGACGGGCAGCTCGCGGTGTCGGCGGTGAACGGGCCGGCGGCCGTGATTGTCTCGGGCAAGCCGGTGGCGCTAGAGCAGTTGTTGGCACTGTGCGAGCGCAAGGGCGTGTGGGCGCGGCGGGTGGCGGTCGACTGCGAGTCGCACACCGCCGCCGTTGAGGTCCTGCGCGAGCAGCTGCTCGAGTCGCTGGCACCGATCGAACCGTGTCCGGGCGAGGTGGCGTTCTTCTCGACGGCGATGGGGCGGGTGGTGGACACGGGGGAGCTGGACGCGGAGTACTGGTACCGCGCCCTGCGAACTCAGGTGCACTTCGAGCGCGCCACCCGCGCTTTGGCGCAAGACGGGGCGAGCGTCTTCGTGGAGGTCAGCCCCCACCCGATCCTCTCGCTCGCTGTCAAAGCGACGCTCGAAAGCAGCGGGGAGGACGAGCAGGCTGCGGTACTCGGCTCGCTGCGGCGTGGCGACGGGGGTGCCGGGCGCTTCGCGACGTCTCTCGCCGAAGCGCACGCGCACGGCGCGCAGGTGGACTGGGATGCATTCTTCGCGGACACCGGCGCGCGGCGCGTGAGTCTGCCCACATACGCGTTCCAGCGCGAGCGTCACTGGCTGGCGCCGGGCGCGGACGCCGGCGGGGAGGAGTGGCTCGCGACGGCGGTGCCAGCCGCCGGATCGGACCGTCTTGGCGTGCCTGATCGCGGACCGGACGCCGCCGGCGGCCCCGAGGCGGCCCCGGCGTCACCCGGCGCGGGCACGGAGCGCTACGCGAGCGCGCTGGCGCGGAGGCTGGCGGAGTTGCCGGAGGGTGAGTGGGACGCGGCGGTGCTTGCGCTCGTTCGCGATCACACGGCGGCGCTCCTCGGCCACCCCTCTGCGGACGCGGTGGATCCGAGGCGCGCGTTCAAAGAGCTTGGCTTCGACTCGGTGGCGGCGATGGAGCTGCGGGCGCGGCTCGTGCAGGTGACGGGCCTGCGGCTGCCCGAGACGCTGGCGTTCGACAACCCCACCCCCGCGGCGGTAGCCGCGTTCGTGCGCGTGCTCGTCGATGGCGGCGAGCGCGGAGCCGGAGCCTGGGGCGCGCCGCGACGGAGCTTCGCGGGGGACGCGGTGGCGATCGTTGGGATGAGCTGCCGTCTCCCCGGCGGGGTGCGCTCACCGCAGGAGCTGTGGCAGCTCGTGGTGGACGGCCGCGAGGCGATCGGGGACTTCCCCGCCGACCGCGGGTGGGACCTGGAGGGTCTCTTCGACCCCGACCCGGCGCGCGCCGGCACCAGCTACGTGCGCGCGGGCGGGTTTCTCCACGACGCGGGGGAGTTTGACGCGGGCTTCTTCGGCATCGGCCCCCGCGAGGCGCTGGCGATGGACCCCCAGCAGCGGCTGCTGTTGGAGGCGGCGTGGGAGGCGCTGGAGGATGCGGGCATCGACCCGCTCTCCCTGCGCGGCAGCGCCACGGGGGTGTTCGCTGGTCTCAGCCTTCAGGACTACACGGCGCTGCGGAGCACCGACAGCGACGCGTTGGAGGGTCTGCGCCTGACCGGCGCCCTTACCAGCGTCGTCTCTGGCCGCGTCGCGTACTCCCTCGGACTAGAGGGTCCGGCGGTGTCGATCGACACCGCGTGCTCCTCTTCGTTGGTGGCGCTGCACCTGGCGTGCCAGTCGATCCGTCAGGGTGAATGCTCGCTGGCGCTGGCGGGCGGTGTCACGGTGATGGCGAGCCCCGCGATGTTCGTCGAGTTTGCGCGCCAGGGCGGCCTTTCGCCCGACGGGCGGTGCCGGTCATTCGCGGCCGGCGCCGACGGGGTTGGCTGGGCGGAGGGCGTCGGCCTGGTGGTGCTGGAGGGTCTCTCCGACGCGCTGCGCCTGGGACACCGGGTGCTCGGTGTCGTCAAGGGCAGCGCGGTCAACCAGGATGGTGCGAGCAATGGCTTGACTGCTCCCAACGGCCCCTCGCAGGAGCGGGTGATCGCCCAGGCGCTCGCGAGCGCGGGACTGTCGACGAGCGAGGTCGACGTGGTGGAGGGTCACGGGACGGGGACGCGCCTGGGCGATCCGATCGAGGCGCAGGCGCTGCTGGCGACCTATGGGCAGGGCCGAATCGACGGGCCGGCGTGGTTGGGCTCACTGAAGTCGAACATCGGCCATGCGCAGGCCGCCGCGGGCGTGGCGGGCGTGATCAAGATGGTGAAGGCGCTCGAGCACGGGGTGCTGCCGAAGACGCTGCACGCCGAGGAGCCCTCTCCCCACGTGGATTGGTCGGCAGGCGATGTGCGGCTGCTGAGCGAGCCGGCGCCATGGCCCCGGGGCGAGCGCCCGCGGCGGGCGGGGGTGTCGTCATTTGGCATCAGCGGTACCAACGCGCACGTGATCATCGAGGAGGCACCGCCGGCCGCCCGGACGCCGCGCGGAGCGCCGGCGTCGGTAGACGACGGCGTTGAGGGGCGCCCGGGGGGAGGCGATGACACACCCGCTGCCCCACCCGCTCCCCCACCGCTGCTCGTCTCGGCCCGCACCGAGGCCGCGCTGCGCGATCAGGCGGAGCGTTTGCATGCGCATCTGCTAACCCACCCGGAGGTGGCGCCGCTGGATGTGGCGTTTACGCTGTCGAGCGCCCGCGCGCAGCTCGAGCACCGCGCGGCCGTCACCGGCGGCGAGCGCGAGGAGCTGCTCGACGGGCTGCGAGCGCTGGCGCGCGGAGAGCCGGCGGGCAACCTGTTCACAGGCGTGGCCGACGAGGGCAGGACCGCGTTCATGTTCACCGGCCAGGGGGGGCAGCGGCCGGGCATGGGTCGCGAGCTGTACGAGTCATTCCAGGTGTTCGGCGCAGCACTCGACGAGGTGTGCGCCGAGCTGGACCGCCATCTCGACCGGCCCCTACAGGAGCTGCTCTTCGCGACGGCGAGCTCGCCCGATGCGGCGCTGCTCGACCGTACCGAGTACACCCAGGTGGGCCTGTTCGCGCTCGAGGTTGCGCTCTGTCGCCTCCTCGGGTCATTCGGCCTGGAGCCCGATCTGCTGATTGGCCACTCGATCGGGGAGCTGGTGGCGGCGCACGTGGCGGGTGTGTTCTCGCTGGGAGACGCCTGCAAGCTGGTGGCCGCGCGCGGCCGGCTGATGGGAGCGCTGCCGACGGGCGGCGGGATGCTTGCGGTGCAGGCGTCCGCGCAGGAGGTGGCCGCCGACGTGGCGGGCCGCGAGGAGCTGCTGGCGATCGCGGCTGTGAATGGGCCGCGATCGGTGGTGCTCGCAGGCGATGTTGCGGCGCTGGGGGTGCTCGCCGAGAGCTGGCGCGAGCGCGGGCGCAAGGTGACGCACATGCGCGTGAGCCACGCATTCCACTCGCCACTGGTCGAGCCGATGCTGGCGGAGTTCGGTGCGGTGGCGCGTGAGATCGCCTATGCGCCGCCGCGACTGGGGGTGGTCTCCAACGTGACGGGCGAGCTCGCCGGCGGCGAGCTCGCCACGCCCGAGTACTGGGTGCGCCACGTGCGCGAGGCGGTGCGGTTTGCGGATGGCATCGGCGCGCTCGAGCGTGCGGGTGCGACGCGCCTGCTGGAGCTCGGTCCCGATGGTGTGCTGGCGGCGCTCGCGCCGGAGTGCCTGAGTGCGCAGGCCCAGGAGCATGCGCTCGCGGTGCCGGTCCTGCGCGCGGGGCGCTCGGAGACGCAGACACTGCTGGCGTTTCTCGCGCAGGCCCACGTGGCGGGGGCGCCGTTGCGGTGGGACCCGCTGTTCGCGGGTAGTGGCGCGCGGCGGGTGCAGTTGCCGCGTTATGCGTTTCAGCGGGAGCGCTATTGGTTGTTACCGAGGGTGGGTGTTGGTGATGTGAGGGGCGCGGGGCTGGGTGTGGCGGATCACCCGTTGTTTGGTGCGGCGGTTTCGTTGGCGGGTGGCGAGGGCTGGCTATTCACGGGGCGGCTCTCGTTGCTGACGCATCCGTGGCTGGCTGATCACGCGGTCCTCGACACGGTGTTGTTCCCGGGTACGGGTTTCGTGGAGCTGGTGTTAGCGGCCGGCCGGCGGGTTGGGTGTGAGGGTGTGGAGGAGCTGGTGTTGCACGCGCCGTTGGTGCTCGCTGGGGAGGGGGCGGTGCAGTTGCAGGTCTCGGTCGGGGGGCCGGATGGGGGTGGGCGTCGTGAGGTCGTGGTTTATTCCCGTCTGCAGGCCCAGGTCGCGGAGCTGGCGCTGGATGGTGATGGGGATGGTGCTGGTGGTGGTTGGGTGCGGCACGCGCGCGCGACGTTGGTCCCGGCCGCGGTTGACGCGAGTGTGCCGGAGGGGCTGGGGGTGCAGTGGCCGCCGGCGGGCGCGCGGGAGGTGGACGTTGAGTTTCTTTATGACCGTCTAGCGGAGGCCGGGTTTGGCTATGGCCCGGTGTTTCAGGGTTTGCGGGCGGCGTGGCGTGGGGATGGTGTGGTGTACGCGGAGGTCGTGTTGGGGGATGGCGCGGTGGGTGAGGCGCCGCGGTTCGGGGTTCATCCTGCGCTGTTGGATGCTGCGCTGCATTTGGGTTTGCTGGAGCGGGGTGAGGGGGGTGCGCTGGAGGGGGTGGTGGTGCCGTTTTCGCTGGGTGGTGTGAGCCTTTGGCGTAGTGGTGTGTCCTCGCTGCGTGTGCGGCTGGAGGGCGTTGGGGGGGAGCTCCGTCTCGCGGCGTTTGATGAGACCGGGGAGCCGGTCCTCGCGATCGACTCGCTCGCGCTCCGGCCGTTCGATCCGGGTCAGCTCGAACGTGGGGTTCGCCCCCGCGAGGACTCGCTGTACCGAGTGGAATGGGTGCCGGCGCCCGCGCCCGCGACCCCGACCGCGGCCTCGCTCGCCGTGGCGCTGCTTGGGGATGTGGAGCCGGTTGTGGAGGGTGAGCGCTATCCCGATCTCGGGGCGCTCGTCGAGAGTGTGGAGGGGGGTGCCGCGGTGCCCGAGGTCGTGTTCGCCGCCGTGCCCGCGGCCGGCGTGTCCGGTGCGACGGCGAGCGCGGCGCACGCCGCAACGGGGTGGACGCTCAAGTTGCTGCAGGCGTGGCTTGACTGCCCGCCGCTCGCGGACGCGCGGCTGGTGCTGCTAACCAGCGGCGCGGTCGCGGTCGACGAGCACGAGGTCCCGGACCTGGCCGGGGCGGCGGTGTGGGGCCTGGTGCGCAGCGCGCAGTCTGAGCACCCAGGGCGGTTCGTGCTCGTTGACGTCGACGGCGCGGACGGTGAGGTGACGACATCCGGTGAGGCCTGGTGGTGGGAGCTGGTGGCGAGCGGCGAGCCGCAGCTCGCGACACGCGAGGGAGAGCTTCACGCTCCGCGGTTGAGGGCGCTGGGTGGTGAGAGTCTCACCGCTCCGGTGCAGGCGCCCCCGCTGGATCGCGAGGGTACCGTTCTGGTGACCGGTGGCACCGGTGGGCTGGGTGTGCTGGTGGCGCGTCACCTGGCGGTGGAGCGTGGTGTGCGGCATCTGTTGTTGGTGAGTCGTAGTGGCCTGGAGGCGCAGGGCGCACGGGAGCTGGTGGCGGAGTTGGGGGCGCTGGGTTGTGAGGCACGGGTGGTGGCGTGCGATGTGGCTGATCGTGAGCAGGTCGCGGAGCTGATCGCCGGGGTTCCCGAGGGTCACCCGTTGACCGCGGTGGTGCACGTGGCGGGTGTGCTCGACGATGGCTTGGTCGAGTCGTTGTCGGCCTCGCAGTTGGAGCGTGTGCTGCGTCCGAAGGTGGACGCTGCGCTGGTCTTGGACGAGCTGACGGAAGGTATGGGGCTGGCGGAGTTTGTGTTGTTCTCTTCGGTGTCTGGTGTGTTCGGTGGGCCGGGGCAGGGTAATTACGCTGCGGCAAACGCGTTTTTGGACGCGTTGGCGCAGTCGCGTCGGGTGCGGGGTTTGGCGGGCCAGTCGGTCGCGTGGGGGTTGTGGGAGCAGCCGGAGGGCATGGCCGGTGTTCTGGATCAGGCGGGTCGGGCGCGGATCGCGCGTCAGGGCCTCGTGGCGCTTTCCGCGGAGGAGGGCCTCGCGCTGCTGGACCGGGCCGGAGAGGTGGGTGGCGCGTTGGTGGTCGCGGCCCGCTTGGATGCGAGCGCTCTGCGCGCACAGGCGCGTGTGGGTGTGCTGCCCGCACTGCTGAGTGGGCTCGTGCGCGTCACGTCGCGTGGTCGGCGCGGCGCGGGCGGTTCGTTGGCGCGGCGCTTGGCGGGTGTTCCAGAGCGTGAGTGGGATGGGGTGGTCTCGGAGGTCGTGCGGGGTGAGGCGGCGGTGGTGTTGGGGCACGACGCCGCTGGGGTGGTGGACGCGGAGCGCTCATTGAAAGATCAGGGGCTCGATTCGCTGGGTGCGATGGAGTTGCGCCAGCGTTTGATGGGGGTGACGGGGCTGCGGCTGCCGACCACGCTGGTGTTTGATTATCCGAGTTGTGGTGCGATCGCGGGGTTTTTGCTCCGTGAGGTGGATGTGGGTGGTGTGGTGACGGCTGGGGGTGGGGCGGTCGTGCGGCGTGTGGGAGTGGAGGAGCCCGTCGCGATCGTGGGGATGAGCTGTCGTTATCCGGGTGGGGTGGCGAGCCCGGAGGGGTTGTGGGAGCTGGTGTTGGAGGGCCGGGATGCGATCTCGGGTTTCCCTGTGGATCGTGGGTGGGATCTGGATGGGCTGTACGACCCGGACCCGGACCGCCCTGGTAAGAGTTACGCGCGCGAGGGTGGGTTCGTCCATGACGCGGCTGAGTTCGATGCCGGTTTCTTTGGGATCGGTCCGCGTGAGGCGTTGGCGATGGATCCGCAGCAGCGGCTGTTGCTGGAAGCGGCGTGGGAGGCGTTGGAAGACGCTGGTATCGACCCGGTGTCCCTGCGCGCCAGCCAGACCGGCGTGTTCGCGGGGGTGATGTATCACGACTATGCGATGGCCGCTGGCGCTGGCTCACCGAGCGAGGAGGCGGAGGGTTTCCTGGCGGCGGGTACGGCGGGGAGTGTGGTATCGGGCCGGGTGGCATACGCGTTTGGGTTTGAGGGGCCGGCGGTGTCGGTGGATACGGCGTGTTCGTCGTCGTTGGTGGCGTTGCATCTGGCGTGCCAGTCGGTGCGCCAGGGCGAGTGTTCGCTGGCGCTCGCGGGCGGTGTGACGGTGCTGTCGAACCCGACGGTGTTCACTGAGTTCAGTCGTCAGCGTGGGCTCTCGGTGGATGGGCGGTGCCGGTCGTTTGCGGCGGGCGCGGAGGGTGTGGGGTGGTCGGAGGGTGTGGGGTTGGTGGTGGTGGAGCGGTTGTCGGATGCGCGGCGGTTGGGGCATCGGGTGTTGGGGGTGGTGCGTGGTAGTGCGGTGAATCAGGATGGTGCGAGTAATGGTTTGACGGCGCCGAATGGTCCGTCGCAGGAGCGGGTGATTCGTCGGGCGTTGGCGGAGGCGGGTTTGGCGGCGGGTGATGTGGATGTGGTGGAGGGTCATGGGACGGGCACGAGGTTGGGTGACCCGATTGAGGCGCAGGCGCTGTTGGGGACCTACGGGCAGGGTCGTGTGGGTGGCGCGTTGTGGTTGGGGTCGGTGAAGTCGAATATTGGTCATTCGCAGGCGGCGGCGGGTGTGGCGGGTGTGATTAAGATGGTGAAGGCGTTTGAGCATGGGGTGTTGCCGGCGACGTTGCATGTGGATGAGCCTTCGCCGCATGTGGATTGGTCGGCGGGCGAGGTGGAGTTGTTGCGTGAGCCGGTGGTGTGGCCGGCGGGTGAGCGTGTGCGGCGGGCGGGGGTGTCGTCGTTTGGGATCAGTGGCACGAACGCGCATGTGATCCTGGAGGAGCCTCCGCGGGTTCAGGAGCGGTATGTGGGTGTTGCCGATGCCGATGCTGGTGGTGCTGGTGTTGCTGTTGGTGTTGGTGTGCCGGTTGGTGTTGGTGTTGATGGCGAGCGCTCCGGTGTGGTTGTTGGTGGGGGTTGGGGTTGTGGTGTGGTGCCGTTGGTGGTGTCGGGTCGTGGTGTGGGTGGGTTGTGTGCTCAGGCGGGGCGGTTGCGGGAGTTTTTGGTGGAGTGTCCGGGGGTTGATGTGTTGGATGTGGCGTTGTCGTTGGTGGGTCGGCCGGGGTTGGAGGATCGTGTGGTTGTGTTGGGTGGGGAGCGTGGGGGGTTGGTTGGGGGGTTGGGGGCGGTTGAGCGTGGTGGGGATGGTGTGGGTGGTGTGGGTGGTGTGGGTGTGGTGCGGGGTGTTGTGGGTGGTGGGCGTTCGGTGGTGTTGTTTACGGGTCAGGGTGCGCAGCGTGTGGGTATGGGTGTGGGGTTGTATGGGGCGTTTCCTGTGTTTAGGGAGGCGTTGGATGGGGTGTGTGGGGTGTTGGATGGGTTGGTGGAGTTGCCGGGTGTGGAGGGTGGGTTGCGGGGTGTGTTGTTTGGGGTGGGGGGTTCGCGTGGGGTGGGGTTGTTGGATCGGACGGAGTTCACGCAGGTGGGGTTGTTCGCGTTTGAGGTTGCGTTGTGGCGGCTGGTGGAGTCGTTTGGGGTGAGCCCTGAGTTTGTGGGTGGGCATTCGGTGGGTGAGCTGGTTGGGGGGTTTGTGGCGGGTGTGTTCTCGCTTGAGGATGCGTGTCGTTTGGTCGCGGCGCGGGGCCGGTTGATGGGGGGGTTGGCGCGGGGTGGCGTGATGTGGGCGGTGGAGGGCTCTGAGGGGGAGGTGCGTGAGAGTCTTGTGGGTGTGGGGGGGTTGGGGGTCGCGGCGGTGAATGGTCCGCGTGCGGTGGTGGTGTCGGGTGAGGAGGTGGCTGCGGGGGAGTGGGTGGCTGGTTGGCGGGAGCGGGGTCGCAGGGTGAAGCGTTTGCGGGTGAGTCATGCGTTTCATTCTGCGTTGATGGACCCGATGCTTGAGGAGTTTCGGGTGGTCGCGGAGGGTGTGGAGTACTCCTCGCCGCGGCTGGGGTTGGTCTCGAATGTGTCGGGTGGGTTAGCTGGGGAGGAGGTAGCGAGCGCGGAGTATTGGGTGCGTCATGTGCGGGAGGGTGTGCGTTTCGCTGATGGTGTACGCGCGTTGCGTGAGGCGGGGGTAAGACGGTTCGTGGAGCTGGGCCCGGATGGGGTGTTGTGCGGGATGGTCGATGGTTGTCTGGGGGAGGATGAGCGTGAGGGGGTGTTACTCGCGCCGGCGGTACGCGCGGGGCGGGATGAGGTGATGGGGGTGTTGGAGTGTCTCGCGCGTGTGTATTGCGATGGGCTTGAGGTGGATTGGGGTGCGTATTTCAGGGGTAGTGGCGCGCGGCGGGTGCAGTTGCCGCGTTATGCGTTTCAGCGGGAGCGCTACTGGTTGTTACCGAGGGTGGGTGTTGGTGATGTGAGGGGCGCGGGGCTGGGTGTGGCGGATCACCCGTTGCTTGGTGCGGCAGTTTCGTTGGCGGGTGGCGAGGGCTGGCTATTCACGGGGCGGCTCTCGTTGCTGACGCACCCGTGGCTGGCTGATCACGCGGTCCTCGACACGGTGTTGTTCCCGGGTACGGGTTTCGTGGAGCTGGTGTTAGCGGCCGGCCGGCGGGTTGGGTGTGAGGGTGTGGAGGAGCTGGTGTTGCACGCGCCGTTGGTGCTCGCTGGGGAGGGGGCGGTGCAGTTGCAGGTCTCGGTCGGGGGGCCGGATGGGGGTGGGCGTCGTGAGGTCGTGGTTTATTCCCGTCTGCAGGCCCAGGTCGCGGAGCTGGCGCTGGATGGTGATGGGGATGGTGCTGGTGGTGGTTGGGTGCGGCACGCGCGCGCGACGTTGGTCCCGGCCGCGGTTGACGCGAGTGTGCCGGAGGGGCTGGGGGTGCAGTGGCCGCCGGCGGGCGCGCGGGAGGTGGACGTTGAGTTTCTTTATGACCGTCTAGCGGAGGCCGGGTTTGGCTATGGCCCGGTGTTTCAGGGTTTGCGGGCGGCGTGGCGTGGGGATGGTGTGGTGTACGCGGAGGTCGTGTTGGGGGATGGCGCGGTGGGTGAGGCGCCGCGGTTCGGGGTTCATCCTGCGCTGTTGGATGCTGCGCTGCATTCGGGTTTGCTGGAGCGGGGTGAGGGGGGTGCGCTGGAGGGGGTGGTGGTGCCGTTTTCGCTGGGTGGTGTGAGCCTTTGGCGTAGTGGTGTGTCCTCGCTGCGTGTGCGGCTGGAGGGCGTTGGGGGGGAGCTCCGTCTCGCGGCGTTTGATGAGACCGGGGAGCCGGTCCTCGCGATCGACTCGCTCGCGCTCCGGCCGTTCGATCCGGGTCAGCTCGAACGTGGGGTTCGCCCCCGCGAGGACTCGCTGTACCGAGTGGAATGGGTCGAGTGGCAGGCTCCTGGGTTGGACGGCGGATCGCCTCGCTGTGCGCTGCTCGGCGGCCTGGACCTTGGCGGTGCGGAGGGTGAGCATCACACGGACCTCCAGGGGCTTGTCGAGGCGGTCGAGAGCGGCTCGCCGGCGCCTGGCGTCATCTTCGCCGCTGTGCCCAACGTGAGCGGTGAGGCGAATGCTGCTGATGGTGCCCGGGCCGTCGCGCGGGCGACGCTTGAGCTGTTGCAGGCGTGGCTGGCACAGCCGGCGCTGGTGGATTCGCGGCTCGTGCTGGTCACGAGCGGCGCGGTGGCGGTCGGGGATGGCGAGGTCCCCGATCTCGCGGGGGCGTCCGCGTGGGGTCTGTTGCGCAGCGCGCAGTCTGAGCATCCGGGCCGCTTGCTGGTCCTTGACGTGGACCCGGCCGGGGGCGCCTCGAGCTGGCACGGCGGTGGCCTGGAGTGGGCGAAGCTGGCGGCGGCGGGGGAGCCGCAGATGGCGTTGCGTGCGGAGAGAGTCTATGTGCCGCGGTTGATGGCGCTGGCCGATACGGGATTGTTGGCGGTGCCGGCGGGCGAGACGCACTGGTGTATGGGGAGCGGGCGCGGGGGGACGTTCGATGGTCTTGCGCTGGTGAGTGCCCCCCGCGCGCGTGGGTCGTTGGGCGCGAGGCAGGTGCGGATTGCGGTGCACGCGGGTGGGTTGAATTTCCGTGATGTGCTGATAGCGCTTGGGGTGTATCCGGGTGAGGCGGTGCTCGGAAGCGAGGGCGCCGGGGTGGTGATCGAGGTCGGGGAGAGTGTGAGCGACCTCGTGCCCGGCGATCGGGTGATGGGGCTGATGGGGGAGGCGTTCGGGCCGGTGGCGGTGACTGACCGCGACCTGGTGGCGCCCGTGCCCGAGGGGTGGTCGTTCGTGCAGGCCGCGGCGGTCCCGATCGTGTTCCTGACGGCGTATCACGCGCTGGTCGACCTGGCGGGTCTAGAGCGCGGAGAGTCGTTGTTGGTGCACGCCGGTGCGGGCGGGGTGGGGATGGCGGCTCTGCAGCTCGCCCGCCACCTGGGCGCGGAGGTGTTCGCCACAGCGAGCCCTGCCAAGGCGGGAGTGCTCGCCGGTCTTGGGCTCGATGAGGAGCACATCGGCTCCTCGCGCGATCTCGATTTCGCGGAGAAGTTCGCACGCGCGAGTGGAGGGCGCGGCGTGGACGTGGTGCTGAACTCGCTGGCGGGTGAGTTCGTGGATGCGTCGCTGGGCTTGCTGGCGCGAGGCGGCCGATTTGTGGAGATGGGCAAGACGGACGTGCGGGATGCGGCGCACGTCGCGGAGGAGCACACCGGTGTGCGCTATCGCGCGTTCGATCTGAATGAGGTGAGACCCGAACGGGTTCAGGAAATGCTGCAGGAGTTGCTGGGGCTCTTCGAGCGGGGTGTGTTGCGGCATCTGCCGCTCAGGACGTGGGATGTGCGGCGGGGAGTCGAGGCGTTCCGCTTCGTGCGGGATGCCCGCCACGTCGGCAAGGTCGTGCTCACGGTCCCCCAGCCCCCAGATCCTGAGGGTACGGTTCTCATCACGGGCGGTACGGGTGGACTCGGCGCGCTCGTTGCCCGGCACCTCGCGCAGTCGCACGGCACCCGGCATCTGCTGCTCGCGAGCAGGCGCGGCCTGGAGGCCGATGGCGCTGGCGAGTTGGTGGGCGAACTGGAAGAGCTTGGTTGCGAGACGTGCGTGGTGGCGTGCGACGTGGCCGATCGAGCCCAGGCCGCGGAGCTGATCGCGTCGATCTCTCCGCGTCACAGGTTGACGTCGGTGATCCACGCGGCGGGGGTGCTCGACGATGGCCTGGTCGAGTCTCTGACGCCCGAGCGGCTCGATGCTGTTTTGCGTCCGAAGGTCGATGCGGCGCTGAACCTCCATGAGCTGACGGAGGGGTTGGAGCTTGCCGAGTTCGTGTTGTTCTCCTCGGCCGCCGGCCTGTTCGGTGGTGCCGGGCAGGGTAACTATGTTGCGGGGAACGCGTTCCTGGACGCTCTTGCGCAGGTCCGTGAGGCGCACGGGCTGGCGGGACAGTCGCTCGCGTGGGGGCTATGGGAGCAGGCCAGCGGTATGGCTGGCGATCTCGGCGAGAGCGGTAGGGCGCGGATCGTGCGCCAGGGCGTCGCGGCGCTGTCCTCGCGGGAGGGCCTCGGACTGTTCGACCGTGGCCGTGACGCCGGGGGAGCGGTCCTGGTCGCAGTGCGTCTTGACGCGGGTGGTTTGCGTGCGCAGGCGCGTGTCGGTGTGCTCCCCACGCTGCTGAGTGGTCTCGTGCGTATGCCGGTGGGCCGGCAACGCGGCGATGGCGGTTCGCTGGCACGACGTTTGGCGGCCACGCCGGAGGACGAGTGGGACACGGTGCTGTTGGACATCGTGCGGGGTCAGGCTGCGGCCGTGCTCGGGCACGACGCTGTCACGGCGGTCGACCCGGGGCGCGCCTTACGAGATCAAGGGCTCGACTCGCTGGGGGCCGTGGAGTTGCGTAACCGGTTGGCGAATGTCACGGGGTTGCGGTTGCCGACGACGCTGGTGTTCGATTATCCGAGTTGCGGCGCGATCGCGGTCTTCTTGCGCGGGGAGGTCGACGTGGATGGTGCGGCGCGGGGTGCGCGAGTGAGCGTCGCGAGACGCGTGGGCGCCGATGAGCCGATTGCGATCGTCGGGATGAGCTGTCGTTACCCGGGTGGGGTTGTGAGTCCGGAGGGGTTGTGGGAATTGGTTGTGGAGGGTGGGGATGCGATCTCGGGTTTCCCGGTGGATCGTGGCTGGGATCTGGAGCGGTTGTATGACCCGGATCCTGATCATCCGGGGACGAGTTACGCGCGGGCGGGTGGGTTCATTGACGACGCGGATGAGTTTGACGCGGGTTTCTTTGGGATCAGCCCGCGTGAGGCGTTGGCGATGGATCCGCAGCAGCGGCTGTTGTTGGAAGCGGCGTGGGAGGCGTTGGAAGACGCTGGGATCGACCCGGCGTCGCTGCGGGGCAGCCAGACCGGGGTGTTCGCGGGAGTGGGTATGCAGGACTATGTGCTGCCGCAGAACGCGCGCGTTGAAGAGGGCAGCAGCTTTCGTTTGACCGGCTACCTGGGCAGCGTGGTATCGGGCCGGGTGGCATACGCGTTTGGGTTTGAGGGGCCGGCGGTGTCGGTGGATACGGCGTGTTCGTCGTCGTTGGTGGCGTTGCATTGGGCGTGCCAGTCGGTGCGCCAGGGCGAGTGTTCGCTGGCGCTCGCGGGCGGTGTGACGGTGATGGCGAGTCCCACGATGCTGATCGAGTTCAGTCGTCAGCGTGGGCTCTCGGTGGATGGGCGGTGCCGGTCGTTTGCGGCGGGCGCGGAGGGTGTGGGGTGGTCGGAGGGTGTGGGGTTGGTGGTGGTGGAGCGGTTGTCGGATGCGCGGCGGTTGGGGCATCGGGTGTTGGGGGTGGTGCGTGGTAGTGCGGTGAATCAGGATGGTGCGAGTAATGGTTTGACGGCGCCGAATGGTCCGTCGCAGGAGCGGGTGATTCGTCGGGCGTTGGCGGAGGCGGGTTTGGCGGCGGGTGATGTGGATGTGGTGGAGGGTCATGGGACGGGCACGAGGTTGGGTGACCCGATTGAGGCGCAGGCGCTGTTGGCGACGTATGGGCAGGGTCGTGAGGGTGGCGCGTTGTGGTTGGGGTCGGTGAAGTCGAACATCGGGCACACACTGGCCGCCGCCGGTGTGGCGGGGGTAATCAAGACGGTGAAGGCGTTCGAGCACGAGTTGTTGCCGGCGACGTTGCATGTGGATGAGCCTTCGCCGCATGTGGATTGGTCGGCGGGCGAGGTGGAGTTGTTGCGTGAGCCGGTGGTGTGGCCGGCGGGTGAGCATGTGCGGCGGGCGGGGGTATCGGCGTTTGGGATCAGTGGCACGAACGCGCATGTGATCCTGGAGGAGCCTCCGCGGGTTCAGGAGCGGTATGTGGGTGTTGCCGATGCCGATGCTGGTGGTGCTGGTGTTGCTGTTGGTGTTGGTGTGCCGGTTGGTGTTGGTGTTGATGGCGAGCGCTCCGGTGTGGTTGTTGGTGGGGGTTGGGGTTGTGGTGTGGTGCCGTTGGTGGTGTCGGGTCGTGGTGTGGGTGGGTTGTGTGCTCAGGCGGGGCGGTTGCGGGAGTTTTTGGTGGAGTGTCCGGGGGTTGATGTGTTGGATGTGGCGTTGTCGTTGGTGGGTCGGCCGGGGTTGGAGGATCGTGTGGTTGTGTTGGGTGGGGAGCGTGGGGGGTTGGTTGGGGGGTTGGGGGCGGTTGAGCGTGGTGGGGATGGTGTGGGTGGTGTGGGTGGTGTGGGTGTGGTGCGGGGTGTTGTGGGTGGTGGGCGTTCGGTGGTGTTGTTTACGGGTCAGGGTGCGCAGCGTGTGGGTATGGGTGTGGGGTTGTATGGGGCGTTTCCTGTGTTTAGGGAGGCGTTGGATGGGGTGTGTGGGGTGTTGGATGGGTTGGTGGAGTTGCCGGGTGTGGAGGGTGGGTTGCGGGGTGTGTTGTTTGGGGTGGGGGGTTCGCGTGGGGTGGGGTTGTTGGATCGGACGGAGTTCACGCAGGTGGGGTTGTTCGCGTTTGAGGTTGCGTTGTGGCGGCTGGTGGAGTCGTTTGGGGTGAGCCCTGAGTTTGTGGGTGGGCATTCGGTGGGTGAGCTGGTTGGGGGGTTTGTGGCGGGTGTGTTCTCGCTTGAGGATGCGTGTCGTTTGGTCGCGGCGCGGGGCCGGTTGATGGGGGGGTTGGCGCGGGGTGGCGTGATGTGGGCGGTGGAGGGCTCTGAGGGGGAGGTGCGTGAGAGTCTTGTGGGTGTGGGGGGGTTGGGGGTCGCGGCGGTGAATGGTCCGCGTGCGGTGGTGGTGTCGGGTGAGGAGGTGGCTGCGGGGGAGTGGGTGGCTGGTTGGCGGGAGCGGGGTCGCAGGGTGAAGCGTTTGCGGGTGAGTCATGCGTTTCATTCTGCGTTGATGGACCCGATGCTTGAGGAGTTTCGGGTGGTCGCGGAGGGTGTGGAGTACTCCTCGCCGCGGCTGGGGTTGGTCTCGAATGTGTCGGGTGGGTTAGCTGGGGAGGAGGTAGCGAGCGCGGAGTATTGGGTGCGTCATGTGCGGGAGGGTGTGCGTTTCGCTGATGGTGTACGCGCGTTGCGTGAGGCGGGGGTAAGACGGTTCGTGGAGCTGGGCCCGGATGGGGTGTTGTGCGGGATGGTCGATGGTTGTCTGGGGGAGGATGAGCGTGAGGGGGTGTTACTCGCGCCGGCGGTACGCGCGGGGCGGGATGAGGTGATGGGGGTGTTGGAGTGTCTCGCGCGTGTGTATTGCGATGGGCTTGAGGTGGATTGGGGTGCGTATTTCAGGGGTAGTGGCGCGCGGCGGGTGCAGTTGCCGCGTTATGCGTTTCAGCGGGAGCGCTACTGGTTGTTACCGAGGGTGGGTGTTGGTGATGTGAGGGGCGCGGGGCTGGGTGTGGCGGATCACCCGTTGCTTGGTGCGGCGGTCTCGTTGGCGGGTGGCGAGGGCTGGCTATTCACGGGGCGGCTCTCGTTGCTGACGCACCCGTGGCTGGCTGATCACGCGGTCCTCGACACGGTGTTGTTCCCGGGTACGGGTTTCGTGGAGCTGGTGTTAGCGGCCGGCCGCCGGGTGGGGTGCGAGCGTATCGGGGAGCTGACGCTGCACACGCCGCTGGTACTCGCTGGGGAAGAAGCCATACAGCTACAGGTCTCAGTCGGCGACCCCGATGAGGACGGCCGCCGCGAAGTCACGATCCACTCCCGTCCCCAGACCCAGGCAGGCGAGCTCGCACTAGAGGACGATCCAGGCGCAGCCACCGGCGGCTGGGTGCAACACGCCAGCGCGACGCTGACCCCGGCCGCGGCCGACGCAAGCAGGCCGGAAGCACTCGGCTCGCAGTGGCCGCCCGCGGGCTGCCAAGAGCTCGACGTCGAGTTCCTCTACGACCGCCTCGCCGAGACCGGGCTCAGCTACGGCCCCGCGTTCCAAGGCGTACGCGCGGCGTGGCGCAGGGACGACGAGGTATACGCCGAGATCGCGCTGGCGGACGACGCCGCGGGCGAGCCGTCACGGTTCGGTGTGCACCCCGCGCTACTCGACGCCGCGCTGCACCCCGGCTTACTGGAACGAGGCCAGGCAAGCGCGCTGGAGGGGGTGGCGGTGCCGTTCTCACTGCGCGGGGTGAGCCTTTGGCGTAGTGGTGTGTCCTCGCTGCGTGTGCGCCTGGAAGGCGCCGGGGAGGAGTTCCGTCTCGCGGCGTTCGATGAGGCCGGTGAGCCGGTCCTCGCGATCGACTCGCTCGCGCTCCGACCTGTCGAGATAGGTCAACTGGTGCGTGCGACGCAGCGCGAGGACTCGTTGTACCGGGTGGAATGGGTGCCGGCGCCCACACCCACGACCCCGATTGCCGACTCGCTCGCCGTGGCGCTGCTCGGCGATACAGAGCCAGAGGGCGTAGAAGGTGAGCGCTATCCCGATCTCGGGGCGCTCATCGAGAGTGTGGAGGGGGGTGCCGCGGTGCCCGAGGTAGTGTTCGCCGCTGTGCCGGGGGCCGGCGTGTCCGGTGCGACCGCGACCGCGGCGCACGCCGCGACGGCGTGGACACTCAAGTTGCTGCAGGCATGGCTTGACCACCCGCCGCTCGCGGACGCGCGGCTGGTGCTGCTCACCAACGGCGCGGTCGCGGTCGACGAGCGCGAGACCCCGAACCTCGCCGAGGCGGCGGTGTGGGGCCTGGTACGCAGCGCGCAGTCTGAGCACCCAGGGCGGTTCGTGCTCATCGACCTCGACCAGGAGGACAGCGAGGCGACGGCATCCGGTGAGGCGTCGTGGTGGGAGCTGTTGGCGAGCGACGAGCCACAGCTCGCGACGCGCGGCGAGCGGGCCTGCGTGCCGCGTCTGACAGCGCTGGGGGACGCGGCGCGGCTGCCGGTCCCGGCCGGAGAGGCGCATTGGCATCTCGGGGTCAGGAGCGGTGGTGGCACCTTGGACAACCTCGCGCTGGTGGCGAGTCCCGGTGTGAATCGGCCGCTTGGGGCCGGGGAGGTGCGGGTGGCAGTGCGTGCGGCGGGGATGAACTTCCGCGACGTGCTGATAGCTCTGGGGCTTTATCCCGGTATGGAGGTGCTCGGCAGCGAGGGCGCCGGGGTGGTGTTGGAGGTCGGCGAGGGTGTGGAGGATCTCGCGCCCGGCGACCGGGTGATGGGGTTGATGAGGGAGTCCTTTGGGCCGGTCGCGGTGACCAGCCGCGACATCGTCGTGCCGGTGCCGGAGGGGTGGTCGTTCGTGCAGGCGGCCGCCGTCCCGATCGTGTTCCTGACGGCGTACTACGGCCTGGTGGATCTCGCTGGGTTGCGGCGTGGGGAGTCGGTGTTGATCCACGCGGGGGCGGGTGGTGTGGGGATGGCGGCGGTACAGCTCGCGCGTCATCTGGGTGCGGAGGTGTTCGCGACCGCGAGCCCAGCAAAGGCCGGCGTGCTCGCGGGGCTGGGGCTGGACTCGGATCACATCGCGTCCTCCCGTGACGTGGAGTTCGAGGAGCGGTTCCTGCGCGCGAGCGGGGGCCGTGGTATGGACGTGGTGCTGAACTCGCTGACACGGGAGCTCGTCGACGCTTCCCTTGCGTTGCTCCCGCGTGGTGGTCGCTTCGTGGAGATGGGCAAGACGGACGTGCGTGACGCGGGGCGGGTTGCGGAGGAGCACGCTGGAGTGCGCTACCAGGCGTTCGATCTTTTCGAAGCGGGACCGCGGCGGATTCAGGAGATGCTGCGGGAGCTGCTGGGGCTGTTCGAGCGGGGCGTGCTCGTGCACGCCCCGATCACGGCGTGGGACGTGCGTCGCGGGGTGGAGGCGTTCCGGTTCGTGCGGGATGCGCGTCACGTCGGCAAGGTTGTGCTGAGGATCCCACAGCCTCGCGATCCCGAGGGCACGGTCCTCATCACAGGTGGCACCGGCGGGCTGGGGGCGCTGGTGGCGCGCCATCTGGCGGCCGAGCGCGGCGTGAAGCATCTGCTGCTGGCCAGCCGCCACGGATCGGACGCGGCAGGGGTGGGCGAGCTGGTGGCGGCGCTCGCGGAGGTCGGCTGTGAGGCGAGGGTGGTGGCCTGTGACGTGGCTGATCGGGCTCAGCTTGCCGAGCTGCTTGCGTCGATCCCGGCGGGATGTCCGTTGACGTCGGTGATTCACGCGGCGGGCGTGCTGGACGACGGGTTGATCGAGTCGCTGACGGCCGAGCGGCTGGAGCGAGTGCTGCGTCCGAAGGTGGACGCGGCGTTGCACCTACACGAGTTGACGGAGCGGCTGGAGCTTTCGGAGTTTGTGTTGTTCTCCTCGGTGGCGGGTGTGTTCGGAGGGCCGGGACAGGGAAATTACGCGGCCGCGAACGCGGCGCTGGATGCCTTGGCCCAGGTGCGCGAGGCGCGCGGGCTCGTCGGACAATCGGTCGCATGGGGGCTGTGGGCGCAGGCCGGTGGCATGGGTGGCGTCCTGGGTGAGGTGGGCAGGTCGAGGATCGAGCGCCAGGGTGTTGTGGCGCTTTCGGCGGAGGACGGGCTGGGATTGCTGGATCGGGTCGGGGACGTTGGCGGCGCGTCGGTGGTTGCGGCCCGCTTGGATGCGAGCGCCCTGCGTGCGCAGGCGCGCGTGGGTGTGTTGCCGCCGCTGCTGAGTGGCCTCGTGCGCATGCCGTCCGCCGCGAGGCGAGGGCCAGGCGGTTCGCTCGCTCGGCGGCTGGCGGGTATCCCCGAGGCCGAGTGGGACGGGGTGCTGCTCGAGGTCGTGCTGGGACAGGCGGCGGCGGTGTTGGGGCACGACGGTGTCGCCGGAGTGGACCCGGTGCGTCCGTTGAAAGAGGTAGGGCTCGATTCGCTGGGTGCGGTGGAGTTGCGCAACCGGCTGACGAATGTGTCGGGGTTGCGGTTGCCGGCGACCCTGGTGTTCGATCATCCAAGTTGCAGCGCGATCGCGGTCTTCCTGCGCGGAGAGGTCGACGCGGATGGTGCTGCACGGGGTGCGCTGGTGAAGGTCGCGAGACGGGCGGGCGCCGATGAGCTGATTGCGATCGTGGGGATGAGCTGTCGCTATCCCGGCGGCGCCGGCAGCCCGGAGGAGCTGTGGGAGTTGGTTGCGAGGGGTGGGGATGGGATCGCTGGGTTCCCGGTGGATCGTGGCTGGGACCTCGAGCGGTTGTATGACCCCGATCCGGATCATCCGGGGACGAGCTATGTGCGTGACGGCGGGTTTCTGGGTGACGCGGGTGACTTTGATGCCGGCTTCTTTGGCATCGGTCCGCGCGAGGCGTTGGCGATGGATCCGCAGCAGCGACTGTTGCTGGAAGCTGCGTGGGAGGCGTTGGAAGACGCGGAGATCGATCCCGCCTCGCTGCGAGGTAGCCCAACCGGCGTGTTTGCTGGCGTGATTTACAGCGACTATGCGCTTTCTGCCGGCGCCGGGGGGGTGAGCGAGGAGGCTGAAAGCTTCCTAGTGTCGGGCGCGGCGGGGAGCGTGGTGTCGGGTCGGGTGGCTTATACGTTTGGCTTTGAGGGGCCGGCGGTGTCGGTGGATACGGCGTGCTCGTCGTCACTCGTGGCGTTGCATCTGGCGTGCCAGTCGGTGCGCCAGGGCGAGTGCACGCTGGCGCTCGCTGGCGGTGTGACGGTGCTGTCCAATCCGGGGGTGTTTATCGGGTTCAGTCGTCAGCGTGGCCTCTCGCGGGATGGGCGGTGCCGGTCGTTTGCGGCGGGCGCGGAGGGTGTGGGGTGGTCGGAGGGTGTGGGGTTGGTGGTGGTGGAGCGGTTGTCGGATGCGCGGCGGTTGGGGCATCGGGTGTTGGGGGTGGTGCGTGGTAGTGCGGTGAATCAGGATGGTGCGAGTAATGGTTTGACGGCGCCGAATGGTCCGTCGCAGGAGCGGGTGATTCGTCGGGCGTTGGCGGAGGCGGGTTTGGCGGCGGGTGATGTGGATGTGGTGGAGGGTCATGGGACGGGCACGAGGTTGGGTGACCCGATTGAGGCGCAGGCGCTGTTGGGGACCTATGGGCAGGGTCGTGAGGGTGGCGCGTTGTGGTTGGGGTCGGTGAAGTCGAATATTGGTCATTCGCAGGCGGCGGCGGGTGTGGCGGGTGTGATTAAGATGGTGAAGGCGTTTGAGCATGGGGTGTTGCCGGCGACGTTGCATGTGGATGAGCCTTCGCCGCATGTGGATTGGTCGGCGGGCGAGGTGGAGTTGTTGCGTGAGTCGGTGGTGTGGCCGGCGGGTGAGCGTGTGCGGCGGGCGGGGGTGTCGTCGTTTGGTGTGAGTGGCACGAACGCGCATGTGATTCTGGAGGAGCCGCCGGTGGGAGACGCGGAGGCTGTGGCTGGTGGAGTACTCGGCGGGGACGGGCTGACCGGTCCTGCTGCCCCCACGACGGTGGACGCGCCGAGTGGTTGTGGTGTGGTGCCGTTGGTGGTGTCGGGTCGTGGTGTGGGTGGGTTGTGTGCTCAGGCGGGGCGGTTGCGGGAGTTTTTGGTGGAGTGTCCGGGGGTTGATGTGTTGGATGTGGCGTTGTCGTTGGTGGGTCGGCCGGGGTTGGAGGATCGTGTGGTTGTGTTGGGTGGGGAGCGTGGGGGGTTGGTTGGGGGGTTGGGGGCGGTTGAGCGTGGTGGGGATGGTGTGGGTGGTGTGGGTGGTGTGGGTGTGGTGCGGGGTGTTGTGGGTGGTGGGCGTTCGGTGGTGTTGTTTACGGGTCAGGGTGCGCAGCGTGTGGGTATGGGTGTGGGGTTGTATGGGGCGTTTCCTGTGTTTAGGGAGGCGTTGGATGGGGTGTGTGGGGTGTTGGATGGGTTGGTGGAGTTGCCGGGTGTGGAGGGTGGGTTGCGGGGTGTGTTGTTTGGGGTGGGGGGTTCGCGTGGGGTGGGGTTGTTGGATCGGACGGAGTTCACGCAGGTGGGGTTGTTCGCGTTTGAGGTTGCGTTGTGGCGGCTGGTGGAGTCGTTTGGGGTGAGCCCTGAGTTTGTGGGTGGGCATTCGGTGGGTGAGCTGGTTGGGGGGTTTGTGGCGGGTGTGTTCTCGCTTGAGGATGCGTGTCGTTTGGTCGCGGCGCGGGGCCGGTTGATGGGGGGGTTGGCGCGGGGTGGCGTGATGTGGGCGGTGGAGGGCTCTGAGGGGGAGGTGCGTGAGAGTCTTGTGGGTGTGGGGGGGTTGGGGGTCGCGGCGGTGAATGGTCCGCGTGCGGTGGTGGTGTCGGGTGAGGAGGTGGCTGCGGGGGAGTGGGTGGCTGGTTGGCGGGAGAGGGGTCGCAGGGTGAAGCGTTTGCGGGTGAGTCATGCGTTTCATTCTGCGTTGATGGACCCGATGCTTGAGGAGTTTCGGGTGGTCGCGGAGGGTGTGGAGTACTCCTCGCCGCGGCTGGGGTTGGTCTCGAATGTGTCGGGTGGGTTAGCTGGGGAGGAGGTAGCGAGCGCGGAGTATTGGGTGCGTCATGTGCGGGAGGGTGTGCGTTTCGCTGATGGTGTACGCGCGTTGCGTGAGGCGGGGGTAAGACGGTTCGTGGAGCTGGGCCCGGATGGGGTGTTGTGCGGGATGGTCGATGGTTGTCTGGGGGAGGATGAGCGTGAGGGGGTGTTACTCGCGCCGGCGGTACGCGCGGGGCGGGATGAGGTGATGGGGGTGTTGGAGTGTCTCGCGCGTGTGTATTGCGATGGGCTTGAGGTGGATTGGGGTGCGTATTTCAGGGGTAGTGGCGCGCGGCGGGTGCAGTTGCCGCGTTATGCGTTTCAGCGGGAGCGCTACTGGTTGTTACCGAGGGTGGGTGTTGGTGATGTGAGGGGCGCGGGGCTGGGTGTGGCGGATCACCCGTTGCTTGGTGCGGCAGTTTCGTTGGCGGGTGGCGAGGGCTGGCTATTCACGGGGCGGCTCTCGTTGCTGACGCACCCGTGGCTGGCTGATCACGCGGTCCTCGACACGGTGTTGTTCCCGGGTACGGGTTTCGTGGAGCTGGTGTTAGCGGCCGGCCGCCGGGTGGGGTGCGAGCGTATCGGGGAGCTGACGCTGCACACGCCGCTGGTACTCGCTGGGGAAGAAGCCATACAGCTACAGGTCTCAGTCGGCGACCCCGATGAGGACGGCCGCCGCGAAGTCACGATCCACTCCCGTCCCCAGACCCAGGCAGGCGAGCTCGCACTAGAGGACGATCCAGGCGCAGCCACCGGCGGCTGGGTGCAACACGCCAGCGCGACAATCGCCGGTGACACGACGAGCGCGCGCGCCCTACCAGACACGGTGCTGGACCAGTGGCCGCCCGCCGGCTGCCAAGAACTCGACGTCGAGTTCCTCTACGACCGCCTCGCCGAGACCGGGCTCAGCTACGGCCCCGCGTTCCAAGGCGTACGCGCGGCGTGGCGCAGGGACGACGAGGTATACGCCGAGATCGCGCTACCCGACCACGCCACCAACGACGCGGCACGCTACGGCATCCACCCCGCGCTACTCGACGCAGCACTACACACCATCACACTCGGACAAGACGAACAGCAGCGCGCCGGCGAGCAGCGGTTGCTGTTGTCACTGCGCGACCTGCGCCTCCAGCGCGAGGGCGCCTCCTCGCTACGAGTCCGGATCGTCCCCGGCGAGAACGGCGGATTTGGCGTGGCGGCGTTCGATGCGCTCGGCGAGCCTGTCCTGTCGATCGGCTCGCTCGCGCTCCGTGCGATCGACGTGGAGGAGATCGGGCGCTCGGCGCGTCGCGCGGAGGACTCGCTGTACCGGCTGGAGTGGGTGGAGGCGCCGGTTGCATCTGACGGTGGGCAGCGGCGTCGTGTGGCGCTGCTTGGCGGGTTGCGCTTGGCGGGCGTGGAGGGTGAGTGTCACGCGGATCTCCAGGGGCTTGTCGAGGCGGTCGAGCGAGGCGCAGCGTCGCCCGAGCTCGTGTTTGTCGCGGCACCGAGGTGGGCGGGCGACGCGGATGCGGCGCAGGCGGCACGTGTGGCCACGCGGTGGGTGCTCGAGCTGTTGCAGAGGTGGCTGGCCGGAGGGGTGCTTGCGGATGCACGACTGGTGCTGGTGACGTGTGGGGCGGTTGCGGTCACCGAGGAGGAGACCCCAGATCTCGCAGGGGCTGCGGTGTGGGGATTGCTGCGCAGCGCGCAGTCCGAGCACCCGGATCGCTTCGTGGTGGTCGACGTCGATCCGTCGACGGACCGGCAGCCGGAGTGGCCCGGTGAGATCGGCTGGTCGGCGCTGTGGACGATGGAGGAACCGCAGCTGGCGTTGCGTGAGCATGGGGTGTACGTGGCACGGCTGGCGGCAGCGCACGAGCCGGAACTGCCGCGTGATTCGGCTGAAGGGGTGTGGCTTTCGAATCCCGAGGGCACCGTGCTCATCACCGGGGGCACGGGTGCGCTGGGTGCGCACGTGGCGCGTCACCTCGCTGCTTGGCACGGTGCGAGGCGCCTGCTGCTGGCGAGCCGGCGCGGTCCCGGGGTGGAGGGCGCGAGCGAGCTGTTGGCGGAGCTGAGGGAGCTTGGCTGCGAGGCGAGCGTGGTGGCCTGCGATGTCGCCGACCGCGAGCAGCTGAGCGCCCTGATCGAGTCGGTGCCGGAGTCGCACCCGCTGACAGCGGTGGTGCACACCGCTGGTGTGTTGGATGACGGGGTGATCGAGTCGTTGACCCCTGAGCGGTTGGAACAGGTGTCGCGCCCGAAGGCGGATGCAGCTTGGATTTTGCACGAGCTCACCAAAGATCTGGAGCTCTCCGACTTCGTTATGTTCTCGTCGGCCGCGCCGTTGCTTGGTGGCGCCGGCCAGGGCAGCTACGCGGCGGCGAATGCGTTCATCGATGCCTTGGCCGTGTACCGGCGGGCGCAGGGTTTGGCGGGTCGATCGCTGGCGTGGGGTTTGTGGGGCCTGCAGACGGGCATGGCAAAGGCGTTGGATGGAGCCGGATCCGACCGTTTGGCGCGGCAGGTGAGGGAGCGCCTGGCGATGTTGCCGCTGGGCGTGGAGCAAGGTCTCGACCTACTTGACCGTGCGCTACGGATTGACGAGGCGCTCGTAGTGCCGGTGCGCCTGGACAGACGGAGTTTGCGCTCCCACGCCCGAATGGGGTTGGTGCCGGTGTTGTTGCGCGGCCTGGTGCGCTCATCGATGCGGGCGGGCGGGGGTGGCGCACTGGCGCGTCATCTGGCGGGTGTGCCCGCAAACGAGCGGAATGCGGTTGTGCTCAACGCTGTATGCGCCCACGTGGCTGCCGTGCTGGGACACGATTCTCCGGCGGCGGTCGATCCCAAGCGTGCGTTGCGAGATCAGGGTCTTGATTCGCTGGGGGCAGTGGAGTTGCGCAACCGTCTGATGGGGGCAACGGGTTTGCGGCTCCCCGCCACGCTGGTGTTCGATTATCCGACCTGCAGCGCGATCGCCGAGTTCGTACGTGTGCTGCTCGATGCGGACCGTGGTGTGAATGTGACACGGGCCAATGTGGTGAGGCGGGCGGGCACGGGTTTGGACGAGCCGATCGCGATCGTGGGTATGAGCTGTCGTTACCCAGGTGGAGTGGCAAGTCCGGAGGCGCTGTGGGAGTTGGTGCTGGATGGAAGGGACGCAATCTCAGGGTTTCCGGTGGATCGGGGCTGGAATCTCGATCAGCTGTATGACCCGAATCCTGATCGTTCCGGGCACAGCTACGTGCGCGAGGGTGGGTTCATCCACGACGCGGGCGAGTTCGACGCGGGCTTTTTCGGAATCAGCCCACGCGAGGCGGTGGCGATGGATCCCCAGCAGCGGTTGTTGCTGGAAGCGACGTGGGAGGCGCTGGAAGACGCGGGGATCGACCCGGCATCGCTGCGAGGCAGCCAGACGGGCGTGTTCGCGGGCGTTATCCACAACGACTATGCGCGCGCCGCGGCTGCCGGCGTGTTCGGCGATGAAGCCGAGGGACACATGGTGGCGGGCGCGACGGCGAGCGTGGTGTCCGGTCGAGTGTCATATACGTTTGGGTTCGAGGGCCCCGCGGTGTCGATGGACACGGGGTGTTCCTCCTCGCTGGTGGCGTTGCATCTGGCGTGCCAGTCGGTGCGCCACGGCGAGTGCACGCTGGCGCTGGCCGGCGGGGTGACGGTGCTCGCCAGCCCGGCGATCTTCATCGGGTTCAGCCGTCAGCGCGGGCTCTCCGCGGACGGGCGTTGCCGGTCGTTTGCCGCATCCGCCGACGGAACGGGCTTCGCCGACGGTGTGGGGTTGGTGGTGGTGGAGCGGTTGTCGGATGCGCGGCGGTTGGGGCATCGGGTGTTGGGGGTGGTGCGTGGTAGTGCGGTGAATCAGGATGGTGCGAGTAATGGGTTGACGGCGCCGAATGGTCCGTCGCAGGAGCGGGTGATTTTGCGGGCGTTGGCGGAGGCGGGTTTGGCGGCGGGTGATGTGGATGTGGTGGAGGCGCATGGGACGGGTACGAGGTTGGGTGATCCGATTGAGGCGCGGGCGTTGTTGGGTACGTATGGGCAGGGTCGTGTGGGTGGCCCGTTGTGGTTGGGGTCGGTGAAGTCGAATATTGGTCATTCGCAGGCGGCGGCGGGTGTGGCGGGTGTGATTAAGATGGTGAAGGCGTTTGAGCATGGGGTGTTGCCGGCGACGTTGCATGTGGATGAGCCTTCGCCGCATGTGGATTGGTCGGCGGGTGAGGTGGAGTTGTTGCGTGAGTCGGTGGTGTGGCCGGCGGGGGAGCGTGTGCGGCGGGCGGGGGTGTCGTCGTTTGGGATCAGTGGCACGAACGCGCATGTGATTCTGGAGGAGCCGCCGGCGCTGGAGCGTGTTGGGGTTTCTCGGAGGGTTCGTGGGCGGCGTGAGCGGGATGGCGAGGGTGGTGTGGAGGGTATTCAGGTAGAGGCGTCCGGGGGGGTGCAGGCGCTTGGGGTGGATGGTGTGTCGGTGGGTGGTGGTGTGGTGGGTGGTGGTGTGGAGGGTATTCAGGTAGAGGCGTCTGGGGGGGCGCAGGCGCTTGGGGTGGATGGTGTGTCGGTGGGTGGTGGTGTGTTGGGTGGTTGTGGTGTGGTGCCGTTGGTGGTGTCGGGTCGTGGTGTGGGTGGGTTGTGTGCTCAGGCGGGGCGTTTGCGGGAGTTTTTGGTTGGGGGTGGGGTGCGGGGTTTGGATGGGGTGCCGGTGGGTGGTGTGGGGCGCCCGGGGGTTGGTGTGGTGGATGTGGCGTGGTCGTTGGTGTCGGGGCGGGCGGTGTTTGAGGATCGTGCGGTGGTGTTGGGTGGGGATGTGGGGGGGTTGGTTGCGGGGTTGGGGGCGGTGGAGTGTGGTGATGGTGGTGTGGGTGTGGTGCGGGGTGTGGCGCGGGGTGGTAGGCCGGTGTTTGTGTTTCCGGGGCAGGGTGCGCAGTGGGAGGGTATGGCGGTTGGGTTGTTGGGTTCGTCGGTGGTGTTTAGGGGTTTGTTGGGGGCGTGTGGGGATGTGCTTGAGGGGTTGGTGGGTTGGCGGGTTGAGGATGTGTTGCGGGGTGTGGGGGGTGCGCCTGGGTTGGAGCGGGTGGATGTGGTGCAGCCGGTGTCGTGGGCGGTGATGGTGGCGTTGGCGGGGTTGTGGCGTTCGTTTGGTGTGGAGCCGGGGGTGGTGGTTGGGCATTCGCAGGGGGAGATCGCGGCGGCGTGTGTGGCGGGTGGTTTGTCGCTTGGGGATGGGGCGCGGGTGGTGGTGTTGCGGAGTCGGTTGTTGGGTCGGGTGTTGGCTGGTCGTGGTGGGATGGTGAGTGTCGCGCTTGATGTGGAGGGGGTGCGGGAGCGTTTGGCGGGGTGGGGTGGGCGGCTGGGTGTGGCGGCGGTGAATGGTCCGTCGTCGGTGGTGGTGTCGGGTGAGGTGGGGGCGTTGGATGAGTTTTTGGGGGTGTGTGAGGGTGATGGTGTGTGGGCGCGGCGGGTGGCGGTTGATTATGCGTCGCATTCGGTGGTGGTTGAGGAGTTGCGGGAGGAGTTGGTTGGGGAGCTTGGGGGGATTGCGCCGGTGTCGTGTGGGGTGCCGTTTTTCTCGACGTGTGTGGGTGGGTTTGTGGATACGGCTGGGTTGGGTGGGGAGTATTGGTATCGGAGTTTGCGGGAGCGGGTGCGGTTCGAGGAGGCTGTTCGTGCGCTTGCTGGTGATGCGTGTGCGTTTGTCGAGGTGAGTCCGCACCCGGTGTTGATGGGTGCGGTCGGGGAAACGCTTGAGGATCTTGGTGTGCGGGAGCGGGTCGGGGTGTTGGGCTCGTTGCGTCGTGGTGAGGGTGGGATGGAGCGGTTTGTGCATTCGTTGGCGGACGCCTGGGTGTGGGGCGCCCCGGTGGATTGGGGGGTGTTGTTCGAGGGCAGCGACCCGCAACGAGTTGACCTGCCGAGGTACGCGTTCCAGCGCGAGCGCTACTGGTTGAGTCCTGGTGTGGGTATGGGCGATGCGGGTGGTATGGGGTTGGGTGCGGCCGATCATCCGTTGCTGGGCGCCGCGGTACAGCTGGCTAGCGGCGAGGGGTGGCTGTTCACCGGGCGCCTCTCCCTACAGACACATCCCTGGCTCGCCGACCACGCGGTACTCGACACGGTGCTGTTCCCGGCGACCGGGTTCCTGGAGCTGGTACTGGCAGCCGGTCGCGCGGTCGGACACGAAAACGTTGAGGAGCTGATGCTGCAGGAGCCGCTGGTACTCACCGCGGACGGTGCAGTGCAGTTGCAGGTCGCGGTCGGTGAACCCGACGCCGACGGCCACCGCGAGGTAGCGGTCTACTCGCGTCCGCAGTCCCAGAACGGCCACGCCACGAGCGGGCCAGCGAGCGAGACCGCTAGCACGCATGACGGTGCGGGCGCGGGCTGGACACGACACGCAAGCGGCAAGCTGACCGACGAGATAAGCGATCTGGGCCCGGCCGGCGAGTTGGGCCTCGAGCCACTGGAGTCACAGTGGCCACCCACCGAAGCACAAGAGCTCGACGTCGAGTTCCTCTACGACCGCCTGGCAGAGGCCGGGTTCAGCTACGGCCGCGTATTCCAGGGTGTGCAGGCAGCATGGCGAGGAGACGACGGCGAAATATTCGCAGAGGTCGCACTGGAGGACGACACCGCCAGCGAGGCCACGCGATTCGCCATCCACCCCGCGCTCCTGGACTCCGCACTGCACGCAGGTTTCCTGGCGCGGGCCGAGGGCGGCGCGGTGGATGGCGTTGCGGTGCCGTTCTCGCTGAATGGGGTGAGTCTCCTGCGACGCGGCACGTCTTCGCTGCGTGTTCGTCTGACGCTCGGGGAGAAGGAGGAACTGCGTCTGGCGGCGTTCGACGCCGCGGGTGAGCCGGTGCTTTCGATCGCTTCGTTGGTGGCTCGCCCGCTTGAGGCGGGGCAGCCGCTGGGTGTGGGCGACGGGAGTGGCCTGCTGCTCAGGAACGTGTGGGTTGAGGCATCAGCACTCGCGGCGGCCGAGGTGTCCACGCACGAGCGTCGGACATCGGTCGTTGTGGGAGCGGGCGGCGGGCGGTATGAGACGCTCGCGGCGCTTGTGGAGGACGTCGCGAACGGAGTGCCGGCGCCAGAGGTGGTGTTCCTCGCTGTGCCGGTGCGGTCGGACGATGTGGGCGTGGCGGAGGCGGCGCGCACGGCGACGGGCTGGGCACTCGCGGTGCTGCAGGAATGGCTGGCGGCGCCGGCACTGGAGGATTCGCGGCTGGTGCTGGTCACGCGCGGCGCGGTGGCCGTCGAGGAGGGCGAGGTGCCGGGCTTGGCTGGAGCAGCGGTGTGGGGACTGGTGCGCAGCGCGCAGTCTGAGCATCCCGATCGTTTCGTGGTAATTGACGTAGGGCGCACGGACTCTGGGTCTGGGGATGAGGGATATGAAAATGTGGTGGATAGGAGTGAGCTGTCGACCCTCGGTGAGCCGCAGTTGGCGGTGCGCGGCGATCGAGTGTATGTGCCGCGGCTGGAGTCGGTTGGGAGGGCCGAGGGCGCGTCGGTTGACGCCGGAACGGTGTTGATCACCGGCGGTACTGGCATTTTGGGCGGCTTGGTGGCTCGTCATTTGGCTGGTGTGCATGGGGTGCGACGCCTGCTGTTGCTGAGTCGTAGCGGGATGGCGTCGAAGGGCGCAGCCGAATTGGTGGAGTCACTCGCCGAGCTTGGCTGTGAGGCGCGTGTGGTGGCGTGCGATGTTTGTGATCGGCGGCAGTTGCGTGAGGTGATCGAGTCTGTGGATCCCGCGCATCCTTTGGTGAGTGTGATTCATGCGGCGGGTGTGTTGCGGGACGGGCTGATTGAGTCGTTGACGGTCGAGCAGGTTGATGAGGTGATGCGCTCAAAGGTCGATGCGGCTGTGTATTTGCATGAGTTGACCGAGGACCTCGGTCTTGCCGAGTTTGTGCTGTTCTCGGCGGCAGCTGGGGTGTTGGGTGCGCCGGGTCAGGGTAACTATGCCGCGGGGAACGCGTTTTTGGATGCGTTGGCGCAGGTGCGGCGGGCGCAGGGGTTGGCTGGTGTGTCGCTGGCGTGGGGGTTGTGGGAGCAGGTGAGTGGGTTGACGGGTCGCTTGGCTGAGGCCGATCTGGTGCGAGTTGGCCGCCAGGGTGTGCTTGCGCTTTCCTCGGAGGAGGCGTTGAGGCTGTTCGATGGTGGCAGGGGCTCGGGGGAGGCTTTGCTGGTGGCCGCGCGGTTGGATCTCGCGGCGTTGCGTGGGCAGGCGCGAGTCGGCGTGTTGCCGGCGCTGCTGAGCGGTCTCGTACGCGCGCCGGTGCGGCGCAGGCGTGATGGTGCGGGTAGGCTCGCGCGGCGTTTGAACGGGGTGCCTGAGAGTGAGTGGGAGGCGTTGATCTTGGAGGTGGTGCGTGGCGAGGTCGCCACGGTGCTTGGCCAAGAGTCTCCTGTCGCGGTTGACCCTGGGCGTGCGTTCAAAGACCTTGGGTTCGATTCGCTGGCCGCGGTGGAGTTGCGCAACCGGTTGACGAATGTGACGGGGCTGCGGTTGCCCGCGACATTGGTGTTCGATCATCCAACCTGTGTGGCGGTTGCAAGCTATTTGCGGTCGCTGGTGAAGGGGTTGGATCACGGCGTACAGCGGGTGGCGCGTAGAGGTGCGGGCGTGGATGAGCCGATCGCGATCGTGGGGATGAGCTGTCGTTTTCCGGGCGGAGTTGTTGGTCCGGAGGGGCTGTGGGAGCTGGTGGCTGAGGGCCGCGACGCGATCTCCGGGTTCCCGGCCGATCGTGGGTGGGATCTCGATCGGCTATACGACCCAGACCCGGATCGCCGCGGGACGACCTATGCGCGTGAGGGTGGATTCATCTATGACGCGGGTGAGTTTGACCCCGGCTTCTTCGGGATCAGTCCCCGCGAGGCGCTTGCGACCGACCCGCAGCAGCGGTTGTTGCTGGAAGCTGCATGGGAGGCGTTGGAAGACGCGGGGATCGACCCCGCCTCGCTGCGCGGCAGCCAGACAGGTGTCTTCGCCGGGGTAATGTACAACGACTACGCGCTCGCTGCGGGCGTGGGCTCGCTCAGCGACGAGTCGGAGAGCTTCCTGACATCCGGTGTGGCGGGGAGTGTGGTATCGGGTCGGGTGGCTTATACGTTTGGGTTTGAGGGGCCGGCGGTGTCGGTGGATACGGCGTGCTCGTCGTCACTCGTGGCGTTGCATCTGGCGTGCCAGTCGGTGCGCCAGGGCGAGTGCACGCTGGCGCTCGCTGGCGGTGTGACGGTGCTGTCGAGCCCGGGGGTGTTTATCGGGTTCAGTCGTCAGCGTGGCCTCTCGCGGGATGGGCGGTGCCGGTCGTTTGCCGCTGCCGCCGACGGAACGGGCTTCTCCGAGGGTGTGGGGTTGGTGGTGGTGGAGCGGTTGTCGGATGCGCGGCGGTTGGGGCATCGGGTGTTGGGGGTGGTGCGTGGTAGTGCGGTGAATCAGGATGGTGCGAGTAATGGTTTGACGGCGCCGAATGGTCCGTCGCAGGAGCGGGTGATTCGTCGGGCGTTGGCGGAGGCGGGTTTGGCGGCGGGTGATGTGGATGTGGTGGAGGGTCATGGGACGGGCACGAGGTTGGGTGACCCGATTGAGGCGCAGGCGTTGTTGGGGACCTATGGGCAGGGTCGTGTGGGTGGCGCGTTGTGGTTGGGGTCGGTGAAGTCGAATATTGGTCATTCGCAGGCGGCGGCGGGTGTGGCGGGTGTGATTAAGATGGTGAAGGCGTTTGAGCATGGGGTGTTGCCGGCGACGTTGCATGTGGATGAGCCTTCGCCGCATGTGGATTGGTCGGCGGGCGAGGTGGAGTTGTTGCGTGAGCCGGTGGTGTGGCCGGCGGGTGAGCGTGTGCGGCGGGCGGGGGTGTCGTCGTTTGGTGTGAGTGGCACGAACGCGCATGTGATCCTGGAGGAGCCTCCGCGGGTTCAGGAGCGGTATGTGGGTGTTGCCGATGCCGATGCCGATGCCGATGCTGGTGGTGCTGGTGTTGCTGTTGGTGTTGGTGTGCCGGTTGGTGTTGGTGTTGATGGCGAGCGCTCCGGTGTGGTTGTTGGTGGGGGTTGGGGTTGTGGTGTGGTGCCGTTGGTGGTGTCGGGTCGTGGTGTGGGTGGGTTGTGTGCTCAGGCGGGGCGGTTGCGGGAGTTTTTGGTGGAGTGTCCGGGGGTTGATGTGTTGGATGTGGCGTTGTCGTTGGTGGGTCGGCCGGGGTTGGAGGATCGTGTGGTTGTGTTGGGTGGGGAGCGTGGGGGGTTGGTTGGGGGGTTGGGGGCGGTTGAGCGTGGTGGGGATGGTGTGGGTGGTGTGGGTGGTGTGGGTGTGGTGCGGGGTGTTGTGGGTGGTGGGCGTTCGGTGGTGTTGTTTACGGGTCAGGGTGCGCAGCGTGTGGGTATGGGTGTGGGGTTGTATGGGGCGTTTCCTGTGTTTAGGGAGGCGTTGGATGGGGTGTGTGGGGTGTTGGATGGGTTGGTGGAGTTGCCGGGTGTGGAGGGTGGGTTGCGGGGTGTGTTGTTTGGGGTGGGGGGTTCGCGTGGGGTGGGGTTGTTGGATCGGACGGAGTTCACGCAGGTGGGGTTGTTCGCGTTTGAGGTTGCGTTGTGGCGGCTGGTGGAGTCGTTTGGGGTGAGCCCTGAGTTTGTGGGTGGGCATTCGGTGGGTGAGCTGGTTGGGGGGTTTGTGGCGGGTGTGTTCTCGCTTGAGGATGCGTGTCGTTTGGTCGCGGCGCGGGGCCGGTTGATGGGGGGGTTGGCGCGGGGTGGCGTGATGTGGGCGGTGGAGGGCTCTGAGGGGGAGGTGCGTGAGAGTCTTGTGGGTGTGGGGGGGTTGGGGGTCGCGGCGGTGAATGGTCCGCGTGCGGTGGTGGTGTCGGGTGAGGAGGTGGCTGCGGGGGAGTGGGTGGCTGGTTGGCGGGAGCGGGGTCGCAGGGTGAAGCGTTTGCGGGTGAGTCATGCGTTTCATTCTGCGTTGATGGACCCGATGCTTGAGGAGTTTCGGGTGGTCGCGGAGGGTGTGGAGTACTCCTCGCCGCGGCTGGGGTTGGTCTCGAATGTGTCGGGTGGGTTAGCTGGGGAGGAGGTAGCGAGCGCGGAGTATTGGGTGCGTCATGTGCGGGAGGGTGTGCGTTTCGCTGATGGTGTACGCGCGTTGCGTGAGGCGGGGGTAAGACGGTTCGTGGAGCTGGGCCCGGATGGGGTGTTGTGCGGGATGGTCGATGGTTGTCTGGGGGAGGATGAGCGTGAGGGGGTGTTACTCGCGCCGGCGGTACGCGCGGGGCGGGATGAGGTGATGGGGGTGTTGGAGTGTCTCGCGCGTGTGTATTGCGATGGGCTTGAGGTGGATTGGGGTGCGTATTTCAGGGGTAGTGGCGCGCGGCGGGTGCAGTTGCCGCGTTATGCGTTTCAGCGGGAGCGCTACTGGTTGTTACCGAGGGTGGGTGTTGGTGATGTGAGGGGCGCGGGGCTGGGTGTGGCGGATCACCCGTTGCTTGGTGCGGCGGTCTCGTTGGCGGGTGGCGAGGGCTGGCTATTCACGGGGCGGCTCTCGTTGCTGACGCACCCGTGGCTGGCTGATCACGCGGTCCTCGACACGGTGTTGTTCCCGGGTACGGGTTTCGTGGAGCTGGTGTTAGCGGCCGGCCGCCGGGTGGGGTGCGAGCGTATCGGGGAGCTGACGCTGCACACGCCGCTGGTACTCGCTGGGGAAGAAGCCATACAGCTACAGGTCTCAGTCGGCGACCCCGATGAGGACGGCCGCCGCGAAGTCACGATCCACTCCCGTCCCCAGACCCAGGCAGGCGAGCTCGCACTAGAGGACGATCCAGGCGCAGCCACCGGCGGCTGGGTGCAACACGCCAGCGCGACGCTGACCCCGGCCGCGGCCGACGCAAGCAGGCCGGAAGCACTCGGCTCGCAGTGGCCGCCCGCGGGCTGCCAAGAGCTCGACGTCGAGTTCCTCTACGACCGCCTCGCCGAGACCGGGCTCAGCTACGGCCCCGCGTTCCAAGGCGTACGCGCGGCGTGGCGCAGGGACGACGAGGTATACGCCGAGATCGCGCTGGCGGACGACGCCGCGGGCGAGCCGTCACGGTTCGGTGTGCACCCCGCGCTACTCGACGCCGCGCTGCACCCCGGCTTACTGGAACGAGGCCAGGCAAGCGCGCTGGAGGGGGTGGCGGTGCCGTTCTCACTGCGCGGGGTGAGTGTGTGGCGTGAGGGCGCGGCCGCGTTGTGGGTGCGGCTCACACGCAACGGGGAGGAGTTCCGTCTCGCGGCGTTCGACGAGACCGGTGAGCCGGTCCTCGCGATCGACTCGCTCGCGTTGCGTGCTCTGGAGACGGGGGCGCTCGAGCGCTCGATGCGGCGCGGTGGCCGGTGGTTGCACAAGCTGGAGTGGGTGGAGCTGGCCGTGCCGTCCGTGGCCGATAGCGAGATGAAGCGTGTGGCCGTACTCGGGGATCTCGACCTGGCGGGTGTGGACGGGGAGGACTACGAGGATCTGGCGGCACTGACCGAGGCGCTCGCCGAGGGAACTTTCTCTCCGCCGGATGTGGTGTTTGTATCGCCGTCGTTTGATGTGGAAGGTGACGATGTGGCGGCTGCCACGCACGCTGGGGTGCGGTCGGTGCTCGACCTGCTGCAGGTGTGGCTTGCATGCCCAGAGCTGGCGGAGGCACGTCTGGTGTTCTTGACCGAGGGCGCGGTTGCGGTCGACGGCAGCGAGGTCCCGGACCTAGTGGGAGCGTCGGTGTGGGGTTTGCTGCGCAGCGCGCAGTCTGAGTACCCGGATCGTTTTGCGGTCGTTGACGTCGAGCGCGCGGTCGGCGGGGAGTTGGGGTGGCCCGAGGAGATGGGGTGGTTGCAGCCGTGGGCGGTCGGCGAGCCGCAGGTGGCATTGCGTGGGGGGAAGGTTTGGGTGCCCAGGCTGGCGCTGGTTCCGGACTCGGCGCTGGTGTCGGTCTCGGAGGGGGATGGCGACCCGGTGAGGGGCACGGTGCTGATCACCGGCGGTACGGGGGGTCTCGGGATGCTTGTGGCCCGTCATCTCGTTGTCAGGCATGGCGCCGAGCGTCTGCTTCTGGTCAGTCGTAGTGGGCCCGATGCGCCGGGGGTTGATGAGTTGGCAGCCGAGCTTGGCGGGCTTGGTTGCGAGGTGCGTGTGGAGGCCTGTGACGTAGCCGATCGTGCGCGGCTGGCGGCCTTGATCGGGTCGATCTCGCCGACGCACCCATTGACGGCGGTGGTGCATGCCGCGGGTGTGCTCAAGGATGGCGTGATCGAGTCGTTGACGGCGGAGCAGCTCGAGCGCGTGATGCGTCCAAAGATCGACGCGGCGCTGCACCTGCACGAGCTGACTGAAGGCTTGGAGCTTGCGGAGTTTGTGCTGTTCTCTTCCGCGGCGCCGTTGTTGGGAGGCGCGGGCCAGGGCAATTATGCGGCTGCCAACGCGTTCCTCGATGCCCTTGCTCAACGTCGCCGTGCGCGAGGCTTGGCGGGTCGCTCACTGGCGTGGGGCCTGTGGGGCGTGGAGACGAGCATGTCGGGCGGCGTGGGGCAGGCCGTATTCGAGCGCGGTGTGCGCCAGGTGCGCGAGCGTCTGGGGATGTTGCCGTTGGGTATGGAGCAGGGGCTCGAGCTGTTCGACCGAGCGCTGCTTGTCGATGACGCCGTTGCGGTTGTGGCGCGTCTTGATATGCAGGGTCTCCGAGCGCGGGCACGCATCGGGCCGGCGCCCGTGTTGCTGCGGGGTCTGGTGCGCTCGTCTGTGCGTGCTGGTGCAGGCACGGCGCTGGCGCGCCGGTTGGCGGGGATCCCCGAGAGCGAATGGGATGGGGTTGTGCTGGAGGTGGTGTGCGCCCAGGCAGCAGCTGTACTGGGGCACGATTCCGGTGCGGCTGTCGATCCGAACCGTGCGCTGAAAGAGCAGGGGTGCGACTCGCTGGGCACGGTGGAATTACGCAACCGTCTAATCGGAGTAACGGGCTTACGCCTGCCGGCGACCCTGGTATTCGATTATCCGAACTGCCACGCGATCGCTGGCTTCCTGAGGCGCCAGGTAGAGCATGCGCCCGCCACGACGGGTGGCGGACGTGTGGTGGCGTCCCATGTGAATCTGGAGGACCCGATCGCGATTGTGGGGATGAGTTGCCGCTATCCCGGTGGCGCCGGGAGCCCACAGGGGCTGTGGGAGTTGGTCGCCGCCGGTCGGGACGCGATTGCGGGGTTCCCGGCCGATCGCGGGTGGGACCTGGAGCGGCTGTACGATCCGGATCCCGACCATCCCGGGACGAGCTATGCGCGTGAGGGCGGGTTCGTTCATGACGCGGGCGAGTTTGACGCCGGCTTTTTCGGAATCAGCCCCCGCGAGGCGCTCGCGACCGACCCGCAACAGCGACTGCTGCTGGAAGCCACGTGGGAGGCCTTGGAAGACGCAGGAATCGACCCAGCCTCGCTACGCGGCAGCCCAACCGGCGTATTCGCGGGCGTTACCCACAACGATTATGCGCACGCGGCGGCCGCCGGAGGGGTGAGCGAGGAAACGGAGGGCTATTTGATTTCGGGCACCGCGGGTAGCGTGGCGTCCGGTCGAGTGTCGTACACGTTTGGCTTCGAGGGGCCGGCGGTGTCGGTGGATACGGCGTGTTCGTCGTCGTTGGTGGCGTTGCATTGGGCGTGCCAGTCGGTGCGCCAGGGCGAGTGTTCGCTGGCACTCGCGGGCGGTGTGACGGTGCTGTCCAATCCGGGGGTGTTTATCGGGTTCAGTCGTCAGCGTGGCCTCTCGCGGGATGGGCGGTGCCGGTCGTTTGCGGCGGGCGCGGAGGGTGTGGGGTGGTCGGAGGGTGTGGGGTTGGTGGTGGTGGAGCGGTTGTCGGATGCGCGGCGGTTGGGGCATCGGGTGTTGGGGGTGGTGCGTGGTAGTGCGGTGAATCAGGATGGTGCGAGTAATGGTTTGACGGCGCCGAATGGTCCGTCGCAGGAGCGGGTGATCCGTCGGGCGTTGGCGGAGGCGGGTCTCGCGCCGGGCGAGGTGGACGCCGTGGAGGCGCATGGGACGGGCACGACGTTGGGTGACCCGATCGAGGCGCAGGCGCTGTTGGGGACCTACGGGCAGGATCGTATCGACGGCCCGTTGTGGTTGGGGTCGGTGAAGTCGAATATTGGTCATTCGCAGGCGGCGGCGGGTGTGGCGGGTGTGATTAAGATGGTGAAGGCGTTTGAGCATGGGGTGTTGCCGGCGACGTTGCATGTGGATGAGCCTTCGCCGCATGTGGATTGGTCGGCGGGCGAGGTGGAGTTGTTGCGTGAGCCGGTGGTGTGGCCGGCGGGTGAGCGTGTGCGGCGGGCGGGGGTATCGGCGTTTGGGATCAGTGGCACGAACGCGCATGTGATCCTGGAGGAGCCCCCGCGGGTTCAGCAGCAGTATGTGGGTGTTGCCGGTGTTGGTGCTGCAGGTGTCGGCGTGGCTGAGGGTGTTGCTGTGGCTGAGGGTGTTGTTGCTGATGGTGTGGTGGCTGAGTGTGTTGTGCCTGGTGATGGTGTTGGTGTTGGTGTGCCGGTTGGTGTTGGTGTGGATGGCGAGCGCTCCGGTGTGGTTGTTGGTGGGGGTTGGGGTTGTGGTGTGGTGCCGTTGGTGGTGTCGGGTCGTGGTGTGGGTGGGTTGTGTGCTCAGGCGGGGCGGTTGCGGGAGTTTTTGGTGGAGTGTCCGGGGGTTGATGTGTTGGATGTGGCGTTGTCGTTGGTGGGTCGGCCGGGGTTGGAGGATCGTGTGGTTGTGTTGGGTGGGGAGCGTGGGGGGTTGGTTGGGGGGTTGGGGGCGGTTGAGCGTGGTGGGGATGGTGTGGGTGGTGTGGGTGGTGTGGGTGTGGTGCGGGGTGTTGTGGGTGGTGGGCGTTCGGTGGTGTTGTTTACGGGTCAGGGTGCGCAGCGTGTGGGTATGGGTGTGGGGTTGTATGGGGCGTTTCCTGTGTTTAGGGAGGCGTTGGATGGGGTGTGTGGGGTGTTGGATGGGTTGGTGGAGTTGCCGGGTGTGGAGGGTGGGTTGCGGGGTGTGTTGTTTGGGGTGGGGGGTTCGCGTGGGGTGGGGTTGTTGGATCGGACGGAGTTCACGCAGGTGGGGTTGTTCGCGTTTGAGGTTGCGTTGTGGCGGCTGGTGGAGTCGTTTGGGGTGAGCCCTGAGTTTGTGGGTGGGCATTCGGTGGGTGAGCTGGTTGGGGGGTTTGTGGCGGGTGTGTTCTCGCTTGAGGATGCGTGTCGTTTGGTCGCGGCGCGGGGCCGGTTGATGGGGGGGTTGGCGCGGGGTGGCGTGATGTGGGCGGTGGAGGGCTCTGAGGGGGAGGTGCGTGAGAGTCTTGTGGGTGTGGGGGGGTTGGGGGTCGCGGCGGTGAATGGTCCGCGTGCGGTGGTGGTGTCGGGTGAGGAGGTGGCTGCGGGGGAGTGGGTGGCTGGTTGGCGGGAGCGGGGTCGCAGGGTGAAGCGTTTGCGGGTGAGTCATGCGTTTCATTCTGCGTTGATGGACCCGATGCTTGAGGAGTTTCGGGTGGTCGCGGAGGGTGTGGAGTACTCCTCGCCGCGGCTGGGGTTGGTCTCGAATGTGTCGGGTGGGTTAGCTGGGGAGGAGGTAGCGAGCGCGGAGTATTGGGTGCGTCATGTGCGGGAGGGTGTGCGTTTCGCTGATGGTGTACGCGCGTTGCGTGAGGCGGGGGTAAGACGGTTCGTGGAGCTGGGCCCGGATGGGGTGTTGTGCGGGATGGTCGATGGTTGTCTGGGGGAGGATGAGCGTGAGGGGGTGTTACTCGCGCCGGCGGTACGCGCGGGGCGGGATGAGGTGATGGGGGTGTTGGAGTGTCTCGCGCGTGTGTATTGCGATGGGCTTGAGGTGGATTGGGGTGCGTATTTCAGGGGTAGTGGCGCGCGGCGGGTGCAGTTGCCGCGTTATGCGTTTCAGCGGGAGCGCTACTGGTTGTTACCGAGGGTGGGTGTTGGTGATGTGAGGGGCGCGGGGCTGGGTGTGGCGGATCACCCGTTGCTTGGTGCGGCGGTCTCGTTGGCGGGTGGCGAGGGCTGGCTATTCACGGGGCGGCTCTCGTTGCTGACGCACCCGTGGCTGGCTGATCACGCGGTCCTCGACACGGTGTTGTTCCCGGGTACGGGTTTCGTGGAGCTGGTGTTAGCGGCCGGCCGCCGGGTGGGGTGCGAGCGTATCGGGGAGCTGACGCTGCACACGCCGCTGGTACTCGCTGGGGAAGAAGCCATACAGCTACAGGTCTCAGTCGGCGACCCCGATGAGGACGGCCGCCGCGAAGTCACGATCCACTCCCGTCCCCAGACCCAGGCAGGCGAGCTCGCACTAGAGGACGATCCAGGCGCAGCCACCGGCGGCTGGGTGCAACACGCCAGCGCGACAATCGCCGGTGACACGACGAGCGCGCGCGCCCTACCAGACACGGTGCTGGACCAGTGGCCGCCCGCCGGCTGCCAAGAACTCGACGTCGAGTTCCTCTACGACCGCCTCGCCGAGACCGGGCTCAGCTACGGCCCCGCGTTCCAAGGCGTACGCGCGGCGTGGCGCAGGGACGACGAGGTATACGCCGAGATCGCGCTACCCGACCACGCCACCAACGACGCGGCACGCTACGGCATCCACCCCGCGCTACTCGACGCAGCACTACACACCATCACACTCGGACAAGACGAACAGCACGACCCGGCCGGCACGCTCGTCCCATTCTCCCTCGGCGACATTCACCTCCAGCGCGAGGGCGCCTGCTCTCTACGCATACGCATGGCGCGCCACCCAGACAGCACAATCACCCACAACTCACCCAGCGAACACAACGGCGAGCACGACCAACACGCCCCCCGTCCTACCCATAACACCCAGCCACACCCAACATGGAGCCTCACGGCATTCGACGAGGCCGGTCAGCCGATCATTTCAATCGACTCCCTCGCGCTGCGCCCACTCGAGATGGGAGCGCTCGAGCGCTCGATGCGGCGCGGCGGCGGTGAGTCTTCGTTGTATCGACTGGGATGGGTCGAGGTGTCTCCGTCCGATGACTCCACCGCCTCTGCCTCTCCTTCTGCCGTGGCGCCCGTGGGCGATCGTCGCGTTGTGTTGCTCGGTGATGTGACGCTCATGGATCTGGAGAGTGAGCGTTATGGGGATCTTCAGGCGCTGGTGGATGCAGTTGAGGGGGAGACGGTTGCCGCCCCGCAGTTGGTGTTTGCGGTCATTCCGGGAGGCGATGCGTTCGCTGGGGCGGATGTGGCTGAGGCCGTACGCGTGCGGGTGCGGGAGACGCTTGAGTTGTTGCAGGCGTGGTTTGCGTGTGAGTCCTTGGAGGATGTCCGATTGGTGCTGTGCACCAGTGGTGCGGCAGCTGTTGGGGAGGATGAGGTTTCTGATCCTGTGGCCGCGGCTGTATGGGGCTTGTTGCGCAGCGCGCAGTCTGAGCATCCTGGGCGATTGGTTCTCCTGGACGTCGATGAGACAGCGGGTGAGCGGCCATGGCCCGCGCGCGACCGTCGAGATGATGGCCAGGACACGGCAGCGCAGATAGAGCCGGGCGCGGCGCTTGGCGGTGTGCGGTGGCTCGATCTCGTGGCGATAGGGGAGCCGCAGTTGGCGGTGCGTGGGGAACGTGTGTATGCGCCTCGGCTGATGATGCTAAGGGATTCAGATCAGCTTGCTGTTCCTGCGCAGGAGCGGCATTGGTGTCTGGGCGTGGGGCGTGGCGGGACGCTCGATGACCTTGCGTTGGTCGGGAGTTCGCGCGCGGGTGAGCGGCTGGGTGTGGGCGAGGTGCGGGTCGCGGTACATGCCGGAGGAGTGAATTTCCGCGATGTGTTGATCGCGTTGGGGATGTATCCAGGTGAGGGCGTGATTGGTAGCGAGGGTGCGGGCGTTGTGTTGGAGGTTGGCGAGGGCGTTGGGGATCTTGTGCCGGGCGATCGTGTGATGGGATTGATGGGTGAGGCGTTTGGGCCGGTGGCGGTGACCAAGCGGGCACTTGTTGTGAGAGTGCCGGACGGTTGGTCGTTTGCGCAGGCGGCATCCGTGCCGCTCGTCTTTCTGACGGCTTACTATGGCTTGGTGGATCTCGCTGCGCTGCGCCCTGGTGAGTCGGTTTTGATTCACGCTGGGGCGGGTGGCGTGGGAATGGCAGCTGTCCAGGTCGCACACTATTTGGGTGCGGAGGTGTTTGCGACGGCGAGTCCGGGTAAGGCGCACGCGCTTGCGGGATTGGGGCTTGATGCTGACCATATTGCGTCTTCGCGCGACGTGGAGTTTGAGGATAAGTTCCGGCGTGTCAGCGGCGGCAGGGGCATGGATGTGGTCTTGAACTCCTTGGCGCGAGAGTTCACCGATGCGTCTCTGCGGTTGTTGACGGCGGGTGGTCGCTTCATCGATATGGGTAAGACCGATATCCGTGATGCCGAACGGGTCGCCGAGGAGTACGGTGGTGTGCGCTATCGCGCGTTTGATGTGTATGAAGCTGGGCCAGAGCGCCTTCAGCAGATGCTGATGGAGTTGTTGGGCTTGTTCGAGCGCGGTGTCCTCGCGCATTCTCCGATCACGACGTGGGACGTGCGCCGTGGAGTGGAGGCATTCCGTTTCGTGAGGGACGCTCGCCACGTGGGGAAGGTCGTGCTCAGGATCCCGCAGCCTCGGGATCCTGAGGGCACCGTGCTTGTGACGGGTGGTACGGGAGGCCTGGGAGCGCTCCTGGCGCGGCATCTTGTGACTGAGCGTGGTGTGAAGCATTTGCTGCTGGCGAGCCGTCGCGGACCGGATGCAGCGGGGGTGGGTGAGCTGGTGGCCGAGTTGGGGGGGTTCGGTTGCGAGGTGAGTGTGGTGGCGTGTGATGTAGCCGATCGGGGTCAGTTGGTTGATCTGCTTGCGTCGATTCCTGTGGAGCGCCCATTGACGTCGGTGTTTCATGTGGCGGGCGTGCTGGATGACGGGTTGGTCGAGTCGCTGACGGTGGAGCGATTGGAGCAGGTGTTGCGTCCGAAGGTGGATGGGGCGTTGCACTTGCATGAGCTGACGGTGGGGTTGGGACTTTCGGAGTTTGTGTTGTTTTCGTCGGCGGCGGGCGTGCTTGGTGGCGCGGGGCAGGGTAATTACGCTGCGGCTAACGCATTTTTGGATGCGCTGGCGCAGGTGCGTGAGGCGCGCGGGCTTGCTGGGCAGTCGATGGCGTGGGGGTTGTGGGAGCAGGGGAATGGGATGGCTGGTGGTTTGGGTGAGGTGGATCGAGCGCGGGTTAGCCGTCAGGGAGTTGTGGCGCTGTCTGCAGAGGACGGCCTTGGACTGCTTGATCGGGCCGAGGAGGTCGGGGGTTCGATGTTGGTGGCGGCGCGTCTGGATGTGGTTGCGTTGCGTGCGCAGGCGCGTGTGGGTGTGTTGCCGGCGTTGTTGAGTGGTCTTGTGCGGGCGGGCTCGCACGGGCGGCGGGGTGCGGGGGGTTCGTTGGCGCGGCGGCTGGCGGGTATCCCTGATGAGGAGTGGGAGGGGGTGGTGTTGGAGGTCGTGTTGGGTCAGGCGGCGGCGGTGTTGGGGCACGATGGGGTCGCTGCGATGGACGCGGCGCGTTCATTGAAAGAGCAGGGGCTCGACTCGCTGGGTGCGGTGGAGTTGCGCAATCGGTTGGCGAGTGTGACGGGGTTGCGGCTGCCGGCCACCCTGGCGTTTGACTACCCAAGTTGTGAGGCGATCGCGGTCTTCCTGCGTGGGGAGGTGGACGTGGGGGGTGGTGTGGCGAATGGTTCGCGGGTGAATGTCGCCAGGCGTATGGATGTGGACGAGCCGGTCGCGATCGTGGGGATGAGCTGTCGTTATCCGGGTGGGGTCGCCGGCCCGGAGGGTTTGTGGGAGCTGGTGGCCGAGGGTCGCGATGCGATCGCGGGGTTCCCGGTGAATCGTGGCTGGGATCTGGAGCGGTTGTATAACCCGGACCCCGATCATCCCGGGACGAGCTATGCGCGCGATGGGGGATTTGTGTATGACGCGGGCGAGTTTGACGCCGGCTTCTTTGGGATCAGCCCGCGCGAGGCGCTTGCGACCGACCCGCAGCAGCGACTGCTGCTGGAAGCCGCGTGGGAGGCATTGGAAGATGCGGGGATCGACCCCGCCTCGCTGCGCGGCAGCCCAACCGGCGTGTTCGCGGGCGTGATCTATCACGATTACGGGTTGACCGCCGGCGCCGTCACGCCAAGCCGGGAGACCGAGAGCTACCTGATGTCGGGCACCGCGGGAAGCGTGGTGTCCGGTCGAGTGGCCTATACGTTTGGCTTTGAGGGCCCGGCGGTGTCGGTCGATACGGCGTGCTCTTCGTCACTGGTGGCGTTGCATCTGGCGTGCCAGTCGGTGCGCCACGGCGAGTGCACGCTGGCGCTGGCCGGCGGGGTGACGGTACTCGCCAGCCCAGGGGTCTTCATCGGGTTCAGCCGTCAGCGCGGGCTCTCGCGGGATGGACGGTGCCGGTCGTTTGCCGCGAGCGCGGAAGGCGTGGGGTGGTCGGAGGGTGTGGGTTTGGTGGTGGTGGAGCGGTTGTCGGATGCGCGGCGGTTGGGGCATCGGGTGTTGGGGGTGGTGCGTGGTAGTGCGGTGAATCAGGATGGTGCGAGTAATGGGTTGACGGCGCCGAATGGTCCGTCGCAGGAGCGGGTGATTTTGCGGGCGTTGGCGGAGGCGGGTTTGGCGGCGGGTGATGTGGATGTGGTGGAGGCGCATGGGACGGGTACGAGGTTGGGTGATCCGATTGAGGCGCGGGCGTTGTTGGGTACGTATGGGCAGGGTCGTGTGGGTGGCCCGTTGTGGTTGGGGTCGGTGAAGTCGAATATTGGTCATTCGCAGGCGGCGGCGGGTGTGGCGGGTGTGATTAAGATGGTGAAGGCGTTTGAGCATGGGGTGTTGCCGGCGACGTTGCATGTGGATGAGCCTTCGCCGCATGTGGATTGGTCGGCGGGTGAGGTGGAGTTGTTGCGTGAGTCGGTGGTGTGGCCGGCGGGGGAGCGTGTGCGGCGGGCGGGGGTGTCGTCGTTTGGGATCAGTGGCACGAACGCGCATGTGATTCTGGAGGAGCCGCCGGCGCTGGAGCGTGTTGGGGTTTCTCGGAGGGTTCGTGGGCGGCGTGAGCGGGATGGCGAGGGTGGTGTGGAGGGTATTCAGGTAGAGGCGTCCGGGGGGGTGCAGGCGCTTGGGGTGGATGGTGTGTCGGTGGGTGGTGGTGTGGTGGGTGGTGGTGTGGAGGGTATTCAGGTAGAGGCGTCTGGGGGGGCGCAGGCGCTTGGGGTGGATGGTGTGTCGGTGGGTGGTGGTGTGTTGGGTGGTTGTGGTGTGGTGCCGTTGGTGGTGTCGGGTCGTGGTGTGGGTGGGTTGTGTGCTCAGGCGGGGCGTTTGCGGGAGTTTTTGGTTGGGGGTGGGGTGCGGGGTTTGGATGGGGTGCCGGTGGGTGGTGTGGGGCGCCCGGGGGTTGGTGTGGTGGATGTGGCGTGGTCGTTGGTGTCGGGGCGGGCGGTGTTTGAGGATCGTGCGGTGGTGTTGGGTGGGGATGTGGGGGGGTTGGTTGCGGGGTTGGGGGCGGTGGAGTGTGGTGATGGTGGTGTGGGTGTGGTGCGGGGTGTGGCGCGGGGTGGTAGGCCGGTGTTTGTGTTTCCGGGGCAGGGTGCGCAGTGGGAGGGTATGGCGGTTGGGTTGTTGGGTTCGTCGGTGGTGTTTAGGGGTTTGTTGGGGGCGTGTGGGGATGTGCTTGAGGGGTTGGTGGGTTGGCGGGTTGAGGATGTGTTGCGGGGTGTGGGGGGTGCGCCTGGGTTGGAGCGGGTGGATGTGGTGCAGCCGGTGTCGTGGGCGGTGATGGTGGCGTTGGCGGGGTTGTGGCGTTCGTTTGGTGTGGAGCCGGGGGTGGTGGTTGGGCATTCGCAGGGGGAGATCGCGGCGGCGTGTGTGGCGGGTGGTTTGTCGCTTGGGGATGGGGCGCGGGTGGTGGTGTTGCGGAGTCGGTTGTTGGGTCGGGTGTTGGCTGGTCGTGGTGGGATGGTGAGTGTCGCGCTTGATGTGGAGGGGGTGCGGGAGCGTTTGGCGGGGTGGGGTGGGCGGCTGGGTGTGGCGGCGGTGAATGGTCCGTCGTCGGTGGTGGTGTCGGGTGAGGTGGGGGCGTTGGATGAGTTTTTGGGGGTGTGTGAGGGTGATGGTGTGTGGGCGCGGCGGGTGGCGGTTGATTATGCGTCGCATTCGGTGGTGGTTGAGGAGTTGCGGGAGGAGTTGGTTGGGGAGCTTGGGGGGATTGCGCCGGTGTCGTGTGGGGTGCCGTTTTTCTCGACGTGTGTGGGTGGGTTTGTGGATACGGCTGGGTTGGGTGGGGAGTATTGGTATCGGAGTTTGCGGGAGCGGGTGCGGTTCGAGGAGGCTGTTCGTGCGCTTGCTGGTGATGCGTGTGCGTTTGTCGAGGTGAGTCCGCACCCGGTGTTGATGGGTGCGGTCGGGGAAACGCTTGAGGATCTTGGTGTGCGGGAGCGGGTCGGGGTGTTGGGCTCGTTGCGTCGTGGTGAGGGTGGGATGGAGCGGTTTGTGCATTCGTTGGCGGACGCCTGGGTGTGGGGCGCCCCGGTGGATTGGGGGGTGTTGTTCGAGGGCAGCGACCCGCAACGAGTTGACCTGCCGAGGTACGCGTTCCAGCGCGAGCGCTACTGGTTGAGTCCTGGTGTGGGTATGGGCGATGCGGGTGGTATGGGGTTGGGTGCGGCCGATCATCCGTTGCTGGGCGCCGCGGTACAGCTGGCTAGCGGCGAGGGGTGGCTGTTCACCGGGCGCCTCTCCCTACAGACACATCCCTGGCTCGCCGACCACGCGGTACTCGACACGGTGCTGTTCCCGGCGACCGGGTTCCTGGAGCTGGTACTGGCAGCCGGTCGCGCGGTCGGACACGAAAACGTTGAGGAGCTGATGCTGCAGGAGCCGCTGGTACTCACCGCGGACGGTGCAGTGCAGTTGCAGGTCGCGGTCGGTGAACCCGACGCCGACGGCCACCGCGAGGTAGCGGTCTACTCGCGTCCGCAGTCCCAGAACGGCCACGCCACGAGCGGGCCAGCGAGCGAGACCGCTAGCACGCATGACGGTGCAGGCGCGGGCTGGACACGACACGCAAGCGGCAAGCTGACCGACGAGATAAGCGATCTGGGCCCGGCCGGCGAGTTGGGCCTCGAGCCACTGGAGTCACAGTGGCCACCCACCGAAGCACAAGAGCTCGACGTCGAGTTCCTCTACGACCGCCTGGCAGAGGCCGGGTTCAGCTACGGCCGCGTATTCCAGGGTGTGCAGGCAGCATGGCGTCGTGGCGAGGAGATCTACGTCGAGGTGGGCCTGAGGGAGGAGACCGCCGTTGAGGCTGAGAGTTTCGCCATCCACCCCGCGCTCCTGGACTCCGCACTGCACGCGGGCATCCTGGCGCGGGGAGGGGAGTCGGTTTCTGGCCGGCAGATGCTGCCGTTCTCGCTGGGATGCGTGAGTCTGTGGCGCGACGGCCTGGCCTCGCTGCGGGTGCGTCTCACGTTCGGCGAGAGCGATGATTGGAGCCTGATGGCCTGGGATGGCACGGGGGAGCCGGCGCTGTCGATGGGCTCCCTGAAGCTGCGCCCGATCGAGGTGGGTCGGCTGGCGGGGGCACGCGCTCGCAGCCATCAGTCGCTACATCGGCTGGAATGGATCGAGGTGCCGGCTCCGCCGGTCGTCGACGAGCCGGCACGCCGCTTCGCGTCGCTCGGTGATCTCGAGCTGGCGGGAATCGAAGGTGAACGGCATGCAAATCTCGAGGCGCTGATCGAGGCAATCGAGTTGGGGGCGCCCGCTCCGGAGGTGGTGTTCGTCGCGACGCCGGCTGGTATCGAGGGGTGGCACCCGGTAGGCGAGCCGGGAGTGGCGCCCTCCGGGCAGGACGGCGTGGCGGCCCAAGCGGGGAGCGGCACGGCGGATATCGCGCAGGCGGCCCATGCTGCGGCGCAGCGGACACTTGAGTTACTGCAAGCATGGCTTGCTCAGCCCGAGCTGGCGGATGCGCAACTGGTGCTGATCACCACCGGCGCGGTGGCGACCGACCAGGCGCACGCCCCGGATCTCGTGACGGCGCCGCTGTGGGGGCTGCTGCGGAGTGCCCAATCGGAGCATCCCGGTCGCTTTCGGATCCTCGACTGCGATCCCGATGCTTACGCCGGAGCCTCGGAAAACGTTGGCTGGCTGGCGGTGCTAAGGACCGGTGAGCCGCAGCTGGCGGTGCGCGGCGCGCGCGCATACGCACCCCGGTTGGTGGCGCTGGAGCGTGGTGGAACATTGCTCGCGCCGGCGGGCGAGGGGTGCTGGCATCTCGCGGTGGAGCGCCGCGGCACGCTCGAGGATTTGGCGCTGGTCCCGAGTGGGCGAGCGCACGAGCCGCTCAGCGCCGGCCAGGTGCGGATCGCGGTGCGCGCGGGCGGGCTGAACTTCCGCGACGTTCTGATCGCGTTGGGTCTCTACCCGGGCGAGGCGACGATCGGCAGCGAGGGTGCGGGAGTGGTGTTGGAGGTGGGCGAGGGCGTCGAGGATCTCGTGCCGGGCGATCGGGTGATGGGATTGATGCCGGAGGTATTTGGGCCGGTGACGGTGACCGAACGCGAGCTGGTGGTGCCGATGCCGGAGGACTGGTCGTTCGTGCAGGCGGCGGCGGTGCCGATCGTGTTCATGACGGCGTACTACGCGCTCGTCGATCTTGCCGACCTGCAACCGGGCGAGTCGCTGCTGATCCATGCCGCGACCGGTGGCGTGGGCATGGCGGCACTGCAGATCGCACGTCATCTGGGCGCAGAGGTGTTTGCGACCGCGGGCCCCACCAAGGCCACGGTGCTGGCCGAGCTCGACCTCGCACCCGAGCGTGTGGGCTCCTCGCGCGATCTCGACTTCGAGCAGCGGTTCATGCGCGAGAGCGACGGCCGGGGCGTGGATGTGGTGTTGAACTCGCTTGCGCGCGAGCTCACGGATGCCTCGCTGCGTCTGCTGCCACGTGGTGGGCGCTTCATCGAGATGGGCAAGACCGACATCCGCGCCCCGGAGCTGGTTGCCGAGGAGCACGCCGGCGTGCGCTACCGCGCGTTTGAGCTGTTCGAGGCGGGTCCGTCCCGGATTCAGCAGATGCTGTGTGAGTTGCTCGGCCTGTTTGAGCGAGGCGTCCTCACCCATCCTCCGATCGCCACCTGGGATGTGCGCGACGGTGTCGAGGCATTTCGCTTCCTGCGCGAGGCACGGCACGTGGGCAAGCTCGTGCTGACCCTCCCCCAGCCGCGGGACCCGCACGGCACAGTGCTGATCACGGGTGGCACCGGCCAGCTGGGGGCCCTGGTGGCGCGCCATCTCGCGGCGGTGCACGGCGCCAAGCACCTGCTGCTGACGAGTCGCAGCGGGGGTGACGCGGAAGGCGCCGAGAAGCTGGTGAGCGAGCTTGCCGAGCTCGGCTGCGAGGCGCGCGTGGTGGCCTGCGATGTTGCCGATCGCGATCAGGCGAGTGCGTTGATCGCCTCGATCCAGGCTACGCGTCCGCTGACGTCGGTGATCCATGCGGCCGGCGTGCTGGACGACGGCTTGCTGGAGGCGCTGAGCGTCGAGCAGATGGAATGCGTGATGCGTCCCAAGGTGGACGGAGGGTTGCATCTACATGAGCTGACGGAGGGGTTGGAGCTCGAGGAGTTCGTGCTGTTCTCCTCGGCCGCCGGCATGTTTGGCAGCCCGGGTCAGGGCAACTATGCGGCGGCCAACGCGTTTCTCGATGCGCTGGCGGACGTGCGCCAATCGCGTGGCCTTCCCGGGCAGTCGCTCGCTTGGGGCCTTTGGGAGCAGGCGAGCACCATGACTGAAGGCCTCGGTGGGTCTGGCAGGGCGCGGATGGCACGCCAGGGAGTGCTGGCGCTTGACAACGGTCCCGAGCTGTTCGACGTGGCGCGGGGCGCGAGACACGCGTTGGTGTTGCCGGTGGCGTTGAACATGGAGGCGCTGCGCGCCCAGGCGGCCGCCGGGATGTTGCCAGCGCTGATGCGCGAGCTTGTGCGCCACACCGCTCGCCGAGAGCGCGGTTCCGCGGGCTCGCTCGCACGACAGCTGGCGGGGGTGGACGAAGCCGAGCGCGAGGAGATCGTGCGGCAGCTGGTACGCGCCCATGCGGCGTCGGTGCTGGGTCACGACTCTCCCCAGGCGATCGACGTGGAACGGGCGTTCAAAGAGCTCGGGTTCGATTCGTTGGGTGCGGTCGAGCTGCGCAACCGGCTGGCTCAGGTGACTGGACTGCGACTCCCGTCGACGCTGATCTTTGACTACCCCAACTCTGTCGCGCTTGCGGGCTATCTGATCAGCAAGGCGATCCCCCACGTCGGCTCCGGCGGGCGCAGCGGCGCCGAGGAGTCCGAGATCCGCAAGATCCTCGCCTCGATCCCAATCGTCCGCCTGCGCGAGTCGGGCCTGTATGAGCAGCTGGTGAGGCTTGCGAGCGGCCCCGGTGTGCACGAGCAGCTCTCGACCGCTGAGGACGATCACGCCGCGATCGACGAGATGGACGCGGACACGCTGGTACGTATGACATTTGGAGATAGGCAAGAGGACGAGCAGATAGGAGATGAGCAGTGAGCGCATCTGACCAACAGGTGGTTGAGGCACTGCGAGCCTCCCTGAAGGAGCGCGAACGGCTGCGCCAGGAGAACCAGCGTCTGCACGACAGGTCCCGGGAGCCGATCGCGATTGTGGGTATGAGCTGCCGTTTGCCGGGCGGGGTGGGTTCGCCCGAGGAGCTGTGGGAGCTGCTGGCAGCCGGCCGGGATGCGATCGGCGGCTTCCCAACCAACCGCGGATGGGATCTCGAGCGGCTCTACGACCCAGACCCCGACAGCGCCGGAGCCGCATACGCTCGGGAAGGGGGTTTCCTCCACGATGCGGCCGACTTCGACGCTGGCTTCTTCGGTATCGGCGTCCACGAGGCGCTGGCGATGGATCCACAGCAGCGGCTGCTGCTCGAAGCGGCGTGGGAGGCGCTGGAGCACACGGGGATCGATCCTCTTACGCTGCGAGGAACACAGACCGGGGTGTTCGCCGGCGCATCCGCCTCGGGATACGAGCTGCGGCCTGCGAGCGAACTGGAAGGCCTGCGTATGAGCGGCAGCGCCACCAGCGTCGTGTCGGGTCGCATCGCCTACACGCTCGGACTTGAGGGGCCGGCGGTGACGATCGACACGGCCTGCTCTTCGGCGCTGGTGGCGGTGCATCTCGCATGCACGGCGCTGCACCAGGAGGAATGCTCGCTGGCGTTGGCCGGTGGGGTAATGGTGATGGCCAGTCCGCTCCTGTTTCTCGAGTTCAGCCGCCAGCGGGGACTCGCGCCCGACGGGCGCTGCAAGGCGTTCTCCGCTAGGGCCGACGGGACCGGCTTCGGCGAGGGCGTCGGCCTTGTGGTGCTGGAGCGCCTCGGCGAGGCGCTCCAGCGTGGTCATGACGTGCTAGCGCTGGTACGGGGCAGTGCCGTCAATCAGGATGGGGCGAGCAACGGGTTGACTGCTCCCAACGGCCCGTCGCAGGAACGGGTGATCCTTCAAGCGCTCGTCAATGCCGGCCTCTCGAGCGACGACATCGACGCGGTCGAGGCGCATGGCACGGGCACGAGGCTCGGCGATCCAATCGAGGCGCACGCGCTGCTCGCCACCTATGGGCAGCGGCGTAGCGGTCGTCCGCTGCGGGTTGGATCGATCAAGTCGAATATCGGCCACACCTCGGTGGCTGCGGGCGTGGGCGGATTGATCAAGATGGTGATGGCGCTGGGAAACGAATCGCTGCCGCAGACGCTGCACGTGGACGAGCCCTCGCCTGAGGTCGACTGGTCGGCCGGTTCGATCGAGCTGCTCAAACAGGCGGACGCGTGGCCACGCGGGGAACGGCCTCGCCGAGCGGGGGTGTCATCGTTTGGGATCAGCGGAACCAATGTGCACCTGATCGTCGAGGAGGCGCCGAGCGCTCCCCTGATCGTCGAGGAGGAACCGAGCGCTCCCCTGATCGTCGAGAAGGAACCGAGCACCCCTCTGATCGTGGAGAAAGCACCGCGCGCTCCCCAGGTCTCCTCGGGGGCACGCGAGGAGACGGCCGAGCGGATGGGCTTGCACACAAGGGCGCGGGCCTGCGGGCTGCCGGCATTGCCGTGGTTGGTTTCCGCCAAGGGCGAGCAGGCGCTGCGCGCACAGGCCGCGCGTCTGCACGCACACCTCTTGGCGCATCCGGAGCGTGAGCCGTTGGATGTGGCGTTTTCGCTGGCGGCGCGCCGGACGCAATTCGAGTGTCGCGCGGCAATTGTCGGTGCTGGACGTGAGGAGTTGCTGGCTGGTCTGGGTGCGCTTGCGCGCGGGGACACCGCAGTGGGTGTGCACAAGGGCGTCGTACGCCCAGGGAAGACGGCGTTCATGTTCAGCGGGCAGGGGGCACAGCGTGCGGGCATGGGTCGTGAGCTGTGTGCGGCTTTCCCGGTGTTCGAGCGGTCGCTGGTGGAGGTGTGCGAGGAGCTGGATCGCGGCCGGGAGAGACTTGCTTTCGATGGGCGTTCCGATGCCGGCCGGCATCCTCCGCAGCCGTTGCGAGATGTGCTGTTCGCGGCGGATGGGACGGCGGAGGCCGCTCTGCTGGACGGCACGGAGCTTGCGCAGGCTGGGTTGTTCGCGGTGGAGGTGGCGCTTTTCCGGCTGCTCGAGTCGTTGGGCGTGAAACCTGACTTCTTGATCGGACACTCGATCGGCGAGCTGTCGGCGGCGTACGTCGCCGGGGTGTTCTCCCTCGCGGATGCCTGCCGGCTGGTGGCGGCGCGGGGCCGGCTGATGGGTGAGCTGCCCGGAGGCGGGGCGATGCTGGCGGCGGAGACCTCGGAGAGGGAGGCGCGTGAGAGTCTCGGCGGGTATGGGGATCGGCTTGCCCTTGCCGCGGTGAACGGTCCGCGTTCGGTTGTGGTCTCAGGTGATGCGGACGCGCTCGAGCGATGGGCCGCGGGGTGGCGTGAGCAGGGGCGCAAGACGAAGCGCCTGCGGGTGAGCCACGCGTTTCACTCGCCTTTGATGGAGCCGATGCTCGCGCAGTGGCGAGCGGTCGCGGGGGCGATCGAATACACGCCGCCGCAGACCCCGATCGTGTCGAACGTGAGTGGGCGGCTGGCCGCCGAGGGTGAGTTTGCAGACGGCGAGTACTGGGTGCGTCATGTGCGTGACACGGTGCGGTTTGCCGACGGGATCGATGTGCTGCAGCGCGGCGGCGTAACGCGCTTCTTGGAGCTGGGCCCCGACGGCGTGCTCTCAGCGATGGCCCGGGAGTGCTTGAGCGCAGAGGTGGAGGAGCAGACGCTGCTGGCGCCGACGCTGCGCGCGAACCGGCCTGAGGCGCAGAGTTTCGTGGAGCTGCTTGCGCGGGCGCACGCGGCAGGCGCCGGGGTCGACTGGTCGGCGTTGTTCGCCGAGCAGGGAGCGTGTGGCGTCGACCTGCCCACCTATGCGTTCCAGCGAGAGCGCTTCTGGATCGAATCGCCGGTGGATGCAGGGGATCTGCGCTCGGTGGGTTTGCGCGCCGCCGAGCACCCGCTGCTCGGGGCGGTGGCCTGCCTGGCGGGTGAGCGCGAACAGTGGTTGTTCACGGGCCGCCTCTCGATCGACGGCCAACCATGGGTGGGCGACCACGTGCTGCTCGACAAGGTCGTTGTGCCGGGAACCGCGTTCCTCGAGCTGGCATTTGCCGCCGGCGCCGAGATCGGATGCGAGACGGTGCAGGAGCTGACGCTCGAGGCGCCGCTCCTGCTGGAGGCCCGCGATGCGTTTGAATTACAGTTGCGGGTCGACGAGCCCAACGAGTCGGGCCTACGGACGTTCGAGATCCATTCGCGCGAGCAGGATGACTCGGTGAGTGACATCCAACCGCCCGAAGGCGGGTGGACTCGTCACGCACGGGGCGTGCTGGCGGCTGGTTGGCAGGCCCCCGAATCGAGTGCGATAGAGCAGCTGGCAGCCCAGACGTGGCCTCCGGAGGGAGCCGAGCCGCTCGATCCGAGTGAGCTGTACCGGCGCCTGGGGGCTGTGGGGTTCGCCTACGGCCCCGCGTTCACCGGAATTCGGGCGGCATGGCGGCGCGGCGATGAGTTTTTCACCGAGGTTGCGCTCGACTCGCTCGACGTCGATCAGGCAGCACGCTTTCAGATCCATCCCGCGCTACTCGACGCCGCGCTGCAGGGCGGCGGGTCGGTCTTGCAGGAGCGCGAGGAGGAGCGCGCGGCGATGCTGTTCAGTTTCAGCAACGTGCGCCGCGGCACGCGCGGCGCATCTGCGCTGCGGGTGCGGGTGGCTCCGGCCGGCCGTTCGGCGTGGAGCGTGGCCGCGCTGGACGACCGCGGGGCGCCGGCAATTTCGATCGACGCGGTGTCCTACCGGCCGGTGGAGGCCGCTCGGCTGACGGGCGCCGGACGGCCGGCGCAGGACTGCATGTTTGGCATCGAGTGGCTGCCGGCCGAGAAGGGCGCGGCGCGCGGTGAGTCTCGCGTGGCGCTGCTAGGCGAGCTACAGGCTACCGGTGTCGAGGAGCGCTATGCCGATCTGCAGGCGTTGTGCGAGGCGCTCCACACGGGCGTGCCGGCCCCCGACGTGGTGCTCGTCGCGGCGCCAGGCGGGGAATGTGCGCGTGAGGGATCCGCCGCTGTGGTCGCCGAGGATCGGGTGGCCCCGGCGTCGACCGGCGATCCTGGTGTGTCCGGCGGCCTGCAGGCGCCGACTGAAGTGCCGGTGGCGCTGAGCGAAACCCTGCGGCTTCTGCAGGAGTGGCTGGCCGAGGAGCGAGTGGCCGCCTGCTGTCTGGTGCTCGTCAGCAACGGCGCCGTGGCTCCCTGTGAGGGGGAGGCGCCAGCGCTGGTACAGGCATCCTGCTGGGGGCTGGTGGGCAGCGCGCAGGCGGAGCACCCCGGCCGTTTGCTGCTGCGCGACGTCGACGGCAGCGCGGCGTCATGGCAGGCTTTGATCGGGGAGCTCTCCATGGACGAGCCGCAGCTGGCGTTGCGCGAGGGTCGTGGCTACGTACCGCGGCTTGCACGGGTGCAAGTATCGACGCGGGGCGCCACGCCGGCGGTGCGAGAGGCGCTCGACGCGCAACCCGCACCTGCGGCTGCGTCGCCCAACCAACCCGCACCTGCGGCTGCGTCGCCCAACCAGCCCGCACCTGCGCCGGTGTCGCCCGACCAGCCCGCACCTGCGCCGGTGTCGCCCGGCCAGCCCGCACCTGCGCCGGTGTCGCCCGGCCAGCCCGCACCTGCGCCGGTGTCGCCCGGCCAGCCCGCACCTGCGCCGGTGTCGCCCGGCCAGCCCGCACCTGCGCCGGTGTCGCCCGGCCAGCCCGCACCTGCGCCGGTGTCGCCCGGCCAGCCCGCACCTGCGCCGGTGTCGCCCGGCCAGCCCGCACCCGCGCAGCAGTTGCCCGACGGCCAGGGAACCGTACTGATCACAGGTGGCACCGGCGCGCTGGGCGCACAGCTTGCGCGGCATCTGGCACGGGTGCACGGGGCGCGTCGCCTGCTGCTGGTAAGTCGCCGTGGTGCGCAGGCCGAGGGCGCGACAGCGCTCGAGGGGGAGCTGCGGGAGCTGGGCTGTGAGGTCGAGCTGGCGGCTTGCGATGTGGCCGATCGTGAGCAGTTGGCGAGTGTGCTGGCTTCGATCCCCGATGAGCATCCGCTACGGATCGTGGTGCACGCTGCCGGTGCGCTGGATGACGGGGTGATCGCGACGCTTACCCCGACGCAGTTGGAGGGAGTGCTCGGACCGAAGGTCGGCGGGGCCGAAAACCTGGATGCGCTCACCCGTGGCCTGGAACTGGAGGAGTTCGTTCTGTTCTCCTCCCTTGCAGGTATCGTCGGGTCACCGGGGCAGGGCAACTACGCCGCCGCCAACGCCTTCTTGGACGCGCTCGCGCAGCGACGTCGCGCCGAAGGCTTGGCCGGAATGTCGCTGGCGTGGGGTCCCTGGCAGGAGGGGATGGTGGATGAGATCGGCGCGGCCGAGCATGCGCGAATGCAGCGCACAGGCGTGGTTGCGTTCTCAACAGAGCAGGGCCTCGAGTTGTTCGACCAGGCTCGGTTGGTGGGCAGGCCGCTGCTGGTGCCGGTGGGGCTGGTGGGCGCCGCGCTGCGTTGGCAGGCGCGAGCCGGCACGCTCCCGGCGTTGCTGCGCGCGCTGGTTCCGATCTCCGAGCGTGGTGCGGGCGCGGATGAAAGCTCGCTCGGACGGCGGCTGCGGGACCTGGCAGAGCCTGAATGGGATCGCGCGATCCTGAGCCTGGTGGCCGAGCAGGTGGCGGTTGTGCGGGGGTTGGAGTCCGCGGGGGCGCTCGACCCCGAGCGGCAGTTCAGCGAGCTGGGCTTCGATTCATTGGACGCGATCGAGCTTCGCAACCACCTCACCCAGGCGACGGGGCTGAGCCTGTCGGCCACGCTGGTCTTCGATTATCCGACCCCGGTGGCGGTTGCGAGGTACTTGCGCTCACGCGTTGGCGAGGATGGGCGCCGCGCGCCCGCCACGCGTGTGCGCCGGCGCTCAGAGGAGCCGATTGCGATTGTGGGGATGAGTTGTCGTTTTCCGGGTGGGGTGCGTTCGGCGGGGGAGTTGTGGGAGTTGGTGGCGGGTGGCCGGGACGCGATTGGGGGTTTCCCGGAGGATCGTGGGTGGGATTTGGAGCGTTTGTATGACCCCGACCCTGATCGTCCTGGCACGTGTTACACACGTGAGGGGGGGTTCATCTACGACGTCGCTGATTTCGATGCGCGCTTCTTCGGTATCGGTCCGAATGAGGCGCTGGCGATGGATCCGCAGCAGCGGTTGCTGCTGGAAACGGCGTGGGAGGTGTTTGAGGATGCGTGCATCGACCCGGTATCGTTGCGCGGCAGCGACACCGGGGTGTTCATCGGATCGTCGACCTCGCGCTACGCGTCGAGCCTGCCGGAGGAGCTCGAGAGCTTTGGCCTGACGAGCAGCACCGC